>JAQDQK010000017.1 GCA_027658995.1 Propionibacteriaceae bacterium AM104-82
CCGGATCGAGCGCGGTTGCGCCGGTGTTGGTACCGGTCAGCGTGTAGGTGATGGTGTCACCCTTCACCACGTCCGTGCCCGACTTGGGATCGGCCGTCTTCGTGAACGTGTACCCCGGGATGGGGTGCTCGGTCACGACCTCCGGGGGCGTGATCGGCGGATCGTACGGCGGGGTCGCCGTCGAGTTCGCCTTGTTGTTGACGATCTTGCCCTCGTGCCCCTCGCCCACCGTGATGGTGTACTTCAGGGTCACGGTCTCGCCGGGCTTGAGGTCGCCGGTCCAGGTGAGGGTCGTGCCGTCGACGGTCGGGGCGGCTGCTGCCGTGGTCCCGATGGTCGCGGTCGGGGCCCCGGTCAGGGCGTTGCCCTCGGCGTAGGCGAGGACCTCGGCCAGGTCGTCGGTGATCTCGACGGCCAGCGGGGTCTTGCCGGTGTTCGTGCCGACGACGGTGTAGGTGATGGTGTCACCGGCGACCACGTCGGTGCCCGACTTCGGATTGGCCGTCTTCGTGAACTCGTAGCCCGGGACGGCCTTGAGGGCCATGTCGAGGGTGAAGTTCGTGAAGCCGTCGGTCGTGCCGGGGGTGACGGGCATGTTGCCGGTGTTGTCGTTCAGCGGCTCATTGCCGGTGATCGTCGAACCGTTGACGGTGGCAGACAGGTGGATGTTGCCGGTCTTCATGCCGCCCTCGAACGGGGCACCGTTGTGGTCTTCGCCCTCGTTCTTGTCGGTGTCCGGATCGGCCTGGTACCCGACGGTCTGCGCGACGTAGCCCGCAAGCTTGCCGCCTGCGGCGAACTCCGCCGCGGGGATGACCGCGTAGTAGTCGCCCTCGGGCAGGTCGTTGAGAACCCAGCGTCCGTCCTTGTTCGTCGTGACGCTCCCCGCGAGGGTGCCGTCGGCCTTGTACACGTCGACCTTGACACCCTCCGGTGCCGCCTTATCGACGGTCGAATCGAACTTGCCGTCGTTGTTGAGGTCGAACCAGATCAGGTCTCCAAGCGAGAAGCCGACGATGCGGACCATCACCTGGTTGGAGGTCAGGACCTGGTAGATGCCCGTCTTCTCGTTCTTGAAGGTGTCGCTGAACGCCGTGAAGCGGTTGACGTACAGGTCGCCCGCCTCGTTGTCGGCCTGGTTCATCGTGAACTTGAACTGCAGGCCCGACCGCACGCCGGTGCCCGCGAAGTCCAGGTTCTCTGCGGCGACGAACTTCCAGGCGGTCGCGTCCGTGGTGAACGTGGTCGACCAGATGCTCGGATTGTCCTCGTTCAGGTCCTGGGGAACCAGCTTCGGATCGACCGTCGTGTAGTAGAACGTGCCGTTCGCCGGCGTGGTGCCGTCGAACCAGAACGCCTGCGGAGCGGCGGTCAGCTTCGTGGTTCCGGAGAAGTCGGAGGCCGGGTTGCGATTGACGTTTGCGTCGTTGGTCGCGTCCCCGTTGTACGGCAGGACGTCGATCACGGTCGGCGCGGCGACCCGGAGGGTCTCACCGAAGTTTCGGACCTGCAGGGTGTACACCTGGTCCTTGTCCTGCAGGTCGAGGACCTGGTCGACGGACTTCTTCAGCTGAAGCGACCCCGGCTGGGTCACGGTCACCGTGTGATCGTCGAAGTGCGCCGACTTGTAGTAGACGATGCCGTCGGCGTGCACCTCGGTCTTATTGATCAGCGAGGTGTTGTTCGGCAGCAGCGGATCGACGTGCGTGACGACCTTCAGCGGACCGAGGGGCTGGTTCGGCGTGCGCGTCCCCAGATTCCACACCAGCGTCGTGGTGCCGTCTGGATTGACCGTGTACGAACTCGGCGCGGTGTTGCCCTCGATAGCGGCGGTCGCTGCCGGGTCGTACTCGGCACCCTTGGGGAGGGTGTCAGTCACGACGACGTTGTCCACCGGCGCCGGTGCGTCGCTCGCCGCGGAAAGCGACGGGTCGATCTGCCAGATGACAGGCGTGCCTGCCTTCGCCGAACCCGTGTTGCCGATGGCCGAAGCGCCGGTCGCGTCCGTGCCGTTCACGGTGCCGTCGATCGTGTGCTTCGTGATCGCGAGGCGGGCGCGGACCAGGGTCCAGCGGTCGCCCATCGAGGAGCCGTTCTCCGACGCGACGGTCTTGCCGTCGGTGTTACCTGCACCCGGCAGGTAGTCATTGACGGGCTTCCAGTTGCCGAAGGTGTCCGACTTCAGGTTGGCGAAGTTCGCCGCCACCGTCAGCTCGGGGATCTCCTGGCCTGCGTGCGGGCCACCGTAGTAGGTGTTGCGCTGCTGCAGGCCGATCATCCACTGGAAGCTCGTGCTGTTGAGCTGCGTGTATCCGGGCTTGGTCTGCAGCCAGGCGGCGTTGACCCCGTCGATACCACCGGGGACGTCGGCCGGGTTGTCATACCAGGTCACGTTCGGGTTACCACAGGCGATGTTGGTGCCGGCGGCTGCCTTCTGGGTCGTCCAGGTGCCCTTCCACCTGTTGGTGGCCGAGTCGAAGCTCCCATTGTTGGGGTCGTCCGACCCGTAGTCGACGTGGGCGTACTTGATGGTGACGTTGTCCTGGAACGCGGGCATCTTGGCCCGGTCGGGGTCCGCACGACCCTGCGGGATCTCGACGGCGGCCGAGTACAGGTCATTCCAGACCGGGCCCGTCGAAACGTTGTCACCCGGGATGTTCCTCAGGAGGTCGAGCTTCATCATCGACCCGTCCCAGACGTCGCACATCTGCAGGTTCTGGGTGTCGAGCGAAATCCTGGCCGTGATCACGGAGGCGTAGGTCTGACCCGGCTGGACCTGACCCGCTCCGTCGCCGAGAGTGTTGGCCGACTCGGGGAGAGCCGCGTTACGGAACAGCCACGTGCCGCGCGGGTTGGAGAGCACCTTGCCCCACGAACCGGGGCTGATGGTCAACTCGGCGAGGGTGGGGCTCACGTTGTTGCTCTGCGTGCCGTTGGGCATCTTGTCGCACTTGGTGGCGGCGTCGGTGTTGGGGCCAGGCTGGCAGTAGCCGGGCTCATTGCCGGTGCCGTAGTTGCTGACGCCGGACAGGCCGGTCGGGTCGAAGTCGCCCACCCGGTTTCCCAGCTTCGCGGAGCCGATGCCGTTGCCCTCGATCCCGTCCATGGCGTCGATCGCCTCGTAAGGGATGAACACCTTGATGGCGTAGCTGGCCACGTAGAACTTGTTGGCGGGAAGCGGGTTGCCCTCCACGTTCTTGGTGGGGTAGGTGGCACCGGAGGCATCGATCCCGCTGAGCGTGAACTCGTAGTTGCCGGTCTCAGGGTCGCCAACGCGAGAGAAGTCACAGGTGCCGGAGTCGCGCACAGAGTCCTCAGCGGTGGTGTTGCCGTTGTTGGACTGGTTCCTGCCGCCGATCTTGCCGTACACGGTGGTGGGGCCGGGGCCGACGGCCTGGTTCCCGGTGTTCGGCTGGCAGGAGACGATCTCCCATGGGAAATCGGGCTGCATCGTGGCTTGACCGTCGTTGCTGAGGCCCCAGAGGGAATCCTCGAACGTGACCGGCTACTCGAACGCCTCAACGCCAACCTTGCGGTCGGTGCTGATCTGCACCGAGTACATGATCTCCCAGCCGAACTTGTTCACGCCGTTGACGTTCTTCTGTCCGAGGGCCCACACCCAGGGGCGCTGCTTCTCGAGGTCGTAGCGGGGAACCGCGGTGATCTTGAACGGGCCGAAGTCCTCGGGCCCATCGGGGCGCGCGGTGGTGACGCCCTCGGCGGTGGCCCCGTAGGTGCGTACCGAGGTGTCGAAGGAGGAACCGTGCGGCGAGGCGCTCGTGACGAAAGCCTGCGTGGCGACAGTCTTCTGCGCGGTGTCCTGGCTGATCGTGCCGAGGTCACACTTCAGGACCACCGACGTGGTGCCTGCGGGCGGCGCGACGCGGGGCTTGAGTACGTCCCCGGACGGCAGCGCGGTGATGGTGCTGGTACCTGCCGCACAGGCGGTCGGGATTTCGCCGAACGTGACGACCGCACCGTCCTTGGGGGTCAGCGTCTGCTCGAACCATCCGTTGAACGTCGAGCTCGTGTCCAGCTCCGCCTTCGAGGCGACGGACCAGTTGTAGTTGACGACGTCACCGTTGCGGACGATGTCGTTGCCATTACCCGAGTCGTTGCCCGGCTCGTCGTCGCTGTTGAACGGCCCCGTGCCGGTGTAGATGGCTTTGCCGTCGTAGCCGGCCGGGTCGTTGAGGGCGATCACGTCGGTGGACCACGTGGGGTAAACCAGGGCGTTCAGCTCCAGGTCGGTGGTGCCGGCCGGAATCGAGGCAGACTCGGACTTCTGCGCGTTGCCGTTGCCAGCCACGCGGGTGAAGTCGTTGTCGGCGCTGGTCGCGACCGGGGTGATGTAGGCATTGTTGTTGACGCCTGCAGCGTCGATCGTGACCGTGAACGGGCCAGGCGATGCGCTGTAGTCGTCGGATGCGGAGAAGGACCAGCTGCCGTCGGCCGCGGTCGTGGTCTCCCACCCTGCGTGCGTCGGATCCGAGCCCTTCAGCGTCACCTTGACGCCCGCGAGCGGGGTGTCGTTGGTGCCGACCGGACCGGAGTCGATCGCATCGTTCTTGTTCGAGTCGACGATGACCTTGCCGAAGGCAAGATCACCGGGTGCCGCGTTGGCCGGCTGAGCCAGGCCTGCGGAAAATCCGCCAATGAGCCCGATGGCGATGGCAACATTCAGCCACCCCAATCTGCGGCGCTTGTGCTTTTGGGACAGAGTCCCCCCGTTGAATTAGCACTAGTGTCCCTCCCTGTACTACCTATCGAGGGTTGACGAAGCACGTTTTCAGCAGTCAACACCGATAGTTTGGGACGTACACTATCCAAAGAATCCCGGGCGAGTCGAGTCGCGGACTGAGAAACTCTCAGCCCGGAACAAAATCATCGAGGTTTTACGCTCAACGGCGCCCCGACAGGGGCATATCAGTCCTCGTCAGGAAGCCTCAACCATCTCTCGAACCTTGACGGATCGGGCGGTAGGGAGGGCGAGTCGACGGGTCGCGATCGGCAGGGCAACACCCGCCACGGCGAGGGCCCCCATCACGCTGAACGCGAGGGCGTAATTGCCCGCCTCACCGACGAGCGAGGACGCGGCCAGCGGGCCGAGCACACCGGCCAACGACCAGCCGACGAGCATCAGGCCGTAGATCGCCCCGGCATGGCGCATCCCGAAGAACGCGCCCGCAGCGGAGGGCAGGGTGCCGAACGCGCCGCCGTAACACAGGTAGACGACGGCGGCCAGGGCGAGGAAGGTCAGGCCGGTGGCGTGCGGCAGTGCGATCAGGGCGACACCCTCGAGCAGCAGGATCGCTGCCAGGACCGGCAACTGGCCGACCCGCTGCGCCACCGAGGCCCAGGCGATCCGGCCGGCGCCGTTGAACAGCGCGAGCACGCCGACCACGGTCGCGACCGAGGCGGCGTCGATGCCGCCGACGTCGACGGCCGCCACGGCCATCATCGACACCAGCGAGATGCCTGCCGCGACGGCGACGGTGAGGGTTCCCGTCAGCAGGAACCAGTGCGGCGTGCGAAGCGCCTGCTTCACGTCGAGGTCGTTCGACGGGGTCGTCTCGGCGCTCTGCTGGGCGGGAGGGGTGCCCATCATGGCCGAGCCGAGGAGCCCCAGGACGAGGTAGCCGATGCCGATCCACAGGAACGAGGACGCGGGCGCCGAGGGGGCCCGGGCGATCAGCGCCTCCGCGACCGGGGAGGTGAGGGTCGCACCGAAGCCGAAACCGCCGACGGCGATGCCGGTAACCAGCGCGCGCTGGTTCGGGAACCACTTCTGGAGCAGCGCAACCGGGACGATGTAGGCCATGCCGAGCCCGAAGCCGCCGATCAGGCCGTAGCCGAGCACCGGGAGCCACAGGTCGCCCGCGTCGCGGGCGAAGGAGGACAGGATCAGGCCGGCCGCGTAGATGGCAGAGCCGATCAGCGCGACCAGGCGCGGGCTGCTGCGGTCCTGCAGCCTTCCACCGATGGAGGCGCCGACGAAGATCATGCCGATGGCCACCTCGAACGGGATGGACGCCTGCACAGCGGTCAGCCCCATGGCCTCCGGGTTCTGCAGTGCGCGGCCGAACAGGCTCCACGCGTACACCCCGCCGACAACGAGTTGGACGAGGACACCACCGGTGAGAGCTAACCAACGCACGTTTGGTTAGTCTGCCTGACGCGCCCTCTGCGTCCGGTGGCGGGGTTGGCTAACGGCTGAGCGACGGCCTCCGTCTCACGGATGAGGCGCGAATCAGCCCGCGGCCCGATGCCGTCGGCTCCCGCTACTGTCAGACTTGGTTTGTGGACATCAACAGCAGCGACGACCAACTACGCATCACCTCGGTCCAGCGCGAGCGGGCCATCGAACTGGTGCGACAGGCGGCAGCCGACGGGCGCCTCGACTTCGACGAGATGAACGGCCGCGTCAGCGTCGGCCTTGAGGCCCGTACCCAGGGCGACCTGCGGCGGATCGTCGGCGACCTGGTGCCGAGCGCCGAACTCGCCGCGTTCCTCCTGGACGTCACCCCTCCGTTGCAGGGCCCGGGCTCGACATGGGACGACCCGCTCGTGATCGGCCGCGACGGCAAGTGGGACGTGAAGGGCCCGTGGAACGTGCCGCCCTTCCTGGAGGTGTACTGCTCGTTCTGGAGCCTGCTGACGCTCAACTTCCTGGAGGCGACGGCGCTTGCGCCGGTCATCGACATGGTCGTGGTGGGGCACAACGGCTCGCCGACGGTGATCGTGCCGCAGGGTTGGGGGGTCGACACCGAACGGCTGTCCGTCACGAGCCAGGGCGCGTTCTCCTCGAACGTCGCGACCCGCCCCGACAAGGGCATGCCGCGCATCGTGATGCGCGGCCACACCCGCAACGGCAAGGCCCGCTACGCGACCAAACGGGAACTGCGCAAGCTTGCGGAGCGCCGCGCGTTGGCGCAACTGTCGGCGGCACCCGCCAACGCGCTCGAGGCCTGAGGACGCACCCGGGCCACGGGCCCGGTCGTTGCCGCTTAGGCTGACAGGCATGAACGCAAGGGCAGAGGGTGCGCTGATCGGGCTGGCGCTCGGAGACGCGCTCGGCATGCCGACGCAGATGCTGTCCCGGGCGCGCGTCGTCGAACTGTTCGGGACGCTGGACCGCTTCCATCCGGGGCCTCCCGAGAACCCGATCAGCCCCGGGCAGGTGGCGGGCACCGTCACCGACGACACCGAGCAGGCCGTGATCCTGGCCCGCCTGATCCTCGACGGCGGCGGCACCGTCGATCTCGGCGCATTCGCTCAGGCACTCAGCGACTGGCACCACGAGATGGAGGCCAAGGGATCGCTCGACCTGCTCGGGCCCTCGACGCTGCGGGCCATCGAGGCGTTCCGACGCGGCACTCCCCCGACCGGGACCGGAAGGTGGGGCGACACCAACGGCGCCGCGATGCGGGTCGCGCCGCTCGGCATCGCCCACCGGATCTTCCCGATGGCGGGGTTCGTCGACCGCCTCGAGGCCGTCAACGTGCTGACCCACAACACCCGGATCGCCAACTCGGGCGCAGCGGCCATCGCCGCCGCCGTCTCCGCGGGAATCGACGGAGCCGACCTGCGTGACCTGATGCACGCGGCGCTGGAGGCCGCCGAGGAGGGCGCGACCCGCGGCCACTACACGCCGGGCCCCTCGGTGCCCGACCGGATCCGGTGGGCCGTCTCGCTGGCGATGGGCCCCGACCCGCTGGACAAGATCGACCGACTGGTCGGCACCTCGGTCGCCACGCAAGAGGCGGTGCCCGCCGCGCTGGCGATCGTCGCCGCCTATGCCGACGATCCGTGGGCAGGGGTGCTGGCCGCGGCGAGCCTCGGCGGCGACAGCGACACGGTCGCCGCGATGGCCGGCGCGGTCCTCGGGGCGTTGCACGGCGTCGACGGGTTCCCAGCGGACGAGGTCGCCTACCTTGAGGTGGCCAACCCCGACCTTGACCTCCGCGGCCTCGCCGCGGGCCTGATGGGGCTCCGCCGATGAGCCGCCTCGTGGTGATCGGCAGCGTCATCGGGGACCAGATGATGACCGTGCCGCACCTGCCTGAACGCGGCGGTGATGTCCTGGCGGGACCGGTCGCGGCGCAGCCGGGCGGCGCCTACAACGTCGTGGCCGCTGCCATCCGGATGGGCCTCGACACTGCCGTGGCGGGCCGGATCGGGACGGGGCCGATCGGCTCGCTGCTCACCGACGCCCTCGCCGGGCTGGGCGCGCCGGTGCTGATCCCGCGCAGCACCGACGGCGACTCCGGCACCAGCATCGGGTTCATCGAACCGGATGGCGAGCGGACCTTCGTCACCAGCCCCGGCGTCGAGCAGGCCATCACCGACGCGGACCTCGCGGCCATTCAGTGGCGCCCGGAGGACCTCGTCTACCTCAGCGGCTACGACCTGCTCTACCCCGAAACCGGCCCCGCGGTGGCGCGCTGGCTCGACGGGTTCACGCCCGCCGGGCTGCTGCTCGACCCCGGGCCGTTGATCGCGGAGGTGCCCGCCGCCGTCCTCGACCGGGTCCTCGCGTCGGCGACCGTGTTCAGCATGAACGAACGGGAGGCCGCGATCCTCGGTCAGGAGCCGTCCGGGCCGTTGACGTTGTGGGACCGCTTGCCGCGCCCTGAGGCGGTCGTCCTGGTCCGGGTCGGTGCCGACGGGGCCTGGTTGCACCGGCGCGACCGTGACCCGCTGCTGGTCGAGAGCCCGCCTGTCGAGGTCGTCGACTCCACCGGCGCCGGCGACGCGCACGCGGGCGCGCTGCTCGCCCTGCTTGCCGAGGGCCTCGCCGTCGAGGAGGCGGTGCTGCTCGCCAACGCGGCCGCCGGGCTGGCCGTCACGGTGCTCGGCTCGGCAACCGGCCCGACCCGTGCCGAACTGTTCGCGGCCCTCGAGGAGCGCAACGGCTAGGCACGATGCGACGAAGCCGACGTCACCGCCTCCTGAACGCCATCGGATGGCTAGCCTGAGGGCAGAAGTGAAGGAGCCTGTCATGCGCATCGGAGTGCCGCTCGAGATCAAGAACAGCGAGTACCGAGTCGCCATCACCCCGGTCGGGGTGCACGAGTTGGTGCTCCGCGGGCACGAGGTGCTGATCGAGAAGGACGCGGGCGCCGGATCCTCCATCGCCGACGCCGACTACGAGGCAGTCGGGGCCCGCATCGTCGAGGGCGCCGACGACCTGTGGGCCGCGTCCGAACTGATCCTCAAGGTGAAGGAACCACTCCCGGAGGAATACCACCGGCTGCGTGAGGACCTGGTCCTGTTCACCTACCTGCACCTGGCCGCGGAGGAGGAACTGGTCCACGCGCTGCTCGCGGCCGGGACCACGTCGATCGCCTACGAGACGGTGCAGATGCCGTCGGGCCTGCTCCCGTTGTTGTACCCCATGAGCGAGGTGGCTGGCTGCCTCGCACCCCAGGTCGGCGCGAACGAACTGCTCAAGAACTCCGGCGGGCGCGGCCTGCTGATGGGCGGCATCGGAGGCGTCGCCAACGCGAAGGTCGTGGTGCTCGGCGCGGGCGTCGTCGGGCAGAACGCCACCGAGGTCGCGATCGGGATGGGCGCCGACGTCACGCTCCTCGACACAAACCTGGAGAAGCTGCGGACCTGCCTCGGCAGGTGGGGCAACCGGGTGACGCAACTGGCGTCGTCCTCGCTCGTGGTGCGCGAGCAGGTGCTCGACGCCGACCTGGTGATCGGCACCGTGCTTGTGCCGGGGGCGCGCGCCCCGAAGCTCGTCACCGAGGAGATGGTCGCCCAGATGAAGCCCGGCTCGGTGCTGGTGGACGTGTCCATCGACCAGGGCGGCTGCTTCGAGTCGAGCAGGCCCACCACGCATGAGGACCCGACGTTCCAGGTGCACGGCTCGACGTTCTACTGCGTCTCCAACATGCCGGGCGTGGTGCCGATCACGTCGACGTGGGCGCTGACGAATTCGACGCTCCCCTACGTCATCGCGCTCGCCGAGCACGGTTGGCGCGATGCGATGCGCCGCGATCCCGCCCTCGCCAAGGGCCTGTCCACCCAGGCGGGCCGGCTGACCTCCGCACCGGTGGCCGAGGCCTTCGGGCTCGACTGGACGCCTGTCGACGAGGCGCTGGCCTGAGCGACACCGGGTCGCCATCCGGTCAGGCGCATTCCTCCTAGACTCGTGGGTTCAGCCGCCGCGAGAGGAACGCGTGACCGTCACAGCCACCACCGTCCATGAGACCGCCCGACCCGCCGCGGAGCGGGTCGGCGTCCTGTTCGCCAACCTCGGCACCCCCGAGGGCACCGACTACCGCTCGATGCGGCGCTACCTGGGCGAGTTCCTCTCCGACAAGCGGGTCGTCGACCTGCCGTCGTGGAAGTGGCAGCCGATCCTGCAGTTGGCGGTGCTGACCCGCCGCCCGTTCACCTCCGGCGCGATCTACCGTTCGATCTGGAACGAGGTCGACGACGAGTCGCCCATGATGACGATCACCCGCCGCCAGATCGAGGCGCTTCGGGCCGCCGCCGTCGAGCGGTTCGGGGAGGAGGTCGTCGTGGACGTGTGCATGCGCTACGGCAACCCGTCCACGTCGGACGTGCTGAACCGACTGGCCGAGGCGGGCTGCGCCCGGATCCTGTTCGTGCCGCTCTACCCGCACTACGCGGGCCCGACCTGGGCGACGGCCAACGACCAACTGTTCCGTTCCCTGATGGAGATGAAGCGGCAACCAGCGGTGCGGATCGCCCCCGAGTACTACTCCCGGCCCAGCTACGTCGACGCGTTGGCATCGTCGGTCGAGGAGGCCTACGCACGGCTCGGCCACACGCCCGACGTGCTGATCGCGTCCTACCACGGCATGCCGCGGCGCTACTACGAGGAGGGCGACCCGTACTACGAGCAGTGCCTGGAGAACTCGCGCCTGCTCGCCGAGCGCCTCGGCTGGGAGCCGGAGCGGATCCATACCACGTTCCAGTCGGTGTTCGGGCGCGAGGAGTGGCTGCGGCCGTACACGATCGAACACGCGGCCGACCTCGCCAGACAGGGTCGCTCTGTCGCCGTCATCTCCCCCGCCTTCGCAGCGGACTGCGTCGAGACCCTCGAGGAGATCGACAAGCTGATCCGGGAGGCCTACGAGTCGGCCGGCGGCCCGCGCTTCGACTACATCGCCTGCCTCAACGACTCACCCGCGCACGTCGACGCGCTGCTCGAGGTGGTCGAGGAGAACCTGGCAGGCTGGGTCGCACCGCTGAACCGTTGACACTCCCCTGGTCGCTGGCTAGCGTCGAAACCAGAGGACCCATCCTCGGAGCTGAGGCGAACATGACCACCGTTACCCCCGTCGACTCCCTTGACCTCGAGCGTTACCTGGGGCTCTGGTACGAGATCGGCAGGCTGCCGCTCAAGTGGGAGGACCCGTCCGCGACCTGCATCACCGCCGAGTACCGCCTCGGCGACGACGACGCGGTCGAGGTGGACAACCGCTGCTTCGATGAGGAAGGCAAGCCGACCCAGAGCCTGGGCCGGGCGACCGTGGTCGACCCGGGCAGGCTGAAGGTCTCGTTCCTGCCTGCCGCGCTGCGCTGGCTGCCGTTCACGCAGGGCGACTACTGGGTCCTCAAGATCGCCGACGACTACTCGGTGTCCCTGGTCGGGACGCCGGACCACAAGAACCTGTGGCTGCTGGCCCGCGAGCCCGAACTGGCCGAGGCGGTCGCCTCGGAGTACCTGGACGAGGCACGCCGCCAGGGATTCTCGCTTGAGGCATGGATCGCGCCTGTGCAGGACGGTCGCAGGGTCACCGACGACCTGCTGTAGTCGGGCGCGTGAGCGGCTACGAGCCAGCGAGGCCGCTGACCAGGTTGATGGTGCAGGCCAGCACGACCGCGCCGAGGAAGTAGCTGAGCAGGGTGTGCCACAGCACCACGACCCGCAACTGGTTGGTCTTCAGGTTCGTGTCGGAGATCTGGTAGGTCATGCCGAGGCAGAACGTGAGGTAGGCGAAGTCGGTGTACCTGGGCGGCTCGTCGCCGAAGTCGATGGGCGCCTTGGGCGCGGAGAAGTACAGGTCGGCGTAGCGCACGCCGTAAATGGTGTGGATCAGCAGCCACGACGCGACCACGCAGGCGACTCCGATGCCCGCCGCGACCAGGTCCGAGGCGCTGCCACCGAAGAGCAGAAAGCCGATGCCGACCACGCTGGCCACGGCGGCGCCCAACAGGATCAGGTCGGCGTACCACCGTCCGGGGTCCTCCTCGCGGGCGTGGGCCGCGGTCTGCTGCGAGTCCATCGGCCACAGCGCAAGCCAGGTCCAGAGACAGTAGACGACGACGAAGACGGTCCAGCCCGCGGCGATGCCGATGTCGTACCCCGTGGCGAAGCCGACCGCGAGGCCGACGACGATCCCGATGAGCAGGGAGACGCCCTGCCTGATCCTGCGCCTGGTGGACCGTTTGCCTGTCATCGCATCAGGCTAGGCGTAGTCATCGGCCAGGTGGGGAGGACGCACAGAACGGCTGGCCCTTATGAATCAGGCCAGGAACCCGGGCACCGCCGACTTGGGGCGGCCGATGATCGCGCGGCCACCGCGGATCAGCACCGGACGCTGCGCCAACTCGGGTCGCTCGGCCAGCACCGTGGCGACCTGGTCGGCCGTCGCGACGTCGTCCTCCCCCAGCCCGGAGCGCTCGAAGTTGGGATCGCGGCGCACCAACTCGGTCGGCTCGACGTCCAGCTTCGCGAGGACCTCCAGCCACTCGTCGCGGCTGAGCGGTTCCTTGAGGTAGTTGCGCACCTCGGCATCCAGTCCGGAGGCGTCGACGGCCTCGACCGCCGCCCTCGACGTGGAGCAGCGCGGGTTGTGCAGGACGGTGATCTCGCTCATGGTGGCAGCCTATGCGCGTCGGGCGGTGGCCGCGGGCTCGAACCCCGCGGCCGCCGCCCGGCCTGGCTACTTCTTCGCCGCCTCCGAGAGCTTGTCGACCAGCGAAGGCAACCCGTCCTCCCAGTCGAAGGTCAGCGCCGTGGGAGGCGAGACGGACGAGACGGTGACCGGGTCACTGACCTGGGCGACCCGTCCCGCCTTGACGGCGGGGATGGCCTGCAGCGCAGGCTTGCTCAGGAAGGTCTTCGCGTCCTGTGCGCTGGCGTGGTAGGAGATCAGGATGTCGGCGTCGAGCTTGTCGAGCTGCTCGTAGCTGAGGTCGTAGTAGAAGCCGCCGTTGGACGTGTCGAGCGCCGCGACGCTCGGTGCCACCTCGAGGCCCAGCTCGGTGAGGATGCTGATGCGAGGGTCGGCGCCCGTATAGATCGACATGGAGCCGTCACCGTCCCAGACGCCCGCGATGGTCTTGCCCTCGAACTCCGGGTGCGCCGCCTTCATGGTCGCGAGCGACTCGTCGATGTCGGCGAGTACCTTCTCCCCCTCCGCGGTTCGGCCCAGCGCCTTGGCCGTGATGGAGATGGTGTCCTCCCAGCTCGTCGTCCACGGGGCGTTGGGGTAGGCGACGACCGGCGCGACTTCGCTGAGCGTGTCGAACTGCTCCTGCGTGAGCCCCGAGTAGGGAGCGACGATGAGGTCCGGATCGGCCGCGATCAGTTCCTCGTATGGGAAGGTCGCGCCGCCGTCCGCGTCGGTGAGGATCGCGGGCTTCTCGACGCCCGCCTGGTCGTAGGCCGCCTCGACCCACGGCAGCAGGTTGCCTGCGCCGACGGTCCACGGCTGCTCTCCGACGGCCACGGGGA
This sequence comes from Propionibacteriaceae bacterium AM104-82, assembly GCA_027658995.1. GTDB lineage: Bacteria > Actinomycetota > Actinomycetes > Propionibacteriales > Propionibacteriaceae > Arachnia. The sequence continues at coordinate 13,724 of JAQDQK010000017.1, forward strand.
AGACGCCGAGCGCGATCGCGGCCTCGGTCGAGCCCCATCCCCAGGTCGCGACCCGCTGCGGTTGTCCCTCGATGGTGGCGGTCCCCAGTGCACTGGTGATCTCGACGGGGAACGCGTCGCCCGCCTGCGTTGCGGGGGCGCTGGCCTCTGCGGGCGCCGGGGTGCCGCTCGGCGATCCCGCCTGAGCGCCGCAGCCTGCGAGCGCGAGGACGGCGAGCGCGAGAGCCGCGGTGAGGATGCGTGGCTTACGCATGGGTTCTCCTTGGGTTGAGGGGCCGGGTTCGGCCCCGGTTCTGGGGTTCAGGCCGCGTGCCTGCGGCCGACGGGCACGACGAGCGGGGTGCCTGCCACGGGGTCGACGACGACCTGGGAGTCGAGGCCGAAAACGTCACGGATGGACTCGACGGTGACAACGACGCCGGGCTCTCCCTGCGCGACGATCTGCCCGTCGCGCATCATCACGAGGTGGTCTCCGTAGCGGGCGGCGAGGTTGAGTTCGTGCAGCACCATCACGACCGTGGTGCCGCGCTCCCGGTTGAGGTCGGTGAGCAGGTCGAGCAGGTCGAGTTGGTGCGACACGTCGAGATAAGTGGTGGGCTCGTCGAGCAGCACGATGTCGGTTGCCTGGGCAAGCACCATCGCGATCCAGACGCGTTGGCGCTGACCGCCGGAGAGTTCCTCGACGCGTCGCTCGGCCAGGTCAGCGATCCCGGTGTCGGCGAGGGCCTTCGCGACGATCAGGTCGTCGTCACTGCGCGCGAAGCCGAACCAGCCCTGGTGCGGGTAGCGGCCGCGCGCCACCAACTCGGCGACCCGCACACCGTCGGGTGCGACGGAGGACTGCGGCAGGACCCCGACTGTGCGGGCGACGCTCTTGCGCCCCAGCAGGTCGATGGGTTCCCCGTCGAGCCTCACCTCCCCGGCGTTCACCCGGTGGAGCCCTGCCATCGCGCGCAGCAGGGTGGACTTCCCGCAGGCGTTGGGGCCGACGATGACGGTGATCGCGCCGGGAGGGACGACGAAGTCGAGTTCCGAGATCACCACCCGTGAGTCGTAGCCCACGGTGATGCCGACCGCCTCGAAGGCGTGGTGGTTCATGCGGTGGCCTTTCGTTGGCTGGCAAGGAGGACGAGCAGATAGGGCGCCCCGATGAGGCCGGTGACGACACCGACCGGCGCGACGAGGCCCGGGACGCCATGCTGGCCGAGGACGTCGGCGGCGAGCGTCAGGGCGGCCCCGACGAGGGCGGAGATCAGCAGCGCAGGCCGGCCGTCGTTCTGAAGCCGACGGGCGATGGGGGCGGCCAGGAGCGCCACGAAGGCGATGGGCCCGGTGAGGCTGGTGGCCGTCGCAACGAGCGCGACCGCCGCAAGCAGCAGGACGAGTCGGCTGCGGTCCGGCCGGGTGCCCAGCCCGATGGCGAGCTCGTCGCCCAGCGGGAGCACCAGGAGCGGACGCGATGACGCGGCGACCACGCCCGCGAACAGCAGGACGAGCCAGCCGAGCGCGTCGAGTTGGTCGCCCCTGACGTCCGCGACGCTCCCGATGGTCCAGAGCAACACCGGTTGTGCCGCCCTGACGGAGGCCTGGCTCAGCAGCCAACTGATCAGCGACGCGCTGAGGTAGGACAACCCGATCCCGACAAGCACGAAGCGGATGCCGTGCAGGCCCTGCCGCCAGGCAAGCGCCCAGATCAACAGGCCGACGATGATCGCGCCCGCGAAGGCGCTCACCGAGATGGCCAGGCCGCTCCAGCCGAACCACAGCACGGCGGCGACCGCACCGAGGCTGGCGCCGGTTGAGATGCCCAGGATGTCGGGGCTGGCGAGGGGGTTGCGCAGGACCGACTGGAACACGGCGCCCGCCAACCCGAACGCCGTCCCCGCCACCAGCGCCGCCTCGATCCGCGGCAGCCGGAGCCGGTGGACGATCAGGTTCTCGCCCTTCGTCCCGACCCCGAGCAGGCCGCGAAGCACCTGATCGACGCCCAACTCGGCCGCGCCGAGCAGCAGCCCCGCGATGACGAGGCCGAGGATGAGAATGGCGACGAGCGCGACGACGAGCAGGACGCGCAGGAAGCGCGCCCTTCGTCGGGACCGGACCTGGCGGGCGAGCGTGAGGATCACAGTCCGACCACCCTTCGGCCACGGGCGACGGCGACGAGGACAGGCGCCCCGAGGAAGGCCGCGACCACGCCCGCCTCAAGCTCGTCGTTGGTCACGACGAGCCGGCCGATGACGTCGGCGAGCAGCAGCATGATGGGGCCGAGCAGCAGCGCGAGCGCCGTTGTGAGGTGATGGTCGGCACCGACAAGTCGCCGCGCCGCGTGCGGCACGACCAGCCCCACCAACGCGATGGGTCCCGCAAGCGAGACGGCGACACCGCAGAGCAGCACGATCGTGGCGGCAGCCAGCGCACGGGTGAGGCCGACGTTCTGGCCGAGGCCTCGGGCGACGTCGTCGCCGAGGGCGAGGCCGTTGAGGCGATGCGCCAGGAACGCGGCGAGCGCAAGGCCGACGGCGATGAACGGCAGCATCCAGACGAGGGCAACCAGGTCGCGTCCCGTGAGCGCGCCGACGACCCAGAAGCGGTAGGAGTCGAAGGTCGCCTGATCGCGCAGCAGCACCAACGTGATGAGCGGCGAGATCAGCGCGACGAGGGCGGCTCCGACCAGCGCGAGCTGTACCGGCTGGGCGCGCCCGAAGGAGAACACGACAACGGCGGCCAGCGCCGCGCCAAGGAACGCGAACCACACGTACCCCATGGCAGAGGTGACGCCCAGCAGTTGGATGGCGAGGACGACGGCGAGCGAGGCGCCGGAGTTGACGCCGAGCAGGCCGGGGTCGGCGATCGGGTTGCGGGTGACGCCCTGAATGACGATCCCCGCGACTCCGAGCGCGACGCCTGCCGCCAGCCCGATGAGGGTCCGCGGGACCCGCTGCTGCAGGACCACCATGTGGTCGACGTTGTCGGCCACCGGGGCCGTGAGGGCCTGCCACACCGTCGCGGGGTCGAGGGGGCGGACGCCGAAGAGGAGGCTCGCGCAGCAGACGAGGAGCATGGCGGCGAGCGCAAGTCCGAATACCCGGCCCGTTCGCGCCCTCCGCGCTCGCAGCGTTGCCCCGGCCAGGTCGGCAGGGGTTGTGGTGGCGGTCATGGTCAGTCGAGTTCTGCCCGGCCGAGGCGCCAGTAGCCCATGAAGGCGACCTTGCGGCGGTCCAACCCGGCGTCGGTGACCAGGAAGCGGCGCATGGCCTTGACCATGCCCGCCTCGCCGGCGATCCAGGCGTAGCAGTCACCGTCCAGGCTGGTGCCCTCGGGCACGTCCCAGAGCGGGACATCGTCGGGATCCTCGGCCATGCTCTGGTGCCTCGGGGCAGAGACGCGGCAGGTCTGTGCGACCCATTCGCGCAGCGCGGGGATCAGTCGTTGGCCGGGGCCGCCGTCGGCCGAGCGGGGCAGGAACCGGACCTCGACTCCCTCGGGCGCGATGAGGTGGTGCGCGTCCGCGACGGCTGGCACCTCGATGAGGGCTATCCCGGTGGCGTCGGCGGGCATGGATTCGAGGATCGCGCCGATCGCAGGCGCGGCGGTCTCGTCGCCCGCGAGGAGGTGGGTGGTGACGTTGCCGGGGCGCCAGTCGATTCCGAGCATCCTGCCCGGGCTGCGTTCGTCGGGTCCGACGATGATGGCCTCATCCCCGGGCTCGGCGCGGCTCGCCCATCGGCTTGCAGGTCCGGTGTCGCCGTGGCCGACGAAGTCGATGTCGACCTCGCGCTCGTCTGGGCGGGTGTAGCGCACCGTGTAGGTGCGGAAGGGATTGCGCCGCTCGACGGGAAGGTCGCGCCAGGCCTGATACCAGTCGTCGACCATCGGGAAGTGCTCGAACCCGGAGCCGGCGAGAGGAAGCACCACCTTGACACGCTGGTCGAGCCCCGCGGTGCCGAAGTGGACGAGGTCGTCACCCGTGAAGGTGATCCTCGTGAAGTGTGGGCCCAGTTCGAGCGTGCGGGCCACCGTCACCCGGAAGGCCCTGTAGGCGGGGCGGGCGTCGGCGGCGGCGGTTGAGGCAGACATCCCGGAAAGTATTACACGACTAATGCCTTGCGTAATAGTTGACCCGTTAGGCAAGCCTTACCTGGACGGGAACCGTGGGCCAGTGTGCTGGCCATCCGCGTCTTCGGCGAGGGCGCCGCATCCCGCGGCGTCAGTGCGGGACGTTGGCCTCCAACTCGTCGAGCCAGACCTTCGCCGACGCGTCGGAGGGCATCCGCCAGTCTCCGCGCGGGGAGAGCGAGCCGCCCGCAAGAACCTTCGGGCCGTTGGGCATCGCGGTGCGCTTGAACTGGTTCGAGAAGAACCGCCTCAGGAAGACCGCCATCCACTTCTTGATGGTGGGCAGGTCGTAGGCGAGGCGGTCGGCCTCCGGGTAGCCGGGCGGCCACTCCCCCGAGTCGGCGTCGCGCCAGGCGTGCCACTCGAGGAAGGCGATCTTGCTCGGCCGGTAGCCGCGGCGCAGCACGCCGAACAGCGTGAAGTCGTGCAGCGCGTACGGGCCGATCGAGTCCTGCGTCGACTGCGGCTTCGCGCCGTCTGCGACCGGGATCAGCTCGGGCGAGATCTCCGTGTTCAGGATCGAGTCGAGGGTCTCGTTGACGCCCTCCTCAGGGAACTGGTCGGAGCTGATCACCCACCTGATCAGGTGCTGCATCAGGGTCTTCGGCACCCCGGCGTTGACGCCGTAGTGGCTCATCTGGTCGCCGACACCGTAGGTGCACCAGCCGAGCGCAAGTTCCGACAGGTCGCCGGTGCCGAGCACGAAACCGCCGCGCTGGTTCGCGGCGCGGAACAGGAAGTCGGTGCGCAACCCCGCCTGGACGTTCTCGTAGGTGACGTCGTAGACGGGTTCCCCGTCGCCCGCCGGGTGCCCAAGTGCCTTCAGCAGGGCCTCGGCCATCGGCTTGATGTCGACGGTGTCGAACGTGACGCCGAGTGCCTCCGACAGCAGCGTCGCGTTGTTCTTCGTGTGGTCGGAGGTCGCGAAGCCGGGCAGCGTGAACGCGAGGATGTGGGTGCGGGGCAGCCCCAGCCGGTCGCAGGCCTTGGCGGCGACGATCAGCGCGTGCGTCGAGTCGAGCCCGCCGGAGACGCCGATCACGATCTTGGGGGCCTTCTCCGCGACCCCGCCCGACATGGAGAGCATCCGCCGCTCCAGCGCGGAGACCTGGATGTTGTAGGCCTCGTAGCAGTCCTGGTTGAGGCGGGCCGGATCGTCGGGCACGAACGGGAACCGGTCGAGCGGGCGACGCAGCCCCAGATCGGTCTCCGGCGGATCCAGTTCGAACAGGATCGGAGTCAGCGAAAAGGCGCCGACGCCGTTGGCCCGGGCGTTGTCGTCCATCGAGCCCTGCCGCAACCGCTCCTGCGCCAGGCGGTCCAGGTCGACGTCGACGATCAGCCGGTTCGCGTCGGGCAGGAAGCGCTCCGACTGGGCGAGTTCATCGCCCGCCTCGTAGATCATCGACTGCCCGTCCCAGCTCAGGTCGGTCGACGACTCCCCGAAGCTCGCGGCCGAGTACACGTAGGCGACCTGGCAGCGGGCGCTCTGAGAGCGGGCCATCAGCGCGCGGTCCTCGGCTCGGCCGATCGTGATCGGGGAGGCGCTGAGGTTCAGCACGACCGACGCTCCAGCAAGCGCTGCCCTGGTCGACGGCGGGATCGGCACCCACATGTCCTCACAGATCTCGACGAAGACCTTCAAGCCGGGCACGTCGGCGGCCTCGAAGACGAGGTCGGTGCCGAACGGGATCTCCGCGTCGTCCATCGCCGTCGGCCAGTGCGGCCGCAGCAGGGCGCCGAGGTCCGCGTCGCCCGCGGCGTCGGCGAAGTGGCGCTTCTCGTAGAACTCGCGGTAGTTCGGCAGGTAGCTCTTCGGCACCACGCCGAGCACGTTGCCGCGCTGGATCACCACGGCGCAGTTGAACAGTCGACGATCCGTGGCGAGCGGGGCACCCACCACCACGAGCGGCATCAGGTCGGCCGTCTCCTCCGCGATCCGGACGATGGCCGCGTCGACGGCGTCGAGCAGCACGTCCTGCAGCAGCAGGTCGTCAAGGGAGTAGCCGCTGACCGACAGTTCGGGGAACAGCGCGATCGCGGCCCCGTCGTCGTGGCAGAGCCTGACCTGCTCGATGATCCGTTCGGCGTTGGTGGCCGGGTCGCCCAAGGCGACGGGGACGGTGCAGGCCGCGACCCGCGCGAAACCGTGGCTGTACAGCGAGGTGAACTCCATGGGGTGAGTCTTGCACGTCGGCGCCGGGCCCCGCTGAGCAAAAAAGACGCACGAGGGTGACAACCAAACCGCGACCCCGCCGCGTCGTGACCAACATGACAGCAGATCAGCATCCCCGCACGGCCAAGGGCCTGCCCTGGGTCGCGTGGCTCACCTCACTGATGCTCGCGCTCACGTGCGTCGGCATCCTCCAGGTCAGCTACGCGCCTACCGCCGCCGCCTGCTCGTGCAAGCCGTTCACCACCGAGGAACTGATGGACGAGGCGGACCTCATCGCCAATGTGCGGGTGCTGTCGGCGGGGGTCTCCCCCACAGACAAGTACGCCGGAGAGTACGAGGTTGCGCTCATGGAGGTGTGGAAGGGCGAGCAGTCGGCCACCGTCACCATGGAGACCAACTTCGAGGGGACCGCGTGCGGGCTCGGCGAGTTGAAGGTCGGGGAGGAACTCCGGCTGTGGGGATTCGAGCACGACGGCACCTACGGGGCATCGTGGTGCGGCCTGCCGAACGGATCGGCCGAGCAGGTCGACGCCGCCCTCGCGTCGAGGTTCGGCGAGCCCTGGGCGCCGGAGACCATCGCCACGCCCACCCCGGTCAGCGGGTTCGACGGCCTCTCGGACGTCCTCCCACCGGTCGCGATCGGGATCGTCGCGGCCTTCGCGCTGCTGATACTGGTCAGGGGATGATGATGACCACCCACAACCCGCACCCCACGTCCGAAGCAGGCCAAGGAGCCGAGATGGGCAAGCCCGCCCGGTCCCGATGGGGCATCCCCCTGCTCGCGTCGAACCTGGCCATGACCGCCGCGGTCGCGGCACTGTCCTGGGTGGCGCTGCCCGCCTCCGCGTGCGACGTCTCCCCGGTCGTCGACCCTCCACCGATGCAGGAGCGAGTCGACAAGGCCGCCATCGTGGCCGTCGTGACGGTCGTCGACCAGTACGAGCCGATCGGCGCCTACCACGCCAGTTACGACGTCGACTTCACCACGATCTGGAAGGGCGACCCGCTGCCGGGCACCCGGATCGAGGTGAGGGACACCTCGTGCGGCAATCCGCGCTTCGACGTGGGCGACAAGATCCTGGTGTTCAACTCCACCATCTCCGACAGTTACAGGGCGTGGATGGGCGACGGCATGTCGGCCGTCCCCGACATCGAGGCCGCCGTCGGCCCAGGCAAGACCGCGGCCAGCGACCCCGAACTGTTCGAGAGGCTCAACAGCCACGTCCCCGCGCCCGTCCCCGTCGATCCGCTCAACACGCTGCCCGTCGCGGTGCGTTGGGCGCTCACCGGCCTGCTGCTCCTCAACTGCACGGCCGCCGTCATCGCCATCGCCGTCGCCCGTCGTCGCCGCTCCGCGGCCTCACCGGCCATCCGACACTGAACCCACTCCGCCAAGGAGACTCCGATGAGAAGCAAGTCAATCCTCCTGCTGCTGGCGATGCTCGCCGGCTCGATCGGCATCGCCTGGGGGCCGGCAACCGTCGCCTCCGCCTGCAGTTGCGCCATCAGCACCGCCGCCGAGAACGCCGACCGCGCGGTGCTGGTCGCGGAGGGCGTCGTCGGCACGGTCGACGCCCCGGCCGACCCGACCAGCAGCACCGATCCGACGGTGTTCACCGTCGACCTTGAGCGCGTCTGGAAGGGCGAGGCCGCCAAGACCATCGAGGTCACCACCCCGAACAACTCGGCAAGTTGCGGTCTCGACAACGTCACAGAGGGCATGCGGATCATCCTGTTCGCCACCCACACCGATGTGATGGGCGAGCCGATCGAGGGCTGGGGCTCGATCCTGTGCGACGGGACGGGCCCGGTCGACGAGACCGTGACGGCAGAACTGACCGCCGCGCTGGGCGAGCCCCGCGCGCCTGCCCCCGACGCTCAGGTCGACCCCGCCCCGCAGGGTGGCGGCGAGGACGGCGGAGGCATGCCGGGTGGCGGCGAGTGGCTGGCGTTCGGCCTCGGCGCGCTCGGCGTCGTCGGACTGGCCGCCGTCGGCATCGTCCTGATCACCATGCGGCGCCGGGCCCGCTGAGCCGGCCTCCCCCTATCGGCCGCGCCGATGGCCTGACAGGGCCCCGTCCGGGTCGTGGCTAGCACCCGGGCGTCGGTTGATCCCGGTTGCCGATCATTGCGGGGTCTCTCCCCGATACTTGGGTCTATGGAAATGCTCCCGATGACCTTCGCGGCCGGTTGGGCCTCTGGCATCAACGCCTACGCGACGGTGCTCGTGCTCGGCCTGCTCGGCCGCTTCCTCGGCGTCGACAGCGTGCCAGCCGGGCTGCAGCGCACCGATGTGCTGATCGTGATGGGCGTGCTGTGCGTCATCGAGTTCGTGGCCGACAAGGTCCCGGTCATCGACTCCATCTGGGACGTGCCCTCCACCGTCGTCCGCCCTGTCGCGGGCGCCCTGATCGGCGCGCTGATGGCTGGCGCCTCCGGCGATCTGTGGACGGTGACCCTCGCGTCGGTCGGCGGCGTCACCGCGCTGGTCAGCCACCTGGCGAAGGCGAGCATCCGGCTTGCCGTGAACAGTTCGCCCGAGCCGGTCACCAACGTCTCCGCCTCCGTCGCGGGCGACGTCGGGGTCGTCGGGGTGACGACCCTGGCCGTGCTGTACCCGGTCGCCGCCGCCGTGATCGCGGGCATCCTGTTGGTGGCGATGATCGTGCTCGCCGTCATCCTGGCGCGGTTCGCGCGCCGAGGCTGGCGGTGGGTGAAGCGGCGTTGGGCCAGGGAGGCCGAGGTCGCGCAGTAGCGGCGGGATCCCCGTCGGGGAACGGAGGTCGAGATGGCACGCCCATCGGTGTTGTTCGTGTGCGTCAAGAACGGCGGCAAGTCGCAGATCGCCGCGGCGCTGATGCGTCGCCTGGGCGGGGTGGACGTCTATTCGGCCGGTACGGCGCCGGGCTCGGCTTTGAACGCGGAGTCCGAGGCTGCGGTCGCCGAGGTGGGCGCCTCGATGAGCGGCGAGGTGCCGCGGCCGATCGACCCTGAGGTGTTGGCCGGCGTTGACCGGGTCGTGGTGTTGGGCGCGGAGGCGGTCGTCGACCCGGTCGAGGGGATGCGCGGCCCGATCGAGACGTGGATCACCGACGAGCCCTCGTTGCGCGGCATCGGTGGCATGGACCGGATGCGGTTGGTGCGCGACGACATCGCCAACCGGGTGGAGAGGCTCCACGCCGAACTGCTGGATCCCTGAGGGACAGACCCAGCACCGGACGCCAGAGGTTTCGACCGATGAGACGACGCTCCGCGCCGCCTCATGGCTCAACCAACCGGCCCGCGCCAGCGGACTTCATCGGACGCGTTGGTTGAGCCATGAAGGACGCGTCAGCGGACTTCATCGGTCGAAACCCACCCGCACCGACAAGTAGACCCAGCACCGGATGCCAGAGGTTTCGACCGATGAGACGACGCTCCGCGCCGTCTCATGGCTCAACCAACGGGACGGTGCCAGAGGTTTCGACCCGACGCTCCGCGCCGCCTCATGGCTCAACCAACGGGACGGTGCCAGAGGTTTCGACCCGACGCTCCGCGCCGCCTCATGCTCAACCAGCGAGGCTCAACCGGCGATCTTGACCGCCAGCGCGTTGCGGGCGACCTCGATGCTGGCGGAGCGGATCTCGCCGAAGTGGTCGCCGTCCAGTTCGATCTCCTCAGGTTCGCGCAGGTTCAGGTCGATGTGGGCGCACTGCAGGTAGCGCAACTCCTTGGCGTTGTCGTCGCGCTCCCGCATCCTCGACGACTTCAGGCGGCGCAGGAAGCCGTTGTCGACGAGCACCCGCCACGCGATCGCCAGCCAGCCGAACGGGCCGACCGGGCGGGCCGCGACCACGTCGAGGGCGCCGTCGTCGATCGACGCGTCGGGCATCAGCGTGACGTTGCGGCCGACGGTCCCGACGTTGCCGACCAGCACGGTGTGGACCTTCGTGATTTTCGGTTCGCCGCCGTCGATGCGGTACTGCAGCGTCATCCGGCGGCCCTTGAGCAGCGCGACCGCACCGGCCTGCACGTAGGCGAGCACCCCGACCCTCTTCTTCAGGTCCTCATCGGTGGACGACATGATCTGCGCGTCGAGACCCATGCCCGCCATCACCGCGAACGCGTGGCGTTCCTTCTCTCCGTCGGGCCGCGTCCAGTCCACGATGCCGACGTCGATGTCGCGGGTGACCCCGTTGAGCGCGATGTCCACCGCGGCGCTCATGTCGTCGATGGGGAGGGCCAGGTGGTGCGCGAGCAGGTTGCCGGTGCCCTGCGGAATGAGTGCCAGAGGCACGCCGCTCCCCTCGAGCCCCTCGACGACGGCGCGGACGGTGCCGTCGCCGCCGACGGCGATCACCACGTCACAGCCCTGCTCGACCGCCTCGCGTGCCTGCTCGGTGCCGGGCGAGTCCTTCTCGGTCTCGAACCAGGCCGTCTCACCCCAGCCTGCCTCGGCGGCGGCCGGGTCGAGCACGGCCGCCAGGTCGGGGCGCTCGAGCTTGGTCGGGTTGAAGATGACGGCTGCGGTTGGCATGCCTCATTGTTGCCGACTTCCGGGCCGGACCGGCCCGTTTGCCTGACTCAGCCCTCGGAACGCTCCTGCCACACCACGACCGACCAGGCGGGAACCTGGGCGCTGCCCGACTGGACGGGGCCCTCCCCCTCCGGCCAGTAGTTGCAGTGCGACTCCTCGCTCACGTCCGTGTTGATCAGGGCCCGCCACGAGCGGCCCTTGCTGATCTCGGGGGCGGTGAACTCGATGGGCACGTCGGCCATGTTGATCATGACGAAGAAGTTGTCGCCGGGCGAGTTGATGTAGACGCCGACGGCGCGGTCGCCGCCGCGGGTGCTTCCTTCCCCGGACGGGGTCTGGAACAGGTAGGACACGTCCTGGTCGTCGGCGATCAGGTCGCCCCAGTGGTTCTGCAGCAGCGCGTCGTGACGCTGCCTCAGGTTCGCCATGAACGTCGCGAAGCGGAACACGCCGTTGACGTTGTCCGGCGTCTCGAACTCGCCGAAGTTGTCGTGGTACGCGGCCTCGACGCCCGCCTCGACCGGCACCCGCTGGGGCGCGTTGGTCGGGATCATGGCGTAGTTGTTGCACATCGCGAGCGAGTGCAGTTCCCACGGGTTGTTGTTGCCGTTCTGGGTGCGACCGAACTCGTCTCCCGCCACCACCATCGGCACGCCGCGCGACAGGAACAGGATCGCCCACAGGTTCCGGACCCGCTGGCGGCGCAGCGCCTGCGAACCCCCCGAATCCCACGAAAGGTTGTCGTCGGAACCGCCGTCGGACGGGCCGAACGGGTAGGGCTGGTTGTTGTTCTTCGTCTGGTAGCTGACCAGGTCGGCCATGTTGAAGCCGTCGTGCGCGTCGACGAAGTTGATGGTCTTCTGCGCCCCACCTGAGGTGTGGAAGTGGTGGTAGTCGCCGTTGAACATGTCGATGAAGCCTGGCGCGTTGCCGTCGCCCTTCGTGAAGCGGCGGACGGCGTCGCGGTAGCGGCCGTTCCACTCGCCCCAGCCCTTGGGGAAGTTGCCCACCTCGTAGCCCCACAGGTCCCACGCCTCGGCGATGACCTCGATGTCGTTGGCCTCCGCGAACTCCGCGATGGCCACGAGGAGGGGATGGTCGCTGAAGAAGCGCTTCTGCTTGCCCCAGTCGTCGGGGTCGGCGTCGCCCGGGAGGCGGCCGAGCACGGTGGCCAGGTCGAAGCGGAAACCGTCGACCTGCATCACATCGGTCCAGTAGCGGAGCGAGTCCAGGACCAGCAGGCAGGCCGCGCGCTGCGAGTAGTTGAGCTGGTTGCCGGTGCCGGTTGCCCCGTCGACCAGGATCTTCGCGTCGGTCATCTGGTAGTAGTCGGCCGTGGCGAACCCGCCGAGCGTGGTGAAGCCGGTGGTGTTGACGTCGCCGCCCCAGTTGCCGCCCTCGGCGGTGTGGTTGTAGACCACGTCGAGGTAGACCTCGAGGCCGATGTCGTGGAAGGCGGAGACCATCTCCTTGAACTCGCGGGTCGGGCCGCCCCAGCTCTGGTCGTGCGCGTAGAGCCGGTTGGGCGCGAAGAAGTCGAGCGTCATGTAGCCCCACGCGTTGGTCTTCGAGTCGCGGCCCGACTCGGACGCGTTGGTCTCGTGCACCGGCAGCAGTTCGATGGTGGTGAGCCCCAGCGCCTTCAGGTAGGGGGCGAGCATGCCTGCGCCCTTGTAGGTGCCGCGGTACTCGTCGGGGATGTTGCCGACGGCGCCGAAGCCGGGCTCGTCGCCGAGCAGTTCCCCGAGCCGCACGGTCGACGGATGCGCCGTGGCCTGCTCGACGGAGACCTCGTAGATCGCGGTGCGCTCGCCCGGGATGTTCGGCTTGGGGGTGACGGGCGTGTAGTCGGCGATCACGACGCCCTTCGGCGCGTAGATGGCCGTGTCGATCTCGCGCCGGGGAACGCCGTTGACGTCGTCGCCGCCAGTGCCGAAGACGCCGTCGTTGACGCCGAGCTTCGCCAACTTGTCGGTGTACAGGTTGTGCGTGATCTCGCGGGCGTAGGGGTCGAAGAGGACCTTGTTCGGGTTGAACCGGTTGCCGTCGGCGTCGAGGTCGGCGATGAAGCCCGCCTCAGAGCCGGGCTCCCACTCCTCGACGAAGGGCCAGTTGGGGCCCCACACGCGGAAGCCGTAGAGGGCGTTGAGCTGAAGTCCCTGCAGGTTGCCGCGCCAGATCCCGTCCTCGCCCTTGGCGAGCAGGAAGGCGTCGGAGGCGAACGAACCGATCTCTTCGGGGAAGATCTCAAGCTGCACGCGGGTCGCCGCGGGGGCGTACACCGCGAAGGTGATCCCCTGGGCCGACGGATGGGCGCCGAGCGCCCACTCTGCTGTCGACCACGAGGATTCGTCGAGGGCAATGACTTCGGACATACCAAATATTCTAGAACGTTCAACCGAATTCGCGTATTTGCCCTACCCAGTGGCCCTGATGGCGGCGGATCTGCCGCACTGGACGAGGGTGGGGGCTTGAGGCGTTGAGCAGTAGCCGTTGCTCGTTGCCGATGGCAACGTTCACATCCCGTTCGGCGCCCAACGAGCCCCGGATGCTGCTCAAGCAGGTGCCCAACCAGCGCCAAGCCTCAGGGGCTCAGCACGCCCCAAAGGTCACGGGCCTTCTGCAGAGCCTTGGTGGAGCCCTTGCGGGTGGCCAGGGCAGCGACGCCGTCCCAGGCGCGGTCGACCGGGGGCGTCCAGCCCCTCGCGGCGGCCTCGCGCAGGTGCGGCGCGAAGTGCCCCAGCGAGTCGAGGACCGGGTTCAGCCATGCGGGGAGCCTGGCGGCCGTGGCGGCGGCGCGGGTCGCCTCGGCGAGGACGGGCCACAACCGCTGCAGCGACGTGGGCATCCGCCGGACGAACACCGCGATGCCCCGCGGGTTGAACTCCTCGCTGGCCAGCAGGGAGCGGGCCGCCGCGTCGACGCCCTGCCAGGTGAGGACGCCGCTGGTGAACACCGAGTCCTCGCTGAGCCCGTAGCGGTATTCCGGCCCGAGCCCGAGCCCGCTGCAGGTCTGGATCAGCGCCGCGGCGGTCGAGATCGTCGCCTCCGCGACCTTGTGCTTGCGCCTGCCGTCGGCGACCGGCAACCCGTCCGCCATCGTGATGGGCTCGACCCACAGCGCGCCGTCCCTCGGCGTCAGCCACAGCCACAGGTCGGGGTAACGGGCGATCCGCTCCCCCACGATCGAGTAGACCGACAGCCAGCCGGTCGCCAGGTCGTAGTGGGAGGCGCCGCGCCACCTGAACCGGGTCCCGTCGGGCAGCGTGCAGATCAGTTGCTGGTCCCAGGCACCGTCGCCCTGGCTCGGCACGAACGCGACGCCGTCGCGAATCGGCGCGGCGTCCCGAGGCTCCCCCCAGAGCCGTTCGAAGGGTTCGGACGCGACCTCGACGACCGGCTTCGTGTCCGGCGGCGTCTGGACGAGTGCCTCCAGGGTGGGCGCCACCGTCGGGGTCGGGAGCGCCGCCACCACGCCCCGGGCGAGCTTCGTGGCGCGCGATGACCCGGGCCGCTGGGCGAGGCCTCGCACCCCGGGCAGGTCCAGCGCCGCCGCGGGCGCTGCCCCCTCGTCGACGGCGGCCGCCACGTGCGGCAGCAGCGCGGCGACGGCCTCGACGACGTCGGCAGAGCCGGCCAGCAGCCTGGGCTGCCGAAGCGACGCCGCGAGAAGGTCGTCGAGCAACGGCCACACGATCGCCAGCATCCCGTCGCGCGCCAGGTCGACGCAGGCGGTGGCGAACGACGCGAGGCCCGTCGGCACCACGGACCAGTCGAGCAGCGCGACGTCGGCGACGCCGGGGAGCAGCAGGCCCCGATCCCACGCCTCCCGCACCGCGGCCGACGCATCCGCAACGGCGGCGGGGTTGAGGCCCCGCTGGATGCCGATGATGTTGACGGCCATTCCCGGCGTGAGCGGGCGGACCCTTCGCATCGCCTGCCTCGCCTCCACGCCGAGGGCGGCGGAGCCCCAGTTGATGAGGTTCAGCGCGGCGGCATCCCCCCAGGTCGGCAGCACATAGCCGGTGAACTCGGAGCGCCCCGCGAGCCCGGAGCGAAGCCGCATCCCGAGCGTCTCGATGGCTTCGGGAGCCTTGGTCGGGGCCGTCTTGTAGCCGTCGTCCTCCCGGTCCGGGATCAGTCCCGGCTCGCAGAAGGGGGCGTCGAGGTAGTCGGCGGCCAGCCTGCCCGCCGACTCGTGCGTGCCCGCGACCCGCACCGTGGTCGCCCGGAGGTCGTCCCGGACGGCCTTCGTGGCGAGCGACGCGTCGAGGCGGGTCAGCGCGAGGGCGAGGTCGGCGCGGCCGGGCGCGATCCCTTCGTCCCGGTAGCGGCGCAGCCTCGCCAGCAGGTCGGCCGGGTCGATCCGGAGGTCCTCCCACGTCGGCGTCGACAGCGGCACCGGCAGCGCGCCGAGCCGGGCCACGACCTCGACCTCGCGGCGCGCCCCTGGGGTGTCGATGCCGAGCCTCCTCGCGTCGGTCACCGGGGTGCCCGAGCGCCAGGCGCCGATCGCCAGGAGGCCGGGCACCAGGCTCTCGCCGACGCCCGCCAGCGCCTCGCTCGCCGCGATGGGGTCGAGCCGGGCGACCTCGTTGGCGAGGGCGAGGAAGCGGTCCGCCTCGACATCCTCCGCGAACGGCGGCCTGCGGAGCAACCGGGCGGCGGCCTCCGTCAGCGCCTGCGGTGTCGGTTCCGGGACGGCGAAACGGGGCACCTCCCACAGCGGGGGCGGCTGCACCCACAGGCCACCCGCCTCGACGTCGTCTGCGGCATCATCCGCGGCGCCGATCCCCCAGGCGTCGGCCAACGCCAGCGCCGCCTTCGCGACCGCGGCGTCGGAACTGGCGAGGTGGGGCGGCAGCAGGGCCGCCGCGATGTCGATCGCCTCCTCGGAGGGGCGGGAACGCTCGGCGGCGGCCCGGAGCACGGTGCGCGCGGCCTTCTTGATGGTCGTGCCGAGCGTCACGGCGAGCACGTCGCCAAGCACGGCATCGTCGGCGCGCGCGATCAGGACGGGGGCGAAGCGTTCGATGAGGGGGCCTTCGCCGTGCGACATGGCGGAGACGAGAAGGTCGGCCCGGGTGAGGAGTTCCTCGTCGGTGACGGCCAGCGCCTCGAGCGCCCGCAGCCACATCCGCCTGTCGACCTGCCGGGTCGCGGCGTCGAGCCCGGAGAAGGTGGCCTCAAGGCCACGGTCGCGCGGGACGAGGCCGTCCCGGACCGCCCAGCCCAGCAGGTCGTCCCAGCGGCCGTCGGCCGACACCCCCGCCGTCAGTGTGGCTTCGAGGTGCTCGGCGAAGCGCGCCTCGACGTCGGGCCGGGGAGGGAGGTCGCCGTTGGGATCGGGAAGCATGGCCGGGTCGAGCACCATCGCCGCGTAGGAGGCCCACTGGTCGAGGTACTCGCGGTCCGGAGGCAGCGGAAGGCCCAGCCGGGCGACCAGCGAGACGATGGCGGGGAGGGCGTCCCAGCGGCGGCCCCGCGCGCGGCAGTAGGCCGACGCGAAGTCCTCGCCGCGCTCCGCAACCAGCCGGATGGCGAGTTCCCGGTCGGCGACGGGGAGCAACTGCACGGCCCGCGAGGCGGGCACGCCGACCCGGACGGCGAAGTAGCCGAGCAGGTCGTCGTTGTCGTCGACGGCGCTCTGCCATCCGCGGTAGCCGTACTCGCCCCATTCGCCCTTCGCGAGGCCCCGCTTGGCGACGGCCCGCTGCTCGGGGGTGCCGAGCGGCAGCGACTCGACGTCGGCGCGGTCGGCGCCCGCCCAGCCCAGTTCGCGGAAGACGGCGTAGGCGGCGGCCTGGTCCGCGGTCAGCCTCATCGCGGGTCGCCTGCGCTGAGGTCGACGGCGAGCGCGTGGGCGCACGGCCCACGGCCGGTCCCGTGGCGCAGGTACCAGGTGCAGGTGCAGGTCGGCCCGCTGGAGGACCGGCGCACCGTGTAGACGGTATCTCTTGAGGTGACCCGCCAACTGCCGTCGGGGGCGGGGGCCACGAGGCCCGCGTCGGCCATCGCGCGGGCCTTGACGAGCCTCGGGTTGTCCCGGTCGACCCGGTCGGGGTCGTGCGGGAGTTCCCGGTGGAACCAGGCCTGGTCGTGCGCGTCCCAGCCGACCCGGCCCGACGCGGCGAGGACGGCGAGGCCGCCTCGGACGCGGGCCTCCTCCAGGTTCGCCTCGCGGGCCAGGCGAGGCACGTCGATGACAGGCTGGAAGGCCAACAGCGCGGCGATCAGGTCGCCGTCGTCGAGCACATCGGCGCCCGACAGGCCCGTCAGGAGCGAACCCTCGCCGGAGTGCCCGCGCCAGGCCTCCTCCGTCAGGCCGAGCGTCAGCCTGGCGCCCGGCAGGTCGGCGGTGACGATCACCGGACCCGCGTCGTCGGTGCCGTGGATCGACAGGCCGCTCACGTGCGGCAGGAGTCGCTTGAGGGCGTTGAGCCGGTTGAGGCCGGAGATCCGCACCGAGCCTGCCACCCGGCGCGGGCTGACCCTGCCCTGCGGCGTGACCCAACCGTCCTTGCCGGTCGACGTCGCGCCGGGCAGGGCCGCGACGAAGGCCTTGGCCTCTGGGCCCTTCAGGATGACGGCCAGCGGCAGGTCGCGGTGCAGTTCCGCCACGTTGCCGAGCGCCCGCACCCAGCGGGCGGGCATCTCGACGGGCCGTTCGACCGCCGTCGCCTCCGGAGTGGAGACGGTGAGGCCGGTGGCGCCGACGTCGAGGTGGAGGAGTTGGTCCCTTCCGACCTTGGTGAGCGCCGACCTGGTGGCGAGGTTGATGTCGACGTTGGTGGTGCCGTGCGCGATTTCCCCGGTGTCGAAGGCGTCGGGCAGCAGGTCGAGCCGCGCGTAGACGCCATTGCATGCGGAGAAGCATTCCGCGCGGAGCCTGTCGCCGTGGGCGGTCAGGACCGGGTCGCGCAGGCTGGCGGGCGCGAACTGGAAGTAGCGGGTGGCGGTGACGTCGGCGAGCGAGAGGAGGCCGCGGGCGAGCACCAGGGGGTGCGCCGCGAAGCCGCTGAAGAAGGTGGGGTCCTCGACGAGTCCTTCCGGGGTGAGCGCGGGTGCGAGCGCGAGTCCGAGATCGTCGTCGATCAGCGCTGAGGTGGCGTGGAAGGCGCGGCTCATGGCGAGAGTCTAGTCAGGGGCCGGTCGCGCCCGCCTCCGCCGCTCAGCGGGACCCGCGGAGCGTGAGGCCCGCGTCGAACAGCAGGGCC
Organism: Propionibacteriaceae bacterium AM104-82; assembly: GCA_027658995.1. Classification (GTDB taxonomy): domain Bacteria; phylum Actinomycetota; class Actinomycetes; order Propionibacteriales; family Propionibacteriaceae; genus Arachnia. The sequence goes on from JAQDQK010000017.1 coordinate 31,749, forward strand.
GGGTCGACGCGCTCGGAGATCTCCCGCAGCCTGCTTCCCGTCCCACCCGGCCAGGCGAGTTCGGCCTGCCGAGCGCGGGTGTCGGAGGTGTAGGCCGAGTAGACGCCGGACGCGATCGCCTCGACGGGTTCCCAGGCGTCGTCGATCGCGGCGAGGCCGCCCGGCCGTGCCCAGAGCGAGACGAGCGCCTCCTGGTGGCGGTTCGCGAACGCGGTCGCGGCGGCAGGCTGGTCGGTGACCGCTCCCCCGAGTGATCGCAACTCGACGAGGGCGGCGACGTCGTGCCGGAGGACCTCGCCCACCCGTTCGCCGAGCGCGCGGTCGGCGGTGTCGACGAGCGCGTCGCGCATCTGGATCTGCTGCTGCCCGACCTTCGGGCTGCGCGGGGTGGGGACGATGCCCGCGTAGGGCATCAGCGACGCGTCGTGCTGGACCAGCGGCGCGAGGCGCGCGAAGTCGGACACGACGGGCTGGGCCGCGGCGACGTCGGTGTCGGCCCACACGTTCCGGGCGACGCTGAGGTGGCGACCGTCGGGAAGTCGCTGCAGCATCAGGAAACTGGTGAACTCGCGCGGGGCGCCGCGCATCAGGTCTCCCCACGCATCGACGTAGCCTGCGAGGTCGTCGACGACCTGCTGGGCCGCCTGGTGGATCACGACCACGTCGTCCTCGCCGATCCTGCGCGCCTCGAGATCGAGGTCGACCACGACTCCCGCTTGGGTGCATCCGCCGCGCAGCGCCCAGAACAGGTCGGGCCGGCGCTCGGCGTCGACGACGTGGACCGCCCCGTCCGCCGTCACGATGGTCGCCCGGCGGATCAGGTCGAGCGTCAGCCCGTGAGCCCGGACGAAGTAGCCGATGCCGCCGGCGGTGGCGAGGCCGCCCACGCCGGTGTCGCCCATGTTGCCGCTGGTGATGACCAGGCCGTGGCCGCTCAGTTCCGCGGCGACGTCGCCCCAGATGGCGCCCGCCTGGATCCGTGCCAGGCCCGCGTCGAGCACCTCGACGCGATTCAGCCCGGACAGGTCGAGGACGACTCCCCCGTCGTTGGTCGAGGAACCGGAGATGCCGTGCCCTCCCGAGCGGACCGAGAACGGCACATGACCGACGGAGCCCCTGAGCGCCGCGGCGTATCCGACGGCCGCCGCGACGTCGTCAACCTCGCGGGCCATCAGGACCAGGTCAGGGGCGCCGACGCGCATGTAGGACGAGGACAGGTAGGGGTAGCGGTCCGTGTCGGCGGGGGTGACCGCCAGGCGCTCGAGTTCGGCGGGCAGCGTCGGCCATCCCACGGGCAGCGGCGTCGACTGGGGCATCGGTTCCTCCCTTCCTGGACCGAGTCTGCCAGCCGAGGGCGACAACGCGCCGTACAGTGACGCCATGTTCCGCAACCTGATCTGGGACCTCGGCGGCACGCTCGTCGACACCTACCCGGCCCTCGACGCCACCCTCGCGGGCGTCGTCACGGCGCACGGCGGCGCGATCGACGTCGCGGACGTGGCCCGGCTGACCCGTCGATCCACAGGTGAGGCGATCGCGGCCCTCTCGGGGCGCTTCGGCATCCCCGAGGAGGCGTTCCGCGACGCCGAGGCCGCCCTGAAGCGGCGCTGGGAGCACGACCCGGCGCCCGCGATGCCTGGAGCGGCGGCGCTCTTCGCGGACGTGCGGGAGGCGGGCGGCCTGAACCTGGTCGTGACGCACCGCGATCGCGCCTCGGCGACCTCCCTGCTCGACGGGCTCGGGCTGAGCGTCGACGGCCTGATCTCGACGGCGGACGGGTACCCGCGCAAGCCCGACCCGGAGATGTACCGGGTGCTGCTTGAGGAGCACGGCTTGGATCCCGCCGACTGCCTCGCGGTGGGCGACCGGCCCATCGACGCGGAGGCGGCGCGGGCGGCCGGACTGACCGCCGCGACGCTCGAGTCGGCGGCGGCCCCCGTCGACGACGAGGCGGAGCACTCCGTCGAGACCCTCGACCAACTGCGGCCGTTACTCGGCCTCTCCAGCGAATAGACAGAACGCGACCGGAGACACGCCCTAAAGGTCGGCGTAGTCCTCGGTGTAGCCGAGCAGCAGCAGATCCTTGCCCTCGATGACCTTGGGCATCTCGTCCCAGCCGGGCGCGTCGGGTGCCCCGTATGCGGAGACGAGGTCGGCGACCACCGCGGCGGCCTCCTCGGCACCGAGCGGCTGGTCGCGTTCGAAGCCGAGCCACGAGGCGCCCTCACCGAAGAGTCGGTACCCGTGCCGCTGCTGGAGGTGCCAGGCCAGCGCATGGTTGGCGAAGACGTCGAGGTCGCCGCTGAAGTAGCCGTTCGGGGCGCCAGCCAGCACGAGGTCGTCCGCGTCGACCGGGACCGTGAGGAGGTGCGAGACGCGGTCGAGGAGCAGGTTGGGCTCGGAGTTGACCCTCACGAGCGCCGCGACATCGGCCTCGTTGGTCGACAGCCGCTCGGCGATGCCCTCGAGAGGTGTGGTGCCGCGCTGCTCGGCGAGCAGCCGGGCGAGTCGCATCGCCTGCGCGAGTTCGTGGCGCGCGTCGGCGGCGTCGTCCCATTCCTCGCCGTCGGACGGCGCGCCCCATTCGTCGTCGGGGACCTCGAGTTCGTCGGCCTCCCAGGCGTGCATGCTCGTGTAGGCGGCCTGGTCGATGTCGTCGAGCGTGATCAGGACCCGGTATTCGGGGACGGCGGTTCGGGCCTCCCTGACGGTGGCGACGAGTTGGCCGATGTCCTCGACGCCGCTGACCCGGACGGTGGCGAAGCCGTTGAACGCGCCGGGCTGGCCCTCGATGTCGCTGATCTCCATGGGCCAACGCTAGTGACCCACAGGTGCACGGATGGCTGGACTGTCGGCAGAAACGGGCGCTGCCCCCGATCGGCGATCGGGGGCAGCGGCTCAGTTCGTCAGTTGCCGGTCGACGGCAGCCCTGGCTTGGGCGGCTTCGTCGGGGTGGGCGTGGTCGGGGTCGCGGTGGGCCTGGGCGTTGCGGTCGGCGAGAGAGTCGGCTGCGGCGAGGTGCTCGGCGAGGCCGAGGGCGTCGGCGAGGGGGACGCGCTTGGCGTCGGCGAGGCGGTCGGCGGCTGGGTGCCCGTCGGGGTGGGCGTCGGGGTCGGGGTGACGACCGCCGGCTTCACCTGCACCTCCGCCCTGGCCTCGTCGGAGGCGACCGTGCGTTCCTCGTCGCCCAACGTCCAGTCGGCCGTCGCGGTGGCGACGTTGACGATCTTCCCGTCGGTGGCGGCCGCGACGTTGGCGTCGGTCAGGGTCAGAGACCCGGTGCAGGTGACCTTTGCCTCGGGCGCGAGCGGGCCGTCGGGGCAGGTGACGGGCAGCATCGGGTCGTCGACCGCGACGCCGGCGACGGGGACGGTGCCGGTGTTGGTGACCTCGAAGGTGTAGTCGACGCTCTCGCCGGGTTGACCGATCCCGTCGCCGTTGCCGTCGACCAGGTGCGCGGTCTTGGTCAGCGCGATCCCGGCCTTGACGACGGTGACGGTGAGCTTGGCGTCCTCGGCACAGTCGCCGCTGACCACGCGGTAGCCGATCGGATCGGGGGTTCCGGTGAACTGGTCGTCGGCCTCGAAGCGGACCGCGTTGTCGACGACGGTGTAGGTGCCCTCGGGGCGGGCGAGTTCGGTGACGCTCGCCCCGTCGTCTCCGATCAGCGCGACGGTTGAGCCGGCCGGCGCGGTGTCGTTGCCGAGCACCGCGATGGTGGTGGTCTCCCCCGCCGCGACCGTTGCCGAGTCGTCGGCAAGATCAAGGGGGTTGACGGTGAACTCCTGCCAGTCGCCGTTGCCCGCCTCGTTCCAGGCTGAGACCCGGAAGCTGTAGGTGAGCGCCGGATCGAGGCCGGTGACGGTGCGGGACTTCCCGGTGCTTGCCGCGTGCGGGGCCACCGCCCAGCCAGAGCCGGAGTCGACCTCGACCACGTAATCGAGCACCGGCGAGCCCTGGTAGTGCGCGAGCCCGGTGTCGGGATCGGTGGTCAGGCAGTCCCAGGTCAGCGTGACGGAGGTCTTGTCGTCGGAGTAGGAGGCGCAGGCCCCGTTCACCGGCTCAGGGGTCTTGCCGAGGATCATCACGCGCGCACCGCTGGTGCCCTCAGCGACGGTGACGTACATCCGACCGTTGGCGTCGAAGGCGAGGCCGCGCGGAGTGGTCAGGCCCGGGATGACGGTGTTGTTGGTGGCGCCGCGGATGGCGGAGCCGGAATAGGTGGCGAGGTAGTTGCCGTCCTTGTCCCATTCGATCAGTGCGCCGGTGTTCTGCCCCCAGGCGAAGACGTGCTGGGTCCTCGGCTCGACCGCCGCGCCCATCACGACCTGGTTCGCGAACCAGTCGGGGAAGGCGAACTGCTTGACGACGGCGCCAGACGGGTCGCGCTTCTCCAGGAACGGGTGGAGGGTGGGCTCGTCGCGGAAGTTGACGAGCGGGATGTAGAGCGAGCCGTCGACGGGGTCGACCGCGACGCTGTACGGGTTGCGGTAGACCTTGTCGGGCAGGTCGAGGTCGATCGCCTTGGCGGGGGTGCCGTCCTGGTTGAAGTAGACGAGCCTGTCGGCGATCTCGGAGTTGGTGACCATCAGGCCGTCAGGGGTGACGGCGGATCCGGTGTGGTAGAGCACGACGCCCGGCTCGCGGTGCTGGCCCCAGGGGGCGGAGTATCCGGCGCCGCCGACCAGGGTCAGGTCGGGCCCGAAGATGCTCATGGCCCCGGAACCTTGGCCGCAAGGGGCGCGACGGCCTCCGAGTCGGCCACGAAGGCCCTGCCGTCGGGGGTGAACGCGATCCCGCGGGGGCCGTGCTGCGTCATGGGGCCCGGGTAGGTGTAGGTGGTGCGATCGGGCGAGGCGACGTAACGGCCCCCGAGGCCGACGCTCCTGCCCGCCGAGTCCCCGTTGTTCCAGACGGAGGAGGCCGAGTAGCCGCCGTCTCCTACGTAGCTGGTGAGGGCCGCCTCCGAGCCGGCACCTGCCTCGTCTCCGGTCAAGCCGTAGCGGAACACCCGCGGGGTGCCGGTCTGGCATGGGGTCTGCGGGTAGCCGGCCAACCGGCACAGCGTCGCGTTGTACACGACCTTGCCGGAGTCGGTGACCCACAGCGAGTCGTCGGTTGGGCTGAACGCCAACCCGTAGTTGTAGGTCCGGCCTTCGAGCGTCTCGATGTCGCCGACGAAGCCCCACTTTCCGGTTCCCTGGGCCTTCCCCGGAACGGTCGTGACGCTCGTCACCGAGCCGGTGTCACCGGGGGCCGCGGCGGCCGGCCCGGCAGGCAGGATCGCGGCGGCGACGAGCGCCCCCGCAGCGAGCAGGCAGGCGGCCTGCACACGACGGGTCTTCATGCACGGTTCTTTCAGTAGCTGGCGCGCACTCGCGCGCGTGCTAAGTCTACTGACAATGCACGTTGACTACTGACATCGCCCCCGATTAACGAGCGGCGGCAGCGCTCAGGCGATCCCCTCGAAGAGGTCGGCGGCGGGGCCGTCGCTGACCGGGAAGGGCTGACCGAACCCGAGCATGTAGGCCTCGCCTGCGCCGGGCAGTTCCTGCACGATCTGGAAGAACTGCCAGAACGGCTGCGAGGTGTCGACCTGGCTGCGGTAGTTCGCAAGCGCGCGGCGGCAGATGTCGAGGTAGGGGCCGGTCTCGATGACGGCGACCACCTGGGACGGGTCGGGGCCGAAGCTGTCGGGGTCCCGCTCGTTGTCGGGCCACAGTTCGATGCCGCGTTCCTTGGCGATCTGGTACGCCTCGCGCCACATGGCGGTGTTGTGCGAGTTCCACAGCACGCGGCTGATCTCCCAGGGGGCGCCCAGTTCGGGGCGGTGCGACGGGGACGCGGCGAGCACGGTGGCGTACATCGCGACCCGGTGGGCCTGGATGTGGTCGGGGTGGCCGTAGTTGCCGTGCGGGTCGTAGGTGATCAGCACCTGGGGGCGGCGGTCTCGGATCACCTCGACGAGCAGGTCGGCGGCCTCGAGCAGGTCGGCGTTCCAGAACGCGTTGTCCGGCATCTCGGCGGGCACCGCGGCCCTGCCCTTGTCGTCGGTGGTCATGCCCGAGTCGTGGTAGCGCCCTGCCCCGCCGAGGAACAGGTGGTCGGTGACGCCGATGATGTTCATGGCGTCGCCGATCTCTCCGAGCCGGTGCTGGCCGAGTTCGGTTGGCGTGAAGTGTGCCCATTCGGGAACCAGGATCTCGCCCAACTCGCCGAGCGTGCAGGTGACGAGCGTCACCTGAGCCCCCTCGGCGAGGTAGCGGGCCATCGTTGCGGAGGTCTGGCTCGATTCGTCGTCGGGGTGAGCGTGGACGAGGAGCAGGCGGCGGTCGGCAATCACGGCGCCCAGCATAGGTTCATCTGCGGAGTTCATCGACGAAGGAGGGTCGCGAAGTCGACGAAGTCGTCGTCCTTGGCCTTTCGCGGCGCGCCGACGATCGCGTCGGCCAGCTCGTCCGTGGCCTGTGCGACGCGGCCCGCGAGCGAGACGGCTCCCGCCCCGCCGAAGTCGGAGGTCGCGGCGAAGACGCCGGTGCGCACCGGGAGGGCTCCCAGGTAGCTGAACAGGGGACGCATCGCGAAGTCGATCATCAGCGAGTGGCGCTCCGTGCCTCCGGTGGCGGCCAGCAGCACCGGCTTGCCCGTCAGAGTGCCCGGCTCAAGGATGTCGAAGAAGCTCTTCACGAGCCCGCTGATCGACGCGGAGAAGGTGGGGCTGACGACGACGAGCGCGTCGGCCTCTGCCACGTCCTCGACGACGCGGGCGAGGTCGCCCGTCGGGAAGCCGGTGAGCATGGCGTCGGTGATGGGGTGCGCGAGTTCGCGCAGTTCGACGATCTGCGCGTCGAGGTCCTCGCCCTTGAGGGCGAGCGCATCACGCAGCCGGGCGACGATGTCGTCGCTCAGCACGCGTGTGCTGGAGGGCGACCCGAGGCCGCCGGAGATCACGACGATGCGAGACATGTGTGCTTGTCCTATCGGTTGGCTTGTGGGCGGGTCCGCCGGGCGGCGGACCCGCTGTGCTGGTCAGAGCTGGTTGTCGTCCTCGGCGCGGGTGCCGGTCCACTTGTCGGTCTGCGGCTCCTCCATGTTCTGAAGGACGGGGCCTCCAGCGGCGGCGACCATCGACGCGTGCGTCGGGCCGTCGGGCACGCCGGCGGGGCGAAGTGCCGCGAACTCCTTGCGGAGCACCGGGACGACCTCCTCGCCGAGCAGGTCAAGCTGCTCGAGCACCGTCTTGACGGGCAGGCCTGCGTGATCCATCAGGAAGAGCTGGCGCTGGTAGTCGCCCGCGTAGTCGCGGAAGCTCAGCACCCGCTCAATGACCTGCTGGGGCGACCCGACCGTCAGCGGGGTCTCCCGCGTGAAGTCCTCGAGCGAGGGTCCGCCGCCGTAGACGGGGGCCTTGTCGAAGTAGGGGCGGAACTCATTGACGGCGTCCTGCGAGTTCTTCCGCATGAACACCTGGCCGCCGAGTCCGACGATCGCCTGCTCGTAGGTGCCGTGTCCGTAGTGCTCGAAGCGGCGACGGTACAGGTCGACCATCCGGCGGGTGTGGGACGAGGGCCAGAAGATGTTGTTGTGGAAGAAGCCGTCGCCGTAGTAGGCGGCCTGCTCCGCGATCTCGGGCGAGCGGATCGAGCCGTGCCACACGAAGGGCGCGACACCGTCGAGCGGCCGCGGGGTGGCGGTGAAGCCGTGCAGCGGGGTGCGGAACTTGCCCTCCCAGTTGACGACGTCCTCGTGCCACAGCTCGTGCAGCAGGGCGTAGTTCTCCACCGCAAGGGCGATGCCGTCGCGGATGTCCTTGCCGAACCACGGGTAGACCGGGCCGGTGTTGCCGCGGCCGAGCGTGAGGTCCATCCGCCCGTCAAGCAGGTGCTGCAGGGTGGCGTAGTCCTCGGCGATGCGCACCGGGTCGGTGGTGGTGATCAGCGTGGTGGCCGTGGAAAGAATGATGTGCTTGGTCTGCGCACCGATGTAGGCCATCGTCGTGGTCGGCGAGGACGCGACGAACGGCGGGTTGTGGTGCTGACCGACGGCGACGACGTCCAGGCCGACCTCTTCCGCCTTCAGCGCGATCTCGATGGTCGCCTTGATGCGCTCGTGCTCGGTCGGCGTGCGACCGGTGGTGGGGTCGGTGGTGACGTCTCCGACCGAGAAGATGCCGAACTGCATGGTTGCCTCCTTGTTGCTCTCACCAGGGTACAACATGATTGAGTATTCAACTATTCCCTGGCGGTGCCACCCCTCACGGGTGAGGCTACGCCTCCACTGCCCGGTCGACGCCCAACCGAAGGGCTGGACATGCAAAAGCCGCGAGCGCCATGGCACGCGCGGCTTCGCTTCTGGTGGTTGGCTACGCGGGGCGCTTCTGCCCTGCCCGGAGCACCAGGCCGACGACCAGCAGGATCAGGCCGACGGCCAGCAGGCCGAACCCGACGAAGGCGAGCACGATGGCGCCGAGCACCCCGCCGATGTCCAGCGGCGGCGCCACAATCACGCCGGGGCCGTCGCAGTCGAAGGTGTAGGCGCCGTCGGGTTCGCCGTCGCCGCCGATCTTGCCGATGGAACTGTAGGAGGTCCCGTCGTGCGTGAACGTCATCTCGGCGCCGAGGAACAGGTTCGGCTTCGCCTGCCCGGGGCTGGTCACCTGGCACGAAACCTGCGGGTCGGAGGCGTAGATGACCTTCATCTCACCACCGGAGACGGTGACGTCCGTGGTGCCGCTGATGGGGACGATCTCGTCGTCTGCGGGGATCAGCGAGGTGAACTGGAACGCAAACAGCCCGGCGAGGATCGCACCGATCCCCATCAGGGCGATGCCGACGATGGTGAGGATCTTCGGTGCCTTGCCCGGCGGCTTGGCCGGTGCAGCGTAGGGGGCGCCCTGCGGCCCGCCCGGCGCGTAGCCCGGTTGCTGGTAGCCGCCCTGGGGCTGGCCGTAGCCCTGTTGGCCCTGTTGGTAGCCGCCCTGGGGTTGGCCGTAGCCCTGCTGGGTGGGCTGACCGTAGCCCTGGTTGGGGGCCTGTTGTCCGTATCCCGGCGGTCGGCCGGCCTGGCCCGGACCCGACTGCTGAGACCCGGCCGGTCCCTGAGGCGCGCCGTAGGGCGACGGGGACCCTGGATCCTGCCCTCCCGGCCGTGTGAACGGGTTCGACGGATCGTTCGGCTGCGTCATGACGCGGCTCCTCTCGGATCTGGTGTTCCTAGGGTGTCATCCCCCATCGTCACAGGCCAGGGGTTCTCACCTGACGATGCGGACGGGAGGCCTCGTGGCGGCGAGGTCGTTCCGGTCGTCTCGTGGCTCGGAGGCGTCGGCCGTCGGCCTCGCCCGGCAGCCGTGCGAGGCTCGGATCGTCTCGACGGGCCGCGGAGCGTTCGCTGAGCCGTCGTTCCACCCCACCCACTCCGGGCTCAGTTGCCTGGCACGGGGAAGCGGTCGCCGCCGAGCCACACCTCGACCCGACCGCCGTAGCGCCACAGATGCAGCCCCTCCTGGAGCGGCACCTCGGACGGGCTGCCCAGCGCCTGCCAGACCTGCTCGGCGGAGATCTTGTCCAGGCCGAGCGGCGCGGCGGCGCCGGTCTTGGGGATGCCGAGGATCCAGGCCCCCTCCTCGGTCTGCACGAAGGTGAACTGTGCGCCCGGCGTGGTGGAGACGCCGTACTGGATCTGCAACCCGTTGACGCCGTAGGAGAGGTCGGTGACGAGGTCGAGGATGCCCGCCTCGGTCATGTCACTCCAGGCCGCCTGCAGCGTGGCCAGCGATGCGGGGCTCGGCTCGAACGCGGTGAGTTCGTGGTCGTTGATGAACGCCGTCCCGGGGGTCGAGTTCGCCGCGCCCTCGTCGTAGCACCGGACGCGGGTCAGCAGCGCCGTCTCGGACATGGCGTGCACCGAGGCGGCCTCGTACTTCTTCTCGCAGCGATCGAACTGCGTCGTGACGCGGGCGACGGCGGTCGCGACATCGAGGTCGGAGGCGGGCATCACGGGCAGGCTTGCCCCGTAGGGACGTGCGGGCGGCAGCGTGCGCCCGGACAGGTAGAGCGGCGCCGTGGTGAGCGGATCGCCCGCGATGAGGTCGACGCTGTCGACGTCCACCTCGAATCCCGCGACGGGACCGCCCTTTGAGAGCGCCTCGGTGAGCACCTCCTGGGCGACGTCGATGGGCGGTGCCGGCTGGGGCGTGCACGCGACCATCATTGTGACGGCGGCAAGGGAACCGAGAAGACCGCTGAGTCCACGACGCATCGGCGCCTCCTTCAAGTCGGCGCCAACCGTATCGATCAGGAGGTCCACCGGATGGTTGCGTCGGGGTCACTGACGCTCATCGAGCCTGTCGAGACGTCCGAAAGCCCAGCGGTGGTTTCGGACCCTTCGACAAGCTCAGGGAACGACCCGCACCCGTTCCTCGAGCTTGTCGAGAGGTCCGAAAGCCGAGCGGTGGCTAAGGACCCTTCGACAAGCTCAGGGAACGAGACGACAAGCCCAGGAACGACCCACACCCGTTCGTCGAGCCTGTCGAGACGTCCGAAAGCCGAGCCGTGGTCATGGACCCTCCGACCAACCCAAGAACGACCCGCACCCGTTCGTCGAGCCTGTCGAGACGTCCGAAAGCCCAGTGGTGGTTTCGGACCCTTCGACAAGCTCAGGGAACGACGCCCACCGGGCGCCGGGCTCTGGAGACCGTGAGCCTCAGCAGACGCGCTGGGTCCAGCCGAAGGGGTCCTCGGCGCGGCCGTACTGGATGTCGACCAGGTGCTGGCGGATCGCGCGGGTCTTGACACCAGGCTGCCCATCGCCGACCTGCTGGACGCCCCGGTCGGGCGAGTTGAAGCCGGTGATCGGGGTGACGACCGCGGCGGTGCCGCAGGCGAAGACCTCCGGAATCTGGCCCGATGCGACGCCGTCGAGAACCTCGTCGATCGTGATGGGACGCTCGACCGGGGTGAGGTCGTGCATGGGGGCGAGCTTGAGGATCGAGTCGCGGGTCACGCCCGCCAGGATCGAGCCGAGGGCAGGGGTGACGAGTTCGCCGTCTGCGGTGACGAACATGATGTTCATCGTGCCGCATTCCTCCACCCACTTGTGCTCGGCGCCGTCGGTCCACAGCACCTGGCCGCAGCCGTTGGCGGCCGCCTCCTTGGTGGCGACCAGGCTGGAGGCGTAGTTGCCTCCGCACTTGGCGGTGCCTGTTCCGCCCGGGGCGGCGCGCGTGTAGTTCGGCGTGATCCACAGCTTCACGGGCTCGGAGTAGTACGGACCTGCGGGCGTCGCGATGACCGCGAAGCGGTAGTTGTTGGCCTCGCGGACGCCGAGGTAGGGCTCGGAGGCGATCATGAACGGGCGGATGTAGAGGCTCTGCTCGTTCTCGCTGACGGGCACCCAGTCCTGCTCGAGTTCGACGAGTTGGCGGACCGAGTCGAGGAACAGGTCCTCGGGGAGGGTCGCCATCGCCATCCGCTCGGCCGAGTGCACGAAGCGGGCGGCGTTGCGGTCGGGCCGGAACAGCCAGATGGAGTCGTCGTCGCGGCGGTAGGCCTTGAGCCCCTCGAAGATCTCCTGGCCGTAGTGCAGCACCGCGGCGGCGGGGTGCAGCGCCCATTCGGACATCGGGATGACGCGGGGATCCTGCCAGCCGTCACCGTCGATGTGGTCGATCACCACCTGGTGGTCCACGTAGTAGCGACCGAACCCCGGGTCGGCCAACGCTGCATGGCGCGCGGCGTCGGTGGTCGGGGTGGTCGTGTTGGTGATCGAGAAATCGGCCATGTGGGCGATGCTATCCCCCACGATTTCGCCCTCACCGCCCGTATCACCAACGGGGCCGTCGATTCCGGGTCGCCCGCAGGGGTGTACAACCTAGACTCGCCGCCATGACCGAAGAGACCCGTCGCCCCACCACCGTCAGCATCGCCCGCACCGCGCCGTTGAGCTACGCGGCGACCAACTCCCGCGGCACCACCATCAGCGTCGGCAGCGGCGAGACGGACGACTTCACCCCGGTCGAACTGCTGATGGTCGCGATCGGCGCCTGCTCCGCGGTCGATGTCGACCTCATCACCACCCGGCGGGTGCAGCCCGAGTCGTTCGACGTCGACGTGCACGCGACCCGCGTCAAGGACGCGGACGGCAACAGGCTCGACAACATCGAGGTCGACTTCCTGCTGCGCTTCCCCGACGGCGAGGACGGCGACCGGGCGAGGAAGCTGATCCAGCGCGCGATCGACTCGGCGCACGACCGGATGTGCACCGTGTCGCGCACCATCGAACTCGGCACTCCTGTGACCATGCGCTCCGTCGACGACGCCTGAGCGCACACCGGCCGGGCAGATCTCGTCCGGCTGGGCGAACTGGGGTGAGGATCGGGGTTTCACCCGATCAAAATGTCCGACTGTCCGTGTTAGCTTTCACCGTGACTTCCGATCAACGCGCCAGGACACGCGCCTTCTACCACGTGCTGGGCAACTCCGCCGTGGCCATGCTCGGGACGGCGTTCCTCTGGTACGCCATCACGTTCTGGGCCTACCTCGAGACCCGCTCGGTGATCACGACGGCGTTCCTCGGCGGCTCATACATGCTCGGCATGGCGGTGCTCGGCGTCCCGTTCGGCTCGCTGATCGACAGGTACCGCAAGCACCTCGCCATGATGGGCTCCGCGATCGGGACGACGGTGCTGTTCCTGCTGGCGGGCGGGCTCTATCTGATGGTGCCCGAGGACGAACTGATCGACCTTTCCAAGCCGTGGTTCTGGCTGTTCAGCCTCCTGATCCTCGCTGGGGCGCTGCTGGCGATGATCCGCGGGTTGGCGCTGTCGACCTGCGTGACGATGCTGATCGAGTCGGACCGTCGGGTCAACGCCAACGGCATGGTCGGCACGGTCAACGGCGTGACGATGCTGGTCACGGGCGTGCTGTCCGGCCTCGCGATCGGGCAACTCGGCCTTGGCCCCGTCGTCCTGATCTCGATCCTCGCGATGGCGGCGTCGACCGTCCACCTCGCCCTGATCCGGATCCCCGAGCCGACGATCGTGCACGCCGACGGCACCCCGAAGGCCGTCGACTTCAAGGCGGCGTGGGGAGCCGTGATCGCGGTGCCGGGGCTGATCGGGCTGATCATCTTCTCGACGTTCAACAACTTCCTCGGCGGCGTGTTCATGTCGCTGCTCGACGCCTACGGCCTCGAACTGATGAGCGTGGAGGCGTGGGGCCTCCTGTTCGGCCTGTCCAGCATCGGCTTCATCGTCGGCGGCGGGCTGATCGCGAAGTTCGGGCTCGGCTCGAAGCCGCTGCGCGCCCTGCTGTTGGCCTGCCTTGCGATGTGGCTGATCTCGGGGGTGTTCACGCTGCGCTCGTGGGTTCCGCTGCTGGTGGCGGGCATCTTCGCCTACATGATGATCATGCCGTTCATCGAGGCGGCCGAGCAGACGCTGCTGCAGCGGGTCGTCCCGTTGGAGAAGCAGGGTCGCGTCTTCGGCTTCGCGCAGGCCATCGAGGTCGCCGCGGCGCCGCTGTCGGCGTTCCTGATCGGCCCGATCGCCGAGTTCTGGCTGATCCCGTACGCGAAATCGCCGCAGGGTCGCGCCGACTGGTCGTGGCTGATCGGCGAGGGGCCGGGTCGAGGCATCGCCCTGGTGTTCGTGCTGGTCAGCGTCCTGGGCCTCGTGCTGACGGCGCTCGCGTTCCTGACCCCCACGTACCGTCGCCTGACGGCCACCTATGCTGCGGGCGACGTCAACGCCGACCTGACGGCCGCGCCGGTCGAGGCGGGCCCGTCCCCCGACCTTCCCGGCCCCGACGTGCTCGGCAAGGGCCACACCGAACACTGACGGGCACCGTTCGTCGAGCCAGGCGAAATGCACCAGACGGCGCGGCCGCGCACCGTTCGTGGAGCCACGCCGAATGTGCCAGACGGCGCGACCAGGGCACCGTTCGTCGCGCCTGTCGAGACGTCCGACACCACAGCGGCCACCACTCGGATCGACTCCCGGCAACGCACACCACGGCGCACCACCCGGCCCCTTCGACAAGCTCAGGGAACGACACCGAGCCACGCGAAATGCGCCAGACGGCGCGACCAGGGCTACGTTCGTCGAGCCTGTCGAGACGTCCGACACCACAGCGGCCACCACTCGGATCGACTCCACCGACGCCACACTGCTGGCGAACCAACTGACCGTTCGTCGAGCATGTCGAGACGTCCGACACCCTGAACACTCGACTCGGCTCTCCCAACGCCAGACCACGGCGCACCAACCGGACCCTTCGACGAGCTCAGGGAACGACACCGAGCCAGGCGAAACGTGCCAGACGGCGCGACCAGGGCTACGTCCGTCGAGCCTGTCGAGACGTCCGATACCACAGCGACAGCCCCTCGGATCGACTCCTCAACGACACACCACCGCACACCAACCGGACCCTTCGACAAGCTCAGGGAACGACACCAAGCCAAGCGAAACGTGCCAGACATCGGGACCCGGGCACCGTTCGTCGAGCCTGTCGAGACGTCCGACACCACAGCGGCCACCACCCGGATCGACTCCCCGCAACGCACACCACGGCGCACCACCCGGACCCTTCGACAAGCTCAGGGAACGACACCATGCCACGCGAAACCGGCCAGACAGCGCGGCCAGGCCACCGTTCGTCGAGCCTGTCGAGACGTCCGACACCACGGCCAGACGGATCGATTCCTTCGGCACTCGCCTGCTCGATAGACGGAACCTTCGACGACCCAGGGAGCGGGATCGAGCCGTCCCAGACGGCGCCAAAGTCCCGGCCGATGTCACACTTCGCCCGGTCCGATCGTCACATGGTCATGAAGAAGGCATCCAAAGGCTCCACCATCGTCATCGTCGGCGCCGGCTACGCGGGCGTCGCTGCGGCCAACCGGGCCGCGCGCACGCACACCGTCGTCCTCGTCAACGAGCGGCCGGACTTCGTCGACCGGATCAGGCTGCACCAGCACCTCGCGACCGGCCGGGAGGTCCGCACCCCACTCACCGACATGGTGCGCCCGGGCGTGCGGGTCGTCGTCGCCCGGGTCGAGCGGATCGGCGACGGCGTCGTCACGCTCGCCGACGGATCGCGCCTCGACGCCAACCACGTGGTCGTGGCGACCGGCAGCGGCGTGGGCATCGGCAGCCTCCCCTGGGCTGAGGCCGCCCGCAGCGCGCTCGGCGCTCTTCCCCAGGGCGGCCGCGTCACGATCCTCGGCGGAGGCCTGACGGGCATCGAGACGGCCACCGAGATCGCAGAGGCACACCCCGGCCTGAGCGTCTCGCTCGTCGACCGGTCGAGGATCGGCAGGAACCTCAGCCCCGCGGGCGAGCGGCACCTGCGGGCATCGCTCGGCAGGCTGGGAGTCGCGACCTACGAGGAAGGCCGGGTGCCATCCGACTCGGACCTGACCATCGACTGTTCGGGCCTGACGGTCGCCCCGCTCGCCGCCGCCAGCGGGCTGCCCGTCGACGATGTGGGCAGGCTCCGCGTCGACAGCGCGCTGCGGGTGCCAGGCACCTCGCGCGTGTGGGGAGTCGGCGACGCCGCCGTGGTGGACGGCGCGCCGCATCTGCGGATGTCGTGCGCGGCGGCGCAGGCGATGGTGCCGCACCTGGTCTCCGCGATCCGTGCCGTCGACGCGGGAAGGACCCCCGCGGCGCTGGACGTCGGCTTCGCGGCGCGGTGCATCTCGCTCGGTCGCCGCGACGGCCTCGTCCAACTCGTTCGCGCGGACGACTCCCCCACGACCGCCATCACCGGCAGCATGGGAGCCGTGACGAAGGAACTGATCTGCCGCTACGCCTGGGGCTGCATGACGTGGCTCAGCCGACTGTTCGCGGCGCCGCGGGGGCCCCGGGCCACGACGCGGCGTGAGACGGAGGCGGCCCGTGGCTGACGACGACGCCCGGCTCGCCGACTACCTGACCCATCGCGGCCTGGTCGTGCGCCTCGCCTATGACATCACAGGCACCTGGTCCGACGCCGAGGACGTGGCGCAACAGGTCTACGTGCGCTGGTGCGCCGTCGAGTCGCCGGTGCGCAACCCGCGCGCCTACCTGGCGCGGATGGCGACCCACCAGGCGCTCGACGTGGTGGCCGCGCGCGAGCGCGTCGGCTACGTCGGCGAGTTCCTGCCGGAACCGCTCGTCGACGGGGCCGATGCCGACCTGCTCACCGCCCACGAGGTGGAAATCGCCCTGATGGTGGTGCTCGGTTCCCTCAGCCCCCTCGAGCGGGCGGTGTTCGTGCTGCACGACGTGTTCGGGTTCACTCATCCCGAGATCGCGACCATGCTCGACCGCACCCCCGCGGCGGTACGGCAACTCAACCATCGCGCAAGGTCGCATGTGCAGTCGCGGCGCCCCTACAAGGAGGTGGACGAGGCGGCGCTCGGCACGCTGGTCGGCACGTTCCTCGCGGCGGCGAAGGCGGGCGACGTTGACGGCCTCGTCGCGCTGCTTGCCGAGGACGCCACGCTGGTCAGTGATGGGGGCGGCAAGATCAACGCGGCGATCAGGCCGGTCGTCTCGGCGGAGAAGGTCGCCCGGTTCCTGGTCGGCGTCGCCTCGCTGCTCGACCCCGCGGGCAGCGTCGAGATCGTGCCAGCCAACGGTCGCCCGGCCCTTCTCTTCCGACGCGGCGACGGCTCGGTCGACTCGGTGCTGTGGGTCCTGGTCGGCGACGACGGACGCGCCGCCGACCTTTACCTGGTGCGCAACCCAGACAAGCTGTCCCATCTGGAGTGACTCACGGGCGCCTACCGCTCGCCGGTTCCGGCGAAGACGCGACCGCACTACTACGCTGCGTAGCAGTACCGGTCGCGGCATCGAGGCTGCGACACGTCGGCGTCTCGGTGGAGGTCAGATGAGGGCGATCGTGGGTCTCGCGGCGGCAGGCATCCTGGCGCTCGGCGCGTGCGCACCGGGTCCCGGTGATCGGCCACAGGAGAGCGACTCCCCTCCCGGATCGACGCCCGCTGTGGCACCCACGCCCCAGCCGACCGGGGCCGCGACGGCGCCGGACGAGACGGCACGGTCGCGGGCAGAGACGTTCCTGGCTTGGCGCGTCGAGCAGTTGGGCGCGGAGACACACTACGTGCGGTGGGACGAACCCGTCCTGCCGAGCTACGAGTTCGCGGCGTCGACGCCGCGCCTCAAGGTCGTCGCGAGTTGCTTCGCCGAGGATTCCGGACAGCTCGTCTCGGTCACCCTCTCGCAGGGCGGCAACCAGTTGACCCGGCTCCGCCTCGGCTGCGACCCGACCGGGGAGAGAGCGGGAGAGATCGAGCCCTACGTCCGAAACCACAAGCCCAGCCACTGCGACCGGGTCCCCTAGCGCCACACCACTGTGCACCAACCGGACCCTTCGACAAGCTCAGGGAACGGTGTCGGACCCTTCAACAAGCCCAGGGAACAGCAGCGAAACGTCGCACCGCTCGTCGAGCCTGTCGAGACGTCCGAAACCACAAGCCCAGCCACTGCGACCGGGTCCCCTAGCGCCACACCACTGTCCGCCAACCGGACCCTTCGACAAGCTCAGGGAGCGGTGCTCGGCCCCTTCGACAAGCTCAGGAACGAGCCGTGGACACGCCCACCTCAGCCCGATCCTCACTTGACGCTGCACTCGACGGCGCCGTCGGCGTGGACCGTGCAGGTCTTCCGCTCCGCCGTTCGCTGGATCTCGGCGGGGATCTCGTCGACCAGGGCTCGGGTGATCAGCAAGTCGCTGGCGACCTGGCCGTCGGCGTCGATCGTCCGCTCGCCCACGACCTGGCCGCCGTCGGGGTCGATGCTCAACTGCGAGACCTCGACGGCGTCCTCGATCCCGATCACGACGACCTGACGGCCGTCGATCGACGGCTCGTCGAGGACCGTCACACCGTCGACGGTGCGGAGCACCTCGAAGAGCGCGGCGCGGAGGTCCGCAGGGACGATGCCCGAGCGCAGCACGTCGGCGACGTAGACGAAGGCCTCTGCATCGCTGCCGCGACCTCGCCCCGCGGAGTCGCGGTACAGGCGCTCCCTGAGTTGGTCGACGTCCCTCGGCAACGACGCCAGGAAGGCCGGGCTCGGAACCTGCCACGACTCCGAGCGGTATTCGTTCGAGGAAAGGTCGGTTGTCCATGGCGCGGTTTCGGGCGAGATCTCTGCGAGTTGCCTGCAGGGTTCAGGGACGCCGGGGCCCGTGTCGAACACGCTTGCGTCGACGTACCAGTCGGGCTGCGACCCGTCGACCGAGACGTACTCGGTCCTCACCTGCGAGGCGGCGCAATCGACCGATACCGCCTCCAGTTGCCCCGGCTCCTGGAAGCTGATGCCGGCGCGGGTGTGGCCCGTGCTCGTGATCTCCCAGTACTGGCCGGGCCTCGTTGCCGGATCGGCCGCGTTGATGGCCGCCCTGGACAGCGCCTCGTCGGCGCGGGCGGTGGCCCCCGAGCCTCCCAGGCTGCCCGCACCGATCCCGACGACCAGCAGGGTGGCCGCCGCGACGGCCCCGATCCGCCAGCCTCGACGCTCGGGGATCTTCTGCTCGGCGGTCGCGCCGGTCAGGATGGCGCGACGCTCGGCATCGGTGAAGTCGGGGGTCTCCGCGGCCGGGTCTGCGGCGCGCAGCAGCGTGTCGATGTGGGTCATGACGGTTCTCCTTGGGTGTGGACGACCAGCGCGAGGCGCGGCGCGGCGGGCTCGTCGAGGAGCCGCTGCGCGCGCTGCCGTGCGCGCATCAATCGGGTACGGGCGGCCGAGTCGCGCAGGTCGAGGACCACTGCGATCTCGGCGGGGGTCAGCCCCTCCCACGCGGTGAGCCGGAGGATCTCGGCGTCGAGGGCGGGCAACTGGGCGAGCACGCTCTCGGCGAGCGCGAGGCTCGACTGGTCTGCCCCTGGGGTTGCGGTGTCGGTCAGGGAGTGCGCGACGGCGTCGCGCAGGTTCAAGCGCCGCGCGAGCGAGCGGCGCTCGTGGAGGATCACGTGTCGGGCCGTGCGCAGCAGCCACGGCAGCGCCGGCTCCGGGACGTCGCGACGTCGACGCCAGGCGGCGGCGAAGGTCTCCGCCACGACGTCATCGGCCGAGTCGGGACCAACCCGTCGGACGGCGTAGGCCCGCACGGAGGTGGCGTGCAGGTCGAACAGCGCCTCGAGCCAGTCGTGGTCCTGTTGGTCTCTCATGCCCCTTAGTTCCCGGCCGAGCGCCCCGCGTCACGGGTGCGCGGCAAGGTCGCCCAACTCAGTCCTGGGGGATGGTCCCGTCGAGGGTCCATGCGAGGAACTCCTTCAGGTCACCGGTCTCCCCGTCGCGACCTCCCCTGCCGATCACCAGCGGGGCGAGCGTCGGCTGGAGCTTGACGCCGCGGAGCCGCTCCTTCCAGCCGCCGGGCACGACGAGCGTGTAGTAGTTGCCGTCGGTGTCGATCGCGACCGAGTGGTTGGTCCGCAGGTACCAGCCGACCTTGTCCGTCTTGACGAGGTGGCCGTCCAGGGTGCGCGCCTTGAGCGCCCTCGGGGCGAGCCCAGCGGCGTCGGCATCCAGGATGAACTGGTCGATCAGCACCTTTGCCCTGACGGCCTCGGCGCGCGCCGCGCCCTCGTTGAGCTCGTGCCGCTTGCGGGCGGCCTTCTGCCGCTCCGAGAGTTCGTCAGCCATGCCGATCAGCCTAACCGGAGTGGGCGCGCCAACCGGCAAGGGGTCGCGGTGCCCCGGGGCGCGGACTCACCCACGGTTACAGTAACCGCCATGAATGACCACGGCCCGACCTACGACCGGGCTGGTCAGAGCTCCCCCAATGCCGAGGCCGTCGGCTTCACCTCCCCGACCCAGGCGGCCGATGCCGCCAACGGGGGCGACGTCCCGACGCTTGGCGCCGGGCCGCGCTTCGTCCGGGTCCCGGCCTCGGGCCCGACCGCAGCAGCGCTCGTGGTTGAGCAGGTGCTGATCGCCCTGATCGGAGGCTCGCTCCTGACGGGTCTGGCCGGGCTGGGCGTGATGCTCGCGCTCGACGAGGACGCGATCGTGCTGCCCGCCTCCTGGAACCAACTCGATTCCTTCGCGCGCAAACTGCTGCCCTTCGCACTGCTGTCGGGGATGGCCCTTCCGCTCCCCTGGATGCTCGCGCGGGTCGTGCGAGGCCTGCTGACCTCCAGGGACGTGAGACGGTTCTGCGCGACATCCGGAGACGCCGTCCCGATCGAAGAGCAGCGAAAGAGCAGGGAGGCGGTCCGCGACATCCTCACCACGACGGGGTACGTGACGGCCGTCACGGGCGGAGTGCTGCTCGTCTGCTGCCTCGGCGTGACCCTGACGGCCCTCGGCGACGAGGACATGCTCGGCATCGGGCTCATAGCGTCCGCCATCTCGGGAGCCCTGCTGTTCGTGGGCGTCTGGCTCGTTCGGCACCCGATCGCCGTCGGAAACCCTGAGGACCACGTGCCGGGCGGTGACCTCGCCACCGTCGCGCGTGCCGAGGAGGCGACCGCCCGGACCATCGAGGCACAGCTCGCAGCGCGCGCCTCGGAGCCACCCAAGACCCTCCCGGGGCGCTGGCCGTGGCTCGACACCGCGGCGCGCGTGGCGTGGCGGCTCGGTGGGGTCGCCACCGGCCTGGCGCTCCTGATCCTGGTGGGCGCCACGCTCCTCCGCAAGCCGTGTCAGGGGTGCGACGAGCGCTACTTCGGCCAGGAGGTCGAGTCCCTGCTGGGGGCAGGCCTCCTCATCGCCTCGATCTTCACGATCGCGGCGGTGGTACTGCTCACGCTCGCCCCACTGGGTGAGGTGGTCTCACAGCTTGGCACCGAGCGACTCGTGCGTCGGCAGGCCGGCCTTCCCGGCGTTGGTGCGCTGCGGCCGTCCGACAGCGCGGCCGAACAACTGCTGCGGCTGCCCTCGCCCCTGAAGAGCCTCGGCATCATCCTCGGCATGTGGGCCGCCGCGTTCGGTTGGTTCTGGCTCTCGGCCTCGCTTGAGGCCGCAGAGGGGCATCCGCCGTTCGCCGGTCGTGCCTGGCTGTGGGCGCTGGTGGCGTGCCTTGTGTTGCTGACGTCGTCGGCGGTCATCCTCCGCGTGGCGCTGCGCGAGTCCGAGGCGACCGCCCATGTGGTGCGGGCCACCTGGCCCGTCGTCGACCCTCCGCCCGCGGATCCCGCGACCATCGCCGACGACACGACGGGTCAGGATGCGGCGACGACACTGGACGCCGCGACGGCCACGGACGCTGCGGCCGACTCCGATCCGTCGGCGTCTCGCTAGGATCGCGGCCGTGTCATTCCCAGGCAGGCGCCGACGGCGCGAGCGGCGCCCCGACCCGCCACAGATCGACTTCACCTTCGAGCCCGTGCAGCCCGAGGCCGACGAGGCACGCCCCCAGCCCAGGCGGTCCGCCGACCGCGACCTGATGCTGCGCGAGGGGCCCCGCTTCGTCCGCGTCCCCGCCTCAAGGACGACCGCGGCTCTCACCGTCGCGGAACACATCGTGCTGACCGTCATCGCCGGCTCGGTGGCCACCGGCGTGGCCGCACTCGCGCTTGGGTTCGCGCTCGACGAGCGGCTCATCGTGCTGCCCGCGAGCTGGGGCCAGCTCGACTGGTTCGCCCGCAAGCTGATCCCCCTCCCGATGTTCGGTGCGATCGCGCTCGCCTCGGTCTACGGGTTGCTGCTGATCCTGCGCGGCGTCTCGACCGACGCCGACGTCCGCCGCTTCTGCGCGACCCCGGGTGACGCGATGCCCGTCGCCGCGCAGCGCGGCGAATGGGAGAAGGTCCGACAGCGCCTCGAGCACGCCGGATGGTCGACCCTCCTCTTCGGGGGGATCATGCTCCTGATCGGGTTGATCATGCTGCCGATGGACGACTCCGGTACGCGGCCCTACAGCCTCGGGTTGATCGGCATCTCCGCCGTCATCGCGCTTGTCGGCCTGCTTGCTGTGCGGTTCCTGCCTCACACGAAGGGCACCGAGTTCTACGTGCCCGACGGAGACTTCTCCGTCCTGACCGCCGCCGAGAAGCAGACGGCTCGCGTCATCAAGGCGCAACTGGCCGCGCGGAACGAGGAACCTCCAGAGACGCTGCCTGGGCGCTGGCCACGGATCGACGCCCTGGCCAACCGGCTGATGATGGCCGGGCTCTGGGCGGTCGGCGTGGCGTTCGTGTCGCTGCTGGGCGCCGTCATGCTGCGGCAGCCGTGCCGGTTCTGCGAGCCGCGCTTCTACGCAAGCCCCATCGAGGCCGCGCTCGCAGTGGTCTTCGGGATCGTCACGGTGGCGACGGTGGCGGCTGTCGTCCTGCTGACGGTCGGGCCGCTGCTCGCGCTGATCTCCAGCCTCGGCACCACCCGGCTGGTGCGCGAGCAGTCCGTGCTACCCGGCATCGGGGAACTGCGGCCGAGCGACCAGGCGCTGCACCAACTGATGCATCAGCCGTCGGCGCTGCGCGGCCTCGGCACCGTGATCGGGATGTGGGGCTGCGCCTTCCTGTGGTTCTGGCTCTCCGCCGTCGTCGAGGCGGCCTACGGGCACGTGCCGTTCTCGGAGCACTCCTGGTCGTGGGCACTCGCGGTGGCGGTCGCACTGCTTGTCACCTCCGGCGTGGTCCTTATCAACGCGCGACGCGACAGCGAGGAGACCGAGGCGGCGGTGCGCGCCGCCTGGCCTGTCGTCGACCCGCCGAAGACGATCCTCACAACTTGGGCAGCAGGCCGAAAAAGGCGACCTCGTCGTCGCTCATCATCCGGGACCTGATCAGGAACCGGTTGCCGGTCGGCGCCTCGACGCTGAAGCCGGCGCCACGGCCCGGCACGACGTCGATCGTCAGGTGCGTGTACTTCCAGTAGTCGTACTGCGACTCCGACATGTAGACCTCGATGGGCTCGAGGCCGTCGACGCGCAGGGCGTCGAGCAGCACGTCGGATGGACCCGTCAGGAACATCCCGACGGGGTAACACATCGGCGAACTGCCGTCGCAGCAGCCGCCGGACTGATGGAACATCAAGGGTCCGTGCTGTGCCGTGAGGTCCTTCAGCAGGGACGCCGCCGCCTCGGTGACGTCGACACGGGTCGGTTCGCTCATGGCTCTCCTCAACGAGAAGGTGAGGAGGGCGAGGGAAACCGGGATCCCTCGCCCTCCGGGTCTGGCTCGGGAAGGGGGGACACCCGAGCCGGTCTGTCAGAAGAAGCCCATGGCTCCTTCGGCATAGGAGACCAGCAGGTTCTTGGTCTGCTGGTAGTGCTCGAGCATCTTGAGGTGGTTCTCGCGGCCGATGCCCGACTGCTTGTATCCGCCGAACGCGGCGTGCGCCGGGTACTGGTGGTAGGTGTTGGTCCAGACGCGGCCCGCCTCGATGGCGCGACCCGCCCGGTAGGCGATGTCGCCGGTGCGGCTCCACACGCCCGCCCCGAGCCCGTAGAGGGTGTCGTTGGCGATCGAGATGGCATCGTTGAAGTCGGTGAAGCTGGTCACCGCGAGCACCGGCCCGAAGATCTCCTCCTGGAAGATCCGCATGTCGTTGGTGCCCTCGAACACCGTCGGCGCGATGTAGTAGCCGCCGCTCAGGTCGCCGCCGAGGTCGACGCGTTCGCCGCCCGTCAGGAGCTTCGCGCCCGCCTGCTTGCCGATGTCGATGTAGGAAAGGATCTTCTCAAGCTGGTCGTTGGAGGCCTGCGCGCCGATCATCGTGTTGAGGTCGAGCGGGTTGCCCTGGATGATCTTGCCGACGCGCTCCAGGCCATCGCCGAGGAACTGGTCGTAGATCGAACGCTGGATGAGCGCGCGCGAGGGGCAGGTGCATACCTCGCCCTGGTTGAGCGCGAAAAGGGTGAAGCCCTCGAGCGCCTTGTCGTAGTACGCGTCGCCCGGCTTGGCGGCGACGTCCTCGAAGAACACGTTGGGCGACTTGCCGCCCAACTCCAGGGTGACGGGGATCAGGTTCTGCGAGGCGTACTGCATGATGAGGCGACCGGTGGTCGTCTCGCCCGTGAAGGCCACCTTGCGGATCCGCTTGTTCTGCGCGAGCGGCGCGCCCGCCTCGATGCCGAAGCCGTTGACGACGTTGACGACGCCAGCGGGGATCAGGTCGCCGATCAGGTCGAACAGGAACAGGATCGACGCGGGGGTCTGCTCCGCGGGCTTCAGCACCACGCAGTTGCCCGCGGCAAGCGCGGGGGCGAGCTTCCACACGGCCATCAGCAGCGGGAAGTTCCAGGGGATGATCTGCCCGACGACGCCGAGCGGCTCGTGGAAGTGGTAGGCAACGGTGTTCTCGTCGAGTTGGCTGAGGCTGCCCTCCTGGGCGCGAAGCACGCCCGCGAAGTAGCGGAAGTGATCGATGGCGAGCGGGATGTCTGCCGCGAGGGTCTCGCGGACGGGCTTGCCGTTCTCCCAGGTCTCGGCGACGGCGATCGCCTCGAGGTTCTCCTCCATCCGGTCGGCGATCCGGTTGAGCATCAGCGCGCGCTCGGCGGGCGAGGTCTTCTTCCAGTCGGCGAAGGCCTTCCAGGCGACGTCGACGGCGCGGTCGATGTCCTCGGAGGTGCCGCGGCCGACCTCGGTGAACGGCTTGCCTGTGATGGGGGTGATGTTCTCGAAGTACTCGCCCTTGATCGGCTCGACGAACTCGCCGCCGATGTAATGACCGTAGCGAGGCTTGTACTGTGCCTTTGCGCCCGGCTGCCCCGGCGCGGCGTAGGTGGTCGAAGCGGTTACTGCTTCCTCGGTCAACGTCATAGCGGGTGTCTCCTTTGACTTGTGCGTCGCGCTCCCGGTGGGGACGACCAAGTCGTCCCCGGCGACGATGTGGCAACGCTAGTCAGGAGAAGGTTGCAACTAGGTTGCGTCGAGCCTCTCGACGCGGGCGAGGACGCCTGCACGCTTGGGCGACTTGGCGGGCAGTTGTTCGAGGATCAGCATCAGCAGTTCCCGGTCGTCGGCGCCCGCCTCGGTGTCGGCGAAGGCCAGCAGCACGTCGGGGCTCGCCTCGGCCATCAGGGCCTCGCGCAACGTCGCCCGGACGGTGTCGCGGAACTCGGTGACGCCGGTGGCGTCCGATTCGGGCAGCACGTCGCCGCGGTAGGCGGCGAGCGCGACGCGGTGCGCTCCCCTGTCGAGCAGGCCGAGGACGCCGTGCGCGTCGGTGGTCATGGTGCCGACCAGGCGGTACGGACGCGAGGCGAGGTCGATGTCGGAGGTCGCCCGGCGTAGCGCCTTGCGGAGCCGGACGATCTCGGGTCGCAGCGTCGCGGGGTCGGCGCCCTCGCCGTAGACCAGTTCGGCGAGCCGCTCGGCGGACAGGCCGGCCGGGTTCAGCCTGAGCAACAGCAGGATCTCGGCGTGGCGCCGTCCGAACTCGACGACCGAGGCGCCGTCGTCGCCCTGCAGTTCGAGCGCCGCGCGCTGCCTGCCGAGCACCTGGAGGGTCGCCTGGTTGACGCGTCGCCTGCGCTGGGGTCGGTGCTGCGGGGTAGCCTCCCTGGCGCGCAACCGTGAGATCAGGAGTTCGGACTCGACGGCGCGCGCGGTCGCGTCGACGAGGAGTTGCGCCTGCGGGGTGATCGCCTGGGTGCCGCCGGTGATGTCGATGACGCCGATGACGCGCCGGGTCTCCGGATCGCGGACGGGGGCGGCGGTGCATGACCAGGGCGCGACGCGCAGGTTGAAGTGTTCGGCGCCGTGGATCTGGACGGAGCGGCCCAGTTCGATCGCGGTGCCGGGCGCCGAGGTGCCGACGGCGGCCTCCGACCAGTTGGCGCCCGCGACGAAGCCGATGTCGCCGGTGCGGTTGCGGATCTCGCGGTCGCCCTCGACCCACAGCAGTCGCCCGGCCGCGTCGCCCACCGCGACGACGATGCCCGAGTCGCGCGAACCGCCCGGGAGCAGCAGGCCGCAGATCAGGTCGAGGGTCGAGGCGAGCGGATGGCCACGGAGGTACTCGTCGAGTTCGTCGCCGGTCAGGTCGACCGGGGGAAGCCCCTCGGCGCGGACGCTGCCCGCCATTGAGCGGCGCCACGACTCGCGCACCAGGGACCGGATGTCGTCGAGGGGACCGCCGTCGGGATCGTCGGTGAGGAGATGCTCCCGGGCGCGCTCGATCCGGCGACGCGTCTGGGCCGCGTCACGATCCTCTGACCAGGGCGACGACAAGAGGGCTCCGTTCCCGGGTGGAGCTGGGAGGTTCAGTCTAAGTCGACGGCACCGCAATGCAAGGGCTTGTCAGTCGACCACCGCTGGGTGAGCCATGAGGACCACCGCTGGGTGAGCCATGAGGGACGCGGAGCGGACCTCATCGGTCGAAGCCTCTCGATGATCCACGCAGACCCAGACACCGCCCCGCCTCCCGACGGAGGACCGGAACAGACCCAGCGAAACCTCACCAGGTTTCGACCGATGCCCCGCTGGGTGAGCCATGAGGGACGCGGAGCGGACCTCATCGGTCGAAGCCTCTCGACGATCCACGCAGACCCAGACACGGCCCCGCCTCCCGACGGAGGCTGGAACAGACCC
The DNA here is from genome assembly GCA_027658995.1 of Propionibacteriaceae bacterium AM104-82. GTDB lineage: Bacteria > Actinomycetota > Actinomycetes > Propionibacteriales > Propionibacteriaceae > Arachnia. The sequence goes on from JAQDQK010000017.1 coordinate 58,236, forward strand.
AGCGAACGTCACCAGGTTTCGACCGATGTCGACCGCTCCGCGCTCGACATGGCTCAACCAACACCGCTGGGTGAGCCATGAGGGACGCGCAGCGGACCTCATCGGTCGAAGCCTCTCGGCGGTGCGCGCAGACCCAGACGCAACCCTGACGAGGGACAGGAACAGACCCAGCAGAGCCGGGAACAGACCCCGTCGACGTCACCAGGTTTCGACCGATGTCGACCGCTCCGCGTTCGACATGGCTCAACCAGCGACTCAACCGGCGTGTCACCAGGGGCGTTATCTGATGGTTACACGCGTAATTGACGCGTGTAACTAGATGGCATATTCTCGAGTCATGGCAACATCGGCGTCGCAGTCCCCGAGCTCCCCCCGACCCGCCACCAGCGCGGACGTCGCGAAGCGTGCCGGCGTCTCCCGCGCCACCGTCAGTTACATCCTCAACGACAAGCCGGGCCACACCTTCACCCCGGAGACCCGGGCTGCCGTGCTGCAGGCCGCGCACGACCTGGCCTACCAGCCCAACATCGCCGCCCGCTCGCTCGTCGGAGGCGCCGGCCCCATCGTGATGGTGATGTCGCACCTCCCCCACAACGAGATGACGAGCGCCGCCGTGGCGACCATGTCCAGGGAGTTCGCATCGCGCGGCGTCCTGACGACCGTGCTGCAGGTCTCCAGCGAGCTCGACTCGAGCGTCGAGGCCATCACCGCCCTCAACCCCCGCGCCGCGATCCTCGCCTTCCCCGCCGCGGGCGAACTGGGCGACCGGATCCGTCAGGCCGGCGTCGAGGTGATCGGCTTCACGCAGGAGGACGGCGAATTCTCCACGAGCCGCATCCAGGTGACCACCCTCGCCGACCGCGGACACACCCGGCTCGCCTTCGCCGACGTCGTCGACTCGGGCAGCTTCGGCGTCCTGCCACGCAGGGCCGAGTTCGCGGAGGCCTGCACCGAACGCGGCCTTGACGGCTCGCTCGCCGCCGAGTTCGCCCGAGACGGCGTGGGCGCGGCCGACATCATCGCGGGCTGGCACCGCGACGGCGTGACCGCCGTGTGCGCATACAACGACGAGATCGCGCTCGCGGTGCTGTTCGGCATCCGCGAGGCCGGCCTCTCCTGCCCCGGTGACATCGCGGTGATCGGCTGCGACGACATCCCGGCGGCTGCGGTGGCCTACCCTCCCCTGACGACCGTCGGCTTCGATGTCGACGGCGGCTCCTCCTGGATCGCCTCGGAGGTGCTGCACCGCCTCGGCCTCGCGGCCGAGCCTGAACCACCGGCGGGGGCCGTGTTCACCATCGTCGAGCGCGCTTCCGCCTGACCCCACCTTCCCCAACCGACACCACCGAGCCAACGACGGCTCGACCCGGAAAGGACTCCCCATGCCTCCTCAGCAGGGCGAAGCACGCCCAGAATCGACCTCGACGGCCCCCCGCAGGTCCGCCATCCTGCTCGCGTCCCTCCTGGCGACGCTGCTGCTGGTCGGCTCGATCTGGGACCTCGACATCTCCAAGGCGCTCTTCGACGAGGGCAGCGGATTCGGCGCGGCGCTTGCCGGGTTCGGCGAGTCCCCCGCCTGGTTGGCCCTCGTGGTCGCGGGCGTGCTCCTGGTCGTTGCCCGACGCCGCGACCACCGCCCGATCGGCGTCCTCCAGGTCGTCGCGGGCGCGGCGCTCGTCTCGCTCGGCGTGACCGCGGCGAGCCTGATGCCTGCGCGCTATCTCGACCTGAACCCGGCCATCCTGGTGGCCATCGGCCTTGCGACCTGCGCGGCAGCGGGCTGGTTCGCAGTGTGGGCGGCGAAGGGTGCCGACCGGGCGGCGGCGGTGCGCGTCGCGTTGCTGCTGTTCGCCGTCGTGCTCGCCGAGATGATCCTCGTCAACGTCGTCAAGGTCGTCTGGGACCGGCCGCGGATGCGTTTCCTTGCCGAGCACGGCCCGGTCGCATTCCAGTCCTGGTTCGTGGTCGGCAACGACGCCCGCGAGGCCCTGATCGCCGCCGGGACCGACGGCGAGGAGTTCAAGTCCTTCCCGTCCGGCCACACCGCCAACGCCGCCACGCTGATGCTTCTGACGCTGGTCGCCCAGTTGCGCGCGACCATGCGCAGGCACGCCGCCGCGCTGCTCTGGGTCGGTGCTGCGTGGGGCCTGCTCGTCGGCCTGTCGCGGGTCGTCGCGGGGGCGCACTTCGTCAGCGACATCACCATCGGCTTCACCATCACGTTCGCGCTCGTCCTTGTCGCCGTCCGGGCGACCAGGCGCAGCGCCATCGAAGAACCATCCATCCCGGAGAGGATCGCGGCATGACAGGCACGCTCAACCATCGGTCGATCATCGACCGACTCACCCTCGAGGAGAAGGCGGCGCTCACCTCCGGCGCCAACTTCTGGAACACCGAGTCGCTCGACCGGCTCGGCATCCCGTCCATGATGCTGACCGACGGGCCGCACGGGGTCCGCAAGCAGGGCGGCAAGGCCGACCATCTGGGGCTGAACAAGTCGATCCCCGCGACCTGCTTCCCCACCGCCGCGACCCTGGCCAACAGTTGGGACGTCGACCTCCTCGAGGAGGTGGGGGACGCACTGGGCGCCGAGGCAGCCGCGGAGGACGTCAGCGTGCTGCTCGGCCCCGGCCTCAACATCAAGCGCAACCCGCTCGCGGGCCGTAACTTCGAGTACTTCTCGGAGGATCCGCTGCTGTCGGGCACCCTTGCGGCCGCGTTCATCCGCGGCGTGCAGGGGCGTGGCGTGGCGGCCTGCCCTAAGCACTTCGCAGTCAACTCGCAGGAGACCCATCGGATGAGCGTCGACGAGATCGTCGACACCCGCGCGCTGCACGAGATCTTCCTCGAGGGCTTCCGGTTGGCCGTCACCCAGGGCCGACCGCGCACCATCATGAGTTCCTACAACCGCGTCAACGGCACGTTCGCGCACGAGAACGACTACCTCCTCACCGAGGTGCTGCGCGATAGGTGGGGCTTCGACGGCATGGTCGTCTCCGACTGGGGCGGCTGTAACGACCGGGTCGCGTCCATCGCGGCGGGAGGCTCACTCGAGATGCCGTCGGCCGACGGGGTGACCGACCGCGAGGTCGTCGACGCCGTCACCTCCGGTCGCCTGGACGAAGAGACCCTCGACCGCCGCGTCGACGAGGTGCTCTCCGTCGTGTTCGGCACCCGGGACGCGATCGCCGCCGACGGACGGGCCCCGCTTACCCAGGACGCCGCGCACGCACGGGCCGTCGACGCCGCAAGGCGCGCCATCGTGCTGCTCAAGAACGACGGGGCGCTGCCGCTCGACGGGGAACGCCTCGCAGTGATCGGCGACTTCGCCGAGGCGCCGCGCTACCAGGGAGCGGGCAGTTCGCTGGTCAACCCGACCCGGCTGAGCTCGGCGCTGACCGAACTGCGTCGCCGCCGCGACGTGGTCGGCTATGAGCCGGGCTTCGCGCGTCTCGGGGCCGCCTCCCCGAAGAGGCTCGCCCGCGCCGTCAGGCTCGCGAAGCGCGCCGACGTTGTCGTGGTGTTCCTCGGCCTGAGCGAGGCGGCAGAGACCGAGGGCCTCGACCGCAGACACCTGCGACTGCCGGAGAACCAACTCGACCTGATGCGCGAGCTGATGGCCCTCGAGCGTCGGATCGTCGTGGTGCTCTCCGGCGGGGCACCCGTCGAACTGCCGTTCGCCGACGACGTCGACGCCATCGTGCACGGCTACCTGGGCGGCCAGGGTGGCGGCGAGGCGATCGTCGACGTGCTGACCGGCGCCGTCAACCCCTCCGGGAAGCTGGCCGAGAGCTACCCGATCCGTTACGGCGACGTGGCGTCGGCCGCCTACTACGCACGCGGCGAGGCGACGGCGGAGCACCGCGACTCGATCTTCATCGGCTACCGCTACTACGACACCCTCGGCAAACCGGTCCAGTACCCCTTCGGCCACGGCCTCAGCTACACGCGGTTCGACTACTCGGACCTGGAGGCCACCCCGGAGTCGGCCACCGTGACCGTCACCAATACGGGCGACGTCGCGGGGGCGGAGATCGTGCAGGTCTACGTCGCGGCAGCGGAGGGTGGCTTCCGCGCCGCGAAGGAACTGGCCGGGTTCACCAAGATCGACCTGGCCCCCGGAGAGTCGCGCAGGGTGGCGATCGCGCTGCGCGAGCATGCCTTCGACTACTTCAACGTCGACCTCGACCGGTTCGTCACCGAGGGAGGCGAGCGGGAGATCATCGTCGGGTCGTCGTCGCGCGACCCGCGGCTCAGCACCACCGTGCACCTGGACGGCGACGACGTCGCGTTCCCGTACGTCGAGGCGGACCTGCCCAACTACCACTCGGGCGAGGTGAAGGCCGTCACGTCCGAGGAGTTCAGCTCGCTGCTCGGCCGGCCGCTGCCCGACCCCGACTGGGACAGGTCCGCCGACCTCGGCTACAACGACATCCTCGCCCAGGCTGGCGACCGCCGCGGCCTCGGCCGCCTGCTGGTCGGGGCGATCACCCTGACCCGCCGGGTCCTGATGCGGGCCAACAAGCCCATCGAGGCCAACTACACCCACTTCGTCCTTGACCTTCCGTTCCGCAGCGTCTCGCGGATGTCGGGGGGTCGGGTGAACCCGCCGATGCTCGACGCCCTGCTTGCGGCGATCAACGGCCATCCGGTGAAGGGGCTGCGTCGCCTCATCGCCGCCAACCGCGACCGTCGTCGCACCGACCACAACTGAGGAAGCACATGGAAACCAGAAAGCAGACAAAGTCCCGGGTCGTCGCCGAGGTGGCGGCCGAGAAGGCGCGCCGCAAGGAGCGCTCCGCGGACCTCGCCGCGATGACCCCCGAGGAACGCGCCGCCGCCAAGGCCTCCGACAAGGCCGCGGCGAAGGCGTCGGCAAAGCAGCGCAAGGCCGACGTGAAGGCCATGACCGGCGAGGAGAGGAAGCTCGCCAAGCGCCACGACCGGATGTACCGCAAGGTGTGGCACCGGCCGCGCCGCGCGGCCGGCTGGATCGCAGCCCTGCTGGTGGTCGCGCTGGTCGCCTCCTTCGTGACGCCCTACGTCCGCGACCTCTCGCGCCTCTTCGACGCCCCCATCGACTCGTCGACCGCGGCGGGCAAGGCCGCCCGCGAGAACGCGGCGGTCGTGGCAGAGCAGATCTCCGACGAGGGCATCGTCCTGCTCAGCAACGACGGGACGCTCCCGCTGCGCGACAAGGGCGTCAACGTGTTCGGCTTCTCGTCGTTCGGGCTGCGCTACGGCGGCGGCGGCTCGGGCGGTGCCGACCAGTCCAGCTCCAAGAACCTCTACCAGGGCCTGACCGACGCTGGCGTCGCGTACAACGAGACGCTGTATGACTTCATGATCGAGCAGGGCGCCGACCCCGACAAGAAGAGCGACTCGGGCCTGCTGTCCATCCTGCTGCGCATGCTCAGCGCGCCCGAGCCGGACGAGCCTGAGGCGACCTACCTGACCGACGCGGCCCTCGCCCAGGCCAAGGAGTACTCCGACGTCGCCCTTGTCGTCGTCGGCAACGATGGCGTCGAGGCCTCCGACTTCACCACCGACCAGTTGCGGCTGCCCGCCAACACCAAGGCGCTGCTCGACCGGGTCACCGGCACCTTCGACAAGGTGATCGTCGTGGTCAACAGCGGGAACGTGATGGAACTCGGCTTCCTCGAGGAGTACCCGCAGATCGTGTCGTCGCTGTGGATCGGCACGCCCGGCCCGATGGGCGCCGTCTCGCTCGGCAAGGTCATTGCCGGCGACGTCAACCCGTCCGGACACCTCACCGACACCTACGCCTACGACGTCACCAGCGCCCCCGCCGCCGAGAACTTCGGCGACTACAAGTACGACAACATCAAGGGCAGGGCGCTGATCAACTACGAGGAGGGCATCTACGTCGGCTACCGCTACTACGAGACGCGCTACCTCGACGACGAGGCGGGCTACGAGGCCGCCGTCCAGTTCCCGTTCGGGCACGGCATGAGCTACACGGACTTCGACTGGAAGCCCGGCGCCGCCAAGGTCACGGGCGACCAGGTGAGCGTCCCCGTCGAGGTCACCAACACCGGTGACGCTGCGGGCAAGGACGTCGTGCAGGTGTACTTCTCCGCGCCCTACACCGAGGGCGGCATCGAGAAGTCCGCGATCGAACTTGCGGGCTTCGCCAAGACCTCCGACCTGGCACCCGGCCAGTCCGAGACGCTGACCGTGACGTTCCCCGTCCGCGACATGTCCTCCTATGACATGGGAGATCGCCAGGCCTACGTGCTTGAGGCGGGCGACTACGCAGTCAAGGTCGGCCACGACGTGCACGACGTCGAGACGGTGCTGACGCACACTGTCCCCGCGGACGTCGTCTACGACACCGACGAGGTGACGGGCACCAAGCTGGAGAACCGGTTCGGCTACGCCGACGGCGACCTGACGTACCTGTCGCGCTCCGACTGGGCGGGCACCTACCCCGACGGCGCCGACACCGATCTGACCGCCTCCGACGCGCTGCTCGCGGCGATGGAGGAGCGTCCCGCGAAGGCCGAGGGAGACCTGCCCACCTTCGGGGCGGACAACGGCATCGCGCTCGCCGATCTGAGGGACGCCGCCTACGACGACCCGCGCTGGGAGCAGTTCCTCGACCAGTTCACGCTCGAGGAGTTGATGGACGTGTTCGAGCGCGGCGCATACAAGACGCAGGACGTGGAGCGCCTCGGTGTGCCTTCCGCGGTGCTTCTCGATGGCCCGGCGGGGATCAACTTCCTGTTCGGCAAGCTGACCGCCGCGTCCTACCCGACGGAGGCCGTCATCTCGGCGACCTGGAACGAGGACCTGGCCCGCCAGATGGGCGACGCGGTCGGCCAGGAGGCCAACGCGTACGGCGTGCACGGCTGGTACGCGCCGGGCATGAACCTGCACCGCACGGCTCAGGGCGGCCGCAACTTCGAGTACTACTCGGAGGATCCGCTGCTGTCGGGTCGGATCGCGGCGGGCATGACGGCGGGCGCCGAGGAGCGCAACGTGATCGTCTTCATCAAGCACTTCGTGGTCAACGACCAGGAGACGAACGCGCGCTCCAGCATCAACGTGTTCCTCAACGAGCAGGCGATGCGCGAGTTGTACCTGCGTCCGTTCGAGATCACGGTGAAGGAGGCCGCGCCGCGCGGCGCGATGTCGAGCTTCTCGCACATCGGCCACAAGTGGGCTGGCGGCAACCCCGAACTGCTCGGCGACGTGCTGCGCGGTGAGTGGGGCTTCGAGGGCCTGGTGAGCACCGACGCGGTGCTCGGGGACTTCATGGACCCGACGCTCGCGGTGCGCCACGGCAACGATCTGATGCTCGACATGCTGACCCCGACGGGCAACATCAAGAAGCTGAAGAAGGCCTACCAGGACGATCCGGTCGGGATCGCCAACGGGCTGCGTGACCGGGTCCACACGACGCTGTTCGTGCTCCTGCAGACCGAGCTCGATCTGCCTGAATGATCGGAGGCTGAACCGCCTGAAAGATCGGGGTCGCCCGGTTGTGCGGCGGTCACCCCGCATGAGGGGCCCCGGGGGGAAAAGCGGCGCGGGTCGGAACACGGTTCCGGCCCGCGCCGCCATGTCCGCCGTCAGGTGGCGGGGTGCGGTGCGGGTCTGGCGTTGAGCATGTTTGGTTGCTCGTTGCCCCGCGCGACCGTGTTGAACGTTCGAATCGCAAACGAGACACCAAACATGCTCAAGCACCTGCCAGCGACGGACCCCGCCCTTCTCGTGGGTCGTCCAGCGCCTCGATTGCGCCGGGGACGGGTCAGCACTGTGTGGTGCGCCACTCCAGGTACGCGGCGCCGCGCGGCGACAACTCGTAGCCGACGTCGTGGCTGATCGTCAGCCCCAACGCCTTCAGTTTGCGGATGTCGACCTTCAACGGCAGCAGGTCGACGCCGCGCTCGGCGGCCAGCACCTTCGACACGACGCGCGGGTTGTCGCGGATCCAGGTCAGGACGTCCACCGTCCACGCGCCTGTTGGGCGCTTGTCGAGCCGGTCCAGCCGCCTGGCGAGGTCGGCCAGGTCGTCCTCGCCGGGGGCCGTCTCACGAAGGGCCAGCCTCGGATCCTCGCCCGCCCACTCGACGTGGATCCGGTAGACGTGCTCGCCGCCCCTTGCCGACCGCTCGCGACGCGGGGCGTCGGGGTCGCGCGGCCGCAGCATCTTCCTGAGTGCCTCGGCGTCCTTGAACCCGGCTGCCTTCGCGGCCCGGTCGCTGACCTTGGCGAGGTCGGGCACGCGCGTGACCCTGGTGAACCGGATCAGCCCCGCCGGGGTCAGTTGGGTCCCGCCGACCTTCACCCGGGGCGCGTCCCAGCGCCGGTACTGCGTCGTGATCCGACCCTCCCGGATGCCGTCGGCCGTCGCCTTGGTGATGAGCACGTCAACATCGTCGCACGGGTCGGCAGCCCACCGGGGTGATTCGCCCGGCGTCACCTCCCTGATTGACCGTGGCCGGGCAGGGAACTTGAGCATGTTCGGTAACTCGTTTCAGATTCGAACGTTCAAAGCCGGTCCCAGCGGCAACGAGCAGCCAAACATGCTCAACGCCACACCCGCACCGCACGGCGCCCCCGGGACGGGACCGAAGGGGGCGGGACGGCGAACGGCCCAGGGGATCTCCCCCTGGGCCGTCGGCGGTCAACCGGTCAGACTCCTCAGCCGGCGGCGCCAGTCTTCGGCGGCAGCGGCTTCTTGTCCGTCACCGTCACGGTTACCGAGGCCTTCGGGCCCTTGTCGCCGATCTGGGCGGTGTTGGTGAACTCCTCGAACAGGTCACCCTTCGCCAGCCACACCTGCAGGCGGTAGCTGAACGAGGTCGCCTTGCCCTCTGCGTTCCAGGTGGCCTTGCCCAACTCGGTGCGCGGCTTATCGGGCTGGGTCAGGTCGTCGAAGACCGTCACCTCCTTGTCCGTCTCCCCTGCCACCTCGAACGCGACGGCGTCGCTGACGGTGAGCGAGTGCTCGCCGCCCGTCAGGTCGAGGTAGGTGACGTCGGCCGAGACGCTGGAGTCGTCGGCCTTGGTCGGGGTGCCGGTGCACGAGTAGGCGATGCTGGCCTGGTCGCCCGCCGGGACCACGACCTGCTGGCCGGGGGTCTCCGGGTCGGCGTCGTCGGCCGGGACCGTGCACTCCATGCCCGCGGGACCGGTCAGGTCGGCGAGGGTCGCCGTGACGTCGGCCTCGTTCGGGTTGGTCAGCACCAGGGTGCCGGTCGCCCCGAAGCCGCCGTCGCGGTAACCCGCGGGGATGGCGTCGACGACGTAGTCGAACTCCGCCTTGCCACCCTTGACGACCTTGCTGGTCGCGTCGACGCTCTTGGCGATCTTCCACAGGTACTCGCGGTCGAAGCTGCCGGCCCCGTCGATGCTCACCTCGATCGGCGCCTGCGGGCAGATCGTGACGCTCTGCTGGTCGGAGGCGAGCACCGACGACTCGGTGCGCACCATCGCGGCGGGCGCCCGGGCGATGATCCGGGTCTGGACCCAAGCCGTGTTCTCGACGACCTCACACGCGGCGTCGATGCCCTCAAACTCGAGGGTGTACTCGAACGTCGCGGGCGCCTCGTCGGCCGAGACGGTGCCGAGCAGTTCGGGCTCCGCATCGGCGTCGCCGAGGTCGTCCATCACGGAGACCGACTGGTTCCGGGTGCTCATCCACAGCTCGACCGGGATGGCCTCGGTGGTCGCCGAGCCGCCGTCCCAGGTGATGGTCGCCTGGTTCGTGAGGGTCTCGTAGTCGGCCTCGTCGAGGGCGGACAGGTCGCACTCGTAGTACAGCGTCACCGAGTCGCTGGCCGCGACGTCGACCTGGAAGCCGTCGGCCTCCGGATCGGCGTCCTCGACGTCACGGATGGTGCAGCTTCCGGTGCCCGCGCTGAGCGTGTCGGCCACGGTTGCCGTGACGCTGCGGAAGTCGTTCGGGTTCGTGACGACGATCGCCCCGGCGACGTTCCAGTTGCTGTCGGTGTAGCCGTCGACGTCGGCCGTCACGACGTAGTCGATGCTGGCGTTTCCGTTGGCGTCCGCGGTGACCGTTTCGCTCTGGCCCTCGGCGAGGCTCTTGTCGATGTTCCAGTGGAACTCGCGCTCGAAGGAGCCGCCCGCCGTCTTGGAGACGGTGAGGTCGGCCTGGCGGCAGGCCTCGACCGTGGCGGAGTCGCTGCCAAGCGGCACGTCACCGCCCCAGATGGTCGCGGTGTTGGGGAACTCCTGGCACGTGCCCGCCTTCTCGACGGTCCACGTCACCTCGTAGCTCCTGGTCTGCTCTCCGTCGGCGACGGAGACGCTCCACTCGGCCCCGAAGTCGTGGGCAGAGTCGGTGATGGTGACGGTGTCGTTGATCGGGTGCTGCGACCAGCCCGACTCCGCAACATCGACAACCTTGCTCGCCGAACCCGCGGAAGTGTGCGCCGCCGAGGCATCCCACTCGACCTTCGCCGTGTTGGTGCCCGTGTAGTCAGGCTGATCCGTGAACGTGCACGCGTAGGTGAACACCACGCTCGACGAGCGCGGCACCACGTACTGGAACCCGGCCTTGACCGGATCCGCATCGGCCGCCGCGGCATCGTCCTTCACGCCCGTGACGGAGCACGACGCGTTCGCGCCCAACGCCACCTCATCGGTGACCGTGGCCGCAACGTCCTGCCAGTCGTTCGGGTTCGACACGGTGACCTCACCGCTCATCGCCCAGTTGGAGTCGGTGTGACCCGTCGGGGTGACGGTCACGTCGTAGCCGACGGTGACCTCTCCGGTCTCGGGGTCCGCGGTGAACGGCCCGTCGCCCTTGGGTGTCTTGGTGATGTCCCACAGGTAGGAGCGGTCGAAGGAGTTGACCACGTTCTTGTCGACCGACAGGTCGGCTCCGCGGCAGGCCTCGATGATCGCCGAGGCGTCGACGGTGAAGCCGTCGTCGGCGACAAGGGTCGCCTTGTTCGGGAACGCCTTGCAGGTGCCGGCGGTTCCGACGTTCCAGACGACGGAGTAGTCCTTGGTGACCTTGCCGTCGGCCAGGTTGACCGTCCACGGCTCGGGCACGGCCGGGTCGGTGATCACGGCGGTGTCGTTCTTCGGCGTGATGACCCACGCGGCCTCCGCGACAGGGGTGGTGGCCGTCACGCTGCCGTTGGGTGTCGCGGCCGCAGCCTTGTCCCAGGTGACGGTGGCGGTGGCGGTACCGACGTATGAAGGCTTGGTCGGGTAGGCGCAGGTGTAGCCGCGCGTGACCGATGCGCCCTTGGCGACCGGGATCTGGATCCCGGCGGCCGCGGTGTCGGCGTCAGGGCCCGCGACGGTGCACACCGATCCCCCGCCGAGGTCATCGGCGACGGTGACGGTGGCGACCACGTCCTGGAAGTCGTTCGGGTTGGTCACGGTGAGATTTCCCGCCGACGTCCACTTCTCGTCGACGAAGCCGCTCGGCTCCGCGGTGACGGAGTAGTCGACGGTGACGTTGCCGTCGTCGTCGGTGTAGAACGGTCCGTCCGGGGCGACCTTGTCGATGCTCCAACTGTGCCAACGCTCCAGTGCCCCGGACCACGTCAGGCTGGCGCTCAGGTCCTTGCCGCGGCAGGCCTTGATGCGCTCGGTGTCGGAGGTGGCGAAGCCGTCGCTTCCGGTGAGGGCTGCGGTGTTGTCGAAGTCCTTGCAGGTCCCTGCCGTGCCGACGTTCCAGATCACCGAGTACTTCTCGGTGTGGGGAGAGTCGGCGAGCGCGACGGTCCACGGCGCGGGCGCGTGGGCGTCGCTGAGGGTGGCGGTCTCGTTGTGGAGCGTCACCAGCCAGTCGGCCGCCTCGATCGGCGCGGTGCCGGCCGCGGTCGCGTTCTTGGTGTGGGCCGCGGCCTTGTCCCAGGCGATCGTCGCGGTGTTGGTGCCGTCGTAGGAGGGCTTACCGGTGAAGGTGCACTCGTAGACGAAGACGGCGGTGCCGGACGCGGGGACCGTGTGTGGCAGCGTCACCGAGGTGACCTGACCCAGCGGGCCGACGACGCCGGTGATGGTGCACGCGGCCCCGCCGCCGAGGTCGGTGACATCGGTCGGGGTGACCGCGACGCCCTGCCAGGTGTTGGGGTTGGTGACGGTGATCCGGCCGTTGGCCTTCCAGTTGGAGTCGGTGCCCGCGCTTGCGGTGCTGACGACCTCGTAGTCGACCGTCACGTCACCGGTTGTGGCGTTGGCCTCGAAAGGCTGCTGCCCGGTAGCGCTCTTGGTGACCGTCCACTCGTAGCCGCGGTCGAGCGACGCCGAGATGGTCTTGCTGACGGAGAGGTCTGCGCCCCGACACACCTCGACGGTGGCGGTGTCGGAATCGGTGAGGCCGTCAGTCCCGGTGATGGTCGCGATGTTGGTGAACGACTGGCAGGTGCCCGGCTGGGTGACCTGCCACTCGACGCTGTACTCCTTGGACTGCTGACCGGCCGCGGCGTTGACGACCCATGCCGGGTCGAACGTGTGGTGGTCATCGGTGACGGTGACCGACGCGTTGGCCTGCGACGTGGTCCACGAGTCCCCGGTGATGGGGGCGGTGCCCGTCGCGGTCCCCGTCGGGGTGGCCGCTCCGACACGCGGCCAGGTGACCGTTGCCGTGTTCACGCCGGTGTACCTCGGCTGGCTCGTGAAGGTGCAGGTGTAGTCGAAGACGACGCTCTCGCCCTTCGGGATCACCCGGTCGACGCCGTTGACGACGGTGCAGGTCGCCCCGCCGTCGATGTCGACCTGGTCAGTGACGGTCGCCTTGACGTCCTGCCACGCGTTGGGGTTCTTGACCGTGATCTTGCCGACCATGGCCCACCCGGAGTCGACGGAGCCCGTCGGCGTCACCGTGACCTTGTAGGTCGCGGTCGCCTTGCCCGTGGCCGGGTCGGCGTAGATTCGTTCGGTCGGTCCGGACTTCACGACGTCCCACAGGTAGGAGCGCTTGTAGGTGCCTGCGACGTTCTTGGTGACCTGCAGGTCCTCCAGCGGCTTGTCGTCGTTGACGAGGGTGCAGACGACCTGGTCGCCGGGTGCGAGCGTCACCGACTTGTTCTGGAGGCTAGGTCCGGACATGGCCGCGCCGCGGTTCGTGCAGGTCAGCGCCGTCCAGTCGTATCCGGCGGCGCCACCGCTCTCGGAGATGGCGTAGCTACCGGGCTCGACCTGTCGCGTCGCGGCCGCGGTCCCGGTGACGACGTCGACCAGGTTCGTGGCTCCGCCCGACTTGACCGCGGAGAGCTTCCAGGCGTCGCCAGTCGCGGTGCCGCCGTTGTCGTTAGTGACCTTCTTGACGAGTTGCAGGGTGGCGCCACAGGTGAGGGTGTTGGTGAGCTTGACGGTCGTCTTCCCTGCGGGCAGCACGACGTCGAGGCCCGCTGCGGGCAGCGTCCCGCTTGAGGTGCCGTTGGTGTAGCGCTTCGACCCGAGCGTGCACTGTCCGAGCCCGATGGTCTCGTTGATGTTGACGCTCGTCCCGATGGCGTATCCGTTGATGGTCGACCCGAACGCGGCGCTCTGCCCGTTGGGTAGGGGCGCAACCACGGGGCTCGCGGAGGCGCCGTACTGGGAAAGGACCGAGGCCGCGGCTGCGTGGGTGTAGGTGGTTCCGTTGATCACCCATTCCTTGTCGACCTGCAGCGACGCCGGGGTCGCCCGGTTGGTGAACGTGCAGGACACGTTGTCGTTGACGACCAGCCCGGTGAGGTTGAGGCTCGGACCTGTCATGTTGAGGGTCGTCGAGGTCCCGTTGACATGGTTGACAACACAGACACCCGACGCGAAGGCGTAGTTGGGCTTCGACTGGGGGTTCTCGGCGACGTTGAGCGAGACGCTTGCCGTCTCGGCGGTCATGGCGAGCGTCCAGGTCGCCTTGCCGGGCGCGTTGCTTCCCGAGCCAGTGACCTGCGATGTCTGGCTGGGGGTCAGGGTCCCGGTGCCTGCGCTCGGGGTGCCCGGGACGGCGCTGACCGTCCATCCGCTGTCGGGGGTCGGGTTCTGCCCGTTGACGTCCGTGACGACCTTGGTGATGGAGATCGGCACCCGGCAGGTCGCGGCGGACGCGATGTCCTTGAGTTGGGTGTTGAGGAGTTCCCAGGTCGCCGTCTGGAAGTAGTCGCTGTTGGCTGCAGTGCCGGAGATGGCACGCAGGTTGCGGGCGACATCTCCGGAGACGCCGTTGCCGACGCCGACCGCGACGAGCCTGGTGTTCTGCTTGATGGCGTTGGCCGAGTAGATCGCAGCCTCCAGCGAGCGCTGCGTCACGTTGTAGCCGTTGACCTGCGTCGAACCCGACCCGTTCGAGTTCGTGATGTTATTCGGGGCGCCGTCGGTGATCATCAACACCAGGTCGTATCCATGCGTGGCGTCTGCGGCGGCGACGGTGCGGAGGCCGCGGTCCCAGTTGGTCGACTGCGTGCCCGAGGTCGACATGTCGATCCGGCTCTCCAAGGTGGGCCGGTTGCCCGCCGTCAGCGCCAAGGGCGCCGGGTAGTTGTTCGTGCCATTCGCGGGCGAGTCCGTGCCGAAGGTGAACACCGCGATGGAGGAGTTGGTGTTCATCAGTGAGTCGAAGAGCCCACCGGCTCCGATGATGGCGTTGCGGTACGTCGTTCGCTGGGTGGACGAGATCGAGTCCGAGACGTCCATCAGCAGGGCGATCTTGAGCCCGGCGGTGCAGGTCGAGATCAGTGGCGGGTTGTTCAGCGAGTTGGCGGCGGCCCCGAACGAGCCAAGGTCGGCGGAGGGCTGGTTCCCGACGCGGGGCATGTCGAGCGTGGAGTTGGGCGTCATGACGGGCGTCAGGCCGAGCTGGTACGCCACGTTCGTCGGGCCGTTGTAGCTACCGGTGCGTAACTGGTCGGAGAAGTACGCACCCGAACCTGCGGCGGTCTGGACCACCCAGAACCGCTTGCCTGCGTTGGCGCCGCCGTTGTTGGTGTTGGGCACGTTGATGATGCAACTGCCGCCGGTGGTGATCGTGCATGTCGCCCACGAGTCCGTCACCGGGGCCTGGGGCCCAGCCGCCTCGGAGGTGAAGGTGTAGAGCTGGAACTTCGCGCCCACCGTGTTCGCGTAGTTCGTGCCGACGACGCCACCAGTCCCGAGCGGCTGTGCCGTCACGCGAGCCGTCGCCCGGATATCGGTCGAGAGGTTGGTTGCCAGCGGCATGATATCGGCCGGCGCGGCGAGCTCACGGGCAGCGAGGTCGGGTGTCGGCGACGGCTCGGGCCGGTCGTTCTTGGCTGCTTCCGGGGCTTCGGTGTTGCTCGTGGAGTCTTGTTCGCTCGACGACGGGTCAGCGGAGGCGCTCGATGACGCAGCCGGGTCCTCCGAAGGTGGCGTCGAGGCACTCGATGACGCCGACGGCTCGGGTGGCGTTGGCGTGGTTTCCTCGGCCCTACCGATCAGCGGTTGCGCCGCGATGGCTGTCACCAACACACACGCGGTCAGAAGTCGAGAAACAGAATGCAACGTCGGCGCCACGGCCACTCCTCCAAGAATGAGGGGACCACGGCACGGCCCCCCATGTTGCCGCTGAGCATAGGGGTGGATGAGGCGTCTCGGCAACGGACGTCTGTCAGATGGTTGCAGACGATGCGTCTTATCCCTTGTGAACACCGAAAGGGCACCTGGAAGATCCGTCTCATGTTAGGCACGAGAGCGGCTCCGCCACCAGAAACCGGTCGCGGAGCTGCATCGTCACTGATGCTTACCTTCGGCCATGCATCGTCGCGGCAACGCGGCGTCGACCTCTTGGTGACGCCCAGGACAGATGCTCCGATGATGGTTCCAGAACCTCGAGCGCGAGCATCGGGGCGAATGCGAGACCCGCTGACCTCAGCCTCTCGAGATACGAGCGGGTCGGTGGCCTCACCGCGCTCGACGCCCACCCTGTTCCTTCTCAACGCATGAGGGCCCGCCCGCGCAGACGGACACCCGGGCTGCACCCTTGGCACCGTCACCCCTTCGCGCGAGCGGGCGCCCCATGCGCGGCCCCCCGCCTTCAACTGAAGCAGTAGGCCGACCCCCCGCGCATTCACCCGAAGGTGCGATGTCGGATGCCCCGGATTACCGCCCTTCTGGGCGTGCCTTGGCGGGCCGAGAACCACCCGTCGGGGTGCGTCCAATCGGTGGACAGCGCCTCGGCCTCCGCCCGCTGCCGCTTGGACCCTCACCCGGCACCAACGCCCATCCGCGCGTCTGAGAAGATGTTGCCACGTTGTCTCGAGGAGGATCGATGCCGGAGTTTCGCTATGTTGACATGCTGCCGATCGGGGAGGATGAGACCCCCTACCGGTTGCTGACCACGGAGGGTGTCGAGGTCGTCGACGGGCCCGAGGGTCGCACCTTCCTGAAGGTCGCGCCCGAGGCGCTCACCCTGCTCGCTGAGACGGCCATGCACGACATCGCGCACTACCTTCGCCCCGCGCACCTCCAGCAGTTGCGCAACATCATGGACGACCCGGAGGCCTCGCCCAACGACAAGTTCGTCGCGCTCGACCTGCTGAAGAACGCCAACATCGCCGCGGGCGGCGTGCTCCCCATGTGCCAGGACACCGGCACCGCCATCATCATGGGCAAGCGCGGCCAGCAGGTCCTCACCGACGGCACCGACGAGCGGCCCCTGAGCCTCGGCGTGTTCGACGCCTACACCAAACTCAACCTGCGCTACTCCCAGAACGCTCCCTTGACGACCTGGGAGGAGAAGAACACCGGCTCCAACCTTCCCGCCCAGATCGAGCTGTATGCCGACACCGCAGAGGGTCACGAGAACTCCTACAAGTTCCTGTTCATGGCGAAGGGTGGCGGCTCGGCGAACAAGTCGTACCTGTTCCAGGAGACCAAGGCCGTCCTGAACCCCGACTCGATGATGAAGTTCCTCGAGGAGAAGATCCGCGCGCTCGGCACCGCCGCCTGCCCGCCGTACCACCTGGCCATCACGATCGGCGGCACCTCGGCCGAGTTCGCCCTCAAGACCGCAAAGTACGCCTCCGCCAAGTACCTGGACACGCTCCCGAGCGAGGGCTCGATGGCGGCCAACGGCTTCCGCGACCGCGAACTCGAGGAGCAGGTGCTCGAACTGACGCGCAAACTCGGGATCGGCGCCCAGTTCGGCGGCAAGTACTTCTGCCACGACGTGCGCGTCATCCGACTGCCCCGCCACGGCGCATCGCTGCCCATCGCGATGGCCGTGAGCTGCTCGGCCGACCGCCAGTGCCTCGGCAAGATCACCCCCGAGGGTGTCTTCATCGAGCAACTCGAGACCGAGCCGGCGCGCTTCATGCCTGAGACCGTCGACGCCGACCTGGACGCGGAGACCGACGGCATCACCGGCACCGGCAAGGGCGCGGTCGTGCGGATCGATCTCACCAAGCCGATGCCCGAGATCCTTGCGGAGCTCAGCAAGTTCCCGGTCAAGACCCGGGTGTCCCTGACCGGGCCGCTGATCGTCGCCCGCGACATCGCGCACGCCAAGATCAAGGAGCGTCTGGACGCGGGCGAGGAGATGCCCCAGTACCTGAAGGACCACCCCGTCTACTACGCGGGCCCCGCGAAGACCCCCGAGGGTATGGCGTCCGGCTCCTTCGGGCCGACGACCGCGGGCCGGATGGACTCCTACGTCGACCAGTTCCAGGCCGCCGGCGGCTCGATGGTGATGCTGGCGAAGGGCAACCGCTCGCAGGCCGTCACGGACGCCTGCAACGCGCACGGCGGCTTCTACCTCGGCTCGATCGGCGGCCCCGCCGCCCGCCTCGCGCAGGACTGCATCAAGAAGGTCGAGGTCGTCGAGTACGAGGAACTCGGCATGGAGGCCGTCTGGAAGATCGACGTGGAAGACTTCCCCGCGTTCATCGTGGTCGACGATAAGGGCAACGACTTCTTCGCCGAGGTCAACAAGCCCCTCGTCCTGACCATCCCCAAGCGCGAGGGCATCTAGCCTCGGGTCCGCTGGTTGAGCCGCGCCAAGGCGCGGAGCGCCGCAACGCCCGCCGACCGTGGGTTGAGCCGCGCAAAGGCGCGCAGCGCCGCAACGCCCGCCGACCGCGGGTTGAGCCGCGCAAAGGCGCGCAGCGCCGCAACGCGCGTCGAAACCAACCCGCGCCCGCGCAGGGACCCGGCCCGGGGTCCCTGGACACCTCACGAGGGTTTCGACCGATGTCGACCGCTCCGCGCTCGA
>JAQDQK010000018.1 GCA_027658995.1 Propionibacteriaceae bacterium AM104-82
CAGCGGGTCGGGCCGGTCACCCGCACCCCTTCACTCCACCGCCATCTGTGAAGAGCCGTTGAAGTGGACACTGGACCCCGCCAGCCGGGATTGTCGAGCCTGGCGAACAGCCGCACGACGCTGCGGCTCGAGAGGTGCTAGAGGAGTCGGGCGTGACATGCCGGATACAGTCCCTCTCGTGGGTGTTCGCTGGGCCTCTCTTAGTCTTCAGCAATGGAGACCAAGCCCGCCATATCGAGCTCGTGTTTCGATGTGAGTTCGTGGAAGGGGAGCCGCGCCCTGACATGGACGAGACTTACGCCGCGCGATGGTGGCCCTTGGTGAACTTGCCCCACATGTTGCCTCAACATCTCAAGCGCGTGTTGATCGCGGCCAAGGGCCTCGAGAGAGCTGTGCTCGGCCTGAGCGACACGGAAGATGACGCCTGGATGCGCGAGGGACGAATCGCAGTCGAGCAAAGAGTGGACACGGGCATGCTGGCAGATCGGTCTTCATGATCTGTAGAGCCGGCTTCGCAGGCGGTGGCTGCGAGCTGGGTGCAATCTGGCTGACCCAATTTCAGCATCCCGGCCAGCTAGTTCTGCACATCGGCAGCATCGCTACCAAGCCCATGACCAAATGGATGCGTGCTGCGCCGGGCGGTTTGCCGGTTCAGTTAGTGAGGATCGCGCGGTGGCTCCACGACCTGAGGATGCTCCAGTGTCAAGGGGCATTGTTACTGGAGGGAGGCTGTCATGAATCCTGCCCAGTGACGGCCACGAAAATAGCCTGGTGGGGGGCATGGGAACTGCCCAAGGGTGACTACCGGCGGCCAGTGGGGTTCGGCCCAGGGGGTTCACCCCCCTTGCCGGTGAGGGCTTAGGTGAGGCGGACGCTGTCGCCACTTGTCTGACATATGTGGGCACGGTGCAGGAGCCGGTCGACGGTGGCCAGGGTCTTGGGCGTGAGTTCGTTGAACCCGGCGGGGTGCAAGTTGGAGGACATGGCGATCGAGCTTCTCGTAGGCGGCGTCGACGAGCCGATAGAGCCTTTCGGCGGCGTCAGCCCCCACAGGTAGCAGGACGATGTTGTCGACGGTGATCAGGGTCGCGTGCAGGACCCGGGCCATCGCTCTGGACACGCTGTCGTCGGCCGATGCCGGCGCGGCAGGACTCCAAGGTTCTCCAGGGTGAACCAGGCGACGTGGAGTCCGGCTTCGACGGCTTGTTGGCCGAGGGCTTCGAGGAGGAGACTTGCTGCCCTTCAGACATTCCTGTGGCGGCTGGCGTCTCCTGGACCGGATGCGGACCTGGGTTCGATACGAATGGTCGCAACGCAGTTCTGATTGTTAGGGCTGCGCACGGAGGCGTCGACAACAGGTTGAGCGCGCGTGTATAAGCCATTGGAGCGGCTCATGCCCTGCGGGCACTGGCGTTGGCGTCGTAGATCTTGCGAGGGCCCAGTGCAGGGCCGATCTGTGGTGAGGAAGTGTAGAGAGTGCGGCATGGCTCGACATGGTGGCACTGGCGCGCCTCGCGCCAAAGACTTCGACCACCGGCGAGCAGTGAGTTGTCTCGATGTCCATGGTCTAATCGAGACGTGCAGGAGAGATTGATCGTCGGGGGTTGGGTGCTTGTCAGGCCGACACCGACTGCCCCATGCCAGGGGGCGACCCTGCCGCCGCTGCTGTGGTCGATCAGTGATTGCATCCAGGACCGACTCCCACGCCCAGATCCATGGCTGGGCGACTGGTTCCAGGACGAGGCCGAAGCGGTGCGTGCCGCGGCCAGCGTGGCAGGCGAAATGCCCGGGGTCGTCACGGTCGCGCTGGTACCCGAAGACGCGGTTGATCTGATGGCCGGCGAGGACGCTGAGTCCTCTCCTTGGTTTGACTTGCTGCGTCGGCAAGTGGCCTTGGACGACGGACGTGTTGTCCATGGCTTTGAGGTCGTCGGGGCCGAACACTATGTGGATGTCCACTCGTGGCATTGCCACCGCTACGCAGACGAGGTGTGGGAGAAGCTAGGGATCCACACCAACGATAAGGGCCTGATCCCCACCTACGCTGAGGCGCAGGCAGTGCTCACGTGGATGTGCAACCTCCCCGACTCCGAAGCGCCGGAGCCTTGCTTCTGGACCATCGTGGCGGTGGCCGAGGGCGAGATCGCGGTGCCGACGGTCCAGTATCGGGCGGAGACGGAGTCGCTGCCACCCGGGTCATCCACGCCTTCTGACCGCCCGGGCGGGGTGCGGAGCAATTCTGTGCTTGCGCGAGTTCGCGAGTGGCTCAGAGGCCTCGGCTCCGCGTAGCCGGCGCTCACACCGATCGTTGACATGCCCGCGCCAGTTCCTTTAGTGTGAGCGCTGTTGTCGATCTGGAGGAGGTGCAGTGATGTTGACCATCGTCGCCACTGTTGTCCTCGGTCGGCCGCGCGTTTTTACCGCCTGACCGGACCAGCGCACCCGACGCCCTGAGCGTCCCCCCACCCTCCAGATCTTCGCGTCGTTGACGACGCCGTCCACATAGGACTCACCTCATGTTCACCACCCAGCGCGGGCGCTACGACTTCCCGCCTGCCATCCCTGTCGACTCACGCCCAGACACACGGTCGCCGAGCCGGTTCCTGTTCTGGCTGATCCGCTCCTACGGCTGGGTCGTGCCTGCCATGACGGCCTCGGCGGCGACCTGGCTGATCCCGGCCGCCGTCACGCCGTGGCTGCTCGGCCGGGCCATCGACACGGGGATCGAGCATGGCGTCGTCGACGCCCTCGGCTGGGTGGCGGCGCTGCTCGGCGTGATCCTCATCGGGGTGGTCGGCGGCATCGCCTTCCACACGTTCGCGGTGCGCATGTGGCTGCTCGGCATCTACGGGATCCAGCGTCGCGTCACCCGGCAGTCGGTCCATCTCGGGCACGTCCTGAACCGTCGCGTCCCGACCGGTGAGGTGCTCAGCGTCTCGTCATCGGACAGCGACCAGTTCGGCGCGACCGTCGACGCGTTCGGGCATGCAATCGCCGCGGCGATCAGCTTCCTGCTCGCATCGGTGCTCATGCTGACGACCTCGCCCACGCTCGGCCTGCTGGTGCTCGTCGCCGTTCCGTTGCTTGTCGGGGCGTCGACACCGGTGCTGCGGCCGCTGACGCGGGCCCAGGCGGCGGAACGCACCGAGTCGTCGTCGCTGACGTCGCTCGCGACCGACATCGCCACCGGTCTGCGCATCCTGCGCGGGGTCGGCGGCGAGCGGACCTTCGCCGCGAACTATGAGCGCCAGTCGCAGAAGGTGCGACGCCTCGGGGTCCGGCTCGGCACCTGGCAGGCCCTCGTCGAGGCCATCAGCATCCTGCTGTCGGGCCTCCTGCTCGTCGCGCTCGTCTACCTGGGCTCGATGCGACTGCTCGACGGCACCCTGTCGGTCGGAGAGCTGATCAGCTTCTTCGGCTACGCCGTGTTCCTGATCTCGCCGATGCAGACCTTCTTCGACTTCGCCCAGAAGTGGGTGCAGGGCCTTGTCGCGGCGAGCAAGACGATCGCGCTGCTCAGCGCCGACGTGCCGTGGGCGCCAGGCCAGGAGAGCCTCGGCGACCGTCCGGTTCTGATCGACGGGGCCTCCGGCGTCACGGTCATGCCCGGGCGGATGCTCGGCGTCGTCTCCTCAGACCCCGACGCGTCGGCGGCCCTTGCCGACCGGCTCGGGCGCTACCTGCCCGAGGGAACCCCCGAGGACGCCGACGACGACGACGATCTGTCGGCCCGGGCGAAGCGACGCGCGCGGCGGGAACGGATGGCCGAGCGTCGACGTCGAGCCAGTGAGGACGCGGAGGCGGCGGCCAAGCCGTGGGGCGTGAGCGCCGACGGCGTCGACTACTCGCGGCTTGAGGTCGCCGACCTCCGGGAGCGTGTCGTGGTGTCACACACCGGAGCGATGCTGTTCGCGGGAACCCTGCAGACCGCCGTCGATCCGTGGGGAACCCACAGCCGACAGCAGGCCGAGGAGGCGTTGCGGGTAGCGTCCGCCGAGGACATCTACGCCTCGCTGCCCGACGGGTGGCAGGGCCGGATCGACGAGAAGGGCCGAGGCCTCTCCGGCGGCCAGCGCCAACGGGTCGTTCTCGCCCGGGCGCTGCTGCGCGACCCCGAGATCCTCGTGCTCGTGGAACCGACGTCCGCCGTCGACGCCCACACCGAGGCCCGCATCTCGGAGCGACTCGCAGGTCACCGCCTGGGTCGCACCACCGTCGTCGTGACGGCGTCGCCGCTGCTGCTGCGCCGGTGCGACGAGATCTCCGTGCTCGTCGACGGCCGGGAGGTCGCACGCGGCACCCACGAAGAACTTCACGATCATCCTGACTACCGCAGCGTCATCGCGCGCGGGATGGAGGACTCGCCATGAGCGAAGAACTACTGAACATCACCTCCGCCGACACCTGGCGCGAGGACCCGCCCCCACCCCGCGTGCCGGCAAGCCTCGAGGTGCCGAGGGGTGCAGGCCTGCGTCGTCGGCTCTCGTCGCTCAGGCACCGGCATGCTGTTCGCGGCGCGAATGCGAGGACGGTGTACGAGGACGCCCGCGCCCCGAAGCAGGGCTTCCCGGTTGCTACCTCCGGCCAGGCGGCGGGGTTCCTCGGCTCGCTGATGCGTAGCCGCAGGTCGGCGCTGGTCTGGGCGATCGTGCTCAACCTCGCGGCCGCCGGGGTCGGCCTCGTGGCGCCGCTGCTGCTTGGGCAACTCGTCGACCAGGTGACGGCGGGCGCACTCGGACGCTCCGACGTCACGACCATGGCCGGAATCATCACCGGACTGATCGTGGCGCAGGCCGTCCTGACGTTCGGCGCGCGGCGGGCCTCCGCCGTCTTCGGCTACGACCTGCTCGCCGCCGCCCGTGAGGAGGTCGTGCGCATCGTGCTGCGGCTGCCGCTCGGGCACGTGGAGGCGTCCGGGTCGGGCGACCTGCTGACGAGGATCACCTCCGACGTCAGCAAGATGGCCACCGCCGCGCGCTGGGCGCTGCCGAACCTGATCGTGTCGGTGGTGCTCATCGGCGCGACCGTCACGGCCATGGTGGTGAACTCGTGGCTCCTCACGCTGCCGATGCTCGGCACCGCGCTGATCATGGTGTTCGGCGGCCGCTACTACCTGGGGCGCGCGACGGCCGGCTACATCACCGAGTCGGCGTCGTACTCCCGCATCAACTCCACCACCACGGAGACGGTGGAGGGCGCCGGGACGGTGGAGGCGCTGGGCCTCGGTCGACGCCGGATCGAGCAGTTGGACGAGGACACCGAGGTGTCGGCACAGGCGGAGCGCTACACGATGACGCTGCGCAACATGCTGTTCGCGATGGTCGACTCGTCCTTCCAGCTTCCCCTCGTCGGCGTCGTCCTGCTCGGCATTTGGGGCCACTCCCAGGGCTGGGTCACCATCGGGCAGATCACCACGGCCGCGCTGTACGTCTCGCAGTTGCAGGGTCCGCTCGACCGCGTCATCGCCGTCCTCGACCACCTGCAACTGGGCATCGTCGGGACCGCGCGCCTGATCGGCGTCGCACAACTCGACGACGACCGCACACCCGGTGAGACTCAGCCCGACGGCGTGAAGCTGACCGGCTGCGACCTGCGCTTCGGCTACCGGCAGGGTGTCGACGTGCTGCATGGCGTCGACCTCGACCTGCGCCCCGGCGAGCGGCTCGCCGTCGTCGGGCCTTCGGGTTCGGGCAAGTCGACGCTCGGTCGCCTCGTCGCGGGCGTCAACCGTCCGCGCACCGGCGAGGTCACCGTCGGCGGAGTCGACGTGATGGACCTGCCCCTCGACCGGCTGCGCACCGAGGTGGCGCTCGTCACGCAGGAGCACCACGTGTTCGTCGGATCCGTCCGCGACAACGTCGTGCTCGCCCGCGAGACCAGCGCGTCCGACGCCGAGGTGCAGCAGGCGCTCGCCACCGTCGGGGCATGGGGATGGGTGTCGAAGCTTCCCGACGGACTCGACGCACAGTTGGGCCACGGCAAGACGGCGCTCACCCCGGCGCAGGCCCAGCAGGTGGCGTTGGCCCGGCTCATCATCGCCGACCCCCACACGCTGGTGCTGGACGAGGCGACCTCGCTGATCGACCCGACCTCGGCCCGCAGCCTGGAGGGCTCGATGGCAGCGCTGCTGGACGGTCGCTCGGTCATCGCGATCGCCCACCGCCTGCACACGGCCCACGACGCCGACCGGATCGCGGTCGTGGAGGACGGACGGATCGTCGAACTGGGGGCGCACAGCGAACTGCTCGAGATGGACGGCGAGTACGCCCGACTCTGGCGGGCCTGGCGCGACTGACCGGGGCCCTTCGGACTACTGCAGGTGCAAGTGCCGAAGGGCCGACGCCCTAGGGCCAGTGACGAGCGGACCCCACTGAAGCTCCTCTTGAAGCAGACTGTTAGCGTGCCGCCATGAGCTGGTTGGGGCGGCTTTTCCGCGGACGGTCAAGGGCGAGTTGCGAGCCCGTTGCGCTTCACATTCAGTGGGAGGACCCTGTGGTCCTAACACCGCAACCACCGCAACCACCACGTCATGCGCCGTCGGAGACAATGGCCGATGGGGAGCCGCGGCGCTATGTCACGGGTGATGATCCGAACCGATTTGCCCCTGACGACTCGGGCTTTCCTCCTCTCCTGCTCATTCGGTACCAGGAGGGATTGCGCCTTTCGGAGGTGGGCACTGGGCTGCTGGTCGGCACGACAGACCGACGCCTCTTTGGTTTGGGGATCTATTCCTACAACTGCGTCGGGGAGTACTACCGCCAGACCGCCTGCAAAGATGGCGACTTCTCGCCCGGCGCCCGCGTTCGGCTCGTGCGGGAGCCTGACAACCCGCACGATCCGAACGCCATTGCCGTCACCAGCGACGGGCCTGGCGCTTCTGTGGCGGCCTACATCAGCCGGGGCCACGCGAAGCGGCTTCGGAAGATCCTTGATGCGGGGACTCAGATTGACGCGATTGCGACCGCCGGCACGGCCGCCGGACAGCCGTGCGACAGCATCGCGGTGCTGGCCGCGCGACCAGAACTGCTGGCGTACCTCGTCCGCGAAGTGTGAACCTGGCGATGGTCTTCTGCGATTGGGGGCAGAGGCGAGAGAGCCGGGTCGTGGGCTACTCGTCGCCCTCGGCTCGGAGGTCCTCGATGATCCACTTCAACGATGAGACCGCATTGGAGTAGCGGAGGTACCGAGGGTTCTGATTGCTCTTCGGCTCGCACTGTTCGCGCTGGCGCCGGAGCGCGTCGATCATTCGTTCGAGCTCAGTGATCCTGTCCATGGACCGACGGTACGCGGTGCGGACGCGTCGTGGATCGGATGTTCGCCGGCGCGATTTACGCTGGGGTTGTCGTGCCTAGCCAGGACAGGATCCTTGCTGCGGATTCCTCCGGTGCCAGATCGGTCGTGTCGAGGACCAGGTGTGGATGGGTCGACAGCAGGTCGGTCGCGACCCCGGTGCCCTCCTCCGAGGTCATCACCCAGGTGGTCTCCATCTCGCGCACGTTCGCGTCCGACCACTCCAGGTCGCGCTTCGACGGCTTGTGCAGCAGTCGCAGTTCGGTGCGGTTGCGCGACAGGCGGGTGCCCAGGTCGGCGCGGAGTTCGACGAACGCGACGTCGCCGTCGAAGATGTCGACGTAGGACCGCATGATGTCCCGGTCCTCCTCGCTCTCGAGCGCCCACACGATGCTGAAGACCAGGTCGATGCCGTGCCGGGCGGCCTCCTCGAGCACCCGACGGCGGAACTCCTCGTTGAGCAGGTTGAACGGTTCGCTGCCGTGGCCAAACGTCTCGAGCAGCGGTTCGATCGTCGCGTGGTTGTGGAAGAGACGGAACCGGCCGGTGTCGGCAAGGGCGCGACCGACCGTCATCTTTCCCACGGCGGGTGGGCCGAACACCATCAAAAGCATGGGCCCATCATGGTCGCTGGCTAGGCCTTCCCGCGGGATGACCCCTGGGACATCACCCGGAGCGAGTTCGGCTAACGCTCATGACGGCGTCGAACCGACCGCCCCAACTGTTTCGAACCCCATGGGTTAACCGATGGTGTGTACCAGTAGTACACTAGGGTCATGCGAACGGTGGTGCGAGTCCTCGGGACCCTCGTGGTCACGGCACTTCTCACGTATCCACTCTGGGCGCCGGAGTGGGGCACGGGGGTGCTCGGTGAGATCGCGATCGTCCCGTTCCCTGGGAACCTGGCGATCGTCGTCGGCTTCTTCGGGCTCGTCGCGCTCTACTGCGCGACGCTGCACCGGCTCGCGACGCGGACCGGGATGGCTCGCCCGGCCTCCGTGTGGTGGATGTTCGCGATCCCGTACAACTTCATCGAGGACTTCTTCATCATCGAGCGCGTCGCGGCCGCGCTGGACGACCATGCGAGTGCCGTGACGGTTCGCACCTGGCGCCTGCTCGGCTATGGCTGGTGCGGTGCGCAACTGGTCTCGGTGCTCCCGGGCGAGGTGGGATGGCTCGGTGGAGCGGTCGCGCTGGTGCTCTGGGTGGTTCACTGGGTCCTGACGGTGAGGATCATGAGGAGGCTTCGCTGATGCCGCTGCCGAGATTCGATCGACTCGCTCCAGAGATGCGGTCCGCGCTTCTCGACGTGGCGCGCATTCACTTCGCGCGTGACGGCTTTGCCGAAGCGTCCTACAACCGGATCATCGCCGAGGCGGGGATCTCCAAGACCTCGGCGTATCACTACTTCGATGGCAAGGCCGATCTCTACGGGGCGGTGCGGGCCGACGTGCTGGCACGGCTAGCCGTGGTGCTGGATGCCTGGGAGCCGTCGGCTGACATCGACCACTTCTGGCGGCAGTTCGAGGGAGTGTCCGCGCGGCTTGCAGACCACCTCGCGGGCCATCCCGATGATCGCGCCCTGCTCGCGGCCGAGGTGCCGACGGCGGACGCCTGGACTCCGGTGGTGATCGACGATGCGGTGCGGGTGGGGCTTGTTCGTCCCGAGGATCGCCAACTCATGGTGAGGCTGACCAGCGCGTTGCTCGCCGCCACGGACGAGTTCGTGCTCGCGCATCCTGAGGAGCAGGACGCGACGGCCGCGCGCCTGCCGGCGCTCCTGACGGCGTTGTGGTCCTAGCGGGCGACGTCACCAGGAGCGCGGCGGGGGATCCTCAGAGGTGCCCTCGTTGTAGTCCTGCTCCTCGGTGTTCTCCCGCTGGCCCTCACGGTTGCGCTCCTCCAACCGCTGGCGCTTTCCCTCCGCGTCGCTCGGGTCGGCGCTGGCGGTCGGTTCACCGCTGGGGGTGGCCTGCGGCTCCGGCTGGTCCGCCTTCGAGTCGGCCTCCTGCTGCTTCTCCTCGAGCCGCTCCTTCGCCTCCTCGGCGGCCTGACGCTCCGACTCGTCGCGGTCGGCGTCCCCGCTGTCGACCTGGCCACACGACCCCGCGGCCAGCACGTCCATGGCCTCCCCGTAGAGGTCTCGCGCCTCCGCCGCCCGTTGCGCGGCGAGCAGGTCGCCCGCCTGGGCCTCCATCGCGGCCACCAGATTGATCCGGACCATGCAGTCGCGGTCCTCCGGTGCGCGTTCCAGCGCGCGCTCCAGGTCGACGCGGGCCTCGGTCGCGCGGCGCTGCTGGAGCAGGGCGGTGCCACGGTTGTAGGACGCGACCCAGTCCTCAAGGACGTCGAGCGTGCGGTTCCTCCCGAAGGCCTGCGCCGCGTCCGGGAACCGCGACTGGTCGTAGGCGTCCTGCCCCGAGGCGTTGTTGCCGAGCATCAGGGCGACCTTGCACGCGAACGCGAGCAGCACCAGGGCGATCGGGGCGAACGCGAGGGCGAGCCTGCGGCGTCGGCGACTCATGTCCGGCCCCGCTTCTTCGGGGCCGAGGCGGCCCACTGAGACGCCTGGCGACGGAGCGTCAGGGAGTCCCACAGTTCCCACAGGACGGGACCGAGCAGCAGCACGGCGAACAGCCAGGTCCAGTCGTCACGCGCGTCGAGTTGGCCGTTGACGAGCGAGACGGTGGCCGTCACCGTCGGGGTCGGCACCGGCCCAGGGGATGTGCGGTGCGCGAAGGACCCGCCCAACTGGTCGGCCATTGCCGCCAGCGTGGACTCGTCGTAGACGGAGACGGCCTCCCCACCGTCGAGGTAGCTGCCGTCGTCGAGGCGCATCTTCCCGCCCGCGGCTGTGCCATAGCCGAGCACAAGGGCGCCCGACAGGTAGCGGCGCAGCGGAGCCATCGAGCCCGGGGCGGTCTCTACCGTCTGCTCCCCGTCCCCGAAGTAGATCAGCACCCGGCTGCGTTCGGGGTGCTGCTTCGCCGAACTCTTCAGCAGCTTCTCCGTCTCCGTCAGGCCCGCGTCGATCGAACTGCCGCGCTGGTAGATCTGGCGCGGGTTGGTCACCTCGAGGAGCGAGGCGACCGCGGAGGTGTCGAGCGTGAAGGGGGTCTCCGTGCGACCGGAGTGATCGAAGGTGACCACCGCGAACCTGGCCCCCGCGTACCCGTTCATGATCTCGGCGGCGTCGGCGCGAACCCCGGCGAGCCGCGGCTCGGAGCCCGCGTAGTCCTCGGCCACCATCGAGAGGCTGCGGTCGACGAGGAACACCACGTCCAGGTCGCGCACCGCCGTCGACGACGGCGCCGTGGCCACCGAGGGCCGCAGCGCAGCGAACAGCACCAGCACGCCGATCCCCAGCCGACGCCACAGCGCAACAGAGGAGCGGTGCTGACGGACGGCGGGCAGCGCGACGGCGATCAGGAAGGCGACGGCGACCGCCGCGGTCGGCCAGAACGGGTTCAGCGCCACGACCTCGCCCTCCTTCCGACGACGATCCACCCGGCGAGGCCGACGGCGATCACCGTCAGGCCGATCGCGGACTGGTCGGTGACGACCAGTTGCGGCGTGCCGGGAAGCCGGGCCGCCTCCTGCGCCTGGATCGACCCGATGATCTCCCCGGCGCTCGACGCGTCGTCGAGCAGGTAGCCGGCGCCGCCGGTGCCCGCGGCCAGCGAGCGCAGTTGCTCGTACTCGGTGGTGTCGTAGCCGTGCAGGGTGAACACCACGACCCCCTGCTCCCTGGCCATCGCGAACGCCTCATCGACGGTGTAGATCGGCGGGGCGTCGAGCGAGTTGTCGGAGGCGAGGATCATCGTTCGGGCCCGATCCAGGTGGTCGAAGCGCTGCAGGCACGACACGACCCCGTCACCGATCAGGCTGCCGCCCTCGCCCGCGTTGGTGCCGCCCATGTAGTCGAAGTCGTCGACCTGGTCGGCGCCGCGTCGCAGTTCCTCGAGGATGAACTCGTAGTCGTTGGTCAGCGGGAACTTCGCGATCGCCGAGGAGTTCCAGATCGTCAGGCCGACGCGCTCTCCCTCCAGGCCGGAGACGATGTCGGCAAATGCCCGCATCAGGTCGGCGTCGATCTCCGTCATCGAGTCCGAGACGTCCAGGCACAACATGATGTCGCGGTTGTGCTGCTCGGAGTTCGCGTCGCTCGTCGCGCCCAGCCTTGACGCGAGGAGCCAACACCCCGCCACGATCAGTCCGACGGAGGCCACCTGAATCGTCGATGCGACCAGGAACCGGCGGGTCAGGACGGTGAACCTGAGGGTCGACCGGATCGCCCCGGTGCCCGCGACCAGCGCGCCGACGCTGGCCGACGGCCTGCCCCGCAGCGCCCACGCGAGGGCGAACACGACAAGCACGACGAGCAGCACCAGCCCCAGCCACCAGAACTTCAGCGCCATGTCGCCACCAACCGTTCCGCGGCGGCGACCGAGGACTCTGCCCCGACCCCCCGGTCCCCGGCGTCCGGTCCGAACGCGGGCCGGTACAGGCCCCCGACCAGGTCGGCGACCGGGGCGAGCGCCGGGTCGGCGCGCAGTTCGGTGAGGGTCATCGCCTCGACGTCGGGTCGGCCGCGACCGACGAGGAACTCGCGCACGATGCGGCTGAGCCGCTGGCTCGCCTCGCGGGCATCGATGGCGCCCGAGGCCAGGTCGGAACCGACGCCAGAGATCAGCGCGAGGGCCTCGCGGCGTGCGCGCTCCACGTCGGGCGGAGGTGGGAGGAGCGGTGCCGGCTGCGGCCTCGGTCGCGTGAACCACCATCCGAGAAGCGGAAGGCAGCAGACGAGGACGACCGCGGCGATCGCCAGCGGCAGCCAGTGGTCGGCGTAGGGCGCCGGCCCGAACACGGGCACGGCTCAGCGCCTCGCCAGTCGGTGCCGCTCCAGCAGCGCGAAGATCGACCCGACGACATCGGCCTCGGTCGCGATGTGGCCGTGCGCGATCCCCAGCCGATCGAGGTGCCTGGCCCGGAGCGCGTGCCGCTCCTCAGTTCTCCGCGCGACCTCCTCGTGCAAAGCCCTGTCGCGCAGGAATCCCGGCCACCCCTGCCCGCTGGACTGGTCCACGAGGGGGCGACCCGCCAAGGCCGGGTCGGTCGGATCCAGGTCGCCGATCGTCAGGAATAGCACCTCGTGCTGGGCGCGGAGCCGGTTCAGGAGGCGGCGCTGGTTCTCGTCGAGGTCGACGTCGTCGGCGATCACCACCAGGATCGTGCGGCGCCGCACCGTGCGCACCACATGCTCAAGCACCCGCGTCAGGTCTGGCCCGGGGGAGCCCGGCGCGCAGGACGCGTCGAGCGACTGCAGCATTCGCTCCAGCGCGTCCTCGCGCGACGATGGGCGGGATCCCTGCACCCCTTCCGAGTTGCCGTGGGTCAGCGTCACCCAGTCGCCGTGCCTGATCGCCAGCCAGCCGAGGATGCCCGCGGCAAGGGTTGCGACCTCGCGCTTGGTGGCGTCCTCGTCGCACATGGCCGCCATGGTCCGCGACGCGGAGACGGCAAGCGCGATCGTGTGCTTCCGGTCGGCCACGAACCGCTTGACGAGGAGGTCGCCGCGCCGCGCGCTCGCCTTCCAGTCGATGTCCTTCACGTCGTCGCCGGTGACGTACTCGCGCAGATCGAAGAAGTCCATCGAGCGGCCCAACTGCACCGACGCGTAGGCGCCGTCGAGCAGTCCCCGCACCTTCCGGTGCGCGTGCACCGCCATGCGGGTCTTGACCTTCGTGAGGAGGGCCATCGGAGTTCTACGGGGCGGGGACGGCGTCGAACAGCGAGTCGATCAGCAGTTCCGGGCGCACCCGGTCGGCGACCGCCTCGAACGTGAGCACCAGGCGGTGCCGCAGCACGGCATGCCGCAGCGCCTTCACGTCGTCGGGGACGACATGGTCGCGGTCGTTCAGGACGGCGAGCGCCTTGGCGACCTGCAGCAGCGCGATGGCGCCGCGCGGGCTCGCGCCGAACTCAAGGTAGGCGGCGCGCTCCGGCCCGATCACCGCAGCGGGGTTCCTGGTCGCGTTGACCAGGCTGACGATGTAGCGCTTGATGGCCGCGTCGACGTAGATCCGGGAGGCGAGTCCCTGGAGGAACGCGACGTCGTCGGTGGTGAGGGTCGCGTCGATCCGCCGCCGCTCCAGGGCACCCGACTCGATCCGGTTGAGGACCTCAAACTCCTCCATGGGGGTCGGGTAGTCGACGATCTCCTTCAACAGGAAGCGGTCCATCTGCGCCTGTGGGAGGAC
Source organism: Propionibacteriaceae bacterium AM104-82 (assembly GCA_027658995.1). Taxonomy (GTDB): domain Bacteria; phylum Actinomycetota; class Actinomycetes; order Propionibacteriales; family Propionibacteriaceae; genus Arachnia. The sequence goes on from JAQDQK010000018.1 coordinate 13,551, forward strand.
GTAGGTGCCCTCCTCCTCGATGGGGTTCTGGGTCGCGAGCACGAGGAACGGTTCGGGCAGTCGATGCGTCTCGCCGCCGATCGTGGTCTGACGCTCCTGCATCGCCTCGAGCATCGCCGACTGCGTCTTGGCGCTGGAGCGGTTGATCTCGTCGAGCAGCACGAAGTTCGCGTGCACCGGCCCCAGGCTGGTGACGAACCGGGCATGCTGCGCGTCGTAGATCTGCGTGCCGATGATGTCGCTCGGCAGCAGGTCGGGCGTGCACTGGATGCGGGAGAAGGACGCCTGGACGGTGCTCGCCATCGTCGACGCGGCGAGGGTCTTGGCGAGCCCGGGCACCGACTCGAGCAGGATGTGCCCCCGGCTGAGGAGCGTCACCAGCAGGGCCCTCGTCAGGTTCTGCTGGCCGACGACCTTGGTCGAGTAGTCCCGCTGGAAGGTGCCGAGCAGACTGCGGGCGTGGGCGAGTTCGTTGCGGGTCGGGGGCCCGGTGGGCGACGGGGGTTGCGTCGACATGGTCAGGACAGTTCGCGAAGTTCGGAGAGGTAACTGGGGTTGGAGAGCCCGAGCGCGTCGGTCGTGACGATGTCCGTGTCGTTCTTCACGACGACCTTGACCGCAGTCCCCGAGTCCTCTTCGGGGGTCTCCGCGACCACCGTCGTCAGGACGTCGGTGAGGACGGCCTGCAGCGCGTCCTTGTCTGCCGCGTCGCTGGTGAGGCTGCAGTTGATCAGGTGCGACAGCGACGCTGGCTTGACGGTGCACGTCCCGCCCGTGACGCCGGAGACGGCGAGCACCGCCGGTTCGACGCGCGCCCGGATGTCGGATGCCCCGCCACCCTCGGCGCCGCATCCCGTCAGCGCGGTCCCGGCCGCGAGCACGGCCACGGCCAGTGCGGCGACTCGCCTGGTGGATCGCTTCATGGTGGTCCCTCTTTCGTCTCGAAGCGAAACACTAGGCCGCGAGGGATCACTGCGAACCGCGCCCTGACCAGGGGCTCGGGTCAATCTGGCCGAAAGTGGCGGTGCGGGGCCGCGCCATCAGACCCGGGGACGACCAGACGCGCCGGCACGCTCCCGCCACAGGACGAGAGGGCTAGAGCGAGTACGGCCCAGACTGGCCGGTGGGCTAGTCCTTCGAGATTTCCTTGACGACCTCGCCCGTGTCCGCGGCGTCGAGGTCGCGGGCGACGTCTGCCTGGGAGATGACGCCGACCAGGACTCCACCGTCGACAACGGGAACGCGCCGGATCTGGTGCTCCGCAAGCGTCGCTGCCACCGCCTCGGCCGAGTCGTCGACCCCGACGGTGACGACATCGGTCGTCGCGATCTCGGAGACCGTTGCGGAGTTGACGTCGAGGCCCGCCGCGATGCCGCTGACGACGATGTCGCGGTCGGTGACGACACCGACGATGGTGTCGCCGTCGGCAACCGGCATCGAGCCGATTCCGTGGCTGGCAAGAGCGCGGGCCGCGTCGGCGAGCGTCGCCTCGGGGGCGAGCGTCTCGGCGGGTGAGGTCATCAGGTCCCTGGCGGTGGTCATGGGTGCTCCATTCGTGAGTGGTCTTCCAGCCCACCACAAGTCGCGCCCTCGCGGGGCCGGATCGCCGAGTTGCCCCGCTTCGGGGAGGCTCATCCGTTCGGGGCTGCCCTGTCGTCGCGTTATCCTCGGGGCTCACTTCCGGGAGGTCGCAATGCAACGAATCGTGCTGGCGCTCGCCGCAGTCGCGGCCCTTGCCGCCTGCTCGTCGGCGGACTCTCCACCTCCCGCGGGCCCCCTCGATGAGCGCCGCCTCGAGCATCTCGCCGAGGCGTGCGGGTCGGTCAACACAGGGCCGCGGGGCGACGTGTCGTTTCACGCGACTGCCGCCCCCGCTGAGCCTGTCGAGGAGGCCATGACCGCAAGGGTCAAGATCGACGTGAACCTGGACTCGGCCCACGGCAAGCACTCCGCAGGCCTGAAGTGGGTGCACGGCTATGTCACGGACGACAAGAACACCGTCGTCGGCCTGGTCACCGGGATCGGGGCGACGGAGGGGGCAAGTGGGTCCGGCGTCGTCGAGCTGACGTTGGCGGCCTGCCCCGTCGAGGGCCTGCCGAAGGATCCCCTCGGCGACGGCGCCTACGGCCTGGCGCTGTACGGCGCGGTCAGCCCGACCGACCACGACCACGCGCAGCAGGAGTACTGGGTCGCGGCGCCCCTGGCCGTCACCGTGACCGGTGGCCACCTGTCCATCGGCTAAGTACCGTCGAGCTGCGCGCTGGCGACCGCGAGGTGCCATCGTGAGGCATGCGCATCGGGACGTGGAACCTGGCGGGCGGTTGGGGAGCCGACCACCGCGCCTTCCTGCGACGCCTGGAATGTGACCTGCTGCTGCTCACCGAGGTGCCGTTCGGCTGTGATCCGGTCGGGTTCCGGGTGCACCACACGGTCGGCCTCATGACCCGCGGCAGGTGGTGGGCCGCGATCTGTTCCGCGGGAGATCTCGTGCCGCTGCCGGACCCCGAGCATGCGACCGCCATGACCGAGATCGACGGCCTGCGGGTGTGTTGCAGCGTGCTGCCGTGGCGTTCCTGCGGACGACAGGCCGGATGGGTAGGTGAGAACACGGCCGAGCGTACCCGCAACGCGGTGGCCGCCGTCGAATCGGCGCGCCCCGACGTGTGGGGCGGCGACTGGAACCACTCCCTCACGGGCACCGAATGTGCCGGCTCGCTCGAAGGGCGAGGGGCCATCGTCGAGGCGCTCACGCGGCTGCGCCTCCAGGCGCCGACGTCGACCTCGGCCCACCAGTTCGACGGCGCGTCCTCGATCGACCACGTTGCGGTCCCCGCGACCTGGCACACCGATGATGTGCAGCGGATCGTCGCGGACAAGGGACGACGCCGACTCTCCGACCATGACGCCTACGTAATCGCCGTCACCCGAGGTTTCTGAGCCTGCCCACGGCGGTGCGACCCGGCGGCGCGGCGCGCAGATTTCTGACGCGAAACTCTTGCGCAGGGGAGCGCCCGGAGAGACTATGTGCCGGAGCCGTCATTGGGGGCGACTCGCCCGCGTTCGGACCCTCCTTTCGAGGATCCGCGGGCCGAGTTGGGCCTGGCAAGGAAGTCAGGCAGAACGGAGCAGAAATGCGCAGAATTCGTGCGCTGTTCGCGGCCGGGGCCGCGGCCGCGCTGATCGTAGGGGCGCCGGTGCCAGCCTCGGCGTCGCCTCGAGATCCAGTCACCAAGGTGTGGTCGAGCCAGGTCGGAGCACCCTTCAGCCTTGCGGTCGACGGGAGCCGGGTCCTCGTCGCCGACGGCGGCCCGGGCATCATCGGCCAGTTGCAGTCGAACGGCAGCATCAAGCCCTTGCTGACAGGAATCCCTGGATTGGCCGGGCTGGCGACCCGCGGCGCCTGGATGGCGTACGGGTCCTCGATCGAGGATGACAGCGAGCCACCGATCATCAGCGCGAGCGGCCTGAACATCCGGTCGCCACAGGGCAGGACGGTCTACGCCGACGTCCACGCCTACGAAACCAGGCACAACCCCGACGGGGTCCTCACCTACGGCATCACCGACCCGAACTCCTGCGCGGCAGGATTCAACGCCCCAGGGCGGATCGACTCCCACGTCTACGGCGTCGCCTCCTGGCGGGGCGACTGGCTGGTCGCCGACGCGGGCGCGAACGCGCTCTTCCGCGTCACCGACCGGGGAGCCATCCGCACGCTCGCGGTGCTGCCACCCGTGCCCGTCACGCTGACCGCTGAGTCGGTCGGGGCGCTCGGGATCGGCGACTGTGCGATCGGCGACACCTTCTACGCGGAGGCCGTCCCGACGGGTGTCGCGGTGGGTCGCGGCGGCGAGATCTACGTCAGCACGCTGCCCGGCTTCCCGGGGGAGTCTGCCTCGCTTGGCGCGGTCTGGAGGATCAACCCCAGCAACGGCAAGGCGACCATGGTGGCCTCCGGGCTGTCCGGCGCCACCGGGGTGGCGGTATCTGGATCGAAGATCTACGTCGCGCAGTTGTTCGGGCCAGGCGTTGCGGTGATCAACCACGACAAGGTCTCGACCTTCGCGCCGCTGGCCGGTTCGCTGAGCGTCGCAACGGCGCCCAACGGCACCGTCTGGGCCTCCACGATGGACCTGTCCGGGCAGGCGCCGGGGACGATCGTCAGCATCTCGAACAAGAGGGTGACGGTGCGGGGACACTTCCGCTGAGCCGAACCTCGAAGGCCCCGTCGACCTCGCGTCGGCGGGGCCGCTCAGCGCGACGGCGCCAACACCCGGTAACGCGTCCGCACGACGCCACGGTCGGTCGCGACGTCGAGCAGTTCCAGCAGGATCGGCGACTCGTCCTCGCCCAGTTCCGGCCCGTCCATGATGGTCGGCGCGCCAAGACCGCCGATCAGGCCCGGCAGCGTGACGACGTCGAGGACGTCCACGAGGCCCTCGCGCAGCAGAGTCGCGTTGAGCGTGCCGCCGGAGTCGGCGACGACAAGGTCCAGGCCGAGGTGGGCGCGAAGTTTCCTCAGGCCCTCGCGGAGGTCGACCCGTTCGTGACCGGCGAGGAGGTAGCCGACCCCCAGATCGATCAGGCGCTGCAGGTAGCCGGGAGGCGTCGCCTCGCACACGAGCACCAGCAGGCGCACGCCGTCCATCGCGGTGAACTGCCAGTCGACCCGGCCGCGGCTGTCGGCAATGACGTACCACCGGTCGGACCCGGAGGTGGCGGGCGGATGATCCATCAGCAGGTCCGCGACGGGCAGCCTCGGGGCCGGCCAATCGGGTGCCGGGGCGTCGACGTCGACGAGTGATCCGCTTCCCTCGAGGATGGCGCGTGCACCGAGTTGCTCGTGCCGGTCGGTGAAGGCGCCAGGCACGGCCATCGTGCCCCAGCGGCGCCCGACCCGGTCGTCCATCAGGCGTTGCGAGCGGCCGAGCGAGATCCGCCCATCGACGCTCGCCGTCGTCGTCAGCACCACCCGCGGGAGTTCGGCGTCCATGGAGCGAGCGTAGTGCTGCGCCGCACCGCGGGTAGCGTGCAAGGCATGACGATCAGCGAGTACGACGACTTTGCACCCGAGTACGACGCGGCCAACGCCGCCAACCTGCTGAACAACTATTACGAACGCCCGGCGATGCTCGACCTGGTCGGCGATGTGCAGGGCCGACGCGTCCTGGACGCGGGCTGCGGGTCGGGCCCGCTGTCGGTGCTGCTGCGTGAACGCGGCGCAATCGTCACCGGATTCGACTCCAGCGCCCGGATGATCGCCATCGCCCGGAAGCGGCTGTTGCCCTATGCCGACCTGCGCGTCCTTGACCTGGGCGAGGCGCTTCCGTACGAGGACGGATCATTCGATGACGTCGTCGCCTCCCTCGTGCTGCACTACCTGCGCGACTGGGGCGAGGCCCTCTCCGAACTGCGGCGCGTGCTGCGGCCCGGCGGCCGACTGATCCTGTCGGTCAACCACCCCATGGTCTTCCCGATGAGCGTCGAGGGCGCCAAGTACTTCCCGATCGCCGAGTTCCCGATGGAGTGCGACTTCGGCGGCACCCAGGCCACACTCCAGACGTGGCACCGGCCCCTGCACGCGATGGTCGACGCCTTCCACGAGGCGGGCTTCCGGATCGCCGACATCGCCGAGCCGCCCGTCGCGCCCGACACCCCCTCTGAGTTGCTCCCCAACGGCTCGACGCGCTTCGTCTCGTTCATCTTCTTCGTGCTGCAGCCCGAGCAACGCTGAACGCGCGACGACGCGACGGAGGCCGAAACCCCCGCCGCGTCGAGTCGGTTCTCAGGAGGCCACGTCGAAGGCCCACATGACGCCGAACTTGTCGAACACCTGCCCGTAGGTCGCACCCCACGGGGCCGGCTCGAAGGGCATCTGGATGGAGCCGCCCGCGTCGACCAGCTTCTGGATCAGTTCCCTGGCCTTGTCGACGTCGTCGAGCGTGTAGAGGAGCGAGTAGATGCTGCCCTGCACGACGTAGTCCTCGCCCGGCATGGCGTCGCCGCCGGTGATGGTGCCGCCGTCGAGGTCGAGCCGGGCGTGCGCGACGCTGTCCGGGTCTGGAGTGAACGGCATGCCCTCCATGGGCGGGAAGTCGCTGTAGGTGATGAGCTGAAGCTCGCCGCCGAAGACCTCGTGGTAGTGCGTGAAGGCCTCCTTGGCGTTGCCAAGGAATGCGATGTAGGTCGACAGGTTTGCCATGATGTTCTCCCTTGTCTGGTAGGTGAGAATGACGCTACTCGGCCTCTGCGGACGGTGCTTGTCCCCAGTTGCGCACTGGTTGTCCCGAGTTGCTCACCTCGACCTCGACCCTGCCGACAAGCGACTCGAAGAAGATCTGCGGCAGGTTGATCGTGATCGGTGGGTCGGTCTCGATGAGGTCCCGCAGCGCCAGGGTGAGGACGGTCGGCGCCGCCAGCGGGAACCTGACCGGGGTGCGCTCCAGTTGGCGCCGGTTCGCGTCCATCTTGAAGTAGGAGCGCAGGCTGCTCGCCCGCGGCACCTCCACGACCATCGCGTAGTAGTCGCCGTCCGGGATGGCGGTGACGTCGATCTCGTGGGTGCCGAGCAGCGCGACGCCGAGCAGCGGCTTGCCTTTGACGAGCGGGTCGGGATGCAACGCCACGAACAGCGCGCCCCTCTCGGCGGCGCCCTCGACCCGCACCGTCAACGCGTGCCGCTGAGGGTGGTCCTCCGCCCGGAACCCTCGGTGCAGCACGACGAGCGGGGCCTCGTCATCCTGGTGGCGCATCAGGTGCGCGGCGAGGGAACCGAGGCGGGAGCGGTACGCAGACGGCGCCATGCCGGTGTGCTTCGCGAACGCCCTGGTGTAACTGGACGCCGAGTCGTGCCCCGCCTCGACCTGCGACCTGGTCACCGAGTGCCCCTCGACGAGGACGTCGATGCCGCGGTCGACGCGGGCCGCGGCGAGGAAGTCGCGCAGCGGGAAGCCGAGGTGCTCCTTCAGCAGTCGCGACAGGTGGAACCGGCTGAGGTGGGCGTTCTCGGCCAACTCGTCCAGCGAGTCGGCCTCCCCGCGGCGCGCGGCGGCCAGCAGCGAGTCGACGTCGCTGCGCGGCTCCGGGCGATCCGTGGACGACACGGGGCCAGTATCGCCCCGGCCCTGGTCATTCACCGACGGCGCGCCTACTCGTTGTCGCCCCCGGTCGCGGCCACGGCTGCCTGCACCTGGTTCTCGGCGGCCGCGTCACCAGCGTCTGGCCACACCCAGTCGCGGATCTCCGGCGGATCGTCGCCGTACATCCGGGCGTAGGCCCGCGCGTCGATCCGGCTGTCCTCCATCTCCTGACGGAGCCCCGCATAGCGCGAACTGAGGCCCGGGGTCCGGTCGATCACGTCGATCACCAGGTGGAAGCGGTCCAGGTCGTTCAGCATCACCATGTCGAACGGTGTGGTGGTGGTGCCCTCCTCCTTGTACCCGCGCACGTGCAGGTTCGAGTGCCCGGTGCGGCGGTACGTCAACCGGTGGATCAACCACGGGTAGCCGTGGTAGGCGAAGATGATCGGCTTGTCTGCCGTGAAGTAGGTGTCGAAGTCGCGGTGCGACAGGCCGTGCGGGTGTTCGTCCTCGTCCTGCAGTCGCATCAGGTCGACGACGTTGACGACCCGCACCTTCAGGTCCGGGATCCGCCTGCGCAGGATGTCGGCGGCGGCCAGCACCTCGATCGTGGGGATGTCGCCCGCGCAGCCGAGCACCACATCTGGCTCCTCGCCTGCGACCTCGGTTCCCGCCCAGTCCCAGATGCCGAGGCCTCGGGTGCAGTGCTTGACCGCCTGGTCCATCGTCAACCAGTTGGGGTTCGGCTGCTTGCCCGCCACCACCACGTTGACGTACTGCGTGCTGCGCAGGCAGTGGTCGAACGTCGACAGCAGCGTGTTCGCGTCCGGCGGCAGGTAGACCCGGACGATGTCGGCCTTCTTGTTGACGACGTGGTCGATGAAGCCGGGGTCCTGGTGCGAGAAGCCGTTGTGGTCCTGGCGCCAGACGTGCGAGCTCAGCAGGTAGTTGAGGCTGGCGATGGGGCGGCGCCACTCGAGGTGGTCGGTCACCTTCAACCACTTGGCATGCTGGTTCACCATCGAGTCGACGATGTGGATGAACGCCTCATACGACGACATCATCCCGTGCCTGCCGGTGAGCAGGTAGCCCTCCAGCCAGCCCTGGCACTGGTGCTCGCTGAGCATCTCGACGACCTGGCCGTCGCGCTGCAGGTGCTGGTCGACCTCTGGCGACTCGTACTCGGCGACCCACTGCTTGCCCGTCTCCTCGTAGACGGCCTGCAACCGGTTCGATGCCGTCTCGTCGGGCCCGAAGATGCGGAAGTTGTCCCGGTTCCTGGCGACCACGTCGCGCAGCCACTCGCCAAGCACCTTCGTCGCTTCCGAGATGCTGCCGCCGGGGGCGGGCACGTCGACGGCGTAGTCGCGGAAGTCGGGCAGGTGCAGGTCGCGGCGGATGATGCCGCCGTTGGCCTCTGGGCGTTCGCCCATCCGCAGCCCGACGGGCGGGGTGGTGGCGTCGAGTTCGGCGACCGGTGCGCCCGCCTCGTCGAAGAGTTCCTCTGCGTGGTACGACTCGAGCCAGTCGGACAGGTCCTTCAGATGCTTGTCCGTGTCCCGGGCGCTCGCGAGCGGAACCTGGTGGCTGCGCCACGAGCCTTCCGTCTTCTGCCCGTCGATCTCCTTCGGTCCGGTCCAGCCCTTGGGGGTGCGCAGCACGATCATCGGCCAGGCGGGGCGCTCCGCGCTCATCTCGCCCTCCTCGGTGGCGACGCGCCTGATCTCGGCGATGTCGTCGAGCACCCCGTCCAGGAGTTGCGCGAACCGACGGTGGAACGACGCCGGGTCCTCATCGTCGAAGCCCGCGGTGAAGACGTGCGGACGGTGTCCGTAGCCGCGCATCAGGTCGACGAGTTCGTCCTCCGGGATGCGCGCGAGCACCGTCGGGTTGGCGATCTTGAAGCCGTTGAGGTGCAGCACGGGCAGCACCACCCCGTCGCGGACGGGGTTGAGGAACTTGTTGGAATGCCAGGACGTGGCGAGCGGGCCGGTCTCCGCCTCGCCGTCGCCCACGACCGCGAACACCAGCAGGTCCGGGTTGTCGAAGGCCGCGCCGTAGGCGTGCGAGAGGGCGTAGCCCAGTTCGCCGCCCTCGTGGATCGAGCCGGGCACCTCGGGGGCGACGTGAGAGGGGATGCCGCCGGGGAAGGAGAACTGCTTGAAGAGCCGCTGCAGGCCCTCCGCGTCGCGTCCGACGCCGGGATAGACGTCGCTCCACGTGCCGTCCAGGTAGCTGTTGGCGACCATGCCCGGCCCGCCGTGACCCGGCCCGGTGACGTACAGGGTCGGCTGGCTGCGCTCGGCGATGACGCGGTTGAGGTGGGCGTAGAGGAAGTTCAGGCCGGGCGTGGTTCCCCAGTGGCCGAGCAGGCGACGCTTGACGTCGTCGCGCTCGAGGGGGCGCCGCAGCAGCGGGTTGTCGAGCAGATAGATCTGGCCGACCGAGAGGTAGTTCGCGGCCCGCCAGCGCGCATGGATCCGGTTGAGGTCGGCGTCGGTGAGGTCTGGGGCGCCGGTCTCGGCGCGGGTCTGCCACGTGTGAGTCATGGGTTCTCCTGTCCGATTCCATCCAAACACACCCAGGGGTGGCGTGGGCGGGAACGTCTGTGCCGGGCTCTTCCCACCCGCAGCGGGTCGGATCGAGGGCCGTGCGTTCCGCGGTCTTCGAGACAGGACGCGACGACGGGCGGAGCATGGGTGGAGGGGTTCCCGTCCTGAGGAGGGTGACATGGGTGAGAGGGAAGGTGGCACGCGCGCCGGTCGTGTTCCGGAGTTGCCGTCCGAGGTGTCGCAACGCGTCGGACCGTTCGACCGCTTCGCCGGACTGGCCGCCAGGTTCAGCAGTCGCGCGCTGTTCTTCACGTTCTGCGTCGTGCTGATCCTGCTGTGGGCGCCGTCGCTGTTCCTCTTCAAGGATGTCGACACCTGGCAGTTGATCATCAACACCGCGACCACGATCATCACGTTCCTGCTGGTCGCGCTGTTGCAGAACAGCCAGACGCGCAGCGACCAGGCGATCCAGCACAAGCTCAACGCGATCGCGCAGGGGATCGGCGACCTGATGGATCACCTGGACGCTGGGAGCGAGGGGCAGCGGGACCTGAGCCGTGACCGGGCAGAGCTCAGGGCCGCGGTCGGCCTGGAACTCATCGAGAGCTCCGACCACAACGCGAAGGACGACCCCTCCTCAGGGGTGAACTGACGACATTGCCGCACGTCAGAGGCCGGTAGTGACCGGTGCTCGCCCCTACGGTGACGCCATGGTGATCTTCTATCGTGGTGCCGGGTGGGCAATGGTCGCGCTGGCGGTGGCCGCGGTCGTCGTGGCGAACCGCCTCATCAACGGAACGTTCGACCTGCTCGACTCCCCGGTCACCGGCACCGGGTTCGTGCTGGCTGGCATCGCCGTCGTGGCGGGCGGCTGGTACGTCAACATGATCGCCCCGCGGAAGTTCCAGGAACGCCTCGGGCGCGAGACTGTCGCCCAGGCGATGGGACTGACGCAGGAACAGTTCGAGGCATCGGAGGCGGTCAACCCCGGCCTCGTTGAGGCGTCCGCGCTGCACAAGACGCGACGCAACTACAACACGCTGCTGTTCATCCCCATCCAGGTGTGGGGGCTGGCGATGATCGCGCTCGGGGTCTGGTTCCTGATGCGCTGAGGAGCTGGAGGCCTGCCTCCGCCGCCGGGGTTGGCTCGCTGTCGAGAGCCCCTTCTCAGCGTCGGATCACGGTCGAGGGGCGCTCACTCGGCGTTCTCGAAGACGATGGGGCCCGGCTTCAGGCCCTCCAGCCAGAGGCGCGTGGTGCGCACGTGGTTCATCGCCAGGAAGCGCGCCGACTCGGGGTCCCTGTTCTTGATGGCCTCGGCGATGTCGACGTGCGCGGCGTCGCTGATCTGCTTGCGCTCCAGGCCGGCCGCGCCCTCGAAGACCCGGTAGTCCTGACCCCTTCGGCGGATCGCGGCAAGCAGCTCGGCGATGATCTCGTCTCCCGCGCCCTCGATGATCATCCGGTGGTATTTGGCGTCGAGCGTCTGGGCGCGGTCGGTCGCCGGTTCGGCGGCGAGTTCCATGGCCATGGCGAGCAACATCTCGCAATCGACGTCTGACATGCGTGCCGCAGACGCGGCGGCCACCTGGCCCTCCAGCACCTCGCGCAGCGGATAGAACTCCAGAAAGCGGTCGAGCGGGATGAGGGGGACGATCATCTTGAGCCCGGACATCACATGGGCCGCGTCCATGACGGACACGGCCGAACGGCTGCCTGGCCGCGCGGTGAGGGCCCCGGCCACCGTCAGCATCTTCTGCGCCTCGCGAAGCGAGCTTCGCGACACGCCGAACCGCTCGCAGAGTTCCGCCTCGCTCGGCAGCAGTTCGCCGGGCGCCAACTCGCCCGACGCGATCATCCTGGCTAGGCCAAGCCTGGCGGTTTCGACGGCGCTCATCGGGCTCCCTTCAGTTGACATACATGATGCCGTACGCGAGATTGTCAGACAATTGGTAACGATTTGATCAATAGTCTGGCGATGATGCAGGCAGATCAACATAATTGTCAGACAAGGAGGTCTTGAGTCGATGACGATTTCTTCGCCCGGGTGGTCCGATCCGCAGTTGCGGTGGACGCTCGATCCGTGCGTACGGCACCTGAACCACGGGTCGTTCGGTGCGGTGCCTGTCGCGGTGCAGGCCGAGCAGAACCGGCTGCGCGCCATCGCGGACTGGAACCCGGTGCGCTGGTTCGCAACTCTCGCCGCCCGGATCGGCGACACCCGCGAGGAGATGGCGGAACTGCTGGCGGTCGACCCGGGGCGGATGGTCTTCGTGCTCAACGCCTCCGCGGGCGCGTCGGTCGTCTACCAGTCGCTGATGGACCGCGGACCGGTCAGCGTCCTGACCACCAACCATGGATACGGAGCCGTGACGATGGGCGCCGAGCGGTTGGCCGAGCGGACCGGTGGGCGGGCAGGCGTGGTCGACATTCCCCTCAACGCCACCGAGGACGAGGTGATCGGGCTGGTCGGCGAGGCCATGCGTGCCCAGCGGCCGACCCTGCTGGTGATCGACCAGGTCACCTCTGCGACGGCCCGCGCCTTCCCCGTGGACGAGATCTGCCGCGAGGCGCGGTCGTTGGGCGTGCTCACGCTCGTCGACGGGGCCCATGCGCCCGGCGTGCTTCCCGATCCGATCTGCCGCGAGGCGGACTACTGGGTCGGCAACCTGCACAAGTTCGCGAGCGCTCCGCGCGGCGCGGCCGTGCTGGTCGCGCGCGGGTCGGGGCAGGAACTGTTTCCGCTGATCGACTCCTGGGGTTCGCCCCACCCGTTCCCCCAACGGTTCGACCACGGCGGCACATTCGACGCCACGCCATGGCTGACCGCCCCGTTCGCGTGGCGGCACCTGGGCGAGACCGTTGGCTGGGAGCGGCTCCGTGCCACCTCGGCGGCTCTCCTCGACGAGGGCTGCGCCGTGGTCGCCAAGTCGCTGGAGGGGCTGGTCGCCGACCCGCTGCCTGACGTGGGCCAACCGGTGGGACCGCTGCGACTCGTGGGGCTTCCCGGCACGCTGGGCGCCACACATGCGGGCGCCGATGCGCTGCGGGTGCCCTTCAGCGACGCGACAGGGATCGCGATCGCGTTCACCAACTTCGAGGGCCGCGGCTTCCTGCGGCTGTCGGCCCACGCCTACAACTCGAACCACGACTACCAGTACCTGGCCACGGTGGGAATCCCTCTGCTTCATCGGTGGTCGATCGAACCCGGCGGGGGGACACATCAGGCATGACAGCCAACAAGAATCAAGGAGGATCCATGCGCAAGAAGCTGATCTCAGCTGTTGCGGCGATGTCGGCACTCGGGCTTGTGCTGACCGGCTGCGCCGGCGGCGACGAAGGCAACAAGGGGGAGGGCGGGGACGTCACCCTCCAGATGGTCGAGTCGCTGACCAACCCCGCCCGCACCGACCTGCTCAAGGGCATGCTCGCGGACTTCGAGAAGGCGAACCCGGGCATCAAGGTCCAGCTCGTCTCGCCGCCGACCGAACAGGCCGACCAGAAGATCCAGCAGATGCTGCAGTCCGGGTCGGGCGTCGACGTGCTGGAGGTGCGCGACCTCACCGTCGGGCCGTTCAGCAACAACAAGTGGCTCTACGACATGGCGGGCGACCTCAAGGGCTGGGAGGGCTACGACCTCCTCACCGACCAGACCAAGAAGTTCACCGTCGACGCCGACGGCAAGTCCTACTTCGTCCCCTACGGCTTCTACGGACTGAGCCTGTTCTACCGCACCGATCTGGTGAAGGAGGCGGGCTTCGCCGGCCCCCCGAAGAGCTGGGAGGAACTGATCGCTCAGGCGGCCAAGATCCAGGACCCCACCAAGAACCGCTACGGGTACGCCTTCCGCGGAGGTGCGAACTCGTCGGGCCAGCTGATGAGCATCCTCGAGGCGTACAACGCGGACAACCTCGATGTCGAGAACGCGTACAAGGTCACCAGCGGCAAGACGATCTTCTCGACGCCTGAGTCCCAGGTCGCGCTCGACAAGTACATCGAGCTGTTCAAGACCGGCTCCCCCGAGTCGTCAGTTGCATGGGGCTACGCCGAGATGGTGCAGGCCTTCACCAACGGTTCGACCGCCTTCCTGCTCCAGGACCCCGAGGTCATCGCCGTCGTCAACGACTCGACGCTGACCAAGGACCAGTGGAACGTCGCACCCAACCCGGTCGGCCCGACCGGCAAGGCCGCATGGCCGATGGCGACCGCAGGCTGGGGCGTCGCCGAGTCCTCCAAGCACAAGGAGGAGGCCGTGAAGCTGGTGAAGTGGCTCTCGGGAGACCCGTCCACCAAGTTCGCCCAGGAGAACTCGCTGGTTCCGATCCTGAAGTCCGCAGGCGAGGACGAGTTCTTCAAGACCGGGCCGTGGGCCGGCTACGTCGAGATGACCTCGAACCCCGACACGTGGATCTCCGTCATCGAGCCCCGCAGTTCCGCGTGGTGGACCGAGTGGATGAAGCGTTCCGAGACCGACCTGCAGCAGGTGCTGCTCGGCAAGATGTCCACCGCGGATCTCCTGAAGGGCTGGGACGAGTACTGGACCCAGAAGTGGGAAGGCTGATCGATGTCAGCCTCGACCGATGAGGTCGCCAAGGGGGCGGGCGCCAAGGGCGTCCGCCCCCGCACGGGGCGACAGTTCAACGTGCGGGCGGCGCTGACGATCCTGGCCTACCTCGCGCCTGCCTTCGTCTTCGTCATCATCTTCACGTACTACCCGCTCGTCGTCGGCGGCCAGATGGCGTTCAGGAAGTGGTCCCTCTGGGACCTCACCAGCACCCCCTTCGTGGGGTTGGGCAACTTCCAGACCCTGATCGCCGACCCGATGTTCGGCAAGGTGATGCTGAACTCGGTGATCTGGGTGGTCTGCTCGCTCGTCCCGCAACTCCTGATCGGGTTTCTGATCGCCCTTGGCCTCCGCAAGAAGTTCCGCTTCAGGGGCGTGTACCAGGCGGTCGTGTTCTACCCGTGGGCGGTCTCCGGCTTCCTCATCGGCATCCTCTTCCGGTGGATGTTCAACTCCGAGTTCGGGGTCGTCAACGACCTCCTGATGCGCATCGGCATCGTCAGCAAGCCGGTTCCCTGGCTGGCCAACCCCGACCTGGCGCTCGTTGCCGTCATCGTCGCCAACATCTGGTACGGCGTGACGTTCTTCGCGATCATGATCCTCGCGGCCCTCCAGTCGGTGCCCGACGAACTGTACGAGGCGGCCGCGCTCGACGGCGCGGGACGCTGGCGCACCCTGACCCGAGTGACGATCCCGACCATCCGCAGCACCCTTGTGCTGACGGTGCTGCTGCGCATCATCTGGATCTTCAACTTCCCCGACATCATCTACGCGATGACCGGCGGCGGCCCGGGCGACCAGACGCAGATCGCCACCACCTGGATGATCCAGTACACGCAGCAGGGGGAGTACGGGCTCGCCTCCGCCCTCGGGTTCATCATCATGGGCGTGCTCGTCGTGTTCACCGGGATGTACCTGATGCTGCTGAACAGGGAGCGCACCTCATGATCAACAAAGACCCACTGTGGCTGTCCGCCGTCCGGATCGTCGGACTCGGGTTCTGGCTGATCATCACGATCTTCCCCCTCTACTGGATCCTGCTGACGTCGTTCAAGCCCGCGAACCAGATCGCCGAGTATCCGGTGCGTTACTGGCCGAGGCAGTTCACGCTCGACAACTACACGAGCCTGTTCCAGAAGTCCGAGTTCGGCTCGTACCTGCTCAACAGCATCGTCGTGTCCGCCGCGGCGGCCCTCGTCGCGACGGCCATCGCGCTGCTGAGTGCCTACATCCTTTCCAGGTACCAGTTCCGGGGGAAGGGCGCAGTCATGATGGCGTTCCTGATCACCCAGATGATCCCGGCGTTCATCGCCCTCGGACCCCTCTACCAGATGTTCACCAACCTGGGCCTTGTCGACAAGCGGTTCGGGCTGGTGCTGATCTACATCGCCATGACGATCCCCTTCTCGGCGATCATGCTGCGTGGGTTCTTCGACAACGTGCCCGACAGCCTCGAGGAGGCGGCAATGGTCGACGGCGCCACCCGGTTCGGGGCGCTGTGGCGGGTCATCGTCCCGGTCATGACGCCCGGCATCATCGCCACCTTCATCTTCAACTTTGTCAACTGCTGGAACGAACTGTTCCTCGCCGTCACGCTCATCAACACAGATGACCGCAAGACCATCCCGACGGCCCTCAACGGGTTCATCTCCAGCTTCAATATCGAATGGGGGCCGATGTCGGCCGCCGCGGTGCTGACGATCCTGCCGACCATGCTGCTGTTCGCCTTCGCAAGCAGGTGGATCGTCGCCGGGCTGACCCAAGGTGCCACGAAGGGCTGAGGTAGAGATGGAAGCGCGACCCGGTGACGACCTGGTGGTTCTTGATGAGATCCAGCGTCGGGTGCTGTGGCTGGCCGTCAACATGATCGAGACGGCCAACCACGGCAGGCCGAACCGGGACGGGCTCAAGGTCGGCGGGCACCAGGCGTCCTGCGCCTCCATGGTCACGATCATGACGGCGCTGTATCTGCGTCATCTGGACGCCGACGATTTCGTGGCGGTGAAGCCGCACGGGTCACCCGTCCTGCACGCGCTGAACTACCTGATGGGCAGCCTCGACGCGTCGTACCTCTCCAAGTTGCGCGAGTTCGGAGGTCTTCAGGCCTACCCGTCGCGCACCAAGGACCCCGACCGCGTCGACTTCTCGACCGGATCGGTGGGGCTGGGCCCGGCGGCCACCATCTTCGCCGCAGGCGTGCGCGACTACGTCGACGCACACTTCGGTCGCCGCCCGGCCTCGAGATTCGTTGCCGTGCTCGGGGACGCGGAACTCGACGAGGGCAACGTCTGGGAGGCCGTACACGACCCCGCCTCCACCGCCCTCGGGAGTGTCACGTGGGTGGTCGACTTCAACCGCCAGTCCCTCGACCGGGTCGTCCCGGACGTGCGGATCTCGCCTTGGCACGCCGCGTTCGCCGCCCACGGTTGGCAGGTCATCGAGGTCAAGTACGGCACCACGCTGCGCCAGTTCGTCCGGGACAACGATGGAGAGGCGCTGCTCGCCTGGATCGACCAGATGCCCAACGAGCGCTACCAGTCGCTCTTCTCGCTGGCCGACGCGCAGCGGCTCGAGAGGTTCCTGGAAGGGGCCCCGTCCGAGGTCGTCGAACTCCTGGCGGGGCTGCCTGAGGCAGAAGCGGCCGAGTTGATCACCGACCTCGGCGGCCACGACCTGCCGAGCGTCCTGGAGGCCCTGGATGAGGCCGATCGTGAGCCGGATCGTCCGACGGTGATCTTCGCCTACACCCACAAGGGATGGGGGCTGCCCATCCAGGGCAACGCGCGCAACCATGCGGCGGTCCTGAGTACCGAGCAGGTCGACCAGTTGCGCGACTCCCTCGGGATCGCACCCGAGGCCCAGTGGGACCGGTTCGACCCCGACTCCGCAGCGGGGGCGCTGCTCGCGGAGCGAGGCAGGCACCTGACGCGTCAACCGCAGAAACGCGGCGGTCGTCCGGTCGTGCCGCTCAGCACAACAGTCAGGACCAGCCGCCCCGTCAGCACGCAGGAGGCCTTCGGTCGGATCCTGGTCGACCTGTCCCGCGACGAGGGCGTCCGGCCGTACCTCGTGACGAGCTCACCCGACGTCGCCACGTCGACGAACCTGGCTGGCTGGATCAACCGCGTCGGGGTGTTCGCGCACCACGAGCGGCAGACGTGGTCGGACGATCCGATGCTCCGTTGGCTCGAGTCGCCCAAGGGACAGCACCTGGAACTCGGCATCTCCGAGATGAACCTGTTCCTGCTGCTCGGCCAACTCGGCCTCGCCGAGACGATCTCGGGGCAGCGGTTGCTTCCGGTCGGCACGCTGTACGACCCGTTCGTCTGCCGCGGCCTGGATGCCTTGATCTACGGGACCTACTCCGGCGCCAGTTTCGTGTTCGCCGGGACGCCGTCCGGCGTCAGCCTCGCCCCGGAGGGAGGCGCCCACCAGTCCACCATCACCGCCTCGATCGGCACCGAGTTGCCGGGGCTCGACTACCACGAGCCTGCCTACGCCCAGGCGCTCGATTGGCTGCTGTGCGATGCGCTCGCGTTGGTCGCCGAGAGCGACGACAGGTCTGCCCGATCGGCCTACTTCCGGCTCACCACCCGACCTGTGGATCAGTCCCCGTTCTCGGAGGCGGTCGCCCGATTGGGGGCCGACGCCCTGCGCGAACACGTCCTCGCTGGCGCCTACCCGTTGCGCGAGGCGCCCGAGGATGCCCCGCGGGTGACGCTCGCGGCCTGCGGCGCCGTGTTGCCCGAGGTCCTGGCCGCGGCAGATGAGCTCACCGACGAGGGCGTCGCCGTCGACGTCGTCGACATCACCAGCCCCGGACGCCTGTACCGCGGTTGGAGGCAGGAGGTCTCGCGAGGCATCGCCACCGCTCGGGTCCCGGCACGTTCGAGCGGACTCGAAGTCTTTCGCCCCGCGCGTGGCGTCGTCACCGTTCAGGACGCGGCGAGCCATCAGCTTGCATGGCTCGGCTCGGCCCTCGGGACGCCCGCTGCATCGCTCGGCGCGGACGCGTTCGGGCAGTCGGGCTCGCTGCGCGACCTGTACGCCACCCACCACCTCGACAGCGGGTCGATCGTCAACGCCGCTCTGGGCCTCCTGGGGGCCGAGTTATAACGATTCCGAAATGCAGCGTTCGGTCTGGCTGTGTGCACGACCCCGCAGCATGTAGGATTCTCTCAGGAACAGGCCAATCCGAGGTGTGGGTTGTGCCTGCCTGCGACACAAAGGAAACACATCATGTCCACAGGAACCGTCAAGTGGTTCAACTCCGAAAAGGGCTACGGCTTCATCGCTCCCGATGACGGCAGCGCCGATCTCTTCGCGCACTTCCGCGCGATCGTTGGCTCCGGCTACAAGACCCTCGAAGAAGGCCAGAAGGTCGAGTTCGAGACCGAGCAGGGCCCCAAGGGTCCCCAGGCCACCAACATCCGCGCGCTCTGAGCGTAACGATCTAGACCCCGAACGGGCAGGCACCATCACGGTGCCTGCCCGTTCGGCATTTCCGGGGGACAAGCCCGTTCCCCGATGGCCATCGGCCGATTTCGCGCGGGGTGCCGGGCTGCTGCACCATTGATTGCCCCATCCCGTCAGGAGAGATCATGAGAGCCGATTGGTCGCTGCTGCGCGATCCTCAGTTCTCGCGCCTCTTCTTCGCCCGCACCGCGTCCATGGGCGGGTCGTCCTTCGCGCCCGTCGCGCTCGCCTTCGGTGTCCTGCACCTGCCCGGCGCCACGAGCGAGACGCTCTCCTATGTGCTCACCGCCGAGAGCGTCCCGATGGTCGCCTTCCTGCTGTTCGGCGGCGTGATCGCCGACCGGTTCCCGCGGCAGCGCGTCATGATGGTGGGCGAGTTCCTGTCGGCGACGGCGTTCGTCTCCCTCGGGCTGCTGCTCCTGCTCGGCGACCCCTCCATCTGGGAGTTGTGCATCGCCGCGGCCTTCAGCGGCGTCGGCATCGCGATCATGATGCCCGCCCTGACGGGGATCATCCCCGAGGTGCTCAAGCCGACCCAACTGCAGTCCGGCAACGCGCTGCTCGCGCTCGGGGCCAACACCGCGAGGATCGCCGGTCTGGTGTTCGCAGGCTGGATCGTCGCCGTCGTCGGGGGAGCCTGGGCGCTGATCGGGGCAGGCGCGCTGTTCGCGACCTCCGGGCTGATCGTGTCGGGCCTGCGCGGTCTCGCCGACCGGCGTGGCGACTCCGGGTCGACGCTCGGCGACCTGAAGCGCGGCTGGCACGAGTTCTCCTCGCGGCAGTGGATCTGGGTCGTCGTGCTCCAGTTCTCGATGCTGGTGCTGCTGTTCCAGGCGTGCTTCGGCGTCCTCGGCCCGGTGCTCGCCGACACCGAACTCGGCGGCGCTGGGCCGTGGGCGTGGGTGCTCGCGGGCGACGCCGTCGGCATGGTGCTCGGCGTGCTGATCGCCATGCGCATCCGCCCCAGCCGTCCGATCCTCCTCGGCGTCCTGCTCACGTCGCTCGCGACCCCGACCTTCCTTGCGCTCGGCCTCGGCGCCCCGCTGTGGATCGTCGTGCTCCTCGCCGTCGTGATGGGGATGGCCTTCGACGTCTTCGGGGTGCTCTGGAACACCACCATGCAGAGCCTGGTTCCTGCGGAGGCGCTGTCGCGCGTCGCGGCCTATGACGCGTTCGGCTCGCTCATGTTCGGGCCCATCGGACTGCTGCTCGCGGGCCACGCCGTCGTGTGGTGGGGAGCCCGCCCGTCGATGATCGGCGCGGCCCTCCTGATGCTCGTCACCGTCGTGCTTGCGCTCCTGTCGCCCGAGGTGCGGCGACTACGGGCCCCGAACGTGCCGCCTCAGGTGGTGGAGGCCGCCGGCTGAGCGCCTCGGCGCAGCGCCTTGACGACCTCCGCGTCGGAGCGGGCGATGGCGTCCGCGTCGCCGACGACGATCAACCGGTCGGTCGCCCGGGACAGCCCCACATAGATGCGCTCCCGGAACCGGTCCTTGGTGCCGTCCTCGTTCACGCACAACACGATGGCCCGCCGCTCGAGGCCCTTGAAGCCAAGCACGTGCCCATAGAAGACGAGGTCGGGATCGTCGAACGTCGCCCAGTAGCCGTCCTGGCCGTCGTGCTCCTGGCGCGAGGTCTGCTCGGGGTGACGACGCCCGGTCGTCAACAACGCGATGCTGCCAGGCGACCAGCCCTCGTCGAGCAGCGACTCGACCTGGTCGTCTGCCACGTCCATCGCGTCGTCGACGGAGGTGGGAACGAAGACGACCTCCGGCCCGTCACCGCCCTTCAACCGCATCCCCGACGGGGCGAGCGGGTGGAAGACCTCCGCGATCTGTCTGGTGTTGCGAAGGTTGTGATCCAGCATCAGCGGCACGAGCGGCACGGGCGGGTTCCCGAACCGCTGGAACAGTCGCTGGTTCGCGTCGGAGTACAGGAAGAGCCCGCCGTCGGCCTCGTCGCGCAGTGCGGCGAGCAGCGGGGACCACCAACTCTCCGCGAAGTCCTGCGCCTCGTCGACGACGAACGCGTCGAACCGCTCGCCAGGGGGCAGTTGCGCAGCGCGCTCGGACATCAGCAAGGGGAGGTGGACCTCCCAGAAGTCCGGGTCGTCGCGCGAACCCGACTCGATGCCCCACTTGTTGGCGAGCGCCTCGAAGGTCCCGACGAAGGCTGGGCGATGCTTGTAGTTCCACCCGGCGACCTCGCGCCGGAAGTGACTTGCCAGGCCGAGCGAATAGCACAGCAGCGCGACGCGCTCGGCCTTTCGTCCGCTGCGACCCCGCGCGAGTTGACGTGCCTGGGTGAGCGCGAGGACGGTCTTGCCGCTGCCCGCCCCGCCGCGGACCTCGACGCGCCGCAGCAGCCTCGTCACATCCAGGATCAGGGCCTGCTCCTGAGTCAATCGGTCGGCGCGGTCCTGCCGCTCGTCGGACTCGCCCTCGACATCGGGCGCTGCCAGGGATCCCTTGCTCGTCAGGATCTCGACGATCAACGCGCAGGCCGCCTCGTCGGGGGCCTTGACCGAGTCCCTGGCCACGCCGCGGACCCGCTGCGCGAGGTCGTCCTGATCGGTCTTGTCGTGGATCATCCACCGCGGGCAGTCGGGGAGGTGGAACGCCTCGTCGAGCGCCGTGTAGGGGGCCACCACCGTGTGGGCCATGCGGAACTGTCCGTGCGAGGAGGCCTTCCACCGCGGGTCGCTCTGGACGTAGTCGCGGATGGCGTAACGGGCGTTGCGGGCCTGGTCCACCGGGGAGATCGGCACCTCCCGGCCTTCCCTCTCGCGCCACATGTACCACTGCCCGCCGCGGCACGTCGTTCCCGAGCCCTTGACCTCGATGACGATCACGCCGACGCCGGGCAGCACGGCGATCAGGTCGGCCTCGTGGTCCTTGTCCGCGTCGGTGAGGCGGTAGTTGGCGATCAGCGCGTCCTCGGGGCGCAGCGTATCCCGTAGTCGTCGCCACACCGCTTCCTCCGACATCGTCTGGAACTGGGGATCCTTGGGAAACAGCAGCGGCGCCATGGGCTCACGGTAGCGGCGAACGGTGAGCGATTCTTGACCCAGGTTTGTAAAAGTAGTTTCCTAACCGTGGACGGCGCCGATGGCGCCGACGCCAGAGAGATCGGAGCACCGTGCGCGACCCCCTTCCCATCCACCACGGCGGCCGCGTGGTCGCCGGCCCGTCCGAGGTCGTCCCCGGCGTCGAGGAGTCGGTGATCGAGGCCGCCAGGATCGCCCTGCTGCACGGCATCGCCGAGGGGGAGGTGTACCGCAACGGGCAGAACTCCTGGTCTCCCGCGGGCTGGCGCCGGATCGACGAGGAACCCCTGCGCGTGCTGCGGGCCGACCGCCTGCAGACGGCCGACGATCCGGCCCACCATGACGTCGTCCGGCACCATTCCTCGTGGGTGATGGTCGTCACCGGCGAGAACGGGAGCGTGCTGCTCGGCTGCCTGGACGGTGAGACCCCGCGCCTGCGCGCGGACACCGACGTCCTGACCGGTTGGACCGAGACCGGCCGGCCCGGAACCTGGCTGCTGCTGCGCGGGACCGAGCAGGACGTGCTCGCCAGGTACAGGGACCTGCTCGCCGACAGGTACGGGGCGATGACGGCCGACCCCGGCGCCGTGTGGTGCTCCTGGTACTCGCTGTACGAGGGCGTCTCGCAGGTGTTGCTCGACGACATCGTTCCTGAACTGCCCGGCCTCGGCTTCGACACGGTGCAGATCGACGACGGCTGGGAGCGCATCGTCGGCGACTGGCGGCCCAACGACAAGTTCCCGGGTGGCATGCGCGCCACCGCGGACGGGATCGCCGAGGCGGGCCTCCGCCCCGGCCTGTGGATCGCGCCGTTCATCGCCCTGCCCGGGTCCGAGATCGTCGAGCGGCACCCAGAGATGCTGCTGCGCGACGGGAACGGCGACCCCGTACGGGCCGGAGAGAACTGGGGCAGTCACTACTACACGTTCGACTTCACCCGCGCCGACGCCCGCGACCACCTCGTGGAGACCGTCCGCCGCGCCGTCGACGACTGGGGCTTCACGTACCTGAAACTCGACTTCATCAACGCGGGCGCCGTGGCGGGGCGGCGCAGCGTCGACATTGATCGGGAGGCCGCCTACCGCCAGGCCATCGCGACCATCCGCGCCGCCGTCGGAGACGATGTGTTCCTGCTCGGGTCGGGCGCGCCGATCTTCCCGTCGCTCGGCATCCTCGACGCCGTCCGCACCGGCCCCGACGTCGCGCCGTTGTGGAGCCACTTTGTCGTCACGGAACCGACCGATGCGCTGGGCCGCAACGCGCTGGTCAACGCGGCGAACCGGCTGTGGCTGAGGGGCCTCATCGGCCTCGACCCCGATGTCGTCTACTTCCAGCGGAGGCAGAACCTGCTCACCCCGGAGCGGCGGCAGTGGCTCCTCGACTGCGCCACCCTTTCCGGGTTCCGCGCGGTCTCGGACCTGCCCGACTGGCTCGAACCGGCCGACCGCGACGCGGTGCGCGACTACCTGGCCTCCCGGCCAAGCACGCGCCAACTCTCCAGATACCGCCACGCCATCGACGAGCGGATCGTGGACTTCTCCGCCGCCGTCGACGGACTCCCCGGGCCCTACCCGCTCTGACATGGCGCGCTCGCTCGACAGCGGCCACGTCCGCCGGTTCAACATCCACCTGGTGCTGCGGCACCTGCGCGGGGCCGAGGAGTCGACCACCAGCGAGGCGGCGCACATGACGGGCCTGTCGAGGCCGAGCGTGAACGGTGCGCTCGCGGAACTCGAGCGGCTCGGCTGGGCCGCGCCGGTCGGGGTCGCGACGACCGACCGTGGTGGCCGGCCTGCCCGCCGCTACCGCTTCCGCGCCGAGGCGGGCCTGCTGGTCGGCGTCGACATCGGCGTGCACCGCGTCCGCGTGGTGATCGGCGACCTGTCGGGACGTCTTCTCGACGAGGGCTCCGCCGAGGTCGCACCGGAGGCGCTGCCTGATGAGCGCCTCGCCGTCGTCGACTCGCTCGTCGACGCCCTGGTGCAGGACCCTGGACGGATCTGGGCGTTGGGCGTGGCCGTGACTGGGCCCGTCGACTCTGCGGGTCGCACGAGGCTGTTCAGCCCGCTGCCCGGCTGGGCCGACGTCGACCTGGCGCAACGGTTCGGGGGCAGGTTCGGTTGCCCGGTGCTGGTCGGCAACGACGCCAAGGTCGCGCTGCTCGCCGAACGCGAGTGGGGTGTCGCAAGGGGCGTCGAAGACGTCGCGTTCGTGCTCGCGGGCGCACGGATCGGCGCGGCGGCCACCGTCGGTGGGGTGCTGCTGCGCGGGCACGGGGGAGCGGCCGGCGAGGTCGGCGCGCTTCCCGCGGTGCGGTGGGGTCGCGCGGTCCGCGACCTGGTGGGCACCGAGGCTGCGCTCGCTCCCGGCATGGTCGACGCGTTCCGCGCCGCGGCCGACGGCGATCGCGGGGCGCTCGGCCGGGTCGAGAGGTTCGCCGACGACGTCGCGACGGGCGCCGCTGCCGTAGCTCTCATGCTCGACCCCGAGGTGCTCGTCATCGGCGGCGGGGCCGCGGCGTTCGCGGACCTGTGGGTGCCCCGGTTCACGGCGAGCCTCGCGACGCAGGTGCTCCGGATGCCGCAGGTGAGGGTCTCGACGCTCGACGGCTTCCACGTCGCGCGTGGCGCGTTCCGGTTGGCGATGCTCGACATCGAGCGAAGGTTCTTCGGCGAGGAGTTGGTCGCGGCAGGCCCGGCCCGCCCTTAACGGGTGGGTCCGAGGTGAACGGCGCAGGCTCGCCGAATGGCTCGTAGTGTGGGTTGTACCCGAAGATTTGGAGGATTCATGTCCGTCACCAACAAGGCAACCACCACCTGGCGCGGCTCCCTGTTCGAGGGCTCGGGCGACGTCGCCTTCGACTCGTCCCACCTCGGCACCTTCCCCATCAACTGGAAGGCCCGCAGCGAGGGCTCCGACTCGACCACCACCCCCGAAGAACTGATCGCGGCCGCCCACGCGTCGTGCTTCTCGATGGCGCTGTCCAACGGCCTCGCGCAGAACGGCACCCCGCCTGAGGAGGTCGTCACGACGGCCGAGGTCGGCTTCAAGCCCGGCGTCGGCATCACCGGCAGCCACCTGACCCTGAGGGCCGTCGTCCCGGGGTTGGACGAGCAGAAGTTCCAGGAGATTGCGGCCGACGCGAAGGCCAACTGCCCCGTGTCGCAGGCGCTGGCAGGCATCGAGATCACGCTCGACGCGACCCTCGCGTAACGCCGTAAGGGACGCCGAAGATCGGCGACCTAACAATGCAAATGGGGGCCGTCACTTGGGGTGACGGCCCCCGTTTCCGCGATGTTCGCGAGCCCGCAACCCGGGCGTCGTCGTTCGTTGGGAATGCGCTCCTAGCGTCCGCCTCAGTGGCCACAGCGGCCACGGCAGATCAAAGGATTCGCATGCGCACCTACCGATCCCTCACCGCGGCAGCCTTCGCGGTGCTCGGACTCACCCTCTCCGCCTGTGGCGCGCCGTCGTCCGCGGACGAGGGCACGCCCTCCGGGTCGTCGAACACCGCAGCGGCCGCGTCGGCCACCTCCGCCGCCGACCTGGGCGGCATGGACAAGCTCGTCGTGGCCGCGAAGGCCGAGGGCCAGCTCAACGTCATCGCGCTCCCGCGCGACTGGGCCAACTACGGCGCCGTGATCGACGCGTTCAGCGCCAAGTACGGCATCACCGTCAACGAGCAGTCGCCCGATGCGTCCTCGAAGGAGGAGATCGCGGCCGCCGACGCCAACAAGGGCACCGACAAGGCGCCCGACGTGTTCGACCTCGGCACCAACATCGCCCTGACGTCGACCGACTACTTCGCGCCCTACCAGGTCGAGCAGTGGGACAAGATCCCCGCCGGGAACAAGGAGGCCACCGGCCTCTGGGTCAACGACTACACCGGCGTCATGGTGGTCGGCTACAACAAGACCAAGTTCGGCGAGCTCACCTCGCTCGACCAACTCACCGACGCGAAGTTCGCGGGCACCGTCGCGCTCAACGGCAAGCCCGCCGAGGCGGGCGCAGCGTTCAACGGCTTCATGCTTGCCAACCTGGCCAATGGCGGGACCTTCGATGACGGAACGGCGGGACTTGCCTACTTCACGAAGCTGAACGAGGCCAAGACCCTCAACCTGACCGACGTCACCCCCGGCACCATCGAGGCCGGCGAGCACGGCGTCGTCTTCGACTGGTCCTACAACATGGTTCCGGTCGCGGCCTCCCTCAAGGAGCAGGGCGTCGAGTGGGCGACGTTCCTCCCCGAGGACATCGCCGTCGGCTCGTACTACAACCAGGCCGTGAACAAGGACGCCCCGCACCCCGCCGCCGCGCGGCTGTGGCAGGAGTTCCTGTTCTCGGCAGAGGCACAGAACCTCTGGGCCGAGGGTGGCGCGCTTCCCGTGCTCGCCCCCGAGTTTGAGGGCGACTTCTCCGACGCGGCAAAGGCCGCCGTCCCGCAGGTGAGCGACCTCCGCTCGCCCACCACCGAGCAGGCCGACGCCATGACGACGTTCCTGCAGGACAACTGGGACTCGGCGATCTCCTGATCATGTCGACCCCTCCGACGGTGGCGCGCGCCGTCCGGAACCTCCGCGACGGCGCCGCCACCCTTCCCTTCTTCGGGTACCTGACCCTGTTCCTGTTCCTACCGACCGTGTTCGTCGTCCTCGGCGCGTTCCGCACCCGCGAGGGGGCGTTCACCCTCGACCCGGTGGGCAGGCTGCTGCAGCCCGCGACGCTGCAGATCTTCCTGACCACCGCCTGGCTCAGCGCCGCTTCTGCCCTGATCGGCGCGGCGGTGGGCGGCGCGGCGGCCTACGCGCTGTCGACAACCTCGCCCACAGGCCTGACCCGCCGCGTGTTCACGGCCGTGTGCAGCGTGCTCGCGCAGTTCGGCGGCGTGATGCTCGCCTTCTCGTTCATCGCGGTGCTCGGCAAGTTCGGCAACCTCACCAGGCTGCTCGCCGACGTCTTCGGTGTCGCGGTGCCCGGCGACTTCCTCGCGTCGATCCCTGGCCTGATCGTCGTCTACTCGTACTTCCAGATCCCGCTGATGGTCATCGTGTTCCTGCCCGCCGTCGACGGGCTGCGACCAGAGTGGCGCGCAGCGACCGCCAACCTCGGCGGCTCCGGGTTGACGTACTGGGCGAGGGTCGCCGTCCCGATCCTCGCGCCCAGCTTCCTCGGCTGCCTGCTGCTGCTGTTCGCCAACGCCTTCTCCGCCTATGCGACCGCCGCGGCGCTCATCTCGCAGCGCACCATCATCGTGCCGATGGCGATCGAGGGCGCGATCCGCAACGAGAACAACGCCGGGATGGACGCCTACGCGCAGGCCCTTGCCACCGGGATGATCGTGGTCGTCGCGCTCGTGATGGGCGGCTACGCCCTCATCCAGCGCCGCGCGACGAGGTGGCAGCGGTGAGGCGCCGAGGCTGGGGTCCGGTCGCGATCCTCGTGCTGGTCTCGCTGTTCCTGGCGTACCCGCTCTACGCGTTGTTCGAGTTCTCCGTGCGCTTCCCGCTGACCGGGAAGGTGTCCTTCGACGCCTGGGCCAAGCTGTTCGGCGGCACCGACCAGAGCCGACTCGCGCCGCTCTATCAGGGCGCGCTCAACTCGCTCCTGATCGCCGCCCTTACCGTCGTCCTCGCCCTCGCGGTGCTGCTTCCGACCATGATCTGGGTGCGGCTGCGCCTGCCGAGGCTGTCGCGGATCGTCGAGTTCTGCGCACTGCTCCCGCTCACGCTTCCGGCGATCGTGCTCGTCGTCGGCCTTGTGCCTATCTACCGGTTCATCTCGACGACGCTCAGCACCGACGCCGTCTGGCTGTGTTTCGCGTACGTGATCCTGGTGCTGCCGTTCGCCTACCGCGCGCTCGACTCGGGGCTCAACGCCATCGATCTGCGCACCCTCGCGACGGCGGCGCGGTCAATGGGCGCGTCGTGGCCGGTGGTCATGTTGCGCGTGGTCCTCCCCAACCTGCGCACCGCGATCGCGTCGGCCGCGTTCATCTCCGTAGCCGTCGTCCTCGGCGAATTCACCATCGCCCGGATGCTGGCCCGCGAGACGCTCCAAACCGGCGTGATGCTCGTCAACCAGGCGGCCCCTCAGGTCGCCGCCGCCGTCTCGCTGCTGTCACTGCTGTTCGGCATCGTGCTGCTGGTCGGCATCAGCCTCCTCACCAACCGTCGTCACTCCCGATAGGCCTCTCGTGTCCCACCACAGCGCCGCATCCGTCGCGATGCGCACCATCAACCGCAGCTTCGGAACCGTCCGGGCCCTCGACGACTTCTCGCTGGAGATCCGCCCGGGCGAACTCGTCGCCCTGCTGGGCCCGTCGGGCTGCGGAAAGACCACCGCGCTGCGCGTGCTGGCGGGCCTCGAGGACTGCGACTCGGGATCGGTCGTGGTCGGCGACCGCGACATCACGGCACTGCCTGCCAATAAGCGCAACATGTCGATGGTGTTCCAGAGCTACTCGCTGTTCCCGCACCTGAGCGTCGAGGGCAACCTCGACTTCGCGCTGTCGATGCGCAAGGTCGCCCGGCCCAAGCGCGCAGCCATCATCCGTGAGCACCTCGACCTTGTCGAACTCGGCGCCATGGCCAAGCGCTTCCCACACGAACTCTCCGGCGGGCAGCAACAGCGGGTCGCGCTAGCCCGGGCGTTGGCGTCGCGTCCCGACGTGCTGCTGCTGGACGAGCCGCTGTCGGCGCTCGACGCGAAGGTGCGGGTCCAGTTGCGTGACCAGATCCGTCGGATCCAACTCGAACTCGGCACCACGACGCTGTTCGTGACCCACGACCAGGCGGAGGCCCTCGCGATGGCGGACCGCGTCGGCGTGATGCGCAGCGGACGGATCGAGCAGTTGAGCGCCCCTCAGGACCTGTACGAGCGGCCCACCTCCGACTTCGTCGCGCGGTTCATCGGGTCGACCAACCCGCTGCCCGGCCGGGTCGCGGCTGGCTCGGTCCAGGTGCTCGGGCAGTGGCTGCCGACGCTTCCCGGATCGATCGACGAGGGCCAGGGCACCGCGCTGGTCCGCCCCGAGCGGGTCCTGCTCGGCGTCGGGGAGGAAGGGCACGAGGCGACGGTGCGTCAGGTGGCGTTCCTGGGCGACCGGGCGAGCGTGGTCGCCGAGTTGGCCGACGGGACGACGATCCAGGCCCTGGTCCACACGCGCGATGCCGACGGCCTCAGCCACGGCGCCCCGGTGAGAGTCGCGCTCGACCCCTCCCCGGTGCTCGTCAACTAGCTCCGAGCGGTGATAAGGTTGCCTTATGGCTCTTGGAGTGGAATATCGAGCTGCGCGTCACCTTGAGGAGATCGCGCGGCTGAGGCGCGCCTACAGCCTGCGCGCCATGGTGGCGGAGGGTCGCTCCCAGCGGGAGATCGCCGATGAGTTGGGGATCAGTCAGCCCGCGGTGAGCCAGCAACTCAGGGTCGCGGAATCGGTCTCCGACGCACACCCGCGAGACGCCGTCGAGGCGGCAGCACCCGTCCTGGTCGATCTTGCTGCTGCCTACGGGTTCGGAAGGCTTGCGGTCTTCGGGTCGGTGGCACGAGGCGAGGCCACGACCGAGTCGGACATTGACCTCCTCGTGCAACCGCCGACCGGGGCGACCATTAGCGACGTGGTCGGCCTTCAGGCCCGACTGTCCTCGACCCTTGGCCGGCCGGTCGACCTCGTGACATACGGAGGGTTGAGGCGAGAGATTGACGCGGACATCCTGCGGGACGCGGTGGAGTTCTAGTGGACTTACGCGTCGCGAAGGAACTGCTGCACATCCGGGAATGGCTCGCGATGGCGAGCAAGCTCGCCGATCAGGGGCGCATGGACTACGAAGCCTCTGGCCTCCTTCAAGAGGCGGGAGACTCACTGATGATGAAGATCGGGGAGGCCGCCGCGTCTCGACAAGGCGGGCATTGACCCGCCGCCGACGATGCGGTGGCGGGACGCGATCGCCAACAGGAACTGGCTCATCCATCAGTACGACCACATCGACCGCGAGATCACCTGGGCGACCATCACAGTCGACCTTCCCGTCTGGCGAGTGCTTCTCGCAGACCTGTTTGCCGAAGCCGAGGAGCGGATCGCGCGCTAGCCGCTATCGGGGCGCGGAGATCAGAGCGCGGCGGAGTAGGGCCGGGTCGCCGAGGCGGTGGCGCAGCGTTTTCTCCAAGCCACTGATCGGGTACAGGTTCTGCGGGGCTCGCGGGTCCTTGAATGCCTCTGACGCGTAGCGCGGCAGCACCGCCTGGGACAGCGAGGCCAGCGCGACCGCATCCTCGGCGGACAGGTCGGGAGAACACTCGACGCGGACGATGCCCGCCCACGGTGAGCCGCCCCCGCCGGGCAGTCGCAGGTACCAGGAGTAGCGCTCCCAGGTGGTGCCCAACAGGAAGAGCGGCGTCCGCTCACCCGCCTCGAGCGTGCCGACCACGCGATTCAGGTCGGCGGGCAGGTAGGCGGACTGGTGAGACTTGATCGCCCCGATCGCCCTGGGCACCTTGGTGCGGCCGTGCAGGGGACCGTCGATCACCAGCAGGTCGTCGTCGCCTGCGCCTGTCGCGGCGCGGGCGTTGGCCGCGCAGATGATCTCCAACTCGGCCAGCTTCTGCTGCAGCGCGAGCGAGAGCACGTCGAAGACCTGCCTGGACGGATCGGGCTTGGCGTGCACCGCCGTCCAGGTGCCGAGGCGGGTGACGATGTCGGCGGCATCCTCGGAGGTGCTGAGCAGTGCTCGTCGCACCTCTGCCACCTCGACGGCGGCCGCGTTCCTGGTGGAGCGCACCACGCCGGCGGCGTAGGAGGCGCACAGCCCCGGCGTGGCGTCGCCGTCGTCCTCCGAGATCCACAGCCGCGCCTCGACGCGGCGCACGCCATCGACGAACAGGATCGTCTCGGGCACCGCGACGGGCTGCGACGGAACGGCTGCCCAGCGTTCGGGGGCGACCTCGACGCTGGCGTCGAGTTGGGCGACCGACTCTGCCAGTTCCTCGACCTCCTGCAGGCTGGAACCGTAGTCAGGTGCCCATCCGTCGACCGAGTACTGCATCAGCCCTCCCGCACCACGGTCGAGGAACGCGAGGTGCGCGTGACGACGAAGCGGGTCGGGATCCGTTCGGCCAGTCCCTGCACGTGGGTGACGATGCCGACCATCCGGTCGCCCGCGGCCAGTCGTTCGAGGGTGACGGCGACCACCTCGAGGCTGTCGGGGTCGAGCGAGCCGAAGCCCTCGTCGAGGAAGATCGAGTCAAGCTTGGCGGCGTTGGACGACATCGATGAGAGTTCGGCCGACAGCGCCAGCGCCAGGGCGAGGCTGGCCTGGAAGGTCTCGCCGCCGGACAGCGTGCGGACGGAGCGCTTGGCCTCGGCGTCGGCGTGGTCGATGACGAAGAACTCGCCCTTCTCGTGCGCGAGCGTGAACTGTCCGCCGGAGAGTTCGAGCAGCGAGGACGACGCCGCCTCGACAAGCACGTCGAGGGCCGCGCCTGCGAGCCAGCGCTGGAACTTCTTGGCGCTCAGGTGCTCGGCGAGCAGCGCGGCGACCTGTCTGCGCTCCTCTGCCTCGGCGCGGGTCTCGTGCAGGGTCGCCAGCCGGGCCAGGTCGCGTTCCAGGTTGGTGACGCGGTCGACGGCGCGGGCGGACTCGGCCGCGAGGGCCGACGCGACGCCCGCTGCGGTGGACACCTCAAGCCCGCCGTCGGTGGCCGCGTAGACCACGGCGTGCTCGGCCTCGGCGACGCCCTTGGTCGCTTCGTCGGAGGCCGCGTGGGCGGCCAGCACCTTGTCCTGGGCCGCGGTGGTGGCCGTCTTGGCCCAGTCGGCCAAGGCGGACCAGGCCGCGGGAAGGTCGGACGTGTCGACGGAGGGTGCGCCCAGCGGGACGAGCGGGTCGCGCGTCTCGCGGAGCAACCGGTCGGCGGATGCCAATTCGGCGCGCAGGTCGCGCTCGGCCTGCGCTGCGGCGTTGCGTGCCTGGCCCGCGGACTGGAAGGCTGCGAGCGCAGACCGCTCCTGTCGTTCGAGGGCGGCCAACTCGTCGAGGTCGGCCGAGACCTGCGCGG
This sequence comes from Propionibacteriaceae bacterium AM104-82, assembly GCA_027658995.1. Classification (GTDB taxonomy): domain Bacteria; phylum Actinomycetota; class Actinomycetes; order Propionibacteriales; family Propionibacteriaceae; genus Arachnia. The sequence continues at coordinate 45,318 of JAQDQK010000018.1, forward strand.
CGGGCGGCGCGCCGTCGAGCAGGCGGCGGAGGTCCTCGCCGCGTTCCGTGGCTCTGGTCAGGGCGGACTCGGCGCGCAGCAGGGTCGACCGGGCGTCGTCGGCATCGGCGGTGGCGCGCTCGCGTGCGTCCTTGGCCGCGGCGAGCGCCGTGGCCGCCTCGGAGTGCAGTCGCCGTGCCTCCTCGTGGTCAGCGCGGACGCGAGGAAGCGTGGTGGCGTCGAGGTCGGCGAGGGCGTTGCTCGCCCAGGAGGTCAGTTCGCGCCAGGAGTCCTGCACCGATTCGGACTCGGCGACCGGCGCCCCGAGCGGCAGGAGGGCGGATCGCGCCTCGCGCAGCGCGGTGAGCGCCGCCTTGCGCTCCTCGTCGAGGGCCGCGGCGCGGCGCTTGGCGTCCTCGAGGGACGCGCGGGCGGACGATCGGTCGGCCTGCGCCGCCTCGAGCCGTGCGCGGGCGGCGTCGACCGCGGCCAGCCCGGCCACGGCGTCGGCTCGTGCCTCGGCGGGGTCTGTCCCCGACGGCGCGAGGTCGGCGAGTTGGGCGCGGGCCTCGGCGAGCGTCCGGGAGAGGGCCGCGACCTCGGACTCGGCCCGGGTTACCGCCTCGCGGGCGGTGCGCGCCGCGAGATCGGCCTGGCGAAGCACTCCTGCGGCCGCGTCGGCCTCGCCCGCGTCGATCGGGTCGGGGAGCGTCGCGACGGGCACCGCGCAGACCGGGCAGTCGTGGCCGACCTCGAGCCCCGCCCTCAGCCCTGCCGCCGTGACGAGGACGCGCGCCTCGTCGCTGCGGGCGCGCGCCGCCGTCAGGTCGGCCTCCGCCGACTGCGCCATCACGTGGGCATCGCTCAGGCCGATCCCCGCGGCGCCGGTTCGTGCGGTCAGGTCATCGACCCGTGCCGACGCGGCGATGGCCGCGTCGCACCGGGCGATCGTCCGCGACAGGTCGACTGGGTCGCCCGCCGTGCGCAGCGCCTGGCGGGCGTCGTCATCTGCCGACTCGGCGGCGTCGAACGCGTCGCCCGCAGCGCGCACCGCGTCGGAGGACGCGTCGAGCCGCTGGGTCAGGTCGGCGAGACCCTCCGGTGCCTCGACGGCGGCGATCCTTGCCCGACGATCTTCGGCGTCCTGGACGGCGGAGGCAGCGGCGGCCGAGACCCGGCCCGCCTCGGCCTCGGCGGCGAACGCCTGGGACCAGGCCTCCTCGGCCGCCACCCGTGCCGTGGCCGCCTCGGTGGTGCGGGACTGTGCCTCGGCGGTCTGGGTCTGCAGGTCGGCCAGCGTGGCCGTGAGGGTTGCCAGTTCTGCCCACTGGTCGCGAAGGCGTTCCAACTGGGAGCGGTTCCCGCCGGTCTCCAGCGCCGCGCGGGCCTCGCCGTATGCGGTCTCCGCCGCGGCCGCCTCGGCGACCAATCGCTCGGCCTCGGCGCGCACCTGTGTCGACCGGCTCGCGAGGTCCGTCAGGCCGTCGGGAATCCGGACGGCGGCGAGTCGGGTCACGGCGGCAGCGGCCGAGGCGAGCGCGTCGGCCGCCTGTCGGGCCGTGGTCATGGCGCCGTCGAGCGAGACCTGCAGGGCGGCGGTCTTGTCGCCGAGGAGTCGGAGGTCCTCGACGCGGGCGCGCGCCTCGTCGACCGCCTCCTGGGTCGCCCCTCCGAGGTCGCCGATGCGGGCCTCCGCGGTGATCACGTCGGCGTTGGCCGCGGCGCGGCGCGAGCCAGCGGCGCGCATCACGATGTCGTACTGGTGGGCGCCGAGCAGCTTGAGGAGGATGTCCTGGCGCTCGCCGACCGTCGCGTTGAGGAACTCGGCGAACCGGCCCTGCGGGAGCACGACGGCCTTGGTGAAGTCGTCGAAGGACAGCCCGAGGAGTTCCTCGACGGCGGGCGTCACGTCGCGCACCTCCGAGGCGACCACGTCGACCTCGTCGCTGGTGGCGGAGCTCTTGGCCGGGTCGTCGAAGCGTTCCAGGACGGCGCTGCGCTGCTGGATGGACTGGCCGACCCTGCGGACCTCGCGCGCGACCTGGTAGCGCTGGGCGCCGACGTCGAAGACGAGCCGGACGGTCGCGGAGGTCGCGGTGGGAGCCAGCGCGTACTGGATGGCGGTGGCGCGACCCCAGCGCGGCGCGGAGCCGTAGAGGGCGAACACCATGGCGTCGATGACGGTCGACTTGCCCGCACCGGTCGGGCCGACGAGCGCGAAGTAGTCGGCGCCGTTGAAGTCGACGGTGGTCTCGGCGCGGAATGACGCGAAGCCGTTCATCTCGAGGCGGACGGGGCGCATCAGGAGGCCGCCGTGGTCTCGTCGAGCAGGTCGGAGAACAGCGCCATCAGGCGGGGATCGTCGATGCCGGTCTCCTCGCAGTACGCGGCGAACAGGTCGCGAGGTGAGCGACTGGTGTTCTGCGCCGTGTGCTGCGGCTGGGTCTGCGCGAAGTCGGGGTGGATGCGCACCTCCAGCGCGTTGGGCAGCGCGTCGAGGACCTCGTCGCGCAGGCCCGCCCTCGTTCGTTCCTCGACGACGACGCGCAGGTAGTCCTCGCCGTAGTCCTCAACCGAGGCGAGCAGTTGTTCGACGGTGCCGGAGACCGTCCGCAGCCTCTTGCCCGCGGTGATGGGGATGTCGGTCACGCGGGCGGGCGTCGACGGGGTCGCCTCGACGAGGCACACCACCGGCGTGTTCTCCTGTTCGCCGAAGTCGACGGCAAGCGGCGCGCCCGAGTAGTGCACCGGCGCGGGCGCCGGGATCTGCTGGCGGCGGTGCAGGTGGCCGAGCGCGACGTAGTGCGCGTTGAGCGGGAACGCGGAGGCGGAGACGTGGTACTCGAAGATCGACTGGGCCTCGCGCTCGCCGCCGCCCATCACCCCGCCGGTGCAGGTCAGGTGCGCCATCACGATGTTGACGGTGTCGGGGCCGAAGGACGTCGCAAGGGCGGCGATGATGTCGCGGACCGACTGGTCGTAGTGGCCAGCGTTCTCCGAGGGGGTACCTGTGACGATCTCCTCGGTGCCGATGATGTGGCGGCGGGTGACGAAGGGGACGAGCGCGACGACGGCCTCCTCGCCGGTCGACCTGGCCGTGAAGCGGTGCACGCCGCCGTCCTCGGCCGCACGGACCCGGCCGGTGTACTCGATGCCGGCCGCGGCCATCAGTTGGCGCAGCGCTTCGAAGGTGCGGGCGTGGTCGTGGTTGCCCGCGATGACGACGACCTCGATGCCCTCACCGACCAGTTTGAGGAGGGCGCCGTTGACGAGTCGCTGCGCATCTGCGGTGGGGGCGGCCGTGTCGTAGAGGTCGCCTGCGATCAGGACGGCGTCGACCTGTTCCCGGACGGCGATGTCGATGATCTCGGCGAGGACCTTCTGCTGCTCTTCCAGCCGGCTGCGGCCCTTGAGGGTCTTGCCGACATGCCAGTCGGCGGTGTGGAGGAACTTCACCCGGTCTCCTAGAAGGGTGCCGGGTCGGCGTCGCGCGCCATCCGGGACATGATGTTGATCGGCCCGCTCGACTCGGGCGCCATCTCCGACTGCCGGGTCGCCCAGGCGGGGAAGGGGAACTCGACCGCGAGCGGGACCGGCAGTTCGGGCTGCGCCACGAACATCGCCCCCGGCTTGGCAAGGGTGGCGCGCTGCCGCTGTGACGTCGGGAGGAAGCCGTACTCTGGGCGGCCCGCCTCGGCGGGGTCGAGTCGTCCGACGATGCGGATCGACGAGTTCGAGACGATCCGGCGCTCCACCTCGGAGGCGGTCTGCTGCGCACCGATCAGGATGATTCCGAGCGAGCGGCCCCGCTCGGCGATGTCGAGCAGCACTTCCTTGATGGGGGAGTTGCCCTCGCGGGGAGCGTGCTTGTTCAACTCGTCGAGCATCGTGAACAGCAGCCCGCCGGCGCCCGCGCGCTCCTTGGCCTCCGTCTCGGCACGCAGCACGACGCCGACCACGAACCGCTGCGCGCGGTCGGGCAGGTTGTGCAGGTCGACGACCGTGACGCGGCTGTTCGCGGTGGAGACCTGGCGCTGGTCCGGGCGCGACGAAAGGTCGCCGCGAATGATGGGGCCGAGCGGCTTCAGCGAGGAGCGCAGCCGTCGGATGAACGCGTTGACGGAGCCTGCCGTCGTCGCGGCCCCCGCCCAGTCGGCCTTGGTCGCTTCGTCCTGCAGGCGGTCGGCGATGAACTCGACCAGTTCGGCGTAGGTGCGAAGCTGCGTGCCGCCGATCGAGACGGCGCCGTCGACCCCCGCTGCCTTGGCCTCGCGGCGCAGTTGGGCCGCGACCTGGTGGATGACGAGGGTGTACTGGTTGCGGTCGTCCTCGGCGTCGGCGAAGACGTAGGGGAGCAGTTCCTTCTGGCAGAACTCGGCCAGCGTCCACCAGAACGCGTCCACGCCGCTGGTGCGGCCCGCGACGTGTGGCCTGCCGGTCGTGTCGCCCGGGGTCGGGGGAGCGAAGAACCGCACGGAGTCGAAGGGGGTGGCGGGCAGCCCGAGGCGGGCGTACTGCGCGCGCATCGAGTCATCGAGCTTCGCGTTGGGCTTGTCGAGGAACATCAGGTCCTCGCCCTTGACGGCGAAGATCAGCGCCTTGGCCGACAGCGCCCGCTCGCGGAGCACCTTGGACGCGAACAGCGAGTGGAGCAGGAACAGCGCGAAGCTGGTCTTGGTCGCGACCCCGGAGATGCCGGAGATGGACACGTGTGCGCCGCGGGTGCCGTCGAGGAAGTCGAGGTTGACGTAGACGGGGGCGCCGTCCCTGCCGAGGCCGACGACGACCTTGTCGTCCATCGAGTCGAAGTAGAGCGCGCGGTCGCGTTGGGCGCCCGTCGCGCGGGTCGCCGCGACGCCGGGAAGCGGAGGCACGTAGACCTCTGGGTCGACCCGGGTCGTGGTGATCTCGGCGATCTCCTGAGTGTTGGCCGGGAGTACGCCGTCGGCGATCAGGAACGCGTCGGATCCGAAGCTGGCGCCCTCGTGGCGCGCGACGACCTGGGTGACGACACCTGAGGTGCGGACGGGGCCGACGCCTGGCACGACGCGCTCGGTGGTCACCACGTCGTCGAGTTGGAGGTACGCGTCCGGGCCGACCGCGACGCTGAACTTCAGCGGCGTCGAGTCGCTCGTCCCGGCCACCAGCCCCACCGTGTCGCCCTGCTCGGCCATGACCCTCCCTGCCTCGTCGACCTGTGGGAACCACCGTACCGACCGCCGCCGACAGAACGTGGATCGGCCCGCCAGTCCTGCACCGGACGCGACGACGGCCCCGGAGGTGTCTCCGGGGCCGCGGGTCGGTTGATGGATGTGTGGTCAGCGGTCCTTGAGCAGGGCCGCCCTTTCCAGGTACTCGTCGGGGCTGAGGTCGCCGTCGGCCAGGCGTCGGGCGAGCACGCCCTCGGCCGAGTCGATGGCGGTGGGCTGAGGTCCTGCCGCGACGGGGTTACCCAGCCAGCGGAACGGGCCGATGGTTCCCCGGTGCTGCAGGGCGATGAGGAACACGGCGATCGCGATCACGAAGAACATGGCGACCCCTTACTCGCGCGGTTCCTGCGGCGTCCGCAGCACGGACGAGCGCTCCAGGTACTCCTCCGGTGTGATGTCGCCGTTGGCGAGCCTCATCCGCAGGGTCTCGAACGCGGCGTCCTCGGCGGGACGGTGTGCGGCCCAGCCGTGCGGGTGACCGCCCGGGGTTCCGGAGCCGTGGGGGGCGAAGCCGACCGGGCCGAGCCGACGATGCTTCACCAGTTTGATCACGGCAAAGATCAGCAGGCCGAACAGCAGCGCCTTGAACATCATGAGACCGAAGAACATCGGGCCCATCGCATGAGCCCCGTGCTGGGGCAGTTCCAGTAGTAGTTGCATGACCACAAGTCTTCGCCGCCGCGACCTCGCGTTCATCGGCCTGCGCGACGATCTTGCATGGCGCGTTTCTACGTCAGGTGACGTAGGCGGAAAGTCATCCTGCGAGACGAGCCGACACCGGGTGCGGCTGCGTAGGCTGAGGGGCGTGCATCCCCGACCTGAGACCCGCCGACGCTGGGTAGCCGACGTGCTGCTCGTGATCGCGGTCGTCGCCGTCCTCGTGATGGCGTGGAGCATCACCCAGACGTTCCGGCTCGAGGGCTTCGAACCCGGGCACAAGCCGTTCGGCGAGGGCCGCCCCCGGATGGTCCCGCTCACCGGGCTCGCCTGGGTCGCAGTGGGGCTCAGTGCGGGGGGCGTCGCGGCCCGCCGGACGCTCGCCGGCTACCTGGCCGCGCTGGCGGGCGTCGCCGTCTACCTCGTCTCCGGAGGTGCCCCGTTCGGAGCGGTGTTCGTCGCGGTGGTTGCCTCCATCGGGTTCTTCCTGGTGCACGACCTGCGCACCTCGTGGCCGTGGGCGCTGCTGATCGTGCCCGCCTTCGCGGCGGTCGCGCCCCTCGACCTCGGCCACTGGTTCATGGTCGTCACGATGCTGGCCTGGACGCTGCTGCCGGTCGGCGCGGCGCTCGCCGTCCACAACCGCCACGCTGAGCGGGCGAGGCGGCGCCGCGAGGAACTCGAACGGGTGGCGCACGGCGAGCGGTTGCGCCTTGCGCGCGACATCCACGACGTCGTCGGCCACTCCCTCTCGCTGATCACGCTCCAGTCCGGCGTCGCGCTCAAGGTGCTCGACGACGACCCCGTGCAGGCTCGCGCGAGCCTCGAGGCGATCCGCACCACGTCCAAGGACGCGCTCGCGGAGGTCCGCCGCACGCTTGGGGTGTTCCGCGACGACGACGCCCCGCTCGCGCCGACCCCCGACCTCGCCGCCATCGCGACCCTCGTCGAGCAGGTCCGGGCGACCGGGGTTCCTGTCGCGCTGCGCATCGACGGCGGCTCCGCCACGGTCGCACCGAGCGTGCAGGCGGTGGCGCACCGGATCGTGCAGGAGTCGCTCACCAACGCCCTGCGGCACGCGCCCGGCTCCGCCGTTGACGTCACGGTGGCACGCCTCGACGACGCGCTGTCGGTCCGGGTGCACAGCGACGGGCCCGCGACCCAACCCATCGCGATGGGCGGTGGGCTGACCGGCATGCGAGAACGCGTCGACGCGCTGGGCGGCACGCTTGTCCTCGACGCGGCCGACGACGGATTCACCGTCGACGCACTTCTCCCGGCAGGGGAGGCGGCGTGAGCATCCGGGTCGTGATCGCCGACGACCAGCCTCTGGTCAGGATGGGCCTGAAGGCCCTCATCTCGTCCGAGTCGGACTGCGCGGTCGTCGGCGAGGCTGAGGACGGTCGTCAGGCCGTCGACCTTGCGTCGAGTCTTCGCCCTGACGTCGTCCTGATGGACATCCGGATGCCGGTGCTCGACGGCCTCGCCGCACTGCGCCTGATCCTCGCCGACCCCGCGTGCGAGGGCGTCCGGGTCGTGATGCTGACCACCTTCGAGTTGGACGAGTACGTCTTCGCGGCGTTGGAGGCGGGCGCCGCCGGGTTCCTGATCAAGGACGCCGATCCGGACGAGATCCTGCGTGCCGTCCACGCGGCCGCGGTAGGCGACTCGCTGCTGTCGCCGAGCGTCACCACCCGCGTCATCGGGACCTTCGCGCGCCCGGGCCAGGCGCCGAGGCCAGGCACCCGCCATCCGAGGCTCGACGAACTGACCGAGCGCGAGCGCGAGGTGCTTGCGCTGGTCGCGGAGGGCCTCAACAACGACGAACTGGCGCAGCGACTCGTGATCAGCAAGGCCACCGCACGGACCCACGTCGGCAACATCCTGACCAAACTGGGCGCGCGGGATCGCGCCCAACTCGTCGTGATCGCCTACCGGTCGGGGGTCGTGTGAGCGCCGACGTGAGGACGGTCACGGCCGAGGACCTCGCCGCCCTACGCTGCCTCTGGCCAGCCCACGACGTGTGGGACGGACACGCGGCCAGGGCGGCGACGGGGGAGGTGTCCTTCCTCGCAGCATGGCTCGGTGGCGAGCCCGTCGGCGTGGCGCTGGTCCAGTGGAAGGGGTGCGCCGGGACGGCCGCGCGATCGGCGCTTCCCGACGCCGTCGAGATCAACCACCTGCACGTGCGCGACTCTCACCGCGGCCAGGGGATCGGAACCGGGCTGATCGGACACGCCGAGCGGTTGGCTTCTTCGCGTGGTGTCGCACGGGTGGTGCTCGCCGTCGAGGACGACAACGACGCCGCCCGCGGCCTGTATCTGCGGCTCGGTTACCGTCCGACAGGCCTCTTTGACGAGTGCGTCTACAGCTATCGCGACGACCACGGCGTCGAACGCTGGGCGAGCGAGCGCTCCGAGTCGCTGATCAAGGATCTGGGCTCCGTCTCTTCCCCCGATTCAGGGGGTCGCGCGGGGGTCGGCAATGGCTACCCTGGTACCACCATGACCGGTCGGAGGAATCAAGAGCCGTGACGACGAAGGTTTCGGGACGCGACGTGTCCAGCCTGCCCGGCTACCGCGACGGGAGACTCCACTCCATCGCGGGACGGCCCCTGACGCTCTTCACCGACTTCGACGTCGCCGCCTACACGCGCGACGCGCGCGGAAGGCTCACCGTCGCCAAGGCGAAGGTCGCGGGCATCGAGGGCGACGTCCGTGACGACCTCGCATTCCTGTGGCGGATCGACAGCGCCGCCCTCTCCGAGACCCGCGCCCTGCTCGCCAGTTGGACGGGCAACGAGGGGCGCATCACCGCCTTCGTCGCGACCTGGGCCTATGAGCGGCTGTGGCTCGCCTACGGCGTCCGCGACCTGCTCACGGCACACGGGGAGACCCTCCCCGAGCCGTTCGAACGAGCAAGGCCGAGCGTCAGGGCGCGTGCCTGGTACGACGAACGCGTCCTACCGATCGTGGTGCCTGTGTGGACCGCGCTGGTCGGCGAGTCGGTCGCGGCGGGCCAGATGGCAAGGCTCGCCGTCCAGGAGGCCGCCATGCAGGCCGCCTACCGCGCGCTGCTGCCCCGCCTGAGCGGCGAGGCGCACCGAGTGCTGCAGGAGGTCGTCGAGCGACGCGACCAGATCGTCCGGTTCTTCCGGATGGAGGCCTCCGCGCGGATCACCCGGTCGCCGCAGGAGGCGCGGATGGCGCGCTGGCACCTGCAGTCGCGATGGCGTCCGTTCCGCGTCGTCGGCGTGGCCGACCCCGACGAGGACCGCGCGCTCGCGTCGATCTTCCGCACCCCTGAGGATCAGAGGATGCTCGAGTCGGCCGACGCCGACCTTCGGCGCCTCCTGAAGGAGCGCCCTACGCCGTTCTGGGGAGCGCCCTCCCCGACCCCTGGATTCCTGGCGAGAAAGGAACGCCATGGCGTTCGACCTTGAGAAGTACGCCGAGACGTCCGACCGCGTCCGCTGGGAGGACCTGGACCTCGACATCTTCGACGACCAACCCCTCGACCAGGAGACCCTCCGGTCGCTGAGGTACATGTGCGACGTCGAATACCACACGTCGTGCTACCTGCGGGACCTGCTCGTCACCAGGTCGCACCGCGAGGACGAGGCACGCGGCTTCATGACGACGTGGAACCGTGAGGAGTTCTGGCACGGCGAGGCGCTGTCGGCGGTGTTGAAGAAGCACGGCATCGTCGTCGACTACGACGAACTGAAGGCGAAGCGGATCAAGCTCGGCTGGCAGTTGGCGATGGGCCCGGTGAAGCAGGCGACCGGGTCGAACCTCGTCGGGGACGACTTCATCGCCGTCCACATGACGTGGGGTGCTGCCAACGAGTTGTCGGCCGTGGCGGCCTACCGGCGGATGGCGGACATGCAGCACCACCCCGTCCTGTCGCCGCTGCTTGAGCGGATCGCCAAGCAGGAGACGAGGCACGTCGCGTTCTACACGACGCAGGCGCGGGCCAAGCTGGAGAACTCGACGAGGGCGCAGAAGCTCGTCCGGTTCGTGATGACGAAGGTGTGGAACCCTGTCGGCTCGGGGATCATGGATGACGGCGAGATCAAGCACGTGATGCGCCACCTGTTCGAGGACCACGGCGAGGAGTTGGACAAGCTCGACCAGCGGGTCCAGAAGTTCCCCGGCCTTGAGGGCATCACGATCTTCCGGTCGGCGTTCGAGAAGATCGGCGTCCGCCTCTAGGTGTCCTGACCTGCTCGCTTGAGTGGCAAACGTTGGGCCGAGTCGGCCGGATGGCGCCGGTCAACTCTCGGCATGAAATCCCGGCTGACCCGCATAGTCCCGCTCGCGTTGATCGAGGACCATGCGGATCTGGTCGGCGGCGCCTTCGCCGAGGACCAGTCGCAGGGGCCCTTCCTCCGCGTTCACGTGGGCAAGGATCGCCTCGGCTATGGCCTCCGGAGACGAGCCGCCTCCTGTGGCCCCCGGCTCGCTCGGCCACGGCACGACGGAGGTTCCGAAGAGCCGCTGGCGTAACTCGTCGTAGTCGGGAAGTGGGGCACTGAACTGCATCCCCGAGTCGCCCACTGGGTATCCATGGCGCCGATCTCGACGAGGGTTGCTCGCACGCCCATCGACCTGACCTCGCCTGCCAGGGACTCGGTGAAGGCCTCAAGACCCCACTTTGCGGCGTTGTAGAGACCCAGCATCGCCATGGCGCCTACCCCGCCGGTCGAGGAGATCTGGACGATGTGGCCGCTGCCCTGAGCGCGCATCAGCGGGAGCACAGCCTGTGTGAGCCACAAGGGCCCCAAGAGGTCGACGTCAAGGATCGCCCTCGCCTGCTCCTCGCTGACCTCCTCGACGGCGCCAACGAGGCCGTAGCCCGCGTTGTTCACCAGGACGTCGAGACTGCCTGCGGCCTCGTGAGCTTCCTCGACGGCTCGCCGGCACTCACCCCGGTCGGCCGGGTCCAGGCGCAACACGGTCAGCGACGGGTGCTGCACAGGCAGCCCACCTTGGCGGCTCGTGGCCACGACACGATGGCCTGCGGCCAGCACCCGCTGAGTCAATGCAAGGCCGAGACCACTGCCTGCGCCGGTGATGAGCCAGGTGTTCGCTGTCCTCATGGCCTCATTCAACCACCAAACGAGACGCATCGTCTCGTTTCTATACTGAGGGCATGGCCCGCCCTACTACCGCCGCGCGCGTGTTCGCGGCCGTCCTGCATCTCGCCGAGCGTGGCGGGCCGAACTCCCTGACCATGCAAGGCATCGCCGCCGAACCGGTGTCGGCAAGCAGACGCTCTACCGCACCTGGCCCTCGATCCATGCACTCCTGTTCGACGCCCTGGCAGCGGAATCGGCTGCGGCTGAACCCCTCGTCAGCCACCCGGACCTGTTTGAGGCCATGAAGGCAACCAGGACCGAACTCGCGTCAGAGCCGCGGGCCTCATTGCTGCGGATGTTGGCCGCTGCGATCCAGAGCGACGAGGCGATCGCCCATCAGTTCCACACCGCGCTGTTTCAGCCCCAGCGGCAGCAGTTCGCCCACCTGGTCGCTGCAGACGGCTTCGCCAATCCAGAACACGCCACAGAGCTACTTCTAGCCCCTCTCCTCACCCGATGGTTCCTCCGGCTGCCGCCTCTCAGTGACGGCGAACTGGCGGACCACATCCAAACCGTGCGACGCCTTGAGCAGCCAGATTGATCAACGTGTCTGGTCCCGCTGCCCCTGGGTCAGGCGTCGTGGCTGAGGCGCGCTACGCGGCCGGGCGACCGACGGAGACCAGGCCAGGGAGCGCGTCCATCGAGTCGAAGACGGCCGCCGCGCCGAGTGCCGTCAGCTCGTCGGGGGAGAGGTAGGTCGGTTCCCCGGGGGCGTAGCCGAACACGGTCGCACCCGCCGCGACACCGGCGCGCACGCCGGACGACGAGTCCTCGACGACCGCCGTCGTCGTCGGGTCGATCCCCATCGCCGAGGCCGCAGCCAGGTACACGTCGGGCGCAGGCTTGGAGCGCGGCAGTTCCATGCCGCTGAAGACGCGGTCGCCGAAGACGTCGGTCAGCCCCGCCATCGCCAACTGCATGTCGATCTTGCCGCGGTCCGCCCCGGACACGCACGCCACCGGGAGGCGTTCCGCGATGCTCCTGACGGCGTCGACGGCGCCCGCGACGGGCTCCAGCCGGGCGACCAGGGCGGCGTTGCGTCGCTCCCGGAAGCCGAGGATCCAGTCATGGTCGATGCGGTAACCCGTGTGCTCGTGGATGATCTCCCACTCGTCGATGAACGACTTGCCCACGAAGTGACGGATGCAGTCGTCCTCGGAGATCTCCCAACCGAGTTCGTGCAGCATGTCGCGCAGCACCGAGTTGGTGATGGGTTCCGAGTTCACCAGGATCCCGTCGCAGTCGAACAGGACGGCCGAAAACCCAGTGATGCTCATGCCTCAGCACCCTAACCGCGTCTCGGCGATCCGCCGAAACGAACGTCAGGTCAGCCGGTCGGATGCTCGGATGAGGAGGGCCGGTCGATGAGCCGCCTGAGGAGTGCGTCGTGGCCGCCGTCGAACCTGGTCGCGAAGACTGCGGCCGTCTCGGCGTCGTGCAGTCGCGCGAACGTCACATCGTCAAGGTCTTCGTCGTAGGCGTCGGCAGCGTGCAGCCAGACCCACAGCTCGCCACCATCGACGCGCCGCAGTTCGCCGGCCCCGCGCATGATCTGCAACGCGCGCACGATGCGGTCGACATAGTCGACGCGCAGCGCCTCGTACGCGGGCGGGTAGTCATCGTCTCCGTCGTCGCGGGGGAGGGACTCGACGAGTTCCCAGATCGCGCTCGTGACACGACCGGGCGGGGTGTCGGTCGGGTCTTCGGCGCTCAGCGGCCACTCGGAGGGCAACCAGGCGATCTCCCCAGAGTCGTCGAGCTCGGCGAGCCACTGGGTGTCGGCACCGGCGATGAAGAAGCCCGTGAGGTCCTCGACGAGCCCGCACGCGACGAGGGCCAGCGTGGGTTCGGCCGAGCGCAGTTGCGTGACGCCCGCACGGAGGGTGGTGAGGATGGCATCGTCGAGGCGGGTGAAGTCGGTCACACCGCAAAGGTAGGCGACGAGGTGTGCACCGGTCGGTCTGGAGAGCCCCCGGGTCGCTGTGGGTTTCGGGGACCCAGTTCGAAGGGCGATCAACGCCCAGGTTTGTTGGGTCCGACGTCGTGCCCCGAGCGTGCCGCGGGAGGGACGGGCGGCTATCTGCGGGAGGGGGTAGTGTGCTCGGAATCATTGACGTCAGGTGAAGAGGCCAGAAAGGCGTGATCCGTGACGACCCGTCCCAGCCCGGAGGATGAGCGGCTCGCGCCGATCGGGCGGCCCCGCTCCCGCGACGTCAACGCGGCCGGGCACCGTCGGCTCCTGATGCAGGTCGCCAAGGCCTTCCACATCGAGGGCAAGTCCAAGATCCAGGTCGCCGACGAACTCGGCATCTCCCGGTTCAAGGTCGCCCGCTATCTCGACGAGGCCCGCGAACTGGGGATCGTCTCCATCACCGTCAACAGCGACCTGCCGCTGCCGGAACTGTCCGAGCGGCTCGCCGAACACCTCGGGCTGCGTCGCGCCCGGGTCGTCGAGGTCTACGGCGAGATCGAGAACGTGCGGGCCGCCGTCGGGCGCGCCACCGGCACGGTCCTGCAGGAGCAACTCGACGACGGTGAGGTCCTCGGCATCGGATGGGGTCGCACCCTCAACACCATGTTCGACGACCTCGAGCATCTGCCGCTCGTCGAGATCGTCCAGCTTTCGGGCAAGTTCGGCGGCGACGTCAACAACTCCGCTGCGACCCTCACCCGCCGCACCATGGCGCTGACGGGAGGCGCGGCGCGGGTGATCCGGGCGCCCTTCTTCATCGACGACGCGCGCCAGGCCGTCGCGGTGCGCAGGCACCCGAACGTCGCCTCGGTCGTTGCCGACTTCGACCGCCTCACCACCGCCGTCGTCGGGATCGGTGCCGTCGTGCCGACCCCCATCTCGATCGCCTACTCCGCCGTGCCCGACCGGGTCATCGAGCGCGTCGTCCGGTCCGGCGCCGTCGGCGAGGTGCAAGGCTCGCTGTTCGCCGCCGACGGGCACACCGTCGACACGAACCTGTGGCGTCACACCGTCAACATCACCCCTCGCCAGTTGGCCAGGATCGGACGGGTGATCGCGGCCGCTGCCGACCCGTTGAAGGCGCAGGCCGTCAGGTCGGTGTGCCGCTCCGGGATCCTGACGGACCTGGTCGTCGACGTCGAACTCGCCTCCGCGCTGCTCGACCTCCCGCCCGTGACCGCATTCCACCACTCGGAGCGCGCCGGCGACTGAACCGCGTGCCGGACCCCTCCTGCGGTCCGGGTGAGCCGTCGCGGGCCCGAACTTGAGCATGTTTGGTAACTCGATGCGGATTTGATCGTGCATATGTGCCGCGAACGGCAACGAGCAACCAAACATGCTCAACACAGACCCTCACCGAGCGCCCTTCCCCGTTACCAATTAGTTATTGCTCAGATGAGCAGCAAGCGCAACTAGCCAATGAGGAGGCCTCCGATCGACGCGTACTGTCGTCGAACGTCGGGCAGGACGAACTGCCCCATTCATCAAACCGAAGACCAAGGAGGGTCACCCGTGTCGGCACCTCACCAGCTCAGCGGACGTCGGGGCCACGTGCCCGCGCACGCCGGGTCGCCGATCTCGACCCTCAAGTGGAGTGGAGCGCTTCAGTGAGCATCAACATCAAGATCCGGGACGCCGTCAAGAAGTACGGCGACACCACGATCATCCCGGGCCTCTCGCTGGACATCCAGCCAGGCGAGTTCTTCACCATGCTCGGCCCCTCGGGCTGCGGCAAGACGACCATGCTGCGCATGATCGCCGGCTTCAACACCATCGAGGGCGGCGACTTCTACTTCAACGAGACCCGCATCAACGACATGGAGCCGTCGAAGCGCCGCATCGGCATGGTCTTCCAGAACTACGCGATCTTCCCGCACCTCAGCGTCCGCAAGAACGTCGAGTTCGGCCTGCGCAACATGAAGTTCCCCAAGGACCAGATCCGCGAGAAGGCCGAGGAGTACATCAAGCTCGTCCAGATCGACCGCTGGGCCGACCAGATGCCCGACCGCCTCTCCGGCGGCCAGCAGCAGCGCGTCGCGCTCGCCCGGGCGCTGGTGACCAACCCCGACGTCCTCCTGATGGACGAGCCCCTGTCGAACCTGGACGCGAAGCTCCGCATCGAGATGCGCGACGTGATCCGCCAGATCCAGCGCGAGGTCGGCACCACCACCGTCTACGTCACGCACGACCAGGAGGAGGCGATGGCCGTCTCCGACCGGATCGCGGTCATGAAGGACGGCATCATCCAGCAACTCGGCACCCCGCCCGAGTTGTACCACCGCCCGAGCAACCTGTTCGTCGCGACCTTCATCGGCCGCTCCAACGTGCTTCCCGCCGAGCTCGTCTTCCGTGACGGCGAGGCGATCGTCTCCGTCGCGGGCGGCCAGTTCGTGGTCCCCGGCATCGTCGACGAGCCGGGAGTCGCGGGCGCCGTCCAGGTCTCCGTCCGACCCGAGCAGTTCGTCCTCGACCGCACCGCCACCACAGGCATCCCCGCAACGGTCGACCACTCGATCTTCCTCGGCCTCAACACCCATCACGTCCTCAAGCTCAACGACGGCACCACCGTCGAGGTCATCGAGGAGTCGGAGATCGAAGGGCTGCTCGAGCCGGGCACCCAGGTCTTCCTCGACCTCAAGGTCCGCAAGATCAACGTCTACACCGCCGACGGCGAGCGCAACCTGCTCGGCTGGCCGGGCCAGGCCCAGCGCGCCGTCTCCGAGGGCGCCGAGGCGGTCGCATCGTGACCATCCTGTCTGTTCCCCAGGACGGGGTGCGCACCAAGTCGCGCCTCCTCCGCCCCGACGTGTGGACCTTCGTCACGCTGTTCATGCTCGGCGTCTTCGGGCTGTTCCTCGTCTATCCCCTGTGGGGAGTGCTCAAGGAATCAGTCATCGACGGCGACGGCGGCTTCACCTGGAAGTACTTCGTCCAGTTCCTGTCGAAGACCTACTACCTCGGCACCATCCGCAACAGCTTCGTGCTGAGCATCGCCGTCACGCTCGTCTCGCTCGCCATCGGCATCCCGTTCTCGTACTTCTACACCTACTTCAAGCTGCGCGGCGCCAAGTTCCTGTTCGTCGGCGCGGTCCTGTCGTGCATGTCGGCCCCCTTCATCGGCGCCTACTCCTGGATCCTTCTGATGGGCCGCGGCGGCCTCGTCACCCAGTTCCTCGAGACGTTCCTCCCGTTCATCCCGGTCGGCTCGATCTACGGCTTCGGCGGCATCGTCTTCGTGCTCAGCCTCAAGCTGTTCCCGCTCGTCAGCGTCTACATGAACGGCGCCTTCCGCTCCATCGACTCGTCGCTGCTCGAGGCCGCCTCCATGATGGGAAGCACGGGCCTCAAGCGCGTGTGGCAGGTCATGATCCGGCTGACGATGCCGACGGTGCTCGCCGCGTCGCTGCTGGTGTTCATGCGCGCCTTCGCCGACTTCGGCACCCCGCTCCTGATCGGCGAGGGCTACCGCACCTTCACCGTCGAGATCTACAACCAGTACCTCGGCGAGACCGGCCAGAACCACAACTTCGCGGCCGCGATCGGCGTGATCGGCGTCCTGGTCACCGCCGCGGTGTTCCTGATCCAGAAGTACGCCACGAGCAAGTTCAACTTCTCGATCAAGGCCAGCCGACCCGTCGACAAGAAGAAGCCCCGCGGCTTCGGCGGCGTCCTGATGTACATCTACATGTACGGCCTCGTCGCGCTGGGTGTGCTCCCGCAGCTCTACATCATCTATCTGTCGTTCCGGAACTCGAACTCGGGCAAGTTCCTGCCCGGCTACTCCTTCGACAACTACCAGGCCGCGGCCTCGCGTCTGCTGTGGCGCTCCACCTGGAACACGCTGTGGTTCGGGTTCGCGTCGCTCGCGATCATCATCGTGATGTCGGTGCTGATCGCCTACCTGGTGGTGCGGCGTGCCAACTTCGCCAACAACCTGATCGACACGCTGTCGATGATCCCCTACATCCTGCCCGGAGCCGTGATCGGCATCGGCCTTGTGTTGGCCTTCAACAGCCCGCCGCTCGCGCTGACCGGCACCGCGACCATCATCATCATCGCGCTGGTGATCAGACGCATGCCCTACACGATCCGCTCGGCGACGGCCACGCTGATGCACATCCCGATCTCCGCGGAGGAGGCCGCCCGCAGCCTCGGTGCCTCGAAGATGAAGACCTTCTTCCGGATCACCACCCCGATGATGGCCGCGGGCATCACGTCCGGCGCGATCCTCAGCTTCGTGTCGATCGTGACCGAGATGTCCAGCGCGATCCTGCTCTACAACAACAAGACGATCACGCTGACGATGTCCGCATACGTCGCCATCTCCCGCGGCAACTACGGCCTGGCCTGCGCCTTCTCGGCGATCCTCACCGTGCTGACCGCCATCATCCTGCTGATCTACCTCCGCTTCACCGCGGAGGAAGACATCCAGATGTAGCCCAACCACCCCGTCAACGACGACCACGTCACACCCACCACTAGGAGAAACAGATGTCCTTCAAGAAGCTCATCGCGGCCGGCACGGCGCTGGCGGCGAGTCTCGCGTTCGCCGCGTGCGGCGGCGGAGGCGGCAACACCGCGGGCGGTGGCAGCAGCGACCAGCCCGAGAACATGGACCTCGTCCTGTACTCGTCCATGACCGAGAACGACCTGGAGGTCCTCCAGGGGCTCCTCGAGGAGAAGTTCCCCGGCATCTCCATCGAGATCGTCAACGGCAGCGCGGGCGAGCTCACCACCCGCATCCAGTCCGAGTCCGGCAAGCCGCAGGGCGACATGATGTGGGGCGGCCTCGACACCGCAGACGGCGACAAGCACTCCGCGATCTTCGAACACTGGCTCTCCGACCATGAGGGCGACGTGCAGGACCAGTACAAGTCGCCCAACGGCTTCTACAACGTCGACCACCTCTCCAGCGTCGCCTTCGCGGTGAACAACAACCTGGAGAAGGAACTCGGCCTGTCGATCACGAGCTATGAGGACCTCCTCGATCCCAAGCTCAAGGGCAAGATCGTGATGGCCGACCCGACGTCCTCGTCGTCGGCGTGGAACAACCTGTCCAACATCATGGCCGTCTACGGCAACGACTCCGAGGAGTCGTGGAAGATGATCCGCGGCCTGCTGGAGAACAACATCGTCATCGCGGGCTCCTCGTCCGCCGCGTTCGCGAGCGTCGAGGACGGCGAGTATGTCGTCGGCCTCACCTACGAGGACGGCATCGCCTCGCTGCTCAAGAGCGGCGCCGAGAACATCCGCCTGCAGTACCCCGAGAACGGCACCAGCGCCTCCGCGTTCAGCACCGCCGTCATCAAGGGTGCCCCGAACGCGCCGCTCGCCAAGAAGGTCATCAACTACATCATGAGCCCCGAGGGCCAGCAGGCCTTCGGTGAGGCGGTCGGCACCGTCCGGATGACCACCAAGGCCGAGGTGAAGTCCGAGTTCCTGCCCGCGACCTCCGAGGTCAAGTGGGTCGAGCGCGACGTCGCATGGCTCACCGAGCACCGCGACGAGATCGTCGAGAAGTGGACCGACGTGTTCACCGAGGTCAACGGCTGACCCCCACCCCATGACCGGTCGCGGTCGCTCGGCTCCTGAACGAGCGACCGCGACCGAACGGGAGCCCAGGCTCCCACCGTGCCCGATCCCGTCACGGATCGACCCATCACGACCGACCCTGGCCCCGGCATGCCCGGAAACGGATCGGCCCCGCGTCACCCATTCCCGCGTTACCCAATCAGGACACCCCCATCCCCCAGGAGGAACCAACCGATCATGGGAACCACCAATCGACCTGGCAGCCGCGCACCGAAGCGCCGCCTGCTCGGACTGCTGCTCGGCGCAGCGCTGGCAGTTGCAGGCGTCATCGCGCCCGCGCAGCCCGCCGCCGCCGACTCCTTCGACGGGCTCGAACTTGAGCTCAGCAACGGCCCCTGGCCCACGTCCCACGTCCAAGGCATCGCCGTCGATGTCGAGAAGGGCTTCATCTACTACTCGTTCACCACGCTGCTGGTGAAGACCGACCTGCAGGGCAACGTCGTCGGCACCGTCGGCGGCTTCACCGGACACCTCGGTGACCTCGACATCAACCCCGCCGAAGGACGCGTCTACGGCTCGCTCGAGTACAAGGCCGCCGAGGCCTTCTACATCGCGATCTTCGACGTCGACAAGATCGACGAGATCGGCATGGACGCGCAGAACTCGCACGTCGTGTCGACGGTGCACCTGCAGGAGGTCGTCGACGACTACGCCGCAGACATGGACGGCGACGGCGACTTCGACGGCAACATCGCCAACACCCCGGACCACCGCTATGGCTCCTCGGGCATCGACGGCACCGCCTTCGGGCCGAAGTTCGGCAAGACCGACGGCAAGCAGTACCTGACCGTCGCCTACGGCATCTACAAGAACGTCGACCGCGTCGACAACGACCACCAGGTCCTGCTGCAGTACGACACCTCCAAGTGGGTCTCCCTCGAGCGCCCGCTCACCGAGGCCGACCCGCACCGCGTCGGGCCCAAGAAGGTCGACGGCAAGTACTTCGTCTTCACCGGCAACACCCACTACGGCGTGCAGAACCTCGAGTACGACCCGTACCTGCAGCGCTGGTGGATGGGCGTCTACAAGGGCGTCAAGCCGCAGTACCCGAACTACCTGATGTTCGCGGTCGACGCCAAGGACAAGCCGAAGATGACGACCCTGACCGGGCTCGGCGGCGAGAAGGGCCTCCTGCTGCCGCTGGCAGACGACGGACTGCAGGATCCCGCCACCGGCATCCGCGGCTGGAACCAGGACGCCTCCGTCGGCATCCAGAGCCTCGACAACGGCCTGTACTACCTGGCGAAGCAGACCAAGTCTGCCGGTGGTCAGGGCTCGGTCATCACGCTCAAGAGCTGGGCGGGCGACGCGGACGCGCCGTTCGCGTCCGTCACGGCCGACTTCGAGTACCCCTGGCAGCGCGACGCGGTCTACACCGCAGGCGACCAGGTGACCTTCGCCGGTGCGACCTACCAGGCCAAGTGGTGGACGAAGGGCCAGATGCCCGGCGCCCAGTACGGCCCCTGGCAGTTGATCGGCTGACCCGCGTGCCGGGTCGGGCGCCACGGCACTCCGACGGCGCCCGACCCGGCCCTCATCCACAGAAAGCAGCAAGCATGGAGAGCAGTCCCCTGTCTCGCCCCACCGCGTTCCACGACGCCTACCTCTTCGACCTGGACGGCACCATCTACCTGGGAGAGGACCTCCTCCCCGGCGCCCGCCGCCTCATCGAGGAACTCCGCGGCCGCGACATCCCCGTGCGCTTCCTGTCCAACAACCCCACCAAGGCGCCCGCGCAGTACGCCGAGAAGCTCGCCCGCCTCGGCCTGCCGACCCCGATCGGCGACATCGCCAACACCGTCGCCACCATGACCACCTGGCTGACGACCAACCACCCCGACGCCGTGGTGTTCCCGATCGCGGAGCGCCCCCTGGTCGAGGCCTTCGAGGAGGCGGGGATCGCGATGAGCGAGGATCCCGCCCAGATCGACATCGTGGTTGCCTCCTACGACCGGGGCTTCGACTACCGCAAGTTGCAGATCGCCTTCGACGCGATCTGGTTCCACAAGCGAGCCTTCCTGGTGGCCACCAACCCGGACAGGTACTGCCCGTTCCCCGGTGGGCGCGGCGAGCCCGACTGCGCCGCGGTGGTCGCGGCGATCGAGGCGTGCACCGGCACCACCTGCCGTCAGGTCGTCGGGAAGCCCGACGCGAGCATGGTCGCCCAGGCGCTAGCCGGCCTCGACGTCGACCCGACGCGCTGCGTGATGGTCGGCGACCGGCTCGGCACCGACATCGAACTGGCGCACCGGGCGGGCATGGCCTCTGCGCTGGTGCTCACCGGCGACTCCACCCTCGACGACGTCTCGGCCCTTCCCGAGGACCGTCATCCCACCTACATCGTCGAGAACATCGACCACCTCATCCCCGAACCGGCGGCTGTGAGCCCCCGGTGACCGCCACGCGGCCCGTCACGACGGGCGAAAGGACCTCCATGTCGTTGATCGAGCGCGCGCTGCAATCCGCCGACGAGACGCGGGCCATCGAGTTCGGCCCCGGCGTCGTGCGTCGCACCGGGCAGATGTTCAGGGACCTGTTTCCCGGCCGACGGGTGCTGGTGGTCGCCGACGAGAACACCTTCGCCGTCGCGGGAGAGGTGGTGCTCGACGCGCTGCGTGAGACGGGCATCGAGCAGGCCGCCGAGCCGCTGATCTTCCCCGGCGTCCCCACGCTGTACGCCGACTACGGCAACGTCACCGCCGTGCGCGACCGACTCGCCGAACTGCCCGACGCCGTCGCCTGCTCGATCGCCGCAGGCACCCTCAACGACATCACCAAACTGGCCTCCGGGGAGCTCGGACGCCCGTACCTGAACGTGTGCACCGCCGCCTCCGTCGACGGATTCAGCGCCTACGGGGCCGCGATCTCGGTCGACGGGTTCAAGATCACCCGCGACTGCCCGGCGCCCGCCGGCCTGGTCGCCGACCTCGACATCATGGCCGCCGCCCCGGCTCGGCTCACGTCGACCGGCTACGGCGACCTCAGCGAGAAGATCCCCGCGGGCGCGGACTGGATCCTCGCCGACGAACTCGGCATCGAACCCATCGACGAGCACGTCTGGTCGCTCGTGCAGGGGCCGCTCCGCGGCGCCCTCGACTCGCCCGACCGGGTCGCGGCAGGCGACCCCGCCGCGATCGAGGCCCTCGCCGAGGGAAACCTGCTCTCCGGGTTGGCGATGCAGGCCATCAAGTCGTCTCGGCCCGCCTCCGGTGCAGGCCACCAGTTCTCCCACACCTGGGAGATGGAGGGCCACGGCCTCGACTGGGAGCCGCCGCTCAGCCACGGCTACAAGGTCGGCGTCGGGACGGTCGCCTCGCTCGCGATGTGGCAGGAGGCCCTTCGGCTCGACCTGGAGCGCCTGGACGTTGACGCGGTCGTCGCGGCAGCGCCCAGCCGCCAGGACATCGTCGACCGGGTCACGGCGGCGCTCCCGGAGCGGATCGTCGAGGAGGCGCTGAAGACCTCGCTGGCCAAGCACCTGGAGGGCGAGGACCTGCGGGCCAGGCTCAAGAGGATCGTCGCCGCGTGGCCCCGGATCCGCGAGCGGGTCGCCGCGCAGTTGGTGACGCCCGAGCGGGCGGCCGGGATGCTTGCCGCGGCGGGGGCCCCTAACCACCCCGAGTCGATCGGGATCGACTGGGACCGGTTCCGGGGCACGCACCACAAGGCGCACATGATCCGCACCCGCTACACCGTCCTCGAACTGCTGTGGGAGACCGGGCAGTTCGACGCGGTCCTCGAGCGGCTGTTCTCCCCCGAGGGCTACTGGGGCAGGACCCCGCACCCCGCCTGAGCGCCCCGCGCTCGGCCCCACGACACGGCGCCTCGGTGGAGACTCTCCGTTCTCTCCGCCGGGGCGCCGTCGCGGTGGTTGAGTGTCGCGGGGGCTGGGCTGTGCGTTGAGCATGTTTCGCTGCTCGTTGCTTCTCAAGACGCATTTGAACGATCAGATCGGAAACGAGTTACCAAACATGCTCAAACTCCCAGGTCCGTCAGAGGGTGTGGGTGGTGCGAAGGCGGCGACGACCGGTCCCTGACAGGCCGGTTTCTGCGTCCGCCGGGGCGTCTGGAAACATGGGCGCCATGTCTGTCGGCGGCGTCCACCCGGAGGTGCGGGAACTCAACCTGATCCTCGACCTCTGTCTGAGGATCGGCGAGGTGCTGCTGTCCTCGGGCGCGGGCGCGGCGGACGTCGTCGCGTCGATGCAGGCGGTCGCGCACCACCTCGGGATCACGCGGCCAGAGGTCGACGTCACCTTCACCCAACTGTCCATGAGTTACTCCTACGACCCGGAGCAGATGCCGCTGACGCTGGTGCGTCGGGTCACGCACCGCGACATCGACTACGAGGACCTGACGCTGGTCAACCAGTTGGTCCTCGACGTGGTGGCCGACCGCGTCGACGTCACGGAGGCGCGCTCCCGGATGGCCACCGTCGTGTCGACGCCGCACGCCGCGCCTCGCTGGGTGGTCACCGTCGCCAACGGGGCCATGTGTGGCGCCGTCGCCGTGTTCCTCGGTGGCGGGCCCATCGTCGCCGCGATCGCCTTCCTCGCCGCCGCCGCGATCGACCGGGTGCAGTTGCTGCTCTCGCGCCTGCGACTGCCGGGCTTCTACGTCCAGGTCGCGGGCGGTGGGGTCGCGACGCTGTTCGCGGTGGCCGCCGCGGCCTCAGGGCTGAAGGTCGACCCGAGCCTCGTCGTGACCGCCAACATCGTCATGCTGCTCGCGGGCATCGGCTTCATGGGGGCGTTGCAGGACGCGCTGACCGGCTTCTACGTCACGGCGACGGCCCGCATGATGGAGGCGCTGCTTGCGACAGCGGGCATCATCGCGGGCGTCAGTGGCGGCCTCGCGTTGGCGGGCCTGCTTGGCCAGGAGATCGGCAACCTGGAGCCCGGTCGCACGGGCTGGGAGGAGATGCCGGTCCTCGCGCTCGGCGCCGCCGCCTGTGCCGCCGCCTTCGCCGTCGCCGTCTACGCCCCGTGGCGGGTCGTCGGGCCGATCGCGGCCATCGCGCTGGTCGCTGCCTGCCTGGACCGAGTGATCGCCAATGTCGGCCTGGCGCGACCGTGGGGCGCGGGCGCCGCGGCGCTCGCGATCGGCCTGGTCGCCTACGCGGTGGCAGGAAGGGTGAAGGTGCCGCCGCTGGTGATCGTGGTTCCCGCGATCGTGCCGTTGCTGCCCGGCCTGTCCATCTACCGCGGACTTTCGCTCCTGACGCAGGGCACCGAGGCGAGCACCGCGGCCGGCCTGCTTGCGATGATGACGGCGGCCTCCGTCGCGATCGCGTTGGCCTCGGGCGTCATCCTGGGTGAGTGGGTCGCACAGCCGTTGAAGCGGGAGGCGCGTCGCCTCGAGACCAGGCTCGCTGGGCCTCGCCTCGTCGGCCCGTTCAAGGCGAGCCTGCGCGGCCGTCGGAAGTCGCGCGAGGGACAGAACCCCGGCTGACCTGGGGCGTTGCTACGTTGAGCCGCGCCTTCGCGCCGTCGACACATCAGGAGCATCCGTGCAGCACTACCCGAGGTTCTACATCAAGCAGCGCATCACCATGATGGTGAACCGCTACGAGATCCGCGTCGCGAACCCCGACGGGACGGAGGGAACGCTGATCGCGCTCGCGCAGCAGAAACGGATGGCGCTGAAGGAGCAGGTGACCTTCTATGCGGACGAGGCCCGGACCCAGCCGCTGTTCGCGTTCAAGGCCCGCAAGGTGGTCGACCTGAACTCCGGCTACGACATCACCGACGGCGCGGGCCAGCCGATCGCATTCTTCAGGAAGGACTTCGGGGCGTCTCTGCTGCGCTCGACGTTCCTGCTCAGCGGGCCCAACTACGAGGGCACCGGCCAGGAGGAGAACCAGGTCGTCGCGATCCTGCGCCGCTTCCTCGACTTCCCGTTCCTGCCGATCCACTTCGTCTACGACGACGCTCAGGGCAACCAGTTGCTCCGCATCGAGCGGCAGTTCGCGCTGCGCGACAAGTACACCGTCACGGTGCCCGACAGCAGGGTCGATTACCGCGTCGCCGCCTGCCTCGGCGTCGCGATGGACGCGCTGATGGGGCGCTGACCCGCCAAGCCGCCGTTAACCGGGAGGGGTGGTCAGCCGCGCAGGTCGGCAGCGAGGGCGACGAGTTCGGCCGCCAGGTCGCCCGGTTCGACGGCGTCCCAGTGCTCGCGGTCGACGCGGTAGATCTCCTCGCCGCGGCAGAACCACATCAGCGTGTTCGGGCCCTCGACCCCGGGCCCTCCCCAGGTCAGCGTCAGCGTCGCGTCGGGAGACAGGGCAGCCTCGGCCGAGCGGCGCAGTTCCTCGGGGGCGCCGTCCCAAGCCGCGATGCTCTCCATCGTCGACCCAACGCCGGCAGGGGGAGTGACGTCGGGACGGGCGACCGGACGACGCTCACCGACCCGCGGCGCCGCGGTGAGCGCAGGCGGCAACACCCGCGCCAGCGCGTCCCACGTCTGGTCGGCGGGCGCGAGGGTGATCTCCACGACCGGTTCCATCTTCGTCAACTGCCCGTTCTCCGACACGGCGCGCGAGCGGGCGACCACCGTCCGATCGGGAGCGAGGTGCGCGGTGCTGAGGAACACGACGTCGCCCATGGTCGCCACTAGCACGAAGCCCGCCTTTGCCGTGACGGCAACGCCCAGCGCCTCCGCCCAGCGCGGCTCAAGCGAGCCGTCCTCCAGGTAGAGGCCCGCCGCCTGCTGGAAGACCGCCTGGTCCTCGTCCGGGGCGCCGCCGCTGCGGTAGCGGTCCTTTGCCTGTTCCCAGGCGAGCATCGGCATCACGCCGAGCAGCAGGGGGCTGTCGGGCAGTTCGATCATGTCTATCCTCGGGGCAGGTCGTACTTGGTTGCCAGGTCGTCGAGCAGGATACTGCGCGCCTCGGTGGGGTTGCCTGCGCCCTCCGCCGAGCGCTGCCCGGTCACCTTGATCCGCAGCGCCGCGCTCTTCACCGGCAGCCCCACGACGGCGGGAGCGACGGCCTTCTCGATGGCGTCGACCAGCGGCGTCAGTTCGGAGGTCGAGGTCGCCTCGACGTCGGCCGTGACCAGCATGGTGCGCATCTCGCTCATCCCGCCGGTGACGTCATAGGACGCCTCGACCGACTCGACGCCGGGGACGCTGGCGGCGGCCGACGCGACCCCCGACTCCCACGTCTCCTTGCCCTCCAGGTCCTGCGGCGCGCAGCCGATCAGCGCGAGCAGGCCGGCAAGAACACCCATGGTCGCGAGGATACGCGGCCTCATTGCCGTCCGACGTCGTACTGATAGGTGACGACGTTGCCCTGCCCGGTCAGGTACGGGGCAAGCAGGTCGTTGAAGCGCTGGATGTCGGCGTTGCCCTGGCTGTGGGTCGCGACGTCGGTCGCGTAGGTCGGCACCCCGTGCGCCGTGCCGGGGTCGGTCCAGCGCGGCAGGTGCACCTCGGTGACGTTGGGCTGGGGATGGACGCCGCCCAGGTCCAACTTCGGGACCACGTCGGTGGTGTGGTGGAAGTTGAGGGCTGGTACGTCCGGGTTGATCGGGATCGTGTTGATGGGCGAGCCTGCCGAGACCACCCCGTCGACCTGGTACCTCGCGGTGAACGCGGGATCGGCGGCGATGTTGGCGGCGATGATGCCGCCCTGCGAGTGGCCGGTCAGCAGGATGTTGGGGCGCTCGACAGGCCCGTGCGTCGACTCGTACTCGCGGATCGCCATGTCGATGGCTGCCTTGGTGGATTGAGTCACGGCGGAATCGCCGTAGCCGACGGCCTTGAAGTCGGCTGGCCAGTCGGTGCCCTCGATGTCGCCCGTCCAGCCGTTGATGCTGCCCATCCCGATGGTGGTGCCCGGCACGTTCACGATGAAGCGCGGCGGGTGGCCCTCGATGACGGAGACCTCGACGGCGGGGCGGTCGGTGCGATCGGAGTCGTCCGGTCCGCGGGTGTCGTAGGGGCGCTCGAGGTTGGCGATCAGGTCGGTCACCGACGCTGGGCCGTTGATCTGTTCGGTGCCACGCAGGGTCGGCACGTAGGGAGAGCCGTCGTCGAAGAACTGGGTTCCCGTCACGTCGCCGATGGCGTGCATGCCCAGGTACAGCCCCTGGCCGAGCACCTCGGACGGGGCCGGAAGCTTGCCGGTGTAGAGCATCTCCTGCAGCCAGCGCGGCTGCCTGCCTGCCTCGTCCATGAAGCCGTTCGACGCGCGCTGCCAGGCCTGCAGGGGGCCGACGGCGTCGGGCCACAGCACCTCGGCCGCGTCGACCATCCACTGGTTCGCGCCGCTCAGCAGGTCCTGCGCGCCCGCGAAGCCCGAGTTGGTCCAGTCGATCGCGGTCTGCTGCGCACCGTCGAGCAGGTCGTTGACGACCAGTTTGCCGAGCGCGAATGCCGTCCTGCCGTCGAACCCGTTGAGCCGCAGCACGATGCTGACGACGGCGCCGCTGAGTTCGCTCCACCACCAGGCGCGCCGCGGGTCGAGGCTTGCGGGGAAGGACGCGGTCGACGACACCCAACCGGAGTCGCCGATCGAGAACCGCTTGGACACGGCGTTGCGCTGCAGGTCGCGCTGGTCGGCCTGGAGCCGTCGCAGTTCGGCGGCGGCGTCCGAGACGATGTCTGCCTGCTGGCTGAGCAGGTCGGCCAGTTCGGCCCAGCGGTGCAGCATCAGGCGGAAGTCCTGACGCGACCGGTCGGCGGCCTTGCCGAACCAGACCGGCGGGCGCATGGCGAGCACGCCCTGGTGCTGGGCCTGGAGCGTCGCGACCCGCTGCCGGTTCGCCGACGCCTCTGCCTCCATGGGGCCTGCGTCCCAGCGCAGCCCGTCTCCCCATCCCGCCATCGTCAGCCTCCGAACATCTCGCGGATCTGGCCGACGCCGGTGTCCTCGGCGTCGCGGTAGTTGTTGGCCGACTCGACCAGCTTGGAAGGATGCTCGCTCAGGTGCTGGGTGACGCGGCGGGTCGCGGCCTCGTAGCGGCCCTGCAGTGCGCGGGCGGCGAAGGCGGCCATGCCGCCGCTCATCGCGGTGTTGGGGGAGTCGACCCGCGCGGAGGAGAACGTCTGGCTCGCCTCCTGGGTGCGCGCACCCATGGTCGTCCCGTAGTCGGCCAGTACCCCGTATTCGACGGCGAAATCACTCATGGGAGCCCCTTCCTTGCGTCATCGTATTGGCGGGAGGGGGCAACCCCCGGGCGCTCGGGTCGACCCCACCCCGTTGGTTGAGCCATGTCGGGCGTGGAGCGGTCGGCATCGGTCGAAACCCCCGCTGGTTGAGCCATGGCGGGCGCGGAGCGGCTGGCATCGGTCGAAACCCCCGTTGGTTGAGCCATGGCAGGCGCGGA
>JAQDQK010000019.1 GCA_027658995.1 Propionibacteriaceae bacterium AM104-82
ACGTCACCAGCCCCGTCCAGAATCCCGCCCCATCACCCACCGTCATCTGTGAAGAGCCCGTAAAGGGCGAGTTCGAAGAACTGGGTTGGGGTGCCGTCCCCATGGCTGGGGTTCAGGAGATCCTGAATTTCCGTGTGTGATTTTGTGTGTAACTCAGGCCCGCCAAAGAAAAAACAGGCCATCTGACTCGGCATAATGCCTAGTCAGATGGCCTTTTGGTAGCGGGGACAGGATTTGAACCTGTGACCTCTGGGTTATGAGCCCAGCGAGCTACCGAGCTGCTCCACCCCGCGTCGCTCCGACAACTATAGGGGGTTCCACAGTGAGGGGCAAATCGGGGCAGGTCAGCGGTTCTGCTTCGCGCTGGCGGGGCCGGTGACGCTGAGTTCGTCCTCCCAGACCTCGACGCCGCGCAGGCCCGGGATTCGGTCCTTCGTGAAGACGGGGTCGCGGCCCTCCTTGCGCTGCGCCGTGTAGTCGCGCAGCAACTTGAAGGCGACTCCGGAGAGCAGCGCGATCGCGACCAGGTTCACGATCGCCATGAAGCCCATCGCCCCGTCCGCGAAGTTCCACACCACGTCGGCGCTCAGCACCGAGCCGACGAACACCGCGAGGATCGCGAAGACGCGGTAGCCGAGCAGCACGCCGCGGTTGCCGGTGATGAACTCGACGTTGGACTCGCCGTAGTAGTAGTTCCCGAGGATCGAACTAAAGGCCAGCAGGAAGATGATCACCATCAACACGATGTTGGACCAGCCGCCGAGGGTGCCGGTCACCGCCGTCTGGGTGAGCATGATGCCGCGCTCGGCCGAAGCCAGGTCGGGCACCGAGACCAGCACGATGAACGCCGTGATCGAGCACACCAGGAAGGTGTCGAAGTAGACGCCGAGGGTCTGCACCAGGCCCTGCTTGACGGGGTGCGTGACGGCCGCGCTCGCGCCGGCGTTCGGGGCGGAGCCGAGGCCCGCCTCGTTGGAGAACATGCCGCGCTTGACGCCGGTCAGCACGATGTAGCCGAACGCGGCCCCGACGACCTGGTTCGCGCCGAAGGCCTGCGAGAAGATCGTCCCGAAGACGTGCGGCAGGCGGTCGATGTGCATGGCGACGATCACGAGGCCCAGCAGCAGGTACAGCAGGGCCATCAGGGGAACCAGGGTCTGCGTCACAGAGGCGATACGGCGCACGCCGCCGAAGATCACCAGGGCCATCAGCACGGCGAGCGCCGCGCCAACCACCCAGGGCAGCCAGCCAAGCGACACGTCCTCGAAGCTGCCCGCGACGGTCGCCTGGATCGTGTTGGCCTGCAGCGAACTGAACGCGAGCGGGAAGCAGATGATCAGGATGACCGCGAACAGCACGCCCATCCAGCGGGCGCCGAGGCCGCGCTGCATGTAGTAGGCGGGGCCGCCGCGGAAGCCCTCCTCGTCGCGCGTCTTGTACAACTGCGCCAGCGACGACTCGATGAAGGAGGACGCGCCGCCGACGAAGGCCATCAGCCACATCCAGAACACCGCGCCAGGGCCGCCGACGGCGATCGCGGTGCCGACGCCCGCGATGTTGCCGACCCCCACGCGGGAGGCCGCCGAGATCGTGAACGCCTGGAACGAGGACACCGACTGAGGCTCCCCCGACTCCGTCGTCGGGGTCCTGTCGCGCAGCATCCGGAACATCTCTGGAAGCAGCCTCAACTGCACGACGCCGGAGCGGACCGTGAAGTACACCCCCAGCGCGACGACGACGGGCAGCACGATCCAGGTCCACAACCGGTCGCCCCAGGCGAGCAGCCACTCATTCACAGCGTCCATCGGCCCACTATTGCGACAGATCGGGTCACGCGCCAGACCCGGAGTCGACGGTTGGGCCGTGACTCGCCGCCGGAAACGCGCGTGGGGCCGGACCGAAAACCGGTCCGGCCCCACGCGTCAACGGGTCACGGGCGCGTCTGCGGTGCCCTCGTCAGCGACGGGTCGCGCTCGACGATGTCACCGAGCGCCTCGTCGATGCGGGTCATCAGTTCGGCGGGGATCTCCACGCCGCTCGCCTTCACGTTCTCCGTGATCTGCTCCGGGCGCGAGGCGCCGATGATCGCTGCGGCGACGTTCTTGTTCTGCAGCACCCAGGCGACGGCGAGCTGAGCCATCGTCAGGCCCAGTTCGTCGGCGATCGGGCGCAGGTTCTGGACGCGGGTCAGCACGTCGTCATTCATCAGCCGGCTGATCATGTTCTGGCCGCCCTTGGTGTCGGTGGCCCGCGAACCCTCGGGAACGGGCTGACCCGGCAGGTACTTGCCGGTCAGGACGCCCTGCGCGACCGGGGACCAGACGATCTGCGAGACACCAACCTCCTCGGAGGCTGGGACGACCTCCTCCTCGATGACGCGCCACAGCGCGGAGTACTGCGGCTGGTTCGAGATGAGCTGGATGTTGAGTTCCTTCGCCAGCTTCGACGCGGCCCGGATCTGCTCCGCGTTCCACTCGGACACACCGATGTAGAGGGCCTTGCCCTGCCGCACCACGTCCGCGAAGGCGATCATGGTCTCCTCGAGCGGGGTCTCCAGGTCGTAGCGGTGCGCCTGGTACAGGTCGACGTAGTCGGTCTGCAGGCGGCGAAGCGACCCGTTGATGCCCTCCATGATGTGCTTGCGGCTGAGGCCGACATCGTTGGCGCCCTTGCGGCCAACGGGCCAGTAGACCTTGGTGAAGATCTCGAGCGACTCGCGCGGCTCGCCCTTCAGCGCCTCGCCGAGCACCTCCTCGGCGACGGTGTTTGCGTACACGTCGGCGGTGTCGAAGGACGTGATGCCCGCATCCAGCGCGGCGCGCACGCAGGCCTTCGCCGCGTCGTTCTCGACCTGCGAGCCGTGGGTCAACCAGTTGCCGTAGGTGATTTCAGTGATCTTGAGACCGGAGTTACCGAGATAGCGATACAACATGGTCCAGAGGCTACCCCCACCCGATACGGTGCACCCATGCAGAGGTTGCCTTGGACCACCGGCCGTTGGACCCACTCCCCCGTCGACGCGACACAGGACGGCGACGACCTGGTCGTGACGTGCGTCGAGGGCTCCGACGCGTGGCGGGTGACCTCGTACGGCTTCGTGCACGACAGCGAGCACGCGCTGGTGGCCCCGCTGCCCCAGGACAGGGCAATGGAGGTCTGCTTCACCGCCGACTACGACCAGCAGTTCGACCAGGCGGGGCTGTTCGTCGTCGCGGCAGAGGACTGCTGGGCGAAGGCAGGCGTCGAGTTCGCCGACGGCCACCCGCAGGTCGGCGCGGTCGTCACCAACCCGACCTCCGACTGGTCCGTCGCACCTGTCGACCCGTGGCACGGCCGCAGGGTCCGGGTCCGGGTGTCGCGCTCCGGCGATGCGCTGACCGTCAGGGCGGGCCTCGACGGTGAACCGCTCGCCCTGGTGCGCGTCGCGCCCTTCCCGGCCGACGCGGAAGCGGAGGCGGGTCCGCTCGCCTGCGCCCCCAGCCGTGCGGGGCTCAGCGTCCGGTTCCATGAGTGGTCGATCGGAGATGCCGACGCGTCGCTGCACTGATCCTTGGCGGGCGGGGACGCTTCGTCCCCACAGGCGATAGGGTCACGTCACATGACCGAGGCGAGGCTGCACTACGAACTGGCGGGCCACCGACTGGACAACGGCCTCGAGGTGGTCGTCGCGCCGGACCCCGACGCGCCGGGCGTGGCCGTCAACATCTGGGTCGAGGTCGGCTCCGCGGACGAGCGCACCGGCAAGACCGGCTTCGCGCACCTGTTCGAGCACCTGATGTTCCAGGGCTCTGCGTCGGTGGCATCCGGAGAGCACATGGCGACCGTCGAGGCCCTCGGCGGCACCGTCAACGCCACCACCTCATCGGATCGGACGAACTACTTCGAGACGGTGCCCCGCGGCGCGCTCGACCTTGCGCTCTGGCTTGAGTCCGACCGCTTCGCGACGCTGGCGATCACCGAGGAGAACTTCGAGACTCAGCGCCAGGTCGTCAAGGAGGAGAAGCGGCAGCGCTACGACAACCAGCCATACGGCGACCTGCTCGAACTCCTCACCCGGCAGCACTTCCAACCGGAGCATCCCTACGGGCATCTGACGATCGGCTCCATGCAGGACCTCGACGATGCCTCCCTCGGCGATGTGTCGTCCTTCTTCGACGCCTGGTACCCGGCCAGCAACCTGCGCCTGGTGCTGAGTGGCCCCGTGACGCCCGACGAGGGCATCGCGCTGACCGAGCGCTACTTCGGGGCGCTGCCGAGCGTGCCGAAGCCGCGAAGGGCGGCGATGCCCGCGGCAAGCCCGGCCGACCCGAGCGTCGAGATCGTCCGCAGGCAGGTGCCGCACTCGCTCACCTACCTGTCGTGGGGCGCGCCCGAGGCGGCGTCGGAGCAGTCTCCAGCGCTGAACCTGGCGCTCGCGGTGCTCGCCGACGGCAACGCGTCGAGGCTGCACCGGGCCCTGGTCCGCAACGCCGACATCGCCAACGAGGTGCACAGCGCGCTGCTGCCGAACCGCTCCGCGTCGTCGATCTCCACCATCCTGGGGCGCCCCTCCGACGGCGTCAGCATCGAGGCCCTCAACGCCGCGATCCTCGCCGAGGTCGACCGGTTCATCGCCGAGGGACCCACCGAGGAGGAGGTTGCCCGCGCCGTCGCGCAGTACGAGCGCGACTGGCTGTGGGACCTGGCCACCAGTTCCGGACGCGCCGACGCCATCAACGAGGCCTGGCTCGTGCACGGCGATCCCGGCTGGGTCAACACCCACCTGGCCGACGTGCTGGCCATCACCCCCGACGACATCCGGGACGCGGCCGCCGCCTGGCTGTCGCCCGGCGCGGCCCACGAACTGCACTACCTCGCGGAAGGCACCCGATGAACCGCCCCGACGTCTCGCTCGCGACCCCGTGGCACTTCCCCACGCCGACCATCCTGAGGCTCCCGAACGGGCTCAGCGTGTGGCACTTCCACCTGCCCGGCCAGCACATCGCGACGTTCGAACTGGTGCTCCCCGCCCCGCTCAGCGACGAACCGCTCGAGCGTCAGGGCGTCGCGACCGTCGCGCTGCACGCCATCGACGAGGGCACCGTTGCCCACCCGGCTGGTCGGATCGGCGAACTGCTGGAGGCCAACGGGTCGACCCTGCACGGCGTCGCCAAGTACCGGCACACCACATTCGGCGGCCAGGCGCCGTCCAGGCGGCTCGGCGACGTGCTCCCCCTCTTCACGGAGATCCTGTCCCAGCCTGCCTACGAAACTCGCGATGTGGCGCACCATGTCGAGGCGCAGGAGGCGGGCTTCGACTCGACGCTCGCGTCGCCGGTAGGCGCAAACCGGATGGCGCTGAGGCGCGCACTGTACGGCCTGGAGCACCGCGACGGCCGCCCTGCGGCGGGCACGCCTGCGACCCTGCGCGGCATCGGCGTCGACGACGTGCGGGCCTGGCACGCTCGCCACTTCTCCCCCGACGGCGCCACCCTCCTGATCGCAGGCGCCGTGGACCCGGACGTGGTCGTCGAACGCCTCTCTGCGTGGGAGGCCGACCGGGCTGACGCCGAACCCGCCGACACCGCGCCGCAGCAGCCCCGCCGCGTGGTGGTCGTCGACCGGCCCGATGCCGTCCAGGCGACCGTCGCGATGGGACTGCGCACCGTCACGCGCGACGATCCCCGCTGGTCCGCTCTGCGGGTCGCGGGGCACGCGATCGCGGGGGCCTTCGCAAGCAGGCTCAACCTCGAACTGCGCGAGCGCCTCGGCTACACCTACGGCATCGGCGGCGGCTTCGCGCCCGGCGTCTCCGAGGGGCAGTTCACGGTCGGCGGCAGCATCCGCACCGAGGTGGCGGGCGATGCCGTGATGCGCCTGCTCGACGGGCTGGCCCTTGCCGAGCCGTTCAGCGACGCGGAGGTCGCCGACGCACGCCGCTTCCTGATCGGGGTGGCGCCGCTTGCCAACGAGACCTCCGCAGACATCGTCGCGCAGGCGTCCTCGCTAGCGGCGGCGGGCCTCGACCCGGCGTACCTGGCGCGCCACTTCGACGACCTCGCGAAGGTCACCGCCGACGACGCCACCACGGCCTACCGCAGCGTCGTGAGCCCCGACCTGGCATGCGTCGCCGTCACCGGTGATGCGGCAGTTCTCGTCCCCGAACTGGAGGCTCGTGGGCTGAGGCCCGAGGTCGTCGACCTGCGGCCTTAGCCCTCGTCGAGCGCCTTGACGGCCTCGGCGACCTTCTCCTGCGCCGCGGAGTTCTTCGCCTGGTAGCCGGCGAGGTCGCCCGCCTTGAGCGCGTCGTCCGCGCCCTTGAACAGCACCTCAGCCTCGTCGAGCAGCGACCGGGCCCGCTCGGATCCTGTCTGGTCGGACGGCGTCGTCGGCTCCGTCGGCGTCGGGGTCGTCCCCGGGTCGCCCTCGCCGGTCTGTGCGCCAGCGTCGCCCTGGAACACCTGGTCGAGCGCCGCCTGCAGCGACTCTCCGATGCCCAACTGGTCACCGAAGCGCACCACGATGAACCGCAGCGCCGGGTACGAACCGGACGTCTTGGCCTGGGTGTAGATCGGCTGCACGTACAGCAGGCCGCCGCCGAGCGGCAGCGTCAGCAGGTTGCCGTAGATGGCCGACGCGTTGGCACCCTCACGGTTGAACGGCAGCAGCTTCTCCGCGACCGACGGGTTGGTCGAGATGAAGTTGTACGTCTGGCCGGGGCCCGCGATCTGTTTCGCGTCGGAGAGTTTCAGGACGCGTTTCTTGCCGTAGTCCTTGCTCGTGGCGTCGGAGTTGACGGCCATGTAGACGCTGAGGTTCTCCCTGTCCTTCGGCACGAACACGGTGGTGTTGGCGAAGTGCGGGGTCTCATCCCCTGGCCAACGGATCGTCAGGAAGTAGGGCGGTTCCTTCTGCTTGTCGGTCGCGCCGTTGACGGGATCGTTGGGGACCTGCCAGATGTCGGTCTGGTGGTACCAGGTGCTCGCGTTGGGCGTGTGGTACCTGCCGAGGATCTCGCGCTGGGCCTTGAACAGGTCCTGCGGGTAGCGCAGGTGCTCCAGCAGTTCCTTCGGGATCTGCTCCTTGGGCGTGATCACGCCGGGGAACACCTTGGTCCACGTCTTGAGGATCGGGTCCTCCTTGTCCCACTCGTACAGCGTCACCGTGCCGTCATAGGCGTCCACGACGGCCTTGACGGAGTTGCGCACGTAGTTGACCCGCTGGCCGAGCAGCGTGCGGTCCGTCGCGGTGCGGGAGTCCGAGATCGACTGGGTCCAGTCGACCCGCTGCGAGTTCGGGAACGAGTCGGTGGTGGTGTAGGCGTCGACGATCCACACGATCCGGCCGTCGACGACGCTGGGGTACGGGTCGGAGTCGATCGTCAGCCACGGCGCGGCCTCCTGGACGCGCTGCGTCGGGACCCGGTCGTGCATCAGGCGCGACTCGGAGTTGACGCGGTCCGACAGCATCAGGTTGATGTCGCCGAAGCGGATCGCGAAAGCGGCCTTCGTCAGCACGTTGCCGACCGGAACGCCGCCCTTGCCCTCATAGGTGTAGAGCGACTCGGAGCGACCCTCGCCGCCCGACGGGGTGTCCAACTCGACGGGGGTGGCGCCGTCGGGCGCGCCGACGACCACGTAGTAGTCGCTCTTCTCGCCGAAGTAGATCCGCGGTTCGTGCTCGGCCAGTTCGCCAGTGGTGGGGATGCCGCCGGAGAAGAACACCGGCTCGCCGTTGGCGCCGCGCTGGTTACCGAACGCGGCGACCAGGCCGTAGCCGTGGGTGTAGACGGTGCGACGGTTGTTCCAGTTGTCGCCCGACTCGACCGACTGCAGGTCCAGTTCGCGGACCGCAACGACGGCGTCGGTCGCCTTGCCGTCGATGACATACCTGTCGACGTCGAGCACCTTCGGGAACGTGTAGTAGCCACGCACCTGCTGCAACTGTTCGAAGGTCCGCGGCACGATCGACGGGTCGATCAGGCGGATCGCGGGCAGCGCCTCGGCGTCGGCGCGCAACTGGCCCGCGGTCGCGGTGGTCTTGGCGTCGTAGTCCTCGATCTCGACGTCCTTGACGTCGTAGGCGTACTTGGTCGCCTCCATGTTCTTGGCGATGTAGGGGACTTCGCGGTCCTGTTCCTGCGGCGCGACGCGGAAGTTCTGGATCAGCCATGGGTACAGGCTGGAGAGGATCAGCATCGACACGATCAGCAGCGCGATGCTGGCGGCGGGCACCGACCAGCGCACCCGCCAGGCGTTGAAGAAGCAGGCGAGGGCGCAGATGACGCAGATGGCGGCGACGATCGCCGTGACGGGGACGCGGGTGGTGAAGTCGGTGTAGCCCATGCCCGTGAACAGCGTCGACGGCGTCACGTTGAGCGCGAACCGGTCGAGGACGACCTTCGCCCCGAACAGCAGGATGATGATGCCGAGCGTGATCGACAGTTGCCGCTGGGCTGGGACGCTTGCCGCGGTGTTGCCTCGACCGCGCAGCGCCGACGCGTTCAGCGAGCCGGTCAGGAAGTGCACGAACAGCGCCGCGATGCCGCCCGCGATCAGCGCGAACAGCAGGAAGCCGGAGACGAACTGCAGCCACGGCAGCGTGAAGACGTAGAAGGACGCGTCGATGTTGAAGTACGGGTCGCGCTCGCCGAACGGCGTCGAGTGCCACCAGGCGAGGAATGTGTCGGCCTGGCCGAGCGCCGTCAAGCCCGACAGCAGCGCGACGACGAACGCCGGCACCGCCATCAGCAGGCGCGAGCGCTGGTCGAGCACGTCGCGCATCTGGACCAGGAACTCGGAGTCGAGGTTCGCGCGGCGCACCTTCGGACGGAGCCGGTAGGCGATCACCATCGAGAAGAACATGATCAGGAACATGGCGCCGCCGAAGCCCACCAGCAGCCCGACCTGTGCGGCGAGACGGGTGGTGAACACCGTCTGGAAGTTGATCGACTTGAACCACAGGTAGTCGGTTGCGACGCGGGAGGCGATCACGGCGGCGATGATCAGCGCGCCGATGATCAGCACCGTCCACAGCAACGGAGAACGGCGGCGGGGCTCGTCCAGATCCTGGGTGGCGGACATCAGTCTTCGCTCCTGAAGGTGTCGAGCAGTCCCTCGGCGAGCCCGGGGACGAGGTCCTCGGCGCCGAGCAGGTCGTCGGGATCGCTGACCAGGCGTGCGAGGCCGTGCTTGGTGCCGTCGCGCAGCACGCCGACGACGACGCGCACGTCGGTCTTCTCCGGGTGTTTCGCGACGAACTCCGCGGCGGCCTCGGGATCCTCCGGCAGGTCGGCCTCGAACTTCGGGGGCAGGAACGCGCGCTCCAGCGCGATGGCGCAGCCCTCGACCGTTTCGGGCCAGAAGATGGTGTGCAGCCGCTCGAACAGGTTGTCGGTGGCGTGGAACTCGTCCTGCTCGATGGCGGTCAGCGCATCGGGTGCCGTCTCGGGGACGCGGCCGCGCAACTGCGGTTCGACCTCGAGGAGCGTGCTCGTGGTGACGAGCGCGAACAGCCGCGCGGGTTGGTCCCAGCCTGCCGACGAGACGTGGCGTTCCACGTCCATGAGACAGGCGATGAGGCGAGACGTGTCAGCCACAGGTGGGAACCTCCGAGGTGTTTCCTTCATTGATGAGTTGCAGCGCCGAGATGGCGTCCTTCAGCGTGCCGACCTTGACCAACTTGAGGTCGGTGGAGAGGGTGCCGATGTCTGCGCAGTTGCTCTCGGGGACCAGGAAGACGGTCGCGCCGTCGCGTTCTGCACCCTTGATCTTCTCGCGCACTCCCCCGATGGCGCCGACCTTGCCCTGCGGGTCGATGGTGCCGGTACCCGCGACGGCCTCGTCGCCGATCAGGTTGCCCTCGGTGATCCGGTCGTAGATGCCGAGCGCGAAGATCAGGCCGGCGCTGGGGCCGGTGACGGCGGGGTCGACCCCGAAGGTGACCCGCGGCGTGAACCGGTATCCGGTGCCGACGTCGATGCCTGCGACCGCTCGGCCTGGCTCGGAGGTGGAGGCGTCGAGCACCACGGGGGCCGAGATCTCCTTGCCCTCCCGCAGCACCTTGAAGACCACCTGGTCGCCGGCGGCGTGGCTGCCGAGCACGGCCGCGACGTCCTTCGCAGACGAGACGGGCTGGTCGTCGACGCTGACGATCAGGTCGCCCGGTTGCAGCACGTCGCCGCTGGGGCCTGCGAGGGAGACGGACTGGACGCGCGGCATGTCGGTGACGGGGATGACGGCGGCCCGCAGCGCGGCGACCGTGGCGTCGGAGCGGGAGCTGTCCATCATCGCGACGGCCTCGCTCTCGACCTGCTCCGACGACTTGCCCGGCGGGTAGATGACGTCGCGCGGCATGGCGTCGGAGTCGGCGCCGAGGTGCACGAAGATCGCCTCGGGCAGGCTCAGCGTGGCGTCGACGCGGGTCGTCGAGACCGTCGTCATCAGCAGTTTGCCCGTCGTCGGGAAGGTCGGCGCGTCGGTGACCTCGATGACGGGGGTGTTGTCCGCGGTGGCCAGCACGTCGATCGTCTGGCCGGGTCGACGGGCCACGTAGGGCACGGGGATCAGCACGAGGGATGCGGCCAGTACGGCGAAGAGCAGAGACGAGACGATCGCCATCGCGTTGCGCGACACAGCGGCTCCCTTCTGCTCCCAAGCCTGGGCTCACCCTAGCAAGCGGCGCCAAGACGTCAGTAACGGCGGCGGGCACCTCGCGGGTCCTTGCCTGATGCGGAAGAATGGGGTCTATAGGAGGA
Organism: Propionibacteriaceae bacterium AM104-82; assembly: GCA_027658995.1. Classification (GTDB taxonomy): domain Bacteria; phylum Actinomycetota; class Actinomycetes; order Propionibacteriales; family Propionibacteriaceae; genus Arachnia. The sequence goes on from JAQDQK010000019.1 coordinate 10,736, forward strand.
AGCCGATGTCCAGCAACAACCCCTTCGACTTCGAACAACTGCGCCGCATGCTCGAGCAACTTGGGTTCGGGGACGCCGAGGATCTGAACCTCGAGGAGCTGATCGCCCAGGTGAACCGGATGCAGTCCCAGGGCGGCGGTTTCATGTTCGGCATGACCAACGCCGACCGCGATCCCGACGCGGCCTGGCTGACGACCCTCACGGCGGCCAAGCAGTTGGCCGCGGAGTCCGGCGGCGACCCCGCCCTGCACGATGAGGAACAGACCGCTGTGCGCGACGCCGAGCGGCTCGCCCAGTCGTGGCTGACGCCCGTGACCACCTTCGCCGAGACGGGGCGGGCGGGTCGCGCCATGACGCGGGCCCAGTGGCTCGACGCCACAAGCGACGGCTGGCGCGCCGTCATCGAACCCATCATCGACGGCCTGGCCGACGCGCTCCAGCGCGGCACCGCAGGCGACGTCGAGGACGCCGAACTGCAGGGCATGTCCCAGATGCTGGCGCCCATGATGAAGTCGTCCGCCTCGCTGATCTACCGCGACCGGCTCAAGCGCGAACTGGCGAACCTCGCGGGCGACGTGCTGACCGGCACCGAGATCGGCTTCAACCTGCTCGGCTCGAGCGACGTGGTGCTGCTGCCCAACAATGTTGCGCAGTTCACCCGCGACCTCGACGTCAAGGACTCCGACGTCGCGCTGTACCTGCTGCTGCGCGAGGCGGCCCGGCAGCGCCTTTTCCACTCGGTGGGCTGGCTGTCGCCGCAGATGAGCGCGCTCCTTGCGCACTTCTCCCGCGAGATCACCATCGATTTCGACGCGATCGCCAACCAGTTCCGGCCCGAGAGCCTCGAGGGGATGTCCATCGAGGACGTCGTCGCCGTCGGCGAGTCGGTGCGCGGCTCCTTCTTCCAGCCGGCAAGCACCCCGACCCAGCTTGAGATCCTGGAGCGCCTCGAGGTGCTGCTCGCGCTCGTCGAGGGTTGGGTCGACCACGTGGTGGGGAAGGCGACCGCTCCGTGGATGCCCAACGCGGGCCAGTTGGAGGAGATCACGCACCGCAGGCGCGCCTCCGGGACGGCCGTGACAAGCGTGTTCGCCGAGCTGATCGGGCTCGACCTGAGGCCGCGCCTTGTGCGCGACGCGCGCAACCTGTGGGCCGCCGTCGAGCACGAGCGGGGCCTCGAGGGGCGCGACGCGGTCTGGGGCCATCCCGACCTGCTCCCCACGAAGGCCGACCTCGCAGACCCACTTGCATTCACCGCCGGCGGCGACTCCACCGGTGGCGTCGAGGACGATCTGGACAACGAGTTGCGCAAGCTGCTCGGCGAATAAATCGTCGCGATTACCGGGTTCGCGCTTGACGCGGACCCCCAGTCACGACAGACTTTGTGGCTGAGAGTCCCGGTCGGCTCAATTCGCAGGGGAAGGCGGATCGAGCAGCCGGGACTCCGCCGTGTAGGCGGGAAATTCCCTAGATGGGCTTGTCACGCGGTTACAGTTGTCAGGGCCGTTGAATCACAGCGGCGTTTAAGGAGGAAATATGGCTACGGAGACCTGGGAAGGCTCTTTCTACTGCGTCAAGTGCAAGGAGAAGCGCGACGCCAAGGGAGAGGTCGTCGTCAACGCCAAGGGCACCAAGATGGCCAAGGGCAAGTGCCCGGTGTGTGGCACGAACCTGAACCGCATTCTCGGTAAGGCCTGAGCCACCGCACAGACCTCGACGGGGTGATGGATTTTTCCATCACCCCGTCGTTGTCGTTTCCGGGGAGGTGTTGTCCAGCGACCTGGCTGGAACCGCCCACCGCGCGGCGTGGCGCCAGGGTTGGGCGATGGAGACCGGACGGGAACTGTGCGTCGTCGGACGAACGGAGCGGGCCACGGCGATCGGCCTTGCGCTCGCGTCGGTCGGGCTGCCGTGGCGGGCCGTCAGCCCTGAGGTCGCACTGGGGCGGCCCGGCGTCGTCGTCGGCTCCCCCGCCCTGATCTGGGCGTTCCCTCCCGGGCGCCACCCGACGCTTGAGACGCAGGGCTACGCGTCGGGCACCTGCGCCGTCTACGCGCACTGGAGCGGAACGGTCGCGGAGGTCGGGCCGGTGCTGGTGCGGGGCTCAGGCCCATGCGTCGCCTGCCTGTTCGCCTCGGCGGCCTCGAACGGCCGCGGAGGCCATCCAGCGCTGCGCTCCTGGGTCGCGGCGTGGGCGGCCCTGCAGTGTGAGGCGCTGCTGCGCACCGGGTCGAGCGAACTGATCGGCGCCAGTTGGCGCTGGCGGCTCAACAGGCCAGGGCTCGACCTCGTGCGATGGCGGGCGCTGCCGGGCTGCGGCGCTAGGGATTGTCAGCCCTGATGCTCCCGGATCACCTCGAGCGCGCCGTCGCCGTAGCGGTTCACCTTCGTCTGGCCGATGCCAGGCAGGCGGAGCAGTTCGGCGGGGCTGCTCGGTGTGGCCTCGGCGATCGCGAGCAGCGTCGCGTCGGTGAACACGACGAAGGCGGGCACCTTTGCCTCGTCGGCCACCGACTTGCGCCAGGCCCGCAGCGCCTCGAACAGTGCCTCGTCGTAGCTGACTTCGCAGTCCTCGTGCCTGCTGAGCTTCCGCTCCCCGGCCGTGTGCAGGTGGCCCCCGCACACGCGGCAGGTGCGCGACTTCGAGGAGGTGGTCCGCTTGGGCTTGGCGCGACCGTTGACGACCGCGGCCCCTGCCTGGTCGGCGATGAAGCGCGACCTGGTGGAGTTGCCGCGCGCCGCTGCCCAACTGATCCGCAACTCGCGCTTGGCGCGGGTGAACCCGACGTAGAGCAGGCGGCGCTCCTCGGAGAGTTCGGGCTCCTCCTGCGAGAGTGCGAACGGGATCAGCCCCTCGCGGACCCCGATGATCGACACGGCCTGCCATTCGAGGCCCTTCGCGGCGTGCAGCGTCGACAGCGTCACGGCGTCGGCGACCGGGCTCGCCTGCCAACTGGCGCGTTCCTGCAGCCAGGCGGCCGCGTCGCCCGCGGCCCAACCGTCGCGCCCGGCGGCCTCGTCGACGAGCATGGTCCGCAGCGCCTCCAGCGACTCCCACCGCTCCCGCTGCCTGCCCTGCCCGCTCGGCGCCTCCGAGCGCCAGCCGAGGCCCGCGAGCACGGCGTCCATCACCTCGGTCGCCGGGGCCTCGGGGCCCCTGGAGGCGGTACGGCCGTACTCGAGGACGGCCTGGCGCACCTCGGCGCGGTCGTAGAAGCGCTCGGTGCCGCGCACGGTGTAGGGCACGCCCGCCTCCGTCAGGGCCGCCTCAAGGTTCGGCGACTGCGCGTTGATCCGGTAGAGCACGGCGATCTCCGACCAGGGGGTCCCCTCGGCGCGGACGGCCTTGATCCAGGCGGCGACGCCCGCCGCCTCGGTGCGCTCGTCGGGCTCCCCCGTGAATGTGGGAACCGGGCCCGGCTCGCGGGTTGCCTTCAGCGCCGCCGGGCCGCCCTCGCGGACGCGGAGCACCTTGTTCGCGGAGGCGATCACCTGGGGGGTCGAGCGGTAGTTGCGCACCAACCGGACGGTCTGGGCGCCCTCGTGTTCGGAGGCGAAGCCCAACAGGTAGGCGGCGTCGGCGCCTGCGAACGAGTGGATCGCCTGGTTGGCGTCGCCGACCACGCACACGTCGTCGCGTCCGTCGACCCACAGGGAGATCAGCCGGTGCTGCAGCGCCGAGACGTCCTGGTACTCGTCGACGACGAAGTGCCGGTAGGTGCCGCGGATCCGGGAGGAGATCTCCTCGTGTTCGCTGAGCAGCACCGCGTTGCACATCAGGATGTCGTTGAAGTCGACGCTGCCCTCGGTGAGCTTCTGCTTCTCGTAGTGCGCCATCACGGCAGATACCTGCGCGGGCGTCGCCCCGTTGACCGAGCGGCCATCCGCGACGTCGGGATAGCGGGCGGCGCTGACGTTGCTCGTCTTGGCCCACGAGATCTCCGAGTCGAGGTCCCGCACCAGGGCCGTCTCGGAGGACCCGAGCACCTGGTGCGCAGCACGGGCGACCAGCCCGAAGGTGTTCTCGGCGACGCGCGGGAACTCGACGCCGTAGGCCTGCGGCCAGAAGAACTGGCACTGCCGCAGCGCGGCGGAGTGGATGGTGCGCGCCTGCGCCGCACGGACGCCGAGCGAGGCCAGCCGGGAGCGCATCTCGCCTGCCGCCCTGGTGGTGAAGGTGACGGCGAGCGTGCCCGCCGGGTCGTAGCGTCCCTCGCGCACTGCGTGGGCGATCCGGTGCGTGATCGCCCTTGTCTTGCCCGTCCCTGCTCCCGCAAGCACCACGACCGGGTGGTCGAGCATCGTGGCGACGCGGCGCTGTTCGGGGTCGAGGGCATCAAGGATCGGGTCGGTCACACCCCCATTGTCCGGGTGGCCACTGACACATTGCCAACCAGCAACCGTCGGAGGCTCCCACTAGGGTGGTGCGGAGGCTCGGGAAGGGCGGGGTTGAGATGGACGTGGAGCTGCTGACTGGGCGGCGTTGGTCGACGCTGCTCGACGCGCTGGCCAACCGGCTGCGTGGCACCCACACCGACCCGTTCGCCTGGTCCCGCGTCGTCGTCTCGTCCCCCGCAACCGGGCGCATCGTCGGGCAGGAGATCGCCGCCCGGCTCGGCATCTCCGCAGGCATCGAGTACGTCACCCCCGCGCGCCTGATGGGTCAGCTCGCGGAGCGCGCCGGGGTCGCCCGCGACCGTTCCCGCTGGCTCGGCACGCCCCTTGAGATGGCCACCTGGGAGGCCATCGACGAGCTCGCCGACCAGTTCCCCGTGCTGTCCCGCGCAGCCGACCCCGGCCGGGTCGGCGGCAGGCGCGCCACCGCGCAGCGGATCGCCCGGCTGTTCCGCTGGTACCTCGACGTCGCCCCCGACCTGCTCGGCGGCTGGCTCGCGGGCGAGGACGCAGGCCCCGACGGTGAAGAGCTCGCGCAGCGCTGGGCCTGGCAGCCTGCGCTGCTGCGCTCCGCCGTCGACTGCCTGGAGGTCGACCCGCTCGACACCCTCGAGGCCACCGTCAACGCGGCCGCCGACGACGATGTGCCGACCTTCGTCCTCGCCGTCGACGACCTGACCACCCCGCAGCGGGCGGCGCTTGAGGCCTTCGGATCGCTGACGGTGATCGCCCCGCTCGGCTCACCGGGCGCCGCCTGGGCCGAAGGGCTCGGCGCCGAGCCGACCGACCTGGGCGATGCGGCCTCGCCCAACCCCGTCGAGGTGTCGCTGCACGACTCGCACGGCCCCGCCCGGCAGGTCGAGGTGCTGCGCGACGAACTGACCCGCGCCTTCGAGGCCGACCCCACGCTGCAGCCCCGCGACGTCGCGATCGTCTGCCCGCGCCCGGAGCGGTACGCGCACCTCCTGGACGCCGCCTTCTCCAACCGGGTCGAGGGCGGCCACCCCGGCAGGCAGTTGCGCGTCCAACAGGCCGCGGCGCCCGGGAACAACCCCGTCCTGACGCTGCTGTCGACGCTGCTGCGGTTGGGCGAACTGCGCGCCTCCGCCACCGACGTCGTCGAACTGCTGCTGTCGGCGCCCATCGCGCACCGCTGGCGCCTCAACGACCGGCAGGCGATCCTCGAACTCGTCGGCGGCTCCGGCATCCGCTGGGGCATGGATGCCCAGCACCGCGCCGCGTTCTCGCTCGACGGGCTGGCCCAGAACACCTGGCTGCGAGGCCTCGACCGGCTCCTGGTCGGCCTGGCCGTCTCCAGCGGGCACGAGGGTTCGCTGCAGATCGCAGGCACCGACGCTGTGGAGGCCTCAGACCTTGAGACGGTCGGCGCGCTGTGCGAGATCGTCTCGCGGCTGCGCCGCCTGATCGCCGAGACCGCGACACCCGCCACCATCACCGAATGGGTCAGGCGCACCCGCGCGATCCTCGTCGACCTGATCGGCCCGCCGCGCGACGACGAATGGCAGGTGCTCCACGCGCACTCGGTGCTCTCCCGCTTCGAGGCAGACCACGTCTCGAGCGAGACCCGCCTGACCCGCGGCGAGTTCGCGCACCTCCTGACGGCGGCCGAGTCCGCGCCACGCGCGCGGGTCGCGGCGGGCAACGGCTCTTTGCTGGTCGCCCCGCTGGGCGAACTGCGTCACGTCGAGTTCCGGCTGGTGGCGCTGCTCGGCGTCACCGACGACGTGGTGCCTGGCGGTTCGGGGCTGGCGCCCGACGCCGTCGACCTCGGCGACATCGCCCCTGATCAGCGGCGCAGGCGCCTCGACCAACTGCTCGGCCACGCCCGCTCCGCCGAGCGGCTCCTGATCGTGCGACAGAGCGCCTCGCAGCGCACCAACGACAGGGTCGCGCCGCCCTCGGCGGTGAGTTGGCTGCTTGAGGAACTCGGCGTCGCCCCGGAGCCGGTCGCGCACCCGCCGACGGCCACCTCGGAGGCCAACTTCGCCTCCCCCGCCAGCTTCGACGTCGCGGCACACTCGGGCGCCGTCGCCCGACGCTCCGCCGCCCGCGCCGCGACTGTGCGGCTGCGGCGCAGGGAACAGGCGAGGATGCGTCCGGCGGGCGCGGCCCCCGCTCAGGTCTCGGTCACCCAGTTGGCCCGCTTCCTCGCCGACCCGGCGAAGGCGTTCCTGCGCTCGGCCGCAGGCCTGCCACTGTTCAAGGAACCGGCCCTCGACGACGACATGCCGCTCGAGCTCAACGGGCTCGCCCAGTGGTCGGTCGTGACGACCCTGATCGACGCGCTGAAACAGGGCACACCGCTTGAGACGGTGATCAGGACTCTGCGCAACAACGAGGAACTGCCCCCGGAGGAGATCGGCAGGGCCGAGTTCGCGCGCGCCAAGGCCCGCGCAGAGCTGCTCTGGAGCGAGGCGGGGCCCGCCTACCGCAGCGAGATCACCGACGTGCCCGTCGACCTGGAGTTCGACCTCGCGGGCCTTGGCACCATCCGGCTCGTCGACGAGATCCGCTGCCGCGGCGGCGAGGCGCTGACGATGACCCCGAGCAAGTCGACCGACAAGCTGATCGGGCCATGGCTGGAGTCGCTCGCGCTGACCGCTGCGGGAACGCCCACCCCCGGCAGCGTGTACCGGTTCGTGCAGGACCCGGCCAACTGGAGCGACGTCATCGTCGATCACCGCCGGGTCGGGGACCCCGAGCCGGCCGCAGCGAGGGCCCGGCTCGAGACGGCGCTGCGGGCCTATGTGCTGGGTCAGTACCGTCTGATCCCCGCCCCCGCGACCGCCGCGATCTGCTACGCGGAGGAGGTCCGCCGTGATCGCCACAAGCGGGGCTCGTGGCGCGGCCAGCCCGGCTACCGACACGACAAGTGGAGCTCGATGGGTGAGGCCTGGGAGCTGTTCTACGACCAGGAGGTCGCCGACCTCTTCGTCGACCCGCCGTCGGCAGACGACCCCGCCAACGGTCAGGACAGCGCGTTCGGGGCGTGGGCCGTTGCCCTGTATACCGGCCTGATGGGGGGCAACTGATGCACGACTTCGACCTGACCGGCCCCCTCCCCACCGGCACCACGCTGCTCGAGGCGAGCGCGGGCACCGGCAAGACCTACGCGATCGCCGCGCTCGCGACCCGCTACCTCGCCGAGCGTCCCGACCTCGACGTCACGCAACTGCTGATGATCACCTTCGGCAACCACGCGGCGGGCGAACTGCGCAGCCGGGTCTTCGCTCGGCTCCAGGCGACGCTCCGGCGCCTCGACGCGCATCTCGCGGGCGAGCCGATGGACGACCCGGACCCGGTCGACGAACTCCTGGCGGCCACCGACGCCGAGGTGCACCGCGACCGGATCGCCACCGCCATCGCCCGCTACAACGAGGCGACGATCCTCACCACACACGCCTTCTGTGACGCGATGCTGCGCGAACTGGGCGTCCTTGCCGATTGGGACCCGGCCGAGACCATCGGCCCCGACGACCGGGACCTCGCCCGACAGTGCGCCAGCGACACCTATCTGAGGTTCCACCGCGACCAGGGCGATCCCCCGTTCGACCCGCGCGCCGCGCTCCGGATCGGCGAGTCGGCCTGCGAGACGGCGCTGCCGCTGCTCCCCGCCGACGGGCCACGCCACGACTACGCCGTCGCCGTGCGCGAGTTGTACGCCGCGCGCAAGGCCACCGAGGGGATCTGCACCTTCGACGACGTGATCGCCCGACTCCGCACGGCGCTGGCCGACCCCCGCACCGGAAACCTGGCCCGCGAGCACCTGGCGGGCCGCTTCCCCGTCGTGCTTGTGGACGAGTTCCAGGACACCGATCCCGAGCAGTGGGACATCATCGAGCGGGCCTTCGTCACCCCCGACCGGCCGACCATCCTGATCGGCGACCCGAAGCAGTCGATCTACGGCTTCCGCGGCGCCGACCTGGGCAGCTACCTGCGGGCGCGTCAGGGCGCCGAGGTGTTCACCATGGCGACCAATCACCGCTCCGACGCACCGCTGGTGCGCGGCGTCGTCGACCTGTTCGGCGACATGGAACTGGGCTCGGCCGAGGTCACGGTCACCCCCGTCACCGCCCGTCACGGCGCCCGCCTGCAGGTCCCCGTCGAGGCACGCGTCTGGCTGCGCCGCGAGAGCGCCGACTCCCTGCTCGCCGCGGGAGTCGACGGCCTCACCGCGATCGAGCGCGACCTGGTCCGCCAGGTCCGTAACCTGCTGACCCACGCCACCCTGACGACGGCCTCGGGCGCCCGCGCGCTGGGCCCTGGCGACATCGCGGTGCTGACCCGCACCACCGCCCGCGCCCGCCGCGTCCGCGAGGCACTCACCGAGGCGGGGCTGTCCGCGGTGCTCACCGGCAGCCAGTCCGTGTGGAGACAGGATTCGGCCGACGACTGGCAGTCCCTGCTGCGCGCGATGGCCGACCCCACACAGTCACACATCAGGCTGGCCGCCATGACGCCTCTGGTCGGCTCCGAACTGGGCGACCTGCTGAGCGAGGGCAGCCAGGAACCGGCGCGCGTCAGCACCCTGGTGCGCGAACTGAGCCTCGCCTTCGACGCGGGCGGGATCGGGGCGGTCGTGACCGTGCTGCGCTCCCGTGCCGACCTGGACGCCCGGGTGCTCGCCGAGGCCGACGGCGCCCGCCGCCTGACGGACCTGCTGCACATCGCCGAGTTGCTCGACGCCAGCGGCCAGCGCTCGCTGCCCGGCCTGCTCGCCGTGATCGCGGAGCGCCGCTCCGGGGACGACGAGGCCGACTCCATCCGGATCGAGTCCGACGAGCCCGCGATCCGCGTGATGACCATGCACGCCGCGAAGGGCCTGGAGTTCCCGGTGGTGCTGCTCCCGGAGACTGGCGGCAGCCAGGTCCGGGTGGCCTATCCGTTCTCCGTCATCGAGGGCAACCGTCGGCACCTGTACGTCGGCGAGAAGCCGAACCACCTGGACGACATCCACAAGGACGTGAACCGGCAGAACCTCGAGGAGGAGTTGCGACTCCTCTACGTCGGCATGACGCGCGCCGCCCATCTGACGATCGCCTGGCACGTCAGCGACAGCACCCGGGCCAGCAGCAACGGCCCGCTGAGCACCCTGCTCAAGCGCCACGGGTGGCGCCAGAGCGGCACCACGACACCCATCCACCTGGCCAGCGTCTTCGACAGCCTGCTCGACCCCACCCCGCTGCCCCCTGCGGACCCGCAGTCGGCGGAGGGCCGGGAACCGCTGGTGCTCGCGACGCTGCACCGCTCCGTCGACCACACCTGGCGACGCACGTCCTACTCGGGCCTGACGCAGGGCCTGCACGAACAGGTGGTGCGGGTCGTCACCGACGAGGCCGACGAACTCGACCTCGCCCCGGTGCAGGACACAGCACCCGAACTGCTGGCCGCCTCGCCGATGGCCGACCTGCCCGCGGGCGCAGGCTTCGGCACGCTCGTGCACGAGGCACTGGAGCGCCTCGACTGGGCCCCGGAGCGGCTGACCGCAAGCGCGCATGAACTGCTCGCAGAGATCGGCCCCGCCAACGGCCTCGACGCGACCCTGTCCGGCCTGCTCGCCGACGCGCTCGACCTGCTGTGCCGCACACCGCTGCTGCCGCTGACCTCGACGACGCTCTCCGGCCTGCCCACCTCGTCCCGACTGCCCGAACTCGACTTCGACCTGCCGCTCGCCGACGCGGGCCGCCCAGCGACGCTCGCCGACCTTGCCGCGCTGATGGCCGAGCACCTGAGCGAGGACGACCCGCTGGTGGACTACCCCCGCCGGCTCGCCTCGTCCGAGGCGGCGCCCGCCGTCCTGAACGGCTTCCTGACCGGCTCGATCGACGCGGTGCTGAAACTGCCGGACGGCCGGTTCGCGGTGGTCGATTACAAGACCAACCGGCTCAGCCCGACGGCCGCCGACCCGCTGACGCTCGGCCACTACACCGCCCCCGCGATGGCAGAGGCCATGATGCAGGCGCACTATCCGCTGCAGGCGAGCCTCTACTGCGTCGCGCTGCACCGCTACCTGGCGCTGCGACTGCCCGGTTACGACCCCGCCGAACACCTCGGCGGCGTCGGCTACCTGTTCGTGCGGGGCATGGCAGGCCCCGACACGCCCATCGTGGACGGCACCGCCTGCGGCGTCTTCGGCTGGTTCCCGCCAGCCGCGTTCGTGGTCGCCGCCTCCGACCTGCTGGGAGGTCACCGTGCCTGAACTGCCCATCGCCGCGAACGGAACGCTGCTCGCCTTCGCAGAGGCGGGCATGCTGCGCCTGATCGACTTCCACCTGGCCCGCAGGCTCGCCCAACTCACGGGCGAGGCAGACCCCGACGTGATGCTGGCCTGCGCGCTCGCCGTCAGGGAACTGCGCCTGGGGTCCGTCTGCGTCGACCTGTCCTCCGCGGCCGAGCGCCTCCAACCGGAGGCCGACCTGGACGACGGCGCCGCCGATGCCGTCCCCGTCGCTCTCCCCTGGCCCGCGACGGACGCCTGGCTGGCCCGGGTCGCGGCCTCTCCTGCGGTGGCGACCGATGCCTCCGCCGAGGCCCCGTTCCGGCTCGACGGGACGCTGCTGTACCTCGACCGCTATTGGCGGCAGGAGCGCTCGCTCGCCGACCTGCTGCGCGCCCGCAGCGCGGTCACCGTCGATCCGGTCCCCGTCGACTTCCCAGTGGACGACGTGCTCGACGAGCAGCAGCGCGACGCCGTCACGGCGGCGCTCGGCCATCTCACCACCGTCATCACCGGCGGCCCCGGAACGGGCAAGACCACCATCGTGGCGAGGATCCTCGAGGCGCTCGGACCCGTCACCCCGCGGGTCGCGCTGTGCGCGCCAACGGGCAAGGCGGCGGCGCGCCTGCTGCAGGAGGTCGGCGGTGCCACCGGCCACACCTGGGGCGGCACGCTGCACAAACTCCTGGGGCTGCGTCCCCGCTCCTCACACAGCGAGTACGGCCCGGAGAACCCGCTGCCCTACGACGTCGTCGTCGTCGACGAGACGTCGATGGTCTCGCTGGAGTTGATGGCGACCCTGCTTGCCGCGCTATCGGACCGCACCCGGCTGATCCTGCTCGGCGACCCTCACCAGTTGCGCTCCGTCGAGGCGGGCGCGGTGCTCGCCGACATCGAGAGCGCGGACGACCTCGTGACGGCGCCCGGGGGGAGCCTTGCGCGACTGTTGCACAACTACCGCTCCAACAGCGAGATCAACGAACTGGCCGACGCGATCCTGCGCGGCGACGCGGCGGCCGCACGCGCGGCGGTCGAGGGGGCCGACAGCATCGAGATGATCGCCTTTGCGGGCGACGTCGATCCGGCCTCGTTGCACACCGTCCGCGGCGACGCGCTCGCCACCGCGACAGCCGTCCGCGGCCACGCGGTGGAGGCGGACGGCCTCGCCGCGAACGAGGCGCTCGACAGGCACCGGGTGCTGTGCGGCCACCGCGAGGGGCCGTTCGGCGTCACGCACTGGGCCAGGTCCCTGCGCACCTGGCTCGCCAGCGAACTCGATGGTTACGGCTACGACGGCCGCCACTACGCGGGCCAACCGCTGCTGATCCAGCGCAACAGCGACCTGTTCAGCAACGGCGACACCGCCGTGGTGGTGAGACGCGCCGACGACGAGTTGGTCGCGGTCGTGGACAGGCCGGAGGGGGCGCTCTGGGTGGCTCCCGCGCTGCTCGACGACGCCACCGACCTGCACGCCATGACGATCCACAAGTCGCAGGGCAGCCAGTTCGACACCGTCTCGATCGTGCTCCCCCCACCCGGGTCGCCGCTGCTGACCCGGGAGTTGCTGTACACGGCGGTCACCCGCGCGCGCCAGCAGGTCAGGCTCTACGGCTCGTGGGAGGCGTTCGCAGAGGCGGTCGGCACCCCGGCCCGGCGCGCGAGCGGCCTGGCCGGGGCCTGACGCCTCAGGCGCCGCGGACCGCCGCGATCGCGTCGGCGACGTAGTCGAGGTTGCCGGTGTTCAGCGCGGCCACGCACATCCGCCCGGAGTCGAGCCCGTAGACGCCGTGCTCGGCGCGCAGCGCGACCATCTGGTCCTTGGTGAGGCCCGAGTAGCTGAACATGCCGAGTTGCTCGGCGATGAAGCCCATGTCGTCGATGCCCCGCGCTGCGAGCGCGTCGACCAATCCCTGGCGCAGCGTCTTGATGCGCTCGCGCATCGAGCCGAGTTCGTCCTCCCAGCTCTGCCGAAGCTCCGGGTCGGTGAGCACGGTGGTGACGAGCGCGGCGCCCTCGGTCGGCGGGTTGGAGTAGTTGGTGCGCACCACGATCTTGAGCTGCGACAGGACCTTCTTGGCCTCCTCGGCGCTGCCGAGCACCACCGAGAGGGAACCGATCCGCTCGCCGTACAGGCTGAAGGACTTCGAGTAGGAGGTCGACAGCAGGAAGTTCAGGCCCGAGTCGACGAACTTCGTCACGACAGCGCCGTCCTCAGCGATTCCGAAGCCGAAGCCCTGGTAGGCCATGTCGAGGAAGGGCACCAGCGAGCGCTCGCGGACCACGTCGATGACGGCGTCCCACTGCTCGCCGGTCAGGTCGTAGCCGGTGGGGTTGTGGCAGCAGGCGTGCAGCACCACGACGGTGCCCTCGGCGGCGGCGCGCAGGTCCTCGAGCATGCCGTCGACGTCGATGCCCTTGGCCTCGGCGTCGTAGTAGCGGTAGGCGTCGACCATGAAACCAGCGCGGGTGAACAGCGCCCGGTGGTTCTCCCAGCTCGGGTCGGAGATCAGCACGGTGGCCTCGGGGCTGAGCTGGTGGAGCAGGTCGGCGCCGACCTTCAGGGCCCCGGTGCCGCCGAGGGTCTGCACGGTCGCGACCCTTCCATCGGCCAGGGCGGCGGAGTCGGCCCCGAAGATCAGGGCGCGGACGGCGTCGCGGTAGGCGGGCATGCCGTCGATGCCGAGGTAGGCCTTCGGCTTGTGCTGCTGCGTGACGCGCTCCTCCGCGGCGCGCACCGCCGCCATGAGGGGCAGCTTGCCGTCCTCACCGAGGTAGACGCCGACCCCCAGGTTGACCTTCTCGGGTCGGGTGTCTGAGTTGAAGGCCTCGGTCAGTCCGAGGATCGGGTCGGCGGGGGCAAGTTCGGCGCGGTCGAACAGCGACATGGGTTGGCTTCCTCTCGTTCCGGGCCAGCTTAGTGCCGCGTCGTCGTCGGGTCCGCCTCGTCCCAGCCGCCGGAGGCAGGTCTCGCGTTGAGCAGCATTCCACTTTCGTCACCCACAACGGCGCCAACTCTCGGCGCGTCGCCCATCGAGTTCGCGATACTGCTCAACGCGAGACCAAACCGCGCTCGCGGACTGCGCCCGAGGTGGCGTCGCACGTTGTTATCGTTCGGTCAGATCGGAGGTGGGACGTGAAGATCAAGTTCGGTGAGTCCAGGCAGTCGAGCGTCGGGATCGAGTGGGAACTGGCGGTCGTCGACGCCACGACGCTGGAGCAGGTGCCCGGCGCTGAGGTGCTGCTCAGCACCGTCGAGGACGCGGCCGAGGGGCCGATCAGACGCGAGTACCTCACCTCGATGATCGAACTGGTCTCCGGCGTCCATCAGAGCGTTCCGTCCGCCGTCGCCGAGATGCGCGGCCTGCTGGAGCATTCCCTGTCGATTCTTGAGCCGCACGGGCTGACGCTGCTCGGCGCGGGGGCTCATCCGTTCGGCGACCCGACGCAGCAGTTCCCGGGAGACAAGCCCCAGTACCGCAGGGTCAGCGAACGCAACGCGTGGTGGGGCAGGCGGATGGCCATCAACGGCCTGCACATCCACACCGGCATCGACGCCCGCGTCAAGGCGCTGCCGATCGTCTACGGCATCGCCCGGTTCACCCCGTACTTCATCGCGCTGTCGGCCAGTTCGCCGTACTGGATGGGCGAGGACACCAAGTTCGCGTCGCAGCGCACCATGATGTTCCAGCAACTGCCGACCAACGGCCTGCCGTACCACATGGAGGACTGGGCCGAGTTGGAGCGCTTCGCGTCCCAACTGGAGGGCGTCGGGCTGATCCAGAACCCGTCCGAGATCCGCTGGGACGTGCGTCCCTCGGGCTGGGGAACGGTCGAGAACCGGATCATGGACTCGGTGCCGACGCTGATGGAGGTCGGGGCGCTGTGCGCGTTCAGCCAGTGCCTCGTCGAGCGGATGTCGCGAGCGCTGGAGGTCGGCGAGCCGATCGACCGGCTGCCGTACTGGTTCATGCGGGAGAACAAGTGGCGCGCCGCCCGTTACGGGCTCGCCGCCGACGTCATCACGCCCCGCAAGGAGGAATACCTGATCCACGTCCACGACGGGATCATCCGGTGGGTCGAGGAACTGCGCGACATCGCGGACGAACTGGGCTGCGCCGAGGAACTCGAGGACGTGCGGCGGCTGGTGCTGAAGGGCCCAAGCTATCTGAGGCAGCGCCGCATCGGGGACCCGGTTGGGGCGACCCGTAGGCTCGTGGATGAGCTGCGCGCCGGCACCCCGACGTTCAAGGACACGCCATGAAACCCTTCCTGCTGCTGAGCACCCGCCCCGAGGACGCCGCGTCCGAGGGTGAGCGGGAGGCCATCGTTCGTCTCGCGGGGCTCTCCGACGACGACATCGTGCAGTACCGCGTCGAGCGGGAGTCACTCCCCGCGATCGACCTGGACGACTACTCGGGCGTCTTCCTGGGCGGCGGGCCGTTCAACGCGAGCGACGACCCGAAGTCGCATCACCAGGACCGCATCGAGGCAGATATCTTCCGCGTCATCGACGACGCCGTGCACCGCGACTTCCCGTTCCTCGGCCTCTGCTACGGCGTCGGGGCCCTGACCAGCAGGCTGGGCGGCGTCGTGGACCGCACCTACGGCGAGGACGCGGGCGTCGCCACCGCGACGCTGACAAGCGAGGGTCGCGACGACCGGCTCTTCGACGGCATCCCCAGCGAGGTGGTCGCCTTCGTCGGGCACAAGGAGGCCTCCAGCCAACTGCCCGACGGGGCGGTGCTGCTCGCGACGGGGATCGAGTGCCCGGTGCAGGCGTTCCGGCTGGGGAGCAACGTGTACGCGACCCAGTTCCACCCCGAGTTGGACCGGCCGGGAATGGTGTCGCGGCTGCGGATCTACAGCCAGGCAGGCTACTTCCACCCCTCGGAGACCGAGACCCTCGTGGCGTTCGCAGAGGCCGCCCCGATCTCACCCGAGGTGCACCGGGTCCTGACGAACTTCGTCGAGATCGCGCGCCGGCGGGAGGAACAGGGCGACCACGCCCTCTCCCCCGCCTGAGGCCCAGACAGACGACACCGGCCGCCCCTGATTCAGGGGCGGCCGGTGCATCGTGTCGGGGTGTCAGTCCAGGTAGTCGCGCAACACCTGCGAGCGCGACGGGTGGCGCAGCTTCGACATGGTCTTGGACTCGATCTGGCGGATCCGCTCGCGCGTGACGCCGTAGACCTTTCCGATCTCGTCGAGGGTCTTCGGCTGGCCGTCGGTCAGGCCGAAGCGCATGCTCACCACGCCCGCCTCGCGCTCGCTGAGCGTGTCGAGGACGTCGTTGAGCTGCTCCTGCAGCAGCGTGAAGTTCACCGCGTCCGCGGGCACGACCGCCTCGGAGTCCTCGATCAGGTCACCGAACTCGGAGTCGCCGTCCTCACCGAGCGGGGTGTGCAGCGAGATCGGCTCACGGCCGTACTTCTGGACCTCGACGACCTTCTCGGGCGTCATGTCCAGCTCCACCGCCAGTTCCTCGGGCGTTGGTTCGCGACCGAGGTCCTGCAGCATCTGGCGCTGCACGCGGGCGAGCTTGTTGATGACCTCGACCATGTGGACGGGGATGCGGATCGTGCGGGCCTGGTCGGCCATGGCGCGGGTGATCGCCTGCTTGATCCACCACGTCGCATAGGTGGAGAACTTGTAGCCCTTGGTGTAGTCGAACTTCTCGACGGCGCGGATCAGGCCGAGGTTGCCCTCCTGGATCAGGTCCAGGAACAGCATGCCGCGACCGGTGTAGCGCTTGGCGAGCGAGACGACGAGGCGCAGGTTGGCCTCAAGGAGGTGGTTCTTCGCGCGGTGGCCGTCCTCGGCGATCCACTCGAAGTCCTCCATGTCGGCTGCCTTGACGGCGTCGCCCGCGATCCTCTCGTCGGCGAACAGGCCAGCCTCGATGCGCTTGGCGAGTTCGACCTCCTGCACGGCGTTGAGCAGCGCGACCTTTCCGATCTGCTTCAGGTAGTCCTTGACGGGGTCGGCGGTCGCTCCGGCCGAGACGACCTGCTGCTCCGGCTCATCCGCGTCGTCCGAGTCGGAGAGCGCGAAGCCCTGGTCCTCGGTGAGTTCCTTCTCGAGCGGGGCCTCCTTGGCCTCCTCGAACTGCGAGTCGTCGACCTCGTCGAGCGAGCGCTTCTTGCCGCCGACCGTCAGGACGACGTCGTTGCCGTCGCGCTCGAACTTGACCTCGACCTCACCGGTCGACGCCTGCGCGATGGTGGGTTCCTTGTCGGCTGCCTTCGCGGGCGCCTTACGGGTGCGGGTGGTCTTCACCGCCGGGGCGTCGGCCTTCGCGCTCGCCGCAGCGGGCTTTGCTGCACGGGTGCGCGGGGCGGCCTTGGTCGCTGCTGCCTCTCCTGCGGGCTTCCTGGTGCGCGTCGCCGGCTTCTTCTCGGCGGGCGCTTCCTGGGCGGAGCTCCGGCGGGTGCGTGGTGCCTTGCCGGTGTCTTCAGCGTTCTGGGTCACGGTTGTCCTCTCAAGCCAGACGACTGACTTTTGCGCGTGCGCCGCCCCGTCCTAGTCAAGGGTGACGCGCCCCCCATTCTGGCACGCGATTCCCGGCTACTCAAACGCAGGGTCAGGGTCTCCCCTACCCAGGGTCGGGGTCGACCGGCCCGCGCGTCATACTTTGGGCCGATTTCGCCGCCAGCTTCAAAATTCGTGGAACCTCCGGCACCGGTCATGCGTTGTACAGGGTGACGACTGGCGAAAGGTCTGATTTGAATATGTTTACTTCTGCTCGCATGCGTAGCACCGAAGGCATCGACGGCAAGGACGCGGTGGGGCTCTACCTCGACGCGATCGCCAAGACCCCCCTGCTCACCGCCGTGGGCGAGGTTGACCTTGCTCGCGCTATCGAGGCTGGGCTCTACGCCCAGAAGATCCTCGATGGTGAGGTTACCTCGTCGACCCAAGTGACCGAAGACGAACTGCGGGAGGTCGCCGCCGAGGGCGAGCGCGCCATGCAGCAGTTCATCCAGGCGAACCTCCGCCTGGTGGTCTCCGTCGCCCGCAAGTACGGCCGCTCGCAGATGCCGCTGCTCGACCTGGTCCAGGAGGGCAACACCGGCCTGATCCGCGCGGTCGAGAAGTTCGACTACGCCAAGGGCTTCAAGTTCTCCACCTACGCGACCTGGTGGGTCCGCCAGGCAATCTCGCGCGGCATCGCGCAGCAGGGACGCATCGTCCGGCTGCCCGTGCACGTCGCCGAGCAGGTCAACCAGGTCTCGGCCGTGCGCCGCAACCTGGAACGCCAGTTGGGCCGCGAGCCCGAGCTCGCCGAGATCGCCGACGAGTTGGGTCTCGAGGAGTCGAAGATCGTCGACCTGCTGCGCTACTCCCGCGACCACGTCTCGCTGGACGCCCCGGTTGAGGCCGACGGCGACACGGCGCTCGGCGACCTGATCGCCCGCGAGACGGCCCCCGGGCCGGACGAGATGGTGCTGGACGCCGAGGAGCGTGCCCGCCTCGAGGAGATGCTCTCCGACCTGGACGAGCGCTCCCAGGACGTCGTGCGGCGCCGCTACGGCCTGCTCGACGGACGCCAGGCGAAGCTCGCCGACATCGGCACCCACTGGGGCATCACCGCCGAGCGGGTCCGCCAGATCGAGCGCCAGGCGCTCGCCCAGATGCGTGCCCGACAGGGCGTCGCAGCCTGACGCACCACCCCTAGCCGGACGCGGCCCGTCACACTACCCCTCCCTGGGTCGTGGCGGGCCGCCTCCTTGTCCGGCTACTGCCGCGGTCCGGCTACTGCTCGTCCACCACCCGGATCAGCCCCTCCTGCGCGCAGGACGCCACCGCGGCGCCGTCCTGGAACAGGCGGCCCATCGCGAAGCCGCGCGCATTGGAGGCCGACGGCGAGATCATGTCGTAGAGCAGCCACCGGTCGACGTGCACCGGGCGGTGGAACCACATGGCGTGGTCGATCGACGCGGCCTGCAGGCTCGGCGACAGGAACTCCACCTCGTGCGGGATCGTGGTCACGCTGAGCAGCGTCATGTCGCTGAGGTAGGCGAGCACCGCGGTGTTCAGCAGCGGCGAGTCGGGCATCGGCTGCTTGGTCCGCACCCACGCGCGCATGCTGCCGCCCTGCTTGGTTGGTTCCGGCCGCGACGCGAGCCGCACCTCCAGCGCGTCCCACTCCGAGATCAGCGCGACGCCCTCGCCGAAGCGGCGTCCGAGCACCTCCGCCAGTTCCGGCGATGCCTCTGGCGGCGCGACGTCGACCGGCGCGCTGGCGCTGTGGTCGAGCCCCGGCTCGGGGTGCTGGAAGGACGCCGTCATCTCGAAGATCACCCGCTCGCCCTGCCTGGCGATCACCCGCCGGTTGGAGAAGGTGCGACCGTCGCGCATCACCTCGACGTCGAAGTCGAGGGCCGTGTCGGTGGCCCCGGGCCGCAGGAAGTAGGCGTTCAGGGAGTGCGGGATCCGGTCCTCGGAGACAGTGCGGGCCGCGGCGATCAGCGTCTGGCCGAGCACCTGGCCGCCGAACATCCGCTGCATCCTGGTCCTCGGTTGGGGCCCGCGGAAGCTCAGCTCGCCCGTCTGGTCCAGGTCGAACAGGTTGAGCAGTTCGGTCACGTCTTTCGGCACGTGGCCCATCCTCCCATCACCGGGCCGCGGCTAGCCAGCTTGGCGGATGGCCTGCCTGATCCGCTTCGCGGAGATCGGCACGGAGGTGCGCAGCTGCTGGGCGAAGAGGCTGACGCGGAACTCCTCGATCAGGAATGCGATCTCCTCGACCTCCGGGCGCAGCGGCCCGGCGGGCTGGGCGTCGATCAGCGCACCGTACAGGTCCTCCATCTCGTCGACCTGGGCCTGCAGGCCCGCGTCGCGGGCCGGGTTTGTCGCGGCGGCCTCCAGCCGGGCGACCGCTGCCTTCGCGTAGCGCGGCAGCGCCGCGAACCACGGGTCCGGCGTCGCGGAGATGAACCGGTTGAAGAACAGGTTGTCGAGCTGGACGGTGACGTCCCTGCCCGCCTGCGTCGAGCCGGCCAGCAGCCGCGCGCGGGTGACGTCGGCCAGCGCGTGCGCCGCGGTGTTGACGACCTCCAGCGTGCGGCCGGGGCACTCCTGCCGGACGGCGAGCGCGACCCGCTCGTAGCCGGCGGCGTCGCGCACGTCGACGAGGGGGCCCTGCTCGGCGGCGAGCTGCTCGCCCGCCTTGAGCCACGCGTCGGCGAGCAGGTCGGGAACGCTCGGGTACGCGGAGTCGGCAAGCGACAGCTTCTCCAGGCGCCCCATGTGTGCCACGACCCACTTCAGCGGCTCCGGGTTGGTCAGCGTCAGCAGCCTGCGAAGGCCGTGCGCGTGTGACCGGTCGGCCTTTGCGGCCTCGTCCATCACCGCGACGCCGACGCTGCCGCCCTCGTCGACGAGCGCCGGGTAGCCGACCACGCCCTTCGCGACGCTCGTCTGCCTGGGGATCGCGCCGAACGTCCAGGACCGCTGACCGGTGGTGGCGATGCCGCCTGCGGAGCGGGTGAGCTTCTCGGCGACCTTGGGAGAGAGCCGCTGGGAGAGCTCGTCGAGGTCGGTGCCGCGCGCGATCTCGCGGCCGTTGTCGATGATCACGAACGTGGGGCGCAGGTGCGATCCCAGCTTGGCCGGGTCGAAGTCTTGAGCGGTGACGACGGTGCCGGTGAGCGCCGTCAGCGCCCTGGCGAGACCGGCGGGGAAGGATCCCTCGCGCGGCGCGTCCGCGAGCCACTCCAGCGCGCGGGCGGCGTGGTCGGGCGCCGGCACGAAGCTGGTGCGCAGCGACTTCGGGAGCGTGCGGATCAGCTCGGTGGCAAGCTCGCGCCTGAGGCCAGGCACCTGCCAACTGAAGGTGGCGTCGTCGAGTTGGTTGAGCAGTTCCAGCCGGACGGTGACGGTGACGCCGTCGGAGCCGGCGCCGGGGTCGTAGACGTAGCTGATCGGCAGCCTGTGCTGGCCGACCTCCCAGCGGTCCGGGAAGTCGGAGGGGCGCAGCAGTTCGGGGTTGACGACGACGTCGTCGAGCGTGAGCCGCGGCCACTGCTCCTGCGGGGTGCGGCGCAGCCACTTGTCGAAGGTCGCACCGGAGACGACGTCGCTCGGCACGCGCGCCTCGAAGAAGGCATAGAGGGCGTCGTCGGAGGCGAGCAGGTCGGGGCGGCGCATCCGGTCGGTGACCTTCTCGCCCTCCTTGACGGTCGCCCGGTTCGCGGCGACCAGTTTGTTCCTGGTCTCCCACTCCCCCTCGACCAGCGCGCTGCGGATGAAGATCTCGCGTGCCTCGACCGGGTGGTCGGCCGCGTAGTTGGTGCGCCGTGCCGCCACGATCGGCACGCCGAACAGGCTGATCTTCTCGTTGGCCTGCACCGAGGCGGTGCGGCTGGACCAGTGGGGCTCGGAGACGGTGCGGGTCAGCACGTGCCCGCCGACTTGTTCGACCATCTCGGGGGTGATGGCCGCGACCGTGCGCGCCCACAGCCGCGACGTCTCGACCAGTTCGAAGGCCATCACCAGCGGCGGGGTGGACTTCGACAGCGCCGAGCCGGGCTGGATCGCGAACCTTGCGCCTCGCGCGCCCTGGTACTCGGTGAGCGGGCGGCGCTTGCCCGGCTGCTTCTTGGCGCGCTCCTGCTCGGCGAGCCCGACGTTGGACAGCAGCCCGCTGAGCAGACAGGTCAGCACCTCTGGCATGGCCCCGCGGCCGGTGGTGTCGAGGTCGAGTTCGCGGGTGGCCTCCTTCAACTGGGAGACGAGGTCCTCCCACTCGCGGAACCGGACGAAGCTCAGGTATTCGGAGCGGCACAGCCTGCGGAAGGCGCTGCTTCCCATCTCGCGGCGCTTGGTGCGCAGGTAGGTCCAGATGTTGAGCAGCACCTCGAAGTCGCCGCCCTCGGGCGCCCGGGAGGCCTGCTGCTGACCGGGCCGGGTGCCGGTGTGGGCGGTGTGGCGCCTCGGCTCCCCGCCGGAGGGTTCGGGCGTCGGTTCGCTGCCTGGCACCCCGCCCCAGAACCTGCGGTGCAGTTCGTCTGCCTGCTGCTGGAACTCGGCTGGCCGCTCGCGCACGTCCGGCACGGTCAGGCCGGCGACCAGGACGAGGACGGTGGCAAGCGAGTTGCGGCGGGCCCCCTCGATCAGCATCCGGCCGAGCTTGGGGTCGACCGGCATCCTGGCGAGCATCCGGCCGGTGCGGGTCAGCCGCAGCTGGTCGTGGCGCTTGCGCGGGTGGATGGCGCCCAGTTCGCTGAGCACGCGCACGCCGTCGTTGATGTGGGAGGTGACGGGCGCCTCGACGAACGGGAAGGACTCGATGTCGCCCAGGCCCGCCTGCGCCATCAGCAGGATGACGGTTGCGAGGTTGGTGCGCAGGATCTCGGGGTCGGAGAACTCGGGGCGGGCCTCGAAGTCCTCCTCCGAGTAGAGCCGGATCGCAACGCCGGGGCCGACGCGGCCGCAGCGGCCCGCGCGCTGGTTGGCGGAGGCCTGCGACACGGGCTCGATCGGGAGGCGCTGCACCTTCGTCCTGGCCGAGTAGCGCGAGATGCGGGCGGTGCCAGCGTCGATCACGTAGCGGACCCGCGGGACGGTGATGGAGGTCTCGGCGACGTTGGTGGCGAGCACGACGCGGCGGGCCGCCTTCGGCGCGAAGACGCGCTGCTGGTCGGCGGAGGACAGCCGGGCGAACAGCGGGAGCACCTCGAGGCCGGTGCCGAGCGCCTCGATGGCGTCGGCCGTGTCGCGGATCTCGCGCTCACCGCTGAGGAACACCAGGATGTCGCCGGTCGACGACGTCGTGACGATCTCCTCGACCGCGGTGGTGATCTGGTCGATCTCGTCCTGCCCCTCGTCTGGCTCGCGGTAGACGACCTCGACGGGGTAGGTGCGGCCGGACACCTCGACGACCGGGGCGTCGTCGAAGTGCTCGGAGAAGCGGGCTGTGTCGATCGTCGCGGAGGTGACGATGACGCGCAGGTCCGGGCGCTTGGGAAGCAACTGCTTGAGGTAGCCGAGCAGGAAGTCGATGTTGAGGCTTCGCTCGTGCGCCTCGTCGATGATGATCGTGTCGTAGCGGCTCAGCATCCGGTCGTGGGTCAGTTCCGACAGCAGGATGCCGTCGGTCATCACCTTCACCCGCGTCCTGGCGCTCACCTTGCGCGTGAAACGCACCTGGTAGCCGACGAACTCGCCGATCTCGACCCCGCACTCGGAGGCGATGCGCTGCGCGACCGTCCTCGCGGCGATCCTGCGCGGCTGGGTGTGCGCGATCCGTTCCCTGCCCGCGAGCAGGCAGATCTTGGGAAGCTGCGTCGTCTTGCCCGAGCCGGTCTCGCCGGCCACGACGACGACCTGGTTGTCGCGGATCAGTTGCGCGATGTGTTCCGCCTCCGCCGCGATCGGCAGGGACGGGTCGACCTCGATGGTGGGGGTTGGCTTCCCCGTCATCCGTGCGTGATGAACAACGGGCACTCCGCGTGGGCCATCAGGCCACGCAGCAGGCCGCCGAGCCCGAAGCCCGGAATCGTGGACTCCCCCACGCCGAGCACGAGCAGGTCATAGTTGGCGCTGCGGCTGACGAGCTCGTTGATGGGGCTGTCGGCCGCGACCTGCACGTCGTAGACGACCTCGGGGAAGTCGGGGGCGATGCCCTGCGCGATCGCCTCGATGCCGCCCTGCGCGAAGCGGAGCTGCTCGTCGAGCTGCGACGGGCTGAGCCTGCGGGAGAACAGCCCGACGGGGGGCTGCACCGCGTGCACGATCTCCAGCCTGCTGCCGAGCCGCTGGGCCTGCTGGAAGCCGGCCTTGAGGATCGTCTCCGAGCCGGGCGAGGTCTGCAGGCCGACGCCGACGATGCCCTTCGAGCCGACCGGGTCGGGGTGTGCCGCGGCGGAGATCACGATGACGGGGCACGACGCGTTGGCGACCACCGCCACCGAGGTGGAGCCGACGAACATCCGCTCGAGGCCGGAGGCCGCGCGGCGGCCGACGACCACCAGGTCGGCGACCTCGCTGAGCCGGGCCATCACGCCGCCGGGCGAGCCCATCACGACCTCGGTCTTGAGCCGGGCCGGGTCGAGCCCGATCTCCAGCGCGAGGGCCTTTGCCTCCTCGTTGGCGGTGACGCCCGCGGCCTGCAGCACCTCGGGGTCGTAGACGACGCCCCAGGCTCCTGCCATCAGGGTGTCGTCGACGGCGTTGACGAGCATCAGTTCGGCATCGTGGCGCTTGGCGGTGTTGGCACCGAAGCGCACGGCGCGCAGGCCGTCGTCGCTGCCGTCGACGCCGACGACGATCAGCGGCACGTGCGGCTTGGTCGGATCGGAGTCGGTCCCTTCCTCGACGGGCCACGGTCGCTTGACCTCGTGGCGCGGGGTCTCTTCGGGGGTCTCCTGGGGGGTCTCCGGATCGATCTGATCGTTGTGGGGGGTGGTGGGCTCAGTCATGAGTCAACTCCTTTTCGTTCCGGACATCACGCGCCCGCTGACGGCGCCTGGGGTGACGGCGATCCACACGGAGCGCTCGCCGTCGAGCCAACTGATCGGCTTGTCTGCGTCCGCCTCGACGCGCGACGTTGTTCCCTGCACGAGCACCGACCAGCCGATGATGGCCTCGCCGTCGATGTCGTCGACCTCGAATGCCACCTCGGTGGGCTCGGCGAGCCGCGAAAGGCTGCTTCCCTCGGCCGTCTGGAAGACGACCCGGGAGTCGCTGACCCGGTAGTTGACGGGGACCACGACGATCCCGTCCGCGCCGTGCCAGGCGAGCCTTCCGACCTCGGCCTCCGCAAGGAGGGCCCAACACTCATCGGCGTCTAGCCGCGAGAAGTAGGTCACGCCCTGGCCGGGTTCACTCGTCATGGGAGCACACTATCGCGCCGAGGCCTGACTTCGCGTCCGGCCAGCATGCTCACCCATCCCGGGTAGGAGGGCGCCACACGCCGCGATCGGCGTCGAAACGTTCCGAAACCCCTGGCCCTGCGTCGCGCGTCCGGCCTACCCTCCATTTAGTTCTGCCTCACACCAAAAGGCAGCCGCATCGAGACAAAGGAGTTCATCAGATGCGAACCATCACCCGACCCCTGCGCGGAGGCCTGGCCGTCGCGGCCGCCGCGGCCCTTGCGCTCTCCTCCACCCCAGCGGTCGCAGCCGGGCCCACGCTGCGCGACGCCGGCCCCAGCCGGCCGTTGATCGGCACCGCGGCCTGGGGCGAGCGCGACCTGATCGGCTACCGGAAGTCGACCCCGACCAAGTTCCAGCAGGTGCTCGGCGCCCAGTTCGAGTCCGTCACGCCCGAGAACGACCTGAAGTGGGCCGAAATCCATCCCGCCCCAGGCGTCTACGACTTCGAGGGCGCTGACGCCGTCCTGCGCTTCGCGCAACTGAACAAGCAGCAGGTCCGCGGCCACACGCTGCTGTGGCACAGCCAGAACCCCGCGTGGGTCAACGAGGCCAGCAAGACGTGGACCTGCAACGAGGCCCGCGCGGTCCTGAAGGAGCACATCACCACCGTGGTGGGCAGGTACAAGAACAAGATCTACGAGTGGGACGTCGCCAACGAGATCTTCCAGGACACCTGGGACAACGGGGGCGTCAGGCTGCGCACCGAGGCGAACCCGTTCCTCAAGGCGTGTGCCGCCGACCCCGAGGCCCTGATCGGCGACGCGTTCCGGTGGGCCCACAAGGCCGACAAGAAGGCGCTGCTGTTCCTCAACGACTACAACGCGGAGGGGATCAACGAGAAGACCGACGCCTACTACGCGTTGGCCAAGCGACTCCTGGCCGACGGAGTGCCGCTGCACGGCTTCGGCGCCCAGGCCCACCTGAGCCTGCAGTACGGCTACGACGGCGGGCTCGACGCGAACCTCAAGCGCTTCTCCGACCTCGGGCTCAAGGTGGCCATCACCGAGGCGGACGTGCGCATCCCGGGCGTCGAGGGGCGCGAACCGACGGCCGCCGAGGTCGCCGAACACGCCAGCCGTCACGTGCGACTGCTCGAGAGTTGCCTCGCCAACCAGGCCTGCACCAGTTTCACCGTGTGGGGATTCAACGACGACTACTCGTGGGTCCCGCAGACCTTCGCCGGTGAGGGCTGGGCGACGCTGATGACGGGCGACTACCAGCCGAAGCCTGCCTTCGACGCGATGATCGCGGCCCTCGCGGACGCCAAGCCCGCGAAGATGCCGTGCGCGAAGAAGCCCGACCTGAAGCCCTGTCAGACGGGCAAGCGGTAGCCGCGACACGGATGTGTGCGGCCCGGCGCCGCGCCGCGTGTCAGAGCGACTGGAACGTGGTGCGGCCGCCGAGCCGGGCGGCCAGTTCGTCGTCGATGCCGTCGGCGATCTGGCTGACGGCCCGCAGCGCCTGCTGCAGGTGGGCGGGCACGAACGGCTGGGACGGAACAGACAACTGCACGAAGACGCGGTCGCGGTGCAGCGAGAACCGCCCGAACCGGGACTCCACGTTCAGGTCGTTGAGGACCTCGCACGCCCGCGAGCGCCCCGCCACGTCGTGCACCAGCGGCGCGAACAGGAGCAGTTCCGCTGCGTCGCTTGTGGACCGCAGGAACACCATGGTCGACCCGACGCGGATCGCCACGTCGCCCTGCTCGTTGCGCAGCGTCGGGTGCCCGAACTCGCGGCGCAGGATCTCGTCGACGAGTTGGTCGAGCTCTGCCTGGCTCGCGGTGCGCACCGGGGTCTCGTCCTTGCTGAGGGGCCGCGGCGCGAGCGGCGTCCACGTGCTCTCACCCTTGAGGATCTCCGCCAACTGGTCGGGCTCCAGGAAGATCGGGTGCAGCACGCCGAACACGTCGGCGAGCGTGTCGGTGGCGAGCCGCGCGAGGCCTGCGGAGGCCTCCTGGTCCGTCAGGGTGTGGAAGTAGGGCTCGCCGTCGGCGGGTTCGCTCCAGCCGAGCGCCCGCAACTGCTGCTCCTCCTCGGGGGTCGCCTGCCCGGCGGCCGATCCGGCGACGTAGGCGCCGATCTGCTCGGGGGCCACCATCGAGAAGCGGATCCCGGCCCTCGGCGCGTCCTCGGCGGTCGAGGCGACCGAGATGTTGAGGTCGGCCGTCGCGTCCATGACCGAGAGCACCTCGTCGAGTCGGCGGGAAAACTCGTCCCACGCCTCCTTCTGGGTGTTGTCGAAGTCGAAGTCCTGATAGTCACTCACGTAGCTGTACCTCCACGACCAACCTAATACACACATCTCCGGGGCAACAGCGGGGCACCCTACGATCGGCCTATGGACTCGTTCACTGTTGAGACCCGGCACGGCCCCGCGGGCGTCGGGCTGAGCGCCCCGGAGGCTGCGCGGGGCCTGCTGGTGCTCGGCCCGGGCGCGAGCGGCCAGACGGGCTCGGCCGACCTGGCGTTGGCGCGCTCGGTCGCGGAGGCGCTGGGGATGGCCGCGGCCGTCGTGCAACCGCCCTATGCCGTCGCCGGCCGTAGGGTGCCGCCGCGCGGGTCGTCGACGGATGAGGCCTTCGCAGATGTGGTGGCGGTGCTGCGGGAACGCTTCCCGGACGGCCCGCTCGTCACCGGCGGCCGGTCCTACGGCGCGCGGGTCGCGTGCCGCACCGTCGAGGCGACAGGCGCCGACGCCGTGCTCTGCCTTGCGTTCCCGCTCCAGCCCCCGGGCGATCGGCCGTCGCGGCAACCGGAACTCACCCCCGTCGAGGTGCCGTGCCTGATCGTGCAGGGCCGGGGCGACGCGTTCGGGGTGCCCACCGCGCCGCCCGCCGGGGAACTGGTGCTGGTCGACGGCGACCACTCGCTGAAGAGGGACCACGCCGCGATCCGCGAGGCGCTGACCGGGTGGCTGACCGAACGGTTGGCGTCGTGATCCTGCTACTCGGCGGCACCGCGGAGGGCCGCGAACTGGCGTCCGCCCTCGAGGCGGCGGGCCGCCCCGCCGTGCTGTCGCTTGCCGGCCGCACCGCGGACCCGCTGACGGCGGGCCCGGTCAGGGTAGGCGGCTTCGGCGGCGTGGAGGGCCTGATCGACTACCTGCGCGCGGAGCGGGTCTCTGCGATCGTCGACGCGACGCACCCGTTCGCGGCCACCATGTCGCGCAACGCCGCCTCGGCGGCCCGGGCGACCGGCGTGCCGATCCTCCGCCTCGAACGCCCCGGCTGGGCCGACGCGGAGGGCGCCTCCGGCTGGCGCTGGGTCGACGACCACGCCTCGGCCGCGGCGGAGGTTGCAACGCTCGGCGCCTCGAACGTCCTGCTGACGGTGGGCAGGCAGCACACGCTCGACTACGGCCTGCTCGCCGACCGGACGGTGGTCGCGCGGGTGGCCGAGCCACCCGACGGCGAGGTCCCCGACGGGTGGCGCCTGCTGATCGCGCGCGGCCCGTTCGACCTGGCAGGCGAGCGGGAACTGTTCGCCGAGCACGGGATCGACTGCCTCGTCACGAAGGACTCGGGCGGCGCGCACACCGCCGCGAAGCTGACGGCGGCCGCCGAGTCGGGCGCCGCCGTCGTGGTGGTGCGTCGCGAGCCACCGGCCGAGGGCGTCGCGACGGTCGGCAGCGTCGAGGAGGCGCTCGCCTGGCTCAGCCGAGGCTGAGGCCCGCGACCTCCCCGATCACCACGATGGCCGGCGGTGCGACCCCTGCCGAGGCGGCGACGTCAGCGATGTCGGAGAGCGGGGCGTGCCAGGTGGCCTGCGCCGCGGTCGACCCGTCCGCGACGACCGCGGCGGGCGTCGAGGCGTCGAGGCCCGCCTCCATCAGGGCCGCGGCGATCTGCGGCAGGTTCTTGACGGCCATCAGCAGCACGAGCGTGGTGCCGGTGGCCGCGAGCGCCGCCCAGTCGAGGGTGCAGCGGGGGTCGCCCGGCGGGACGTGGCCGCTGACGACCGTGAAGCCCTGCGTCAGGCCGCGGTGCGTGACGGGGATGCCCGCCAGCGCCGGCACCGAGACCGCGGAGGTGACGCCGGGGATGACCCGCACCGGCACGCCCGCCTCCGCGCAGGCGAGCCATTCCTCGCCGCCTCGGCCGAAGACGTAGTTGTCGCCTCCCTTGAGTCGCACGACCCGCAGGCCCTTCCGTGCGAGGTCGATCAGCAGGGCGTTGATGTCCTCCTGCGGCGTGAACGGGCCGCGCGGGATCTTGCCGACGCTGATCAGTTCGGTCTCGGTGGAGACGTCGGCCAGGGCGGCGTTGGCGCCGAGCCTGTCGTGCACGATGACGTCGGCCTGGCGCAGCGCGCGCAGCGCCGCGACGGTGAGCAGGTCGGGGTCGCCGGGGCCTCCGCCGACCAGCACGACCTCGCCTGGGGTGAGTTCAGCCTGCATGGTGTTCCTTGATCTGGGTGATGGCCTCGACGAGCCGTTGGTGGGTGTGGGGGTCGCGAACCGCGAGCCGCAGCCAGGTGGGTCCAAGCCCCGGGAAGGTCTCTCCCCTGCGGACCGCGAGGCCGCGGTTGGCGAGTTCGGCGCGCAGCGAGTGGCGGGCGATCGGCGAGGTGTCGACGAGCACGAACGGCGCCTCCCCCTCGACCGGTTCGAGCCCGATGCCGGTCAGCCGTGCGGCGAGGTCGGCCCGCGCGGCGCGCGCCTCGAGGGCAAGGGCCGCGACCTCGGCGGCGCGCTCCGGTGCGAGGCAGGCGACGGTGGCGGCGACGGCGGGGCTGGACACCGACCACGGCGGTTGCTGCGCCGCAAGCAGGGCGACGAGCCCGGGGTCGCCGACGACGTAGCCAGCCCGGATGCCGGCCAGCGCCCAGGTCTTGGTCAGGGAGCGCAGCACGAGGATCCCCGGCATCTCGGGCGCGATCAGCGTCTGCGGTTCGCCGACGACGGCGTCCAGGAACGCCTCGTCGACGACGAGGGTCCGCGCGCGCAGCGCGAGCAGCGCGTCGCGTGGATGCAGGACGCCCGTCGGGTTGGTGGGGTTCCCGACCACGGTGACCTCGGCCGCCGGCACCGCGGCAGGGTCGAGCCGGAAGCCGGCGTCGGGGCGAAGCAGGTGGCGGTGGGGCGTCCTGCCCGCGGCCAGCAGCGCTGCCTCGGGCTCGGTGAACTGGGGGTGGACCACCAGGGCGTCGCCAGCGATCGCGCGGGCGATCAGGGTGAACGCCTCGGCGGCTCCGGCCACGGGGAGCACCATGTCGGCCGCGACGCCGTGGTGGGCGGCGATCGCCCGCCTGGCCGGTTCCGGGTCGGGGTAACTCGCCCAGTCGGCGTCATCGGTGATGGCGCGCACGAGCCAGTCGGGGGTGTGCGGTTGGCGCACGTTGACGGCGAGGTCGGTCAGGCCGGGCGCGAGGTCGCGGTCGCCGTGGTGCAGCAGGTCCGGCTCTGCGAGCGCCTGCTCCGGAGGTGCGGGCTTCGGGATCCAGCGGGTCGGGGCGGCGGCGAACGCGTGCGCCGCGTCGGCGAAGCGCTGCGCCAAGTGAGGATGGCCGGCCCAGTGGACGTGCAGGTAGGAGGCGCTGAGGGTGTCGGTCGCGACGCCGTCGGGTCGGCCGTCGAGCAGCCATGCCGGCTCGCCGGTGGTGACGGTGGCGGTGCGGTGGAACTCGTGCCCCGTGACCCTCTCCCCCGGCCTGCCGAGCAGCGTGGCGCGCTCGGTGGTTGCCTCGCGGTAGCCCATCGTGAGGCGCCCCGTCATGGCGGCCGTGCCGGGCAGCGCGCCCGCCATCTGCTCGCCGTCGAGGCTGTCGCACAGGTACAGCAGGCCGGCGCATTCGGCGACGGTCGGCAGGCCCGCGGCGACCGCTGCGGCGATGTCTGCGCGTAGGAACCGGTTGGCGGCGAGCCGGTCGGCATGCATCTCGGGGAAGCCGCCGCCGATCCACAGCGCGGCCGTGCCGTCGGGCAGCTTTTCGGCGGTCAGGGGGTCGAACTCGACGGGCTCGCAGCCCGCGGCGACGAGCAGTTCCTCCGTCTCCGGGTAGCGGAAGGTGAAGGCGCGACCGCCCGCGACGGCGACCCGCGGCCTGAGGGCGCTGGCTGGCCGGACGACCGCCGTCGGGTCCCATGGTGACGCGTCGACCTCCGGCGCCGTGCGGGCGATGGCGGCGACGGCGTCGAGGTCGACGTGCGCGGCGATGGCCTCCCCGATGGCGCGGATGCCCGCGTCGTCGCGTTCCGCGGCGGGCACGAGGCCGAGGTGTCGCGAGGGCGCCTCGATCGCCAGGTTGCGCGGCAGCACGCCGAGCACCGGCAGGCCGACGGCGTCGCGCGCCTCCTGCGCGTGGCGGGGGCTGCCCACCTGGTTGAGGATCACGCCCGCGACGCGGACGCCCGGGTCGAACGTGGCCATGCCGTGCACCAGGGCGCCGACGCTGCGGGAGGCGTGCCGCGCGTCGACGACCAGGATCACGGGGGCGTCGAGGAGCCTGGCGACGTGCGCGGTCGAGGCGAATCCGCCGGTGCCGAGCCGCCCGTCGAACAGGCCCATCACGCCCTCGATGACGGCGAGATCGGCGCCTCGGGAGCCGTGCAGCAGGAGCGGGGCGATGAGGTCCTCCCCGGTGAGGAAGGGATCGAGGTTGCGCCCGGGTCGCCCGGAGGCGAGGCCGTGGTAGCCGGGGTCGATGTAGTCGGGGCCGACCTTGAACGGTGCGATGCGGGTGCCGCGGTCGGTCAGCGCCGCCATCAGGCCGGTGGCGACCGTCGTCTTGCCCTGCCCAGAGGCGGGGGCGGCGATCACCACCCTCGGCAGGCTCACCATTCGATGCCCACCTGTCCGCGCTGCCCGTTGTCGAACGGGTGCTTGATCTTGGTCATCTCGGTGACGAGGTCGGCGGCCGCCACGATCGGGGCTGGGCAGCGGCGTCCCGTGATGACGACGTGCTGCGTGCCGGGGCGGGTGCGAAGCGTGTCGGCGACCTCGTCGGCGTCGATCCAGCCCCAGTCCATCGGGTAGGTGAACTCGTCGAGGAGCCAGAACCGGTGCCGCTGCTGCTCGATCCCTTCTCGGATGGCGCGCCAGCCCTCGACGGCGGCGGCGCGGGCGTCGGTCGGGTCGGTGGCGCGCGCCCAGGACCACCCGGTGCCCATGGTCTCCCAGGTGACGTCGCCGCTCAGCGAGCCGAGGGCCAGCAGCGCGTCGCGCTCCCCCGGCTTCCAGGCCGCGGACTTGACGAACTGGTACACGC
This sequence comes from Propionibacteriaceae bacterium AM104-82, assembly GCA_027658995.1. GTDB lineage: Bacteria > Actinomycetota > Actinomycetes > Propionibacteriales > Propionibacteriaceae > Arachnia. The sequence goes on from JAQDQK010000019.1 coordinate 42,454, forward strand.
CGATGGACCAGCCCTGCGCCCAGGCTCTGAGCGCGACCCCGCAGGCGGCGGTGGTCTTGCCCTTGCCCTCCCCGGTGTTGACCAGCAGGACCGGCCGGTTGCGGCGCTGCCGTGTGGTGAGTCCGTCGTCGGGGGCTTCCGGGGTGGTGCCGCGGCTCATCGGGTCGTCTCGAGACGGATGGCGTTCATCGGGTCCTCCTGCAGGTCCGCGCCTGCTGTCGTGATCGGTGTGCGGCTGAGCCGCGGTCGACTCCGATGCCCTGGCTCGCGCCTTGGCGCTCACAGTGGCGGGACCGCTCCGGATTCGCACCGGATTCCTCGTCATCGACCAGGATCATCGTGGCACAGGCCGATGTGGCCCTGACGGCGGGGTCGACGACGGCGGCACTAGGATCGGCCGGGTGATCATCGACCGCGACTGCTCCCTGTTCGGCACCTCTCCCGGCCTGCCCGACGAGGCGTTCGCCAGCGACGGATTGATCACCAAGCAGACGGTGCGGGCAAGCGCGCTCGCGCACCTTCGCCCGCTGCCCGGGCAGTTGCTGTGGGACGTCGGGGTCGGCGCCGGATCGGTCGCTATCGAGTGGTGCCGCGGCGCCGTCGGTGCAAAGGCCATCGGGCTCGAGCGCCGCGCCGACCGGGCCGCGCGGGCGCTGGAGAATGCGGAGCGGCTAGCGCCCGAGGGGTCCTTCTCGCTGGTGCTCGGCGAGGCGCACGACCTGCTGGCCGAGTTGCCTGCCCCCGACGCGGTGTTCGTCGGCGGTGGCGCCACGATCGCCCTGCTCGCCGACACGATGGCCGTGCTGCGGCCCGCGGGCCGGGTCGTGGTGCACGGCATCACGTTGGAGGCCGAACTGCTGTGCGCCGAGGCGCACGCCCGCTGGGGCGGTCACCTGAGCCGGTTGCAGGTCGAGACCCTCGAACCGCTCGGCTCGCTGCAGGGCTGGAAGCCGGCCCGCACCGTCACCCAGTGGGCCCTGACCACCGCCTGACCGACGCCGCACGGAGTTCACCGAGGCCGGCAATCGGACCGTTCGACACGGGCGCAGGTATCGCTCGTTGAGCCGGACCGCCGACCCGCTCGTTGAGCCGGACAGCCGACGAAGTCGCGCGTCCGCGTCGAAACGTCCGCAACCCATCACGCCAAACCCAACACCCGCCAACGCCCCCGCGCCGTTTCGGACCCCTCGACACGGGCGCAGGCGCCCTGCGCGGGGAACGACGACCCACCCGTTGAGCCGGACCGCCGACCCGCTCGTTGAGCCGGACCGCCGACGAAGTCGCGCGTCCGCGTCGAAACGTCCGCAACCCGCCACGCCAACCCGACCCACATCGAACGCCCCGCACACGTCTCGGACCCCTCGACACGGGCGCAGGCGCCCTGCTCGGGGAACGAGCATCCGCCGTAACGCGATCGGCCTCAGCGGGCCAGTCGAGTCACGACGTCGTCCATCGTCCTGGGCGCAGGGGCCGCGGGCAGGCCGAGGCGGGCGACCAGTTCCAGTTGCCACGGCATCCGCAGCCGGGCGCGGCCGATCAGGTCGGCGTCGCCCAGCAGCGCGGGGTCGCCCTGGGTGACGGAGCCGTCGCACACCACCGCGACCTCGTCGGCCCAGGCCAGGGCCAGGTCGACGTCGTGGGTCGCGAGGACGACCGTCGCGTCCAGCCGACCGAGGGTCGCCAACAGTTCGCCGACCCCCATCGGGTCGAGGCCCGCGGTCGGCTCGTCCAGCAGCAGCACCTCGGGGCGCATCGCGACGGCGCCTGCGATGGCGACCCGCTTGCGTTCGCCGTAGCTGAGCTGATGGGTCGGTCGTTCCGCGAGGTGCGTGATCGACAGCAGGTCGAGGGCCTCCTCGACGCGGGCCCATGCTGCCGAGTCGTCGAGGCCGAGGTTGAGGGGGCCGAAGGACACGTCCTGGGTCACGTCGGCGGAGAACAGTTGGGCGTCGGGGTCCTGCAGCACCAACTGCACGAGTCGACGGTGCGCGCGCAGCGACGCGCGATCGTGGCCGAGCGCGGCGCCGCGGAGACACACCCGGCCCGCTGTGGGGCGCAGCGCTCCGGACAGGCAGCGCAGCAGCGTCGTCTTGCCCGAACCGTTGGCCCCAAGCAGCGCGATCCGTCGTCCCGCGTCGATCCGCAGGGTGGCGTCGCGGAGCACGACGTGGTCGTGGAAGCCCGCGACGAGGTCGACGGCGGCGAGGAGGGCGCTCATGACAGCACCCAGCAGGCCGCCCAGACGCCCGCGACGCTGGCGACCGCGCCACAGACGAAGCCCCAGTTGCGTTGCCTGCGGGGGCTGAGGGTGCGCATCGCGTCCTCATAGCCGCGGCCCTCCAGGCCCCGCTGGAGCGCGGTTGCCCGCGCCCAGGTGCGCAGGATGATGCTGCCAATGGTGTCGGCGACCGCGCGCCAGCGGCGGCGCCACGAGGCCGCGTCACCCAGCCGGGCGACCTGCGCCTGGCGGACGGCCAGCGCCGTCGACAGCAGCACGAACAGCAGTCGGTACATCAGGGAGGCGACGTCGAGGAGCGGGTCGGGCACCCGCAGCGAACGCATCCAGGTGACGACGTCGACCATGGGCGTGGTCGTCGCGACGACCATCAACGCGAGGGTCCCGGCGACGCCGTGCGCGACGAGGCCGAGCGCGGTGACCAGCCCGTCGGGGCTGAGGCTCAGGCCCGCGATGCTCCACCCGTCGCCGCCGAACTGGAAGGCGACGGGAAGCGAGCCGATCATCAGGAAGGTCAGCGGGGCGATCATGACGGTGAGCAGGAGGCCTGGCCGGATCCGGGCGGGCCCCAGGATGTAGAAGACCGACACCGCGGCGACGAGCACGCAGCCGGGCCATGCGGGGGTCAGCAGCGCCGTGAGGACGAGCGAGACGCTGAGCAGCACCTTCTCCCCCACCCGACGGCGCCGCCAGGGGCTGGCCCAGGCGGCGTCGTCGATGGTGGTCTGGTGGCTAGTCACCGCTGGCGACCGGCTCCAGTTCGCGCCTGACGGCGGCGCGTCCGCGGAGTTGGCCGAGCGCGAATCCGAGCACCGCGCCGCCGAGTGCCGCCTGGAGGGCGAACAGCCCGGACTCGATCTCGCCCGAGCCGGGCTCGAAGACGGGGCTGAACCAGGGTTCGACGCCCTGCTCCTCGAGGATGCCGGTGACGGCCGCGTCGGTGCCTCCGAAGGCCTCTTCCCCGTCGGCAGGCTGGGGGGCGATGGCGAAGCTGATCGCGAAGATCAGCGCGATGATGGCGACGAGTCCGGCGCCGATGAACCAGTCCTTGCGCTTAAACACCGACGGCCTCCTTCTGCTTGAGCACGCCGAGCCGGATCAGCTCGGGCTTGGCCACCCGGGTGAAGAACCCGAACAGCAGCACCCCGAGCACGCCCTCGGCGATCGCGAGCGGGATCTGGGTGAGGGCGAAGACGCTGAGGAACTTCGCGAGCGCGCCGCCGAAGCCCTCGGTGGCGTCGGGGTGTGCGATGGCCAACTGCAGCGAGGTGACGCAGTAGGTGACGAGGTCGGCCACCGCCATGGCGAAGAACACGCCGACCCAGGTGGGCGCCGGGGTCCTGCGCAGCAGTTTCCAGACGGCGTAGCCCGCCCATGGCCCCGCGATCGCCATCGAGAATACGTTGGCGCCGAGCGTCGTCAGGCCTCCGTGGGCGAGCAGCAGCGCCTGGAACAGCAGGACGACGGTTCCGAGGAAGGCCATCACCGGCGGCCCGAAGAGGATGGCGCCCGCGCCCGTTCCCGTCGGGTGGGAGGAACTGCCCGTCACCGACGGCAGCTTGATGGCCGACAACACGAACGTGAACGCGCCCGCAGCGGCGAGCAGCAGTTTGTTTTCGGGGGATTCCTTCGAGGCCCGGATGACGGCGCGCGCGCCGTGGATCACGAAGGGGGTTGAGGCCGCGAACCATACGGCGCATTGAAGGGGTGGTAGGAACCCCTCTGCGATGTGCATCGCAGATCTCCTTTCGACGGGATCTCGCGTCCCGTGCTTCCAGGTCGAACAGTCTGAGTTCCTGACTTCCGCATCGCGTGCGGCTCACAGTGGCGCGACCGTCCCGGACGATTCCCGGGTTCCTCTCGCTGTTCGAGCTTTGTACTTGTGGGGCCAGTCTTGCAGCCGGGTTTCCGGGCGCTGCGGCGGGGTCGGATAGTCGTCAGGACCGGCCGACGACGCCGCCCGCGCGGTCGATGCACACCACGTCGACGGCCACCGGGGCGCCCTTGAGGACCCGCAGCGCCTGGTCGCGCGCCGCGGCGGCGACGGCGTCTCCGAGCGGCACGCCCGCCGCCTCGCAGGCCTGCAGCGCCCCCATGGCGGTGTTGGCCGCGCGGACGACGGCGGCGAGTTCGGGGGTGGCTCCTGCGGCGGAGGCCAGGTCGGCGAGGTGCGCCGTGTCGACGGAGGTGCGGTGCGAGTGGAGGTCGAGGTGGCCGTTGGCCAACTTGCTGAGCTTGGCGAACCCGCCCACCAGCGACAACCGCGCGACGGGATGCCTGCCGACGTACTTGAGGACGGCGCCCGCGAAGTCGCCCATGTCGAGCAGCGCCAACTCGTCGAGGCCGAAGAGTTCGGTGGCGACCCGCTCGGAGGTCGACCCTGTGCAGCCCGCCAGGTGCCGCAGTCCTGCTGCGCGGGCGACGTCGACGCCGCGCCGGATCGAGTCGATCCAGGCGCTGCACGAGTACGGCACCACCACGCCCGTGGTGCCGAGGATCGAGATGCCCCCGACGATGCCGATCCGCGGGTTCCAGGTCCGACGGGCAAGCTCTGCTCCCCCGTCGACGGAGATCTCGACGACGACGTCGGTGGCGACGCCGTAACGCGCGGACACCTCGGCCAGGTTGTCGGCGATGTAGCGGCGCGGCACCGGGTTGATGGCGGGTTCGCCGACCTCGAGGGGCAGCCCCGGCAGCGTCACGGTGCCGACGCCCTCACCCCCGACGAATCGGACGCCGCCAGCCGGCGGTCCCGGGGAGACGGCCACCCGGACGATGGCGCCGTGCGTCACGTCGGGGTCGTCGCCGGCGTCCTTGACGACCGCCCCCTCCGCCCTGCCAGGCGTCAGCGACTCGTGCGTCAGAGTGAACGTGGGGCGGTGGCCGCCGGGCAGCGACACCTCGACCGCGTCGGGAAACCGGCCCGACAGCAGCGCCTCCCAGGCGGCCTTGGCCGCGGCGGCGGAACAGGCCCCGGTCGTCCAGCCCGGCCGCAGCCCCGACGAGCGGAGTTGGCCCTTGCGTCCTCCCTGGGACACGCTCAGTCCTGTCGGGCGGTGTTGGTCAGTTCGTCGGTGGAGGCGATCGCGTTGACGGCGGCAACCGTCATGGCGCTGCCGCCGCGCCGGCCCCGCACGACCAGGTATTCCAGCCCCAGGTCGTTGGCGGCGAGCGCCTCCTTCGACTCGGCAGCCCCGACGAAGCCGACGGGGATGCCGACGACGGCGGCCGGCCGGACCCCGGTCGCACGGACCACTTCCAGGAGGCGGAACAGCGCGGTCGGGGCGTTACCGATGGCGACGACGGCCCCCTCGAGGCGGGGCAGCCACAGGTCGACGGCGGCCATGGTCTTGGTGATCTGTTCGCGCCGGGCGACCTCGGCGAGCGCGGGATCCTTGATGTGGCAGATCACGTCGTTGGAGCGCGGCAGGCGGGAGGTGATGATGCCGGTGGCCACCATCGACGAGTCGCACAGGATCGCGGCCCCCGCCCGCAGCGCGGCGTTGGCGCTGGCAACCACGCCGGGCGTGAAGGCCACGTCGTCTGCGATGTCGGTGGCCCCGGCCGCGTGCACCATGCGCACCACGACGCGGCTGACGTCGTCTGGGAAGCGGGTCAGGTCGGTCTCGTCGCGGATGATCCGGAACGACTCCTCGTAGATCTCGGCCCCGGTCCTCAGGTAGGTCATCGTTCCTCCTGGCCGACCAGCGCCGTGAAGATGGCCTGGCGCACCGACGGGGCCGCGAAGATCGCGTCCCGGACGGCCCGGGAGCGCTGCGGTTCCCGGTTGCCGACGACGGCGACCGTGACGCCTCCCGCCGACTGCGAGGCGGCCGTCCAGGCGGAGCCGCCGGCGGCATGGTCGGCGCGCACGCAGAACGCGTGTCCCCGCTCGGCCTCGGCCGCGACCGCCGCGTTGACCTGCGGGTCGTCGGTGGCGGCCAGCGCGTACCAGGCGCCCGCCAGATCGCCGTCAAGGTAGCCGCGGCGCTGCCAACGGAGCCGACCGGCCTCGGCGAGCCTGACGAGGCCGGGGGTGGCCTCCGGTGCGATCAGGGTGACGTCGGCGCCCGAGTCGAGCAGGCGCTGGACCCGCCTCGTCGACACCCGGCCCGCGCCGACCACGACGACCCTCCGCCCGTGCAGCAGCAGGCCCGTGAGGTAGGCGGGCGACCCGGAGGCGGTGGCGTCGGGCAGCGTCTCGCGGTAGCGATCGATGACGACCTCGGCCAGTTCGTCGCAGTCGCCGATCACCTCGGCGAGGCGAACCTCGGCATCGGGATGCTCGGCTGCCCATGCCTCGGCCTGCTCGAAGGTCCACTGCCGCAGCCTTCCCGGGAACAGCCAGTGGCCCATCACGACGAACCTGCGGGCGCCGCCTGCGTAGGCGCGGTCGAGGCCCTCCGGCAGGCGCGGGTCGGTGACCTGGATGAAGCAGGGCTCGACGCCGGCCCATCCGCCCTGTTCGTAGTGCATCCGGGCGAGCCGGACGTGGTCGGCGTTCGCCTCGGCGACCAGCGCGCCGCGCCCGACGAACACCAGGGTCGCCTCGCCGGGTTCCCAGTCGCCTAGCGCCGCGTCGAGCCGTTGCCGGACGGCGTCGGTGAGCCGTGGGTCGGCGCCCAGGTGGCCCGCGTAGTCGATGCGCGCGTCGGGCACCGACTCGAGGGCCTCCTCGATGAAGGCGGGGATGTCGTTGCGGACGTGCCCGCCGGTGCCGAGCATCAGGGGCACCACGACGGCGCGCCTTGCCGGCTCGTCGGCGATCACCTCGCGCAGCGCGTCGGGGATGGTGGGCAGGCTCAGTTCGACGAAGCCGACGGCGACGCGCGCGTCGGGCAGCATCCGGGCGACCCGTTCGCCGAGGCGTCGGCACTCGGCCTCCCCCGCGGCGTCCCGGGTGCCGTGCGCGGCGATGATCAGTGGGGTGCTCATGCGTTCTCCTTGGGCATCCAGGCGTAGTCGCGGGGCGTGACCATGCGCCGCTCCCCTGCTCCGGTGGTGACGTATTTCGTGGTGGAGGAGCCGACGACGACCAGCGAGTTCATGTCAACCCATTCGGGGTTGAACTCGGCGAGCGTGCTCATCAGCACCTTCTGGCGGGACCGGCACGCCTGCTGCACCACCGCGATGGGGGTGTCGGGGCCGCGCTGTGCGCCGAGGATCTCCAGCGCGCGGGGCAGGTGCCTGGTGCGGGTGCGGCTGCGCGGGTTGTAGAGGGCGACCACGAAGTCGCCGTCGGCGGCGGCGTGCAGGCGCTTCTCGATGTTGTTCCAGTCGGTGTGCAGGTCGGACAGCGACAGCGTGACGTGGTCGTGGCCGAGCGGCGCGCCGAGGATCGCGGAGACGGCGAGGCTGGCGGTGACGCCCGGCACGATCTCGACGTCGATGCCCTCGGTGCCCTGCTCCAGGACGGGGCTGGCCATCGCGTAGATCGCCGGGTCCCCGCCGCAGACGAGCGCGACGTTCTCCCCTGCGCGGGCGGCCTCGATCGCGGCGGCGGTGCGGGCCTCCTCGGTGCCCATCTTCGACGCGTAGATCCGGGTTCCGGGGCGGGCCAGGTCGCGGATCTGCTTGACGTAGGGGCCGTAGCCGACGATGAAGGTGGCCTGCCGCAGCGCGGTCTGGGCGCGCTGCGTGAGCAGGTCGCGGGAGCCGGGGCCGAGGCCGACGACGCTCAGCCTGCCGCGGGCGGGCAGCCTGCCGACGGCGCATGTCGCGTCGCTGTTGCGCTGCTTGGCGACGATCAGGTCGGCCCCGCGGGCCAGCACGGAGGCCTCCGACACCGACGGGGTGCCGACGTGTCCCTCGACGAGCGCGCTGGGGGTGGGCACGTCCTGGGCGGCCAACTCGTCGGCCGGGTAGTCCAGCAGTGGGACGCCCAGTTCCTTGACGAGTTTCAGCAGGCCGATCTCGCCCGCCTTGACGTCGATGGTGGTGATGGCGGCGACGGAATCGAGGGCGAGGTCGTTGGCGGCGAGCGTGTCGTGCAGCAACTGGCGAAGCAGCGACACGTCGGTGCCGCGGTTGCAGCCCATCCCGACGATCAGGCTCTTCGGGTGCAGCGTGACCGTTGGAAGCGTGAGGGTCGGCAGCGGCGACGCGGGCGCGGATGCCCGGTCGGTGACCACGATCCGGGCGACCGGGTCCTCCGCCTCCGTCGAGACGTTGGCGGGCAGCGGAGGCAGCGGCCAGGGCGCGGTCTTCTCGACGAGCACCGGGCGGCCGTCGATGAGCGCGCGGGTGACGCCCGCGACGTCGCCGCTGTACGCCCAGCCGAGCGTGTCGAGCGCAGGCAGGTTGAGGGCATCGGTGGCGGTGGTGAGCACCGGCGTGGCGCCGATCCCCTCGCCGATCCGGCGGGCCAGGTCGTTGGCTCCGCCCGCGTGCCCCCCGACCAGTGGGACGGCGAAGCGGCCCGCCTCGTCGACCACGACCACGCCGGGGTCGCTGGCCTTGTCGCGCAGCAGCGGCGCGGCGAGCCGGGTGGTCGCCCCGAGGGCCAGGTGGCTGACGATCAGGTCGCACTCGCGCCAGGCGAGCGGCAGCAGGTGCGCGGCGGGCCCGTCGTAGCGCCGGGACTCGATGCCGAGCGCCGCGTCGATCTCGTCGGCGCGGCGGCGCGCGGCAGGGCTGCCGACGAGGTGCCCGACGACGGGTTCCGCGCCGGGCGCACGGTCGCGGGGCGCCTCCGCGGCGATCAGGCTGGGATCGTCCGGGGTGCCGTCGAGGACGAGCACGACATTGGGTTCGGCGACGTCGTCCAGCGAGGTGGCCTGGTCGGCGGTCAGGACGCGGACGCGCTCGTCCGGCTCCCCGAGGCGCTCGGCGAGCACGAAGGTCCGCTCGGGCAGGGCCGCCGCGAGTTCGCGGACGCCCCCGTCGATGGAGGTGAGGACGGCGACCTTGCGGTGCCAGCGGGCCGCGGCGATGGCGGCGTCGAGGGGCTTGCCGTGCGCGGAGACGACCAGGGCGTCGTCCCAGGGCAGCGCGACGGAGGCGAAGGCAGCGGCCACCGAACTGACGGCGGGCGCGACCTTCACGTCGTGGCCCGCGAGACGGAGGCGTCGCACGATGCCGTGGAAGCCGGGGTCGCCGCTCGCGACGACCAGGATCTCGTCGGCGGGGTCGGCCTGTGCGATCCGTGCTAGCGCGGGTGTCAGCGCGCCGAGCACGACGCTCCGGTCGTCGTCGACGCCGAGTTCGGCGAGGTGGCGCCGTCCCCCGACGACGAGGGCGGCGGTGCGGGCGAGGTCGCGGGTGGCGGGGCTGAGGTCGCCGAGGTAGCCGTGCACGTGGATCATCGGGTCTCTCCCTCGAGTCGGACGGCGCCGGCGCCGTTGGCGCGCAGGTCGTCGCGGGCGGTGGCCTCTGCGGCGCGGTACTCGTGCCGGAAGCCGGGGTGGTACAGGTGTGAGCGGGTTCCGCTGTGGCCCTCGGCCAGGGCGGGGCCGACGAGGACGACGGTGTGCTTCCACAACTTGTGCTCGCGCATGGTGGCCGACAATTCGCTCAGCGGGCAGCGCAGCATCATCTCGTCGGGCCAGGAGACCCGGTAGCCGACGATGCACGGCGTCTCCGGCGGGTAGCCGCCCGTCAGCAGTTCCTCCTGGAGTTGCCTGTTGCGGGCGGCCGAGAGGTAGAGGGCCATGGTCGCGCCGTGGGCAGCGAAGCCCCGCACGGTCTCGCGCGGCGGCATCGGGGTGCGGCCGCCCTCGAGCCTTGTGAGGATCAGCGACTGGGACACCTCGGGGATGGTGATCTCCGAGTTCATCCTCGCAGCGGTGGCCGAGTAGGCGGAGACGCCGGGGACGGTCTCGAAGTCGAGGCCGAGTTGGCGGCACATCTCGTACTGCTCGCCGGTCGCCCCGTAGATCGACGGGTCGCCCGTGTGGACGCGCGCGACGAGGAGGCCCTCGTCCGCGGCGCGCCGGTAGTGGGCCGCCGTGTCCTCGAGCGCCTCCGAGGCGGAGTCGATGACCAGCGCGTCTGGACGGGCGCCCGCCACGATTCCCGGGTGGACGAGGCTGGAGGCCCAGATCACGATGTCGGCGCGGGCGATCGCGTCCGCGCCGCGCACGGTGATGAGGTCGGCGGCGCCGGGGCCCGCCCCGACGAAGACGACCTTTCCGCGGTTCACAGCCGTCCCCCCGCCTGGTCGCCGCGGGCGGCGGGCGCCAGCACCGTCGAGAAGTAGGGGGCGGTGGCGTCGTCGTCGAGGTCGGTGAGCCGGATCAGTTCCTGGCGCTCGAGGCCGAGGTTGACGCCGAGCACCGCGTCGCGGCCCTTCGACCGGAGGGTCGCCACGACCTCCGGCATCCGCCGTCCGCCCTTGTAGGCGACCACGGTGTCGACGGCGTCGAGCACCGAGGCCAGGGTGTCGAGGCCCGCGGTGACGGGGACGAGTGCGAGGGTCTCGGTGCCCTCGACGAGCGGGGTGCGACTGGTGGCGGCGAGGGCCTGCATGGCGGTGATGCCGGGGATCACCTCGACGGCGACGTCGGGGCGGCGCTCCAGGACGTGCGCGGTGAGGTAGGAGAACGTCGAGTAGACGCTCGGGTCGCCGACGGTGGCGAAGGCGACGCAGCGGGCGCCGCCGTGGAACGCCTCCACGGCGGCCGTCGCGGAGGCGAGCCATGCGGCCTTGCGGCGGGGGCTGACGCCGCTGCGGTCGGCCATCGAGAACGGCACCCTGACGATGCGGGCCTCCGGCGCGTTGGCGAGCACGATCTGCTCCGCCCTGCCCGGCCCGTCGCCGGACTCCTCCGTCGCGGGCACCAGCACCGCGTCGGCGATCTGGAGCGCGCGAGTCGCCTTGAGTGTGATGAGGTCTGGGTCGCCTGGTCCGACTCCGATGCCGATGAGGCGTGGCTGCGATTGGGGATGCGTCATCCTGGTCGCCTTTCTGGGTCTCTCGCCCGAGGTGTGCGGCACATGGGACGAGTTCCTGACTCCCGCACCATCGGGTGCGGTCACAGTGGCGGGACCGTGCCGGACTTACACCGGCTTCCTCAGCATTCCCATGCTCGGGTGAAGTCTTGCAGGCGCCGTCAGGGGCCCTTCCGTCGGGGTCACTCAAGGCGACCGCGAGGGGTGGGCGAGCGGCGATAGGCTCCTGGCTACACAACCGACGTGAGGAGACATCCATGACCGCGATGAGGACCGTTCCGCTTGGCAGCACCGGGCAGGAGGTGCCCAACGTCGTCCTCGGGTTGATGCGCATCGTCGACAAGTCCGACGACGAGATCCGCGATCTCGTGCGCACGGCGCGGGAGGCGGGCATCGACTTCTTCGACCACGCCGACATCTACGGGGGCCGCGACCACGGCTGCGAGGAGCGGTTCGCGGAGGCCATGCGACTGACGCCGGCCGAGCGCGCGGAGATCACGATCCAGACCAAGTGCGGCATCGTCACCGACGGGCCCTACTTCGACTTCTCCTACGAGCACATCATGGGCCAGGTCGAGGGGTCGCTTCGCGCGCTGCGCACCGACTACATCGACGTGCTGCTGCTGCACCGCCCGGACGCGCTGGTCGAACCTGAGGAGGTCGCCCGGGCGTTCGACGAGTTGAAGTCGGCGGGCAAGGTGCGCGCGTTCGGCGTCTCGAACCACACGCCCCGCCAGATCGACCTGCTGAAGACCGCGGTGCGTCAACCGCTGGTGGCGAACCAGTTGCAGTTGTCGATCACGCACTCGCCGCTGATCGCGCAGGGGGTCGCGGCGAACATGTCCGACCTGGACCAGTCGGTCGTGCTGGACGGCGGCGGCCTCGTCGAGTACTGCCGGATCAACGAGATGACGATCCAGGCGTGGTCGCCGTTCCAGGGCGGCTTCTTCACGGGCGTGTTCCTCGGCTCTGACGAGTACCCGGAGTTGAACGCGGTGATCGACCGGCTCGCGGCGAAGTACGACGTGCCTCCGATCGCGATCGCGACGGCGTGGATCACGCGTCATCCGGCGGGCATGCAGGTCGTGCTCGGCACCACGACCCCTGAGAGGGTCGCGGGAGCGGCGCTCGGCTCGGACATCCCGCTGACGCGCAGCGAGTGGTACGAACTGTTCCGCGCGGGCGGCCACCGGGTCCCGTGACGAGCGCTGGTTGAGCCAGCGACCCGTTGGTTGAGCCAGCCCGCCGACGAAGTCGCGCGGTGCGTCGAAACCCTCCCGCACCAGCCGTTGGTTGAGCCAGCCCGCCGACGAAGTCGCGCGGTGCGTCGAAACCCTCCCGCACCCGCACACCGAGCCAGCCCCAAGGGCAGCAGAGGCACCACAAGAGACCCCGCGCACCTCACGAGGGTTTCGACCGATGTCGACCGCTCCGCGCCCGACATGGCTCAACCAGCGACCCGTTGGTTGAGCCAGCCCGCCGACGAAGTCGCGCGGTGCGTCGAAACCCTCCGACACCCGCGCAGGGAGCCAGCCCCAGGGGACGAGCGGCTAGCGGGCCAGGGACAGTAGGGCGTCGACGTCGATGTGCTGCTCGATCGCGTCGGCCGTCGTCTCGATCATGGTCTCGCGGAGCGCGGCGAAACCAGCGCCCGCACCGGAGGGTGACCAGTCGCGGCCGGCCTGGGCGGCGACCTCGCGCAGCCAGGCGCGACGGAAGCCGTCCGACTCGAGCGATCCGTGCCACATGGTGCCCCACACCGAACCCGCGCGGACGCCGTCGAGGAACGGCTCGTGGCCGGGGTCGACGGTGCAGATGCCGTGGTGGATCTCGTAGCCGGTGACGTCCTCGCCGCGCCAGGTTCCCTCCGGGCGCGCGAGCACCTTCTCGGCGTGGAACCGCACGGAGACGGGCAGCAGGCCGAGCCCGTCGGCGTGGCCGCTGCCCTCCACGTCGTCGTCGATGGTGCGGGCGAGCATCTGGTAGCCGCCGCAGATCCCGAGCACCGGGCGACCCGCGGCGGCGCGGGCCTCGATGACGGCGGCGATGCCGGTCTCGCGCAGCCAGGCGAGGTCGTCGAGCGTCGAGCGGGAGCCGGGCAGCACGACGACGTCGGCCGCCTCGACCTGGCGCGGGTCGACCGTCACGGTGACGTCGACCCCGGGCTCCTGCGCCAGGGCGTCGACATCGGTGGCGTTGGAGATGCGCGGAAGTCGGACGGCGGCGATCGTGAGGTCGCCCGCGTCTGCGGCGCGCCCGTCGGAGCGCCACCTGCCGACCTCGAGCGCGTCCTCGCCGTCGATCCAGACGCCGTGCAGGTACGGGAGCACGCCGAAGTTCGCCAGCCCGGTGCGGGCGCTGATGTCGTCGAGGCCGGGGTCGAGGATCGACTGGTCGCCGCGGAACTTGTTGATGATGTAGCCGGCGAGCAGCGCGCGGTCCGGTTCGTCGAGCAGGCCCCAGGTGCCGAAGATCGAGGCGAGCACACCCCCGCGGTCGATGTCGCCGACCAGCGCGACGGGCAGGTCGAACCGGCGGGCGAGGCCCATGTTGGTGTAGTCGCCCGCGCGCAGGTTGATCTCAGCGGGAGATCCGGCCCCCTCGCAGACGATCAGGTCGTGCTCGGCGGACAGTTCCTCGTAGGCGGCGAAGGCGGCCTCGGCCAACTGCCTGCGCTCCGTGGCGTACTCCCCCGCCTCGAGCGTGCCGAAGGGCTGCCCGCGCAGCACGACGAAGCTGCGCCGGTCGGTGCCCGGCTTCAGCAGAACGGGGTTGAGCACCGAGGTGGGCGTGACGCCCGCGGCGAGCGCCTGCAGGTACTGGGCGCGGCCGATCTCGGACCCGTCGAGGCACACCATCGAGTTGTTGCTCATGTTCTGGGCCTTGAACGGGGCGACGTCGATGCCGCGCCGCCGGGCGACCCGGCACAGGCCCGTCACGAACAGCGACTTGCCCGCATCCGACGACGTTCCGGCGATGAGGATTCCGGTCATCTCTTCCTTCCACACATGGCAAGGGCCGCGACGCAGCCAGCGGTGACGACCGCGGTGACGCGGGTCACGAGTCTGGCCGCGAGGCGCAGTTGGGGCGACCTGGGGCGCGGCCCCTCCCCGAGCAGGTCGCGGTCCTCGGAGCGGGAGAAGTACACATTGGTGCCTCCCAACTGGACGCCGAGCGCCCCGGCCCATGCGCTCTCGCACCATCCGCCGTTGGGCGATGGGTGCTTCGACCCGTCGCGTCGCATGATCTGCCAGGCGTGCCGCGCGTCGCCGCCGACGGTGGGCGCGAGCAGGCAGGCGACGGCTCCCGTCACGCGGGCCGGGGCCAGGTCGGCGACATCGTCGAGCCTCGCGGCGACCGTCCCGAACCGCGCGTAGCGGTCGTTGCGGTGGCCGACCATGGCGTCGAGCGTGTTGAGGCAGCGGTGCACGACCATGCCGGGGACGCCGAGCGCCGTCCCCCACAGCAGCGACGCGACCGCGGCGTCTGCGGTGTTCTCCGCCATCGACTCGACGGCGGCGCGGGCCAGTTCCGGTTCGTCGAGGCGTTCGGGGTCGCGCCCGCAGAGGTTGCCGAGCCGGGCGCGCGCCCCGTCAAGGTCGCCCTCGTCGAGGCGGTCGGCCATCAGGTCGCCCTCCCGGGCGAGGCTCCTGGCGCCGAGCACCGCCCAGGTCGTGACGGCGGTCGCGAGGACGTGGGCGACGGGGTGGCGCCTGCTGACCCGCTCGACCAGCACCGCGGCGGCGGCGACGGGAGCGACGGTCGCCGCGACGTGGAGCGCCCCGGCGGCGGTGTCGTCGGCGTAGGTCGCCTTCTCCACCCGCGCGGCCCACGTCCCGAACCAGGCGACGGGGTGGTGGCGGCGGGGATCTCCGAGGACCCGGTCGGCGACGACGCCGAGCGCGATCCCGACGGCACGGCTGACAAGCATGGCCGCGACGCTAGCACCACTGACCAGACGCGTGGGCGCGGGTCTGGCGTTGAGCGGTGCTCACGGCTCGAAGCTGAGCGGGTCCCAGTCGCGGCTCACCACGAGCCCGTTGGGCCACTGCGCCCAGGTCTCCCAGTCGATGTCACCAGGCCCGCCCCCGTCGAGCATCGTCACCAGCAGGCGCAGCGTGTCTCCGTGCGACACCAGCAGAACCTCGTCCCCGGGCGCGAACGTCGACGCCAGGTCGGCAAGGAGCACACGTAACCGCTCGGCGACGTCGGCGAGCGACTCGCCGCCGCCCCAGCGGACCTCCCAGGTCTGCAGGCCCTCCGGCGGATCCTCGGGTCGCAGGTCCTCGTAGCGCATGCCCTCCATCGCGCCGAGCGCGACCTCCCGGAGACCCGCGACTGGACGCACCGGCAGGCCGACCTCCCCAGCGACGACCTCCGCCGTCTGGATGGCGCGGACCTGGTCGCTCGACCAGACCGCGCTCAGCGAGACCCCTCTCAGCGCCGCCGCGGCGGCGCGGGCCTCGTCGATCCCCTGTTGCGTGAGCGGAACGTGCATCGTCTGGCCTTGGAGCCGTCG
This sequence comes from Propionibacteriaceae bacterium AM104-82, assembly GCA_027658995.1. Classification (GTDB taxonomy): domain Bacteria; phylum Actinomycetota; class Actinomycetes; order Propionibacteriales; family Propionibacteriaceae; genus Arachnia. The sequence continues at coordinate 58,098 of JAQDQK010000019.1, forward strand.
CTCCAGGTTCCACACGGACTGGCCGTGGCGGAGCAGATGGAGGCGCATGGCGAGCATCCTAGAGGGCGCCCTCCTGGGCCCGAACATGCCCCCGCCAGACCCGAATCATCACAAAGGATGATTTTCGCGACATGGAGTCTCCCTAATTCGCGGGCTAGACTTTGCGGGACCTCGAACCATCAGGAGCAGCGTGTTCAATCCCATGACCTGGGATGCCCCCTATCTCGTCATCGTCGCGGCACTGTTCGTGATCGTGATGTTGCGGGCCAACGGCACCTACTGGCTGGGCCGCGGGCTGACCCGCGGGGCGGAGCACACCCGGATGGCGAAGATGATGAACTCCAAGCACTACGCGGTGGCCAGGGACTGGCTGAACCGCTGGGGCGCCCCCGCCATAGCGCTGTCCTTCCTGACCATCGGGATCCAGACGATGATCAACCTCGCGGCAGGCATCACGCGGATGCCGCTTCGCCGCTACCTGCCCGCCGTCACCGCGGGCTCCGTGATCTGGGCGTTCCTGTACGGCACGGTCGGCTTCATCGGCTGGGCGGCGGTGGTGCGACTGTGGGAGATGTCGCCCCCGCTCGTGATCGTCGTCGCGGTGCTCGGCGTCGGCGCCCTGGTCTGGGCCGTCGCGCGTCGCGACACACCCGCGAAGGTCGCCGCGGAGTAGGCTGACCCCGACCTGACGGGAGGGGTGAGATGGGCAGCGACCACGCCGTGACGTCGATCGTCGACGCGGGCATCTACGCCGAGGGGCGCCGCGTCGCGACCGCCACCACGTTCGCGGAGACCTTCGAATGTCTCGACGAGCACCCCGAGTCCTTCGCCTGGATCGGCATGAAGCGCCCCACCCACAAGGACGTGGACGTGCTTGCCCAGCAGTTCGAGCTGAGCCCGCTGCTCATCGAGGACATCATCAACGCGCACCAGCGGCCGAAATTCGAGCGCTACGGCTCCGTCGGCTTCCTGGTGTTGCGCGCCGCGACCTACCGCGACACGTCGGAGACCATCGAGTTCGGCGAGGTGCACGCGCTGGTCGGCGACCGGTTCATCGTCACGCTGCGGCACTCCCCCACCCCCGACCTGTCCGAACTGCGCAGGGAACTGCAGGCCAAGCCGAAGGTGCTCGCCAAGGGCCCGCGCGTGGTGCTGACCAGGCTGCTCGACACGGTCGTCGACGGGTACCGCCCCGTGATGCTCGGCATCGAGAACGACGTCGACGAGATCGAGACCGAGGTCTTCGGCGGCGCCTCTCACGTCTCCAAGCGCATCTACCAACTCTCCCGCGAGGTCATCGACCTGCAGCGCGCGCTGCGCCCGCTTCGTCAGATCGTCGACGACCTGCGCGATGACCCCATCATGAACAACGCCCCCGAACTGCTGCGCCAGCAGTTGCGCGACATCGAGGACCACGCGATCAGCGTCAACGAGCGCGTCGAGTCGCTGCACGAGGCGCTCAAGGGCGCGCTCGACCTCAACCTGGCGCTGCAGACGCAGCGCCAGAACGAGGAGGTCACCAACATGACCGCCGCCAGCCTCAAGCAGGCCGAGGACTCGCGCAGGATCGCGGCGTGGGCCGGCGTGCTTTTCGTGCCGAGCCTCGTCGCGGGCACCTACGGCATGAACTTCCACAACATGCCGGAACTGGACTGGAAGTTCGGCTACCTGTGGGGGCTGGGGCTGATGGTCGTGACCGGCGTGGTGATGTACCTGATCTTCAAGTGGAAGGACTGGCTCTGAGCGCTACATGAGCGCCGACGTCAGCCTGCACACGTTGTCGAGGTAGCGCTCCCACCAGGGCGTCTGGCGCCACTCCTCCAACGTCAGCAGCTTCGACACCTGCCGGTAGTGCGCGTCGTTCTCGTGCAGCAGGTCGACCATGTTGCCGCCGAAGGCCAGCAGCATGATCTCGTAGTCGAGCGCGAACGAGCGGTAGTCCATGTTGGACGATCCGATCACGCCGATCGTGTCGTCGACCGTCATGTACTTCGAGTGCAGCACCGCGGGAGCCGGGTACAGGTAGATGTTGACGCCCGCCTCGAGCAGCGCCTCGTAGTAGGAGCGCTGCGCGTGCCCCACGACGAACTGGTCGGCCTCGGCGCCGACGTACAACTCGACGTGCACCCCTCGGTAGCAGGCCGAGGTGATGGCGTTGAGCAGCGGCTCGTCGGGCACGAAGTAGGGGCTGGCGATGGTGATGGTGTGCTGCGCCAGGTACATCAGCGCGACGAACATCCGGTGGTTCGGCTCGGTCGGATAGCCGGGCCCCGACGGCACCAACTGCATGGCGTTGGCGGCGCCGCCCGGGATCAGGTCGGGCTTGTCGATGAAGTGCTCCTGCGGGTCGAGCAGCTCGCCGGACTCGACGTACCAGTCCATCGCGAAGACGGCCTCGAGTTCCAGCACGATGTCGCCCGTGACGGACACGGACAGGTCGTGCCAGCGCCTGCCGATCCGCTTGTTCTTCCTGCTGGCGTAGCTCGGGTCGATCAGGTTGTGCGACCCCATCAGCGCCACGTCACCGTCGACCACCATCAGCTTGCGGTGGTTGCGCAGGTCGGGGCGGCGCCAGCGCCCCTTGAGGATCGCGATGGGCATCATGAGGCGCCACTCGACGCCGATCTCGGTGAGCCGCCGCTGGAAGTGGCGCCAGCCCGCGTACTTCTGCGATCCGAGTTGGTCGACTAGCAGTCGCACCTTGACGCCCCGCTTCACGGCCCGCTCCAGGGAGGTGAAGAACACGTCGGTCGTCTCGTCCCACGCCATGATGTAGAACTCGACGTGCACGTAGCGCTTCGCGCGGTCGACGGCGGCCGCCATCGCCTCGTAGGTCTCCTCCGCGTCGGCGTGCATCGCGACGACGGCGCCCGTCATGCACGGCAGCCCCGTCAGGTCGCGGTTCATATAGAGGATCCGCTCCAGCGCCGGGGACGTGTGCGCCCCCTCCGGGACGACGGGCAGGCCGAGCGTGTGCTGCTTGATGACCTCGTCGCTGCGCTGCTGGATCTGCTGCCTGCGCCCCCGCACCCAGGGGCTGCCGATCAGCCAGTACAGCGGGAATCCGACGACGGGGAGGAACAGGATCAGCAGCAGCCACGCCGACGAGGAGGAGGGTCGCCGGTTCTCGGGCACGACCCCGATCGCGATGATCTTCATCAGGTACTCGACGATCACGAAGATCGTGGTAACCCAGGCTGGCAACGTCACGGGCGGCTCCTGTCTCTCCGCCGATCGTAGCGGTGCCGGCTCGGGTCAGGCCTTGAGCATGTTTGGTTGCTCGTTGCGCGCAGAACCAAGGTTGAACGTTCGAATCCGCAACGACTCACCAAACATGCTCAAAGTTACGGGCCGACCACCCCGCGCAAGCGGAGAGGTCGGCCCGATATGGCGCCCGGTCAGGCTCAGTCGAGCTTGCGCGCGGCGCCCTTGTCGGCGGACTGCGCGAGCATCCCGAAGATCTTCAGCGCCGTCGACACCTCACGCTCACGGTCCTTCGGGGCCCAGCCCTCGGCGTCGCGCTTGGCCCTCCTCGCGGCGAGGGTCTCGTCGTCGACGTCGAGGCGGATCAGGCGCTCGGGGATCGAGATGGTGATCTGGTCGCCGTCCTCGACGAGGCCGATGGTGCCGCCCGAGGCCGCCTCCGGGGAGACGTGCCCGATCGACAGGCCCGACGAGCCGCCGGAGAAGCGGCCGTCGGTCACCAGGGCGCACTTGGGGCCAAGGCCAAGGCCCTTCAGGTAGGACGTCGGGTACAGCATCTCCTGCATGCCGGGGCCGCCCTTGGGGCCCTCGTAGCGGACCAGGACGACGTCGCCCGGCTGGACGCGCTTACCGAGGATCGCCTCGACGGCCTCGTCCTGCGACTCGGTCACGATCGCCCGACCGGTGAACGTCCACTGGTCCTCCGGGACGCCCGCGGTCTTGACGATGGCGCCGTCGAGCGCGAGGTTGCCCTTCAGCACGGCGAGGCCGCCGTCGACGGTGTAGGGGTGGTCGGTCGAGCGGATGCAGCCGCCCTCACCGTCGGTGTCGAGCGACTCCCAGCGGTTGGTCGAGGAGAAGGCCTCCGTGGTGCGCACCCCACCGGGCGCGGCGTGGAACAGTTCGATGGCGGCGTCGCTTGCCGACCCGCCGCGGATGTCCCACTCGTCGAGCCACGCGTCAAGCGTCGGCGCGTGCACCGAGTGGACGGTCTCGTCGAGCTTCCCGCCGCGCTTGAGTTCGCCGAGGATGGCGGGGATGCCGCCGGCGCGGTGCACGTCCTCCATGTAGTACTTCTCGGAGTTCGGTGCGACCTTCGCCAGGCACGGCGTGACGCGCGAGATGGCGTCGATGTCGTCCATGGTGAAGTCGACGCCGGCCTCCTGGGCTGCGGCGAGCAGGTGCAGGACGGTGTTGGTGGAGCCGCCCATCGCGACGTCGAGCTTCATGGCGTTCTCGAACGCGGACTTGGTCGCGATCGACAGTGGAAGCACCGAGTCGTCGTCCCCGTCGTAGAAGCGCTTGCACAGTTCGACGACGAGGCGGCCCGCCTCCTGGAACAGGCCCTTGCGGGCGGCGGCGGTCGCGAGCGTCGAGCCGTTGCCCGGCAGCGCGAGGCCGATGGCCTCGAGCAGGCAGTTCATGGAGTTGGCGGTGAACATGCCGGAGCAGGAGCCGCAGGTCGGGCAGGCGTTGGCCTCGATGCGGCCGAGCTCGGCGTCAGTGACGTTCGGGTCGACCGCCGCGACCATCGCGTTGATCAGGTCGAGGGAGCTTTCGACGGTGCCGCCGTCCTTGACGATGGCCTTGCCCGCCTCCATCGGCCCGCCCGAGACGAAAACGGTCGGGATGTTCAGGCGCAGCGCGGCGAGGAACATGCCGGGGGTGATCTTGTCGCAGTTGGAGATGCACACCAGCGCGTCGGCGCAGTGCGCGTTGACCATGTATTCGACGGAGTCGGCGATCAGTTCGCGGCTGGGCAGCGAGTAGAGCATTCCGCCGTGGCCCATGGCGATGCCGTCGTCGACGGCGATCGTGTTGAACTCGCGCCCGACGCCGCCCGCCTCCGCGATCGACTCGGAGACGAGCTTGCCCATGTCGCGCAGGTGCACGTGGCCCGGCACGAACTGGGTGAACGAGTTGGCTACTGCGACGATCGGCTTGCCCCAGTCCGAGTCCGTGATGCCCGTGGCGCGCCAGAGGGCGCGGGCGCCCGCCATGTTGCGGCCGTGGGTGGTGGTGCGGGACCTGAGCGCAGGCATGAAAGTTACCTCCAGTCGATGAGACTCAGTACAGATTACCGCGCGGGCACGCCGCGGCCGACGCGCGACAACGGGTGGACGGGGCCGCGCCCTTGCCGGGGGCGCATGGGCGTCGATACCCTTGGAGGCTCGACGTCGTCTGGGCGGAAGCACCGTGGTGCGACCCGTACCCTCGTCGGCGGCGTCGATGTCCCCACCAGGACACATTCACAAGGGAGAGGCCGCAAGGCCCGGGGTTCGAGTCCCCATCCGGGTCCGGATCGTGGCAACACGCGCGGGCGTCATGCACCCTTCACTGGGTCCACGACCGCGCCGGCCGCGATCCGGGCCCTCGAACCAGAAGGAGTAGCGGTGAAGCTCACCACCTTCCACGTCACAGTGGACCCGCACGAGGTCGTCGTCGCACACCTCGACGGACGCAGCAAGATCCTGCCCGCCGGACGGCACCGTCGCACCAGGAACGCGACCTACTCCCCCATCTCGACGGCCCGCCGCCTGCTGCAGTTGGCCCCGCAGGAGATCCCCACCTCCGACGGCGCCCAGGTCAAGGTGACAGCGGTCGCCGACGTGCGCGTGGTCGACCCGCTCGCAGGGCTCGAGTTCGAGCAGCCTGAGCAGGCGATCTACCTCGCGATCCAGGTCGCGCTGCGCGACGAGTTCGCCGAACTGGACGTCACCGAGGCCGCGCAGGCCCCGCGTAGCAACCCCGACCTGGTCGCCCGGGTGAAGGCCCGCGCCGTCGAGGCGGGTACCCGCGTCGGCTACGAGGTGTCCTCCGTGGTGATCAAGGACGTGATCCTGCCCGCCGACCTGCGCTCGGCGGCGATGGCCGTGCTGACGGCGAAGACCCGGGGCCTTGCCCAGTTGGAGTCGGCGCGCGCCGAGACGGCGGCGCTGCGCACGCTCGCCAACGGCGCGAAGATCCTGGAGGACCACCCGGCGCTCGCGAAGCTTCGGATGGTGCAGGCGATCCCGATGGGCTCCTCGCTGAGCCTGCACCTCGACGACGACGCGTAACCGGGCTCCCGACGTCCACGCCCGGACTCGTGCTCGAAGCCGGGCCTGACTCTCCACTAGCCACTCACGAAGGGGGCCGTCAAGGTTGACGGCCCCCTTCGCACACAGCCCCCATGGCCGATCGTGTCTGGTGTGTTCCGGCAGACCAAGTTCGTCTCGGCGGGCGGCCCTCAGCGACTTCTGAGCAGTCCGGATCCGATCCACGTCGGTCCGACTTTCCTAGTCCGCCCAGGCTTCGGCGACGACAATGTCGAAGCAATCGATAGCCAGCTGCAATCCATCCATTGCGTGCCGACGACATCCGTATTGTGGTGCAAATACTCTCGGCCAGCCTTCCCTTTGAGATGGGGCCATTTCACGGCTCTTCACAGATGGCGGTGGAGTGAAGGGGTGCGGGTGACCGGCCCGACCCGCTG
>JAQDQK010000002.1:0-331691 GCA_027658995.1 Propionibacteriaceae bacterium AM104-82
GCCCACCCCGCTCACCCGGCGTGTCGCCCCCGACCCACCGCAAGTACGAAGAGCCCCTTGACTCCACCGGCCGAACCGGACTCCGCGCCAGGACCGGAGGCATCGGTGCGCGCACCTCGAGTCGGATGTCGCTTGAAGCCCGCGCGACCTATGCGGAGACCTGTCCTTCCCGACGTGGCCTGTCCGGAATCCCAGTACCACTCGTAGCAACGGACATATCGGGCTGACGGACGGTCCGCTCCCCTCTCAGTCGCGCGACCAGTCTCCCGACCTTCCGCCGGACTTGGCGACCACCTTTGCGCCGACGATCTCGCTTAACTTGTCGACGCCCTTGATCATGTCGACCACCGCGAGGGCGGCGACCGTCACCGCCGTCAGGGCCTCCATCTCGACGCCCGTGCGATCCGCGGTGCGGACCGTCGCGGAGATGTCGATGCCCTCGTCGACGATCTCGAGGTCGACGACGACGCCGTGCACGCCGATCACGTGGGCGAGCGGCAGCAGGTCGGGGACCTTCTTTGCGGCGGCGATCCCGGCGACCCGGGCGACCGCGAGCACGTCGCCCTTCGGCACCGTCCCGTCCCGCAGCGCCTGCACGACCTCGGCGCTGCAGCGCACCGACGCGACTGCGGAGGCCGAGCGGACGGTGGGGGTCTTGGCGGTGACGTCGACCATCCGGGCGTTGCCTGCGTCGTCGAGGTGCGTGAAGCGGGTCATGGGGCAGAGATTACAAGGCGTGGACGGTGACGGTCTCGCCCGCGGCGACCGAGGTGACGTCCTCGGGCACCACCGCGAGACCATCGGCGAGGGCGAGCGAGGCGACCAGGTGCGACCCGGAGCCCAAGCGGTGCACCGGCGTCACCCCTTCCTCGGAGATCCGCACGGGCACGAACTGGCGGCGACCCTCCGGCCCCGTCCAGCCGACCGTCGCAGGAAGCCGTGACGACGGCCACGCGTCGCTCCACCCGCCCAGCTTTGCGAGCAACGGCCGCGCATAGACCCAGGCGGAGACGAACACGCTGACGGGGTTGCCGGGCAGCCCGAGCAGCGGGACGCGGCGACCGTCGGGCCAGGCGAGCAGCCCGCTTGCCTGCGGCTTGCCCGGCTGCATGGCGACCTTGTCGAACGAGATGTCGCCCTCGACGACCTGCCGCACCACCTCGAACGCCCCGACGGAGACTCCCCCGCTGGTCAGCACCAGGTCAGCGTCGATGGCGCGCGCCAGCGCGGCCCGGAAGTGTGCCGGGTCGTCGGAGACCGACTCCACCATGGCGACCTCTGCGCCCCACCGTTCGCACAGCCCGGCGAGCAGGATCGAGTTCGAGTCGGGGATCTGGCCGAAGCCGAGCGGTTCGCCCGCCGCGACGAGTTCCGAGCCGGTGGCGAGCACCGCGACGCGCGGCCTGCGCACAAGCGACACTGAGCCGTGCCCGAGCGAGGCGGCCGACGATGCGGCCGCGGGGGTCCAGCGCAGGCCTGCGGGCAGCACGACGTCGCCGACGGCCACGTCCTCACCACGGCCGCGCACGTGCCGCCCCTCCGCGACGACCTCGCGCACCTCGACGGTGGTGGGCAGGTCGGCGGCGCCCGAGGGCTGGTCGGTCAGTTCGACGGGCACGACGGTGTCGGCGCCGGTCGGCATCGGGGCCCCGGTCATGATCCGCGCGGCCTCGCCAGGCCCAACCCATGGGACGGAGGTGGCGCCGGCGGGGATGTCCCCGACGACCATCAGCCGGGCCCCCGGTTCCAGGTCGGCCGCGCGGACGGCGAAGCCGTCCATGGCCGAGTTGTCGAAGGGCGGCACCGCGACGACCGCGGCGACGTCGGCGGCGAGCGTCCGCCCGTAGCCGGACCCGACGGGGGCCTGCTCGGCCTCGAGCCTCTCCCCAAGCGCGAGCACGGCCGACAGGTGTTCCTCGACGCTTCTCATCGCGCCCTCCTCAGTGGCAGTTCCGCCCAGCGTCCTGCGGCGGCGTCCAGCAGCGCGACCCGACCGACCAGACCCCGGCCGACGCCGGCAAGCAGTTTGATGGCCTCGGTGGCCTGCATCGCGCCGACCTGGCCGACCATCGCGCCGAGCACCCCGATGTCGGTGGCCTTCGGGTAGTCGCCGTCTGCCGGTTCGACCGGGATCAGGTCGCGCAGGTACAGCCGGTCGCCGTGCGCGTCCGGGACACCGAAGACGGAGCACTGCCCCTGCATCCCGACGGCGGACGCCCAGATCAGCCGGGCGCCGACGGCCTCAGCGGCATCGGAGAGCATGAACTTCGCGCCGAACGTGTCCGTGCAGTCGAGCACCAGGTCGTAGCCGACGAACAGTTCCCTGGCGCGCTCTGCGGTGAGGTATTCGGCGATCACCTCGACGCTGACATCGGGATTGAGGGCGCGCAGCCGTTCGGCCCCGGACTCTGCCTTGTTGCGGCCGAGTTCGGTGTGCAGCACCTGGCGCTGCATGTTCTTCAGTTCGACGTGGTCACCGTCGACGATCGCGATCCGGCCGACCCCGGCGGCGGCCAGGTACGGCAGCGCAGCCGACCCGAGCCCGCCAGCGCCGATCACCAGCACCGACGACGCGAGCAGCCGTTCCTGCCCGTCCACACCCATCCCGACGATGTCGATGTTGCGGACGTAGCGCTCGCGCTGCTCGTCGGTCAGGGGCATTGCGACCACTCGTGCGAGCCGTCGCTCAGGTACTGCTTCTTCCAGATCGGCAGCCGCTCCTTGACGGTGTCGACCAGATCGGAGGCGCACTCGAAGGCCTGCCTGCGGTGCGACGCGGCGACGGCGACGTACAGCGCCACCCCGCCGATCCCGAGCATCCCGACGCGGTGCTGGGCCGCGATCGCGTGGACGCCCTCGCGCCGCGCGAACTCCTCGGCTACCTCACGCATCACGTCGGCCGCGGAGGGATGCCCGACGTATTCGATGCCGGTGACGGACTTGCCGTGGTCGTGGTTGCGCACCACGCCCGCGAACGTCACGACGGCGCCCGCCCGGTCGTCGCCGACGGAGGCGAGCAGCGCCTCGCAGTCGACGTCCTCGGTGGTCACATCTGCCACCGCGATCCTCGCCGTCACGGCATTCCTCCTCACATGCAGGGACGGGCCAACCTTATGCTCCCGGGGCGCGAAGTTCACGCCGCGGGCGGTCGGCCCGTCCGTTCAGCGACTGGTCAGCTCGGCTTCGCCGCGCCCTTGCGTGCGTAACGCCACCAGGTGATGGCGATGCACATCACGGCCCACACGGCGCCGATGATGTAGAACGTGGTGGGGCTCATCAGGGTCAGCCCGACGCCGAACAGGAAGGGCCCGAAGGCCGCGATCGCGGCGGTCCAGCCGATCACGCCGCCGGCCTGGCGCTTCTCGAAGATCATCGGCATCTGCTTGAACGTCGACGCGTTGCCGATGCCGGTGAACAGGAAGATCGAGAGCATGCCCCACAGGAACAGGTTGAACCCGCCCTGCAGCGACTCGGCGCTCGACGTGTCGGGGGTGAGCGACGGGATCGTGACGATGATCGAGGCGAGGATGCCGATGCCGGAGATCAGCGTCCAGATGGCGCCGCCCATCCGGTCGGTCAGCGGGGAGAACAGCACGCGTGCGCCAGCGGAGATCAGCGGGCCGAGGAAGACGAACTTGACGGGGTCGGGCAGCTCATAGCCCTCGATGAGCAGCTTGGCTCCCGCGCCGGTGCCGTCGACGATGGAGGAGTTGCCCGCGCCGTACAGGTTGATCATCAGCAGCGCGAACTGCGCAGACAGCCCGGAGAAGGTGCCGAACGTCATGATGTAGAGCAGCGTCATCCACCAGGTGTCCTGGTTCTTGAAGATGTCGAACTGCTGCTTGATGCTCGCCTTGATCGGGACGGAGCGCAGCACCACGTAGGACCAGATGGCCACCACGACGATGATGGGCACGTAGATCAGCGCGGCGTTCTGGTACCAGACCTCGACGGGCGCCTTGCTCGGCACCGTGAGGGTCTGCGAGCCGAGGAAGCCGAACATGCCGAAGCCGATCAGCCACGGGGTGAGCAACTGGACGAGCGAGACGCCGAAGTTGCCGATGCCCGCCTGGATGCCGAGCGCGGTGCCCTGCTTCGACTTGGGGAAGAAGTAGGACGTCGACGGCATGAAGCCGGAGAACGCGCCGCCGCCGATGCCTGCCAGGAAGGCCAGCGCGAGCAGGCGCCAGTACGGCACGTCAGGGTTGGTCACCTCGAAGCCCCAGCCGAGCATCGGCAGGAGCAGCAGCAGCGTGGTCAGCGAGACCATCTTGCGGGTGCCGATCTTGGGCGGCAGCACCATCCAGACGAGCCGGAGCAGGCCGCCGGAGAGGCCGGGCATCGACGTCATCAGGAACAGTTGGTCCTTGGTGAAGCTGTAGCCGAGAGCGTTCAGCTTGGGGACGATGGCGCTCGGCAGGAACCAGGCGACGAAGCACAGCGTCAGCGAGACGGTGGTGACGGTCAGCGTGCTCCAGGCGAGCTTGCTGTCCCACTTCGACTCGTCTTCAGTGTCCCAGGAGACGAGCCAGTCTCCCTTGGTTTCGGGGGTGGTGGTGCTCACGGGCGAGCCTCCTCTAGGGGTCGGTCGATGGTGCCGGCGAGCTCAGGCGACTTGTCGTGCAGCATGCGGACGATGGTGACGTGCATCCAGACGGCGCAGATCGCCACCAGGATGAAGATGCAGAAGAACGTGCTGCTCGGGAACCCGGACCAGGTCTTGGTCGCGGCGAACAGCGGCGGGAGGACGAAGCCTCCGAGCCCGCCGAGCATGCCGACGAGGCCGCCGACGGAGCCGACGTTGTCGGGGAAGTATTCGGGGATGTGCTTGAAGACCGCGGCCTTGCCGAAGCCCATGGCGCAGCCGAGGATGAACACCAGGATCGCGAACCAGACAAGCGAGATCTGGTAGTGCAGGTGCTGGCTCTGGCCGCCGTCGGGGTGGACGACGGTGATGAAGCCGTTGGGCATCATCAGGATGCCGCTGGAGAGCAGCATCAGGGCGAAGGTGAAGTACATCACCTTGCGGGCGCCGAACCTGTCGCTGAGCCAGCCCCCGACGGGCCGCAGCAGCGACGCGGGGAAGATGAAGGTCGCCGTCAGGAGGCCTGCGACCGTGAGGGAGACGCCGAAGTTGTCGACGTAGTACTTCGGGAGCCACGCCGAGAGCGCCACGTAGGCGCCGAAGACGGCGACGTAGTACAGGCTGAACCGCCACACGCGCACGTCCTTCAGGGGCGCGAGCATCTCCGACAGGGGCTTGGAGGCCCCCGCGGCGCGGTCCGGCTTGGGGACGATGATCCAGGTGAGGATGCCGACGATGACGAGCAGCACCGCGTAGATCACGGGGATCAGGCGCCAGCCGCCCTGGATGCCGAGGAAGTAGGTCGACCCTGCGGTGGCGGCGATCAGCGGCGGGCCGATGAACTTGGTGACGGAGGCACCGACATTGCCCGCGCCGAACACGCCCAGGGCGAGGCCCTGGCGGTCCTTGGAGTACCAGGCCGAGTCCCAGGCGGTGCCGACGGAGAACAGGTTGCCCGCGAAGCCGACGAGGAAGGCGAGCACCAGCAGCATCGTGTAGTTGTTCGCGAACGACACCAGGTAGGCGGGGATCGCGGTGGCGAACAGCAGGAACAGGGTGACGGTGCGGCCGCCGAGTCGGTCGGCGAGGATGCCCGCCGGGAGCCGCCACATGGAGCCGTTGAGGACGGCGAGGGCCGAGATCCAGGACAGTTGCTGGTCGCTGAGTCCCAGTTCCTTCTGGATCGGGATGCCGAGGATGCCGAACATGAGCCACACCGCGAACATCAACGTGAACGCGATCGTGGACATGGTGAGGACCCGGCCGGCCCCCTTGCCCGTGTCGTGGACGGGCCCGACCTCGATGAGGTTCTTACTCACTTACGAACTTTCTGGTTGTCGCGGCTGCCGACCGGATCCCAGCCACGGCCCTTGGTCGTGGAGGAGCGGCGCGCAGACACGGCATCGCGGGAGCGATAGACGATGTAGGGGCGGAAAAGGTAGTGGATCGGCGCGGAGAAGGCGTGCACGAGGCGCGTGAACGGGATCATCGCGAACAGCAGCATGCCGATCACGACGTGGGTCTGGAACTGCCAGGTCGCCGCGGCCATCGCGTCGACGTTCGGCTGAAAAGTGAAAAGCGAGCGGAACCACACCGAGACGGTCTCGCGGTAGTTGTGCTCGGCGCCTGTCGGGGTCTTGTCGCCGGTGAGGGTGGCGACCATCCCGAGCCCGATCACCGTCGCGAGCACCAGGTACATGATCTTGTCGTTCCAGGTGGTGGCCTTGAACACCGCGCCGGTCGTGCGGCGTCGCACGATCAGCATGGCGAGCCCGACGATCAGGCCGATGCCCGCCAGGCCGCCGACCCAGAGGGCGCCCAGGTGGTACGCGTGCTGGCTGAGGCCGATCCAGTCGGTGAACGCCTTGGGGATCAGCAGGCCGACGATGTGCCCCATCAGCACCGCGAGCAGCGCGAAGTGGAACAGCGGCGAGCCGATCTTGAGCAGCTTCGACTCGTAGAGCTGCGACGAGCGGGTCGTCCAGCCGAACTGGTCGTAGCGGTAGCGCCAGATCAGGCCGCCGACCAGCACCAGGAAGGTGAGGTAGGGCAGCACGCCCCACAGCAGGAACTTCACGGTTGGCTCCCTTGCAGTTGCGGGTAGGGAAGGAACGTCGGCTCGAGGCCGACGGTCTCCGTCGGAGGAGTGGTCAGCAGGTCGCGCACCTCGGCGCGGGTCTTCGGCGAGGGACCACCGAGCACGTCGCAGATGGCCTCGACGACGCCCGCGTGCGGGAGCTTGTCCTCGGTGAGGCCGATCCGCAGCAGTTCGAGCGAGGCCCGGTAGGCGTTGAGGATGCCGATGCCGAGCTGTGGCGCCCCGGTGGCGGTGAATTCGAGCACCATCGGCAGGTAGTCGGGCAGTTCACCGTCGAGGTCGACCACTAGGCCGGAGTCGCGGTAGGTCTGCTTGATGGAGGCCAGCACCTCGCCCCGGCGGCGGGTGTCGCCGTCGGTCCAGTACGTCAGGTGCAGCGCGTGCCTGCGGGACAGGTCGAACTCCTGCACGTGCCACGACTGGAGTTCCATCAGCGGCATCGAACGCAGGTGCGCGATGGTCGGCGCGAACCGCTCCCCCGCGCCCGCCTCTGCGGCGGCCTCCTCGATCAGGTCGAGCCTGTCGAGCAGGTCCTCGGTCGGGTAGCCGAGCAGCAGCGCTGCAGCCTGGAAGACGACGGCGCTCATGCCCCGCTCGCGTCCTGCTGGCGACGCTTGGCGTCCGCGTAGCTCTCGATCGCAACTGGCACCACGCGGCCCGACGAGGATCCGAAGCCGCCGTCGTAGTTGTACGGGTCGGTGGCGTCGAAGTCGACGGAGCAGCCCATCTCCTCCAGGTTGTGCGCCTGCTCGGTATGGGCCTTCGGGATGACGTAGCGCTCGTCGTACTTGGCGATGGCGAGCAGCCGGTACATCTGCTCCATGGCGGCAGGCGTCAGGCCGACGGCCTCCGCCAGTTCGGGCTGGCGTTCACGTCCGAGCGTCACGTCGCGCATGTAGGAACGCATCGCGGCCAGCTTCTGCAGCACGTCGGTGACCACCTGGGTGTCCCCCGCGGTGAACAGTTCCGCCAGGTATTCGACGGGGATCCGCAGCGCGTCGATGGCGCCGAACAGGTTGCCTCCTGCCTCCGAGTCGTGGCCCTGCGACTTCAGCAGGTCCACCACCGGCGACAGCGGCGGCACGTACCAGACCATCGGCATGGTGCGGTACTCCGGGTGCAGCGGCAGCGCGACCTTGAAGTGTTTGATCAGCGCGTAGACGGGCGACTTCTGAGCGGCTGAGATCCAGTCGGTCGGAATGTCGTTGGCCTTGGCGTCGGCGATCACCTGCGGGTCGTTGGGGTCGAGCATCAGGTCGAGTTGGGCCTCGTACAGGTCCTTCTCGTCGGCGAGGGCCGCCTCGGTGACGCGGTCTGCGTCGTAGAGGATGACGCCGATGTAGCGCAGCCGGCCAACGCACGTCTCGGCGCACACCGTCGGGAGGCCCACCTCGAGGCGCGGGTAGCACATGGTGCACTTCTCGGCCTTGCCCGAGCGGTGGTTGAAGTAGATCTTCTTGTAGGGGCAGCCGGTGATGCACTGGCGCCAGCCGCGGCAGCGGTCCTGGTCGACCAGCACGATGCCGTCCTCTGCCCGCTTGTAGATCGCGCCCGACGGGCAGGCGGCCATGCACGACGGGTTGAGGCAGTGCTCGCAGATGCGCGGCACGAAGAACATGAAGGTCTTCTCGTACTCGGCCTTGATCTGGATGTTGGCCTCGTCGCGCAGCTTCTTGACGATCGGGTCCTCGTCGATGGTCTCGGCGATGCCGCCGAGCGAGTCGTCCCAGTTGGCGGAGGCCTTGATGGCCAGGTCGTCCCCGGTGATCAGCGACTTGGGCCGGGCGACCGGGAAGTCCTCACCGAGAGGCGACTGGATGAGCTTCTCGTAGTCGTAGGTCCACGGCTCGTAGTAGTCGTCCATGCCGGGCTGCACCGGGGAGGCGAAGATGCTCAGCAGCTTCTTGAACCGCCCGCCGGAGCGCAGCTTGAGCCGGCCCGACCTGGTGCGGACCCAGCCGCCCTGCCACTTGTCCTGGTCCTCGTAGGTGCGGGGGTAGCCGAGGCCAGGGCGGGTCTCGACGTTGTTGAACCAGACGTACTCGGTGCCTGCCCGGTTGGTCCACGCCTGCTTGCACGTGACGGAACACGTGTGGCATCCGATGCACTTGTCGAGGTTCATCACCATGGCGACCTGGGCCATGACGCGACGCTGCTTCGCCATCAGTACTGCACCTCCTGGGAGCGGCGGCGAACCGTCGAGACGATGTCCCGCTGCACGCCGGTGGGGCCGATGTAGTTGAACGCGTAGGCCTGGTGGGCGTAGCCGCCGATCAGGTGGGTTGCCTTGAGCAGGATCCGGGTCACCGAGTTGTGGATGCCGCCGCGGCGGCCGGTGGCCTCCGACTTGGGCATGTCGATGGTGCGTTCCTGCGCGTGTTGCACGTAGCAGATGCCGTCGGGCAGCTTCGGGGTGACGACGGCGCGGGCGACGAACACGCCGTTGGCATTGGTCAGCTCGATCCAGTCGTTGTCTGCCACCCCGATCGACTTGGCGTCGGCGACGCTCAGCCAGGCCTGCGGCCCGCCGCGTCCGAGCGACAGCATGAACAGGTTGTCCTGGTATTCGGAGTGGATCGACCACTTGTTGTGGACGGTCAGGTACCTGAGCGTGATCGCCTTCTCGCCGTTGGGCCCGAGCTCGGGCTCGCCGTAGGCGGCCGACATGTCGAGCGGCGGACGGTACGTCGGCAGGTTCTCCCCCGCGTCCGTCATCCAGTCGTGGTCGAGGAAGAAGTGCATCCGTCCCGAGAGCGTGTGCCACGGCTTGAGCCGCTCGGTGTTGATCGTGAAGGCGGCATAGCGCCGCCCGCCGGTCTCCGATCCCGACCACTCCGGGGAGGTGATCACCGGCTGGGGCGCGGCCTGCGTCTGCGCGAAGGTGATCAGCTTCTCCTCCGAGCCGAGCGACAGGTCGACCAGGTCGCGGCCGGTCTTCCTCTCGAGGGTGCGGAAGCCCTGGGTCGCCAGCTCACCGTTGGTGGTGCCGGAGAACGTCAGGATCGCCTCGGCCAGCCGCGCGTCGGTGTTGATCGCCGGGCGGCCCTCCGCGGGCCCCGACGGGTAGACGCCGTGCAGCTTGGCCAACCGGTCGACCTGGTGGCTCACGTCGTAGGTGATGTTCTTGACGGTGAAGCCCAGCTTGTCCGCGAGCGGCCCGACGGTGGCGAGCTTGTCTGCGATCGCCGTGTAGTCGCGCTCCACGACCGCGAGCACCGGCAGGTTCCTGCCCGGAACCGCGGGCACGTCGGTGCCCCGCCAGTCGGGGACGTGCCCGCCAGGCTGCGCGAGCTGGCCGGGGGTGTCGTGCTGCATCGGCACGGCCACGATGTCCTTGCGGGTGTCGAGCCGCCCCTTGGCCAGTTCGGAGAGCTTGTGCGCGAGCTCGGTGAACACGTCGTAGTCGGTGCGGGTCTCCCACGGCGGGTCGATCGCCGGGGTGAACGCGTGCACGTAGGGGTGCATGTCGGTGGAGCTGATGTCGTGCTTCTCGTACCACGTCGCCGCCGGGAGCACGATGTCGCTGAGCAGCGTCGAGCTCGTCATCCTGAAGTCGGCGGTGATGAGCAGGTCGAGCTTGCCCTCCGGCGCCTCCTCGTGCCACTTCACGTCGCGCGGCCGGTCGGTGCCGTGCCCGTTGGCCATCACGTTGTTGTGGGTGCCGAGCAGGTGCTTGTTGAAGTACTCGGCGCCCTTCGCGGAGGAGCCGAACAGGTTCGAGCGCCACAGGATCATGGTGCGCGGCCAGTTCTCGGGCGCGTCGATGTCCTCGACGGCGCTCTTCAGCTCGCCCGCCTTCAGCTTGGCCGCGACATAGGCCTGCGGCGACTCGTACTCGCCGCGTTCGACGGCGGCGGTTGCCTCGTCTGCGAGGTCGAGCGGGTTGACGCCGAACTGCGGGTAGAAGGGCATCCAGCCGAGCCGGTGCGCGAGCGCCATCGAGTCGGCGGTGTGCATGCCGTCGAGCGATCCGGTCGACAGGGGCGACTTGATCCGGTCGGCCGAGAAGCCGTCGGTGCGCCACTGGTCGGTATGCATGTACCAGTAGCCGGTGCCGATCATGGTGCGCGGCGGGCGCGACCAGTCCAGGGCGTTGGCCATGTTGAACCAGCCCGTCATGGGCCGGCACTTCTCCTGGCCGACGTAGTGCGCCCAGCCGCCGCCGTTCTTGCCGATGCAGCCGGTCATCATGAGCAGCGCGATGATCGCACGGTAGGTGACGTCCGCGTGGAACCAGTGGCAGATGCCTGCTCCGATGATGATCATCGTGCGGCCCTTCGACTCCTCGGAGTTGGAGGCGAACTCGCGGGCGGTACGGATGCACGCCTCGGCGGGCACCGAGGTGATCTCGGCCTGCCATGCAGGCGTGTAGGGCGACGTCGCGTCGTCATAGTCCCGTGCCCAGACGCCGGGGAGGCCGTCGCGACCGACGCCGTACTGGGCGAGCATCAGGTCGAACACCGTGGTGACGAGCTTCCCGTCGACCGTGCGTGCAGGCACGCCGCGGTTGATGACGGAGCCCTCGCCACGCGGGTCCTCGAAGCACGGCAGCGCGATCTCGACGGGCTGGCTGCCCTCCTCGCCGAGGAGGGTCAGGGCCGGGTCGATCTCGCCGAGTTCGAGGTTCCACTTGCCCTCGTCGCGCTCGTCGTAGCGGAAGCCCATCGAGCCGTTCGGGACGGCGGGGGCCGAGGTGGCCCTGTCCCACATCACCGTCTTGAACGCATCGTCGGTCTCGGAGCGGTAGGTGCTGAGGTCCTCGGCGGTGAGGAACTTGCCCGGCACCAGGCCCTTGCCTTCGGGGTGCTCCACGAGGGTGATGAGCATGCCGAGGTCGGTGTACTGCTTGACGTAGTCGGAGAAGTAGTCGACCTGCCGGTCGACGAAGTTCTCCTTGAGGATGACGTGGCCCATCGCCATCGCGAGCGCGGCGTCGGTGCCCGCCTGCGCAGGCAGCCACTCGTCGGCGAACTTGACGTTGTCGGCGTAGTCGGGGCTGACGGTGACGACCTTGGTGCCGCGGTAGCGGACCTCCGCCATCCAGTGCGCGTCGGGGGTGCGGGTGACGGGGACGTTGGAGCCCCACATCATCAGGTAGGTGGCGTCCCACCAGTCGCCCGACTCCGGCACGTCGGTCTGGTCGCCGAAGACCTGCGGGCTCGCGACGGGCAGGTCGGCGTACCAGTCGTAGAAGCTGGTCATCGCGCCGCCGATGAGGTGGGTGAAGCGGGTGCCGATGGCGTGGCTCACCATGCTCATGGCGGGGATCGGCGAGAAGGACACGCAGCGGTCGGGTCCGTAGAACTTGATGGTGTTCACGTACGACGCCGCGGCGATCTCCATCGCCTCGTCCCACGAGATGCGCACCAGGCCGCCCTTGCCGCGGGCCTGCTGGTAGCGGCGCCGCTTGACGGGGTCGGTGGTGATCTCGCGGAACGCCTCGACCGGGTCACCGAGACGCTTCTTGGCCTCGCGGTACATCTCGATCAGCACGCCACGGCCGTACGGGTAGCGCACCCGGGTCGGCGAGTAGGTGTACCAGGAGAAGGCCGCGCCGCGGGGGCAGCCGCGGGGCTCATACTCGGGCCGGTCGGGGCCGGTCGTCGGGTAGTCGGTCTGCTGCGACTCCCACGTGATGATGCCGTCCTTGACGTAGACCTTCCACGAGCAGGAGCCCGTGCAGTTCACGCCGTGGGTGGAGCGGACCACCTTGTCGTGGCTCCACCTGTCACGGTAGAAGACGTCGCCTGCGCGGCCGCCCTCACGGAAGACGGCGCGGCCGTCATCGGTCTCGTCCCACTTCGTGAAGAAGCGGCCGAGCTTCAGCAAGGCGTCTGACGCCGGCCCGTCGATGCGCGCGGTATCTGAACTCATGGGATGAGTTTTTCAGATCTACTACGGTTTGTCAGATTTAATTGAATTTATCATCACCCGAAGGGCTATCAGGGCTGGTCAGCACCGGGTTCCGGGAGGCGCAGTCCGGCGCTTTTTGCCTGCTCAGGGGTGTCCACGTCGCCCGTGACGCCCTTCTCTGCGGGGACCAGGATCAGGTCGAGGACCCGGAACGTGCGGTGCACAGAGCGGTCCCTGGTCTCGCCGGCGAGCGCCCGTCGAAGCGCCGGGAGCCGGTACCTGCCCGCCAGGTACTGCGGCCAGCCCTCGCGGTCGATCAGGGCGACCCCGTCGCCATCGATGTCGCGGGCGCGCAGCAGGTCGACGACCTCGGCCGGGGCGAGCAGGTCGCCCGCCAGGAGGTACACCTCGCCGTCGTCGGCGACGATGGCGGCAAGGGCCGCCGCGATGCCCGCGACCGGACCGCCGAAGGGCGGGTCCTCCAGGACGAAGCTGACGCCGTCACGGGCCACATCGGCGCGTTCCGGGGACGAGACGATCACCCGGTCGGCGACCGCGAGCAGCGCGTCCACCGCACGGGAACCGAGCGATGCGTCGCCGTCGAGGAGCCGGAGCTTGTCCGTCCCCATCCGCGAGGAGCGGCCGCCGCCAAGCAGCACGCCCCACGTCTCAGGCACGCTGGGCCTAGCCGCCCGCGAAGGGTGGCAGCACGTCGACGCGCTGCACCCGGTCGAGCGGGGCCGAGAGGTCGCCGACCCGGGCGCCGTCGGCGAGCAGCGAACTGACGCCGAGCACCTGCCCGAGCCGCTCGTTACCCTCGGCGAGCAGTGCGACGAGCGTCTCGCCCGTGAGGCCCGCTCCGCCCACCTCGCGCTCGTCGACGCCCGCGGCCTCGGCCGCTCCAGCAAAGAACCTGACCTGCACGCCCACTCCTTCGTTGAATGCCCCGGGGCGGGTGCCCCGGGAGGTTGTCGTCAGCCGCCGATCGCGCTCATGGTGCGCTCGGGCTGCACAAATCCGGCCTCGTTGATCCCGTGGGCCTTCGCCTTGCCGCGATGGGCCCCCGTCCACGCCTCGACGAGGTCGTCGTCGGTTCCGCCGCCGCGCAGGATCGAGCGAAGGTCGGTCTCGCGCTGCGAGAAGAGGCAGGTGCGGACCTGCCCGTCGGAGGTGATCCGCGTCCGGTCGCAGGCGCCACAGAATGGATTGGTGACCGATGCGATCACCCCAAGGCGACCGCCCGGCTGTCGCTGGTCCGGCGCGACCCCCCAGAGTTCGGCCGGCGCAGAGCCGCGCGGCTCGTCGAGGGGGTGAAGCCGGAAGCGCGTCTCAAGCGCGGCGAGGATCTCGGCAGCGGTCACCATGTCGCCACGCTCCCACTCCCCCTTCGGCCCGAGCGGCATCTGCTCGATGAAGCGCAACTGGTAGCCGCGCTCGAGGCAGAACTGCGCGAGGGGGACGATGTCGTCCTCGTTGACGCCGCGCATGATGACGGCGTTGATCTTCAGCGGTGTGAGGCCGACCCGCTCGACGGCGTCGATGCTGGTGAGCACGTCGTGGAACCGGTCGCGGCGGGTCAGGCGGGCGTAGCGCTGTGGGTCGAGCGAGTCGAGTGACAGGTTGACCCGGTCGAGGCCAGCGGCGGCGAGCGCGTCGATCTTCTTGTCAAGGCCCAACCCGTTGGTGGTGAGCGCCAGTTCGGGTCGCCCCTCCGCTCCCCTGAGCGCCGCGGCGCCCGCGACGATCCGGTCGAGGTGAGGGCGCAGCAGCGGCTCGCCTCCGGTGAACCTGATCCGGGTGATGCCGAGCCGCTCGACCGCGACCCGCATCACGCGGATGACTTCGTCGTCGGTGAGCGTCTCATCGGTGGGGAGCCAGGCGAGGCCCTCGGCGGGCATGCAGTACGTGCAGCGCAGGTTGCAGCGATCGGTCAGGGAAACGCGCAAGTCACGCGCCACTCTGCCGAAAGTATCAACCAATTGGCTAAACTGCATGGTTCAACCCTACCGTGGGCTTGGCCGACCCACGATCTGACGACGAGAAGGCCGGTGCCACAATGACAGACATGATCAGCACTCCACACGGACTGGGCCCGACTCGGGCGCGTGTGCTTGCCTTCCTCCAGTCGGCCTCCGATCCCGTCTCCGTCATCGACGTCGCGAACGAGTTGGGGCTGCACAAGAACTCGGCGCGGTTCCATCTGGACGCGCTCGTCGAGGCGGGCTACGTCGAACGGGCCGTCAACGCAACCGGCAGCCAGGGCCGGCCCCCGCTGGTGTTCACCGCCACGAGCGAGGCACCCAGCATCAGCAACCTGCACCTGACCGAACTGGTCCAGGTGCTCATCTCGAGCTTTGTCCAGCCGACTCCGGCCGCCTTCGACCTGGCCGAGAAGGCCGGGCGGACGTGGGGCGCGGGCGTCGCCGCGCAGGAGGACCAGTCGGGCGTCGCCCTGAACGACCTCGCGACACACCTCGGCGAG
Source organism: Propionibacteriaceae bacterium AM104-82 (assembly GCA_027658995.1). Lineage (GTDB taxonomy): Bacteria > Actinomycetota > Actinomycetes > Propionibacteriales > Propionibacteriaceae > Arachnia. Next base: position 15,019 of record JAQDQK010000002.1, read on the forward strand.
CGGGGCTTCGGGACGATCCTCGACGACGAGACCGTCACCTTCACCCGCTGCCCCTTCCGCGCGACGATCGCGCCGGAGCAGTTGCCGCTGGTGTGCGCCATGCACCGCGGCTTCCTCGACGGCTTCCTCGATGAGAGCGGCACCGACCTGGTGACGGGCGAACTGACCATCGGACCGCGGATCTGCACCGCGACCTTCGAGGAGCAGGGCGCGGTCGCCGCGCACAGTTCCATCGCCTGATCCCCCGGCCACCATCCGGGGCGAACGCACCACAGACGCAGACGACGGCCCGGACCTTTCGGTCCGGGCCGTCGCATCAGAGTTCCAGGGCTCAGCCCTTCACGCCGCCAGCGGTGAGGCCGGAGACGATGTACTTCTGCAGGTACATGAACAGCAGGATGATCGGGATGGCCGCGACCACCGCGCCCGCCGCGAACAGCGCCCACGGTGCGTTGCGCTCGTCGGAGCCCCACACGTACAGGCCGACCGCGAGGGTGTAGTTCTCGGGGCGGGCAAGGACGATCTTGGCGAGGATGAACTCGCCGTAGGAGCCCACGAAGCTGAGCAGGCCCACGACCGCGAGGATCGGGGTGACCAGCCGCATGATGATGCCCCAGAAGATCTGGGCGTGCGTCGCTCCGTCGATCCGGGCAGCCTCGTCGATCTCCATCGGGATCGTGTTGAAGAAGCCGTACATCAGGAACGTGTTGGCGCCCAGCGCGCCACCGAGGTAGACGCTGATCAGCGTCAGGTTCGACCCGATCCCCAGGAACGGGAAGATCTTGCCGAGCGTCAGAACCAGCAGGAAGATCGCCACGAAGGCGAGCATCTGCGGGAACATCTGGATGATCAGCAGCGCGGTCAGGCCGCCGCGGCGGCCCTTGAAGCGGAACCGGCTGAACGCGTAGGCGGCGGCTGCGCCCATCACGACGGTGCCGATCGCGGTGACCGAGCTGACGATGAACGAGTTGAGCATCCACTTCGGGAAGTCGCTCGCCATCAGGTCCGCGTAATGCTTGCCGGTGAACGCGCTGAACAGCTTCACCGAGCCGGTGAGGGTGCCGTTCGGGTTGAGCGAGGCGGACAGCACGTAGAGCAGCGGGAACACGCAGTAGATGATCATCAGGATCGCGAAGACGTGCTTCCAGCCGACCTGCGCCCACCAGCGGCCGCCCCTGAGGCGGACGTCGTTTTCGCCGTTTGCGAGCTTCTTCATGGCCATCACATGATCTCCTCAAGCTTGCGGGTCTGGCGGAAGCCGAGCCACGAGATGAAGCCGACCACCACGAAGATCGTGATCGACATGGCGCTGGCGAGGCCGTACTGCTTGTTGCCACCCTCGAAGGCAATGGCGTAGACCATCGAGATCAGGATGTCGGTCTCACCGATCGGGGCGGGCGCCCCTGGGTAGTTGGGCCCGCCGCCGGTGAGCATGTAGATCAGCGAGAAGTTGTTGAAGTTGAACGCGAAGCTGGAGATCAGCAGCGGGGCAACCGAGACAAGCAGCAGCGGCAGGTTGATGGAGAAGAACCGTCGCAGGGGGCCCGCGCCGTCCATCACGGCCGCCTCCTGCAACTCGCCCGGGATGGACTGCAGCGCGCCGGTGGTGACCAGGAACATGTACGGGAAGCCGAGCCACAGGTTCACCCCGAGGATGGCGAGCTTCGCGAGCGTCCCGTCTCCCAACCAGTCGATGCTGGCTCCTCCGAGCAGCACCTGGTTCATGAAGCCGAAGTCCTTGTTCAGGAGACCCCTCCAGACGAGCGCCGCGAGGAACCCCGGGAACGCGTAGGGAAGGATGAACATGGCCCGGTAGAAGGTGCGACCCTTGACCCGCTTGTCGTTGAACACGACGGCGAGGATCAGGCCGAGGGCGAAGGTGGTCAGCACCGAGAGGATCGCGAAGGCGAAGGTCCACACGAGCGACTTGAGGAACGGCCCGCTGAGTCGCGAGTCGGTGAACATCTGCTTGAAGTTGTCGAACCCGACCACGACACGCCAGCCGGGGGTCAGCGTCGAGCCGTCGTCGGCGACGAACTCGCCGCGCTTCTCGTCGGCGTGGAAGACCTTGCCGTCCTGGTTGGTGAAGGTGTCGGCGGTCTCGTCGTAGGTGAGCAGCGACTTCGCGACGTAGGCGAAGGTCGCGTTGTCTGTGCGCAGCCAGCCGTCGTTGGGGTCGTCGGTCATCGAGACGCGCAGTCCGAGGACCTCGTCCTGGCGTTGCTGGATCTCTCCGAGGTTCAGCACCTTCGCGCCGGGCGCCTCGGTGATCTTGTCCCCGGCGACGGTCGCGTCGCCGACGCCCTGCAGCGGCTGGGTCGCGCTGCCGATCTTCGCCTCGCCGTCCTGGACGATGCCGAACTCGATCTCGCCGTCGCGGTCGAGCACCGTGACGGGGAACGTGTCGGTTCCCTCGACGCGCCGGTCGGCGGTCTTCATGATCTGGGTGATCGCGGGGCCCTTGGCGTCGTTGTGCCCGTCGCCGTAGTTGGTGAACGCCACGTAGGCGGTGTTGACCATCACGTAGACCTGGAACACCATCAGGAAGATCAGGCCGGGGATGAGGTACTTGGCCGGGATCGCGCGCTTCGTGAAGTAGACGAAGTCGACGACGATCAGGGTGATGGCAAGAAAGGCGAGGACTCCCCATTCCTGTTGGCCGTAGGCGGCCATGATCCCGTAGAGCCCGAAGGCGTTGACGAGCATCATCAGGACGAGCTTCACATAGAAGCCTGGGCGCGAGATGTCGCGCGCGTGGGAGAGCCTCGGCGACTGCTTGGTCGGAGTGCTACTCACAAGTCATTCCTTCGCTTCGTTGCGATGACTGGGGGCCGGGGCCAGATGGCGCCGACCCCCAGTATTGAGCATTAACTAGGACGTTGTCAGAACTTGGCCTGGATGTTCTTGACCATCTCGGCCCAAGCGGTGGCCGGATCGGCCTTGCCGGAGATGATGCTCACCTGAGCGCCACCCCAGAACGTCCACACGGCACCCATCTCGGGGAGCGCGGGCATCGGCTGGCCGTCCTTGCCCGCCTCGGCGAAGCCCTTGAGGATCGGGTCGTCGACCTTGGCGGCGGACTCGGTCAGCGCGGGCTCGCGGCCACCCAGTTCGTAGAGGGTGTCCTGGGCCTCGGGCGAGGCCATGTACTCGATGAACTGGTTCGCGACGAGAGCGTTCTTCGACTGCGAGGACAGGTACACGCCCTGGACGCCGAGGAACGGGGCGGCGGGCTGGCCACCGGCCGAGGGAACAGCGAGGACCGAGACGTCGATGCCAGCGTCCTGGAAGGGCTTGATGTTCCAGGGGCCGGTGATCATGTACGGCGTCTTCTGGTCGAGGAAGGCCTGCTTGGCCTGGTCGCCACCGATGGAGGCCGAGACGACCTTCTCGTCGGCGAGCTTCTTCAGGTACTCGGCGAACTTGGTGCCCTCGGGGCCGCCCATGCCGAGCTCAGCGGTGTAGGCACCGGAGGCGTCGGTCTTGAAGACGGAGGCGCCGAAGGAGGACTGCACCGGGTACAGGTGGTAGGCGTCGCCGTCCGGACCCTGCTGGATGACGATCGGGAAGTCGGCGCCGGAGACGGCCTTGCCCTGGGCGACGAGCTCGTCGAAGGTGGCCGGGGTGTCCTTGACCATGCCGTTGTTGCGCACCAGCGCGATGTTCTCGATGGCGTAGGGAACGCCGAAGAGCTGGCCGTCGTAGGTGAAGCCCTTGATGGCGAGCTCGTTGAAGCCGGAGGCCTTGTCGCCGAGCTCGACGGGCGAGATGACGCCGTTGGACTGCAGGTCGCCGACCCAGTCGTGCGCGCCGACGATGAGGTCGGGGCCCTCGCCGGTGGGGGCCTGGGCGATGAAGTCGGTCTTGATGTCCTGCGACGGCTTCTGGACGACGTCCAGGGCCACGCCGGTGGACTTGGTGAACGACTCGCCAAGCGTCTTGAATGCGTCGATGCGGGTCTCGTCGACCCACACCGTCAGGCTGCCCGAGCCGGCGGGAGCCGAGGCGTCGGGGCTGGCAGCCGGGCTGGCCGGGGTGGTAGCGCCGGTCGCGGCCGGGGAGCCGGTGTTCGAGGGGGTGCCACCGCCACAGGCGGCCAGCGACAGGGTAAGCCCGGCCGCTGCGACGGCGATAAGGCTCTTGCGCATGTGCTTCTCCTTGTTCGTCCGGGCCGCTTCAGTGCCACCCGTGTGGACTCATCGTAACGAATTTTGCAAAGCTTGCAACTAGATTGCATAACAAATTGATAACGGATCCCGACGCCCCATTCGGCTCCAACAAGCATCGTCAACAGCCGATGACGGCGCATCCTCCGAAGACAGCAGTGGATTAACCGCAAGAGTCTTGGAAATTCCTGCAACACTCTTGCAAGCTGTGTACAGTTCTGCAAGCATGGCATCACGCCACACGGTTGGACCGAGCTCGACGGAGAGGAGAAGCCGTGATCCCCACGCGCCTCAAGCTGGCCGACATCGCCGAACTGGCAGGCGTCTCGACGGCGACCGTCTCGCGCGTCTTCAACGACAAGCCCGGCGTCGCGGAGGCGACCAGGGCTAGCGTGATGGCCGCCATGGAGAGCCTCGGCCACAACCACACCCATGACCCCGGCGCCCATGACCACGAGGCCCGGATCGCCGTGATGGTGCCCGAACTCGGCAACCCGACCTTCGCCGCCTTCGCCAACGAGCTGGCGCTGCAGCTGGCGGCGGCGGGCCAGCACATGTTCCTCTGCTCCTCCGGCCCCGGAGGGATGACAGAGGAGCAGTACCTCGACACGCTGCTCGGCATCGACGTCGCGGGCCTGATCTCGGTCTCTGGAAGCCTCGCCGACTCGCTGGCCGCTCCGGACCAGTACCAGCGGCTGATCGCCGCTGGCGTGCCCGCCGTCTTCATCAACGCGCACGACCCGCGCGTGACCGGCGCCTTCTTCTCCTGTTCGGACGCCGAGGCGATCTCCTCATCCGTTGCACACCTGCGCTCGCTCGGCCACACCAGGATCGGGCTGTCCGTCGGCCAGCAGCGCTACCAGCCGACGCAGCGCAAGATCCGCGCCTTCGTCGCGCAGGGGCTCCCCAGCGAGAGCGTCGTGTCGACGATCTTCAGCGTCGAGGGGGGCCAGGCTGCGGCGAGCAGGCTGCTCGACACCGGGCACACCGCCATCGTGTGCGGCTCCGACATGATGGCGCTGGGCGCCATCCGCGAGGCCCGCACCCGCGGGCTCGAGGTGCCGCGCGACCTCTCGGTGGTCGGCTACGACGACTCGTCCCTGATGGCGTTCACCGACCCGGCGCTGACCACCGTCCGGCAACCCGTCTCCGCGATGTGCAAGGCCGCCGTCGACGCCCTGCTGGCCAGCATCGAAGGTCAGCACATCGACTCGACCGAGATGCTCTTCCACCCCGACCTCGTCATCCGCCAATCGACAGGACCAGTGACATGACCGCTGAGTGGTGGCGCGACGCCGTCATTTACCAGATCTACCCCCGCTCCTTCGCCGACTCCAACGGCGACGGCTACGGCGACCTTCCCGGCGCCATCGAGAAGCTCCCCTACCTGAGCGAACTCGGCGTGGACGCGATCTGGCTCTCCCCGATCTACACCTCCCCGATGGCCGACGCCGGATACGACGTGGCCGACTACGAGAACGTCGACGCCATGTTCGGCAACATCGCCGACGCGGACGCCCTGATCACGGCCGCCCACGGACTCGGCATCAAGGTCATCCTCGACCTGGTTCCCAACCACACCTCCGACGAACACCGCTGGTTCCAGGCCGCCATCGCCGCGGAGCCCGGCTCCCCCGAGCGCGACTACTACCTGTTCCGCGACGGCCTCGGCGAGGACGGCAGCATCCGCCCCAACAACTGGACCTCCGTGTTCGGAGGCAAGGGCTGGACCCGGCTGACCCGCCCCGACGGCACCCCCGAGCAGTGGTACCTCCACCTGTTCGACGTCAAGCAGCCCGACCTCGACTGGTCGAGCGAGAAGGTCCGCGAGGGCTTCGACAACATCCTGCGTTTCTGGCTGGACAAGGGCGTCGACGGGTTCCGCATCGACGTGGCCCACTCCCTCGTCAAGGCCGACGGCCTGCCCGACTGGGACCACGAGGCCGCGCTGCTCAGCGGCGAGACCGGCCCCATGTGGGACCAGGACGGCGTGCACGACGTGTACCGCCGCTGGCGCAGGATCCTCGACAGCTACGAGGGTGACCGCTCGCTCGTGGCCGAGGCGTGGGTCGCCGACCCGACGCGGCTGGCCAACTACCTGCGTCCAGACGAGATGCACACCGCATTCAACTTCGAGTTCCTCGACTCCCGCTGGAACGCGCAGGCCTACCGCGACGTGATCACCAAGACGATGGCTGCCGACCGCGCCGTCGGCGCGCCGACCACCTGGGTGCTCAGCAACCACGACGTGGTGCGCCACGTCAGCCGCTTCGGCCTGCAGGATCCGGGCGCCTCGCACGAGGGCCTCGGCCAGCGCGACGAGCAGCCCGACAACGAGATCGGCACCCGCCGCGCCCGCGCCGCGACGCTGATGATGCTCGCGCTGCCCGGCTCCGCGTACCTGTACCAGGGCGAGGAACTCGGCCTGCCCGAGCACACCACGCTCGACGACTCGCTGCGCCAGGATCCCACCTGGTTCCGCTCCGAGTTCACCCGCGTCGGCCGCGACGGCTGCCGCATCCCGATGCCGTGGAATGCCGACGCCCCCGGGCTCGGCTTCTCCCCCAACGGCCAGACCTGGCTGCCCCAGCCCGAGTCGTACCGCGACCTCGCGGCGGACCGGCAGATGGAGACCCCCGGCTCGACGTGGCGGCTGTACCACGACGCGCTCGCGATGCGGAAGGACCTCGGCCTTGGCCGCGGCACCCTCGAATGGGTCGACGGCCCCGACACGCTGGTGGCCTTCGACAACGGCGACGTGCGCGTGATGACCAACGTGCTGGGCGACGAGGTCGCGCTGCCCGAGGGCTACCGGGTGATCGCCTCAAGCGTCGAGTTGGACGGCGACGTGCTGCCGACCGACACCACCGTGTGGCTGACACCGGTCAACTGACGCCGGTTCGCCGACGCTGAGGTGAGGCGCCTTGTGCCCTGCGGCTATGCTGAATGCGAGCCGCAGGGCAACGTCGCCCGCCCGAAGTTGAGGAGTCCCGAACATGCCGAGCAAGACCGTCGTGGTGGGGTCGACCGTCGGGCTGCACGCCCGTCCAGCAGCCCTGATCGCCGCCGCGGCCGGTGAGTTCGACGACGACATCTTCCTCTCCGTCGACGGCGACGGCGTCGATGCCGCTTCCTCGCTGTTGATCATGACGCTCGGCGCCGAACTGGGCGCAGAGGTCACCGTCGAGTCGGACAACGGGGAGGCCGTCGAGGCCATCGCCTCGATGATCGAACAGAACCTCGACGGCTGAGCCTCACCTGTTCGCCAGCAGGTCCTCCACCCCTGCCAGCGACAGCCGGGCGATGTGCCCCCACCGTTGCCTGACCGCGGGCGTGTTCACCGTCTCCAAGGTGTCGCAGAACGTGTGGTAGCACCGGTCCGCGACCTCCCCGGCGACGCTGCCGAAGCGCCGCGCCTGCTCGGCCGTGATCTTCTGCACCGACCCGGTGTGCACCCCCACGACGTCGACTCCCCCCAGGATGCGGATCGGCTCGGAGTCGGTCGTCCCGACCAGTTCGATCAACTCGTAGGCGATGCCGAGACGCTTTCCTGCCTCCTCGAAGCTGCTCAGCGCTGCGCCGTTGCCGAAAAGGCCCAGCACGCCGTTGGGTGAGGCGACCATGTCGAAGTTCACGTAACTGGAGATCTGGCTCCACTGTCCGGGCGTGCGCGTCTCGGCGAAGGAGATCGAGCCGAGCGCACCCGGCTCCTCCGCGTCCCAGATCGCCACCCGCAGCCCCTCGGCCCTCCCGTTGGCGGCGAGGCGCTCCGCGAGCGCAAGCACCGTCGCGACCCCCGAGCCGTTGTCGTTTGCGCCGGGGCTGATCGCGTCGAGGTGTGCCCCCATCATGACGACCTTTGCGTCGCCGGTCCCCGGCCAGGTCGCGAACAGGTTGACCCCCTCGTCGACCTCGTAGCTGACCCGCGCGCCCATCCGCACCTGCCGCGGTTCCCCGCGCATCGCCTTGACCTGTGCGGCCTGGTCGGGGGCCAGCGACAGCATCAGGAAGTCGGCGCGCGAGTTGGTCAGCCACTGCGGCGCCCGCCCCTCGGGTTCGGCGACGAGCACTCCCGCGACGCCGACCTTCGTCATGGCGGCGACCTTCTGCTCCAGCGGGCAGCCGCCGTCCTCGAGGAGGACCACGGACGACGCGAGGGCGTCGAAGTCGCCCTGCGAGCAGCCCTGGGGCGTGGCGGGGAAGCCGAGGGGTGCTGTGATCGGCTCCCCCTGAGAGGCGCTGCCGCCGAGCGGGGTTCCCATGAGGTCGAGGTCGCCGATCTCCAGCACGAGGTCGGAGGCGCCAACGGACTCGTTGGAGAGGAAGGTCTCGCGCGTCGTCTCGAAGCCGGCCTGCCGCAGCGTCAGTTCGACGTAGTCGAGGGCGGGCGGATACCCGTTGCCGCCGGTGGTGCGGTGGCCGTGCCGCTCCGCGATGGTGCTCAGGTTCGTCAGGTGCTCGAAGGCCCGCGCCGAGTCGTCGGTGGTGGCCAGCGGGCCTGGTGTCACGGGCGGCGGCGCTGCGCTGGGGCGGGTCGTGCTGGGGGCCGCGGTCGCAGTGGGGACGGCGGCGCTGACGGGCGCGCTCGGCAGGTTCCATCCGGCGCTGGGGGTCGGCCGCTGCTCGGGCGTGCCGGTGCATGCGGTGATGGCCAGGCAGGCAAGCGCTAGTGCTGGGAGTCGACGACGCATCGCACCAGTCTGGCCCCGGGGTCGTCCACCGGCGCCGTTCCCCTGCTCGGCCGCGACGCGGATCCTGTCCGAACGGTCAGCCTCGGGTCTCGCCGAGCAGGACCCTCATGCCGTCCAGACTTGCCGTGGCGATGTCGCTCAGTCGGTCGCGGACCTGGGCCGTCGAGACCTCGTCGACGGTGTCGCAGGCCTGGTGGTAGCACCGGTCCCGTGGGGCGTCCGACGTGCCGCCGAAGCGCTGCGCCTCGTCGGCGGCGAGCGGCTCCCCTGCCCCGGTGTAGAAGCCGGCCACCCCGATGTCGAGGCTCTCAAACCAGGCGTGGTCGGAGGCGCCGGTGATGCTCAGCACCTGGTAGTCGATGTCGTGGTGTTCGAGTTCGGCGGAGAAGGCCTCGAAGGGGGCCCCAGCGCCATACAGGCCGATCAGGCCGTTGGTGGAGGCGACCATGTCCAGGTTGACGTAGCCCGCGATCCTGGCGACCTCCTCCTGGCTGAGCGACTTCACGTAGGCGCCCGATCCGACGAGGCCCAGTTCCTCGGCCCCCCAGAACGCGACCCGAAGGCCGTCCGCCTCGCCCCGCGCCGCGAGGCGCTCGGCGAGGGTCAGGGCGAGCGACACCCCGGAGGCGTTGTCGTTGATGCCCGGGCCGGCTGGCACCGAGTCGAGGTGGGCGCCCAGCAGCACCACGTCCCCGTCGCCCTCTCCCGGCCAGTCGGCGATCAGGTTGGTGACCTGGATGGTCTCGCGGCTCTCCTCGACGGTGACCTGCACCACGATCCCCCCGCCCGCGACGGCGGCCGCCAGCGACTCGCCCACCGCGTCGGAGACGCCGACGCTCGGCACCAGGTCGTCCCGGTCGGCGAGTTCGCCGCGCAGGTCACCCTGCCCCGGAGAGTTGTAGACGATCAGCGCGAGCGCGCCGGCCTCGTGCGCGAGGGCCGACTTGTCGGTGAAGGGGCACCGGCCGCGCTCCACCAGGACGATGGCCCCCCTCGCCGCGGCGTAGTCGTCGAGCGTGCAGCCGAGCGGATCCGTGGTCAGGGCCAGCGGTGCGGTCGCCTCGCCGCCTGGGGTGCGGGTCATCGGTTCGACGGTGCCGAGGTCGACCTGCTGGCCTTGGACCACCCGCACCGCCGCGGTGCTGTTCTCCTCGACGACCGCCTCGCTGGTGTGTCTGCTCGTGGTGAACCCCGCCCTGGCGAGGCTCTGCTCCGCGTAGTCGAGCGACGCGTCGTAGCCGGAGGTGTCGTGGGCGCGGGTGCCCGCGTTGCCGTCGGCGATCCGCTGGAAGGCCTCGAGGTGCGCGAACACCCGGTCGGTGAGTTGCTCCCCCGTCCACGGCCCGTCCGAGGGCCCCTGGGACGCCGGGGCCGGGCTCACCGGTTCGTTCGGCGTAGGCGCCTCGGAGGTGCAGGCGACCAGCGCGACGGCGGCGAGCGCGGCGGGGAGGAGTCGTCTCATCCGCTCAGGCCCGATCCCCCCGGTCGGCCTCATCCAATGCCGCCTCCAGCGAGGCGATCGCCTCGGGTGTCAGGGCGGGCAACGGTCCCGTGTCGAACAGCCCGCCCGACAGGGCCGCCGGGTCGAGCATCTGGTCGAGTTCGTCGGGGCCCATCAGGTCCTCGTCCAGCACGAGTTCGCGAATGGACTCCCCGTCGTGCAGCGCCCGCTTGGCGAGCCTGGCCGCCGCCGCGTACCCGATCCGCGGGGTGAGCGCCGTGACGACCCCGACGGAGGCGTCGACGTTGGCGCGCAACTTGTCCTCGTTGGCCGTGATGGCGTCGATGCAGTTGATCCGCAGCGTGCGCACCGCCCTGCGCAGCCAGGTGGCATTCTGCAGCAGCACGTGCGCCATCACCGGCTCGAAGGCGTTGAGTTGAAGCTGGCCTGCCTCGGAGGCCATTGACACGGTGACGTCGGCGCCGGCGATGATGAAGGCGACCTGGTTGACGGCCTCGGGGATGACGGGGTTGACCTTGCCGGGCATGATCGAGGAGCCTGCCTGCTTGGCGGGCAGGTTGATCTCCCCCAGCCCGACCTGCGGGCCGGAGCTCAGCAGCCTGAGATCGTTGCAGATCTTCGACAGCCGCATCGCGGAGCGCTTCAGCACCGACGACAGGGACAGGAACACGCCTGTGTCGCTGGTGGCCTCGATGAGGTCCTTGGCGTTGGCGAGCTGTTCCAGGCCGGTGATCTCGCGCAGATGCCTCAGCACCGCTGGCGCGTAGTCGGGCGGCGCCGTGATGCCGGTGCCGATCGCGGTCGCCCCGAGGTTCAGCGTCCAGAGCAGTTGTCGCACGTCCTCGAGCCGGTCGAGGTCCTCACCGATGGTGGTGGAGAAGCCCCAGAACTCCTGGCCGAGCGTCATGGGCACCGCATCCTGCAACTGGGTGCGGCCGACCTTGAGCATCTCGCGGAACTCGCGGCCCTTCGCGGCGAAGGAGTTGCGCAGCAGCCGCAGTTCGACGATGAGCCGGTTCATCGAGTAGACCAGGCTCAGCTTGACGGCGCTGGGGTAGGTGTCGTTGGTCGACTGCGACCGGTTCACGTGGTCGTTGGGCGAGAGGTACTGGTAGTCGCCGAAGGGGCGGCCCGCGAGCTCGAGGCCCCGGTTCGCGATCACCTCGTTGACGTTCATGTTGGTGGAGGTCCCGGCGCCGCCCTGGATGACGCCCACCACGAACTGGTCACGCAGCTTGCCGTCGATGATGTCCTGCGCCGCGCGGTCGATCAGGTCGGCCCGCTCCGCGTCGAGGACGCCGATCTCGCGGTTGGCGCGCGCCGCGGCCTGCTTGACCTGTGCGTAGGCGACCAGCAGGTCGGGGTAGACGTTGATCTTGCGCCTGCTGATCCTGAAGTTCTGGATGGCCCGTGCCGTGTTGATGCCCCAGTACACGTCGTCGGGGATTTCGAGCTCTCCGAGGGAATCCCTCTCGATTCGCACCATGGGTGCCACCGTACCGATTGGGAGGTCGTCGCGCAGGGCTACCCCTGCACCGGCGGCGGCTCTGATAGGTGTAGGGCATGGAGATCGAACTGCTCGCCTGGGTGATGGTGCGCGATGGGCAGGGCCGCGTCCTGCTGGGTCGCCGGGCCGGCACCGGCCTGGCGGAGGGCCTGTGGAACCTGCCGGGCGGACACGTCGAGCCGGGCGAGTCGGTCGCTCAGGCGGGGGCACGGGAGACGGCCGAGGAGGTCGGCGTGTTTGTCGCGCCCGAGGATCTCGCGGTGCGCGGCGTGCAGCGCTGGAGCGTCGGAGGCGCCTCAGGGTTCAACATCCTGCTCGCGGCGGACCGCTGGACGGGCGACCCGACGCCGCTGGAGAACACCTCGGAGGTGGCCTGGTTCGACCCGGACGCGCCGCCGGCCGACATCCTGCCGTGGCTGCCCGCGGTGCTTGCCCGGGTCTCCGGCGGGGCGCTCTGGTGGGACGAGGTGCCCGGCTGAGCGCGCCTCAGGCGAGGGTCGCGGCGGCCTCCAACGCCATCCAGGCCTGCAACTGCGTCGAGAGTTCCACGACGTCGGTGTGCGTCGGCGGCTTCAGCGAGGTGTCCTGAGGGAACACCGTCACGACCCTGCCCCGGAAGCCGCGCCGCTCCCGCCCCTGCCACAGGTTCTCCGCGGTCGCCGCGACCAGTTCCCCGGCGAGCGCGCGGGTGGCCCCCGGCAGCCGGGCGTCGTTGGCGGCGAGCGCAAGGTAGCGGGTCAGGATGCCGGTGAACAGGCCGCCGTCTCCGGACTGGTGCGTGATCAGGACCCGGCTGGCGGGGCGCACCAGGTGCTCGCCCACCGCCTCGACGTGCCGGGCGGCGGCCGCCAGGTTCGCGTCGTCGCCCAGTTCGAGCATGGTGCCGAGCGCAGGGCCCTGGTTATAGGTGAACACCCACTTGGTGACCTCTGGGATCCCGTTGCTGAGCCGGATGCCGTCGCGGAACAGGCCCGACTCGTCTGCAAGGACCAGGCGCAGCCAGCGCAGCAGGTCGGCGGCCTTGCGCCGCTCCCCCGCGCGCGCCAGGAACAGCGAGATCGGGCCGGTGGCAGCGGTCGCCTTGTACTCACGGTCGGTGCGCCAGAAGGATCCGCCGCCGAAGTCTGCGGTGAGCGCCGACTCGAGGCGCTTGCGGAGCCTGACCCTGCGCGACCCGGCGCGCTGCGCGGCGAGCGACAGCCACGCCATGTCGTCGAAGTAGTGGTTGCGGTACCTGAAGCCGTTGCGGACCCAGATGCCGGTCAACTGGCGGTTGATCAGGCCCTGGTCGACCAACCGCGAGCCGCGCTGCCGCGCGTCGACGAGGCAGTCGAGCAGGTGGGCCTGCCACCAGTAGTCCCAGCGGCGCAGCGGCGCCTTTGGCCGCTGCACGGCCCCCAACCGCAGGTAGGGCACGCTCAACGGGCGCTGGAGGAAGGCCTCCAGCACGCTGCGTGCCGCCTCATCCGCGCGGGCCTGACTCACCGGGCCAGGTTCTGCAGCAGCAACGCCTCCGCGAGGGTGGCCTTGCGCAGGTCGTCGAGGTCGAGGGACTCGTCGATGCCGTGCATCCGCGAGGTCGGGTCGACCACCGCCGTGAGCAGGAAGACGGCGTCGGGGTTGAGTTCGGCGAACTCGGCCACGATCGGGATGGAGCCGCCGGTGCCGATCTGGACCGCGTCCACCCCGAAGGCCTCCTTGAACGACGACAGCGCGGCCTGCGCCCTCTCGCTGCTGAGGTCGATGGTGGTGCCGGAGCCGCCCTGGCCAGGCTCGACGGTGACCCGTGCGCCCCATGGTGCGTGGCTGAGCAGGTGGTCCCTCAGCGCGGCGGTGGCGCGCTTCGCGTCGTCGCCGGGGGCGATCCGGACGCTGACCTTCGCGCGGGCGGTCGGGATCAGCGTGTTGGAGGCGTCCTTGACGGGGGTGGCGTCGATGGCCAGCACCGAGGCGGACGGCTTGGTCCACATCCGGGCCGAGGCCATCCCGTCGCCGATCCACTCGACGCCGTCGAGGATGCCTGTCTCCTCCCGGAGCCGGTCCTCGTCGTACTCGACCTCGGGGTCCGGGGCGCTCAGCAGGCCCTCGATGGCGACATTGCCGCGCTCGTCGTGCAGGGTGGCGAGCAGCCGGCACAGGCTGGTGAGGGCGTCCGGAACGACGCCGCCGAACTGCCCGGAGTGCAGCCCCGTCTCAAGCGTGGAGACGGTCACCACCGCGTCGACCACGCCGCGAAGCGTCGAGGTGAGCGCAGGCTCGCCGACCTTCCAGTTGACGGCGTCGGCGATCACAAAGACGTCGGCCGACAGGTCGTCGCCGAAGCGCTCGAGCAGGGCGGGCATGGTCGGCGAGCCGATCTCCTCCTCGCCCTCGATGAAGATCTTGAGGCCGACGGGCGGCGCGCCGAGGAAGGAACGCAGCACCCCGAGGTGCACCGCGATGCCGCCCTTGTCGTCGGCCGAGCCGCGGGCGTAGAGGCGACCTTCGCGCTCGTCAGGGGCGAACGCGGGCGAGGTCCACTGCCCGATGTCGCCGGTGGGCTGCACGTCGTAGTGCGCATACAGCAGCACCGTCGGCTGCCCCTCAGGCGCCGGGAAGTTGCCGAACACCGCGGGTTTGCCGCCCGGGACCTCCAGGAACCGGACGTCGGGGCAGCCCGCGCCGCGCAGCAGTTCGGCGACCAGGTCGGCGGCGGCCAGCACGTCGTCGGCGTGCTCGGGCTGCGACGAGATCGAAGGGATCGCGATCAGGCGCTTGAGATCGTTGAGGACGGACGGCATCGCGGCGTTGACGGCATCGGTGAGACTCATGCCGCCAGCCTAGCGACCGCGCTGCGCCGCCGACCCCCGAGTCGGCCGGATGCTCAGTACGCTCCGCGCGAGCTGAGCACCGCGCGCGCCGTCCTGGCGATGATCACCACGTCCTGCATCATCGACCAGTTGTCGACGTAGTACACGTCGAGGCGTACGGTCTCGTCCCACGGCAGGTCGGAGCGCCCCGAGACCTGCCACAGCCCGGTCAGCCCAGGCCTGACGTCGAGCCTCCTGATCGTGTCGCGGTCGTACAGGGCGACCTCGCGGGGCAGCGCCGGGCGCGGCCCGACCAGGCTCATGTCGCCGCGAAGCACGTTGAGGAACTGCGGCAGTTCGTCCACCGAGAAGCGACGGATGAACGCCCCGACCTTCGTGACCCTGGGGTCCTTCGCCATCTTGAACAGCACCCCTGCGCCCTCGTTCGCCGACTCGAGCGCCGCCTTGCGCGCCTCCGCGTCGGTGACCATCGAGCGCATCTTGAAGCACTCGAACTGCTGGCCCCAGCGACCGACCCGGACCTGCTTGAAGAACACGGGGCCGCCGTCCTCCAGCTTGATCGCGAGCGCCGCGAGCGCCACCACCGGCGCCGACATCAGCAGCAGCGCGATCGAGCCGACGATGTCGAAGGCCCGCTTCCCCCACCTCGACGCCTCGGCCGCGTGCGGCCGCTCGACGTGCACCAACGGCAGGCCCCCGACGGGGCGGGTCGCCAGGCGCCCCGCGGAGATGTCGGACACCGCAGGGACCACGATCATCTGCGTCGCGACCTTCTCCATCTCCCATGCGATGCGCTTGAACTGCTGCCCGTCGGGGAAGGATCCCTCCGCGAAGATGACCGCCCTGAGCGGCATCCGGCGGACCAGGTCGGACACGTCCTCGACCGTCCCGAGCACCGGCAGCCCTCCCGGCGTCTCGTCGGTGTCCGTGGTGGTCAGCGCCCCGACGATGTCGTAGCCGAGCCACCGCTCACGGCGCAGCACGCGCGAGATCGCGTCGATGTGGGCTGGAGTGCCTGCCACGACGACCGGCGAGACAAGCACCCCGCGGGTGCGCAGCCGGTTGAAGATCCGTCGACGACCGTGCCTCAGCATCAGCAGAAGCATCACCCCGCCGAGGAAGGTGAGCACGAAGAACGTGCGCGAGAGTTCCTGGTTGAGCAGGTAACAGCCGATCCCGATGCCGCCCGCCAGCGTCAGAGACGCGGTCGCGACGCGCTGGTACTCCTCCACGCCCGAGCGGAGATGAGGCAGCGAGTAGGCGCCGAAGGCCACCAGCATCAGCAGCCACACCAAGGGCAGGGACGCGAACAGCCACCACGGCAGATCGCCCCTCTGATCCCACCCGAACCTCAGGATGAATGCCACCGACGCGACCGCGACGATGACGACCCCGTCGAAGAGCGCGAGCAGGACATGCTGGCGCCGTTCGCTTGCTTGTACATACCGTGCGAGTGAATCCCCCAGCCGCGTCTGTGCGACCGGAAACTCCAATTCCGCTGCGACCATTGCAAGGTCCCCCTAGAGCGCACAGCGACAGCCCCCCAGCAATCGTGTGAACCGCTCGAAGCAGCAATTCTCACACTCTGGGGCCTCCCAATCAAGGGGTCACGGCCCTGACTTTCGCCTAGATGCCGTGGCCGCGTCGGTGCAGGGCCGACATCACGGTTTGCGCCTTGACCAGCCCTAACGCCACCGGGACGGCGACGTAGGCCCGCCTCTCGGCCGGGTTGAGTCGGACCGTCCGCCACGCCGTCCGCAGCGCAGGGCCGCGCTGCCCGAGTGCCGCGTATCCGAAGGCCTGTTGGCCCCTGATCCGCGCGAGCGCGTGCCTGTCCTGACCGAACTGCGGGAACTTGTCGACCAGGTAATCGAGTGCCTCGATGATGGTCTTCCAGCGTCCCGAGAACAGCGACTGCCCCCACATCACGTTGACGAGTGGCTTCTCCACCACGCAGATGGGGCCGGCGAGCGCGGCACGCAGGATCCAGTCGTAGTCCTCGGCATAGCTGCCGGGGATGTGCTCGTCGACGAGCCCGATCGGGCCCTGGATCGCCTCGCGGGTGACGAGGATGGACGAAGGGTGAGCGGGCATCACGCGCCTGCGCACGAGACTGGCCAGCGTCATCTCCTCGGCAGTGGCCAACCGGACGCTCTCCCGGTCCTCGTAGCGGATCCGGATTCCCGTCGCGCAGGTGCTCGCCCCGGTGGCCTGCACCTCCTCGACCTGGAGCCTCAACTTCGTCGGCTCCCACGCGTCGTCGTCGTCGCAGAAGGCAACCAGCGGAGCGTGGCCTGCCTCGACGCCCGAGTTCCTGGCGCCCGCCAGGCCCGGGGTCCGGGTGTTGGTGAGCACCCTGACCTTGCGCAACTCGTCGTCGCGCCGGAGCGCCGGGTCTGGCTCGCTGCGGTCGAAGACGACGTGGACGGTGATGAGCCCGGCATAGTCCTGGTCCAGTGCTGCCGCGAGCGCGACCTTGAGCAACTCGGGCCGTTGATGGGTGCAGATCACGACGTCCACCGGTGGAGACGCGACTGACTGCTGTGAATGATCCGTCATGAGCCTTTCCCCCTTTGGCTCGGGGCCACAACGCCCCACGGGATGAATCGACAAGTTACCATGAACCGATCATGGCCAGCCAGAGTCGGCGGCCCTTCGAGTCCCGATCGGCCGACCCATCGCACGGGGCGTCAGAGGACCTGTACGCCACCGTTCGCGCGCTGTGGCCCGCGTCGGCCGTGACCTGGTCAGGGCGGGGTCCGCGGCGCGGGGACGCGCTCGTCCCGGTGCCGCGTCGGAGCAGGCCACGCGCTCTGGTGCCTCCCAGGCGACGCGCCGCGGCTCAGAGCCTGGGGCGCTACAGCGCTGCCCTCCGGACGCGCGACGTCGGAGCACGTTCGCTCGGAGCGGTCCTCATGATGACCGTTGGACCTTCCCGGTTGGCGGGGGGCGAGCGCCTGGTGATCGACCGGTCGGACGGCTCGGTCGTCGACCATCTGGAACAGCTCCTGGGGGAACCGCTGACCGTCGCGGTCACGATCGGTTCGGCGCGGGTCAACCGCAAGCCGATCCTGCAGGTCTTCGACGCCGCTGGACGCTCGATCGCCTTCGCAAAGCTCGGCATCACGGAGGAGACCCGCGACATCGTGGCCGCGGAGGCAGGGGCCCTGCTCCAACTCGAGGAGGCCGACCTCACGGTGGAGGTACCCCGCCTGCTGAACCTCAGTCACTGGCGCGACAACCCGGTGCTCCTGATGAGCGCGCTCCGCACCCGCGCGACCCGTCCCGGGGACGATCGGCTTCCGCTCGCCCACATGGCCGCCTTCTCCCTGTCGCTCGGTCATACCGTGAGTCCGCTCGTCGAGGTGCCGCAATGGCGACGGGTCCGTGCAAGCATCACTGACGACGACCGGTTCGCCCCGCTCCTTGCCGCGACCGAGACCCTGGCCGAGGGTCTGCCGGACGTGGTGGTCGGCGCCTGGCACGGCGACTGGACGTCGTGGAACATGGCGCGATCCAGGCGTGGCGGGCTCCAGTTGTGGGACTTCGAGCGCTTCGAACAAGGGGCCGTGCACGGCCTCGACGCCTTCCACTACTGCGTCAACCGGGCGACGCGGCGGCTCGGTGACGGGGTCGACACCATCTCCTCTGGAATGCACGCCGCGCTGCGAGCGTCGGGCGGCGGTCAGGTCGGCAGGCTCCTGGGGGCCGTGTACCTCGCCGTGATCGCCGAGCGTTACCGCGCCGCTGCGGCCTCCGAGGACCTCGGACACCTGATCGACGCCAGGCTTGAGGGCTGTCTCGCCGCTTGGAGATCCTGGCTGAACTAGACGACGTCAACGGCAAGGGGGGCTGGAGACATGGGTTGGAGAACATGGACAGGACGGGCGAACAACGCCCTTCCAGGTTCGGTTTCCGGGTGGCTGAGGCGCATGGCGCTCGCCTGGGGGATGGCGACCAGCAGGTTCAGGATGCGCCCCGACTTCATCGTCGTGGGGGCCCAACGCTCCGGCACCACCACCCTGTTCAGGGTGCTGAGCGAGCACCCTGACGTGGTCAGGCCGACGCTCAGCAAGGGCATCGGCTACTTCGACGTCAACTACGCCAAGGGGCCCCGGTGGTACCGGGGGCACTTTCCGTTGGCGCTGCCCGCAAGGCTCCGGACGCGGGGGCGGGCGCGTGCGTTCGAGTCCAGCGGCTACTACCTGTTCCATCCGCTCGCGCCGGAGCGCATCGCGCGGGACCTGCCAGAGGTCCGCATCGTGGTGATGGTCCGGGACCCTGTGGAGCGCGCCTACTCGGCCCACCGGCACGAGTTGGTCCGCGGGTTCGAGGCGGAACCGTTCGAGCGGGCGCTCGAGTTGGAGCCCGAGCGGTTGGAGGGTGAGGAGGACCGACTGCGTCGGGAGGCGGACTATCAGAGCTACCAGCACCGGCATCACGGCTACCTCGCCCGGGGACGCTACGCGGAGCAGATCCAGCGGTACCTGGATCTGCTCGGCCCGGAGCGGGTCTACATCATCGACGCCGACGCCTTCTTCGAGGATCCCTCCGAGTTGAGCGACCTGTTCGACTGGCTCGGCCTCGCGCCGTGGCTTCCCGATGAGGTCGGCCAGCACAACGCGCAGGCGAGGACGCCGATGGATGAGGGCCTTCGGCAACGGCTGCGGGACGGCTTCGCCGACGCCGACCTCGCCCTTGCCGCGCAGATGGGGCGCACGCCCCACTGGCGGCGCTGATGACCCTCACCGCGACCCGTCGACCCGACGGCCGATCCATGCATCGCCGGTGGCCGTGGCACTGGCCGTTGGCGGCGCTGATCATCCCCTACCCGCTGTGGTGGCTGCTCGGCATCGCGTCCTTCATGCCCGCCGTCGCCGCGCTCGTCATGGTGTGGCAACTGCGCCATGCCGACATCCGCCTCCCGAGGGGCTCCGCGTGGTGGCTTGCGTACCTGGTGTGGGTCGGGCTCTCGCTCGTGACCCTCTCCTCCGACGCCCCGGGGGCGGTGCCCGACGAGGCGAGCGGCGGGCGTCTGATGGTGTGGGTCTACGGGCTCACCATGTACGCGGCGTGCACCGTTGCGATGGTGTGGGTGACCAACTCGAGCGCCGAGCGCCTGCCGTTCGCGACGATCGCCCGGACGGTGGGCTACCTGTATCTGTGGTCCACGCTCGGTGGGATCCTCGGCGTCCTCGCCCCGCACCTCGAACTGCGTTCGCTGCTCGAATCGGTGCTGCCGGGCGGCCTGCGCAGCAACTCGTTCGTCCGCTCGCTCGTCCACCCCGCCGTGGCAGACATCCAGTCGATCCTCGGTCGCGCCGAGGCCCGCCCCAAGGCGCCGTTCCCGTACGCCAACACCTGGGGATCCGCGATGGCGCTCTCGCTGCCCTTCCTGCTCATCGGATGGGGCAGGCACGGCCGCCGCTGGCAACGACTCGCGGTGATCCCGATCGTCGCGCTGAGCGCGATCCCCATCGTCTACTCGCTGAACCGCGGGCTGTGGGCCTGTCTCGCCGTCGGAGCACTCTTCGTCGTCGTGGCGCTCGCCCGGCGCGGCAACCTGACGGGCCTTGTGGTGACCATCGTCGTGGTGGCCGTCGCGGCGGTCGCCTTCGTGGCCAGCCCGCTCGGAGACCTGGTCGGGCAACGGTTCGAGAATCAGCATAGCAACGACAGGCGCGAGCAGTTGATGGTGCAGACCGTCGAGGCAGCAGCGGTCGGCTCCCCCGTGATCGGCTTCGGCGGCACCCGCGACGTGCAGGGAAGCTTCGCATCGATCGCCGGTGGTTCCACCCCGGAGTGCCCAGCCTGCGGGGTGCCTCCGCTCGGCACCCAGGGGCACCTGTGGATGGTGATCTTCACCCAGGGCCTCGTGGGGGCGTTCTTCTTCGTCGTGTTCCTGGCGATGGCGTTGTGGCGCGCCCTTCGCCCGACGCTCGTGTCGGTCCAGACATCCGCCGTGATCCTGATCTTCTTCTTCATCCAGATGTTCGTCTACGACACCTTGGGGCTGCCCCTGATGATCGTGATGGCGGCCGTCGGAATCGCGTGGCGCGACGATCCGTCATCGGGCCAGGGCGTCAGTCTCCGGGGGCTTCTCCGGACGGGGACCTCCGCGAGGCGGCAGATCGCGCTCCTGGCCGTCGGCGGCCTCATCGCGGGCGTGGCGTGGTCGTTCGTTCCACGGCGCGACTTCGTGGCGACCAACCAGGTCCTGCTGATCGACACCCCGTCCTATCTCCCCGTCGAACTGGAGGCGAGGGCGCCGCGCCGCATCACCATCGACACCGAGGCCGCGCTGGTGGTCTCGCAGCAGACGCTCGGCACTCTCACCCGGACCGGGGGCGAACAGGCCGCGCTGCGGGAGAGGTTGAGCGTCTCGGCGGTCCCGACGACCCAGGTACTCGTGATCTCGCTGAGCGGCGAGACCTCCCTTGGGCTGGACGCCACCCTTGATGAGGTCACCGCCGCCTACCTGCAGACGCGGCGTGCCTATCTGTTGAACCGGCGCGACCAGGTGCTCGCGGTGCTCTACGAGCGGATGGCCGAACTGACCAGCCTGGGACGCTCGAGCGACAGTCCCGAGGTCAAGGAGGTCCTGACGGCGATCGACAACAACCTGCGGACGCCGACCACGGCAGGAGAGGTGATCCGGCGCGCACCGATCGGGCAGGCACCGCAGGACTTCGCGAAGTACGGAGGGAGCGGACTTGCGCTCGGCCTGCTGGCCTGGGCCTGCGCACACGGCGTGTCGCGTGGCCGTTCCAGATTGCCTATTGCCCGGCCCTGCTAGCGGGCGCATACTGCTCAATTAGGACCAAGCATCATGAAATGGGGGGGATTGATGCGACGGGTATTTTCCGCTTCTTTGGCGACGATTCTGGTAATCATCTCAACGCTCACGTTCGGGGCGACCGAGGCCGCTGCTGTCGATCAGGCGGCCGGTCGACTGGTCAGTGACGACCCGGCGAACAACACACCGCACGCGCTGGACGGCCAGGTCTATTCGGTTGTCCAGGTCGGCAGCCAGATGGTCGTCGGCGGCACGTTCACGACCGCGCGCAACAACAACAGCGCAACGGTGCTCAGCCGCAACCGCCTGATGGCGTTCGACGCGGCCTCTGGCGCCATCAGCACGACCTTCAATCCGTCGTCCAACGGGACCATCAACGTGGTGCTCCCGGCAGGCGACGGCACGGTCTACGTGGGCGGATCGTTCACCACCATCGCGGGAAAGAGCGCGAAGAACCTCGCGCGGCTGCGGGTCTCGGACGGCTCGCTCGTCACGAGCTTCAACGGCGGCTCACCATCGGGCGTGGTGAAGGACCTCCGGCTGGCAAAGGGCAAGCTCTGGGTCGCGGGTGCCTTCACCCACATCGCGGGCAAGGCGCAGCCGGCACTCGCAACGCTCAACCCGGCCAGCGGGGCCTTCGACACCTACTTCTCGGGGGCGATCGCGGGCGTTCACAAGGCGGGCAGTTACACAACGGTGATGAAGATCGACGCCAACCAGCAGGGCAACCGGCTGGCCGTCGTCGGCAACTTCGACACGCTCAACGGCGTCAAGAACCACCAGATGATGCTGCTGGACATCAGCGGCGCGAGCGCAGCGCCTGCCGCGTTCCAGTCCAACTTCTACAACGCGGGCTGTTCCTCGAGCTTCGACACCTACATGCGAGACGTCGACTTCGCTCCGAGCGGGTCCTTCTTCGTGGTGTCGACCACGGGCGCCTACGGCGGCTACGGCGACAACATCGGCTGCGACTCCGCCGCCCGCTTCGACATCTCGGAGACCGGAACGGCCATCCTCCCTTCCTGGGTCGACTACACAGGTGGTGACACCTCCTATGCGGTCGAGGTGACCGACACCGCCGTCTACATCGGCGGACATCAGCGGTGGTGGAACAACCCGTACGCAGGCGACCGCGCGGGCCAGGGCGCCGTGTCGCGTCCAGGGATCGCGGCCCTCAACCCGCTCAACGGCGTGCCGTTCAGTTGGAACCCGACGCGCGACCGCGGCATCGGGGTGTTCGACCTGCTCAACACCTCTCAGGGGTTGTGGGCGGTCTCCGACACCGACCGGATCGGCAACTACGAGTACCACGCCAGGATCGCCATGTTCCCGGCGGCGGGCAAGCAGGTGCCCGCGTACACGACGGCGCCGTTCCCCAACAATGTCTTCGCGGCCGGCCCGCTCAGCGGCGGCACCCAGCCGCAGATCGTGCGGCGCTCCTTCGACGGAACGACCGCGGGAACGACATCGCCCACGCCCGACGGAGGGATCGCCTGGGGGTCGACCCGGGGCGCATTCATGGTCAACGGGCAGGTGTACCTCGGCACCTCCGACGGCTCCCTGACACGGCGCGACTTCGACGGCTCGACCTTCGGTAGCCCCGTCAACGTCGACGGACAGGACCAGTTGGTGGTGCTGCAGAACTGGCGAAGCGACGTGGCCGCGATGACCGGCATGTTCTACGACTCCGGCCGCATCTACTACACGATCAACAACAACTCGACGCTGTTCTACCGCTACGTCAATCTCGAGAGCGACATCGTCGGCGCGCTGCGCAAGACGGCCTCCGGCAATGTCTCGGGCATCGACTTCTCCAAGGTGAAGGGCATGTTCCTCGGTGGCGACACTCTGTACTGGGCCACCGCGGACGGTGTTCTGCACGCCATCGACTGGCAACAGGGGGCACGTTCGGGCAGCCCGGTCGCCGGAACGGCCGCGGCCGTTTCCGGCCCGCAGATCGACGGCATCAACTGGTCGGCACGCACGCTGTTCCTGTACCAGGACGGGGCAGGCCAGGGCGCGGGTCTTCCTCCGACGGCCGCCTTCACCGCCGACTGCACCTCACGCAGTTGCACGTTCGACGCCTCGGGATCCACGGCGCCCGGCGGAACCATCGCGAGCTACGCGTGGGACTTCGGCGACGGCACCCCTGCGGGCACCGGCGTGAAGCCGACCCACGAGTACGGCAGCGACGCGACCTTCCAGGTGAAGCTGACCATCACCACAGCAGACGCCCAGACGGCCACCGTCACGGTGCCGGTGAGCGTCACCCGGGTCAACAAGCCACCGGTGTCCTCCTTCGAGTACTCGTGCACCCAACTCGACTGCACCTTCGACGGCAGCGGATCGAGCGATCCGGACGGCACTCTTGCCAGCCTTGCATGGGACTTCGGGGACGGGACCACCGCCACCGGCGCGACGGCGACGCACACCTTCGCCCCAGGCAACCACGTCGTCACGCTGACGGTGACCGACAACGACGGGGCGGCGACGTCCTCCCAGCAGAGCCTGGACGCGAGCGAGGCGACGGTCGAGTTCGTGGCGGCTACCTCGGCGAACGGCAACCTGCTGACGCACCAGGTCAAGATCCCGGCGAACGCACAGGCAGGCGACCGACTGCTGCTGTTCCTGACCATCAACTCCAACGCAACGGTCACGGCGCCCGCGGGCTGGACGCAGGTCAGGGCGACCGACGGCAGCGGCATCGCGGTCCGCGCCTGGACGAAGATCGCAGCCGCGTCCGATCCGGGCGCCACCGTGGCGGTCCCCGTGTCGGCGTACTCCAAGGGCGACCTGACGGTGATGGCCTACCGGTCGAACACGGCCGGGATCGCCATCGTCGACTCCGCCGAGTCCGCCGGAAGCGCGCTCTCGAGCGTGCCCACCCCGACGCTGAGTCTCCAAGGGGCGGCGACGCCGGTGTTCTACCTCGGGACGAAGGCAAATGCCGTCGTCACGGCGACCCTGCCTGCGCAACTGACAGCGCGCAGCAACTCGGCAGGCACGCCCAACGGCGCGATCCTTGCCTGGTCCTCGGACGCCGGGTACGTGTCGGCAGGATCGTTCGGTCCGCTCAACGTCGCCCTCTCGGGCAGCGTGAGCAGGGCGGTTCTTTACGGCCTGGCACTGCAGGCGCAATGATCGGCGGGGTCAGGGTCGGGCCGTTCACGGTCGCAGATCTCGGGTACTGGGAGGCGGTGCACACCGCCGCCTCCCTGGCCCTTGACCCACGTGTGGCGCAGCGCTTCTATGCGCTGCACGTAGGAGGCCTGAACGCGCGCCATGACGATGCCTTCGTCGACGAGATGAACGACGCCGAACTGGTCTGCGCGGACGGGGGCTCCGTCGTCCTCCTCGCGAGGCTGGCGGGGGCGGTTCGGATCGAGCGGACCCCCACCACCGATGCAGGTTGGGACGTGATCGCCGAGGTGGGGCAACTCCTCGGACGGCCGGCGCGGTTGGCGCTGGTGGGTGGCGAGCCAGACGTGGTGGAGGCCGCGGCCGATGCCCTCGAGGCCACCGCGGTCGGAGAGCCGGTCCTGGTCACGCACGGCTTCCACGACCCGTGGCAGCCGGTGCTGGACGGCCTGACCGGGGCACAGCCCGACGTGCTGATCCTCGGCCTGGGCGCCCCCAAGGAGATGATGTGGGTCAATGAGTTCCGCGACCGGCTTCCCGCCTGCCTGGTGATCACGTGCGGGGGCTGGTTCGGCTTCCTGGCAGGCGCAGAGGCCCGCGCACCGAGGCTGCTGCGGCGCCCCGGCCTTGAATGGGTGGCCCGGGTCGCGCAGTCCCCGCGGCGCCTGCTGCCCCGCTACGCGCAGGGCGTCGCCACATGTGCCTCCATCGCGGGCGGCACCGTCCGTGATCGGCTGGCCAGTTGAGCTCAGCTCAGCAGTGAGGGCCTCAGGCCGAGCGCGGCCAACCACTCGTTGCCGACCTGACGGAACCGGTTGATGGCGTCGAGGTCGGCGTTTCCGGCCTGGGCTGCGCTGTCGATGGAGCGTGCGAGCCCCTCCATGGTCGCGACCTTCTCCGGAAGCGCGCAGCGATCGGACTCGGCGCGAAGGTCGACGACCATGTCGACCAGCGCGCCCGTGTAGTCGCCCTGGTCCTCGCGCCCGACCGCATTGACCACCCTGTCGAACGCGCCGTAGAGCGGGTCGATGTCGGCCTGGGTGATGGCACAGGACGGATCCGGCTCGATGGGCGCCGGCGGCGACGCGTCGGTGACGTCCTCGGGCAGGGGTCCGGGGATCGTGGAGACGACGTCCTTCGGCGTGCCCTGCTGCGCCGGCGTCGGCACGACGCTGGGCGCGACGCTTGGGGCGGCGCTTGTCGGCTTGGCAGGGACGGCAGTCGGCGACGGGAGTGAGGGCGTCGGCGTGGCGCCGCCCGCCGGTGTGCCGGTGGCGCGGGGTGACTGGGTGGTGGCCGCCTGCGTCGGCGACACGGCCGGCGAAGGACCGCTGCATCCGCTCATCAACGCGATGACGCCGATGCCTGCGGCAATCACTGTTGGCAACCTGTTCATGACGCACCCTCCCCCGATGAGCGCTGGCACGCACCAGTCTAGACCCCGCGACACGCCGAGGCGAGAGACATTTTCGGAGGAACAATCGCGCTCCGACTGCGCTATTTCTCAGGTTCACACGAGGCAAGCTGAGAATAATTAGGATTTCTCAGTAAAAAAGCTCACGCTCATCGCGGATCCCACACCCGACCCGAAAGATTCGCTATGATTCGCCCCCTCAAGACCGCACGCTTCGCCGCCGTCGCGTGCCTGGCCGCGGGTCTGACGATCGCCTCGCTGCCCATCAGCCCGGCCCTCGCCGACTCAACCAACCTCGTCCAGAATCCGTCGTTCTCAAGCGCAACGACGGGATGGAAGGTCGATACCTCCGTCTCCACGCTTGGCACCACCTCCGTCTCCTCCAACCCCGCAGCCCTCGTCAGGGCGAAGTCGAGCAACGCGACTGTCGCCCTCAACGACGCCACCAACACGGTGCGCGGCGGCAAGGCTGCGGTGACCTATACCGCCACGGCGCGCGTGCGCAGCAACCAGGCCAACCTCAACGGCCAGCTCAGGGTCCGCGAGAGCGGCACCGGCAAGACCGTTTCCCACGCGTCCACGTTCTACGTGACGGCGGCCAACACCTGGCAGTCGGTGTCGCTGACGTTCACCACCACCCAGGCCTCCGACCTCGACCTGAACGTGCTGGCCTGGAAGGTCAGCCCCGGAAGGGACTTCATCGTGGACGACGTGACCCTTGTCGCCAAGACCCCGACGGTCGTCGTCCCCGAGACCCCGGGCTACACCCTCTCCGACGGCTGCCGCCTGAACCAGCGCGGCGTCGGCAAGTGCGCCCCGCTCGTCGGCGCTGCGCACGGCTCCAACACCGAGCCCTCCGCGCTCGAGGCGAGCCTCGGCCAGCGCCTCGGCGTGCGTCGCACGTACTGGAACGGCGCGAAGGTCGACGCGGCCGTCGCGACCGCGAAGGCCGATGTCGCCGCTGGCCGCATCCCCTGGATCAGCTTCAAGCTGCCCTACTCCTGGGCCGAGATGGCCGCGGGCAAGGGCGACGCCTGGACCAGGGATCTGACCGCCAAGTTGGCCACCATCAAGGGCCCGGTCTGGGTCGCCTTCCATCACGAGCCTGAGGGCGACGGTCCGATCGAGGACTGGAAGAAGATGCAGGAACGACTCGGCCCGATCGTGCGTAACGGCGCCCCGAACGTCGCGTTCACCGTCGTGCTGACCGGCTGGAACCAGTGGTACGGCCAGACCCAGTACCGCATCGAGAACATCTGGCCCAACACGACCGTCGACATCGCGGGCTTCGACATCTACTGCTTCTACGCGACCTGGAAGAACGGCAAGTTCCGCACCGGGGAGGAGAGCCTGAAGGAGGACTACTTCGACAAGGTCTCCGCCTGGGCCAAGAGCAAGGGCGTTGCCTGGGGTCTCGCTGAGACCGGCCTGACCGACGCGGCGTCGAAGGACTTCCCGCACTGGCTCGAGACCACGTACAAGGAGATCCAGGCCACCGGCGGCATCGCCATGACCTACTTCGACACGACGCTCAACACCGATGACAGCTACAACCTGACGGGCGGGCAGAAGAACCTCGACTTCGCCGCCGCGCTCAAGATGTCGCCGACGTTCCCGAAGGCCTGACGCCTCCGGATGAGGGCCCCGATCCAGTCATGGATCGGGGCCCTCAGCGCACTGACCAAACGAGAGGCCCTGTGGTAGTGTCCTGAGATGCCCGGGGCATCACACCCCGGCAGCTCGGGGGGGCAGAAATGGCTACGGCAGCCTGGCATCATTCACCCTCCCACCGCCGCGCCCGACTGCTTGTCACCGTGGTACTCGCGGTGCTCGGCGCGCTCCTCGGCGCGACCCTCGGCCTTCTCCGCCCACCCTCCGCGACGGCCACCACCACGATCCTGATCGACCCGTTGGACGGTAACCCGTTCTCTACGAGCACCCGCGGCGACAACCTCACCAACCTCGGCACCGAGGCCCAACTGGTCGGTTCCTCCGACGTGATCTCGCGCGTCATCGCCAAGACGGGCACCGCCCTCACCCCGGACGTCCTGCACTCGGCTCTGACGGTCGACGTCCCCACCAACACCCAGCTGATGGAGATCTCCGTCAGCACCCGGCGCGCGGAGGCCGCCGTCACGCTGTCGCAGGCCTTCGCCGAGCAGTTCCTGCTTGCACGCAAGGACCGGGCCATGACGCAGTCGAACGCTCAGATCGACAGCCTTGAGACCGAGATCGCGGAGCGTCAGAAGGAACGCACCAGCCTCACGGGCGCGCTCGCGACCGCCGGCGCGAGCGAGGTCGCCACGCTGCAATCGCAGATCGACAGCGTCAACACACAGATCGTGTCGCTGCAGTCGCGCGTCGCGCAGTTGCGTGCTGGCCCCTTCTCCCCCGGCCAGATCGTCAGCCCAGCGGCGTCGGAGGCGGCACCGCTCTGGCGGTTCTGGCCCGTCCTGGCAGCGCTGGGCGGGCTGGCAGGGCTCGCCGCCGGGGCGGCCGTCGCGCTGCTGCGCAGGCAGGCACACGGCAGGGCGATCGTCCGGGCCCCGCGCGTCCTGGGTGCCCTCACGGACGAGGACCTCGCGGCGACCACTCCCCCGTCGCAGGCGGCCCGCACCACCGCGCTCGCGATCCTCACCACCGAACGGCGTCGTCCGTTCGTGATCCTGATCGTCTCCGCAACCGAGGCCCCGCCCGTGACGGCGGATGCGCTGGCCGTCGCGATCGCGGCCACCGAACACCGCAGCGTGATCGTGGACGTTGCGGGTGCCTCCAAGGTCCCATCCGTGGCAGGCCTGCCCGACCTGCTTGCCGGTTCGCGACCGGTTCCGGATCTCGATGAGATGGTCACGTCCATCGCCCCGGGCGACATCGCCTCGATGGAGGATCTGCTGTTGTCGCCCAGGATGTCGGCGATCGTGGACGAGTTGCTCCTGCGGGCGGACGTGGTCCTCCTGGCAGCCACAGGGCAGTCCAGTTACGCGGCCAAGGCGTTGGCCGACATCGCCGACCGCGTCGTCGTCGAGGCTCCCTCCCCTGACCAGGCGGAGGCCGGGTGGGGCGAGTCGCTGCTCGGCATCGTCCTTGTGCCAAGGCCCGCGGATGGGCAGACCCCTGGGGCACGGGAGCCCAGATGAGCGTCGCGAGCCGTCAACTTGAGCGGATCGCCCGTGGCGGGACCGCCTCGCTCGCGGGCGCGGGCGTCGCAGCGGCGGCCAACTTCGCCGTCGTCGTCGTCATCACCCAGTTCTACTCGAAGACAGATGCCGGGGTGATCTTCAGCGTGACGTCGCTGTTTCTGATCGTGCTCGCCCTGGTGGGCCTCGGCATCGACACCGGGTTGGGGAGATTCCTGCTGCGCCATGTGGCCGAACAGCGGTGGAACTGGGCGCGCGCCTGCCTCCGCAACACCGCCTTCGTGACGCTCTGGGTCAGCCTCGTCGCCACGGTCGCCCTGTGGTGGGGCGCCGCTCCATTGGCGGGCGCGCTCGGCCTGCCTGCCGACCCCGGAGTCCCCGCGATCAGGGTGTTCGCCGCGGCGATCGTGTGGACGGCGCTCGGCAACTGGGCCCTCGGCGCAAGCAGGGCCTTCGCCAACATCCGGCAGACGGTCGTGATCGACAAGGTCGCCAGGTCGCTGCTCCAACTCGCCATGGTCGCCGCCTGCGCCTGGGCGGCGCTCGACGTGACGGCGCTGAGCGTCGCGTGGGTCGCCCCTGCGGTGCTGCTCGCGCCGGTCGCCGTGCTCGGCCTGACCCGCGTGGTGCGACGGGCCATGCCACCCGGCCCCGTCGACCCGGCACCGGGGGCCGTGCGCGAGTTCTGGCGCTTCACGGCGCCGCGCAGCATCGCACAGGTGGCGCAACTGATCGTGCAGCGCCTGGACATCATCCTGATCGGGGCCCTCCTGTCGCCCGCCGCCGCAGCCGTCTACACCGCGGCCACCAGGTTCGTTCCCCTCGGGCAACTGGGCGCCCAGGCGATCGCCCAGGTCGCGCAGCCGCGGTTCACGCACCTCCTGGCGACGAAGGAGGGCTCGGCCCTCGCGCAGGTGTTCCGGATCACGACGGCGTGGAACATCATCATCGCCTGGCCCCTCTACCTGGTGGCCGCGACCATGGCGCCGGTGTACCTCAGGATCTTCGGCCCGGGCTTCGAATCGGAGGGCGTCGCGGTTGTCGCCGTGATGGCGCTGGCGATGATGGTGGGGGTCGCCTCCGGTCCTGTCGACACCATTCTCCTGATGGCCGGGCGCAGTTGGCTGAGCCTGAGCAATGCCCTCGTGGCGCTCACTGTCGACGTCATCGGGTGTGTGCTCCTGATCCCGACCATCGGCATCCTCGGCGCAGCGGTGGCGTGGTGCGCATCGGTGACGGCGAAGTCGGTCCTGGGATACATCCAGGCGCGCAGACACCTGGGGCTCGACCCGCTGTCGCGGGCCTCGGCCATCTCCGCGATGGCGGCGCTCACCTGTTTCGGGGTGCCTGGCCTCGTTCTTGCCCTGCTCGGCATGACGACCGGATGGGCACTCCTTGGGCTCCTGGTCGTCGGGGGTGGCTGCTACGCGGCCCTGATGTGGAGATACCGCGGCGACCTCCACCTCGGCGCCCTGCGTTCGCTGCTGCCAAGGCGGGGATGAGCATGGCGACGGCACTGTTCGAGGCATGGGGGCGCTACATGGATTCCCCCCGGGCGCTGTCGCAGGCGCTCGCCACGCGAGCACCCGGCCTCCGACGCGCCTGGGTGTCATCTGGAGGCTCCGGGTTCCCGGCGGACGTCCGGGTGGTCGCGCGACACTCCCCGGGTCACTTCGCCCGGCTGGTCAGCAGCGACTACCTCTTCACCAACGACATCGTCACCAGGCACTACCTCTCCAGCCCGCGGGTCAGGTACGTGCAGTGTTGGCACGGAACCCCGCTCAAGGCGATCGGGTTCGACGACGACAAGCAGGGCTACCCGGGTGCAAGGGCCCACGCCAGGAGGACCGCGAGGGATCTCGCGAAGTGGGACTACCTGGTCTCGCCCGCGCCCATCATCACCCCGATCTTCCGCGCCGCGTTCCGGTTCGACGGACCGGTGCTCGAGACGGGCTCCCCTAGAAACGACCTCCTCGTCGACCCCGGGGATGCCAGACGGACGGAGGTCCGCGGGCTGCTGGGGATCCCTGCCGGGCGGCGCGTCGTGCTCTACGCCCCGACGTGGCGCGACGACGACACGACCACGGACGGGCGACTGCGCCACTCCGTCGTGCCCGACTGGGAGGCGATCGCGTCGGCGCTTCCCGAGGTCAGCTTCCTGTTCCGCGCCCACAAGAACGTGCTCGCCGAGGCACCTTCGCTGCCGGGCATCATCGACGTCAGCGGCTGGCCGGATATCTCGGATCTCTACCTGGCCGCGGATGAGATGATCTCCGACTACTCCTCCGCGGTGTTCGACTTCGCCGTGACGCGCAAGCCCATCTACCTGTACGTGCCGGATCTCGAGCACTACCGCGGCGCCCTGCGCCGGATGTACTTCACATATGAGGACTGGGCGCCGGGGCCGATGTCCTCGACAACCGACGAACTGATCGACCACCTTCGTTCTGCGGAACTCGCCGCCGCCGACTCCGCCGACCGGTACGCGTGGTTCGTGCGGACCTTCTGTCCCTTCGACGACGGTCACGCCTCCGAGCGGGTCCTCCGCGCCATCGGCCTGCTCCCGGAGCACCGCGCATGACCGGCATCGATCCGGCCATCGTGGCCGCGGGACTCGCGATCGGCTTCCTGGTCGGTCTCACCGGCATGGGGGGCGGTGCCCTGATGACGCCGACGCTCGTCTTCCTCTTCGGCGTCAACCCGCTGACGGCCATCTCCTCAGATGTCGTGACGAGCCTGTTCATGAAGCCCGCCGGGGCGATCGTGCACCTCGTGCGGCGGACCGCCCACCTTCGCCTGGTGCTGTGGCTGTGCGTCGGTTCGGTGCCCGCCGCCTTCGTCGGCGCCCTGCTGGTCGACCGGATGCGCGGGGTGCCCGGGTTTGAGGACCTGTTGCTGCGGATGCTGGGGGTCGCGTTGCTGATCACCTCGGGCGGGCTCATCGCCCGCGCCTGGTCGACGATGGTCCGCCATCACAGCCCGCTCGGCGAGGGACCCGCCGAGCCCAAGCGCCCGAGAATCGTGGTCCGCCCCCTCCCCACCGCCCTGCTCGGCGCCGTGGCAGGCCTGCTGGTGGGCATGACGTCGGTCGGAGCCGGATCGCTGGTGCTGACGGTGCTGCTGCTGATCTATCCGGGACTCAAGCCCTCACAACTGGTCGGGACCGATCTCGTGCAGGCCATCCCACTTGTCGCGTCGGCCTCCTTGGGCCACCTCCTGTTCGGAGAGGTGTCGTTCGCGCTCACGGGGTCCCTTCTGGTCGGGGCCATCCCCGGCGCATTCCTCGGCGCCCAGGTCTCATCCCGGGCCCCCGGAGGCCTGATCCGGCGGGCGTTGGCGATCCTGCTGATGGCCTCAGGCCTCAAACTGATCGGCGTCTCCAGCGCGCTGGTGCTCATCCTCACAGGGGCCGCTGCGGTGCTCGGGCCCCTGACCTGGATGGTGCTGAAGAGGCGGTTCAGGGGGACCAGGGCCGCCGACGCGAACGCTCATGGAAGGGGTCGGGCATGATTGAACCGGATTGGGCGACGCTGACAGGGCTGCCCTCGATCGTGGTGACCGGCGCCGACCTCGACCGGGTGGATCTGTGGCAACGGGGCCTCCTGAGCGGGCCCCTTCGACTGACCGCCGCTGGCCGCACCGCCATCGGGACGGCCTCCTGTGTGGTGATCCGTGACCCGGAGGGGACGCCGCTGCTCCAGGCATCGGTCGTCGACGGAGTGGTCCATGGGCAACCCGTCAGGCTGGTCGAGCCCGAGCCACCCTCCGTCCTCGAGGCTGACCTCGCCATCGTGATCCTCGGCGCGCCGGAGCCCTCCGAGTGGGAGCAGATCGGCACTGCGATCCAGGACGCAGGGGCGGTTGCCTGGTTCGCCTGCGCCGACCGCGGTCGCCACGGGCGATCCCTTGTCGGGCTGACGAGGCGGGCGGCCCAGGGATTTGCAGGAACGAACCATCGAGTCATACCGATTCCCTGGCCAAGCCCGTCGCCCGCCGACCTGTTCAGCGCGGAACACCCGCCGCCCGCCCAGTTGGCTGAGGCATTCGGGATCCGCCGTCATCTGCTCGTCGGCTCCGAGGCGACGCCCGGCCGGGGCAGGGGCGGCGCCGTGGTGTTCCTCACCGGCTACTCCGGGGCGGGAAAATCCACCATCGCGAAGGCCCTGCGCGACCGGCTGGCGACCGACGATCCGCGCCCCGTCACGCTGCTCGACGGCGACGAGGTGCGCCGTCGACTCTCGCCGGATCTCGGCTTCGATGAGGCGGCCCGGGCCGCCAACGTGAGGCGCGTCAGTTGGGTCGCATCGCTGCTGGCGGGTGCCGGTGGCGTCGCGATCACCGCCCTGATCGCACCCTTCGCGGAGTTGCGTTCCGAGGCGCGGGCCATGACGGAGGAGGCCGGGGCCGAGTTCATCGAGGTCTGGGTGTCCACGCCGCTTGAGGCATGCGAGGCGCGAGACCGGAAGGGTCTCTACGCCCGGGCACGCGCCGGCGATGTCACGCACTTCACGGGGATCTCCTCTCCGTACGAGGCTCCCGCGCGAGCCGAGATCGTGATCGACACGACCACATGCACGGCCGCCGAGGCCGCCGACCTGATCGCCGCCGAACTGCAGAAAGGCACGCCATGACCCATCCCGATGACCTCGCCCTGGCAGAATCGCTCGCCCGAGGAGCAGGCGACATGTTGTTGGCGCTGCGCGGGGATGGGCTGGTGGCAGAGGGCGACCTCCGCGCCAACGGATACCTCCTGGAGCGCCTTGCACGGGAACGCCCGGACGATGCCGTCCTGTCCGAGGAGTCCCCCGACGACGCGGTCCGCCTCACCGCGGACCGGGTCTGGATCATCGACCCGCTCGACGGGAGCCGCGAGTTCGCCGAACGGACGCCCGACGGTGGGTGGCGCGATGACTTTGCGGTCCATGTGGCGCTGTGGGAACGCGCGCACGGGCTGCGACTCGGAGCCGTGGCCCTTCCCGCGCGGGACCAGGTCCTCACCTCCGCGACGGGCACGCGCCCGACCGGCGAACACGGCGGCACCCTCCGGGTGGCTGTCAGCCGCACCCGGCCGCCGAAGATCCTCGACGCCCTCGCCGCCGAGGTCCCGCTTGAGTTCGTGCCGATGGGATCGGCGGGGGTGAAGGTGATGGCGGTCGTGACCGGCGAAGTCGACGTCTACCTGCACGCGGGCGGGCAGTACGAGTGGGACTCCGCAGCGCCGGTCGCGGTGGCGCGCGGCGCGGGCCTCCACACCAGCCGCCTGGACGGATCGGACCTTGTCTACAACTGCCCCGATCCCTGGTTGCCAGACCTTCTGGTGTGCAGGCGGGAGATCGCAGGAACGCTGCTGATGCATCTGGAACACGTCGGGGGGCTGGCATGACGAAGTACCTGCTTGGGCATCTGAAGGAGTTGGAGGCAGAGGCCATCCACATCTTCCGTGAGGTCGCTGCCGAGATGCGGCATCCCTGCCTGCTTTTCTCGGGCGGGAAGGACTCCGTGGTGATGAGCGAACTGGCCAGGAAGGCGTTCCAGCCTTCGCGCATCCCGTTCCCGTTCATGCACGTCGACACCGGGCTGAACTTCCCCGAGGTGATCGACTTCCGCGACAGATGGATCGCCCGCCTGGAGGTGCAACTGATCGTCGCCTCGGTGCCTGATGCCATCTCGGAGGGTTTCGTCCGGGAGGAGCCGAACGGCTCGCGCAACCGGATCCAGACCCCCGTCCTGTTGAGGGCCGCGGAGGAGCACGGCATCGACGCACTGTTCGGCGGGGCGCGACGCGACGAGGAGAAGGCACGGGCCAAGGAACGGGTCTTCTCGTTCCGCGACGACTTCGGCCAGTGGGACCCGAAGAACCAGCGCCCCGAACTGTGGCGGCTGTACAACGGTCGGGTTCACCCGGGCGAGTCGATCCGGGTCTTCCCGCTGTCCAACTGGACCGAACTCGACACGTGGTCCTACATCGCCCGGGAGGAACTGCCCCTCCCCAGCCTGTACTACGCGGCGGAGCGCGACGTCGTGGAACGCGACTCGATGCTCTACGCCGTCAACGATTTCGTGCCCGTCCGCGACGGCGAGCAGGTGCTGAGGAAATCGGTCAGGTACCGGACGATGGGCGACGCGAACCTGACGGCCGCCGTCAGGTCCGAGGCCGACACCAACGACCGGATCCTCGCCGAGATCGCCGCCACCCGCCTGACGGAACGCGGCGCGACGCGTGGCGACGACCGCGTCAGCGAGGCCGCCATGGAGGACCGCAAGAAGGAGGGGTACTTCTGATGGGACGCTCATTGCTGCGGTTCGCAACGGCGGGAAGCGTCGACGACGGCAAGTCGACCCTGATCGGGCGCCTGCTGTACGACTCGAAGTCGATCTTCCTCGACCAGTACGAGGCCGTCGAGCGGGTGTCGCGCCAGCGCGGCGACGACTACGTCGACCTCGCCCTGTTGACCGACGGTCTCCGGGCCGAGCGGGAACAGGGCATCACGATCGACGTCGCCTACCGCTACTTCTCGACGCCGCGTCGCAAATTCATCATCGCGGACACGCCCGGGCACCCGCAGTACACGCGCAACATGGTCACGGGGGCGTCGACAGCGGATGCCGCGTTGATCCTGGTCGACGCGCGCAAGGGGCTGAGCGAGCAGGGCCGCAGGCACGCCTTCCTCACCACCCTGCTTGGGGTTCGCCACCTCGTGGTCTGCGTCAACAAGATGGACCTGGTGGACTTCTCCCCGGAGGCCTATCAACGGGTCGTCGACGAGTTCTCCTCGTTCGCGACGCGACTCAACGTGACCGACCTGACGTTCATCCCGCTGTCGGCGCTGCTCGGGGACAACGTCGCGCGGCACAGCGCGAACATGGAGTGGTACGACGGGCCGTCCCTGCTCTACCACCTGGAGAATCTCCACGTCGCCAGCGACCGCAACCTCACAGACGTGAGGTTCCCCGTCCAGTACGTCATCCGGCCGCAGCAGTCGCGGGTCAGGGACTACCGCGGGTACGCGGGTTCCGTGTCGAGCGGGGTGATGAAGGTGGGCGACGAGGTGATGGTGCTGCCGAGCGGGTTCACCAGCACCATCGCCGCGATCGACGGCCCCTCCGGGCCGCTGCAGAAGGCGTTTCCGCCCATGTCCGTCGTGGTGCGACTGGCCGACGAGTTGGACATCTCTCGAGGCGACCTCCTCGTCCGCCCCAACAACCCGGCGGAGGCGGTGCAGGACCTGGACCTTCGGGTGTGCTGGATGGACGAGGGCTCGAGCCTGAGCGCAGGAAGGACCTTCGCGGTGAAACACACCACGACGTGGGCACGGGTCAAGATCCGGGAGGTGCTCTACCGCATCGACATCAACACCCTCCACCGCGACGACACGGTCGACTCGCTCCAACTCAACGAGATCGGCCGGGTCCGGATGCGCTGCACCCGCCCGCTGTTCATGGACGAGTATCAGCGCAACCGCGAGATGGGCTCGCTGATCCTGGTGGACGAGCCGACCAACCGGACGGTGGGCGCGGGATTCCTTTCGTGACGGCGGTCCGTTGAGCGGCCAGCGGAGAACCCTGCCTGTGTCAGGCTTGGGTATGAACGAACCGTTGTCACCGACCAAGTGGCCCGCCTCGCGCATCGTCGGGGTGGTCCTCACAGTGGTCGTCGGAGTGCCGTTCCTGTGGGTGCTCATCAGCGTCATCGTGAGTCGGCTCCACTTCGGTCCCGACCCGCACGGATATGTGCTGATCTTCGGGACCTTCGCCTGCCTGATCTTCGGCCTGCTGACGGCGCTCGCGCTGCCGTGGGCGTTCCCTCAGTCCGCCAGACCGCGGGCCTTCGTGTGGTCGTTCGTCGGCTACGCGGTGATCGCGGTCGCGGTGATCGCGATGCTGCTGACCGCCTGAGAACCGCGCTTGATCGCCACTCGCTTCTTCGGATAAACCGAAGTTGTATTCTGTCTATATGAAGAACCGTCCGCCGCTGCTGGCACCGCTGCTTCGCTCCGACCTGCAGGGCGAACTGCTTGCCGAGCTGTTCCTGCATCCCGGGCGGGAATCGACGCTCACCGACCTCGCGACCCTGCTCGGCTCGGGGCTGACCACCGTGCACACCGAGGTGGGACGGCTCTCGGAGGCGGGGCTCTTGCGCGAGCGCCGGATCGGCAGGGCCCGCCTCGTCTCCGCGGAACCGGCGCATCCGCTGGCGCCGGCCCTGACGGAACTGCTCACGCTCAGCTATGGACCGTCCGCGGTGCTGCCGGGGCTGCTGAGTGGGGTCAAGGGTCTCGACGAGGCCTTCGTCTACGGCTCGTGGGCCGCTCGTAGGCTCGGCGAGCCGGGGCCCTTCCCCGAGGACGTGGACGTGCTGCTGATCGGCGACGTGGCCAGGCGCACCGCCGCCCGGCTCCAGGCCGAGGCGACCTCGGCGCTGCGCCGCGACGTCAACCTCACGGTCCTCTCCCCCGCCGAATGGGCCGACCCGACGCAGGGCTTCACCCGCACCGTCAGGAAGTCGCCCCTCGTCGCGCTGGCGGTCCCGTAGTCTCGGGCCATGGCGGTACGAGACGACCTGGCCGAGCTCATCAAGGAGCGTCGCATCGAGACGGTGGCGGCCGACCCGGTGCAGGCCCAGGTGCTGCGCGACCAGGCGAGGGCGCACCTCGCCAGTTCCCGGATGATCGGCCACACGGACGTGGCTGGGGCGTTCTCGCTTGCCTACGACGCGATCCGCAAGCAGTTGACGGCGCTGCTGCTGGAGCACGGCTTCCGGGCCAAGAGCGCCGGCTCGCACGCCGCGACCGCGCAGGCCGCCCAGAAGCTCCTGAAGGGCTTCGACCCGGCTGGCTTCGAGTGGCTGCGCCTGGTGCGCAACGCGACGGAGTACGGCTCGGAGAAGCGCCCGGGCGCCACCATGGAGGACGTCGAGGCCGCCTGGGACTTCGCGGCCGAACTCGACGATCTCCTCGCCGCCTGAGCGGCGCTCAGCGACACATCGTCAGGGGCACAGGGTCGGGTCGCTCGGCGGTGGTGACGAGGTCGACGGTGCGACCCTCGCTGTTCAGGAGCGACTCCATGATCTCCAGCACGTGCAGCCCGACCTCGCCCGAGACGCGCGCCGAACGGGGCCGGTTCTCGGCCCAGTCGTACAGGCCGATGCCGCGTCCCGCCTCCACGTAGCCTGCCGATGGGGTGACCGGCGCGAAACCGTCCCCGCCGAGCGGCGCGAGCCGGACCTCGCCGTCGAACTGGTTCGGGTCGGGCACGGCGAGGCTGCCCGCGGTGCCGTGCACCTCCAGGTGCGACGCGGCCGTCGCGACGGCGTCGAAGCTCATCACGAGCGTTGAGACGGCGCCCGAGGCGTGGCGCAGCACGCCGGTGACGTGCGTGTCGACCTCGACGGGGAACGACTGGCCCGCGCGAGGGCCGGAGGCGATGGTGCGCTCCGAGCGACTGCGGGACCCGACCCCGACGACCGAGACGACGGGGCCGAGCAGGTGCACGAGCGCCGTGACGTAGTAGGGCCCCATGTCCATCAGCGGCCCGCCGCCCGGCAGATAGTAGAAGTCGGGATTCGGGTGCCAGGCCTCGTGTCCGGGGGTGACCATGGTCGCGGTGGCGGCGATGGGTTCGCCGATCAGGCCGTCGTCGATGGCCTTCCTGGCGGTCTGGATCCCGACGCCGAGCACCGTGTCCGGCGCGCACAGCACGTCGACCCCGCGTTCCTCGGCGGCGCGCATCACCTCGGTCGCCTCGGTCATGGTCGCCGCGAGCGGCTTCTCGCCGTAGACGGGCTTGCCCGCAGCGATGGCGGCCAGCGCGACCCGCGCGTGCGCGGATGGGGTGGTGAGGTTCAGCACGACGTCGACGTCGTCGGCCGCCAGCAGGTCCTCGAGCGTGACGGCCCTGGCTGCGGAGCCCTGCGTGGCGCCCAGATCGGAGGCGACGGCGGCCGCGCGCGCCGCGTCGAGGTCGGCGACCGCGACGACGGTGACGTCCGGCAGCGCGGAGAACATCTCAAGGTACTGGCCAAGGATGTTGCCCAGCCCGACGATGCCTACCCTCAACGGCTCGCCCACGCGATGCCCCTCTCGATGATCTGGCGCACGTTGGCGTCCTCGACGTCCTCGAGTCGGTGCCCAGGGGTGGCGACGACGATGCGCCCCTTGCCCCAGGCCCTGGTCCAGACTGCGGGGCAGGTGACCGGCCTGCTCCACGGGTCGCCCGGGCGGGCGGCCAGCGTCGTGGTGGCGAGCACGTCGTTGAGGTCGTCGGTGAGGACCCAGTACTGCTCCGTCTCGAGGTCGAAGTCCTCGAGGCCCGCCGTGACGGGGTGCTCGCGGCCCAGATCGGTGAACTCGATGGTGTGCCGGACGAAGTTGTCCGTCCCGTCGCCCGCGCGGTCCTCCTCCGGCTTCCCGGGGTGCGCGACGAACAGGCCGCCGATCAGTTGGTTGTAGTCGGCCGAGTCGCGGAAGGAGTCGGCGATCCCGCCGTGCCAGCCGACCAGGCCGGTGCCGCGCTCGACCGCTGCCCGCAGCGCGGCGACCTCGGCGTCGGCGATCGTGGACATGGTGACGCACTGCACGATGAGGTCGAAGGAGTCCAGGTCGCCGAGGTAGGCCTCGGTGGTCGACTCGACGCTCACGTCGAAGCCGGAGGCCTCGAGGTGGGTCAGGATGGAATCGGTGGTCCGGACGGGGTCGTGCCCCTCCCAGCCGCCGCGGACGATGAGACACCTTCGACTCGACATGACAGTCATCCTAGTTGCGCTGGTTGAGCCATGAAGGCCGCGTCAGCGGACTTCATCGGTCGAAACCACCCGTGCCCGACAGGGGGCCCAGACACAGCACCGGGCGCCAGGGGTTTCGACCGATGAGGCGACGCTCCGCGCCGCCTCATGGCTCAACCAGCGACTATCAGCCTGCGTTCAGCGCCGAGGGGATCGGCGCGAGCCAGACGTCCTTCGTCTCGTCGAGCGACAGCGTGATCAGGCCGACGAACTCCAGTTCGGACTCGCCCGTCACCTCGCCGATCCGCTGCGCTGGGACGCCGCGCTCGGCGCACAGCGCCTCGAATTCGGCGACCGAGGAGCCCGGCAGCGACACGACCGCGCGGGCCGCCGACTCGGAGAACAGCGCGACCGTCGGCTCGCCCTCCAGCGTGACGGCGAAGCCGACGCCGTTGCGGAAGGCCGACTCGGCGAGCGTCGCGGCGACGCCGCCCTCGCTGACGTCGTGGGCGGAGGTGAGCAGGCCGCGCTTGGCGCACTCCCCCATCACCGAGGCGAGCGCCTTCTCGGCGGCCAGGTCGACCTTCGGGGGCACACCGCCGAGATGGCCGGGGGCGGTGACGGCCTCCCAGATCGAGCCGGAGAGTTCCTCGCGGGTCTCACCCAGCAGGTAGATCGCGTCTCCGGGGTGCTGGAAGCCGCTGCGGATCCGGGTGGCGACGTCGTCGATCACGCCGAGCACGCCGATGGTGGGCGTCGGCAGGATCGGGGTGGCCGCCGTCTGGTTGTACAGGCTGACGTTGCCGCCGGTGACGGGCACGCCGAGCTCGCGGCAGCCGTCGACCAGGCCGATCACGGCCTCCGAGAACTGCCACATCACCTCGGGGTCCTCCGGGGAACCGAAGTTGAGGCAGTCGGTGATCGCGACGGGCTCCGCGCCCGTCACAGCGACATTGCGGTACGCCTCGGCCAGCGACAACTGCGCCCCGAGGTACGGGTTGAGGTACGAGAAGCGCGAGTTGGCGTCGAGAGACAGCGCGATGCCGAGCCCGGTCTCCTCGTCGATGCGCAGCATGCCGGAGTTCTCGGGCTGCGCCAGGATCGAGTTGCCGCGCACGTAGCGGTCGTACTGCTGCGTGACCCACGTCTTGTCCGCGACGTTGGGGTGCGCGAGCACGCCGAGCACCGCGGCGCGGATGCCCTCTGCGGAGTTGTCGCGCGGCAGCGCCTCGGCAGGGTCGGCGTTGACGGCGTCGAGCCACTCGGGCCGGTGGTACGGGCGCTCATAGACGGGGCCCTCGTGCGCGACCGTCTTCGGGTCGACGTCGACGATGGTCTCGCCGTGCCACTGGATGATCAGCCGGTCGCCCTCGATGACCTCGCCGACGACCGTTGCCAGCACGTCCCACTTGGCGCAGATCTCCATGAAGCGCTCGACGTTGGCGGGCTCGACGACCGCCATCATGCGCTCCTGGGACTCGCTCATCAGGATCTCCTCCGGCGCGAGGTTCGGGTCGCGCAACGGGACGAGGTCGAGGTTGACGAACATGCCGCCGTCACCGGCCGACGCAAGCTCGGAGGTGGCGCACGAGATGCCTGCGGCGCCGAAGTCCTGGATGCCGTTGACGATGCCCGCCTGGAACAGTTCGAGCGTGCACTCGATCAGCAGTTTCTCCATGAACGGGTCACCCACCTGCACGCTCGGGCGCTTCGCGGGGCCGGTCTCGTCGAAGGTCTCGGACGCGAGGATGGACGCGCCGCCGATGCCGTCGCCGCCGGTCGCGGCGCCGAACAGGATCACCTGGTTGCCGACGCCGGTTGCGTGGGCGAGGTGCAGGTCCTCGTGGCGCAGCACGCCGACGCACAGCGCGTTGACGAGCGGGTTGCCGAGGTAGGAGGGGTCGAACTGGACCTCGCCGCCGATGTTGGGCAGCCCGAGGCAGTTGCCGTAGCCTCCGACGCCCGCCACGACGCCGGGCAGCACCCGCAGCGTGTCGGGCTCGTCGAGCGGGCCGAAGCGCAGCGAGTCCATCACGCCGATCGGGCGGGCGCCCATCGCGAGGATGTCGCGGACGATGCCGCCGACGCCGGTCGCGGCGCCCTGGTAGGGCTCGACATAGGACGGGTGGTTGTGTGACTCCGCCTTGAACGTGACCGCGTAACCCTGTCCGATGTCGACGACGCCCGCGTTCTCACCGATGCCCGCGAGCAGCGGGCCGCGGGGCGTCTCCTGGGACAGTGCGCCGAACTTCTTCAGGTGCACCTTCGAGGACTTGTAGGAGCAGTGCTCCGACCACATCACCGAGTACATGGCCAGCTCCGCGGAGGTGGGGCGGCGGCCGAGGATCTCGCGGATCCGGGCGTACTCGTCGTCCTTGACGCCGAGCGCCGCGTAGGGCTGCTCGAGCTCAGGGGTCTGGATCGCGTGCTCAACGGTGTCTGCCACGGGCCCAATCTATCGGGTTCGGCGCGAGGCGTGCTCATCCGATCATCGGCCCCGCTCCACCCGCCGCGGGTGATGC
The DNA here is from genome assembly GCA_027658995.1 of Propionibacteriaceae bacterium AM104-82. Taxonomy (GTDB): domain Bacteria; phylum Actinomycetota; class Actinomycetes; order Propionibacteriales; family Propionibacteriaceae; genus Arachnia. The sequence goes on from JAQDQK010000002.1 coordinate 57,382, forward strand.
CCTACGGTGAGGGCCATGCGCACCCGCTCTGACATCACCTGCTGGCTCACCGACATGGACGGCGTGCTCGTCCACGACTCCCGGGCCCTTCCCGGAGCCCCCGAACTGATCGAGCAGTGGCGCCGCACCGAGACGCCTTTCCTGGTGCTGACCAACAACTCCAGTTTCACGCCCCGCGACCTGTCTGCGCGGCTGCGCGACGCGGGCCTCGACGTGCCCGAGGAGCGGATCTGGACCTCCGCGATGGCCACGGCGCAGTTCCTGGCGGAGCAGAAGCCCGGCGGGTCCTGCTACGTGGTGGGCGAGGCCGGCCTGATCACCGCCCTGCACGAGAAGGGGATGATCATGACCGACCGGCACCCCGACTTCGTGGTGGTCGGCGAGACGCGCACCTACTCGTTCGAGTCCATCACCACCGTCATCCGGTTGATCGACGCGGGCTCGCGCTTCATCGTCACCAACCCCGACGCGACCGGCCCTGCGCTCGACGGCATCGTGCCCGCCACCGGGGCGATCGCGGCGCTGATCACCAAGGCGACGGGCAAGGAGCCATACGTGGTCGGCAAGCCGAACCCGATGATGTTCCGCTCGGCGCTCAACAAGATCAAGGCGCACTCGGAGACCACCGGCATGATCGGCGACCGGATGGACACCGACATCGTCGCGGGCATCGAGGCGGGACTGCACACGGTGCTCGTGCTGACCGGCATCTCCACGCCCGCCGTCGTCGAGCAGTTCCCGTTCCGCCCGAACGAGACCCTCGACGGAGTCTTCGAACTGCTGGAGAACTGAGTCAGTCGCCGAGGTTCGGCAGCCCCGGGCGCGGCTTGGCCGCCCTGCGGGCGGCCGCGGCGATGCCCTCCTCGTAGCCGGCCTCGATGACGAGGCGGCGCAGCGTCCGGGGCGCCGACGGGTTCGCGGCGAGCCAGTCGGCCCCGTCGAGGTGGCCGCGGTCGGGGAAGCCCGCCCGGACCAGTCGCATGGCGATCTCGATGGGCTGGCGTGCCCACACCTGGGAGAGGTTCTCGAAGTAGGGCTCGGCGAACGGGGCGCGCAGCCTGCCCTGCCCGAGCGCGTTGAAGCCTGCCATCAGCGCGTCGACGTTCTCGTTGGTCTCCCCTCCCACGACGTGGGCACGGCGCCACGCCTCCGCCTTGATGAGCGGGTCGGGCTGCGACGCCCAGCAGCGCAGCCGGGCGACCCGGCCTGCTGCGGTGTCGTCGGTGGCGAGCACCGCGTCCAGTTCGGTGTCGGTGACCGAGCCCTGCGTGGCGAGCGACTCCCAGGCCAGCCAGGTCAGGTCGAGCGACCTGTCGAGGCCGGGCACCGCGTCGTCGGCCAGCAGCCAGCGGACGTCCTGCGGCGCAAGCGCCGCCGCCCGCAGGTAGGCCTTCGCCCACAGCAGTTGCTCGGCCGATCCGGGCTCCGCGTCGAGCAGCGCCGCGCGCGCCCCCTCGCGCCAGTACTCGGCGAGCGGGGCGGCGTCCGGCTCCGCCGCGTAGTTCGCAACGGCGGTCAGCGCCCAGCCGAGCACCGCGGTCAGTAGTCCGCTCTGCTTCTCGCGGGCGGTGAGCACCGCCGCGACGAACTGGCGGGCCGTGATGTCGCCTGCGCGCAGCTCGGTCCAGAGCGCGGTCCAGGCAACCGCGCGGGCCAGCGGTTCGAGGTCGGCGATGTGGCCGAGCAGCACCTCGCGGCCACGCTCGTCCAACGCGACGGCCGCGAAGGTGTGGTCCTGGTCGTTGACGAGCACCAGGTCGGGCGCGAGGTCGCCGCGGGCGAAGTCGACGCGGGTCGCGTCGTCGCGCAGCGTCAGGCTCTGCCGTTCTGCGAGTTCGAGCCTGCCGTCGCGCAGTTCGTAGAGGCCGACGGTGGTGGCGTGCGGGCGGCGGGCCGAGTCGGGGCTGACCCGTTCGATGGTGAGGCCCGCGACGCGGCCCTCGTCGTCGACGACGGTGACGGGGCGCAGCGTGTCGTGGCCAGCGCTCTCCAGCCACGCCGCGATCCACCCGCTGAGGTCGGCGTCGGTCTCGGCGTCGAGGGCGGCGACGAAGTCCTGCAGCGTCGCCGAGGAGAAGGCGTGTTCGGCGAAGTAGCGGCGGGCGCCCGCGAGGAACGCGTCGAGGCCGACGTAGTGGACCAGTTGGGTCAGGGCCGCGGAGCCCTTCGAGTAGGTGATCCGGTCGAAGTTGGTCTTGGCGGCCTCGAGGTCGTCGATCTGGGCCACGATCGGGTGCGTGGTGGGCATCGAGTCGGCCTGGTAGGCGCCGACCTTGCGGCCGGTGGCGAAGTTGACCCAGCCGTCGGCAAACCCGTTGGCCTCGACGGAGACGTGGCTGCCCATGAACTCGGCGAAGGACTCCTTCAGCCACAGGTCGCCCCACCAGCGGCAGGTGACGAGGTCGCCGAACCACATGTGGCTCATCTCGTGCACAAGGGTGTTGGCGCGGGCCTGCAGTTGGTACGGGGTGGCGGGCGAGCGGAACAGGTAGGCCTCGGTGAAGGTGACGAGCCCCGGGTTCTCCATCGCGCCGAGGTTGTACTCGGGCACGAAGATCTGGTCGTACTTGGCGCCCCACGGGTAGGGGCCGAAGTTGGCGGTGAACCAGGCGAGCGCCTCGCGGGTCAGCCGGAACAGTTCGTCGGCGTCGAGGTAGCGGGCGAGGCTATGGCGGCAGAGCAGGCCCAGTTCCATGCCCTCCCACTGGTCGGCGACGCGGTGGTAGGGGCCGGCGCACAGGCAGGTGATGTAGGTGGAGAGCACCTCGGTCGGCGCGAACTGGACCTTGACGACGCCGTCGGCGACGGCCTCGCGGGAGGCCTCGGGCTGGTTCGACCCGAACCACCAGCCTTCGGGGCCGGTCAGCGAGAAGGTGAACGGGGCGCGCAGGTCGGGCTGCTCGAAGTTGGGGAAAACGCGCCGCGCGTCGGCGGGCTCGTACTGGGTGTAGAGGTAGGTCTGGCCGTCGGCCGGGTCGACGAAGCGGTGCAGGCCCTCGCCCGTGCGCGAGTACAGCGCCGTCGCCTCGACGCAGACGGTGCAGCGGCCCTCGGGGAGCCCCGTCAGGCGGATCCGTGCGCCGTCGTAGTCGACCTCGCGGGCCTCGCCGTCGACAGTGACCGCAGCGACCGACTCGCCGATGAAGTCGAGCCAGGTGTCGCCGGTGGCGCTCAGCTCGATGGTCGCGACGACCGGGTAGCCGGGCACCTCCGGGGAGACGGCCTCGCGCACGTCGACGTCGACGCGGTACGAGTGGAGGGTGATGGCCGCCGCACGGTCGGCGGTCTCGAGCTGGGTGAGGTTGGCTGACATGTTCTCCATCCAACCACCACCGTCGCACGGCGCCGAACCGGGCGCCTCAGGGCTGGCTTGCGAGCGAGTCGCCCAGCGCGGTGGGGCGGTAGACGACCGCTCTACCGTCGCGGTAGGCGGTCGCCAGGCCGCTGTCGGCGAGGGTCTTCAGGTGCGCGTTCGCGGTCGCCGGGGCCAGCCGGAGCAGTCCGACGACCTGCGTGGTCGTCATGGGGAGTTCCAGTTCGAGGAGGATCCGGGCGCGGGTCGCGCCGAGCAGGTCGCTCAGCGGCTTGGAGTGGCGACCCTCACGCCTGACGAAGTTGCCGACGCCGATCGCCGCGTAGGCGACGGTCGGCGCGAAGCCGTTGAGCAGGTAGGTGGCGACCCCGGGCCACACGAAGACGGAGGGAACCAGGACAAGGCCGCCGTCGAGCAGCCGCTTGGGGAGCCGGTCGACGCCGTGGTCGCCCTCGACGAGCAGGCCCTCCGGCCCGAGGCGAAGGTCGGGGTGCAGGTGGGCGAACAGTTCGGAGATGCCGCCTGAGGCGAGTTCGTGCGACCGTCGGTCGATGTCGGCAAGCGCCATCCCACGAAGCTCGTTGGCGAACGGCGCGATCGCGAAGGCGTGATATTCCCTCAGCAACTCGACGGCGCGCTCGCGGCCTGCGCTGCCGTTCAGCTTTGCCAGTTCGTCCGCCCGCGCCCGGGTGGTGCCAAGCGACCTCAGGTCCTGGTTCCACATCTCCTCGGGAAGGCGCGTGATCAGGTCCATGGCGACATCGAACGGCTCGTCCCCGCGGGCGAGGCCGGTCAGGCAGTCGGCCCGGAACCCGCTGGGGGGCACCAACGCGAGCAGCGGTTTCAATCGTTCCGGGTCGAAGCGCTCGCGGACCGAGGCGACCCAGGCGGCGGATGCGGCCGCGGCGAGCCCGTCTGCAGCAGCCTGAGGCTGAGCACGGTCTCCCACAACTCCGAGACGGCGAACCTGACTCTCGTCGCCGCCGTGGAGCTGAGCCTGAGCACCAGGGACATGACCGGACAATAGCCCTGCCACGCGGATTCGCCCCTACCCGAATGGTGGCATTCGCGGGCGGCGAGGCGCACCGTTGGGCCATGAGCATGACACTGACCACCTCCCGCATCGTCCACGCGCCGGCGGCGGGGATTCACGCGATGTGGGCGTTCGCCGTCAGGGCGGGCAGGGCGATCAGGCACGCCTGGACCGCGGGGAATCCGGAGCTTCTCGAGCAGGGCACCGACCGCGCCCGTCTGGAGGCGACGCGGTACCGGATGGGCGGCTTCGGAGGCTCCTGACCCCCTGGCCTCCGGGGCGCGCCCGACCGGCTCAGCTCAGCCGGTCGGCCCAGGGCTCAGACGCGCGAGGACAGGAACTGGAGCACCGACTGGAAGAACCGCAGCCCGTCGACGGTCGGCGAGGTCAACTCCTCGACGTTGTGCTCCGGGTGCGGCATCAGGCCCACGACGTTGCCACGCTCGTTGGTGATGCCCGCGATGTCGTTGGCGGAGCCGTTGGGGTTGTCGAGGTAGCGGAACACGATCTGGTCATTGTCCTCGAGGCGCTTGAGCGTCTCGGGCGAGGCCTGGTAGTTGCCCTCGCCGTTCTTCAGGGTGATGGTGATCTCGTCGCCCTTCTCGAAGGCGCACGTCCAGATGGTGTCGACGGTCTCGACCCGGAGTCGCTCGTCGCGGCAGATGAACTGCTGGCCGGCGTTGCGGATCATGGCGCCCTCGAGCAGGTGCGCCTCGCAGAGCACCTGGAACCCGTTGCAGATGCCGAGCACCGGCATGCCCTTGTTCGCGGCGTCGATCACGGTCGACATCACGGGGCTGAAGCGGGCGATGGCACCGCAGCGCAGGTAGTCGCCGTAGGAGAAGCCGCCGGGCAGGATGATCGCGTCGACGCCGTCGACCGAGTCGGAGCCGTGCCACAGCGGCACGGGCTCGGCGCCCGCGATCCGCACGGCGCGCAGCGCGTCCTGGTCGTCGAGCGACCCGGGGAACGTGACGACGCCGATGCGCGGCATCAGTTCGTCACCACGTCGTAGGACTCGATGACCGTGTTGGCGAACAGCGTCTCGGCGGCCTGCTCGATCTGGGCGAGGACCTCAGGTGTGACCTCGCCGTCGACCTCGACCTCGAAGCGCTTGCCCTGGCGCACGGAGAGGCCCTGGAAACCGAGCCGCTGAAGGGCGCCGGTGACGGCCTTTCCCTGCGGATCGAGGATCTCGGGCTTTGGCATGACGTTGACAACGACGCGTGGCATGGCCTCACTCTATCGGCGCCGCCCCCGGATGGCACTCTCCGCGGCGTGGGCGGACAGGATCGACCGGCGGGGTCGGCATCTCGGGCCCTGGCAACCAGGTAGCCTCGGTCCATGCCGTCCATGCGATCCGGGGTGCCTCCCTTCGAGGTGATGACGGTGCTGGACAGGGTCGCCCGGTTGCGCGCGTCGGGTCGCGACGTGATCTCGCTGTGTGCCGGCGAACCGGCAGGCGGCGCGCCGTCTGCGGTCGACCGTGCCGCCGCCTCGCTGCACGCGGCAGGTACCCCTTTCGGATACACCCCCGCGCTCGGCATCACGCCGCTGCGGGAGGCGCTGGCCGATCACTACCGGCGCTGGTACGGCCTCGACATCGACCCCGGCCGGTTCGCCATCACGACCGGCTCCTCTGGCGGCTTCCTGCTTGCCTTCCTCGCGGCCTTCGACCACGGAGACGCCGTCGCGCTCGCCCGGCCCGGGTACCCCGCGTACCGCAACATCCTCACCTCGCTCGGCTGCCGGGTCGTCGACCTCGACTGCGGGCCGGAGGTGCGCTTCCAGCCGACCGTGGAGCAGGTGGCAGCCGAGCATGCCCGCTCCCCGCTGCGCGGCCTGATCATCGCTTCCCCCGCCAACCCGACGGGCACCATGGTGACGCGCGCCGAGTTGGCCGCGCTTGCCGCCTGGTGCGCGGAGCACGACGTGCTGCTCGTCAGCGACGAGATCTACCACGGCGTCACCTACACCGGCTCCAAGGGCGTCTCGGCGCTCGAGTTCGGCGACGACGCGCTGGCGGTGTCCTCGTTCAGCAAGTACTGGGGCATGACGGGATGGCGGCTGGGATGGCTCGTGCTGCCGCCCGGCCTGGTCGACGCCGTCGACGCGCTGGCGGGCAACCTGGCGCTGTGCCCGCCCGCGCCTGCGCAGCACGCGGCGCTCGAGGCATTCACGGAGGCCAGTTACGCCGAGTGCGACGCGGCCCTCGACGGCTTCGCGCAGGCCCGCGCGCTGCTGCTTGGCGCGCACGACAGGCTGGGCTGGGGCGTCGCCGCCCCGGCCGACGGCGCCTTCTACTACTACGCGGACCTCGGGCCCCAACTCGACAGGTACCCGGACTCGACGGCGTACGCGGCGGCCCTGCTGGACGCCACGAGCGTCGCGCTCACCCCCGGCACCGACTTCGACGCGGCCAACGGCCACCGCACGGTGCGGATCAGCTTCGCCGCGGGCCCGGAGGCCATCGCCGAGGCCATCGAGCGGATCGTCGAGTTTCAGCGCTGAGGCGCCGGGTGCGCTAGCGCGAGACGCTCGGATCGCCCTGGATCCAGAACCGCAGGGGGAAGTCGGTCGCCTTGCCGAGCCCGATCCGGGGGCCGGAGGCGATCGTGGGTTCCGGGCCCAGACGCGGCGTCAGGGCGATCCCGGTGCTGCCGTCCAGCGGGGCCCCGACGTCGGCGAGCGTGATGCCGAGCGCGACGGTCAGCCGGGCGGGCCCGGCCGCGAGGTCGTGGTCGCTGCGGGTGCGGCCCTTGGCCGAGCGCCTGGCGCGCGCCACCTCGACCCCCTCGACGATCTCCCCGGCGCGGATCAGCACCCCGGTCGGGGTCCCGTCGACCGCGACGACCACGTTGAAGCAGGTGTGCAGCCCCATGTGACGGTAGACGTAGGCGTGCAGGGGCGGGCCGAACATCGCGGCGTTGCGGGCCGACGGGCCGCGGTAGGCGTGCGACCCGGGGTCGAACCCGCCGCCGTACGCCTCGACCTCCGTGATCCGGGCCGTGACGCGCCCGTCGTCGCGCTCGACGCTCAGCCGGGCGCCGAGCAACCCCCGTGCGCGTGCCGCGACCTTGTCGAGCAGGCTGCGCGCCTCCTCCGGCAGGTCGCCGTAGGCGATGTCGGAGGGGACAAGGCTCATGCGCCGGGCACGTCCAGGAGCCTGACGAGGTCGGCATCGAGCGGCGAGGCGGGCAGCGGTTCGCCGTCGACGTGCGTGATGCGGGCGAGGATGCGTCCGCTGGAGAGCAGCCAGGCCCCGCGGCAGCGGGCGAAGTCGTCGGCGTGCAGCGGCGCGAACCGCATGGTGAGGCCCGCCGACTCTGCGGCGGTGGCCAGGTCGTCGATGGTGATGGAGCGCAGGATGCCGTCCAGCGGCGGCGTGACGAGTTCGCCCTCCAGGTCGAGCACCACGGAGGAGGTCGGGCCCTCGAGCAGAGCGCGCTCCGGGGTGGTGAACACGACGTCGTCGGCGCCGTTGGCGACCGCGTAGCGCTTGGCGGCCATGTTGATGCCGTAGGACAGCGACTTGGCCCCTGGCAGCAGCCAGGGCAGGTCGGCGATCTGGGTGCCGTCGAAGCCACGGTCAAGCAGCAGCACCCGAACGCCCTCGGTGCGCTGCCTGCGCGAGGCGGCGTCGAGCGGGGCGGCCATCACCCAGCCGTTGGGCTCCTCGATGCCCTCGGCCCCGCGGGTGTGGATCATCCGCAGCACGGCCTCGGGAGAGGCGGACCAGTCCCAGGCCGCGAGGACGGCGTCGACCGCGCGGACGAAGCCTGCCCGGTCGGGCTCGGGCAGGTGCAGCAGGCCGGCGGAGACGCCGAGGCGGTCCAGGTGCGCCTCGAGGTCGCGGGCCTCGCCGTCGACCGCGAGCAGGGCGTCGAAGACACCGTCACCGCGGACGACGCCCTGGTCGTCCGCCCTGACGATGGGCTGAGCCGGGTCAATGAGGGTTCCGTCGAGCAGCGCGACCATCGTGATTGCCATGGCCCGACTCTAGGCCAGCGGTGAAGGAAGAGGGTGCGCGGGGCGCGGAACGGTGACGGTACTGACCAGGCCGCACCGTAGTCTTGTGGCGCACGAGGAGGGCATATGAGCAATCAGAGTTGGAACGGCGGCCAGGGCGGATACCCGCAGGGCGGTCAAGGCGGTCAGGGTGGCTACGGCCAGGGCGGCGGATACCCGCAGGGCGGTCAAGGCGGCCAGGGCGGCTACCCCCAGGGCGGCCAGGGCGGCTACGGACAGGGCAGCCAGGGCGGCTACCCGCAAGGCGGCCAGGGCGGCTACGGACAGGGCAGCCAGGGTGGCTACCAGCAGGGCGGCTATCCCCAGAGTGGCCAGGGCTACCAGGGCTCTCAGCAGTCCTACGACCAGACGCAGGCCTTCACGCAGAGCGGCGGAGGCCCTCAGGGGGGCGGCGGTGGCGGTTCCAAGCTGCCGCTGATCGTCGGTGGCGCGATCCTGCTGATCGGCATCATCGGCGTTGTCATCTTCTTCCTCACCCGAGGTGGCGACGGCGGGGCGGCCGAGCCGAAGCCCACGTCGACGCAGGCGCAGCCCCAGCCGACGGACAAGCCCTCACCCAAGCCGACCGAGCCGGAACCGCAGCCCAGCGAGCCGGCACCCCAGCCCAGCGAGCCGGCACCCCAGCCCAGCGAGCCAGCGCCCCAGCCGAGCGAGCCGGGAACCGATCCGGGTGGACTGCCCGAGATCGCCCTCGACGACATCCCGGCCGAGGTCAACGGTTGGAAGGCCACCAGCCTCGCCGACATCTTCGTCGTCTACGAGAAGCAGGGCACCCCGGGGCAGATGAGCGTGATGGCCTTTGGTGACGACCTGGACGTCGAAACATGGTCGCTCGGCCTCGAGGACAAGGTGGAATCCAGCGGCGGTCGCGTCGCGTGCGGCATCGGCTCCGACATGGCGACCTGCTTCGTCTCCACCAAGGAGTTCGGCGTCATCATGCTCAGCGGAACCGACAGTGCCATCAAGGTCCCCGATGTCGCGGCGGTCGCCGACGCCATCGCGGCCAAGATCGCCTGAGCCAGGTCCACGGCTGCGGCCCCGGTCTCCGATGGGAGGCCGGGGCCGCTAGCCTTGTGAGACCCCCGTCGCACCGCAGCGACACAGTCACGCAAGGAGACGCCATGGCCAAGGTGCTGCTGGCAGGAGAGTCCTGGATCAGCGCCGTCGTCGACCACAAGGGTTACGACGCCTTCCCGCACACACAGGTGCACATCGGGTGCGCCCGACTGCTCGAGGCGCTTGCCGCGGAGGGCCACGAGGTGACGCACCTGCGCTCGCACGACGTGGCGGCCGACTTCCCGCTGACGCTGGAGGAACTGGTCGGCTACGACGTCGTCATCCTCTCCGACATCGGCGCCAACAGCCTGCTGCTTCCCCCGCAGGTCTTCGAGGAGGGCAAGAGGGCCCCCAACCGGCTGAAGCTGCTGCGCGAGTGGGTCGAGGCGGGCGGCGGCCTGATGATGGCGGGCGGCTACCTGAGCTTCCAGGGCTTCCAGGCGAAGGCCAACTACCACGACACCGCCGTCGAGGAGGTGCTGCCGGTGACGATCCTCCCCTACGACGACCGCGTCGAGACGCCAGAGGGCGTGGAGGGTGTCGTGACCGACGCCGACCACCCGATCACCGCTGGCCTCGACGCCACCTGGCCCGCGATCCTCGGCTACCAGAAACTCACGCCCCGCGACGACGCGCGGGTGCTTGCCGAGGTGGAGGGCAGGCCGCTGCTCGCCGTGCGCGAGTACGGCAAGGGCCGCACGCTCGCCTACGCCTCGGACATCTCCCCGCACTGGGCCCCCGAGGAGTTCATGGCGTGGCCCGGCTACGCGCACCTCTTCGGCCGCTCGGTCGACTGGCTCGCTGGCGCCTGAGAGGCGACGCGAAAGGGGCGGGTGGCGATTGCCACCCGCCCCTTCGTCGTGCGTGGATCAGAACGCGAGCCGCGTCGGCTCGGGCCCCATCTCGACGGTGCCAGGATCGACCACCTCGAACCCGTTGGCCTTGTAGGCCTCGTAGTCGAAGTTCTCCGTCTCGTCGAAGCCGAGCTTGTGGTAGTCGTAGAACCCGTCCCAGTCCTCGTAGCCGTCGCCCAGGTTCGACTGCAGGAACGCGTCGGCCATGGCCTGCCCCAGTCGGGGCGCGATCCAGAAGCCGCCCATCGCGAGCACGTTGCAGCCGTTGGCGGCCGCGGCCCGCTTGGCGGCCTTGACGCTCTCCGCGACGGCCGCGTGCACGTGCGGCACCTTGCTCGCGGCGACGTGGATGCCCATGCCGGTGCCGCAGAACGCGAGGGCCTTCTCGAACTCGCCCTCCGCGATCTTCGAGCCGATCAGGAATCCGACCCGGTGGTACATCGGGGTGGTGTCGGGATCGGGCGTCAGATCGGTGACCTCCCAGCCGTTGTCGACCAGGTGCCGCTTGACGTACTCCTTCAGCGGGAAGCCCGCGAAGTCGGCCCCGACGACGACCTGCTTGTCCTTGGTGGTCTTCATAGCTATCAGTCCTTCTTCGTGAGCTTTCTCAGTGTCGCGGTGATGTTGGGGATGCTGATGGCGAGCAGCAGCGTCGCGCCCCAGATCAGCGGAAGGTAGAAGTTGCTGATCTGCGGGAACATGTTCAGCCCGGACTGCAGGATCTGCAGCACCGCGATCGCCAACACGACGCCGATCAGCTTGCCGCTGCCGCCGAGCGGGCTGACGCCGCCCAGGACGACGATCAGCACCGTCAGCAGCGTGTAGGTGCTGCCGTAGTCGGCCTTGGCCGAGTTGTAGTTGGCCATCATCACGAGGCCCGCGACGCCCGCGCACATGCCGGAGAGGGCGTAGGTGCGGATCAGCAGGCTGCCGGAGTTCAGGCCGCTGAACTTGGCGGCGGTGGCGTTCGAGCCGAGCATGTAGAGCTTCGACCCGAAGGACGTCCTGCTGAGGATGACGCCGATGATGACGGCGACGATCACGAAGATGATCAACTGCATGGGGATCTTCATCACCTTGCCGCCGAGCGTCTCGGAGAAGATCATCGGCAGGCCGCTGAGCGGCTTGCCCGCCGTCATCACGATGGCGATGCCGGTGAACAGTTCGAGGGTGCCGAGCGTCACGAGGATCGCCGGGATCTTCACCTTCGCCACGAGGAAGCCGTTGAAGGCTCCCGCGAGGGTGCCGAGCCCGATCGAGATCAGGATGCCGACGACCATGGCCGTGGCCTGCTGGCCGGGGGTGGCTCCTGCGGGCGCCATCGAGAGCATCACGGTGGCAGAGGCGATCGCCGTCATGTTCGCGATGCCGACGGCCGACAGGTCGATGCCGCCGGTGATCATGGTGAGCATCACGCCGAGCGCCATCAGGCCGAACTCGGGGAAGGCGACGCCCATCGCCTGCCAGGTGGAGACCCGGACGAAGGCGCCGCCGCGGGTGATCATGAAGAACAGCAGCAGGGCCGCGAGGATCACGACCAGCCGGATGATCTGCGGGTCGATGTCCTTGAGGAAGCCGAACCGGTTCTTGGTGGTGGTGGGAGTGCTGGTGGAGGTTGTCATGGGCTTTCCTTTCACTCCGCCACCAGGCGCTGGCGTCGGCGCCTACGGGTGATCTGGACCGCGGAGATGCCGGTACCCACGATGATCAGGATGCCGAGCGCGGCACGCTGCCAGAAGGTGGGGATACCGAGCAGGATCATGGAGTTCTGCACGATCACGATGAGCAGGGTGCCCAGCATCACGCCGGTCAGCGAGCCGGTGCCACCGGTGATCGCCGCGCCGCCGAGCACGACCGCCGCGATGACGAGCATCTCGCTGCCGAGCAGGTTGGTCGGGTGCATCTGCCCCATCGAGGTGGTGCGGACGAAGCCGCCGATGGCGGCGATCACGCCGACCATCACGTACAGCCAGAACTTGATCCGGCGGACCTTGAAGCCCGCGCGGACCGCGGAGTTCTCGTCGCCGCCGAGGGCGAAGATGCCTCGTCCGAACATCGTGTACTTCATGACGAAGAACGCGATCGCCACGACCGCCACGAGCAGCAGGAACGACACCGGCATGGCCGAGGTGAGGCCCGACCTCGGGTTGGTCGCGGTGAACAGCGACGCCCTGCCGAAGGCCTCCATCGACGGGGGCAGTTGCGAGATCTGCACCGAGGACAGCGCGCCCTGCATGATGCCGGAGAACACGTTGGCGGTGCCGAGCGTGATGATCAGGGTCGGGATCGCGATCCGGGAGGTGAACAGCCCGTTGAAGGCGCCGAGCACCGCCCCCAGCACCACGACAAGCAGGAACGGCACGATCCAGGGGCCCTGGAAGTCCTGGTCGACGAGAATCCTGGTCACCGCGTACACCGCGAGCGATGCGAGCGCCGGGAACGAGACGTCGATGCCTCCGGAGACGATCACCATGTAGGCGCCGACGCCGAACAGGCCGGGCACCACCATGGCGTTTGCCAGGTCGACGAGGTTGTTGGGGGTGAAGAACTGCCCGCTGCGGATCTGGATGATGACGCAGATCACGACGATCACCAGGAAGAGGTAGAACTCGTTGGAGCGCACCAGTTTGTTGATCAGGGTCATTCTCAGGCCACCTCCCCCGAGATCGAGCCGCCGGTGATCATCGCCGACATCTCCTGTTCGGTCACGGAGGCCGGGTCGACCTCTTCGGTGATGCGGCCTTCCTTCAGGAGCAGGACGCGGTTGGACACCTGCAGCAGTTCGGGGATGTCGTCGGTGATGACGATGATGCCCATGCCCTGGTCAGCCAGGTCGCGCAGGATGAGGTGGATGTCGCGCTTCGAGCCGATGTCGACGCCGACCGTGGGGCCGTTGAGGATCAGCACGTCCGGGTCGGTGGCGAGCCACTTGCCGAGCACGACGCGCTGCTGGTTGCCGCCCGAGAGAGTGTTGACGGCATTGGCGGGCCGCTTCGTGGCGATCTTCATCTCCTGCACCCAGTGCTTGACGGCCTCCGCGCGCTTCTTCCTGTCAAGGAAGCCGAGCCTGCTGAGGTCGTCGAGTTCGGAGATCACGGTGTTGTCTGCGATCGAGCGCTCCAACATCAGGCCCTCGGTGAGCCGGTCCTCCGGCACGTAGGCGATCTTGTTGGCGATGGCGTCGCGGATCCGCTTGAGTCGCACGGGCCTGCCGCCGACCTTGATCTCGCCCTCGTCCGCGGTGAACACCCCGAACAGCGACAGCGCCAGTTCGGTGCGACCCGAGCCGAGCAGGCCCGTGATGCCGAGCACCTCGCCGCGGCGCAGCGTGAAGCTGACGTCCTCGAAGGCCTCGCTCAGCCCGAGCCCCGAGACCTCGAGGATCGGCTCGCCCGGCTCGCCGGTGGGCGCGCTCGAGCTGTCGTCGTAGTCGCGGCCGGTCATGTACTCGGCGAACTTCTTCTGGTTCAGCTCCTCGGGCATCGTCGTGATGACGACCTTGCCGTTGCGGATGATGGTGAACCGCTCGCTGATCTCGAAGACCTCTTCGAGCTTGTGGCTGACGAACAGGATCGCGATGCCTCGCGACTGCAGGTCGGCGACCACCTTGAACAGGGCCTCAACCTCGCGGTGCGTCAGGGCCGTGGTCGGCTCGTCCATGATCAGGAGCTTGGGGTCGGTGATCAGCGCGCGCGAGATCGCGACGAGCTGCTTGTCAGCGACGGAGAGGTCGCCGACGCGGGCGTCGAGGTCGACCTTGAAGTTGACCTTCTTGACCGCCTCCTCGGCGATCTGACGCATCCGCTTCCAGTTGACGAGCTTGCGGCCGTTGGAGACCTCGCCCGTCAGGGCCAGGTTCTCGGCGACCGTCAGGTTGGGGAACACGGAGAAGTCCTGGTAGATCACCTGGACTCCGTTGTTGATTGCCTCGATGGGGGTCAGCTTGGCGTACTGGGTGCCGTCCATGACGATCTCGCCGCCGGCATCGGGTTCGTAGACGCCCGAGATGACCTTGATCATCGTGGACTTCCCCGAACCGTTCTCGCCTGCGAGGCAGTGCACCTCGCCGGGATAGATGTCGAAGTCGATGTTGTCGAGGGCCTTCACACCCGCGAACGTCTTGCTGACCCCACGCAGCGACAGAAATGGTTCAGTCATGGGGATTCCTCACACGTGGGTTGGCGCCGCGGGGCCGCCTCCGGTGTTGGAGGCGGCCCCGGGCGCAGGACGTCAGAAGCCGAACTCGTCGACGTTGTCCTTGGTGATGACGATCCAGCCTGCGCCTTCCATCACCTTGTCGCTGCCCTCGGCGAACTTGACCTCTTCGTAGCCCTTGACGCCAAGGTCGATCGGGGCCTTGATCTCCTCGCCCTTGAGGACCTTGACGGCGAGCGCGGCCATCGCGTAGCCGGCGTCTGCCGGATCCCACAGGGTGAGGGCGTGCACGAGGCCCTTCTCCAGGATGGCCTTGTTTGCCTCGGGCATGCCGGTGCCAGCCGTGAAGAACTTGCCCTGCAGGCCGAGTTCCTCGATCGCGCGGGCGACGCCGGGGGCGTCGAACGACGAGGTGCCCATGATGCCCTTGAGGTCCGGGTACTTCTTCATGAGTTCCTTGGCCTTCTGGTAGGCCACCTCGCCGTCGTCCTGCGACTCGACGCGGGGCTCGGCCTCGAGCAGCACCATCTTGGGGAACTTCTCCTTGGCGTACGCGACGCCGCCGTCCGCCCACTCGTTGTGGGAGGCGTTGGTCACGTGGCCCACCATCGTGGTGTAGGTGCCCTCTTCGCCCATGGCCTCGGCCAGGTTCTGCATGATGAAGCCACCGTAGGCCGCGTTGTTGAAGGCCTCGATGTCGTACTTGGTGTTCTGCTGGGTCGCGCCCTCGTGGGTGATGACGGTGATGCCCGCGTCCATGGCCTCCTTGAGGACCGGCTCGAGGGCACCGGGGTCGACGGGGACGACGCACAGGGCGTCGACCTTCTGGGCGATCAGGTCGCGGATGACCTGGGCCTGCTGCGTCGCGTCGGTGGTGGCCGGGCCCTTCTGGTAGACGTTCAGGCCGGTGTCGGCTGCGTACTTCTTGACGCCGACCTCCATGCGCACGAACCACGGGTTGGTCGAGTCCTTCGGCACGACGGCGATGTTGTACTTCTTGTCGCCACCGCCTCCGCCCGCACCGCTGCTGGTGCCAGCCGACGGGCCAGCGGTGTCGTCGACACAGGCGCTGAGGCCGACGGCGGCGGCAATGGCGATGCCGTTGATCTTGATGAATAGACGCCGCTCCATTGTGGTTGTCCTTTCGAGACCTCTTGGGTTGTAACCGGGCACCTTCGCTCCGATTAAAGCGCTTCAATTTCGCTAGCCGAGACACTACTCTGTTTCTCTGACAGAGCAAACCCGACCGGGATCATCGATACCGATCCGTGACATTCACCTCGACGAGGAGGCGCGCGCATGGCACATGAGGACTGGCAACGGCCTCCGCAGCGGGTCCGGATGACCGACGTCGCCGCCGCGGCCGGGGTGTCGCTCGGCACCGTCTCCAACTCGTTGAACCATCCCGAGCGCGTCACCGCGGAGACGCGCGACCGGGTGCTCGACGCCATCGCGACGCTCGGCTTCGTTCCCAACCAGCAGGCCCGGGTGCTCACTGGGGCGCCGAGCAGCACCATCGGCCTTGTCATCGTCGACCTGACGAGCCCGTTCTTCATGGAACTGGCGCACGCCGTCGAGCAGGCCGCCTCCGACGCTGGCCACGTCGTGATCCTGACCACCTCGGAGAACGAGCGCTCCCGCGAGAGCCAGCGACTCCAGGTGCTCGCCGCGCAACGCGTCGTCGGGGCGCTGGTCACGCCGTCGGGCGGCGGACGACCCGATCGGGAGGCCGACGCGGGCGTCCCGCTGGTGTTGATCGACTACGAGAGCCCAGAGCATCCGTGCTCCGTCGTCGTCGACCACGTCGCGGGCGGCCGCCAGGCGGCCAAACACCTGATCGACCTGGGGCACCGGCGGCTCTGCTTCATCGGTGGTCTTCCCGACCTGCGCCAGTTCGAGCAGCGCGTGCTCGGCATGAAGCAGGCGCTCGCCGAGGCGGGCCTCGACCCCGAGTCGCCGCTCGAGGTCGCCTCCGACGGCATCGGCGTCGAGAGCGGTGAGCGCTCCGCGGCCCTGCTGCTGGACCGGGGGGACCTGCCCACCGGCATCTGCTGCGGCAACGACATGCTCGCGTTCGGCCTGTACCGCCGCTTCGCCCGGGCAGGGGTGCACGTGCCGGACGACGTCGCTCTGGTCGGCTACGACGACATCGACTTCGCCGCGAACTGGATCGTGCCGCTCACCTCGGTGCGTCAGCCGACACGGGAGATGGGTCGGATGGCCGCCGACCTGCTGTTCGAACACGCCGCGGGCGGCCCGGAGCACCGGCACCGCAGGGTGGTGCTGAAGCCGGAGTTGGTGGTGCGCCGCTCCAGCGGCGCGCTGGAGTAGCGCCTCGGCTCAGACGGCGAACTCGGCGCCGGTGAGCCTGCGGAAGGCCTCGAGGTAGCGCTCGCGCGTCGCGGCGACGACCTCGTCCGGAAGCGCGGGGGGCGGGGTGTCGGAGGACCTGTCCCAGCCCGAGTCGTTGGCGAGCCAGTCGCGCACGTACTGCTTGTCGAAGCTGGGCAGCGACTCCCCCGGCCGCCACGAGGCGGCGTCCCAGAAGCGCGAGGAGTCGGGCGTGAGGACCTCGTCGCCCAGCACGAGGGTGCCGTCGTCGCGGTGCCCGAACTCGAACTTGGTGTCGGCCAGGATGATGCCCCGCGCCGCGGCGATCCGCTCGGCGTCGGCGTAGAGGCGCAGCGTCACGTCGCGCAGTTGCGTGGCCAGTTCGGTGCCGTGCAGGCGCTCGATCGTCGCGAAGTCGACGTTCTCGTCGTGCTCCCCCATCGGCGCCTTGATGGCGGGGGTGAAGATCGGCTCGGGAAGCTTGTCTCCGTCGCGCAGCCCCTCGGGGAGCGGCACGCCGCACACAGTGCCGCTCTGCTGGTACTCGACCCAGCCGGAGCCGGTGAGGTAGCCGCGGGCCACGCACTCGACGTCGACCATGTCGAGCGACTCGACGATGGTCGCCCTGCCCGCGACGGCCTCCGGCACCTGCGTCGAGATGACGTGGTTGGGCATGTCCAGTTGGTCGAACCACCACAGCGAGAGTTGGGTGAGGATGGCGCCCTTGTCGGGGATGCTGGTCGCGAGCACGTGGTCGAAGGCGGAGATGTTGTCGGTGGCGACCATCAGGATCGCGGGCTCGCCGTCGGAGGTCACGTCGTAGAGTTCGCGCACCTTCCCTGCGTGTCGAAGCGGAAGGTTGAGGGCATCTCCGAACTGGCTCACGGCGTCATCCTAGTGCTCGTGGCCCCCTGTCGGACCGGGCCGATCCACCGGCGCTCGACGCTCAGAGGGCGCGCGCGATCACCAGGTCGGCGAGCGTCGAGGTCTGGGCGAGCGCGCCGGGCACCATCTCCACCCCGAGCAGTGCGCAGCGCTCGACCATCCGGTCGCGCAGGATCCCCTCGGCGACCATGAAGCTCACCGCGACGACGCGCTCGGCGTCCAACCGCAGCCGGGCGACCACGTCCTCGATCTGGTCTCCCCCGTCGAGGGCGGCGACGGCCCAGTGGCCCCACCCGCGGCGCGGGGAGCGCTCGATGGTCTCGCCGATGCTCGCCACGGCGGCGGTGTCCGAGGACCCGGCCGCGAAAACGGCGACGGCGGTGCCCGGATCGGGGGCGATGCCCGCTGCGGTGAGGAGTTCCTCGCACGCGTCCAGGAGCCGGTCGTCGGGGCCGAGCGGTGGCGCGAGGCGCACGTCGGCGCCGCTTGCCCTGAGCCTGCTCACCGCTGCCGGGATGTCGACGCGGGCGTGGAAGGCGGGGGTGAGCAGCAGCGGGACGGCGACCGCGGGCCGCTCCAGTTCGGCCGCCAACTGGTCGGGGCTCGGCGCGTGGTGATCCAGGTAGCAGGCACCCACCGCGCGCCCCGCGCGTGCCCTGTCCCGGACGGCGTCGGCGAGCCGCTCGACGTCGACCGCGTGACGCGGGTCGGGCGATCCGTGAGCGATGAGGACGATATCCGGCATGACCCCACCCTAGAGTCTGAGAGTTTCCTGAGAAAACCCATAAGGAAAAATGGACACCGCGGTCTGATCGGCGTCAGACCCGGGTGCGACCGCAGCCGATCCCTGAGAGGTTACCGCGCCGCCCGGAACCGGGCGGTCGGCAGCCCTCCCGCCGCGAGCAGGTCGGCGATGGCGTCGCGGACCCGCACGGCCCGCCTGGGATCGCCGCCTGCCGAGACGGCGACCTCGATGCCCTCGGCGGCACCTGTCCCGCGTGCGACGGTCGGGGTCCACGCGGCCGAGCGGGCATGGTCGGCCGCGTTGACGCACCAGATGCCCGCGGCGGCCGCATCCCAGGAGACCTGGGCGTCGACCCCCTTGACGCCGGTGGCTGTGTGCACGAGAAGCGCCCCCTCGAGGTCCCCCGGCAGGTAGCCGCGCCTCACCAGGGACACGGCGCCGGTCTCGGCCAACCCGGCCAGTGCGTCCGTGACTCCCGGCGCGACCACGTGCACGTCGGCGCCCGCCTCCAGCAGGGCACCGATCCGTCGGGTGGCGACACGCCCCCCGCCGACGACGACCACGCGCCGCCCGGTGAGGTCGAGGAAGAGCGGGTACATCAGATCGAGGCCCCCGCGTAGCGCTCCGGCGCGTCGGCCATGCCAGCGGCGAGCGTCGCCCCGTCCGACTCGTCGATCAGCAGGAACGCGCCCGTGCGGCGCAGCTCGTGGTAGTCGTCGATGGGCAGGTCGTCGGCGAGCCTGATCCGCACCCGGCCGATGTCGTTGAGGTCCAACTGGCTGGTGGCGCGGCTGTACTCGACGGTCTCGATGTCGAGTTGGTCGAGGATCTCCTCCACGAGCGCCCTGACGGTGCGGGTGCCCGCGCGGAGCAGCACCCGGTCGCGCGGGCGGATGGGGCGCTCCGACAGCACGCACACCATCCCGCTGACGCTGCGCGTCACATGGCCGGGGCGCTCGGCGGAGGCGATCAGGTCGCCGCGGGACACGTCGATGTCGTCGGCGAGGCGCAGCGTCACCGACTGGGGCGCGAAGGCCCGCTCCAGCGTCGCGACCGTGCCGTCGGCCTGGCCGAGGTCGATGCCGACCACGGTGGTGGTGCGACCCGAGGGAAGCACCGTCACCTCGTCGCCCACCTTGACGGTCCCCGCCGCGAGCCGTCCCGCGTAGCCGCGGTAGTCGCGGTGCGCGTCGGATTGGGGCCGCAGCACGACCTGGACGGGGAACCGCAGCGGTTGCGTCTCCGGGTCGGTGCCGACGGGCACGCTCTCCAGGTGTTCGAGCAGCGTCGGGCCGTCGTACCAGGGCGTGTTGGTGGAGCGGTCGACGACGTTGTCGCCGAGCAGGGCCGACAGCGGGACCGCGACGACCTCGTCGATGTCGAAGCGGGCAGCGACCGTGCGCACCTCGGCGACGATGGCGTCGAAGCGCTCCCGGTCCCACTCGACCAGGTCCATCTTGTTGACGGCAACCGCGACGTGCCGCACGCCGAGTAGGCCTGTGACTGCCAGGTGGCGCCTGGTCTGCTCGACGACGCCGTGCCTGGCGTCGACCAGGATCAGCGCGAGTTCGGCGGTGGAGGCGCCGGTGACCATGTTGCGGGTGTACTGCACGTGGCCGGGGGTGTCGGCGAGCACGTAGGAGCGGTTCGCGGTCGAGAAGTACCGGTAGGCGACGTCGATCGTGATGCCCTGTTCCCGCTCGGCCCTCAGTCCGTCGGTGAGCAGCGCGAGGTCGGGCGCCGCCTGGCCGCGCGCCTCGGAGACGCGGGCGACGGCGTCGAGTTGGTCGGCGAGCACCGACTTGGTGTCGTAGAGCAGCCTGCCGACCAGGGTGGACTTGCCGTCGTCGACGGAGCCGGCGGTCGCCAGCCTGAGGAGGTCGTGGGTCATCAGAAATACCCCTGCTTCTTGCGGTCTTCCATGGCTGCCTCGGAGAGGCGGTCGTCGGCGCGGGTTGCGCCGCGTTCGGTGATCCGGGAGGCGGCGACCTCGAGGATCACTCCCCCGACGTCTGCTGCGTCGGAGTCGACGGCGCCGGTGCACGACATGTCGCCGACGGTGCGGTAGCGAACCAGGCGCGCCTGGACCGGTTCGCCGTCCCTCGGGCCGCCCCATTCGCCAGCGGTGAGCCACATGCCGTCGCGCTGGAACACGTCGCGCTCGTGGGCGTAGTACAGGCTCGGAAGCTCGATCCGTTCGCGCTCGATGTAGCGCCACACGTCGAGTTCGGTCCAGTTCGACAGCGGGAAGACGCGCACGTGTTCGCCCGGCGAGTGGCGGCCGTTGTAGAGGTCCCACAGTTCGGGGCGCTGCCTGCGCGGGTCCCACGCCCCGAAGGCGTCGCGCAGCGAGAACACCCGCTCCTTGGCGCGCGCCTTCTCCTCGTCGCGGCGTCCCCCGCCGAAGACGGCGTCGAAGCGGCCCTGTTCGATGGCGTCGAGCAGCGGGACGGTCTGCAGCGGGTTGCGGGTGCCGTCGGGTCGTTCCCGCAGCCTGCCGTCGTCGATGTAGTCCTGCACCCTCGCGACGTGCAGGCGCGCGCCGATCCGACCGACGGTCTCGTCGCGGTAGTCGAGGACCTCGGGGAAGTTGTGCCCGGTGTCGACGTGCAGCAGCGCGAACGGCAGCGGCGCTGGCGCGAAGGCCTTCAGCGCGAGGTGCAGCATCACGACGGAGTCCTTGCCTCCGCTGAACAGGATCACGGGGCGCTCGAACTCGCCCGCGACCTCGCGGAAGATGTGGACGGCCTCCGACTCGAGGTGGTCGAGATGGTCGAGGAAGTGCTGGTTCATGTGTGGAGTCCGCATTCGGTCTTGGAGGTTCCGGCCCAGCGGCCGGCTCGTGGGTCTTCGCCTGCGGCGACGGCCCTGGTGCAGGGCGCGCAGCCGATCGACGGGTAGCCGCGCTCGCGCAGCGGGTTGAGGAAGACGTCCTCCTCGAAGGCGAAGCGGTCGACGTCGTCGTCGCTCCAGGCCGCGATCGGGTTGATCTTGACCATCCCCCTGCGCTCGTCCCAGCCGACCAGGTCGATGTCGGTGCGGGTCGGGGCGTCGACGCGGCGCATTCCGGTGATCCAGGCGCTCCTGCCCGAGATCGCCCTGTTGAGGGGCTCGACCTTGCGGATGGCGCAGCAGCCGTCCGGGTCGCGCTCGTAGAGTCGTTCGCCGTGTTCGCGGCCCTGCTCCTCGACGGTGAGCAGCGGAAGCACGGTGCGCAACCGCACCCGTCCCGCGTAGTGGTCGCGGGTCCGCAGCGTCTCCTCGAAGTGGAAGCCGGTGTCGAGGAAGAACACGTCGATCCCGGGCGCCGACTGCGCGGTCAACTCGACGAGCACCTCGTCACCCATCGACGAGGCGAGGGTGACGTCGTCGCCGAACGCGTCGTGGGCCCAGCGCAGCACCTCGCGGCTGAGGTCGACCCGTCCGAGATGCCCCTGGTAGCGCTCATCGGCCTCCAGCGCGGCGAACCGGGCGGCGGCCTCTGCCGCGATCTCGCGGGCGCTCACAGCGCCGCCTCCTCGCGGATCCGGCCGGGGATCTGCGAGTCCTCGACGCGGTGCTGCGTGACGGAGAACACCCGGGCGCATGCGATGCAGTGCCAGGCTCCGCGGGGCTCCTCGACGGGGCGCAGGTCCTCCTCGGCGCAGAACGGGCAGTGGTAGATCACGGCGCTCATCGCAGGTCCTCCTCGTCGGCGCGGTGCGCCCAGTGCGCGAACGATTCGCCGTCGGCGCGCTGCGCAAGGAAGGTGGTGGCGAGCCGCTGGATGTAGTCGGGCAGGTCGTCGGCTGCGACCTTCAGCGCGCGGGTCTTGCGCGCGACCTGCGCCGAGGCCCCCAGTTCGCCGCCGAGGTGCACCTGGAACACCTCGGTGAGGTTGCCGTCGGCGTCGGAGGTGACCATGCCCTTCAGCCCGACGTCGGCGACCTGGGTGCGGGCGCAGGCATTGGGGCAGCCGTTGACGTGGATGGTGAACGGCACGTCGAAGTCGGGAAGCCGGGCCTCCAACTCCTCGACGATGGTGCGTGCCCTCGCCTTTGTCTCGACGAGCGCCAACTTGCAGAACTCGATGCCGGTGCAGGCGAGCACGCCGCGGCGGAACTCGCTCGGCTCTGCGGGCAGGTCGAGCGCGTCGAGGTCGCCGACGAGGCCCTCGATGGAGGTGTCCGGCACGTCGAGGATCAGCAACTTCTGGTGCGGCGTGAGCCGGACCCTTCCCGAGGCGTGCCGGGCGGCGACGTCGGCGATCTCGGCGAGGCGGGTGCCGGAGACGCGGCCCGCGACCGGCGCCACACCGACCCAGTACAGGCCGTCGTTCTGCGGGTGGACGCCGACATGGTCGCGGCGAAGCCGGTTCGCCTCGGGCGCCGGGCCGTCGATCAGCGGGCGCCGAAGGTACTCGGTTTCGAGGACCTCGCGGAACTTCTCGGGGCCCCAGTCGGCCATCAGGAACTTCAGTCGCGCACGGTTGCGCAGCCTCCGGTAGCCGTAGTCGCGGAAGATCGACACGACGCCGCGCCACACCTCCGGCACCTCGGCGAGCGGCACCCAGGCGCCGAGCCGCTTGGCGAACATCGGGTTCGTGGAGAGGCCACCCGCGACCCACAGGTCGAAGCCCGGGCCGTGCTCGGGATGCTCGACGCCGACGAAGGACACGTCGTTGATCTCGTGGGCGATGTCGAGGTTCGGGCTGCCGGAGATCGCCGTCTTGAACTTGCGGGGCAGGTTGGAGAACTCGGGGTTGCCGATGTACTTCTCGAGGATCTCGCGGACCGCGGGGGTGCCATCGACGACCTCGTTGGCCGCGATCCCGGCGACCGGGGAGCCGAGGATCACGCGCGGCACGTCGCCGCAGGCCTCCGCCGTGGTGAGGCCGACGGCCTCGAGGCGGCGCCAGATCTCGGGCACATCCTCGACGCGGATCCAGTGCAGCTGGATGTTCTGCCTGTCGGTGATGTCGGCGGTGTCGCGCCCGAACTCGGTGGAGATCCCCGCGATCACGCGCAACTGCTCGTTGCTCAGCGACCCGCCGTCGGAGCGGACCCGCATCATGAAGAACTCGTCGTCGAGTTCCTCTGCGGCAAGCGTCGCGGTCTTTCCTCCGTCGATGCCGGGGCGGCGCTGCGTGTAGAGACCCCACCAGCGCATCCGGCCGCGGAGGTCCTCGCTGGGGATCGACGCGAAGCCCTCCTTGGAGTACACCTCTTCGATCCTCGCGCGGACGTTGAGCCCGTCGTCGTCCTGCTTGAACGCCTCGTTCGCGTTGAGCGGCGTCGTGTCGCCCTCGGCCCAGGCACCGGTGGCCTGGTTGCGCGTTGGGCGTGCTGTCGCTTGTGACATGACGATCCTTCGTCTCGGTTATCTGCGACCAACTCGCCGTTTTCTGGTGACATTCCCGCGAATCGCCCGTGATCGCCGTGAGCGAAGTAGTACGTCGTTCAACGACCTGCCAACGCAGGGATCAGGACGGTTCGCCGTCGACGGTGCTGACGGCGGTCGCACTTGCGGAGGCGCGCACGTCGATGCTGCGCACCCCGATCAGGCCGAGGAAGAGCGTGTCGTAGGAGGCGCTGACGGTGACCGTGGCGGTCAGGCCGTCGAGGGCGACTGTGGCGGGCAGGCCTGCCGCCGCGGCGAAGTCGCGCCCGGCCCGCGCCGCCGCCGCACGGTCAAGGCGCGGGCCGTCGTCGGTGAGGACGACGGCATGGGTGGCGGCCCGAGCGGCCTGCGCGGCGATCTCGCGCGCCTCCTGCTCGGCGGCGGCATGGCCGGAGAAGTCGACTCCGAGGCCGACCGCGATCACGAAGGCGGGCATGGCCACGGCCGTCCACACCGACAGGCTGAGGCCCCACTGGTCACCGCCGATGCGCGGGTCGGCCGCGCGGTCGCGACGACGGTGAGTGCCACCCGTCCCGGGTCGTCGCGCGTCGCGCATCGCCGCCCCCTTACCGATCGCCGTCGAGGCACCATTCAACCAAGCCGGACCCGGATGGAGGGCGGATCCGGCGGATCTGTTGACAACTCGCGGGCGTCCCCACAGCGGACATTTGGCGACGGGGCCGCTGGGCTCATCCTGTGAAAACACCCGCCCCGGGCAGTACCCATTTGAAGGGCTTCAATGCGCGCAGGCAAGGCAGGACGCCCCCATCTCACCCCTTTGGGCAGCCCGCAACGTTCTGACAACAATCCGTAACGGCACCGCCCAGTTGCCAATGTGCACTGTTAGTGTGCCGACATGTCAGCCCCAGCCGCAGAGCGGCCTCTCGTCGAGGTCCGAGGTGTCAACAAGTACTTCGGAGCCCACCACGTCCTCAAGGACATCGACCTCGATGTCCAGCGCGGCGAGGTCGTGATCGTGATCGGCCCCTCAGGCTCGGGCAAGTCGACGCTGTGCCGCTCGATCAACCGGCTCGAGACCATCGATTCGGGCGACATCTACATCGACGGGAACCTCCTCCCCGAGGAGGGAAAGGCGCTCGCCCACCTGCGCAGCGAGGTCGGCATGGTGTTCCAGTCGTTCAACCTGTTCGCGCACAAGACCGTGCTGGAGAACGTCACCCTCGCCCCCATCAAGGTGCACAAGATGTCCAAGGCCGACGCGAAGAAGCGGGCCATGGAACTGCTCACCCGCGTCGGGGTGGCCGACCACGCCAACAAGTTGCCCGCCCAACTCTCGGGCGGCCAGCAACAGCGCGTCGCGATCGCCCGGTCGCTGGCGATGGACCCCAAGGTGATCCTGCTTGACGAGCCCACCTCGGCGCTCGATCCCGAGATGATCAACGAGGTCCTCGACGTGATGATCGAACTCGCCCGCAGCGGCATGACCATGCTCGTGGTCACGCACGAGATGGGCTTCGCGAAGAAGGCGGCCGACCGGGTCGTGTTCATGTCCGACGGCGCCATCGTTGAGGAGGCACCGCCCGAAGATTTCTTCTCCCACCCCAAGTCCGACAGAGCCAAGGACTTCCTGTCCAAGATCCTCGACTAACTCACGAGAAACGGAGTCAGCCATGAAACTCACCAAGATCGCAGCCGGGGCAGCCGCCCTGCTGATGGCCGCCGCCATGACGGCCTGCGGAGGCGACGCGACGCCAGGGGGCACCGACGCCCCCGTCGCGACCGACGCCAAGTTCCCCGCCGGAAGCACGATGGAGAAGCTGAACAAGGCGCAGAAGATCACCATCGGCACCAAGTTCGACCAGCCCCTTTTCGGCCTGATGGGCCCCGACAACAAGCCCGTCGGCTTCGACGTCGAGATGGGCAAGCTGGTCGCCGCCAAGCTCGGCATCCCCGCTGACAAGATCGAATGGGTCGAGACGGTCTCGCAGAACCGCGAGCCCTTCATCCAGAACGGCCAGGTCGACATCGTGGTGGCCACCTACACCATCAACGACAAGCGCAAGGAAGTCATCGACTTCGCAGGCCCGTACTACGTCGCGGGCCAGTCCTTCCTCGTCGCCAAGGGCAACCCCGCGGGCATCAAGGACGTCGAGACCCTCGGCGACAACACGATCTGCACCGTGACCGGCTCGACCTCCGAGAAGAACATCAAGGAGCACACCGACAAGGTCATCACCGTCGACAAGTACTCCGACTGCCTCGAGCCGATCCGCACCGGGCAGGCGCAGGCGCTGACCACCGACAACGTCATCCTTGCCGGCCTCGTCGACCAGAACGGCGACGAGTTCGAGGTCCTCGACTACACCTTCACCGAGGAGCCCTACGGCATCGGCCTGAAGAAGGGCGATGACGACTTCCGGACGTTCATCAACGACGCCCTCGAGGAGTCCGAGAAGGACGGCGCCTGGAAGAAGGCCTGGGAGGACACCGCAGGAAAGGTGCTGCCGACGCCGGAGGCCCCGGCGGTCGATCGCTACTGATCCACCCGTAACCACACACCAACCCTGACTCTCTGAGGAGGAGGCGCCGATGGAGGCCGTCCTGAGCAACCTGGACCAGTACTGGCTCGGGTTCAAGGTCACCCTCGAACTGCTCGCAGTGGGCGGCATCGGCGCCCTCCTTCTCGGGATCGTCATCGCGCTGCTTCGGATCTCCCCGATCGCGAGCCTGCGCGCCGTCGCGACCGGCTACACGGAACTGCTGCGCAACACGCCACTGACCCTGGTGTTCTTCTTCATGCTGATCGTGCTGCCGTCGCTCGACATCAAGTTCCCCAACCCCAAGATCGGCGCGTTCATCGCGCTCGCGCTC
Organism: Propionibacteriaceae bacterium AM104-82; assembly: GCA_027658995.1. GTDB lineage: Bacteria > Actinomycetota > Actinomycetes > Propionibacteriales > Propionibacteriaceae > Arachnia. The sequence continues at coordinate 83,994 of JAQDQK010000002.1, forward strand.
TACACCTCGGCGTTCGTGGCGGAGGCGATCCGCTCCGGCATCAACGGCGTCCCCGTCGGGCAGGCCGAGGCCGCCAGATCCGTCGGCCTCACGTTCGGCCAGACGGTGCGGCTGATCATCATGCCGCAGGCCATCCGGATGGTGATCCCGCCGCTGATCAACGTGTTCATCGCGTTGACGAAGAACACCTCGGTCGCGGCCGGCTTCACCATCGTCGAACTGGTGGCCATCTCCAAGTCGCTCGCCAACGCCAACGGCAACGCCGTCGTGCCGATCCTGCTCGGCATCGCCGTGTGCTACCTCATCATCACGATCCCGCTCGGCCAGCTCGCCGGGTGGATGGAGCGGAAGGCGATGGTGCAGCGATGAGTACCTCGAACGTCCTCTACGACGCGCCCGGCCCAAGGGCCCGCCGCCTGTCGCTCATCAGTTCCGTGGTGCTCGCCGTCCTGCTGATCGGCGGCTTCGCCTGGTTCATGTGGCGCCTCGGGCAGCCCCGCACCACCGTCAACGGCACCGTCCTGAGCGGCCTGTGGGACCCTGCCCGCTGGGACATCTTCGGTGAGCCCGTCGTGTGGCGCACCCTGCTGGTCGACGGCATGGTGATGGGCACGCTGCGGGCAGCAGGGCTCGCGGCGATCCTGGCCCTGATCCTGGGCGTCGTGCTGTGCTTCGCGCGGACGGCGTCTTCGCGCTGGGTCCGCGTTCCCACCAAGATCATCCTGGAGTTCTTCCGCGGCCTGCCCGTGCTGCTGATGATGCTGTTCATCATGCTTGCCCTGAAGACCAACGGCTACTGGGCCGCGGTCGGGGCGCTGACCATCTACAACGGCGCGATCATCGGCGAGGCGCTGCGCGCAGGCCTTGCAGCGCTGCCGAAGGGGCAGCGCGAGGCGGGCCTGTCGCTCGGGCTCACCGGCACGGCCACCCGACTGCTGATCGAGTTCCCGCAGGCCTTCCGCCAGATGCTGCCGATCATCGTCGCCCAACTGGTGGTGCTGCTGAAGGACACCTCGCTCGCCTACGTCGTCGCCTACCCGGAGATCCTGCGCAAGGCCGACCAGTTGAAGCAGTTCTACGGCAACCGCTATGCGTTCTCGCTGTTCGTGGTGGTCCTGGTCGCCTACCTGATCGTCAACTTCGCCCTGTCCGCGCTGGCGCGCTGGCTCGCGAGGCGCACCGGCCCGAAGGCAGAGGCGGCCCTGATGACGCAGAACACCAAGACGATGGGTCGCGCCGAAGCCTGAGCCCGCCCACGTCGGCGCCTCGGGCGTCGCCCGCCGCCCCGCCCCTTGTCACCGCCGTTTTTTTCCGACGTTGACCCCTTCGGGTGAGCCGCGCCGCTGCTAGCGTCGCCGCAACTCGACGAGGCATCGGAGGCGACATGTCATCAGCGCGCGACATCCTGCTCGGCAGGCTCCCTGACACCCAGGCGGCCGAGACACTCGGCCCGGTGCCGTGAGCGCGTTGGCAACCGGGGCGCGACACCTTGTGGGCGCTCGCGACCATCCCGATGATGTGGTTGGCCTACTTCATGAACAGCAGGCTCACCGAATCCGAGCCGATGGTCGCGCTGGTGGCCTACTTCGTGGTCGGCAACATCATCGTCTGCACGCTGATCCCCGCCTGGGTCGTCACCCGGGTCAGGCGGGAGGGGCCAGCCGGCCTCGGCTTCACCCGCTACCGGCTCGGGATCGCGCTCATCGTGACGCTGGTGCTCGGCCTGGGATCGCTTCCTGCCTACTTCCAGGGGGCCGCGTCGGCCGGCGTCGACCCCGTCCAGCATCTCGCCTACAACCTGACGATCCTGTGGGAACCGCTGTTCGTCTACGGCTGGCTGCTGCTGCGGTTCCGGCGCGCGTTCGGCTGGCTGCCGGGCATCGTGCTGGCCGCGCTCGGCTTCACCGCCTACCACATCGGATCGGTGCCGCCCTCGACGCTGCTGGTCTTCCTTGTCACGGGGCTCGTATTCGCCGCCATCATGGCGGCGGTGCGCAACCTGTGGGTGATGTTCCCTCTGGCCTCGGGCGTCTCATCGGCGATCGGCACCCTGCAATCGGGCCTTTCCTTCACATGGGACACCGCGGCGCTCGGCGTCGCCGTCCTGATCACCCAGGCGATCGTCCTGATCGTGTTCTTCCGGAAGGGTCGGGCGGGCAGGACCGCCTGACGCCCGATCCCAACAACCGGCCGGTCAGGCCTTCGCGCCGGCGGGCAGGGCCGCCACGATGGCCTGGGCCGTCGCCTTGGCGTCGCCGAAGCACATCACCGAGTTCTCGTTGAAGAACAGCGGGTTCTGCACGCCCGCGTAGCCGGCGCTCATCGAGCGCTTGAAGACCACGACGGTGCCCGCCTCCCACACCCGCAGCACCGGCATGCCGGAGATCGGCGAGCCCGGCTCCATCGCGGCGGGGTTGACGGTGTCGTTCGCGCCGATCACGAGGACGACGTCGGTGTCCTTGAGGTCGTCGTTGATCTCGTCCATCTCGAAGACGATGTCGTATGGCACCTTCGCCTCGGCGAGCAGCACGTTCATGTGGCCGGGCAGGCGACCCGCGACCGGGTGGATGCCGAAGCCGACCTTCTTGCCCTGGGCGCGGAGGCGCTCGGTCAGTTCGGCGACCGCGTACTGCGCCTGCGCGACTGCCATGCCGTAGCCGGGCACGATCATCACGGAGTCGGCCTGGTCGAGCAGCGTTGCGACCTCGGCGGGCAGCGCCTCGCGGTGCTCCCCGTAGTCCTTGTCGACGGCGGCGGACGAGTCGTCGCCGAAGCCGCCGAGGATCACGGAGATGAAGGAGCGGTTCATGGCCTTGCACATGATGAAGCTGAGGATCGCGCCGGACGCGCCGACAAGGGCACCGGTGATGATCAGGATGGACATGTCCAGCATGAAGCCGCTGGCGGCGGCAGCCCAACCGGAGTAGGAGTTGAGCATCGACACCACGACGGGCATGTCGGCGCCGCCGATCGCGGCGACCAGGTGCGCGCCGAGCAGCAGCGACAAGACCGCGGCGATGATGAGCGGGATGATCGAACCGGTGGCCAGGTACCACCAGCCGAGCAGCGCGATCGCCACGACGGTTGCCAGGTTCAGCCAGTGCCTGCCGGGCAGCGTCAGCGGCTTGGACTTGATCCTGCCGTTGAGCTTGCCCCACGCGACCAGCGAACCGGTGAAGGTGACGGCGCCGATGAACACGCCGAGGAACACCTCGATGGAGTGCAGCGCGTCCGCGTGGCCCTGTGCCTCGAGGTGCACGTTGAAGCCGACGAGCACTGCGGCGGCGCCGACGAAGCTGTGCAGCAGCGCGACGAGTTCCGGCATGCCGGTCATCTCGACCTTCTTGGCTCGCCACAGTCCGATGGCGCCGCCGATGGCGAGCGCGGCGTAGAGCATGATGGCCGCGTCGACCTGCAGGTTGTGGTTGGCGTAGTCGCGGTAGGCGATCGCGAAGTTCGTGGCGACCACCGCGAAGACCATGCCCATGATCCCGTAGACGTTGCCCTTGCGTGCCGTCTCGTGCTTCGACAGGCCTGCGAGCGCCAGGATGAACATCAGTCCGGCGGCGATGTAGGTCGCGTTGATGAAGTTGGTCAGCATGGTTCTCAGCCCTTCCGGAACATGCCGAGCATGCGCTGGGTGACGGCGAAGCCGCCGAACACGTTGATCGAGGCGAGCAGGACGGCGACCGCCGCGATGATCTTGACGAGGTAGGAGTCGCTCGCCAGTTGCGTCATGGCGCCGACGATGATGATGCCCGAGATGGCGTTGGTGACGCTCATCAGCGGGGTGTGCAGCGCGTGGGTGACGTTCCACACGACGTAGTAGCCGACCACGCAGGCGAGGGCGAAGATGCCGAACAGGCCCACGAAGGAGGCGGGCGCGACGGTGAGCGTCGCGATCAGCGCGATGGACCCGAGCCCGACCGCGACGACCTGGTGCCACCACGGCCGCTCCTTCGGCGGCGGCGGGGGCTCGATCGGCGCGACCTCCTTTGCCGCAGGGGCGGGCGCGGCCGACACCTCGATGGGCGGCGGCGGGAAGGTGATCTCGCCGTCGCGGACCGTGGTCATGGTGCGCACGACCTCGTCGTCGAAGTCGACGACCAGTTGGCCGTCCTTCTCCGGCGTCATCAGCGACAGCGCGTTGACGAGGTTGGTGCCGTAGAGCTGGGAAGACTGCCCTGGCAGCCGGGAGGCGAGGTCGGTCCACCCGATGATGGTGACGCCGCCGTCGGTGGTGTAGCTCTCGCCCGGCCTGGTCAGTTCGCAGTTGCCGCCGCCGAGCGCGGCGAGGTCGACGATCACGGAGCCGGGCTTCATGGTGGCGACCATCTCGGCGGTGATCAGCCTCGGGGAGGGGCGGCCGGGGATCGCGGCAGTGGTGACGATGATGTCGACGTCCTGAGCCTGCTCCGCGTAGAGCTGGGCCGCCTTCTCGGCGTAGTCGGCGCCGACCTCCTTGGCGTAGCCGTCGGAGCTGACGCCCTGGCCCGCGGTGTCGACGTGCAGGAAGGTCGCGCCCATCGACTCGACCTGCTCGGCGGTCTCGGGGCGGACGTCGGTCGCCCGGACGATCGCTCCGAGCGAGTTCGCGGCGCCGATCGCGGCGAGGCCCGCGACGCCCGTCCCGGCGACGAGCACCTTGGCGGGCGGGACCTTGCCCGCGGCGGTCACCTGGCCGGTGAAGAAGCGTCCGAACGCGTGGGCCGCCTCGACGACGGCGCGGTAGCCGGAGATGTTGGCCATCGAGCTGAGCGCGTCGAGCGCCTGGGCGCGGCTGGTGCGCGGCACCATGTCCATGCTCATGGCGGTGACGCCCTGGCGGGCCAGCTTCTCGGTGAGCTCGGCGTCCTGGCGGGGCGCGAGGAAGGTGATCAGCACCGTGCCGCGCTTGAGGGCGGCGATCTGGTCGTCGGTGGGCGGGTTGACGCCGAGCACGATGTCGCTGTGCCAGGCGTCGTTCACGTCGCCGACGACGGCGCCAGCGGAGGCGTAGGCGTCGTCCGGGAAGGCGGCCCGCTCCCCCGCTCCTGTCTGGACGACGACGTCATAGCCGAGTTTGATCAGTTGTGAGACGGTGGCTGGCGTCGCCGCCACCCGGTTCTCGCCCGGTACCACTTCGAGGGGGATGCCGACACGCATGCACGCGACCATATCGGCTGAAGACTTTTCCGGACCGGCGGGGTCGGGTTAGCCCGATCCACTCGGCCTTTCCCCCTTGCCTTGAGCATGTTTGGTAGCTCGTTTGAACTTTGAACGTTCAACAGCGGTCGAATCCGCAACGAGTAACCAAACATGCTCAACCGCGGGACCTGCACCGCACCGGCAGCGCGGCTCATCGCGCTCGGAGCAACTCGGCGCGGACCGCGTCGAGGACGGTTGCCATCCGTGCGACCTCGGGCCCCGGGATGCCGGAGGCCTCCGCCACCTCGCGCCAATCGGCCGTGGCGTCGGCCACCTCGGCCACCGCCGTGGTCGACCCGCGGGCGGTCAGCCTGCAGGCATCGCCGAGCTTCCCCAACGCCTCGGCTATGCCGACGTGCGTGGAGCGGCCAGCAATCGACGTGTGTCGCGGCCGGCCGAACTCAGGCTCGGGATTGACGTCGAACATGGGCGCCAGTTCCCAACGTTCCCGGCGACGGAGCAACCCCATGTTGCGGAGGTGGTCGTCGGTGTTGTTCATCAGGACGCCGAACACCACCCGCCTGAACACCTCGGCCAGATCAGCGTCGGTGTAGCGCCGCAGCATGGCCACGACATCGAGATAGTCGGGCGGCCGCCGCCCGTCGTCGGGGTTATCCAGAAGCGTGCTGAAACTCATGTATGGGACCCGGGTAGCACCAGCCCTGTCGAAGCGGTCGAGGACCACGACACCGCGTCCGCCGACCTGGACGAGCCTGCTGACTGGACGCTCGATCCCTGCTCTCTCAGCAAGATCGAGCGTCACCTGTTCCCAGGCGGGCACGTTCCAACGGTCTGTCGGCATCGGGAACTTGGCGATCTTCAAGTCTCCGCCGTCGATCACGGACGCCTTGGGCCGCGCCCCTCCGAGAGCGGACGTTCCGGTCTCAAGCAACCTCGCGAACGGCGTGAACGACTCGACGTCGTCGGCCGCCCGGTCCGCCGCGTCCAGCAGCACGTCAAGCGTCAACTCGCTCGGCACTGGCGTATCGCTGAGCACCTCTCCGGAAACCGGGTCGGTCAGCCGGAGGGCGCCCTGACGCGCGAAATCGCTGACGTTGCTGAGGTAGTCGACCTCCCCCAGTCGCGCCAACGGGTCGACAGAGCGCGCCTGCCGAAGGAGCAGGTGCCTTCCCCATCTGTCGGGGCCAGCGTCCTGCAGGAACAGGGGCACGCCTGCGAAGGTGAAATCTCCGGACCCCGCGATCGGCAGCATCGGGGCGAGATCGAAACCGTGCCCCTCGTAAAGGAAGGACGGATCGTAGGTGAAGTAGACAGGTGAGGACTCCGTGTCGCCCGCCGCAGTCAGGCTTCCAACGGGCACCTCGGCATTGATGCCCATCCGGACGTCGAGGTGGCGGATCATCTGCGAACCCGCTGCACCCGCGTGCGATCGGCCAACTCGCGGCCGAACCTCGTGCTCATGGGATCAAGCGCCTCGAGCACGTCATCGTCAACCCGCAGCACCGCCAGAACGCGCATCAGGGCACCGATGCCGACGCCCTCGTCACCGCGTTCCAGACGCGTCACGACGGGGCGCGAGATCCCCGCCCGTCGGGCCAGTTCCTCCTGGGTGAGCTTGTGCAACTTGCGCCAGGCCGCGACGCTCTCCCCGACGCGCGCGAGCGCCCGCTCGGACATGGGGTCGGCCACTGCGTATCGGTCCATAGGCCCATGTTACCAGCAACTCTACGTACGCTTAACGCTGATAAACGTACGCGTCCATCCGCTTAGCCATTGGATTGAGCGGCCGGCGAGCCGGGTCAGAGCACCGCGCCCGGGGTGTAGGCGGCGGCGTCGGGGTCGGTCGCGACGATCTCGGCGACGCGCTCCGCGACCCGGGCGACCTGAGCCTGGGCCGTGCCCGCCAACTCGAGCGGAGACACGATCAGCGCGTCGAGATCCTCGCGGGTCAGGCCGAGGCGCTCGTCGGCGGCGAGCCGGTCGAGGAGGTCGTTGCTGCGGGCGCCATTGCGCAGGTCGAGCGCGACGGCGACCGCGTGCTCCTTGATCGCCTCGTGCGCGACCTCGCGACCGACGCCCTTGCGGACGGCCGCCATCAGCACCTTGGTGGTGGTCAGGAACGGGAGGTAGCGCTGCAGTTCGGCCTCGATAACTGCCGGGAACGCGCCGAAGTCGGCGAGCACCGTCAGGAAGGTCTCGAAGAGGCCGTCGAGGGCGAAGAAGGAGTCGGGCAGCGCGACGCGACGCACCACGGAACACGACACGTCGCCCTCGTTCCACTGGTCGCCCGCAAGTTCCCCGACCATCGACACGTAGCCGCGGACGATCACGGCCAGCCCGTTGACGCGCTCGCAGGAGCGGGTGTTCATCTTGTGGGGCATCGCGGACGAGCCGACCTGCCCCTCCTTGAACCCCTCCGTGACCAGTTCGAGGCCCGCCATCAGGCGGACGGTGGTGGCGACATTGGACGGCGCCGCCGCGACCTGGGCGAGCGCGGTCACCGCGTCGTAGTCGAGCGAGCGCGGGTAGACCTGGCCCGTCGAGGTGAAGACCTGCGCGAAGCCGAGTTCGTCGGCGATCCGGCGCTCCAGTTCGGCGAGCTTGTCTGCGTCGCCGCCGAGCAGGTCGAGCATGTCCTGCGCTGTGCCGACCGGGCCCTTGATGCCGCGGGCGGGGTACCTGCCGATCAGGTCGTCGAGGCGCTCCAGCGAGACGATCAGCTCGTCGGCCGCGGTGGCGAACCGCTTGCCGAGCGTGGTGAGCTGCGCCGCGACGTTGTGCGAGCGGCCCGTCAGCGGCTGGTCGGAGTACTGCGCGGCCAGGCGCGCCAACTGGGAGAGGGCCGCGACGACGCGGCGGCGGATCAGGCGCAGCGACTCGAGCACCTGCAACTGCTCGATGTTCTCGGTCAGGTCGCGCGAGGTCATCCCCTTGTGGATGTGCTCGAAGCCCGCGAGGTCGTTGAACTCCTCGATCCTGGCCTTCACGTCGTGGCGGGTGATCCGCTCGCGGGCGTTGATGGAGTCCAGGTCGACCCGGTCGATCACGCCCTCGTAGGCGGCGATCACCGCGTCGGCGTCCGCGCCTCCGAAGTCGACGCCGAGGTCGCGCTGGGCGCGCAGCACTGCGAGCCACAGCTTGCGTTCGGAGACGATCTTGGCCTCGGGGGCCCAGATGTCGCGCATGGCGGTGGAGGCGTAGCGGTTGGCCAGGACATTGGGGACGCTCATGGGGCGCAGTCTAGTGGCGCTGCGGCGACCCGCCCGACGTCATCCGGCCCCGGTCAGCGACTCGTAGACGCCGAGCAGCCCGCGCAGGTGCGTGTGCTGCGCCGCCCCATCCGCCCCGTCGGCCATCGCCTTGCTCATCGCGGTGACGCGGGCCGGGTCGTCGGCGAGGCGCGCGAGGGTCGCCGCAAGAGCGGCCGCGGTCGGCTCGCGCGTCACCTCGACGCCGCCCGCCGGGATGAACTCGGCGAGGTCCGGGTCGCAGATCACCACGGGCAGCGCGCTCGCGATGGCCTCGAGGATGACCATCGGCTGGTTGTCGAAGTCATACGACGTGGAGACGAACACGTCGTGCTCGAGCGCGGCGCGCAGCACCACCTCCTGGGGGACGGCGCCGTGCAGGCGGACGCGGTCCTCCAACCCGAGCCTGCGCACGAGCCGCCGGGTCGACGCGAGCGCGAGGCCCTCGCCGTACATGTCTGCCGTGACGGAGGCGGGCAGCGCCGCCATCGCCTCGACGAAGACCTCCGGTCGCTTCTCGGGCGAGACCCGGCCGCACCACATCACGCGCAGCCCGCGGTCGGGGCGCCGCACCCGTGCGTCCGCGACCTGCGCGAGGACCGAGCCCTCCAGCCCGTTGGACAGCACCGTGATGGGTGTCACGACGCCCTGCCCCGTCAACTTCCCGGCGAAGTGCGCAGACGGGACGATGACGTGGTCGGCGAAGTTGGCCTGGTTGATCATCAGCCGCCACATCCTCCTGGCAAGCCGGGTCGACGTGTAGCGCTCGCCGCCCGCGATGGGCGCCACGTGCGGGATCCGGCGGCGGTGCAGCCAGGCGAGCGGGATGCTGGAGATCGACGGCAGCGGCAGCACCTTGGCCGTGTACACGTCGACGCGGCCGTGCATCGTCTGCACCGTGGGGATGCCCAGGTCGCTCGCCACTCTCAGTCCCGCGATCGCACCGATCAGTTCGCTGTGCACGTGGACGACGTCGGCGCCACGCAGCGCGCCGCGCAGCACGTCCGCCGTCCGGCCGTATGGCCAGGTGAAGGGGTACCCGTCGGGCGCGAAGACGGGCGAGGCGGGCAGCGCGACCACCGTGTCGTCGGACGATGGGCCAGAGAGCGGGCACGCGACGATGACCTCGTGGCCTGCCTCCTCGAGGGCCTCCTTGTGGGCCTTGACGAGGGTCTGCACGCCGCCCAGCGTCGGCAGGTAGTAGTCGGTGACCATCGCGATTCGCACCCGTTGAGTGTAGTTGCGGGCCGCCGGGCTTATGCTGTCGGGCGTGTCTTACGTCCTAGTCACCGGCGCTTCCGGGTTCCTTGGCGGCCGCGTCGTCGCCGAGTTGCTCGCGGCGGGCCACGAGGTGCTTGCCAACGGCCGTGACAAGGGCAGGCTCGCCCCGCTCGGCACCGCGACGCTCCCCGTCGCGCTGTCCGACCTGCCCGCCGCCGCGCCGGAGGGGCTCGACGCGATCGTGCACTGCGCGGCCCTCTCATCGCCGTGGGGACGCTGGGCCGAGTTCCGCGAGGCCAACGTGGACGGCACCGCGGCGGTCATCGAGACGGCGAAGAGGCGCGGCATCCGCAGGATCGTCAACGTCTCGTCGCCCAGCATCTACTCCGCGTTCGGGGACCGGCTGGGCATCACCGAGGACGAGGTCGACGTCACCAACCGGCTCAACCACTACATCGCCTCCAAGATCGAGGCGGAGGCCCTGCTGACGGCGGCGCTGGAGCGCGGCGATCTCGCGGAGTTGATCACGCTGCGTCCCCGGGGCCTGATCGGTGCGGGCGACCCGAGCCTCGCCCCGAGGCTGCTGAAGGTGCACCGGCGCATCGGCGTTCCGCTGTTCCGGGGTGGCACGAACCTCGTGGACCTGACCGCGGTCGAGAACGTCGCGACCGCGCTGAGGCTCGCCGTCGAGCATCCGGACGCGCACGGGCAGGCCTACAACATCACCAACGACGACCCGCGTCCCTTCAAGGACCTGCTCGACCAACTCCTCGCGCTGGTCGGCGAGACGCCCCGCTACCGCCGCGCCTCGATCCGGGCCCTGTACCCGCTCGCCGCCGCCCTCGAGGGCGTCTGCTCCGTGCTGCCAGGGCACCCCGAGCCGCCCGTGACGCGCTACACGCTCACCACGATCGCCTTCTCGCAGACCCTCGACATCGCCCGGGCGCGCGCCGACCTCGGGTACCGGCCGCTGGTCTCCCTCGACGACGCGCTCGCGGCCTTCGCCGCGACCCAGAGGAGGGCCTGACGTGGGCAACGGCCAGCCGACCCCGCGCCGCGCCGCCGGAACCCTTGACTATTTCGCCTGCGGCAGCACAAGCCACGACCTGGCCAGGCTGTTCCGCGGCGCGCCCGCCGAGACGCGCACCTTCCCCGCAGGCGCCTTCCTCTACCGCTCCCCGTCGGGCGCCGTCGTGCTGTTCGACACCGGCTACGCCCCCGACACCGCCTCGGCGGGGCTCACGGGACGGCTCTACAGCCGCCTGCTGCCGCCGTCGGTCGGCCCGGGCGACACCATCGACGCCCAGTTGCGCGCCGCGGGTCACTCCCCCGACGACGTCACGCACGTCGTCCTGTCGCACGCCCATCCGGATCACATCGGCGGCGTGCGCCACTTCCCCGACGCCACGTTCGTGATCTCGGTGGGGATCGCTGAGACCCTCGCGTCGCCGCGGCTGAAGGAGGGGGTCCTGAGAGGGCTGCTGCCCGACTGGTTTCACACGGCGAAGCGCAGGGTGCTGACGTCGGCCGACCTCGCCCCAAGCAGGGTCCGCGGACTGGACCTGTCGACGCACGACCTGCTCGGCGACGGTAGCTACCTGTTGACGCCGCTGCCGGGGCACGCGCGCGGGCACCTGGGCGCGATCGTCGAGGAGCGGGTGCTGCTGGCCGGCGACGCCGCGTGGGGCTCCGACCTGATCGAACACACCGGCTCCCTTCGCCCCCTTCCCGGCCTCATCCAGCACGACCGGCACGCCTACCAGGCCACCGCGCTCGGGCTGCGCGAGGCCGAGACGGCCGGCCTGCGGCTCTGCCTCAGCCACGACCGCTACGACGGGACGCGGCTCCTGCCATGAGCGTCGACACGCTCAGGATCGCCGCCTGGTACGCCCGCACCAGGCTGCTCCGCTTCCGCGACCGGGCGGCGCTGGAGCGCTACCAGCGCCGGCGGGTCACCAGGCACCTCCGCTTCCTCGCCCGACGCTCCCCCTGGTACGCGCGCCTGCTGCCCCGGCCGTTCGCCGAACTGCCGCTGATGGACAAGCGCACCATGATGGCCGACTTCGACGATCTCGTGACCCTCGACGTGGACCGAGATGAGGCCATGTCGCTGGCCATCGAGGCCGAACGGACCCGCCGCTTCGACGCCAGCCTCGGCGGCTGCTCGATCGGCCTGTCGTCCGGCACCAGCGGGCACCGCGGCATGTTCCTCACCTCCGCGGCCGAGCGCGCCCAGTGGGCAGGCACCGTGCTCGCCAAGACCCTCCCACGCCTGCGCGGGCAACGGATCGCGCTGTTCCTGCGCGCGGGCGGCGACCTGTACGACAGCGTCGGCTCGCGCGCCGTCCGGTTCGAGTACTTCGACACCTTCGAGCCCGTCGAGAGGCACCTCGACCGGCTGGGCGCGCTGTCGCCGACGGTGCTCGTCGGCCCGCCGTCGGTGCTGCGCGGCATCGCAGACGAGGTCGCGGCGGGCAGGCTGCGGATCGCCCCCGAGAAGGTGTACTCGGTCGCCGAGGTGCTCACCCCGCTCGACGAGGAGCGGCTCCGTCGGGGGCTCGGCGTCGGCGTGATCCACCAGATCTACCAGTGCACCGAGGGCTTCCTCGGCTGCACCTGCGAGCACGGCACGCTGCACCTCAACGAGGACGTCGTGCTCATCGAGCGCGAGCACCTCGACGAGCGCAGGTTCGTGCCGATCGTGACCGACTTCATGCGCCGCACGCAGCCGATCGTGCGCTACCGGATGGGCGACGTGCTCGTGCTGCGCGACGCTCCGTGCCCGTGCGGGAGCGTGTTCACGGCGCTTGAGCGGATCGAGGGCCGCGAGGACGACGTCCTGGAGGTCGCGTCTGCCGAGGGCGGCGTCGTGCACATCTATCCGGACCTGGTCGCCCGGGCACTCATCTATGCCGAGGGCGTCGAGGAGTACCGGGTCGTCCAGGCCTCTCCCCGCCTGCTGCGTATTCACCTTGAGCCACTTTCCCCGCCCGTCATCGAGGCGGTGACGGCCGAACTGGCGGGCCTGCTGGAGAATCAGGGCGCCGGAGACGTCTCGTTCGACTTCCGGCCCTATCGGCATGACCCGACGCGCAAGCTGCGCCGGGTGGAGAGGCTTGTGACATGACCGCTGTACGCGGACTCCAGATCGACGGGTACGGCGTCGTGCTGCCCAGCCAGCGCGTGACCTTCGGGTCGGTGACCAGGTACCGCGCCGACTCCCCGGCGCAGCACCTGGGGATGCTCGTCGAGGCGGCAGGCAAGGCGCTTTCTTCGGCGGGCGTCGGTCCCGACGACATCGACTGCGTACTGGGCGCGACGGCGAGCGACGTGCAGCCGATCCCCTGCACCGCGGCGCTCGTGCAGGAGCAGGTCGCCCCCGACGCGCGGTGCGCGGCGCTCGACGTCAACTCCACCTGCACCAGTTTCATCACCGCCCTCGACGTCGCGTCGAGGTACCTGCGCGACGGCGACTACCGGCGGATCCTGATCGTCTCCGGCGACGTCGGCGCCCAGTTCCTGAACCCGGAGCAGAAGGAGAGCTACGAACTGTTCTCCGACGCGGCGGTCGCCATGGTGGTCTCGGTTCCGTCCGACCCGGGCGTCGGGGTTCTGGCCTCGCTGCAGCAGACCTGGCCGCGGCACGCGCACGAGACCGAACTGCGCGGCGGAGGAAGCCGCTACCCGGCGCGTGGCTACACGCCCGAGACCGACAACGACCACCGCTTCGACATGAACGGGCGCGCGGTGCTGCTGTCGGCGTCGCGGGTGCTGCCCGCATTCTTCGACCGCTTCTTCGAGGGGGCCGGGGTCTCGATCGACGAGATCGACTACGTGATCCCGCACCAGGCCAGCCGGGCGCTGCCGCTCATCATGCGCAGGATCGGCGTCCCCGAGGACAGGTACGCCAACTACGTCGAGGACTTCGGGAACATGGTCTCCGCCTCGGTGCCCTTCGCGCTGGCCAGGTCGTGGGACGAGGGCCGGATCGGCCGAGGCTCGCGCGTCCTGCTGTGCGGGACGGCCGCGGGCCTGACGGCCAACGCGCTGCTGCTGCAGTTGTAGGGCTCAGTTGGCGTCGAACTGGCCGACGGCGGCCGCCACGACGAGCAGGCCCTGCGCGTCGTCCATGCCGCTGCCCCGGAACGCCTCGAGGGAGTCGGCGTCGCGCCAGATCTCGCACACGTTGACGCGGTCGACATCGATGGGGTCGGGCGAGACGCTGTAGTCCAGGCAGCCGGGGGCCGTCCGCGCCGTGCCGATCGCGTCAAGGGACCGCTCGAGAAAGTCCTCCCTGCTGCCGGTCGCGATCTTCAGGTGTCCTGCCACGATGATCATCGGGCAACCCTAACGGCGAGCGGGTCGAGGGCTCCCGGAACCACGAGGATGACGATGTGCGCACGTTTGGCTTGAGACTCTGCACCGGGTGCGAGAGGTTTCGACCGATGAAACGACGCTGGGGTCAGTCTCTGCACAGGGTGCGAGAGGTTTCGACCGATGAAGCGACGCTGCGCGCCGTTTCATGGCTCAACCAACACGTTTCATGGCTCAACCAGCGTCGTTCTCGATGGCCTCGGACCAGGCGCGCAGCAGGGTCGCGAGGTGGACCCGCTCGGACTCCCGCAGCGGGGCAAGAAGGGCGCTCTCGTTGGCCAGGTGCGCCTCGACCGCGCTGTCGATCAGCGCCCTTCCCTCGTCGGTCAGGCGGACGATGCGGCCGCGGCCGTCGTGGCTGGCCCGCTCCCGTTCCACCAGTCCCGCTGCGGCCAACCGGTCGACCCGCTTGGTGACCGCTCCGCTGGTGACCATCGTCCACGCCGCCAACTCGTTGGGCGACAACTCGAAGGGGTCGCCTGCGCGGCGCAGGGTCGCGAGCACGTCGAACTCGCCCTCGCTCAGGCCGAACTGGGCCTGCACCCGGGCGATCCGCTCGCGCAGGTGGTCTCCGATCCGGTGCAGCCTGCCGATGATCGCCATCGGCGAGGTGTCGAGGTCGGGCCGTTCGGCGGCCCACTGGTCGCGGATCTGAGCAACATGATCGGTCACCCTTGAAGTATATCTTCCAGGGAAACTATAATGTCTTCCATGGAAGATAAACTTCGATGGTCGCTGGTCGCGGCGATCCCGCCGGTGTTCTGGGGCAGCACGTACTTCGTGAACGCGCACTTCATGCCAGGCGACTCTCCCCTCTAGGGTGCCGCGCTGCGCGCCGCCCCTGCAGGGCTCCTGCTGCTGCTCCTGGTCCGACGACTGCCGTCCGGTTCGTGGTGGTGGCGCTCCGCGCTGCTCGGCTTCCTCAACATCGGCGCGTTCTTCCTGCTGATCTTCCTCGCCTCGCAACTGTTGCCGAGCGCGGTCGCCTCGTCGGTCATGGCGCTCGCCCCCATCGCGCTCACCTTCAGCGCCTGGGGCCTGCTGGGGCAGCGTCCAACCACAGTGCTGCTGATCGGCGCGGCGCTCGGCGCCCTCGGGGTGCCGCTCCTGGTCGGCGTCGCCTCCGACGGCTTCCGACCCTGGGGCCTTGTGGTGTCGTTGACCGCGATGGCCATGAACAGCGTCGGGTCGATCCTTGCCAGGCGCTGGCAGGGCGACCTTCCGGTGCTGCACACCACCTGCTGGCAGTTGCTCTGGGGAGGCGCGGCGCTCGTGGTCGCTGCCCTCCTGCTCGAGGGCCCTCCCCCGCACCTCGGTCCTCCGCAGTTCGGCGCCATCGTCTACCTCTCGGTGTTCGCCACGGCGGTGGCCTACCTCTGCTGGTTCGGCGCGCTCGCGCACCTGGACGCCGGGGTGGTCGGGGTCGTCGGCCTGCTCAACCCGGTGACGGGCGTGACCCTCGGCCTGCTCGTCGGGCACGAGCGACTCGGCGCGACCCAGTGGCTCGGGCTGGCGATCGTGCTCGGCTCGATGGCGGCCGTGCAGGCGCATGCGGCCCGCCGCCGCCCGACAACTAGGCGCCGGGAAGCAGCACCACCGTGCCCGCGTCCCGCCGGAGGTGGATGAGCGAGTCGCGCACCTTCAGCCCCGCGGCCCCGTCGTCGATGAGGGTGCGGCGCTCAGTTCCGCGGCGGCCGCGACGACTGGGGCGGGCGCTGCTGCCCCTGTGGGGGCGGGCCTGTGGGCCGCGGCTGACCGGGAGGTGCCGGGGTGGGCCGGGGCGGTCCGCCTGCCCCGGGGGCCGCGAACTGTGGCCCCGGTGGCGGCTGGCCCTGCCCGCCGGGATTCTGGGGGCCTCGGTTCGGTGGGCCCTGCGTCGCAGGGGCGCCCTGCATCGGGCCCCGGAAGGGCGGCGACTGCTGGACCGAACCGGCGAACGGCGGCTGGGCGGGCCCGGATGGCCCGCCTGTTGGCCCGCCCGGTCGAACCGCGTTCGCCTGCCCCGACCAGGGGGCCGCGCTGAGCAACCGGTCGGGCGACGGCGGGGCCTGGACCGAGGACCTGGAGCGACGGCGGCGCCAGATCAGCACCCCCGCGACCGCGCCGAGCAGCAGCACGGCCGCCCCGACGACGATCGCGACGCCGACGCCCGCGGCGCCGCGCTGCTTGTCCTGGTAGGCGGAGAGGCTGCGGCGGGCCTGATCGAGGTCGCCCGCCTCGAACGCCGACCGGGACCGGTCAAGGGCCCGGTCCGCCCCGAGCACCGCCCGGCCGATCCCGACGAAGGGGCCGTCGCCGCGCTGCGCAGAGCGGATGGCGCCCGTCAGGTCGAACAGGACCTCCTTGGCCTCGCCGAGCGTCTTCTCAGCGGCGTCCGGGCTCGCTCCGTCCGCGCCGTCATAGGCCGCGCGCACGCTCTCGGGCACCTTCAGCCCGACCTTCTCGGCGCTCGTCTGGAGGTCACCTGCGGTCTTCGCCAGGTCACCGAGGCCCGCCAGGGACTTCTCCGCCTCCGCGAACTCCCATCCCGCCATCTGCGCCCGCAGCGCCTTCGGCGGCAACCAGGCGCCGTCCCTCTCGTCGATGCCCTGGTACGCCGTCCTCGCCGCAGCCCTGGCCTCGAGGGCCTTGGCCTGTTCCGCGTCGAAGACCGTCTGCGCCAGGTAGCCGTCGGCGGCCTTGGCGTTGCCTCCGCGAACCTCCACCAGGTCAAGGAAGCGTCGTTGGTCGGTGATCGCGACGCCGTCTGGCGAGCCGGGCTCCTCGTAGGCGGACTCCCCGCGGACGGCCCCGCTCAGCACGCGTGCCACCGCGTCGTCGTCCAACCCGTCGAGGAGCAGCCTCATGGTGCCGTGCGACGTCGGGTACGCATAGTTCTCCTCGGGCGTCGGGTCCGCGCGTGGGGTCCACTGCCACTGCCCGAGCGGCATTGAACCCTTCCCGGTGCCCGGCTTCGGGGTCACCAGCGTGGCCCCCACCCCGTCGCTCGCGCGGTAGGCGACGTAGGCGGCGATCCCCTCGTGCAGCCACCGTTCCTTGAGCTTGTCCTTGCCGAGCCAGGCGCTGGTCGACTGGCGCAGCACTTCGTAGGGGCTCTCCTTCTCGGTGGCTCCTGCCGTGCGCTTGTCGAGGTCTGTGGTGTACCCGCCGAACGTGTTCACCGACAGGTCCTCAAACAGCGTGACCTCGGCGCCCTCCCACTCGACGCCGAGCAGCTTCTCGAGCCTCGGCAGTCCCTCGGTGAGCGCCCGCTCGGCGTTGTCGAGCCACTCGCCGTCGCCGGGAAGGGCCTCCAGCGCGATCGTCGCCTTCCCGACCTCCACTGTTCGGCCGTCGTTGACGGAGGGGTCGCGCAGCACCAGGTACGCCCAGTAGCTCTGCTCCGGGAAGTTCTTCGAGGTCCACACGGTCGTGTCGCCGTCGGGCACCCCTGTGTAGCCGGGGTCGTCGGTGATCAGTTGCATCGAGGTCGGGGCGACGACCTCCGCGGTCGTCTTTCCTGGGTCGCCCTCGATCCAGAGCCCGATACCGGCGTAGCCCTTTCCGATCCTCGTGGTGTCCTTCGCTCGGAAGGGTGCCCCGGGCACGGTGTAGGTCAGCACGAGGGTGCCCGTCTCGCCGTACTTCAGTTCGGGCACCGTGATGGTGGCGACGCGGACGTTCGGGTCCTTCTGCGTGACGTCCGCCACGCTCACCGTGAGCGCGGCGCCGTTCGAGGTGGCCTTCACGTTCTCCGCCGAAGCGGGGATGTTCGTCTTGACGTTCGTCACGAGCCATTTCCCGCCCGGGTTGTCCGGCGTCACGCGCGTGTCGGTGTTGGTAACGGTCAGGGTCATGGTTGCCTGCACCGCGGACCCGTCTGCGCTGATCACGTATCGACCATGGCCGACCTCGTCGCGCCCGTTCTCGTCGGCCGCGGCCGTCGCGGTGGCGACCATCGTGGCAAGGATCCCGCAGGCGAGGCTCGCCGCGATCCCCCGCCGCCAAGCACGCCCTCGACGCCAATCGAACATGTGCGACCTCCCCCAGACTCAATGGGCCGAGCCTAAGGGGACGTCGAGGTCATCTGCCCTTGTGGCAGCGCGGTCATGTGACGGGCTCCCCGATTCCGGGCGGGCGCACTGCCGGGGCGCGGCACAATCGGGTGATGGGGACCCGCATCGAGGACTACGCACTGGTGAGCAACGCCCGCACCGCGTCGCTGATCTCACGCACAGGCGAGGTCGACTGGTGGTGCGCCCCGCGATTCGACTCGGCGTCCATCTTCGGCGCGCTGCTGGGCGGCGCGGATCAGGGCCGCTGGTCGCTGCGCCCCACCGATCCGGACGCGGTCGCCACCCGCCACTACGACGGCGACACGTTCGTGCTCGTGACGCGCTGGACGACGGCGCGGGGGGTCGCGGAGGTGATCGACGCGTTGCCGATCGGGGCGGACACGACGGTGCTCCGCCGCGTGCGGGGCGTGTCGGGCAGCGTCGGGTTCGGCACCGAGGTGCGGTTCCGGTTCGACTACGCGCGGGCCATCCCGTGGGTGAGCCAGGTCGGCACGGAGGAGGAGCCCGTCCTGCGCGCCCTCGCTGGTCCCGACACCGTCGAACTGCGCGGGTTGAGGCTGCGCGGCGACGATCACCGCCACGTCGGCGAGTTCACGGTCGAGGAGGGTGCCACGCGCGACCTGACGCTCACCTGGTGGCCGTCGCACCTGAACCGACCGGGGCCGCTCGACGTCGACCGCGCCCTCGAGACCACAAGGCGGTGGTGGCAGGACTGGGCCGACCACATCCGCCAGGAGGGCCACCACATCGCGGGCGTGGTGCGCTCGCTGCTGGTGCTGCGCGCCCTGACCGACCGGACCACAGGCGGCATCGTGGCGGCCGCCACCACGTCGCTGCCCGAGGCGATCGGAGGTCTCCGCAACTGGGACTACCGCTACGTGTGGCTGCGCGACGCGGCCCTGACGCTCGAGGTGCTGATCTCGCACGGCTTCATCGGCACCGCGCACCATTGGCGCGACTGGCTGCTGCGCGCGGTCGCAGGCGACCCGGCACAGGTGCAGATCATGTACGGCGCCGCGGGCGAACGCGACCTCCCCGAGCGCGAACTCGCGAGCCTGCCCGGCTACGAGGGGTCGCGGCCGGTGCGGATCGGCAACGGGGCCGTCGACCAGTACCAGGGCGACGTCATCGGGGAAGTGCTGATGGCGTTGGAGGCGGCAAGGGCCGCCGGGCTGCGCGAGACGCCGACCTCGTGGGCCCTGCAGCGCGCGCTGCTCGGCGAGGTGATCGAGCGGATGGACCGCCCGGACCAGGGGATGTGGGAGATGCGCGGCGGGCCGCAGCGGTTCACGCACTCGCGGGTGATGATCTGGGCCGCGTTCGACTCTGCGGTGCGGGCCGTCACGAACCACGACCTGCCGGGCGACGCCGAGAAGTGGACGCGGCTGCGCGACGCCATGCGCGCCGAGATCGAGGCCTCCGGCTACGACGCGGAGCGGGGCCACTTCGTCCAGTACTACGGCTCGACGCACGTCGACGCGGCGCTGCTGCTGCTCCCCCAGGTCGGCTTCTGCGCCCCCGACGATCCGCGGATGCTCGGCACGGTCGCCGAGATCGAGCGGCAGCTGATGCACGAGGGTTTCGTGATGCGCTACCGCAGCGACGACGGGGTCGGCGGCGGGGAGAACCCGTTCCTGGCGTGCAGCCTGTGGCTGGTGGAGCAGTACGCGATGACGGGCCGCCTCGACGACGCGCACCGCCAGATGGACCTGGTCGACGGGGCCGCCAACGAGGTCGGCCTGCTGAGCGAGGAGTTCGACCCGGTCGCGCGGCGCCAGACGGGCAACCTGCCCCAGGCGTTCTCACACCTGGCATTCGTCCGCGCGGCGGACGCCCTCGCCGGTCACGGCGGCCGGGGCGTCCACCGACGCTGAAGTAGGTCAGAGCGGCGTCAGGTCGCCGACCAGGTGCGGCTTACCCTCCTTGTTGACCACCGAGAAGGCCCAGTCGCCGTCGGACTCGGCCGAGGCGAAGAACACCCTGCCCGGAAGCAGGATCGGCTTGGCGAACTGGACCCGCACCGTGTACGCGGAAGGCAGCCTGCCGCCCAGCGCCGCGAGCGCCCTGGCGTGCGTCCACATGCCGTGGATGATCGCCCGGGGGAAGCCGAACAGCTTCGCGGTCGCGGCGGACAGGTGGATCGGGTTCGAGTCGCCCGAGACCGCCGCGTACTGGCGCCCGAGGTTCGCGGGCAGCCGCCACATCTGGGACGGCTCCACCGCGGGGGCGGCCAGGCGTTCGGCCTTGACGGGCTCGCCCGCGACCTTCGCGCCCGTGGCGAGGTAGTTCGAGGTGCCCTCCCAGACGAGTTCGTCGCCGACGTGGATCTCACCGCGCATGTCGAACACGGCGCCCTTGGCGTGCGGGCGCAGGTTGTCGGCCCAGACCTTGATCCGCAGGTTCTCGGACACCGAGACGCGCCGGTGCTGCGTCATCTCGTTGCTGACGTGGACCAGCCCGGCGAGCGAGAACGGGAAGTCGTCCTCGGCCATCAGGGCGGCCTGCAGCGGAAACGTCTGGACGTGCAGCCAGGTGGCTGGCACGTCGTCGCGCAGCGTGAAACCGCAGACCCGGTCGTAGCCGGCAAGCAGCGCCAGATCCTGCTTCTGGTCCATCAGGAGGTAGCTGCGCTCGGGCAACGCGCTGACGGAGGCGCCGCGCTTGGTGAGCGCCCCCGTCAGGCCCTTGACGAGCAGCTTGCCCGTGTCGGGCGGCGAGGAGAGGGAACGGACGTCGCGGCCCACGTCATGCCCCGATCAGGTTCTGGCCGCAGACCCGGATGACCTGCCCGTTGACGCCACCCGAGGCGGGCCCGCACAGGTAGGCGAGGGTCTCGGCGACGTCGACGGGGTTGCCGCCCTGGCTCAGCGAGTTGGTCCGCTTGAAGATCTCGCGCTGCACGAACGGGATCGCCGCGGTCATCTCCGTCTCGATGAAGCCGGGGGCCACCGCGTTGATCGTGATCGGCCGGCCCTCCAGTTCGTCCTTCAGCGCCCAGACGTAGCCCATCACGCCCGCCTTGGAGGCCGCGTAGTTGGTCTGCCCCTTGTTGCCCGCGACGCCGGAGGTGGAGGCGATCCCCACGATCCGGGCCTCCTCGCCGAGGCCGCCGGGGCGGTCGCCCGCGAGCAGGAAGTCGTTGATCCGCATCTCGGCCGCGAGGTTCACGTCGAGCACCGCGGCCCACTGCCTCTCGTCGAGGTTGGCGAGCATCTTGTCGCGCGTGATGCCGGCGTTGTGCACGACCGCCCAGATCCTCGCCTCGTGGCCGTAGCGCGAGGCGATGTGGTCGGTGATCTTGGCGCCCGCGTCCGCAGCGGTGATGTCGAGTTGCAGCGTGGACCCGCCGATCTCGTTGGCCACCTTGGCGAGCGCGTCCCCGGAGGCTGGCATGTCGACCGCGACGACCGTCGCGCCGTCACGTGCGAAGGTGCGGGCGATCGCCGCGCCGATGCCGCGCGCCGCCCCGGTGACCACGACGATCCGCTTCTCGAAGGGGCGCGGCGTCAGGTCGTGGGTGACCTCTGCGCGCCCGACGCGCCAGGTCTGGCCGTCGACGAACGCGGAGCGGCCCTCGAGCAGGAACGAAAGGGTCGAGGCCAGGTCGGTGGGCCGCACCCCGTCCTTGAGGAAGACCAGGTTGGTGGTCGCGCCGCCGCGCAACTCCTTGCCGACCGTCCGGTCGATCCCGTCGATGCCCTGCGCGACGGCCTTGGCCTCAAGACCCTCGACGGCGGACGCGTCGGTCGCCAGGATGATGATGCGGCCAGATCCCTCAAGCGAGCGCATCACGGGGCGCAGCAACGCCCTGATGCCCTCGAGTTGGGTGATCTTCCGCAGCCCCGTCGCGTCGACGACGATCGCACCCGGCTTGGCCGGGTAGCGGGGCGGCACGTCGCGGCCCTTGTCGTCCTTGATGCGCGAGCCAGGCTCGTCGAGGATCGGCTGGCCAGCGTCGATGCCGAGCAGCCGGAGGGTCTCGCGGGCGATGCCGCCGCCCTCCAGTTCGCCGAGCACGATGGGGCCGGTCGGCAGCACACGGCCGCGGCGCAGCTTCGGCGGGTCGGTGAGGCCCGCCTTCCTGGCGACGAACTTGCCTGCGGGGGTGCCGTAGATCATTTCGAGAACGCTCATGTCATGCCTCCAGAATCGCGACGACGCCCTGGCCGCCGGCCGCACAGATCGAAATCAGGCCGCGGGAACCCGGGCCCTTCTCGGCGAGCATCTTCGCGAGCGAGGCGACGATGCGGGCGCCGGTCGCGGCGAACGGGTGCCCGGCGGCAAGCGAGGAGCCCTTGACGTTGAGCTTGGCGCGGTCGACGGTGCCGACGCCCGACTGCTCGAGCGACTTGAGCGTCGCAAGCACGGTGGAGGCGAACGCCTCATGGAACTCCAGGAAGTCGAAGTCCTCCAGCGTCAGCGAGTTGCGTTCCAGCAGCACCGGGATCGCCTGTGCCGGGGCGAGCAGCAGATCATCCGCGCCGTTGACGTAGTCGCTCGCGGCGACCTGCGCGTCGATGACCTTGGCGAGCACGGGCCAGCCGCGCCCGCGCGCCTCCTCCTCCTCGGCAAGCAGCACGACGGCGGCGCCGTCGGTGAGCGCGGTGGAGTTACCCGCCGTCATCGTCGCCGTGTCGCCCTTGCCGAAGACGGGGCGCAGCTTGGCAAGCGCCTCGCGCGTGGTGTCGGGGCGTAGGATGGCGTCCTTGGCGACCCGCAGGTACGGCGTGACGAGGTCGTCGAAGAAGCCCTCGTCCCAGGCCTTGGCCAGGTTGCGGTGCGACGCGAGCGACAACTCGTCCTGCTCCTCGCGGCTGATGCCCCACTTCCTGGTGGTCAGCGCCTGCGATTCGCCCATCGACAGCCCGGTGCGGGGCTCGACGACGCCCGGAGGGACCGGCATCAGGTCGCCGGGGCGGATCTTCGCGATCGCGGCGAGCTTCTCGGGGAGGCTGCGCGCCCGGTTCAGGGCGAGCAGCGCCTTGCGCAGCGACTCGGTCACCACGATGGGCGCATCGGAGGCGGAATCGACGCCGCCCGCGATCGCAAGGCTCGCCTGGCCGAGCTTGATCTTGTTCGACGCGTAGACGACCGCCTCGAGGCCGGTGCAGCAGGCCTGCTGCAGGTCGCACGCCGGAGTCAGCGGCGAGAGCGCCGAGCCGAGCACCGACTCGCGGGTCAGGTTGAAGTCGCGGGTGTGCTTGAGGACGGCGCCGCCCACCACCTCGTCGACCCGCTGACCGGAGAGCCCGAAGCGCGCCACGAGGCCGTCGAGGGCCGCCGTCATCAGGTCCTGGGCAGAGGCCATGGCGTATTTGCCGCCTGCCTTAACGAAGGGGGTGCGGTTGCCGCCGACCACCACTGCGTTGCGTGAAGTCATCGTTGATCCTCTCGGGGATGTATCTGATACCGAGGGTAGCAGGTACGTATAGTTTCGGATACCCTGAGTGTCATGAACGTCACGGACATCCCTGTCGACGGGCGCGCCGCCCGCTGGGAGCAGCACAACGCCGATCGACGGCGGGCGTTGGTCGAGGACGCCGTCCGCGCGATCCGCGAACTGGGCCCCGGCGTCGGGATGGACGAGATCGCCGCGCAGGCCAAGACCTCCAAGACGGTCCTCTACCGCCACTTCGGCGACAAGGCCGGCCTGTACCGCGCCGTGGTCGCCTCCGTGCACGACTACATCCTGCGCAAGCTTCCGCTCGAAGAGGCGGAGCGGCTCGGACCGCGCGAACTGGTCGCCTCGCTCGCCGACGCCTACCTTGCGGTGGTCGAGCGGGACCGCAACCTGTACCTCTTCGTGTCGTCGCGACCAACGGGCGAGACCCCCACCGAGGACCCCGTCCTGTCGATCACCACCAGGATCGGCAACGAGGTGGCCGTCGCGCTGCGCGGCTGGCTGCGCTCCCAGGAACTCGACGAGGAGCCGGCCAACATCTGGGCCCACGGCGCCGTCGGCTTCATCTGGGCGGTCGCGGACCGCTGGATCGTGACGAACCTGAGAAGACCCCGCGCCGAAGTGGTCGCCTACATCGACCAGCTCTTCGCCCCCGCATTTGAAGCCCAACAAAGGAGTTGAAACGTGACCATCTCACCTACCGGTGAAGCCCTCCGCAAGGTGCTCGACGGCCCCTTCCACGCCATCAAACAGCGGTGGCGCGAGGAGGTGACGGCCGACGACGTCGTCCGCGACACGGCCTACTCGATGGAGGAGGCCCGCGACTGGGCGCTGGATCGCGTCATCAAACTGGCCGACCGCACCTTCGTGACGGCAGGATTCCCGACCGAACAGGGCGGCACCGGCACGGCGGCCGACTCGGTGGCCAACTTCGAGATGGTCGCCATGGGCGACCTGTCGCTGACCATCAAGTCCGGCGTCCAGCACGGCCTGTTCGGCGGCGCGATCGTCAACCTCGGCACCCAGCACCACCACGAGAAGTTCCTGCCCGATGCGATCAGCGTCAAGCTGCCCGGCTGCTTCGCCATGACGGAACTGGGCCACGGCTCCGACGTCCAGTCGCTCGAGACGACCATCACCTGGAACCACGAGACGGGCGAGTTCATCGTCAACTCCCCCACCCCGACCGCAACGAAGGCCTACATCGGCAACGCGGGCCGCGACGGCCGGATGGCCGCGGTCTTCGGCCAGTTGTACGTCGACGGCGAGCACGAGGGCGTCCATGTGGTGCTCGTTCCCATCCGCGACGAGCTGGGCGCCGACCTGCCGGGCGTCACCACCGGAGACCAGGGCCACAAGGGCGGCCTGCTCGGGGTCGACAACGGCACCATCCGCTTCGACCAGGTCCGGGTGCCGCGCGAGATGCTGCTCGACCGCTACGGCGGCGTCGACGAGAACGGTTCCTACCACTCCCCCATCGAGTCGAAGAACGCCCGCTTCTTCACGATGCTCGGCACGCTCGTGCGCGGCCGGATCTGCGTCGGCGGTGGGGCGGCGTCCGCAGCCCGCAAGGCGCTGACGATCTCGGTGGACTACGCCAACCGGCGCCGCCAGTTCCGCGAGCCCGGCCTCGGCCAGGAGATCGCGCTGCTCGACTACCTGACGCACCAGCGGCGCCTGCTTCCCAACGTCGCGGCGGCCTACGCGTTCGGCTTCGCGCAGAACGAACTGTCGCTCGAACTGCAGAAGGTGATGGATGCCGAGGGCTCCGACCCGCAGGCGGCCCGCGCGCTCGAGACGCTCGCGGCGGGCATGAAGTCGCTGCAGACGCGGTGGGCAAACGACACGCTCCAGGAGTGCCGCGAGGCATGCGGCGGGGCCGGCTACATGTCGGACAACGCCATCACGCTGCTGCGCCAGGACGCCGACGTGTTCGCCACCTTCGAGGGCGACAACACCGTGCTGCTGCAACTGGTCGCCAAGGCGCTGCTCCTGCACTACAAGACCAGTTGGGGCGAGATGGACCTGCGCGGCACCGCGCAGAAGACCGCCCGGCTGATCGGAGGCACGGTGCTGGAGCGCACCACCGCCCGGTCGCTGATCGACCGACTGGTCGCCTCGGCGAACCGGAAGCCCGAGTCGCAGAAGCTCCGGGCGCGGGGCTGGCAGATCCAGATGTTCGAGTTCCGCGAGGAGCACGTCCTCGAGGGTCTGGCGCAGCGGATGCGTGCCGCAAGCAAGGCTGAGGACGGATTCGCGGCGGTCAACCAGTGCCAGACCCACATGCTGGAGGCCGCGAAGGCCCACATCGAGAGGGTCGTCCTGGAGGCCTTCGTGGCCGCGATCGAGGACTGCGAGGACGACTACGTCAAGGCACTTCTCGTCAAGGTCTGCGACCTGTACGCGCTGTCGACCATCGAGGCGAACCGGGCGTGGTACCTCGAGCACGAGGCGTTCGACCCGAGGCGGAGCAAGTCGATCACGACAGCCGTCGACGAGCTGTGCGGGGAACTTCGCGGCAAGTCGAAGGAACTGGTCGAGGGACTCGGGGTGCCGCGCGGCTGGCTGGTCCATCCGCGCACGGCCATCCCGCCGCTGATCGATCGCGACTGACAGGCAGGCAATCGCCCCGCATCCCTTGAGGATGCCGGGCGATTCGTCTGCCGGGGTCAGGAACCTAGCTCAGGTCCCCGCGGCGCCGCAGCACGGCGACCGCGCCGCCGACCGAGGCGAGCCGGACCGAGCCGTCTGCGCCCGTGTGCGGCAGTCCCGGACGGGACGGCTTCGACGGGGTGGGCTTGGGCGTCGGCTTCGGCGTGGGCGTCGGCGTCGGCGTGGGCGTCGGCGTCGGCGTCTTGGTGATCGTGTTGGTCACGGTCACGGTGACGACGTCGTCCGCGCCGATGGTGACGGACGAGGTCGAGAGCCCGGGAGCGCTCCACTTCGTGCCGTCGATCGTGACAGGGGCGACCTCCTCGAGGGAGAGCACCGCGCCGACCGGGAGGTCGGACGAGGTGACGACGGTGCCGTCGGCGGGCAACTCGAGCGAACCCGAGCCCGCCTCGAAGCCGTCACCGGCAGGGAACGTGTAGTCCAGCGTGAAGGTGGTCCCAGCAGGAACCATCGACGCGCCGTCACCCTCGATGACCTTCTTGGCCGAGAACTTCCCGACCTTGGGGGCGGGGGTGCCGCCCTCGTTGGTCAGGGTGATCGCCTTGACGGACTTGTTGCCGCCGATGAGGAAGTCGTTCTCCGAGAACACCGGCGCGGCCCACGGGCCGGGGATGGTCGGGGTGACCTCGTCGAGGTGAACCGTGGAACCGACGGTGTAGTACTCGTCGTTGACCCAGGTCTGCCCGTCCTTGACGGTGGCCGTCTTCTCGGGAAGCGCGGTGCCGGAGGGCAGCGTCACCGTGTAGGTGACCTGGAAGCCGTAGTCGGTCGGCTTGTCCGCCGCGTCGCCGAGCCAGTTGAGCTTCTTCTCGACGGAGAAGGTGCCGACGGTCTCACCGGAGCCACCGGCGGAGCCCGCGTAGTTCTTGACCTTGTTGCTCGTCACGTCGTGCACGACGTCGCCGATCTTGTACTCGGCGGCGTTGGTGTACTCGGCCGAGTTCAGTCCGTCGGTGACCTCGCTCTTCATCTTGGCGCGGTAGTAGTAGCCCGCCTCCGCGACGAAGTCGATGACGGTCCCGTCACCGGAAAGCGTGTACTTGCTGGGGTCGACCGTCTCCCAGTCGACCGCGGTCGAGGGCTGGGTGCCGGAGGCCTCGGTCCGCTGCAGGACCATCTGCTGGGTCATGGTCTGGTTGGGGCCGAGCTTGTCGGTGATCGTGATCACCTCACCGCCCGAGAAACCCGTCACGGGGACGGGCAGCGTCATCCACCACTCGACCACCGTTCCACCGGTCTCCATGAACTGGCCGTACTTGATGGCGGAGTAGCCGTCCCACTCGCAGTCCGGGCAGGGCCCGACCTCCTGAGGCTTGACGGTCAGCTTCGCATCGGCACCGCCGACCTGGTAGGTGATCTCGGTGGTCTCGGTGACCTCGGTCTTGACCTCGACCCAGAAGGCGAAGTCGCCCTTCTTGTTCTGCGGGTTGTCCTTGAAGTACTGGGCCGTCAGGTCGATGTCGCAGGCCAGCGCGGCCTGGGTGACGATGCACTGACCGATCGTTGAGCCGTCGGGGGCCTTCATGGCGAAGCTCGTCGAGAGGCCCTGAAGGTCGGCGGGCAGGGCGATCTCGAAGCCGGCCGTACCGCTGGTTGCCGAGTCGGGAAGCGACCACTGGCCAGTGAGTTGAGCCTTGCCGCCGGTGGTGACCTCTGTCTGCGTGAACTTCACGCCGCTCAGGGTCGCGGTGTGGTCATAGTGGCGGTGCGGCGCTGGCCTGCGTGGTCGCACCGAGCACCGTCAGGCACGCGGCAAGGACGACCACCAACCATTTCAGCGGCGAGCGCCCGGTAGATGTTTGTGTACCTCTCATAGTTCCTCGTCTGTCGAGTCGCCCCGAGCCGGGGCGGCTGCGGATACCGTCGGCAGGCGACGGCCTCAGGCCGTCAACCCACATGCGGACCAGCACCTGAGCCCCACCAGGGAGAGAGGTGGTTCTCAGGTGCCGGCCTGCGTGTCCCCCCGTTTTGGCCTGCTGTCGATTGCCGCAACCCCGCCGTGCCGTGGCGGGAGTGCTTGGGCGACACCGTCCAACGCGGATGTGCACCCGTTTTTTGGGACGAGTGCATTGGAAATATAGCTACGGTTCACCCCAAGAGGTGAGATCGATAACACCCACTGGCCGGAAGTTAACGCCCTAGTCAATTAGTGATTGGCATACGCAAAATCGCCCCTGCGTCACCTGTAGCGCGTTGCGTGCTCACGACCCTTGCGTCGGACCGGTACTCATGCTTACTATGTACCAGTAATCAATATCACCGAGTACCGAGGAGGGCGCATGGGCAGACAGGAAACCGAGATGCTCAAGGGGACGCTTGAGGGCATCGTTCTGGCCATCTTGTCCGGGCGACCCACCTACGGGTACGAGATCACGGCCTGGCTGCGCGACCAGGGCTTCAGCGACATCGCAGAAGGCACCGTCTATGCGCTCCTGGTCCGCATCGAACAGCGGGGATTCGTCGACGTCGAGAAGGTGCCCTCCGAGAAGGGCCCTCCGCGCAAGGTCTACTCGCTCAACGCCGCGGGACGCGGCCAACTCGAGGAGTTCTGGCACACCTGGGACCTCCTCACGCACCGCATCGCGCGACTGCGCCCACACATCTGACCCACTCACCGAAAAGGACGCCTCATGGCAGCCAAGTGGTTCGAGGTCCTCACCGGGCCTCTCGAACAGAAGAAGCAGTACCGACGCGACAAGGCACGCATCGACGCCCTCCCTCAGCCCTACCGCGGCGCGGCCCAGGCGCTGCAGCGGTACTTCGTCTACTACGCGGGCATCACCGACGGCGACACCACCGTCACGATGCTGAGCGACCTCGCCGACCTGTGGGAACGCGCCGCCGCGGACGGCACCCCGGTGCGCGACATCGTCGGCCCCGACCCCGTCGACTTCGCCGAGACCTTCGCCGCCGCCTACACCGGCACGCGCTGGATCGACAAGGAACGCCAGCGCCTCATCGACGCGATGGACCAGGCAGAACGGGGTGAGCCCGAATGACCGCCGCCATCCGGGCGGACGGCCTGCGCAAGTCGTTCAAGGGGGTCGACGTGCTGCGGGGCGTCACCTTCGCCGTCGAACCCGGCTCGATCTTCGCGCTGCTCGGCTCCAACGGAGCGGGCAAGACCACCACGATCCGCATCCTGACGACCCTGCTGAGGGCCGACTCGGGCACCGCCTGGGTCAACGGCCACGACGTGCAGGCCGAGCCAGCGCTCGCCCGCGCCTCGTTCAGCCTGACCGGCCAGTTCGCGGCCGTCGACGAGGTGCTGACGGGCCGCGAGAACCTCGCCCTGGTCGCCCGGTTGCGCCACGTCCCCGACCCGGCCGGTACTGCGAAGGCGCTGCTGCAGCGGTTCTCGCTCGTCGACGCCGGAGACCGCAGGGTCGCCACCTATTCCGGCGGCATGAGGCGCCGCCTCGACATCGCCATGAGCCTGATCGGCGACCCGCCCGTCATCTTCCTCGACGAGCCGACTACGGGCCTAGACCCCGAGGCGAGACTCGAGGTGTGGGACGCCGTCCGGGGGCTGGCCCAGCGCGGCACCACCGTGCTGCTCACCACGCAGTACCTGGACGAGGCCGAGCAACTGGCCGACCGGATCGCGATCCTGCACGAGGGCCGCATCATCATCGACGGAACCCTCGACGACCTCAGGCGCGTCCTGCCGCCCGCGGAGGTCACCTACCTCGAGAAACAGCCAACCCTCGAGGACGTCTTCCTCACCCTCGTCGGCACCAGGAAGGAGGCATCATGAGCACCCACGCCGTCGCCGACACCTCCGCCCTGCTGGGGCGGTCGCTGCGCCACATCACGCGCAGCATGGACACCATCATCACCACCACGGTGATGCCGATCGCGTTCCTGCTGCTGTTCGTCTACGTCTTCGGAGGCGCGATCGCCACCGGGTCGGGCACGAACTACGCGACCTATCTGCTGCCGGGCATCCTGCTGATCACGGTCGCCTCGGGCGTGGCCTACACCGCGTTCCGGCTGTTCCAGGACCTGCAGGGCGGGATCTTCGAGCGCTTCCAGTCGATGCCGATCGCCCGCTCGAGCGTGCTGTGGGCCCACGTGCTCACCTCGATGGTGGCCAACCTCGCGTCGCTGCTGATCGTGACGATCGTCGCCTTCGCGATGGGATTCCGGCCGACCGCGGGACCGCTCGCCTGGCTGGGGATCCTCGGCATCCTTGCGCTGTTCACCCTGACGCTGACGTGGATCGCCGTGATCCCCGGGCTGACCGCCAAGACCGTCGACGGCGCCAGCGCGTTCTCCTACCCGCTGATCTTCCTGCCGTTCATCAGTTCGGCGTTCGTGCCGACCGCGACGATGCCAGGCCCCGTCAGGTGGTTCGCCGAGCACCAGCCGGTGACCTCGATCGTCGACAGCCTCCGCGCGCTGATGACGGGCCAGGGCGTCGGCCCCGACCTGTGGGTCGCGCTGGCGTGGCTGGTCGGCGCGCTGCTCGCCGCCTATGTCGCGGCGATGCTGATCTACCGGAGGCGGCTCAGCTGAGCGTCACGTCGGCCGTGGGGCGCGGCAGTTCGATCCAGGTGCGGCCTGGCGCGACGAGCAGCGGTGCCCCTGCGTCGGTGGTGAACGAGAACGGCTCCTCGATGGCGCCCTTGCGCCAGGTGCCCGCGACCGAGGTTCCTCCGTGCAGGTACACGAACCCGCCCTCCGCGTCGATCAGTTCGATCACCGGATCGGGATCGCCCTTGCCCTTCCAGATCTTCCCGTACTCCCACTTCGCCTTGACGATCAGGACGCTGTCGGTGTCGACGCGGGTGCCGTCGGCGAGCACGTGCTCGCCCCAGGGCTGGCTGCGCAGGTAGCGACCAGAGGTCGCGTCGTAGTCGTAGGACATGTCGTACTTGTGCGCCGACCCGTAGGGGATGACGACGCGCGTCGCCGCGGCTCCCCCGGCCGCCGACGAGGAGGCCGCGTCCTGGGCGAAGGTCAGGTAGGGGCCGGGCGCGCCCGCCTGCTTGGCGATCTCTGCCATCTTGGCGGGGTGGGCCTGGATCGCGCGGTCGTACTGCGCCTTGCCGCCGGCCGTGTAGAGCCGCGCCTTGTCGACGCTGTAGGCGCCCGTCTTCTTGAAGTCCAGGTAGGTCATCACCTCGAGGCGCTCGGAGTGCGCCTGGATGTAGTTGTTGACCCAGGAGGCCGCGCCGGTGTTGCCGAGCACGGGGAAGACGGGTGACAGCAGCGGCACGTCGGCCGGGCGCATGGAGCGGACCGGGCCGACGGCCTCGGCGAAGGTGCTGTGGAAGATGGGGCACAGCCTGGTCGAGGAGTCGCCGTTGGGCTGGCAGATCACGATGACTGCCTCGTTGATCCCCAGTTGCGGCTGTTCGATCTTGAGGTTGGGCACCTTGACGGCGACCGCGGGCCGGGTGAGCACGGCCGGGTCGGTCACGGGAAGCCCCGTCAGCGGGGCCCGGAGCGCCGGGGTCGGTGAGGGTGAGGGCGAGGGCTTCGGTGCGACGCTCGGAGGTGCGCTCGACGGCGTCGGGCCAGGGGTGGGAGCCTGGGCGGGCCGCGAACAGCCGGCAACGCCGAACACCACGGATGAGAGCAGCAGGCTGCGCCTCGTCACCTTCACGACAGCCCCGTTCCCGTCCGCATCATCGGCTAGTGCGCGACGCCGATGTCGTCGCGGTGGAAGCCGCCTTCGAGGTTGACCTTAGCGAGCAGCGCGTAGGCGTTGTCGCGGGCCTCGGTTACGTGGGCACCGCGGCCGACGACGCCGAGCACGCGCCCGCCCGCGGAGACGAGTTGGTCGCCGTCGAGGCGGGTGCCCGCCTGCAGCACGTACGCGTCGACCTCGTCCTCGGGCAGTTCGATGGGCGAGCCGGTGACGGGCGGGCCGGGGTAACCCTCGGCGGCCTCCACGATCACGACGGCGGCCCCCTCTCGCCATTCGAGCGGGTCGAGGTCGGCCAGGCGACCGCGCGCCGCCGCGTCGAGCACGCCCGCGAGCGGGGTCTTCAGCAGGGCAAGCACCGCCTGGGTCTCAGGGTCGCCGAAGCGGACGTTGAACTCGACGACCCGGAGGCCCTTCGAGGTGAGCGCGAGGCCCGCGTAGAGCAGCCCGATGAAAGGGGTGCCGCGGCGGCGCATCTCGGCGAGCGTCGGCGCGACCACCTCGGCCATGATCCGGTCACTGAGGTCGGCGTCTGCCCAGTCGAGCGGCGAGTAGGCGCCCATGCCGCCGGTGTTGGGGCCCTCGTCGCCGTTGCCGACCCGCTTGTAGTCCTGCGCGGGGAGGAGCGCGACGGCGCGCTCGCCGTCGCAGATGGCGAACAGGGAGACCTCGGGGCCGTCCAGGAAGTCCTCGATCACGACGCGGCCGCACGACTCGGCGTGCTCGACGGCGGCCTGCCTGTCGTCGGTGACGACGACGCCCTTGCCCGCCGCGAGCCCGTCGTTCTTGACCACATAGGGGGCGCCGAACTCGTCGAGCGCGGCCTCGACCTGGTCGAGGCTCTCGCAGACCCGCGCGGCGGCGGTCGGCACGCCCGCTGCGAGCATCACCTCCTTGGCGAACGCCTTGGAGCCCTCAAGTTCCGCGGCGGCGGCGCCGGGCCCGAAGGTGGCGAAGCCCGCCTCGCGCAGCGCGTCGGCGACCCCGGCGACCAGCGGCGCCTCCGGTCCGACGACCACCAGGTCGACGCCGAGCGATCCCGCCAGGTCGACCATCGCCGACGGCGAGGCAGGGTCGGCGGCGTGCAGCGTCGCGATGCCCGCGAGCCCGGGATTGCCGGGGGCGGCGTGGAGTTCGGTGACGGCCGGATCGACGGAGAGCGCCCGGCCGATCGCGTGCTCGCGACCGCCTGAGCCGAGGAGGAGGATCTTCACGGCCGTCAGCCTAGCGGCCGACAGCCTGCTCGAGCTCCCCTGATCGCCCGGGTGAGCGGTACAGCCAGGGCATGGGCGCGCGCTTCGCGTCGAACAGCGCGCAGGAGAGCCAGATGAGCGCGACGACGAGGACGACGATCAGCCCGACGCTCACGGCCGGACCCACCGAAGGGAGGGCGTCAGCCAAAGCAGCAGCGCCAGTCGAGGGAGTGCACCAGGTAGATGGGAAGGGTGCGTTCGGCCAGGTTCCCACCCGGCGATCAGTCGCGACAGCCCGAGCAGCGCGGTGATCCCGAGCACGGTCAGCAGCGCGGTGATGGCCTGGACGTGCGGGGACCTGGTCGGCCCGTAGATGGCCAGCGCACCGGGCACGTAGGCGACCGCCGCGGCCGCGGCCAGCCACAGCGGCACGCGTGCCCAGCGCTCGACGAGCGGCCGGGCGAAGGCGCCCAGCAGGAAGAACACGGCGAAGTTCAGGAACCGCCTGGCGGTGACAGCGAGGTCGCGCCGGAGCGGTGACTCGGTCAAGCGTACCTGGAACCAGACGACGTAGGCGACGCCGCCGAGTGCGAGCAGCGGCGGCCAGACCCGGTGTCCGGCCTTGGCGATGACGAAGAATGCCACCAACAAGGGCAGGTATCAGTAGGCGCCGCCCAGCGTCAGGCCCCAACTGAAGGCCCTGGGAACGGTGTCTCCCACCGCCCCCGGCGTGTAGGCCTACGCGTACGGGACGGCGTAGAGCAAGGTCCACAGGACGAACACCCACGTGTGGTCGAGCACCCTGGAGCGCAGCACGCGCGCCAGGGGCGACGCAGCGCGTTGCCCGCGAAGATGCCGGACACGAGGAAGAACAGGGGCATCCGCACCGATAGCAGCCACCTGCTAAGCCGGACGCCCTCCTCGGCGCGGTTGGCGACCGAGGTGAGCAGCACCATCCCGGTGGTGGAGACGAGGTAGAGCACGACGAGCGTGAGGGCGGTGGCCTTGGCCACGTCCGCCCAGTGCAGTCTCTCATCGCTCACGGCGCGCACCCTAGCCACCGGAGGCCAACCGGCGTCATCGGGCGGCGATGCAGATCGTCAGCGGTCCAGGTGCGTGACGGACGCAACCTCGAGATACCTCGCCAGCCGGGCGTCCGCACCGCCGCGCGGGGTGGCGACGACGCGCGAGGCAGGCTTGAGCTCCGACATCGCCTGAGTGAGGCTGACGCCCCTGGTCACGGCCCACGCCTGCAGGGCGGCGCCCCGGGCGACGGCCTCAGGGGCATCCGCCACCGACACCTCCCGCCCGAGGGCATCGGCGAGGAACTGGTTGTAGGCCTCCGCGCGGGAACCGCCGCCGACCGACAACACAGCGCCGCCCACGTCGACGCCGAGCGCGGCCAGGCGATGCGCTCCGCCGACCAGTCCGAAGATGACGCCCTCGTAGGCCGCTCTGGCCAACGACTCCCGGCTGGTGTCGGTGCGCAGGTCCGCCAGCAACCCTGCGGCGCCCGGCCGGTTCGGGGTGCGCTCACCGTCTAGGAACGCGGCCAGGGTCGGGCCGTCCCCGGTGGCCGCAAGGGCAAGCCTGCTCAGTTCGGCGTGATCCACGCCGAGGATCCGCGCGAACGTGTCCGTGACGCGCGCGGCGTTGAGGGTGCAGGCCAGCGGCAGGAAGCCGCCCTGCATGGCGGCCACCCCGTTGATCGTGCCCGACGGGTCCCGCACGGGGTCGGGAGTCGTGGCGAAGACCACCCCTGAGGTCCCGAGCGCGAACACGACCCCGCCGGACTGAAGGCCGAGCCCGACGGCCGAGGCGTGCTGGTCGCCTCCCCCTGCACCGACCAGCACGCTGCCGCGCAGACCCAACTCGCGCATCGGCCCCGCGAGGACCTCGCCCACCGCATCGTCGGGCCCCTCGACGTCGGGCACCAACTCCACCCATGGTCGATCGCCTGCGGCCGCAGACAGGAAGTCGGGTAGGTACCGGCCGGACGCGGCGTCGTAGTAGCCGGTGCCTGAGGCCTCGGAGCGGTCGGTGACATAGCGTCCCGTCAGACGGAACGTCAGGTAGTCATGCGGCAGCAGCATCATGGCCGTGCGCCCCAGGTTCTCGGGCTCGTGCGCAGCCAACCACGCCACCTTGCCGAGGGTGAACGCCGCCGTGGGCAGCGAACCGGTGCGGTCGATCAGCTCGCGCTGCCCGATCCGCGAGACAACGGCGGCGAGTTCGGCCGCGCTCGTGGTGTCGTTCCACAGCTTCGCGGGCCGGATCACCTGCCCCTCCCGGTCGAGCGGAACGAGTCCGTGGCACTGCCCCGCGACGGAGATGGCCTCCACCACGCCGCCGGGCACCTGGGCGCGCGCGGAAGCGAACGCGGCCACGAAGGCGGCCCACCACGCCTCCGGATCCTGCTCGCTGACCGGCGGGGTCGTCTCGGGATGTGGCGCAGTCCCGGTGGCCAGCAGCGCGAAATCGTCGGCGCTGCGCAGTTCCACCTTGCAGGACTGGGTGGACGAATCGACGCCCGCGATTAACCTCATAGGTTCAGTTCTCCTCGCCCCGCAGCGCAGCCAGGCTCAGCGGCTCGAGGGCCAGTCGGAGCACCGCGGTGGGAAGGGTCGTCTTGGCCCCCACCGCACCGCCGGGGTGCGTGTGGTGAACCTTCTCCCAGGCATAGCCGCGGGCGCTCATGAGCACGGTCGCCATAGCGTCCCCCCACGCCCCGTGCGCGAGAGTCGACCCCATGGCGATCATCCCGCCGAGATCAACGCCGGGCGTCCTCCCGGCGACGACGGTGAGGTCCGCCTTCCTCGTCATCGGGGTGTCGGGGGTGCACGTCAACGCGATGACGCCCGCTCCGCGGTCCTTGGCCCGCTGGACGAGGTCGTTGATCTCGTCCGAACCGCCGCCCTTGGAGATGACCACCACGATGTCGCCCTTCGTGACGACGCCGAG
The DNA here is from genome assembly GCA_027658995.1 of Propionibacteriaceae bacterium AM104-82. Classification (GTDB taxonomy): domain Bacteria; phylum Actinomycetota; class Actinomycetes; order Propionibacteriales; family Propionibacteriaceae; genus Arachnia. The sequence goes on from JAQDQK010000002.1 coordinate 119,921, forward strand.
CGTGCCGTGCAGCGCGTCCATGGGCGGGAGGTAGATCGCGGGGGTACCCGTCACCGCGAAGATGTGGGCCATCCGCCGCGCGACCGTTCCTGAGGTCCCCGAGCCGCTGACGAAGACCTTGCCCGTGCACCCGTACAGCAGCCGGGCTGCGGTGACGAAGCTCCCGTCGAGTTCATCGCCCACTGCCGAAACCCCCGACCCCTCCGTCGCGATGCGCTCGCGCGCCAGCGTCAGAACTGCCTGCTCGTCCATGGGAGTCATCTCTTGTTCCTTTCGATGTGGTGGCCGGATCACGCGTCCGACCACGCGGCCTTGCGGAGGTCTGCTTCGCTCAGGTCGCTCGCCGAGCGCACCTCACCCGTGCAGAAGCCGTCGTTGAAGATCGCCACGTCGTCGGCGACCGCCAGAATCTCTTCCTCTTCCGACGACACCACCACGACGGTCAGGCCCCGCTCCGCAGCCAGGGCCCGGAGCAGTTGATGGATCTCCACCTTGACGCCGATGTCGACGCCCTTGGTCGGTTCGTCGAGCAGCAGTATCTGGGGTTCCTGGGCCAAGACACGCGCCAGGAGCACCTTCTGCTGGTTACCGCCGGACAGGCTCGACACCGGCGCGGCGCGATTACCCCGCACCCGCACCATGTCCATGTAGCGCGCGCCCTGCTTCGCCATCGCTGCCGGTTGCAGAAGGATGCGGGCCTTGGTGAAGCGGTCGACGATCGGGAGCACGATGTTGTCGACGCTGTCGCGCAGGGGGATGATGCCGTCGGTCTTGCGCTCCTCCGTGAGGTAGGCGAGCCCGGCGGCCTTGGCGGAGGAAGGGTTGCGGGGCCGGTATGGGCGGCCGAAGAGTTCGATCGTTCCGCCGTCCACGGGGTCAAGGCCCATCAGGGTGCGCAGCAGTTCGGTTCGCCCGGAGCCGATCAGCCCGTAGATCCCGAGTACCCGCCCCGCCCTGGCCTCCAGGGACACGTCCTCGAGGTCACGGTTCCTGAGGTTGCTGACCCTCAGGGTGACGGTGGCGTCCTCGGCGTTCTCCGTCCGCGGCGGCCGCTGTTCGGCCGGGGTCGGCTCATCGGCTGGCTCGCCTGTGATGGCCTCGATCACGGCGGACTCTGGCACGTCGGCGACGGGCCGGTCGATCCGCACCTCACCGTCGACGAGGGCCACGATCCGGTCTGCCACCGCGTACAGCTCGCTGAGCTTGTGGTCGATGAGCAGGATGCCGATGCCGCGCTCCTTCGAGAGCTCACGGACCAGGGCGAGGAAGCCCTCCACCTGGGCGCTCTCCAGGCTGGTGGTCGGCTCGTCCAGGAGGAGGAACTTGCACTCGCGGTGGGTGGCTACGGCGATCTCGAGCAACTGCCGCGTGGCGACCGGGTAGTCGCCGAGACGACGCGTGACGTCGACGGCCAGGTCGAACTCGGCGACGAGCGCCTCGGCCTGCCGACGCATCGCCCGGGAGTCGAGCACGCCCCTTCTGGTCTGCTCCTCGCCGAGGAAGATGTTCTCGGTCACCGTCAGGTTCGGGAGCAGCGCCAGTTCCTGGTACACCGTCGACACGCCCAGGCGAATTGCTTCCTGAGGGCTGGAGAACTGGCGCTTCTCCCCGTCGAACCACATCGCTCCCGAGTCCGGCTGCACCGCGCCGCTCAGGCACTTGAGCAGCGTGGACTTCCCGGCCCCGTTGTGGCCGACCAACCCGACCACCTCGCCGGCCCGCAGGGAGATGGACACGCCCTTGAGAACGGGCGTCCCGGAGTACGCCTTCTCGATGCCCTCGGCTCGCCATTCGACTCTGGGTTCGGACATGTCCATCTCCTTCACGGTCAGCCGAGCTCGTTGTCGGCCGGGGTCTCACCCTTGACGAAGAGCTTCAGCGGCTGGAGCACCTCGGTCTCGACCTTCTCGCCGCCTAGCCACTTCTTGATCTCGCCGATCACGAGCTGCCCGTACTTCTCGGGCTCCTGGGCGACGCAGGCCGGGTAGACGTCGGTGGTCGTCTCACCCTCTGCGCAGAAGCCGTACACCTTGACGTCCTTGCCGGACCCGGAGACGGCCTGGATCGCGCCGTAGGCGGCCGGACCGGTCGACGCGAAGATGACGTTGATGTCCGGGTTGCCCTGCATCATCTCCTGCGTGACCTTCAGGCTGTCATCCGGCTTGACGTTGCCGTCGACGGTGGCCACCACCTCAGCGTTGGGGTTGGCCGCGATCGCATCCCTGAATCCCTGATCGCGCAGAACGACGGGCACCTCGTCGGGTTCGGAGACGAACCCGACCTTCAGGTCGGCGTCCGCGCCCATGTCCTTGAGCACCTGCTCCGCCGACTGCCTACCTCCCGCGGTGTTGTCCGCTCCGAGGTACTGGACGATCTTCGCGCCCTGGGACGTCATGGCCTCCGGGTCGACGGTGACGTTGACCGTGAACACGGGGATCCCCGCGTCGTTGGCGGCCTTCACGATCGCGGCCGCCGGCGCCGACTTCACGGCGTTGAGCGCGATGGCGCACGGCTTCTTCTGGATCATGGCCGTGACCTGCGCCAGCTGGGCGGCGTCGTCGTTGTCGGCCACCTGCACCTCGACGGTGTACCCGGCCTCCTTGCCCGCGTCCTCGAAGCCCTTCTTCATGTAGACGTAGTAGGGGTTGGTGAGGTTGGGAAGGGACACGGCCACGTACGGGCTGTCCGCGTCGCAGGCATCGGGCCGGGGGATGTCGGTCTGATAGATGCTGCCGGCGTCGGATCCGGCCGATCCCGAGGACTGCGGGGTGGTCGGCGTCACTCCGGTGCTGCAGGCGGAGAGGGCGAGCGCAGCGAGTGCGACGCCGGTGAACAGTGGCTTCTTCATGGGGTCTGCCTTTCTTGGGTTGATGTCCCTGACGGTCCGTCTGTGGACGCGTGTGGTGGTCTGGTTGCTTGCCCCGCCTCCGGCGGCGGCTGGCCCTGCTCGGCGGCATCGAGGTCGCGCTGCTTCCTCACCCGCCGCAGACCGGTCGACTTCGCTGCCGCAGAGCGGCGGTAACCGTCGAGGATCACGCCGAGCAGGATGATCACGCCGATCACGAGGGGCTGCCAGAAGCTCGGCACGCCCAGCACGTTCATGCCGTTGGAGACCGTGGCGATGAGGATCGCGCCGATGAACGCGCCCAGGATCGTCCCGGTGCCGCCGAAGAGGCTCACGCCGCCCACCACGGCCGAGGCGATCGAGTAGAACTGCTCGTTCCCCGAGCCTGCGCTCGGGTATCCGACCATGAGCCTGCTCGTGGTGATGAGGCCACCGAAAGCGGCGCAGACCCCGCTGACCACGTAGGCCGAGATCGTCACTCGCCCGATGTTGATGCCTGCGAGACGGCTGGTCTCCTTGTTGCCGCCGACCGCGTAGAGGTGCACGCCGTACGGGGTCCGATGCAGCACGAACATGAAGATCAACAGGGCGATGACGAGCAGGATGACCGGCGTCGGGATGCCTGCGAGGGATCCTCGGCCGATCACCGCGAACATCGGATCCTTGACGTTGATCGACTGGGCGTTGGTGAGGATCTTGGGGATCGAGGCTGTGATCCCGAATGTGGCGAACGTGACGATGAAGGGTGGGAGCTTGATGTAGTGAACGATCACGCCGTTGAAGAGGCCGACGAGGATGCCCGCCAGGACGGCGACGATGCAGGCCAGCCACCACGGCGCCCCCGCGGCCATCGCCAGCGCCGCGAGCATGCCGGTCAGGGCGATGTTCGAGCCGACTGACAGGTCGATCCCTCCGGTCAGGAGCACGAACGTCTGGCCGAGCGCCAGGAAGGCGACCACGACTCCGTTCTCCAGCAGCACGGTGAGGTTGCCCGGGCTCCGGAAACTCACGGAGATGAGCGACATGGCCAGGACGACGAGGAGGAGCACACCGGTGATCCCCAGCTCATCTGGCAGTTTGATCCGTGATCTCACGATGACCCCTCCTTGGGCGCCAGCCGCTCACATGAGCGCTGCATCTGATTGTCAACGCCACCCTATTCGATCTTTCCAGCAGGACACAAGCGCCGTGACCAGATCGTGATGCGCTCACATGAGCGTTGACAGGGAGAGCGCTCCCAGCCGATACTTGCTCATATGAGCGAGCATCCCGTGCCAGGAGCCGAGGCCCAGCTGGCCGCCCAGGTCGCCAGCGCGCACTACCTCGACGGGCTGAACAAGGTCGAGATCGCCGAACGGCTCGGGATGTCGCGCTTCCGGGTGGCCAGGCTGCTCGAGACCGCGCGCGACGCAGGCATCGTCACCTTCGTGATCAGGCCCAACCCTCGACCCGAGGACGCCCTGGCCGCACGCCTGCGGGCCTCCTTCAAGCTGCGCGAGTGCATCGTCACGCGGACCGACCCGGAACGGCCCCGCTCCGTGGTCGCGACCGCGGCCGCGGGCTATCTCTCCTCGCACCTCTCCGAGGATGACGTGCTGGGGCTCTCCTGGGGGCGGACGCTCGCCGCCATGACGGGCTACCTGGGCGAGCTACCACCCGCCAAGATCGTCCAGCTCACCGGCTCGGTGGGCAACGACCTGGCGATCTCGCCGCTGGAGGTGCTCCGCCAGGCCACGGCCCGTTCAGGTGGCGAGGCCTTCCCGATCGTGGCGCCCCTGCTGGCCGACAGCCCGGAGTCGGCCCAGACGATCAGGCGCCAGCCCGACATCTCTCGGGCCCTCAACGCCTACCCAGACCTGACCGTTGCCGCAGTGTCCGTTGGTTCCTGGAGCCCGACCACCAGCCAGCTCCGCTCCTCGCTGACCGACGTCGAGCAGGAAGCCCTGGAGGCCATGGGTGTGGAGGGGGAGGTGTCCGGGATCTTCCTGTCGGCCGACGGCACGGTCCTCGACCTCCTGTGTGCGCGGATGATCGGCATCACGGCGGACGAGTTGAGGCCCGTCCCGCAGAAGGTCGTGGTGGCGGAGGGCGCCCCGAAGGCCGCCATCGTCAAGGCCGCGATCCTGGCCGGCCTGGCCAACGCCCTGATCATCGACCGCTCCCTGGCCGAGGAACTGCTCCGGGGCGATCGGTAGCGGCTCAGCCCATCGTCTTGTGACCGTCGATCGCCTCGCGGATGATGTCGGCGTGGCCTGCGTGCTGGGCGATCTCGGCGATCATGTGCAGCGCGACGCGGCGCACGGACCAGGAGACGCCCTGCTCGAACCACGGGGCCGACGGCAGCGGGTGCGACAGGTCGAGATCGGCCTCAGCCAGGATCGCCTCGGTGCCCGCCGCGACCTCCAGCATCCGCGCCCGCAGCACGTCGAGGGTCTCGGCGTCGCTCAGGATGAAGCGGTCGTCGACCCACTCGCTGTCGGACCAGTCGCCGTCGTTGGTCTCCGCCTCTGCCGCGACGGCGTCCCAGTCGACGTCGGACTCGTAGACTCCCCCGCCCTCGAACGCCTCGGCGCCGCGGACGGCAAATCCCATCCACTGCTCCTCGGTGTCTGCGACGTGCTTCAGCAGCGAGGCGATGGTCAGGGCGCTGACGGTGCTTGTCGCTCTGGCCTGCTCCTCGGACAGCCCCTCGGCCGTCTGCAGCAGGAACCCGCGGTGTCGGGCAAGGGTCGCAATGAGGTCGGTGCGCTCGGTCATGGCACCACGCTACGGGCCGGTCCCGACAGTTTCGCGGGTTTGACCAACGGCATTTCCGAGGTCGATCGTCAGGACGCTACTGCTCGACGCCAGGCTCGCCCACGGCGTCGGCCTCGCGGTCGGCGCGCTCGGCGGCCTCCTGCGAGCGCTGCACCAGGATCCGGAAACCGATGATCACCAGCAGGAAGCCCGCGCCGACGGGCACGGTCCACCACCAGCCCCAGTTGAAGTCCTCCTGCCAGATCGCGACGACGACCGTCGCGACCATGAACAGGCTCAGCAGCGTGACGAGGGTGACGACCAGCCTTCGCGTGGTCATGGCGCTCAGATCAGGTCGTTGATGGTGACCGACTCCTCGCGGCCGGGGCCGACGCCGATGCCGGAGATCCGGCAGCCGATCAGTTCCTCGAGGCGCCGGACGTAAGCCTGGCAGTTCGCGGGCAGGTCGTCGAAGCTCCTGGCCGCCGAGATGTCCTCGCTCCAGCCGTCGACCAGTTCGTAGATCGGCTTGGCGTGGTGGAACTCCGACTGCGTCATCGGCATCACGTCGTGGCGTACGCCGTCGACCTCGTAGGCAACGCACACCGGGATCTTCTCCCAGCCGCTCAGGATGTCGAGCTTGGTGAGGAACACGTCGGTGAAGCCGTTGAGCTTGACTGCCTGCTCAACCAGCAGCGCGTCGAACCATCCGCAGCGGCGCGGGCGACCCGTGGTCGCACCGAACTCGCCGCCCTTGGCGCGCAGCGCCTCGCCGTCCTCGTCGAACAGTTCGGTCGGGAACGGGCCCTCGCCGACGCGGGTCGTGTAGGCCTTCGCGATGCCGATGCTCCGGTCGATCCTGGTGGGGCCGACGCCGCCGCCGGTGGTCGCGCCAGCGGCCGTCGGGTTGGACGAGGTGACGTAGGGGTAGGTGCCCTGGTCGACGTCGAGGTGGTGCGCCTGCGCGCCCTCGAACAGCACGACCTTGCCCTCGTCGAGAGCGTCGTTGACGTAGCGTCCCGAGTCGACGATGTGCGGGCGGATCGTGTCGGCGTGCTTCAGCAGCGACTGCACGATCTCCTCCGGCTCGATGGGGCGCCGGTTGTAGATCTTGACGAGCAGTTCGTTCTTCTGGGCGAGCGCCGCCTCGACCTTCTGGCGCAGGATCGACTCGTCCAGGATGTCCTGGATCCGGATGCCGATCCGGTTGACCTTGTCGGAGTAGGCGGGGCCGACGCCGCGGCCGGTGGTGCCGATCTTGCGCTTGCCGAGGAAGCGCTCGGTGACCTTGTCGAGCACCTTGTGGTACTCGGTGATGATGTGGGCGTTGGCCGAGATCAGCGGGTGCGGGACGTCGACGCCGCGCGAGTAGAGGACGTCGAGTTCCTCCGCGAGCACGTCGAGGTCGACCACGACGCCGTTGCCGATCACCGTCGTGGTGTCGGGGTTGAGGATGCCTGAGGGCAGCAGGTGCAGGACGAACTTCTCACCGCCGACGACGAGGGTATGGCCGGCGTTGTTGCCGCCGGAGTAGCGGACGCACACGTCAACGCGTTCGCCCAGAGCGTCGGTCGCCTTGCCCTTGCCTTCGTCGCCCCACTGGGCGCCAACAACAACAACACTCGGCATGGAAGTCACATCCTTGGCACATGCATAGAGGAAGCCCCACAAGATTCTCCCGGGGGCCTTGCGACGGCAGTCTACCGGAGCGCCGCCCACCGGGGCTCGCCGTTGCCCAAACCTTCGACCCGATTTGTTCGGCTCCCGCGGGATCGGGCGTTGTCACAGCCCTGTCGTCGACGACATCCACGAACCTCCCAGATTGGCGGCCACCGACGGCGGATCGGGCCGACCGGCCGGCACGTCGTCCCGCCCGACGACGGCGCCGCTGCACGATCGTGCCCGGGCCCGATGATCTCGCGTCGAACCCTCCCATTGCCCGCCGCGTCGATGCCAGAATGGGCGGTGTGCGCCCCGCTTGGCGCCCAGTGCAACGACGCAGGAGGCTCTCGTGAAGAAGCTCATCAACAACCCCGACAACGTGATCGCCGACGCCCTCAAGGGCATCGCCGCCTCGGACAGGGACGTCCGGGTCGACTTCGACAACCGCGTGATCTACCGGGCAACCCCGAAGGACGGCGGCAAGGTCGCCATCATCTCCGGCGGCGGCTCCGGGCATGAGCCGATGCACGGCGGCTTCGTCGGCACCGGCATGCTCGACGCCGCATGCGCAGGCGAGGTGTTCACCTCCCCCACGCCCGACCAGATGCTCGCCGCAACCACGACCGTCGACAACGGTGCGGGCGTGCTCCACATCGTCAAGAACTACACCGGCGACGTGATGAACTTCGAGATGGCCGCAGAGTTGGCAGCCGACGCGGGCATCGAGGTCGCCACCGTCGTGGTCGCAGACGACGTCGCCGTGCAGGACTCGCTCTACACCGCGGGCCGCCGCGGCGTCGGCACCACCGTGCTGCTGGAGAAGATCGTCGGCGCAGCGGCCGAGGAGGGCGGCGACCTCGCCTCCATCCAGGCCCTCGCGCAGAAGGTGGCAGACAACGGCCGCTCGATGGGCATGGCGCTCACGTCGTGCACCGTCCCCTCCGCGGGCAAGCCGACCTTCGACCTGCCCGAGAACGAGATGGAGATCGGCATCGGCATCCACGGCGAGCCCGGCCGCCACCGCGAGCCGATCGGCGACGCGCACTCGATCGCCGAGCAACTCGTCCAGCCGATCCTCACCGACCTCGACTTCACGGGCGCGCCGGTCATCGCGATGCTCAACGGCATGGGCGGCACCCCGCTCATCGAGCTGTACGTGATGTACGCGGAGGTGATCGCGCTGCTCGAGGAGGCAGGCGTCAAGGTGGAGCGCAACCTGGTCGGCAACTACATCACCAGCCTCGAGATGGCCGGCTGCTCGTTGACGCTGCTGCGCGCCGACGACGAGATGATTCGGCTGTGGGACGCCCCGGTCCAGACGGCGGGGCTACGGTGGGGCCTGTGAGTGCAACTGAGGTAACCCTGGATCAACTGGCCGCCTGGCTCCGCCGGTTCGCTGAGATCGTCGACGAGAACAAGTCATATCTGACCGACCTTGACTCCGCGATCGGCGACGCCGACCACGGGGCCAACATGGCGCGCGGCACCGCCGCGGTCGTCACCCATCTCGACGAGGCCAACACCGTCGACGCCCTGCTGAAGAAGGCGGGCATGACGTTGGTGAGCACCGTCGGAGGCACCAGCGGCCCGCTGTACGGGACGCTGCTGATGAAGATGGGCATGGCGACCGGCGCGGTGACCGAACTCTCCGGCGAGGAGTTCTCCAAGGCGTTCCACGCCGGCCTCGAGGGGCTGATCGCCCGCGGCAAGACCGAACTCGGGGACAAGACCATGGTGGACGCGCTGACGCCTGCCATCGAGGCCTTCGACGCGGCCATCGCAGACGGCGCCGATCTGCACGACGCGGCGGAGTCCGCGGCCCAGGCCGCCGCCGCCGGACGCGACGCGACGACCCCGCTCGTCGCCCGCAAGGGCAGGGCAAGCTACCTCGGTGAGCGTTCCGCGGGTCACATGGATCCTGGGGCCACGTCGTCGACCTACCTGTTCGACGCGTTGGCCGAAGCGATCGGCACGTAGATGGCCGTCGGAATCGTCGTCGTCTCGCACAGCCGCGCCCTCGCGGACGCGGCCGTCGAGTTGGCGCTCCAGATGGTCCACGGCGACCCGCCGCCCATCCAGGTGGCGGCGGGCACCATCGACGGCGGCCTCGGCACCGACGCGACCGCAGTGATGGCTGCCATCGGTGAGGTCGACCAGGGAGAAGGCGTCGTCGTCTTCGTCGACATCGGCTCGGCGCTGATGAGCGCCGAACTGGGCATCGAGTTGTACGGCCAGCCGGACTCCGACGTCCGGATCCTGCCAGCGCCCTTCGTCGAGGGGCTCGTCGCGGGCGTGATCCGCGCCGTCGGCGGGGCCACCATCGACGAGGTCGCGGGCGAGGCCGACAACGCCCTGCTCCCGAAGTTGGGGGCCGTCGGCGAGCAGCCTGCCCCGGCCGCTCAGGAGGTCCCTGCGCAGGACGGCGAGGCGTCGGCCGAGGCGGTCCTCGTCAACGAGACCGGCCTGCACGCCCGACCCGCGGCCCTGTTCGTCGCGGAGGCGCGGAAGTTCGACGCGGCCGTCCAGGTCAGCAACGGCGTGATCGGCCCGGTGGCTGCCACCAGCAGCATCGGCCTCGCGACGCTGAATGCGCGAAAGGGCGACACGCTGCACCTCATCGGGACCGGCCCAGAAGCCCAGCAGGCGGTGGACGCCCTCGCGGCATTCATCGCGGATGGCTTCGGCGAATAGCACCAACGCCGGGCGTCGTGGACCATGTCCGCGCCGCCCGGCGTTAGGCTGTCCCCCATGAGCGAGACGCACCCCAACCTGATGGCCTCCAACGTCGTGGTTCGTCTGCCGGAGGATCCGGCGTTGGCCGACATCTCAGAGCGCGGCCGCGAGCACTTCCTCGAGGTCGTCGCGGCACACCCGCAGTCGTCGCTGTGCTGGGCGCTGCTCGCCGAGACCTGCCTCGCCGAGGAGGACCTCGGCAACGCGATCGCCGCCTACGCCTACGCCCGCACCGGGTACCACCGGGGCCTCGACACCCTGCGCCGCAACGGCTGGAAGGGTTCGGGTCAGGTCCCGTGGGAGCACGAGCCCAACCGCGGCTTCCTGCGCGCGCTGTGGGCGCTCAGCGTCGCGGCGGGCCGGATCGGCGAGTCCGAGGAGCAGGAGCGCTGCGCCCAGTTCCTGCGCGACTCGTCGGAGGAGGCCTACCAGGTGCTCTCGGGCGACGGCGAGGAGACGCTCGACACCGAGCCGTGAGCATGCGCAGGGCCCCGCGACCACCTCGTGGTCGCGGGGCCCTGCCGTGTGCGGGTGGTTCGACGCACCGACCGGCGACGCGTCACACCGTCAGTGTCCACCTGTTGGCCGCTCAGACGGCCGACGCCGGCGTGAGCAGCACCCTCCCCTCGCCGACGACCCTGCGGTCGCCGACCAGTTCGACCGACAGCCCAGGCAGCCGGTCCTCGGACGAGCGCCCTGCCGAGAGCAGGATCTCGCCCGGCTCGACGATGCGCTGCAGGTCAGTTCCGGTGAACGAGGTCCGGTCGGCGTGCACCTCGAAGGTGACGCGACGCGACTCGCCGTCGGCCAGGTCGACCTTGAGGTAGCCGATCAACTGCTTCAACGGCCGCACGACCTCCGCCCAGGGGTCCTCCAGGTACAACTGGACGACCTCGGAGCCGGCCCGGTGCCCGGTGTTGGTCACCGTCACGGAGTACTCGACAGTCCCGTCGACCGGGATCTGCTCCGCGGAGACGGCTGCGTCGGAGAGTTCGAACGTCGTGTAGGACTCCCCCGCCCCGAAGGGGTACAGCGGGCGCGGGTCGAGGTTGGAGATCCCGTCGGAGAACCACGCGAGCGTCGGCGCCAGGTAGGTGCCGGGCTGCGCTCCGGGGTGCGCGGGGATCGCGATGGGCAGGCGACCCGAGGGGTTCGTCTCGCCGGTCAGCACGTCGAGGATCGCCTCGGCGCCCTCCACGCCGGGCATGAAGGCCTGCACGATGGCGGCGCACCGGTCGGCGTAGTCGCCCAGCGCGTAGGGGCGGCCGGTGACGAGCACCAGCACCGTGGGGGTGCCGGTGGCGAGCACCCGGTCGAGCAGTTCTCCCTGGCGTCCCGGCAGCGCTACCTGGTCGACGTCGCAGCCCTCGCCGGAGGTCCCGATGCCGAAGAGCCCCGCGATGTCGCCGACGGTGACGATGGCCAGGTCCGACTTGGTCGCGACCGCGACGGCCGCCTCCAGGTCCTCGTCGCTGCCGCCGACGAAATCGCAGCCGGCGATCGCCTCGACGTCCTCGAAGCGGTCGTGCAGCACGTCGTCGATGCCGAGGATGTGCAGCCCGGTCCTGGCCCCGGGGTAGCGGGACAGGACGTGGTTCGGGAAGGCGTAGCAGCCCAGGAACGAGCGGACGTCGGTCCAGACGGGGCCGATTAGCGCGATCCGACCGGGCTCGCCCTTCAGCGGGAGGATGCCGTCGTTGCGCAGCAGCACGATCGACTCATCAGCGACCCGACGCGCCACCGTCCGGTTGGCCGCCGAGTCGAGGTCGGCGTCTGGCCGCTCCCCTCCCGCGATCTCCGGCCGCTCGTCAAGCAGCCCGAGTTCGGCCTTCTGGGTGAGTGCCCGCAGCACTGCGACGTCGAGGTCGGCCTCGGTCATCAGGCCGCGCTCGATGGCCTCCGGGACGGCGGTATAGGAGCCGGCGTCCGGGAGTTCGATGTCGAGCCCTGCGGTGATGGAGCGGGCAGCGGCGGTCGCCTCGTCCGGCGCGATCCGGTGCGTCGAGGTGAGGAAGTTGACGGACCAGTAGTCGGAGACGACGGGCCCGTCGAAGCCCCAGCGCTCGCGGAGCACCTCGGTGAGCAGCCACCGCGATGCCCCGGCGGGGACGCCGTCGATGTCGCAGTAGGAGTTCATCACGGACTTGACGCCGCCCTCACGCACCGCCATCTCGAAGGGCGCGAGCATGACGTCCTCGAGTTCGCGGCGGCCCATCGAGATGGGCGCATGGTTGCGTCCCGCGCGGGAGGCGGGGTAGCCGACGAAGTGCTTCAGCGTCGCGTGCACGCCCTCCTGCTGGAGGCCCTGCACATAGGCGGTGCCGAGCGTGCCAACCAGGTAGGGGTCCTCGCCGCAGGTCTCCTCGACGCGGCCCCAGCGGTAGTCGCGCACCACGTCAAGCAGCGGCGAGAGCCCCTGGTGGATGCCGAGCGCGTGCAGGTCCGCGCCGATCCTGGCCGCCATCTCGCGGACCAGGTCGGGGCGCCAGGTGGCTCCCCACGCGATGGCCGCCGGGTAGACGGTGGCGCCCATTGCGGTGAACCCGGTCAGGCACTCCTCGTGCGCGATGGCCGGGATCCCAAGCCGCGACGCCGAGGTGACGTCCTCCTGCCTGGCGCGCAGTTCGGCGCGACCCTCCGCGACGGTCACCGGCTGGGTGCCGAAGATCCGCGTCAGGTGCCCCAGCCCGTTGCGGTGCGCCTCGTCCCAGGCCGCCTGCCGCATGGCGTGCTCCATGGGCGCGACGTCGTGATGGTCGCCGTCGGCCTCCGGTTCGCCCTTCGGACGGTTCCAGTACGACCCGAGCTGGGCGATCTTCTCCTCGAGCGTCAACTCGGCGAGCAGTGCCCGCGCCCTGCTCGGCGCGTCGAGCGTTGTGTCGTGCCAGGTGTTCATGAATCGTGTCGTCCCTTCGACGGTCATCCCTTGACCGCCCCGGATAGTCCGCCGACGATGCGGCGCTGCATGGTGAGGAAGAAGATCATCGCGGGGATCATCGCGAGGCTGGTGAACGCGAAGACGCCAGCGGTGTCCGCGGAGTGCTCCGAGGAGTAGTCGGCGACGCCGAGCGGCAGGGTGCGCATGTTGCCCTGCAGCAGCAGGAGCGGCAACAGGTACGCGTTCCACGAGCCGACGAAGGCGAGCACGCCCACCGTCACGAGGCCGGGACCTGCCAGCGGCACCATCATCCGGATGAACACCTGCAGCCGGCTCGCGCCGTCGATGAAGGCGGCCTCCTCGATCTCCGCGGGGATGGCCTGCAGGAACGGTCGGAGGATGACGATGGTCATCGGCAGGGCGAACGCCGCCTGCGGCAGCGCCAGGCCCCACCACGTGTTACTCATCCCGAGGTCCTTCGAGATGATGATGAACAGCGGGATCACGGCGACGGTCGCGGGGAAGAGCAGCCCTGCCACGAAGATCATGTAGAGCGGCTCGCGGAACTTGAAGTGGTAGCGCGACAGCGGGTAGGCCGCCATCAGGCCGAACACGACGACCATCGCGGTGGTCAGCAGCGCCACCACCGAGGAGTTCAGCGCATAGGTCCAGAACCGGGCGTCGGTCAGGACGTTTGCGTAGTTGGTCCACACGAACGGGTCGGGCATCCCCGCCGGGTTCTCCGCGAGCTGGGCGTTGGTGCGGAAGCCGCCGAGGATGGCGTACAGCACGGGACCGAGCGTGAATGCGACGAGCACCAGCGCCACGAAGTACACCAACGGGTTGGTGCGCCTGCGGCGGCGGCGGGTCGGCGTCGCGTCCTCGCGGGGTGCGGCGGTCATGGTGGCGGCGGTCATCGGCGGGCCTTCTTCGGGTCGGTGGCCTCGTTGTCGCGGCGCAGGATGAAGCGCTGGTAGAGCAGTGCCATGGTCAGCGCGATGACGAACAGGATCACGGAGGCGGCGCCTGCGATGCCGTAGTTGGACCGCTTGGTGCCCTCGTTGATCAGGAAGGTGGCCATGGTGGTGGTTGCGTTGGCGGGGCCACCCTTGGTGAGGATCCACACCATGTCGAAGAGCTGCAGCGAACCGACCATCGACAGGAAGGCCCAGGTGCGCAGCGTCGGTCCGAGCAGCGGGATCGTGATGTGCCACTGGGTCTGCCACCACGAGGCGCCGTCGATCTGGGCGGCCTCGTCGAGTTCCTGGGGAACGCTCTGGAGCCCTGCGAGGAACAAGATGATGGCGAGGCCGAGGTACTTCCAGGTCAGGACGACCATGACGGTCCACAGCGCGTACTCCGGTGTGCCAAGGAAGCCCTGGGCTGGGCCTTGGATGCCGATGGCCCCGAGGATCGAGTCGATGACTCCGTACTTGGGCTGGAGCAACTGGAACCACACGACGCCCGCGATTACCTCGGCGAGGACGTAAGGCACGAAGACGACGGTGCGCAGGATGCCCTGGAAGCGCATCTTGCGGTTGAGCAGCAGCGCGATCGCAATGCCCAGCGGAAGCTGGATGGCGATCGAGGCGACGACGATGAACAGGTTGTGGCCGAGCGCCCCGATGAACACGTCATTGGACAGCACCGAGACGTAGTTCTTCAGGCCGACGAAGTCGACAAGCGGGCCGAAGCCCTTCCACTTGAACAACGAGAACTGGACGGCCTTGAGCATCGGCCAGACGACGAACATGGCGAAAAGCGCCAGGGCCGGCGCCGTGAAGACGATGACCTCGACGGCCATCTTCCAGTCACGGCGCCGGCGCCCCGGCACGGCGGGTGGGCGCCCCTTCGTCCGCCCACCCCCCGTCGCTTCGCCACGGGTGCCCGATTCGGGCTCCACAGTGGTTGCTTGGGTCATCGTCACTTCTCCGCGTCAGCGGCTTCCTGCGTGGCGTTGACGATGTCCTGCGGGCTCGCCTGGCCGGCGAACATGAGAGCGATCGCGTCGTTCATGGCGCCACCGATGGAGGTGCCGAACACGGTGTCGAAGTACAGCTGGACGCGGGCGGCGTTGTCGCGGACCTTCAGCAGGTCGGCAAGTGCCGGGTCGGCCACGTACTGCGAGGCGCTCGGGTTGGTCGGCAGACCCATGTCGAGCTCGGCGAAGCCCTTCTGGACCTCGTCGGAGAGCAGGTAGTTGATGAAGTCGACGGCCTGCTCGGGGGCCTTCTCCGGGACGGCCCAGGCGTCGCCGCCGCCGAGCGCGGAGGTCGGGTCACCCTTCTGCCCGTCGAACTGCGGGAACGCGAACCAGCCGGTCGCCTCGCCGAGGCCCAGGTTGTCCTCGGTCAGGCCCTGCATGACGCCGGGCTCCCAGTGTCCTGCCAGCTCCATGGCGACCTTGCCGGTGGCGAGGAGGCCGGACGCGGACGTCGGGCCGGCCTGCGCCGGGGTGGTCAGGAAGCCGGCGTTGAACGGCTGGGCCTTGACGACCTTCTCGAGCTGCTCACCTGCGGTGATGAAGCACTGGTCGGAGAAGTCGAGCGAGGTCACGGCGTTGTCGAGCACGTCGCTCGGGCAGGCGCGCAGCGCGAAGTAGTACCAGTAGTGGGCGGCGGGCCACTTGTCGCCCGCGCCAACGGAGATGGGCTCGATGCCCGCGGCGCGGAGCTTGTCGAACGCGGCGAACATGTCGGTCCACGTCTCGGGGGCCTCGGTGATGCCTGCCTTGGTGAACAGGTCCTTGTTGTACCAGAACCCGACGACGCCGAGCGAGAACGGAAGGCCGTAGGTCTTGCCGTCGATCTGCCAGCCCGCGACGTTGCCGCCGAGCTTCTCGATCACGTCGGCCGACGGCTCGGAGATGTCCTTGACGAGGCCCGCGTTGACCTTGTCCTTCAACTCGCCGCCGCCGCGCTCCATGTAGATCTCGGGCACGTCGCCGGACTGCCAGGCGGCCTCCAGCTTGGTGACCATGTCCTCGTGCTGCATCGCGCTGACCTCGACGGTGACACCGGGGTTGTCCGCCTCGAAGTCGGCCGCGACCTTGTCGTAGTAGTCCTTGCCCTCTCCGGTGTTGGAGTTGTGCCACCAGCGCAGCGTCACGTCCTGCGCGGGCGCGCTGGTCGCGCCGGGCGACTTGGCGCCCTCGGTCGGATCACCCGTCGCTGCGGGGGCGGTTCCCCCACAGGCCGACAGTGCCAGGCTCGCCACTGCGGCGAACGCCAGGATCTGCTTCTTCATTGAAACCTCCACATCATCACGAAATAGTTTCGCGAAACAACATTTGAGATTTATCGTAACTCTGGGCGGCAGGAAGTCAACGTTCGGGGGGTCTTTGTTAGCTGAGCGTTGCGAACTCCGAAAAAGTTTCGTACTGTTTCTGCATGTCAGACGACAAACCACGCCTTGACGAGGTCGCCCGGATCGCACACGTCTCGAGGGCGACGGCGTCGAAGGCGCTCAACGGCCGCAGCGACGTCTCCGACGCGACCCGGATCAAGGTGCTCGCCGCGGCGGAGGAACTCGGATACCGGCGATCGACCATCGGGGCGCCGCAACCGCTGATCGCCTGGGTCGCCGACAACCTCACCACCACCTACACGCTCGACATCCTGCGGGGCAGCGCCATGGCAGCCCAGGAGGCGGGCATCGGGTTGGTGACGCAGTACACGGCGACGCACCACGGGGCACTCCCCCCGCTGAGCGACGACTGGTTCGACGCCGTCGCTGGCCACGAATGGCTGGGCGTGATCGCCGTCACCTCGCGACTGTCGCGCCATCAGGTCACCAGGATCCGCGACCGCGGGATCTCCTTCGTCGCGATCGACCCCGCCAACACCATGCCCCCCGACATGACCTCGATCGGTGCGACCAACTGGAACGGAGGGGTCGACGCGACGCAGCACCTGGTCGACCTCGGGCACCGCCGGATCGGCTTCGTGCGCGGCACCGTCGGCTCGGTGCCCGCATCGGAACGCCTCCAGGGCTACCTGTCGGCGCTCAGCATGAACGACCTTCCGCACGACCCGCGCCTGGTGGTCGGCAGTTCCTTCGAGTACGAGGACGGCGTCCAGGCGGGCCTGCACCTGCTCTCGCTCGACGAGGACGTCCGGCCGACGGCGATCGTGGCGTGCAACGATCCCCTCGCGCTCGGCGTCTACTCCGCGGCCAGGCAACTTGGCATGCAGATCCCCGACGACGTGAGCGTGGTCGGCTACGACGACTCCCTGATGGCGGGCCTCGCGACGCCCGGCCTGACGACCGTCCGGCAACCGCTGCAGGACATGGGCTCGGCCGCGGTGCGCACCGTGCTTGCGGTGCACGCAGGTCGCAGCATCACGGAGGGACCGGTCAGGTTGGCAACAACGCTGGTCGTGCGGGACTCCACCGGATCCCCCATGGGGGTGGGCGCCACCTCGGCGCGTTAGGCGAGACGGCGCGGGCGATTTACACTTATCGACGGCCCTTTTACCGATTCTGGGAGTTCCGCCAGTGCCAATTCGCCAAGACCTCCGAAACGTCGCGATCGTCGCCCACGTCGATCACGGCAAGACCACGCTCGTCGATGCCATGCTCTGGCAGTCGGGGGCCTTCCGTGAAGGCGCAGACGTCAACAACCGCGTCATGGATTCCATGGACCTCGAGCGCGAGAAGGGCATCACCATTCTCGCGAAGAACACCGCGGTCAACCACACCCGGCCCGACGGCACCGCCGCGACCATCAACATCATCGACACCCCTGGTCACGCCGACTTCGGCGGCGAGGTCGAGCGTGGCCTCGAGATGGTCGACGGCGTGATCCTGCTTGTCGATGCGTCCGAGGGCCCGCTCCCCCAGACCCGATTCGTGCTGCGCAAGGCGCTCGCCAAGAAGCTTCCGATCATCGTCGTGGTGAACAAGGTCGACCGGGCCGACGCGCGGATCTCCGCGGTCGTCGAGGAGACCTACGACCTGTTCATGGACCTGATCGACGACGACGCCACCGAGGTGCTCGACTTCCCGATCGTCTACGCCTCCGCCAAGGCGGGCCGCGCGTCGACGACCCAGCCCAACGACGGCGAGATGCCAGACAGCCCCAACCTGGAGCCGCTGTTCGCGACGCTGTTCGACCACATCCCGGCCCCCAGCTACGAGGAGGGCGCGACGCTGCAGGCGCACGTCACCAATCTCGACGCCTCGCCGTACCTCGGTCGCCTTGCGCTGTGCCGCGTGATCCAGGGCGAGCTGAAGCGCGGCCAGCAGGTCGCGTGGTGCAGGACCGACGGCACCGTGCAGAACGTGAAGCTCACCGAACTCCTGATGACGCAGGCGCTTGAGCGGGTTCCCGCCGAAAGCGCAGGCCCGGGCGACATCGTCGCGATCGCCGGCATCCCGGAGATCATGATCGGCGAGACCCTCTCCGACCCCGAGAACCCCAAGCCGCTTCCGCTGATCAACGTCGACCACCCGTCGATCTCGATGACCATCGGCATCAACACCTCGCCGCTTGCCGGCCGCTCCGGCAAGAACCTGACCGCGCGCCTCGTGAAGGCCCGCCTGGACCAGGAACTGATCGGCAACGTGTCGATCAAGGTCAACCCGACCGAGCGTCCCGACACCTGGGAGGTGCAGGGCCGAGGCGAGCTCCAACTGGCGATCCTCGTGGAGATGATGCGCCGCGAGGGCTTCGAGCTGACGGTCGGCAAGCCGCAGGTCGTCACGCAGGTCATCGACGGCAAGGTGCACGAGCCCATCGAGCGGCTCACCGTCGACATCCCCGAGGAGTTCGTGGGCGTAGTCACGCAGCTCATGGGCCTTCGTCGCGGCCAGATGGAGCAGATGGTCAACCACGGCACCGGCTGGGTGCGGATGGAGTTCATCGTCCCGGCCCGCGGCCTGATCGGGTTCCGCACCGAGTTCCTGACGGAGACGCGCGGCACCGGCATCATGAACCACGTCGCGGAGGGCTACGCCCCCTGGGCGGGCGACTTCAGGACCCGCCCGACCGGCTCGCTCGTCGCGGACCGCACCGGATCGGTGACCAGCTACGCGCTGTTCAACCTGCAGGAGCGCGGCACGATGTTCGTCTCCCCCGGCGCCGAGGTGTACGAGGGCATGATCGTCGGCGAGAACCCGCGCGCCGAGGACATGGACGTCAACCCGACCAAGGAGAAGAAGCTCACCAACGTGCGCTCCTCGACCGGAGACGAGTTGGAACGCCTGATCCCGGCCAAGCAGATGTCGATGGAGCAGCAGCTCGAGTTCTGCGCCGGCGACGAGTGCCTCGAGGTAACCCCCGCCGTCGTGCGGATCCGCAAGGTCACCCTGAACGCGAACGACCGCGCCAAGGAGCGCAACCGCGCAAAGAAGTCCTGACAGACAACTCGACGGCCGGGGTGGTATTCCACCCCGGCCGTCGGCATTTCCCTGGAGTTTTCGCCCACGCCCCGACCCATCCGGTGGGCCTCTGAGTTGCGTCTCTGCAAGCGCATCGAGGGCATCCGAAAGCCCCGTGTTTGCGTTCACGCAACCAGAGGCAAAGTGTCGACAAGTTCCGGCGAAACGGTTGTTCCTCGCCACGACGCGCTCCTACAGTCCGAGCGAAGGGCCTAGCCGACTGGCCGGGACCAACCTCAACGTGGAGGATCGACATGACCCGAATGACCCTGCTGCGACTCGGCTCAGCCGCAGCCGCCAGCGCCCTGATACTGTCCGGTTGTGCCGGTGGCGCAGCCCCGACGTCCAGCACACCACCCAAGGCGACCCAGCCCCAGAGCTCAGGCTCCGGAGGCGAACTCTCGGGGACCGTCACATTCCGTTCGTGGAGCCCGATCGAGCAGACGACCGCGCAGATGGTCAGCGCCTTCGAGGCCCAGCACGCAGGCACCAAGATCGACGCCACGATCTTCAACTACCCCGAATACCTGGTTGACCTGCAGACCAGGGCCAGCTCCAAGACGTTCCCTGACATCGTCGGCCTGCAGCCCGGAGCGCTGACCCAGCAGTACCGATCGAACCTGATGCCGCTGCAAGAGTGCGCGGCAAAGACGTGGGGCGAGGACTGGCAGGACAAGTTCTACCCGATCGGCATCGAGCAGGCCAGGGCCGGGAACCCGGAGGGCGACGAGAACTTCTACTCACTGCCGATCCTGGTCCAGACCGTCAATCTCTGGGCCAACACCAAGCTCTTCTCGGAGGCGGGCCAGCAGGTCCCCAAGACGTGGGACGAGCTGAAGAGCGTCGTGAAGGCCATGGAGGGCCAGAGCTATGCCCCGTTCATGCTGCCCGCAAAGGACGGCTGGCTGCGCAACGCCGTATTCCTTCAGATCGCCAACAACGTGGACCCCGGCCTCGTGTACAAGGCGGAGGCTGGCGAGGTGAAGTGGACTGAACCGAAGCTCGTCGAGGCCTTCGACTACTTCGGCAGACTGTTCTCCGAGAAGATCGCGCAGGACGGGGCGATCGGCCTGGATGCCTACCCAACCGGAGCGAACCAGTTCGAGGCGGGCAACGCGGCCATGATCCCGCTTGGCGCTTGGTGGGTGCAGCAGTCCGACCCCACGAAGGACCAATCGAGCATTCCCGCGCTCTCGGTCGGGATGGAGGGCTACGAGCCGTTCCTGTTCCCCACGATCCCCGGCGGAGCCCCCGAGTCGCAGTTCGTCGGCGGCATCGACGTGTCGCTCGGCATCTCCGCAGACACGGCCAACCCCGATCTTGCGTGCGCGGTCCTCACCGACTGGATCGCGGGCGAAGGCGGCCAGAAGCTCATCGACACCATGAACGACATCCCCGCCGTCAAGGGCATCAACCCCAGCAAATTCACGTCTGAGAAGCAGGAGGAGATCTGGAACACCTTCGTCAACGACTGGCTGCCTCAGGTGAAGTAC
Source organism: Propionibacteriaceae bacterium AM104-82 (assembly GCA_027658995.1). GTDB lineage: Bacteria > Actinomycetota > Actinomycetes > Propionibacteriales > Propionibacteriaceae > Arachnia. The sequence goes on from JAQDQK010000002.1 coordinate 140,649, forward strand.
TCCCGCTACTTCGATGACCCGAAGCTGGACCAGGCGGTCGCGGACGCGCTCGCTGCCGTCGCCACCGGTCAGCAGACCCCCGAGCAAGCTGCTGCGGCCGTCCAGGCCGTGCAGGACACGCTCAAGTAGTAGGCCGCCACCCTGGGTGCGTCTCGGCGCGCCCAGGGGGACGCTCACATCATGCGTACCCGACTCACCTCATCGCTCACAGGGCTCGCCTTCCTGGCGCCTGCACTCGTGCTGTTCGCGGTTTTCGTTGTCTATCCGATCGTCTACAACGCCCAAGCCTCGACACTCGACTGGGATGGCGTCAACGCCGGCACCTTCGTAGGTTTCGATAACTACCTGCGACTTTTCAAGGACCCCGTCTTCCTCACGACACTGCGCAACTCGGCTCTGTGGATTCCGCTGACGATCATCCCGCAGGCCCTCATCGGGCTGCTGCTCGCCTTGGCGCTCAACCGAAAGCTCCGAGGCTCGACGATCTATCGGGCGCTGTTCTTCATCCCGGCGATTCTGTCGCCGGTGGTCGTCGGAATCGTCTGGCAGCGGATCATGGATCCCTTCAACGGGGTCGTAGCCTCCGTCGGGCAGAGCACCGGGCTGCAGTGGCTCAAGGGCAACTTCCTGGCCGACCCGAACACAGCGATCTTCGCCGTGATCTTCGTCAACGTGTGGATGTGGACCGGCTTCTCGATGCTCTTCTACCTCGCGGGGCTACAGCTGATCGACGCCTCGGTCCTGGAGTCGGCGAAGGTTGACGGCGCAAACTGGTGGCAGACCACCACCCGGATCGTCTTCCCACTCCTGAAGCACACGCACCTGTCGCTTCTTCTGCTCGGCATCATCGGGTCGCTGAAGACATTCGAACTGGTCTACGTCCTCACGCAAGGTGGCCCGAACCATGCCTCAGAGATGCTGCCGACCTACGCGTTCCAACAGGCCTTCCAACTGCAGAGCGTCGGGTACGCCTCGACAATCAGCGTGGTACTGATCGTGATCGCGATCACGGCCTCACTCTCGATGGTGCGCGTGTTCGGTTCCGGGTTCCTGACCGGTAAGGAGAAGACGCGATGACAGCTCGGACGCGTAGGCGACTCGACAGGAGCCGGTGGCTTCACGTCGCCCTGATCCCGCTTGCCGTCGTGTGGATGATTCCCGGGATCATGGTGCTCGGGCTGTCACTCATGCCCGCCAACAACCCGAAGACGACCTTCTTCGGCATCTTCCCGGAAGCCCCGGCGTTGTCCAACTACCGCCTGGTCTTCGAACAGAACCCCATCCTCACCCATCTCGCGAACAGCCTGCTGATCACGGTGCCGTCAGTGCTCATCGTTGTTGTGGTCGGCGCCATGGCCGCGTTCGCGCTCGCGCGGCTGCACGTCCCGTTGAAGGCACTGGTCTTCAGCATCCTGCTGCTCGGCCTCGTTCTCCCGATGCCAGGCATCGTCGTCGCCGCGTTCAAGATCCTGCAGGCACTGGGCCTCTACAACACCATCGCGGGTGTCGTGCTCGTCTACTCAGCGCTGGGGCTCCCCTTCGCCGTGATCATCCTGCGCACGTCCTATCTGGCCATCCCGGATGAGACCTATGAGGCGGCACGCGTTGACGGGGCCAGCCCATGGACGATCTTCTGGCGGATCTACTTCCCGATCGGGAGGCCCGCCATCTCGGTGGTGGTGATCTGGCAGGTCATGATGTCGTGGAACGACTTCCTGCTACCGCTCGTGTCGCTGAGTGACAACGCGATCAAGCCGCTGACGCTCGTGCCCCTCGCCTACCGGGGCGTCTTCCTCAGCCAGCCGGGGGCACTGTTCGCGGTCCTGGTACTCATCTCCATTCCGGTCGTTCTGGTCTTCGTCTCGGTGCAGCGTTATCTCGTCAACGGGCTCTCGGGAGCCGTCAAATGAGCTTCATCGGGATCGACCTCGGCACCAGCGGCGTCCGGTCCGGAGCGTTCGCCCGGTCCGGAGAGCCGTTGAGCGCGCACTCGGCACCCATCGACCTGGCGCGACCAGGCACAGGGCTCGCTGAGCTGGACCCGGCCCAACTCCTCGATGCCGTTGAGCGCACGCTGCGTCAGACACTTGCCAGTGCCGCTGTGCGCGCTGATCCACCGGTGGCCGTTTCCTTCAGTACACTCGGCGAAGCCGTGGTGCCACTGCTGGACGGGCACCCGAGCGCGGCGGTCGCCATCAGCATGGACCGGCGCGGCGCTGGCCCAGCGACCCGGTTGGCCGCAGCCGTCGACGAGGCCGGCTTCCAACGAAGCACCGGCCAACCTCTGCATCCGATGTTCTCGGTTTTCAAGGTGGCGGCCAACCTCGGCGGCGCCTGGCTAGGAGCAGGACAGCGCTATGCGTGCGTGGACGCCTTTGTCGCAGCAGCACTCGGGGCCCCGCTCACCACCGACCTGACCATGGCGGCAAGGACGGGCGCCTTCGACGTCGAGTCGCTCGAGTGGTCCACCACGATCATGTCGGCGATCGACGACCGGCTCAGCCCCGAGATGTGGCCGACCGCTGTCGCGTCCGCGACCCAGATCGGAGAGGTGGGTGAAGAGGGTAACCGCCGCTTCGGCCTACCGGTCGGCACTCCCATCATCGCGGGCGCACATGACCAGGCGGCAAGTTGGCTCGGCATCGGGGGTTCACCTGGCACCACCTCCGCATTCGCCCTTGGCAGTTCCGACTGCCTGACCTTTGGCTCCACCGGACGCCCAGCCGGCCTTGTCGGAACCGGCATCGCGACCTATCCACTCGGCGACGAGGTATGGGTGAGCCTCGCCGGAACCGCCGCAGGGGGCTGGGCGCTCGAATGGTTCGCAGGACTCGTCGGTGGCTCCGTCGCCGAGGTGTTCGCCGATCTGGGCGACTCACCGTCACCCGCTCTGGTCCTTCCCTACCTTGCCGGGTCCGGCACCCTAGACAACGATCCCGACGCCACCGGCGTCGTCGCAGGTCTGACGCTGGGCAGCACCCGGACAGAGATCGCTCGCGCCGTCGTCGAGGCGGCTGGCCTGGAACTGGGCAAGATCCTCGCCGCATTGAGCGCACTGGGCCACGAGGTCGGTCGGATCATCACGACCGGCGGCGGCTCGGGCAACGCAGGCGCCATGCAGGCACGCTGCGACGCGGCCGGGGTGAGCCTCTCTCCATGGCCGCACCATGCCTCGCTGCGGGGAGCCGCGCGATTGGCTGCCCAAGGCGTCGGGGCCGACTTCGACATGCCCGGCGTTGAAGCCCACCCGATCGACCCAGCCCATCGATACCTCGAGTGGTTCGCGGAGCGCCGTGGCGCCTACCGCGACCTGTATTCCGCAACCAGAAGCCTCCATATCTAACCCACCGAAGAGAGAAGAACCATGACCACCTTTGACATCGCCGCTGCGAAGCGCGAGATCCTCGACTACTGCCTTCGCTCGATGGACTACGGGCTGAACTTCAACACCCAGGGCAACATCAGCATGCGCATCCCCGACCAGGACGACCGCTTTCTGATCACACCCACCGACCTTGAGTACGACAAGATGACGCCCGACGACATCGTGATCGTCGACTCTGACTCCAACCTGATCGAAGGGCCACATCAGCCCTCGTCCGAGGTGACCGTCCACATGGCCGTGTACCGCCGACGCCCTGACGTCAACGCCATCGTGCACACGGAGCCCGTCTACGCGAACGTCTGGGGCGTCATCGGAGAGCCGATCACAGGCACACTCGTCAACATGGTGATCTACACCAAGGGCGACGTCCCGATCATGCCGTTCCAACTCTCCAACAACACCGAGTTCGGGGACGCCATGTGCGACGTGATGGGCGACCTCAACGCTGTTGTCTGGGCCAACCACGGACTCCTGACCGTCGGTGACAACCTCCGGGACGCCTTCAAAACCAGCGTCGCCGTCGAGTCCGCTGCGCGCGTGCTGCTCCATGCAAGGAGTGTCACGGACCAGCCAATTGTGCTGGAGTTCGACAAGCTCGGCATCACGTCGGCGCTCTAGGACCGACATGGCACTGCAATCCCTTTCCTCGCTGCTGTCTGCCGCAGAGGCCGGCGGCTACGCGGTCGGCTCATTCAACGTCTCCGACCTCAACCAGGCGTGCGCGGTGCTGGAAGCCGCGAGCGACCAGGCTTCACCCGTCATCGTCCAAGCGATCGCGGGCCTTCATCCCTACGCAAGCGAGAGTTGGTGGTGGGACCAACTCCTGTCGCTGGCAGCCAGTTTCGTCGATGTCCCGGTGACTCTGCACCTCGACCACGGGCGAACGCTCGAGGACTGCCGTCGCGCCGTCGAGCATGGGTTCACGAGCGTGATGATCGACGCGAGCCGCGATGTCGGCGACGACTCCCCCACGTCACTTGAGCACAACATCGACATCACCCGCGAGGCTGTGGCGATCGCTCATCCTCACGGCGTGAGCGTCGAGGGCGAGTTGGGGACCATCGGGGGCGCCGAACTGGGCACGGCTGCAGACACCGAGGAGATCGTCTTCGCCGATCCCGAGTCGGCCGAACACTTCGTGCGCGAAACGGGGGTGGATGCGCTTGCGGTCGCCGTAGGGACCAGCCACGGGTCGGTGAAGTTCACCACGGAAAAGGGCGGGCAGAAGCTGCGCATCCCGTTGATCGCCGAGATCAAGGCACGCATCCCTTCGACCTTCCTTGTGTTGCACGGCAGTTCGTCCATCCCGGCGGATGCCGTTGAACTGATCAACGCCAACGGGGGCCGGGTCGAACCCTCCTACGGCATCAGCACCGACCAGAAGCGCGAGGCCATAACGCACGGCATCCGCAAGATCAACCAAGGCACCGACTCACACTTGGCGTGGACCTCGGGGCTGCGCAGGTGCCTGACGGAGAGACCTGAGGCGGTCGATCCGAGCATCGCCATCGCTGCGGGTATGGACTCCATGCGTGCCATCGTCGCGCTGCGGATGCGGGAGTTCGGTTCAGCCGGAATGGCCCGCTAGGCCAGCACGACCCTCAGGCCGGCGTCGCGCAGGAGTGCGACGCCGGCCTCGTCGGCCTCCTGGCCGGTCACCAGCACGGCGATCCCATCGACGCCACACACCTTGCTCGCTCTGACCACGCCGAGCTTGGACGAGTCAGCCACCAGGATCGTGCGCGCAGCGTTGTCCATGAACCGCCGTTTGACGTCAGCCTCTGCGAGCGAAAGGTTACTGACCCCAGCGGCGACATCGATCCCGTTTCCCCCCACAAACGCTATGTCGGTGCGGACCCGATGGATCAGCGCATCGGCCAGCGGATCGACGAGGCCATGGAACGACGGGCGAAGCGTGCCGCCAGTCACGATTACGGTGAAGCGCGGAATCGCGGACTCCAGTTCGAGCGCAATGTCCAGCGCGTTCGTCACGACCGTGACGTTCTCCAGGTCACGATTCACTAAGGCCCGGGCGACCTCCAGGGTCGTCGTTCCCGCGTCGAGCGAGATCACCTGATGGCTCTCAACCAGACCGGCCGCCGCGATCCCGATCCGTTGCTTCTCCGCCTGATTACCCGGCGTCACCGACTCGTGCAGGTGCCGTTCCACGAGTTCGATGCTCATCGCCCCACCGTGTACGCGTCGGACAAGGCGCTCCTCGGCAAGCGCGTCGAGGTCTGCCCGGGCGGTGACTTCGGAGACCTCGAACAGCCTGGCGAGGTCTGTCACTAGGGCAAACCCTCGGCGCTCGACAATCCCCTTCATCCGTGACCGCCGAGCGGCGGCCGGAAGCCCTCCGAGATCGCTCCTCATGGGGACGTGCCTCCTCGCGCCGCCGAACACACATAGGCATCCAGACTACCGGCGGCGGCCGCTTGGCCCCGCCATAGACCACAGGCCGCGTGGCCAGAAAGATCCGATCTAGTGACCCATCGCGATATATCTTTGACATATCGCGATATGGCGCGCATACTTGTGTTGTCGGCGTCACACGGACGCCGCACGACAACGAGGAGATCCTGATGGATTACCCAAGCAACGGCCCGCGCGGCCATAAGCGCATGCACCAGATGAGGGCGTTCGGCGAGATGGACGGCGGCGGAGAGCGCCGCCGCGGTCGCGGCGGGCGTCACCACGGCGGCCCGATGGGCGGCCCCGGCTTTCCCCCCGGTCCCCCGATGCCCGGTTTCGGACCCCGACGCGGCGGAGGACGGCGCGCCCGTCGCGGCGACGTCCGCACCGCCGCCCTCCTGCTGATCGCCGAGGAGCCGCGCAACGGCTACCAGATCATCCAGGAACTCGATCAGCGCACCGATGGGCGCTGGAAGCCCAGCCCCGGGGCGATCTACCCCGCGCTCGCCCAACTCGAGGACGAGGGCCTGATCCGGGCCTCGGAGACCGCGAACGGCAAGGCGTTCGAGATCACCGAGGAGGGTCGCGCCGAGGCGGAGGCCGCCAAGCAGCGCCCCGCCCCCTGGGAGAACGAGGGCGACGAGGACGACCCGCAGCACGACCTGCGGCACCGCTTCGGCCAACTCGGCCAGGCGATCGCAGCGGTGGCGGGCACCGGCAACACGGAACTGATGGCGCAGGCGGCGGAAGAGGTCGACGGCCTCAAGCGCCGGATCTACCAGATCCTGGCAGAGTCGTGAGCGCCGAGCGCTCGCGCGCCAGGTTGCGCCGAGCCTCGCCCTCCCAGGCCCTGCCCTGCGGCGTGCGGAAGATCTCCGCACGCCGCAGGAGCCGGTCGATGAACACCAGCCGACCTGCAGTCCACTGCGCGTCGTCGACGCCCGGGCGCTCCGCCCGGATGTCGGCGGCGTTTCTCTCGTACCTGGGCCACGGCGAGGCGATCTCGGCGAGGTCGGCGTCGCTGATCAGCTCGGCCGCCCTGTCCCCCGGCTCCGGGTCGTGATCGACGGTGACCAGCACCAGGCGCGAGACCTCCAGCACGTCCCGCTCGGGCAGCAGCCCCGAGAGCATGCGGCGGGCCAACTCGGCTGAGGCCTCCTCGTCGACGGGCGAGACCCCGCGGTGGACGGCATCATGGAACCAGAAGGCGACCTTCGCAAGTCGCCCGGCGCCGAGCTGATCCAACGTCACGAGGCCGCGCTCCAGGTGCCCGACGCCGTGGTACCGGCGATGCGGCTCCGACCAGCGGCGCAGCAGATCCTCGACGACGCCGCCTGGAAGCAGCGCCGTCACCAGGCACGCACCCCCCAGTAGCCGACGCCTGCCCACAGCCCCGCCCAGAGCAGCGACAGGAAGGTGCCGATGATGAACAACTCGCCCTTGCGCGACTGCGGCTCGCTGGTGACGAGCTCGGCATAGCGGCCGAGCCCCTTGACGCCCAGCACCACCGCGATGCCTGCGGGGAAGCCGCTGAGGATGCACGCATAGATCGAGGCCCGCTCCAGCACGCCGACCCACCGCCCGCCGGGGAGCTCCTTCTCGGCCTCGATGAGGCCAAGGTTGGCGCGCGTCTCCCGCACCTCGTCCTGCGCGGGGGCTCCCCCGATGCGGCGCAGCGCCCACCGGATGAGGCCGTTGCCGAGCACGGCGAACACGCCACAGACCACCACGATGAGGCCTTTGAGGATGAGGTCCAACACGCGGCTCACGCTACACGTCGCCCCCGACACCACCATCGGGATGATAGATTTTCCTTCAATCACAACTTTTGAAGGTATTATCTTCATATGTCGGGAATGAAGGAAAAGGCTGTAGCCCTGCTCGTGGACGTGGTGTCCTCGCGCACCGGGGACCGGGAGGCGCTGCATGAGGCGGTGCTCGACGCCGCCCGGGCGACCAACGAGGCCGTCGCCGCCGTCGACCCGTTGCGGATCACCGTCGGCGACGAACTCCAGGGCGTCTACGCGACGCTCGGGGACGCGCTCGCCGCTTCCTACACGCTGCGGTTGCGGCTCGCGCCGCGCTGGGACGTGCGGTTCGGGATCGGCGGAGGCGAGGTCCGCACCATCGACGAGGAACGCAACCTGCAGGACGGCTCCGCCTGGTGGCTCGCGCGGGAGGCGATCGACTGGGTCGAGGAGGAGGCCTCCCGCAAGGGGCACGCCAGCGCCCGCACCGCGATCCGCGACGAGCGCCCCGTGGCGCTCGGCCAGGCGGACGCGCTTGCCCGGCTCATCGACGAACGGCTCGGGTCGCTGCGACCCGCGACGGTCGGAACCATGTCGGGGCTGTGGGAGGGGCTCGACAACGCTGCGATCGCCGAGCGGGAGGGGATCAGCGAGTCCGCGAACTCGCAGCGCGTCATCACCAACGGTCTCCGGCCGCTGAACGACGCCATGCACGCCATGGCGACGCTGCCCTGAGCGCACTCGTGGGGCCCACCGTCGGCGGGCCCCACGGATGCGTCGGGATCAGTTGAGCGCGGCCAGCGCTGCGTCGTAGTCGGGCTCGGTGGTGGTCTCGTCGACCTGCTCGGTGTAGACGACGTTGCCGTCGGCGTCGATCACGACGACCGAGCGCGACAGCAGGCCCTTGAGGGGGCCGTCGGTGAACGTGACGCCGTAGGTCTCACCGAAGTTGGTGCGGAAGTCGGAGGAGACCACCACGTTCTCGATGCCCTCCGCGCCGCAGAAGCGGTTCAGGGCGAAAGGCAGATCGCGGGAGACGCAGAGCACCTTGGTGCCCTCAAGGCCTGCGGCCTTCTCGTTGAAGGTGCGCACGCTCATGGCGCACACGCCGGTGTCGACCGACGGGAAGATGTTGAGGACCAGCTTCTGGCCCGCGAAATCGGCAAGCGCTACGGGCTGCAGGTCGACGCCGGTGACCTCGAAGTCGGGCGCTGCGGAGCCGACGGCGGGCAGTTCGCCGATGGAGTGGACGGGGTTTCCCTTGAATGCAATCTCAGCCATGTCCCCGATCCTTCCCGATCGCGGCCGTGTTTTCTACCGTGTCCGCGGTTTCGCTCCAGCCTTGAGTGCATCGTCGGATGCCCTCTCCACCCCTACCGGGCGGGAGGCGCGCACCATCAGCCACGCGCCCAGCCAGATCGCAAGGACCCCGAGGCTCGAGAACGGGGTGCGGGGGTCGATGACGGTTCCGTTGTGCCACACGAGCATGGTTCCGACGATGGTCAGGCAGAACGACACGAGCGCGAGATTGCGGTCCTGGCGCTCCCCCAGCGGCGGGATCAGCTTGTACTCCACCCAGCCGATCGCGGGCACCACCAGCAGCATCACGAGCACACCCGCCGCGACGACGGTGCCCTGCAGCAGGAGAAGGCCAGCGAGCCGGGGCAGCGCGTCGGCGAGCAGCAGCAGCCCGATGCCTCCGATCAGCAGGCAGGGGATGTGCCACAGGTAGACGGTCATCATCAGCGAGTTGAGCCTGGCGAGGCGCGCCTCCGCGCGCGCCGACAGTCGCGCGAAGATCCCCCACCGCTCCACGAGGCCGATCGCGGCGGCCTGCACCACCCCGAGCAGCGCCATCGCAAGCGTCGGCGGCAGGTGGTTGGCCACGGGCGCGTTGGCGAAGCCGACGGCCGAGGGCGGGTAGCCGAAGTAGAAGATCAGCGCCACGATGCCGAGCACCCCGGCCGCAAGGATCAGCCAGGTGCGCGCAACGGGCCCGCTGCGGAACCAGCCCCGCTGGTAGCCGATGCCCAACTGGTGGCACAGCGGCCAGACCAGGAACATGTTGATCTGTCCGACGTCGCTCAGCCCGTGCCCGAAAACGGCCCGGTCGACGAGCAGCACCAGGACCAGCATCACCACGACGACCCAGGCGCCGAACCGGTCGTGCAGGTCGACCATCAGCGGCGCGAGCGCCACGATGACGAGGTAGACCGAGATGAACCAGAGCAGCCGCATGAAGTGCGAACTCAGTTGCACCGCAGCCCCGAAGCCGCCGAGCACGTCGACGAGGGTCGCGACGGCGGCGAAGAAGGTGACGAACAGCGCGAGCCCACCGGTGAGCCGTCGGCCGCGGTTGGCCAGGTAGTGCGCGAACCCGGTGCCACGCGCGCGCATCTTGTCGATGATCAGCGCGTTGGCGAATCCCCCGCACACGAAGAACGCGGGCATCGCCATCAGCGGCCAGGAGAGCGCGAACACCCAGGTCGGCGGAGCCCAGTTCTCGATCGAGACGGCCCCGTCAGGCCCGATGGAGGCCTTGTAGATGAAGCCGTGGAACAGCACCACGATCAGCACCGAAAGTGCCCTGACGATGTCGATGGTGTGGTTGCGTCGACCCTCTACTGGCACTCGAGACAGCATGCCAGGTGAGCCGTCAGGGCCAAAGTCCTAGCCGAGCACGGGTCGGACGTGCAGGCCGACGTCCGGGTCGACAAGCGTCTCCTGGGCCGCCGCGATCTCGCCGATCAGCAGTTCCGCGTCGACGGCGACGTTGCGCTTCACCAGGCCAAGGGCGATCGGGCCCAGTTCGTGGTGCCTGGCCGAGGAGCCGACGAAGCCGACCTGGCGGCCGTTCAGTTCGATCGCCGCGCCCTCCTCCGGCAGTTCCGAGCGCGAGCCGTCGAGGTGCAACTGCACGAGCCTGCGCGGCGGCCTGCCGAGGGTGTGCACCCGGGCGACCGTCTCCTGGCCGCGGTAGCAGCCCTTGTTCAGGTGGGTTCCGACCAGGCCGATCTCGTTGGGGATCGTCTTGAAGTCGGTGTCGACGAAGATCCTCGGCACGCCCGCCGCGATCCGGGCCGCGTCGAAGGCCCAGGTTCCGACGTTGGCCTCCAGGTTCTCGCCTGCGGGGACGAAGACGTCGGAGCCGCCGATCTCGCTGTCGCGCCGACGCCACCCCTCGGGCAGGTCGACCCGGTGCCCAGCCCAGGCGAGTCGCAGGTCGTCGCGGCGGATCACCTCGACGCGCATCGCGAACCGCATCGAGTCGAGGAACGCGGCGAGCGCCTCGCCGCGACCCGGCTCGGTCCACGCGAGGAAACTGGTGCCGTTGTCGACGCCGTACATCACGTGTTCGATGTGGCCGGTCGGGGAGAGCAGCAGCGCCGAGGTCGCCTCACCGACGGGGAGCGCCTCGAGGTGCTGCGTGGTGATGGCGTGCAGCCACGTGAGCCGGTCGGCGCCCGTGACCTCGACGATGTCGCGGTTGTGCAGGTCGACGACGCCGTCGCCGGCCTCAAGGGCGCGGGCCTCCGTGACCGGGTTTCCGTAGTGCCAGGCGAGCCCGGCATCGAGGCCGTGCTCCATCAGGACGGGCATCAGACCCTCTTCAGCCTCGCCCACATGTGCGGGCGCAGATCGTGTTCGGTGGTGGCGCGGTCGAGCGCGTACATCAGGTCGCCCTCGACCTTGCCGTAGAGACGCTGCCCGGCAGAGTGGCTGACGACGGCGCCCTCGGCGCGCACCACTGCGTCGGTGCGCAGGTCGATCCGGGTGACCTGGATCTTGCCGACCAGCAGTTCGGTCCAGCCATCGGAGTTGGCGATCGTCACCTCAAGGGAGGCGTCGGCCTTCGGCCGCCAGAAGCCGGTCTCCATGCCGAGCGGCGTCGGCTCCGCGCCCTCCTCGCCGAGCAGGAACGTCTGGGACGCGTAGTACAGGTAGTCACCGCCGTTGTGGTTGAACTCGATGCGCTGCTCGAACTCGAAGTCCTTGCCCTCATGGTCGGTGCCGTTGCCGGTGCCCTCCCAGCGTCCGACCAGCCAGCCGAGCGCGGTGAGTTCCGGGTTCAGGCCCTCGGGCACCTCGATATCGATGTTCACTGATCTCTCCTCACGACGTTCTTGCGCAGCAGCGTCCAGACGACCGCGGCAAGCGCCGCGAGCGCGATCAGGCTGGTCAGCGCGGCGGCGACGATCAGCACCAGGACCAGGACGTTCATGGAACGAAAGTATACGAACAGGCCACAATGGGGCCCATGCGTGTTGTGGTGACGAGGGTCAGGTCCGCTTCGGTCAGCGTCGACGGGGTGACGGTGGGGGAACTCGACTCCCCCGGCCTGCTGGTGCTCGCGGGCGTCGGCCACGACGACACCGCCGACGACGCGGCGGCGCTCGCCCGCAAGATCTGGGCCCTGCGGATCCTCGACGGGGAACTCTCGGCAAGCGACATCGGCGCCCCGGTGCTGGTGATCAGCCAGTTCACGCTGTACGCCTCGACGCGCAAGGGAAGACGACCCTCGTGGAGCGCCGCGGCGCCGGGGGCGGTCAGCGAGCCGCTGGTGGAGGAACTGTGCCGCCAGTTGGAGGGGCTGGGCGCGCACGTCGAGCGTGGCCGCTTCGGCGCAGACATGCAGGTCGCCTCCGTCAACGACGGCCCGGTGACCATCGTGATGGACACGCAGAACTGGGACTAGCCCGGCACCAGGAACTCGAGCGAGCTGATCGACACGGCGTCGACCATGTCTGCAGGGTCGCCCGGGGCGGTGGCAAGTTCGACCGTCATGGTGACGCTTCCGGTGTTCACCTCGGGGAACCGGATCTCCTGGAAGCCGCGGTTGTTCGCGGCCAGCCCCTGCACGAAGTAGGAGCCGTCAGCGAAGCGCCACTGGACGCTGAGCAGGCGTCGCTCCGCCGCGTACCTGCCAGTCCAGACGGTGTTGCCGTTGACGAGGCGCACCCCGACGAGCGTGACCGACGGGTCGAAGGTGAACGTGATGGACTCGCCCTCGCCGTCGCCGTGGCAGCGCCAGATGGTGTCGGGGTCGTCGTCGATCAGCGCGTCGGGCGAGTCGCGGTTGCCGCCCTCGCGGCACTCGCCGAGCGCCTCGTGGGCCTGCACCGTCGCGACCCGGCCGTCGTAGGGGGCGTACCCCTCCGAGATCGGCGCCGTGGGTCCTGCGCTGGGAGAGATGGTGGGGATCTCCGGCGCCTTCGGGGTGAAGATCACCAGGCGACCCAGGATGTAGGCGCCGGCCAGCGCCGCCACAAGGATCAGGACAAGAAGGCGCGGCGCTATCCCGTCGCGCGCGGGCTGCGCGACGTCGCTGGGCTGCGGGCGCTGGGCGTCTGCCGTATCGCGGGTCCGATCCTCGCGCACGTCGTCTGACTCGCTGGCCCGCTTCCGGAAGTATTCATCCGGGACGCGGGGCACCATGGCCGCAATGCTACAAGCACGGTCTTACCCCCGGTCGGCATGGGTATCGCGCGGGACGCCTAGCGTTACCATTTAGCAGAACCCGCCGACTGGAAGGAGACACCTGTGAGTGCCGTCCTCTTCGTCTCCGGGGTCGAACCACCAGCCGAACTGGCCCTGCTGAGCCACGCGGTGTCCCGGGTGCCCTCCGCAGCCCAGGCGCTGCTCGAGGCCGATTCGGCCGACGTCATCGTCGTGGACGGGCGCAGCGAACTGGCCGCCGCCCGCTCGGCGTGCACCACGCTCGGCCAGGGGGTCGACACGCCCATCCTGCTGATCGTCGCGGTCACGGGCCTCGCGGTCCTCTCCCCCGAGTGGGGCTTCTCTGACTTCGTCGCGGAGGGCTCCGAGCCCGCCGAACTCGACGCCCGGATCCGGATCCTGGCGCGCAGCAACTCCGACCCCGACGTGCTGACCGCTGGCCCGATCCGGGTCGATGGCGCCGCCTACTCCGCCTCGGTCGACGGCGAACCGCTCGACCTGACCTACACCGAGTTCGAACTGCTGCGCTACCTGATGCAGCACCCCGGCCGGGTGCTGACGCGCGAGACCCTGGTCAGCCAGGTGTGGGGCTACGACTACTACGGCGGCACCAGGACGGTCGACGTCCACGTGCGCCGCCTCCGGGCTAAGCTCGGCCAGTTCGACCACTACATCGGCACCGTGCGCAACGTGGGCTACCGGTTCGCCAGTGCCAGAGAGGGCAACCGTGCTGGTTAACCTGTCCCCCCTGACCCCGACGATGCAGGATGCGCTGCGTCGACTGGTCGCGGCGATCGAGACCCACGACGGCATCTCGCCCATCAACGAGTCGGGCTCGCTCGGCATCGACGGCGCACGCGAGGCCGACTTCTACTTCATGGGGCGCCGCGCGGATCCTTACGGCTTCGTCGTGTGCGACGAGCGCGACGGAACCCTCCAGGTCGGGGTGCATCCCGAGCACCGCCGCGATGGGGTCGCCGCCGAACTGCTCACCGAGGCGCTGGCCACCTACCCCGACTTCACGGCGTGGGCCTTCGGCACGCTGCCCGGGTCCCGCGAGTTGGCCGCGCGCGTGGGCATGTCGCCGGTCCGGGAACTGCTGCGGATGGAGCGTCCCCTGGCCGCGTCGGGCGAGGCGCTGGAGGCCGACGGCTACGACATCCTCACCTACGATCCGGCCGACCGGGAGGGCATCGTCGCGGTCAACGCCGCCGCCTTCGCGCACCACCCCGAGCAGGGTCGCCTCACGGTCGCCGAGTTCGACCAACTCGCGGCCCAGCCCTGGTTCGACCCCGCCGGCCTGCTCGTCGCCAAGCGCGACGGCCGCGTCGCTGGATTCCACTGGACCAAGAGCCACGGCGGCGGCCTCGGGGAGGTCTACGTGATCGCCGTCGCCCCCGACCACGAGGGCAAGGGGCTCGGGCGGGTACTGCTTCAGCGCGGACTCGACCATCTGGCCTACGCTGGGCACGACCGGGTGCAGTTGTACGTCGAGGCCGATCAGGAACGCGTCGTGCGGATGTACCGCAACGCAGGCTTCGACGTCGGACAGGTCGACACCAGTTTCCAGGCCAAGAGAGGATGACCGTGAGCGAGACCCCCCTCCCCGCGGACCGTTATCTGGACCGCGAGTTGTCGTGGCTCGCCTTCAACGACCGGGTGCTCGACCAGGCGCGCGACGGTGAACGCGTCCCGCTGATCGAGAGGGCCAAGTTCCTGGCCATCTTCTCCTCGAACCTCGACGAGTTCTTCATGGTGCGCGTCGCGGGTCTCAAGCGGCGCATCGCCGCGGGCGTCGCCGTCCCCACTCCCGCGGGCAAGATGCCTGGCGAACTGCACAACGAACTGCTTGAGCGGGTCGCCGAACTGGTCACCGAGCAGTCGCGCGTCTTCCAGGACGACGTCCGCCCCGCGCTCGCCGCCGAGGGCATCGAGATCCTCGGCTGGGACGAACTGACCGCCGCCGAGAAGGACCGGATGCGGGCCTTCTTCGCCGAGCGGATCTTCCCGGTGCTGACGCCGCTGGCCGTCGACCCGTCGCACCCCTTCCCCTACATCTCGGGCCTTTCGCTCTCGCTCGCGGTCCTGCTGCGCAACCCGTCCACCGGCGCGAAGCAGTTCGCCCGCGTCAAGGTGCCGCCGCTGCTTTCGCGCCTCGTGAAGCTGGCAGAGGGCCGCTACGTGCCGCTCGAGGAGATCATCTCGCGCCACCTCGGGCAGTTGTTCACCGGCATGCAGGTGCAGTCCTACACGACCTTCCGCGTCACCAGGAACGAGGACATCGAGGTCGAGGAGGACGACGCCGAGAACCTGCTTTTCGCGCTGGAGCGGGAACTGCTGCGCCGCAAGATCGGCCGCCCGCCTGTCCGCCTCGAGGTCGAGTCGAGCATCGACGAGGAGATGCTCGACATGCTGATGGCCGAACTGGACGTCACCGAGAACGAGGTGTTCCGGCTGCCCGCGCCCCTGGATCTGACCGGCCTGTTCGCGCTCGGCGACTCCAAGCGCGAGGACCTGAAGTACCCGAACTTCCTGCCGATCACGCACCCCGACCTCGCGCAGGTGGAGAGCGCCCGCCCGGCCGACCTGTTCAAGGCGCTCAAGATGCACGACGTTCTCGTGCAGCACCCCTACGACTCGTTCGCGACGTCCGTGCAGCGGTTCATCGAGCAGGCCGCCGCCGACCCGGCGGTGCTCGCCATCAAGCAGACGCTGTACCGCACCTCCGGCGACTCCCCCATCGTCGACGCGCTCATCGAGGCCGCGCAGGCGGGCAAGCAGGTGCTGGCGATCGTCGAGATCAAGGCCCGCTTCGATGAGCAGAACAACATCGGCTGGGCGCGCAAACTCGAGAAGTACGGCGTCCACGTCGTCTACGGCATGATCGGCCTGAAGACCCACTGCAAGCTGTCGCTCGTGGTGCGGGAGGAGGGCGACGGGCTGCGCCGCTTCGCGCACATCGGCACCGGCAACTACAACCCCAAGACCGCCCGGATGTACGAGGACATGGGCCTGCTCACGTCCAACCCGATCATCACCGACGACGTCGCGCGCCTGTTCAACCATCTCTCCGGGATGACGCAGGAGACGCACTACCGCCGCCTTCTCGTCGCGCCGCACGGCATCCGCAAGGGCCTGATCGCCTACATCGACGGCGAGATCGACAACCACCGGCGCGGCCTGCCCTCCGGCATCAAGATCAAGGTCAACTCCGTCGTGGACGAGGCCATCATCGACGCGCTGTACCGCGCCTCGCAGGCGGGCGTGCCCGTCGACATGTGGGTCCGCGGCGCCTGCACCATCCGCCCCGGCGTGCCAGGGCTCAGCGAGAACATCCGGGTCCGCTCGATCCTCGGCCGGTTCCTGGAGCACTCCCGCGTGTTCTGGTTCGCGGGCGGGGGCAAGCCCATCGTCGGGATCGGCTCGGCCGACATGATGCACCGCAACCTGGACCGCCGCGTCGAGGCGATCGTGTCGCTGTCGAACCCTGCCCACATCCGCCAGATCGAGGACCTGTTCGAGCAGGCCTTCTCGCCCGCGACGGTTCACTGGGAACTCAACGACTCCGAGTGGTCGGCCCACACCACCGACGAGGAAGGCAACCCGCTGACCGACCTGCAGGAGAGCCTGATCCAGCAGACCGCGGCCCGGCGAGCCTCACGATGAGCAAGCGCATCAAGATCCGCGCCGCGGGCGCAGTCGTGCTGCGCGGCAGCGAAGACGACCTTGAGGTCCTCACCATCCACCGGCAGCGCTACGACGACTGGTCGCTGCCGAAGGGCAAGGGAAAGGTCGACGAACTCCCGCCGCACACCGCTATCCGCGAGGTGCTGGAGGAGACCGGCTACGTGGTGCGGCTGGGGCTGCGCCTCCCGTCGATGCGCTACAACGTGTCGAAGGGCCCGAAGAAGGTCGAGTACTGGCGCGCGGCGGTCGTCGAGGAGCGCACCTTCGAGCCGAACCACGAGGTCGACAAGGTCCGCTGGATGTCGATCGACAAGGCGATGCGCAAGCTCACCTATGCCGATGAGCGGCGCGTGCTCTCCGCGGCGCTGCTGAAGCCGCCGACCATCCCGCTGATCCTGGTACGCCACGGCAAGGCGATGCTTCGCAAGGACTGGAGCGGCCCGGACCAGGAGCGCAGGCTCACGGCCCGTGGCAGGCGCCAGTCGGAGGTGCTGACGCAGTTGCTGAGCGCCTACGGCGTCGAGTCGCTTGTGTCGTCCTCGTCGACGCGCTGCGTGCAGACGCTGACCCCCTACGCGGAGAAGACGGGTCTGGAGATCGCCCGCGAGGATGTGCTGACGGAGGAGCAGGGCACCGTGCGACCAAAGGACGTGCGCCGCTACACCGCCAACCTGCTGCAGGACATCACGGTGCCGACGGCCATCTGCGGGCACCGGCCGGTGCTCCCGTCGATGTTCGAGGGCCTCGGGCTGGAGCCGCGCCCGATGGTGGTCGGCGAGGCCATCGTCATCCACCGCGACGCGGAGGGTAACCGGGTCGCCGTCGAGGTGCACAAGCCCACCGCCTGAGCCCTTCCGAGGTCGCGACGCACCGTGGGGCCCGAACGCTCGCCCGTCGTTCATCTGCTGTTAACCGAAGCGGCCAGATCGCGTTACTTTGCGGGCATAGCGTCCGAGACGAAGCCGGTACCCCGGCCCGGATCCCGACTGGGATTCGAGTTCACGCCTTTCGGAAGGTACATCCCCGAATGAAGATTCGTCTCACCGCCGCCCTCGGGATCTCCGCCGCGCTGCTGCTTTCGGCCTGCGCAGCCAACGAGGTTCCCACCACGCCGGAGAACAAGCCCGAGACCTCGTCCTCCTCGCCCTCGGACGCGCCGGCCGCCACCCTCGAGGGGACGCTGTCCGGCAAGGGCGCGTCGTCGGCGAAGGTCGCCCAGGAGACCTGGATCGCCCAGTTCCAGACCGCAAACACCGGCGTCACCATCAACTACTCGCCCGACGGTTCGGGCGCTGGCCGCGAGGCCTTCATGGGCGGCGGCGCCGACTTCGCCGGCTCCGACCGCGCGCTGAAGATCGACGAGAACAAGGCGGGCGCCTTCCAGGGCTGCGCCGCCGAGTCGACCGCCATCGACGTGCCGATCTACATCTCCCCGATCGCCATCATCTTCAAGCTTGACGGCGTCACCGAGCTGAACCTCACCCCCGAGGTGCTCGCCAAGATCTTCCGCGGCGACATCAACAACTGGAACGACCCGGCGATCGCCGCGCTCAACCAGGGCGTCACCTTCCCGGACCAGGCGATCACCGCCGTGCACCGCTCGGACGAGTCGGGCACCACCGAGAACTTCACCGACTACCTGCACGTCGCCGCTGAGGGCGTGTGGACCGACGGCGCGAGCGGCGAATGGCCGATCAAGGGCGGCGAGGCGGCCAAGGGCACCTCCGGCGTCGTGGCGGCCGTGACCGGCGGCAACGGCACCATCGGCTACGCCGACGCGTCACAGGCTGGCCAGGCGAGCATCGCCAAGATCGGCCCCGAGGGCAAGTTCGAGGCCCCGTCCGAGGAGGCCGCGGCTGCCGCAGTCGAGAACTCCCCGCTGGAGGAGGGCCGCGAGGCCAACGACATCGCCGTGAAGCTTGACCGCAAGGCCGAGGGCTACCCGATCGTGCTCGTCTCCTACGGCATCGCCTGCTCCGAGTACAAGGACCCGGCCAAGGGCGAACTCGTGAAGGCCTACCTGGGCTACATCGCCTCGGAGGAGGGCCAGCAGGCCGCCGCCGAGTCCACCGGTTCCGCCCCGCTTTCGGCTACGCTCCGCGAGAAGGTCACGGCCGCGATCGCCACGATCAAGTGATCTCAGGCTCCTGAAGGCACCGGCGGCGCGTCCATCCCCCCAGGGACGCGTCGCCGCCTTCAGGGGCCAGGCCTGTTTCCACCTCACCAGGAGAACTCATGACCACCGACACCACGGAGCGCGAACAAGCAGCCGACGCACCGGCTGAGCTGATGCGCGACCGCCGTCGATTCGGCGACTCCCTCTTCAAGGGCATCGCGACCGGGTCCGGCACCGGCATCCTGCTCATCCTCGCGGCCGTGGCGACCTTCCTGGTCGGTCTGTCGGTCCCCGCGCTCACCTCGAAGCCCGAGGACCTGCCCTACGGCCCCTTCTGGTCCTGGGTGGTCCCCTACGCGCTCGGCACCATCTGGGCCGCGGCGCTCGCCATGCTCTTCGCGGTCCCGGTCGCGGTGGGTGTGGCGTTGTTCATCTCGCACTACGCCCCGCGCAAGCTGGCGCAGAGCCTCGGCTACGTCATCGACCTGCTGGCGGCGGTCCCCTCGGTCGTGTTCGGCCTGTGGGGCATCAACGTGCTCGCACCCATGGTGCAGCCGGCGTTCGTGTGGCTCAACAAGACCTTCGGCGGCGTGCCCGTCCTCGGCTGGTTCTTCGGCGGCCAGGTCTCCGGCACCGGTCGCACCATCCTGACGGCGGCCCTGGTGCTCGCCGTCATGGTGCTTCCCATCATCACCGCGGTCAGCCGCGAGGTGTTCCTCCAGACCCCCCGCCTGCATGAGGAGGCGTCGCTCGCCCTCGGCGCGACGCGTTGGGAGATGATCCGCCAGGCGGTGCTCCCCTTCGGCACCCCCGGCATCATCAGCGCCTGCATGCTCGGCCTCGGCCGCGCGCTCGGCGAGACGATGGCCGTCGCGATGGTGCTCTCCCCCGGCGACGGCTTCCACCTGGAACTGCTCACCTCGTCGAACCCGAACTCGATCGCCGCGAACATCGCGCTGAAGTTCCCCGAGGCCTACGGACTCGGCGTGAACCAGTTGATCGCCTCCGGCCTGATCCTGTTCGTGATCACCCTCATCGTCAACATGGCAGCCCGTGCGATCGTCGCGCGCCGCGCCGAGTTCTCTGGAGCCAACTGATGCACGGCACGATCTCAGCTCCGCCCAAGTCCAAGAACATCCTGACGGCAGCGCAGCTTCCCAAGTACACGTCGCTCTCGATGGTCGTTGCCTCGATGGCGGTGGCGTTCGGCGTGCTCGCGATCCTGGGCGCCGCCAACCCGGTCGGCGGCGTCTTCCTCGGCGCCCTGATCTACTTCGTCTCCAACTACGCGCTGTCGGCCTCGGTCGAGGGCGCCCGCAAGGCGAAGGACCGACTGGCCCGCAACATCGTCACCGGCTTCTTCATCCTTGCCCTCTTCCCGCTGGTCTCCGTCATCTGGGGAACGGTCTCGAAGGGCATGGCCCGCTTCGACGTGCTGTTCTTCAACTCGTCGATGCGCAACGTCGTCGGGGACGGCGGCGGCGCGGTCCACGCGATCTGGGGAACGCTGATCATCACGGGCCTCGCCACCCTGATCTCGGTGCCGATCGGCATCCTGACGGCGATCTACCTGGTCGAGTACTCCAACAAGGGTCACCTCGGTCGCGCCATCCGGTTCTTCGTCGACGTGATGACGGGCATCCCCTCGATCGTCGCCGGCCTGTTCGCCTACACGATCTTCTCGCTGATCCTCGGGCCAGGCACCAACAACGGCTTCTCAGGCGCCTGCGCGCTCTCGGTGCTGATGATCCCCACCGTCGTCCGCTCCACGGAGGAGATGCTGCGCCTGGTTCCCAACGAACTGCGCGAGGCCTCATACGCGCTCGGCGTGCCGAAGTACCGCACCATCGGGAAGGTCGTGCTTCCGACGTCCATCGCGGGCATCGTGACCGGCGTGGTGCTCGGCATCGCCCGCGTCATCGGCGAGACGGCCCCGCTGCTTGTCACGGCCGCCATCACGGCGTCGATGAACATGGACCCGTTCAAGAACCCGATGGCCACGCTTCCGGTGTTCGTCTACTACGAGTACACGACGCCCGGCGCCGACCCCACCCCCTACATCGACCGCGCCTGGACGGGTGCGCTCACGCTGATCATCATTGTCATGGGACTGAACCTGATCGGGCGCCTGATCGCCTGGAAGTTCGCCCCCAAGGCCGGTCGCTGACCGAAGCAGAAGGAACACCACCACACATGTCCAAGCGCATCGAGATCAAGGATCTCAACATCTTCTACGGCAAGTTCCACGCCGTCAAGGACGTCAACATGGTGATCGAGCCCCGCTCGGTGACGGCGTTCATCGGCTCGTCGGGCTGCGGCAAGTCGACCGTGCTGCGGTCGCTGAACCGCATGCACGAGGTCATCCCCGGCGCCTACTGCGAGGGAAGCGTGCTGCTCGACGGCGTCGACCTGTACGACCCCGCCGTCGACCCGGTCCGGGTGCGCCGCCAGGTCGGCATGGTGTTCCAGCGGCCCAACCCGTTCCCCACCATGAGCATCAAGGAGAACGTCCTCGCGGGCGTCCGCCTCAACAACAAGCGCCTCTCCCGCGGCCAGGCAGACGAGATCGTCGAGAAGTCGCTGCGCGGCGCGAACCTGTGGAACGAGGTCAAGGACCGCCTCGAGCGTCCCGGCTCCGGCCTGTCGGGCGGCCAGCAGCAGCGCCTGTGCATCGCCCGCGCGATCGCGGTCGCACCCGACGTGCTGCTGATGGACGAGCCCTGCTCGGCGCTCGACCCGATCTCGACGCTCGCCATCGAGGACCTGATCAAGGACCTCAAGGAGACCTACACCGTCGTCATCGTGACCCACAACATGCAGCAGGCCGCCCGCGTCTCCGACCAGACGGCGTTCTTCAACCTGAAGGAACATGGCAAGCCGGGCGAACTGATCGAGATCGGCTCGACCGAGAAGATCTTCCACAACCCGGACCAGAAGGCCACGGAGGACTACATCACCGGGCGCTTCGGCTGATCCCTCCCCCGCCTGGGCCCGGCTTCGCTTCGGCGTCGCCGGGCCTTTCGCATCCCGCGCCAGCGGCCGTGCACCGGTCCTGACGTAGCGTGTCGCCATGAGCCAGCCCACCGCAGCACGATCCCGCACCCGCGCGCCCCTCGTCGTCGCCGCCTGCTTCCTTGCCGTCGCGCTGCTCGGGGCCGGCTTCTACGCGCTGTGGTGGCAGCCGAAGGCCGAGTCGGCGTGCAACGGGCTCCCCTGGGGCCCGCGCAGCGTCGAGGACGCGACCCGCACCTTCCTCGACGGCGTCGTCACGGGAGACAGCGGGAAGGTGTGCAGCGCGGGGCGCAACCAGATCAGCGACCACGACCTGTCCGACCTGATCGACACCTACCGCACGGCCCTCGGCAACCCGGCGACGACGGCGGACCTCCCGATCTCCTACGGCGAGCAGATGGGCAGCGTCGTGCCCGTGACCGTCACGGGGGTCAACGGCCCGATCGTGCTCGAGGTGCACAGCACCTCCTGGGACACCAGGGTGCTCCTCACCGACGCGTAGGCGTAACCGGTCGGCAGGGTCAGCCGCAGGAGAGCAGGCCCGCCTTCTCCTTGAGCCCGAGCACCCGCGCCGCCGATTCGGTGACCCGAGCGGCAAACGCCTCGTCGGTGCCCGCGAGCGCGACGGTCGCCTGGACCATCTCGCCCATCAGGTTGGGGTCGGCGTTGATGGCGAGGTCTCCGCCCGCCTGGATGAACTTGATGCCGCGGTCGGCCGGGTCGATGTCCTCGACGGACTTCGCGGCGCCGAGGTCGTCGGAGATGACAACGCCGTCGTAGCCGAAGTCGCCGCGCAGCAGGTCGGTGACGATCTTTTTGCTGAACATGCCCTCCGTCGACGGGTCGATCTTGGCGTAGACGGCAGAGGACACCATCACGGAGTCGACGCCGCCGTCGATGGCCATCCGGAATGTCTCGAGTTCGGGGCTGGTCGCAGACGTCACGGTGTCCTCGGCGGCGCCGAAGTCGGTGTTTGTCTCGACCTGGCCGAGCCCAGGGAAGTGCTTCACGGAGGTCAGCACCCCTGCGTCGTGCATGCCGTCGATGAACTCCTGCGCCTTGGCGCCGACCATGTCGGGGTCGCTTCCGAAGTCGCGCTTCAGCTTCCCGACGGGCGCGTTGGTGTTCCTGCGGTCCTCGGGCACCACGTCGCCGACGGGGGCCAGGTTGTACAGCACTCCCGCGGCGAGCAGTTCCTTGCCCCAGGTCGTGGCGTCGGTGGTCAACTGGCCGGGCGGCAACTCGCCCTGCTCCCGCGCGGAAGGCATCCGCGTGAACCCCTCACCCTGGAGGCGCTGCACGCTGCCGCCCTCCTGGTCGACGGAGACCAGGATCGGCAGCCGTGCCGACCCGACGCTGCCGAGTTCGGCGGTCAGGAGGCGGATCGCCTCGGAGCCGGAGGTGGTGTTGCCGAGCAGCACCACCGAGCCGAGCGAGTTGTCGCGGATGGCGGCGCGGGTCGTCTCGTCGAGTCCGCTGGTGGAGACCCCGACCATGTACAACTGGCCTGCCTGCTCCTCGAGCGTCAGCGACTCGGCGTAGGCGAGGCAGGCGGGAGCGGCCTGGGTGGGCGTGACGGAGGCCTCGGGCGTCGCGGAGCCGGACGCGGTCGACGCCCCCGTCGGGGTCGTCGTGCCGCTGGCGCCGTCATGGATCCGGGAGTCGTTGACGGGCAGTTGGGGCGCGCAGCCCGCGAGGACTGCGGCGGCTGCGAGGATCGCCACGCCGAGGCGGGCGCTCACTTGCCCAGCTCGGCTGGCTGGTGCGCGGCGAGCAGGCCGAGCAGGGCGTTCTCGACGACCTCCGGCAGCGCCGGATGGATCCAGTACTGGCCACGGGCGAGGTCCGGGACGCGCTGCCCGAAGCTCATCGCCTGGATCAGCGGCTGGATCAGCGTGGAGGCCTGCGGGCCGATGATGTGCGCGCCGAGCAGGTGCCAGGAGCTGGGGTCGGCGAGCAGCTTGACGAAGTGGCCCTCGTCCTCGAGCGCCCACCCGTAGGCGACGTCGGCGTAGCGCTGGGTCGCGACGACGTAGGGCACGCCCCACTGGCGCAACTGCTCCTCGGTCGCGCCGACCGCCGCGACCTGCGGGTTGCTGAACACGGCGTGCGGCACGTAGCGGTAGTCGGTCTCGTGCAGGTCCTCGGGGTGCAGCAGGTTGTGCTGCACGGTGCGGGTCTCCGCGTTGGCGACGTGCTTGAGCAGGTGGTCGGAGGACACGTCCCCGATCGCCCAGACGCCGGGCACGCTGGTGCGGTGCGCCGCGTCGACGCGGATCTGGCCCGCGCTGCGGGTCTCGATGCCCGCGGCGTCGAGGTTGAGCGCGTCGGAGTTGCGGTCGCGGCCGATCGCGAGCAACAGCCCATCTGCGAAGTACTCGTACTCGATGCCGTTGCGGTCGGTGGTCACCACGACGATGCCGTCGCCCTCCCGCTCGACGGAGGAGAGTGCCTGGTTGAGGCGCAGCTTCACCTTCTGCGACAGCAGGTGCTGGAACTGGTCGGCGACCTCGCGGTCGTAGGAGCGCAGCAGCCGGTCGGAGCGGTTGATCAGCGTCACGTCGGTGCCGAGGCCGCCGAAGATGTGCGCGAACTCGGCGGCGATGTAGCCGCCGCCGACGATCACGAGCCGCTGCGGGCGCTTGTCGATGCGCATGATGTCGTCGGAGGTGTAGACCAGGTCGGCGACCTCGTCGAGGCCGGGCAGGTCGAGCCGACGGGGCCGGGAGCCGGTGGCGATCACGATCTGGTCGGCGCTGATCTCGTCGTCGCCGATCCGCAGCGTCTTCGGCCCGGTGAACGACGCCTCGCCGTGGAAGACCGTGACGTTCTCGGAGCGCTCCCGCCAGTCGAGGCCGCCCGCCGAGACCGCGTCGATGCGGCCGAAGATCCGGTCGCGGATCGCGCGCCAGTCGGACCCTTCCCTGCGCAGGTCGACGCCGAGCCGCTTGGCCTCGGCAGGGCTGGCCGCGTAGTCGGCGGGAAGCACGAACATCTTGGTGGGGATGCAGCCGCGGTTCAGGCAGGTGCCGCCGAAGACGGGGTCGCGTTCGATCAGTGCGACGTTCCAGTCCGAGAACCGTTCATCGATCAGCGAGTTTCCGGAGCCGGAGCCAATCACGGCAAGATCGAAATGCTGCATGGCCCCCATTGTGTCACGGCGTCACCTGGAGAGGCTTGAGGGCTGGCCGGGGCCCTACAGTTGGGCGCATGAGCAATTCGTGGGCTGTCGTCACTGGTGGATCGAGCGGGCTGGGTGTCGCCTTCGCGGAGCGGGTCGCCTCGAAGGGCACCAACGTGCTGCTTGCCGCCCGCAGCGGCGACCGGCTCGACGAGGTCGCCGCTGATCTGCGCAAGCGGTTCCGGGTGGAGACCGAGACCGTCGCCGCCGACCTGGGCGACGCGACGCAGCGCGGCAGGCTGATCGAGGCCATCGACGGCCGCGACGTCGGCTACCTCGTCAACAACGCCGGCTTCGGCACCATCGGCGAGTTCGCCGACGCAGAGCCGCGCCGGATCGCCAACGAGTTGAACCTCAACGTGCTCGCCCTGACCGAACTCTCCCGCGCCGTTGCCCCTGGCATGATCCGGCGCCGTCGCGGCGCGATCATCAACGTCGCCTCGACCGCGGCGTTCCAACCGATCCCCACGATGGCCGTCTACGCGGCATCGAAGGCCTACGTGCTGAGGTTCAGCATCGCGCTATGGGAGGAACTGCGCCACACAGGGGTGCGCGCCATGGCGATCTGCCCGGGCCCGACCGACACCGCCTTCTTCGCCAACGCGGGCAACGACACGGTGATGTCGAAGCGCCGCACCCCCGACCAGGTCGTCGACACGACCTTCCAGGCCCTGAAGCGGCACCGTCCCTATGCGGTCGACGGCGCCAACAACGCCGCGATGGCGTTCGCGACCCGGCTCGCTCCTGCCCGGCTTCAGGCGAAGCTGGCAAAGCTGGTCGCGACGCGCTGACGTCGCGGCGACTCAGCCGACCTCGAAGGTCTTCGTCTCGGCGATGGTGCGACCCGCGGTGCCCTCGACGCGGGCGCTGACCTCGTACCTGCCCGCGGGAAGCGACGCCTTGACGCTCCACACGCGCCAGCCGTCCTGGTTCGCCACGGTCGCCGTCTGTGCAGGCTCCTCGACGAGCACCTTGCCCGTCTCGCTGTTGACGATGCGGACCACCGGTTCGCCGTAGCCGGGCTTGATGGTTCCCACGATGCTCGTCTCCCCCGGAGACAGCCGCGCCAGGTTCCTCGGGGTGGTGATCCACACCAGCGGCATCGGGTCGAGGCCCTCGCGCTTGAAGCCGGTGTCGCTCGCGAAGGCCCCGGGCGCGGCGCGCCCCTCGGAGCGGAACCGGACGCTCAGGTCGGGGTTGGCGACCAGGTCGGAGACCGTGTAGACGATCTGGTTGCGCGCCTGCTCCTCCTCCTGCACGCCGTCGATGTCGGCGTAGGCGTCGGCGGACAGGTCGACGACGATCGAGTCGGCGTTCTGCTCGATGTCGAGCACCTGACCGGAGTCCCACTGCGACTCGTAGTCCGGGTCGGCGGGCGGCACCGTCAGGAGCGCCTCGACGGCGGAGCGCACCAGGTCGCCGGAGGACGACAGGTCGCGCAGTTCGCGGTACATCGCGCCGTCCTGCCTGCCGATGTAGTAGATCGGGATGCCGCGCACCATGGCTGGCATCGAACGCGACGCGGTGGGTTCGGTGCCCGCGTCGGGCGAGGCGGGTGGCATCTCTGCGGGCGCGACGGCGGGGTTGGTGACCGCGGCGAGCACCAGGCCGAGGATCAGGGCGACGATGGTGAGCGCGACGACGGAGCGGGGCCCGAACCGGAGTTGGCCGCCGTCCCCGAGTTGCTCAAGCTCGGCGGCGAGGGTGTCGGTGCCCGGTGCCTGCACCGTGCGCGCGGAGGCGCGCAGCGCGGCGGTGATCTCCTGCGAAAGGGCCTCGAGGCCAGCGGGTGGGCTCTCCCCGTCGTCGAGGTTGGCGCGCAGCGTCTCGCGGGCGATCTCCAACTTCTGGTTGCAGCCCCGCAGCGACATCCGCATGATGCCCGCCAGATCGGGGCCGAAGACGGCGAGGTAGTGGCTGACGACGATCAACTCCGCCATCCGCGGCGGGAGCGCAGAAACGGCCCGCAGCAGGTCGTCCTGGCGCGGGTCCTCGACGCCCGGCAGGTTGAGGGGTTGCTGGGGAGGTCGCACCGAGCGGGCGGCGTGCACGACGCTCTCCTGGAGGAACTCGACGCGCTCCGCGGGGTCGATCAACCGGTGGCCGCGACGGTGCAGCGCGAGCAGTGCGCCGCGCACGATCCGACCGGAGCCTTCCTCGGCGCCCAGCAGCACGGCGAGCCGGTGCAGCGTCGCACCCTGCTCCTCGTACAGCCGGACCAGCCAGTCCGGGCTCTCGTCGGCCCGCACGTTCCTAGATCCCCGAATACGAGTGGAGGCCGCTGAACAACAGGTTGACGCCGATGAAGTTGAACCAGAACGCGACCACGCCGATCAGCGAGATGATCGCGACCGGGCGACCCCGCCAGCCGGCCGTGGCGCGGGCGTGCAGGTAGGCGACGTAGATGATCCAGGTGATGAAGGACCAGGTCTCCTTCGGGTCCCAGTTCCAGAACCGTCCCCAGGCGTACTGCGCCCAGATCGAGCCCGCGACGATGGTGAAGGTCCACAGCGGGACGGCGAAGGCGATCAGCCGGTAGGAGATCAGGTCGAGGCGCTTGGCGGTGGGCAGTTTCGCGACGTAGCCGACGACCTCGACGCCCTTGGCCGCCGCCTTCTTGGTGGCCGACTCGCGCACCAGGTACAGGATCGAGGTGATCGCGGCGATGTTGAAGGCCGCTCCCGAGATGCACGCGGCGATGATGTGGATGATGAACCAGACGCTGTGCAGCGCTGGCACGAGCGGCGCCACGTCGACGTAGAACTGGGTGACGGCGATCCCGAGCCCGAAGGTGAACAGCAGGTTGGCGCCCAGGCCGAGCCAGCGCATCCCGAACCGGTAGGCGCACACCAGGTACAGCAGCACCGCGAACGCAAGGGCGGCGGTGATGAACTCGTACATGTTGCCCCAGGGGGCGCGGTTGGCGGCGACGCCGCGCAGCACGACGGCTCCGATGTGCAGCACCGCCGCGATGGTGGTGGTGAACAGGCCGAGCCTGCCGTAGAAGTCGACGCGGGTGCGTGCCGCGTCCTCGCTGCCGTCCTCAGGGCGCTCCTTGGCGAGCCCGCGAGCAGACGACCATTCGAGGGCGCACAGCGCGAACGCGACAAGGTAGACGACCGCTGCGGCCACCATCGCCGTGTAGGACCATTCGGACAGCGTCATGCGCTCTGCTCCTCGGATGTGGTCGGACTCTCATCCGATTGTTGCGCGGTCGCGGCGGCAAGCAAACCGGCCACCTCCTCTTCCAGCCCGGAGGCGGCGTCCGTTCGGTCGAGTCCGCCCACTGTAGCCACCCCGTCTGTGATCCGCACGAACAGGCGCCGGGGGCGGACGAACAGGCTGACGCACAGGCCGGCCACGCCCAGCGCGATGGAGATCAGCGTCATCATGTTGCCGGGGGTCTCGCTCACCTGCAGTTTGACCCAGCGGTGCCACCCGTCGAACGTGATCGAGCCGAGTCCGTCGGGCAGCGTCATGCCTCCCCCGACGGGCAGCGCGGCGCGCAGACGCTCGCCGTTGTCTCCCGGCACCGGCTCAAGGCCGTCGGTCTTGAGCGTGTAGATGGACTCCGGGATCCCCGTCTCCTCCTGCGGTTCGCCGAACCACGCGTTGAGGTAGACCTCGGGGTTCAGCGCGTCGGGGAAGATCGACTGCGGCCCCTGCGCGCTGAGCATCGCGGTGGGATAGAAGAAGGCCTCGAAGGCGAGGCGTTGCGGGCGGGCGTCGGGGACCTTGACAACGCCGATCGAGGCGAAGTTGCCGTCCTGGGGCAGGAACACGACGGGGCCGCTGAACGCGATGTCGCCGTTGCCGTCCTTGACGGTGAACGACGGGGCGTAGCCGTGGCCGAGCAGGTTGACCTGCGAGCCGCCCGCCGTCATGACGGGCTCGTTGACGGTCAGCAGTTCCTTGTGTTCGCCCGAGGAGTCGCTGACGGTGACGTCCGCGTCGAAGCGTCGGGCGGCGCCGCGCTGCAC
Organism: Propionibacteriaceae bacterium AM104-82; assembly: GCA_027658995.1. Lineage (GTDB taxonomy): Bacteria > Actinomycetota > Actinomycetes > Propionibacteriales > Propionibacteriaceae > Arachnia. The sequence continues at coordinate 169,627 of JAQDQK010000002.1, forward strand.
CTCCCCCATCTCGAACTCCGCGGTGAAGCGGTCGACGTCGATGGAGAACGGCTCCAGGTGGTCGGTGTCGAGCAGCGTTCCCGCGGTGAAGTCGTCGTACTGCGTGATGACATTGGAGAAGCCGCGGCCCTCGACGACGACGGCGCTGCCGTGGAAGCCGAACAGGTTCGACCACGCCAGCCCGACCAGCACGAACACGAGCGAGGTGTGGAAGACCAGGTTGCCCGCCTCGCGCAGGTAGCCGCGCTCGGCGCTGATCCCGTCGTCGGTGCGGCGGGTCCGGTAGCGCTTGCCGCGCAGGAACGATTCCGCGTCGTCGAGGCTGGTCAGGGCGTCGTGGGTCACGGCGCCTGAGGCGGAGACGGGAAGCCGTTCGACCCGCGCGGGGAGCTTCGGCGGGGGCTTGCGCACCGAGCGCAGGTACTTGCCGATGCGCGGCAGGATGCAGCCGATCAGCGAGACGAACAGCAGCAGGTAGACCGCCGAGAACGCGGGCGAGGTGTACACGTGGTACATGCCGAGCGGCTCGAGGATCTTGTTGAGCGTCGGGTACTCGCGCTGGAAGTCGAGAACCGAGATCGGCGAGACGGTGCTCTGCGGGATCATCGAGCCGGGGATGGTGGCGAGCGCCAGGAGGAACAGCAGCGCCAGCGCGGTCCGCATGCTCGTCAACTGGCCCCATGCCCACCGGACGAACTCGACCACGGGGTTGCCGCGGCGGCCGCTCACAGGATCGTTCCGAACTCGGATGCCCACTGACGGAGCCCGGCCATCAGCAGGTCCCACAGGCCAGTGATCATGGCGAGACCCACGACGATCATCAGGATGCCGCCGATGCGCTGGATGAGGCGCTGATGCCTCTTGAGCCAGTCGAGTCGCGGCGCGAGCGCGCTGAACGCGAACGCGAAGGCGAGCAGCGGGAGCCCGAGCCCGAGCGCGTAGGCGAAGGCGAGGATGCCGCCGCGCACGGCGGATCCCTCGTTGAAGGCGAGCGTCAGCACGACGGCCAGCGCTGGACCGATGCACGGGGTGAAGCTGAGCCCGAAGACCATGCCGAGCAGCGGCGAGGCAAGGGCCCCGAGCCGGGGTGCGACGTTGGGCCGCCACCCCGACGGGACGGGAAGCCAGCCGGCGAAGGCGGCGCCGAGCACGATGATCACGACGCCGAGCGCGATGGTGATCAGCCGGGCGTTGGTCAGCAGCACGGAGCCGAGTCCGCCGATCAGCGCGCCGGTCAGCACGAAGACGATGGAGAACCCGAGGATGAAGCCGAGCGTTCCGCCGACCAGCAGTCGCTTGCGGCCGGTTCCCTCGGCGATCTCGGCGGTGCCGAGCCCCGAGGCGTAGCTGAGGTATCCGGGCAGCAGCGGAAGCACGCACGGGGACGCGAAGGAGACGATGCCCGCCAGCATCGCGACGGGGATCGCCACCACCATCGACGATGTCAGCGCGTCGCTGGCCCAACTCTCGAGCAGCATCACGCCTCGCCCCTGACGTCGTCGACGATGCCCACCAGCGTGGTGGCGTTCACCTCGCCGAGGACGCGGGCCGCGACCTTGCCGTCGGCGTCGATCACGACGGTGCTGGGGATCGCCTTGGGCGGCAGTTGCCCGAAGCCGAGCAGCAGTTTGCCGTTGGGGTCGTAGATGCTGGGGTAGGTGAGCCCGAAGCTGCGCTCGAAGGCCCGGGCGGGCGCGACGTCGAGGTCGCGGGTGTTGACGCCGAGGAACGCAACGTCGTCGTCGAGTTCGGCATCGGCCTTGACCAGTTCGGGGGCCTCGGCGCGGCAGGGGGCGCACCAGGAGCCCCACACGTTGACGATGATGACCTTGCCCGCCATGTCCGCGGTCGACGCGGTGCCGCCGTCGACGGTGGGGCCCTCCAGCACGGGGGCCTCGACGCGCTGGTCGGCGGGGACGATGGTGAAGGCGCCGTCGCCGCCCTGGAAGCCGACGCCGCCCTGGCCATCGGCGCCGCCTTCGGTCGGGGCGGAGCAGGCGGTCAGCGCCATCAGGGCCGCGACCGCCAGCAGCCGCCTCACGTGCCGACCTTGAACTTGCGCTTCGAGGTCGCGGGCAGCAGGTCTGCGACGGGCTCCGCGTAGGAGACCGCCGTGATGACGCCGTCGCGCACCGTGAAACTGGTCACGGAGCACAGGGTGCACTGGCGGCGGCGCGGGTCGTGCACGAAGGGCTTGCCCTCCGCGGCGCGGCGTGCGGTCCAGATCGGGAGTTGGTGGCTGACGATCAGCGCCTGACCGCCTGCGCCCGCGGCGGCCGCCGCGTCGCCGATGGCGGCCCGCATCCGGGCCGCGATGGCGGTGTAGGGCTCGCCCCAACTCGGGCGGAGCGGGTTGCGCATGTGCCAGAACATCCGGGGGTTGCGCAGCGCCGCGTTGTCCTTGCCGAAGGTCATGCCCTCGAAGCGGTTCTCGGCCTCGATGACGCGCTCGTCGGGGACGATCGTCAGGTCGGGGTGGCGGGCCGCGGTCGGGGCCATGGTTTCCTGGGCCCGCTGCAGCGGCGAGCACCTCAGATGCGTCAGGGGGACCTCGGCCCAGTACCTGCCCATCCGCTCGGCCATCTCGCGTCCGAGGGCCGACAGGGCGAAGCCCGGCAGCCTCCCGTACAGCACACCCGTCGGATTCTCGACCTGGCCGTGCCGCATGACGTGCACGATGCTCGCATTTTCCACGTCACTCACCATATTCGGCTATTCGGCTGGTTCAACAACCTTGCGGCGCTTACGGCGCTTGCGCTGCGACGGCTTGGTCGTCGGGAGACCCGCTGCGACCTGGTCGGAGCGGCGCCGGTCGGCGAACCGGGCGAGCGCCTCGGCCACCGACTCGAACGTCGGGGTGTCGGCGACGACGTCGACGCGCAGGCCGTGCATCTCGCAGGCCGCGGCGGTAGCGGGGCCGATCGCGGCGACGACGGTCGCGGCGTGGGGCTTGCCCGCGATGCCGATCATGTTGCGCACCGCGGTCGCGGAGGTGAAGAGCACGGCGTCGAACATGCCGGTCTTGATGTCGTCGCGCACGTCTGCGGGCGGGGGCGCCGCGCGGACCGTGCGGTAGGCGGTGACCTCCTCGACGTCCCAGCCGAGCCGGCTGAGGCCCACGAGGAGCGGTTCGACGGCGACATCTGCGCTCGGCACCAGGACCCGGTTGAGCGGGTCGATGAGGTCGTCGTAGGCGGGGAACTCGTTGGCGAGCGCTCCTGTGGTGTTCTCCACCACGGGCGTCAGGTCGGGGACGAGGCCGAGCCGCGCGAGCGCCTCGGTGGTGCCGCTTCCGACGGCGGCCAGGCTGATGCCCGACAGCGCGCGGGAGTCGAGGCCGTACTCGGTGAGCCGCTCGGCGATGGCGCTGACGGCGTGCGGGGAGGTGAACACGAGCCACAGGTAGCGCCCGTCGACCAGGCCGCGGACGGCCTTCTCCATGGCCTGCTCCGTGCGGGGCGGCTCGATGGACATGGTGGCGACGATCTCGCTCGTGGCGCCGTAGTGGTCGAGTTCCTCGACCAGCGAGGTGAGGTCGTCCTTGGTGCGCGGCACGATGACCCGCCAGTCGAAGAGCGGCTTGCCCTCGAACCAGGCGAACCGGCTCCGGTGGTTCTCGTCGATGCCGGGGCCGACGATGAAGAACCGCTCGTCTGCGTCGGAGACGGCGACGTCGCCCCACGTGATCAGGTCGCTGACCTGCGCGGTGGTGCCCATCTTCTCCAGCGACAGGACGGTGCCCGTTGTGGTGTAGCGCTGCGCGGCGGCGGAGGCGACACGCGCCGAGTCGGAGCCCTTTGCGCGGATGATCAGCGTCTGGGCGTGCGGCCAGTCCTCGACGTCGGGCACCGAGAGGGTCGCGTCGAGCGCTGCGAAAGCGGCAGAGGCGGTCACGGCGCCGTAGGACAGCGCGGCGCTCCACCGGTTGACGCCCGGCACCACGTTCGCGTGCAGGCCTGCCTGTGTCAGGACCTCGGCGAGCACGGAGTCGGCGTCGGCGTCTGTGAAGTAGTCGCCGCTGTGCAGTCGCACCACCTTCAGCCCCTGCGCGATGGAGCGCAGGATCAGTCCCGCATCCTCGTCGCCCTTCGACACGCGGATCTGCGCGTGCGCGGAGACGAGCGCCCTGACGTGGTCGACGTCGATCGCTGGATCGACGATGATCACGTCGGCGAACGTCAGCGCCCTCGACCCCGAAAGGGTCAGCAGGCCGAGGTCGCCCGGGCCGGAGCCGACGAAGGTGACGGACCCACTGGTCGCTTCAAACTCCGGCGGTGAGGCCGGGGACACGGGGTGCAAAGACTCAGTCACGAAGTATCCGTTTCAGTGGTGCGCCAGCAACCAGTCGTCGGTGATGGGTCGGGGGGTGCCGCTGCGGAGGGCGTCACGCAAGGCATCGTCGTCGACGAACCAGTATCCGAGCAACTGCTGATCGACGAAGGTCACCGGCACATGGTCGGTGTACTTCGCCTTCAGTTGTTCGTCGGTGTCGACGTCGAGCAGGCGCCAGCCCACACCTAGTTCCTCGCAGGTCGATCGCACACTGAGCTCGGCGTCCACGCAGAGGTGGCAGCCGGTACGCGTCAGGAGAAGGACCCGCGGGGCTGGGTGCACTACTTGCCAGCGCGGCGACGCTGAATGCGCGTGCGCTTCAGCAGCTTGCGGTGCTTCTTCTTCGCCATACGCTTGCGGCGCTTCTTGATAACAGAACCCACTGTTTGCCTTTCATCGCCGGGCTGTCTCACCCGGATGTGTGTGGTGCCCGGCCGTGCCGGTCAGACCCCAAATCTTAACCCGGACGCGGGAGAACGGACAATTGCCGCCGTCCGGTCGCGTTCCGGGAGCTGTAGACGGACTATTCGCTCGCCATTTCCCGGCCGCGGCGGGCACATGCCTCCACGGCGTCGAGGAACGCGGCGCGCACCCCGTGGTCGTCCAGGCTGCGCAGTGCGGCGGCGGTCGTCCCGGCGGGCGAGGTGACCATCTCACGCAGCACGGTCGCCGACCTGCCCGACTCTGCGAGCATGGCAGCCGCCCCCACGAAGGTCTGGTTGACGAGCGCGGTCGCCTCGGGGCGGGTCAGGCCCTGGTGCACGCCACCCTCGATCATCGCCTCGGCGATGTAGAACAGGTAGGCCGGGCCGGAGCCGGACAGCGCGGTGAGCGCGTCGAGGTGCACCTCGTCGGTGATGATCGAGCGGCCGACGGCGTCGAGGAGTTCCTGCACCCGGTCGACCTGGGCTGCGCTGGCCTCCGAGCCGGGGACGATGCCCGCCATGCCCTTGCCGACCAGCGCGGGCGTGTTGGGCATCACGCGCACCACGGACGCGCCGGGCAGCGCCTTCTGGAGCCGGTCGAGCGAGATGCCCGCGGCGATGGAGACCACGAGGGCGTCCTCCGAGAGGTCCCCCGCGAGCTCGGCCAGGATCGCGTCCATCTGGTACGGCTTGACGGCGAGCACGAGAGTCTCGGCCTGCGCCGCCGCGGTGGCCAGGTCGACGCCGGTGACGCCGTGGCGCTCCTCGAGTTCGCTCACCCGCGGCGGGTAGGCGTCGACGATGGCGATGTCGGCGGGCGCGACGCCCGAGGCGATCCACCCCGAGAGCAGCGCCTCCCCCATGGCGCCGGCGCCGATGACCGCGATCCTCATCGGACCAGCAGTTCGGCGATCTGGATGGCGTTGAGGGCGGCGCCCTTGCGCAGGTTGTCGTTGCTGAGGAACAGCACGAGGCCCTTGTTCCCCGCGACGGACTGGTCCTGACGGATCCGGCCGACCAGCGACGGGTCGGCCCCGGCCGCAAGCAGCGGGGTCGGCAGGTCGGCAAGTTCGACGCCGGGCGCTGCGGCGAGCAGGTCGCTGGCCTCGTCGGGGGTGATGTCGCGGTCGAAGCGGGCGTGCACGCTCAGCGAGTGGCCGGAGAAGACAGGGACCCGCACGCAGGTGCCCGCCACGAGCAGGTCGGGCAGGTGGAGGATCTTGCGCGACTCGTTGCGCAGTTTCTTCTCCTCGTCGGTCTCGCCCTCGCCGTCGTCGACGATGCTTCCCGCGAGCGCGACCACGTTGTAGGCGATGGGCGCGACGTAGGGGGCGGTGTCGCCCGGCTGGAAGGCCGAGCCGTCGTGGGCGAGGACGCGCGGGTCGTCGATCTGGCCGAACTGCGTCGCGAGCGCCTCGACGCCCTTGAGCCCGGAGCCGGAGACGGCCTGGAATGTGGTGACCTGCATCGCCTCGAGGCCCGCCGCGTCGTGCAGGGGCTTGATGACGGGCATGGCCGCCATGGTGGTGCAGTTCGGGTTGGCGATGATGCCGATCTCCGCGGCGGCGACGTCGCCCGGGTTGACCTCGGAGACGATCAGGGGGACGCGGGGGTCCATGCGCCAGGCGCTGGAGTTGTCGATGACGGTGGCGCCCGCGGCGGCGACCTTCTCGGCGTACTGCTTCGACGTCGAACCGCCCGCCGAGAACAGTGCCACGTCGAGGCCCGCGAAGTCGGCGGTCGCGATGTCCTCGACGACGACCTCCGTGTCCTTCCACGGCAGCTTGGTGCCTGCCGACCTCGAGGAGGCGAAGTAACGGATCTGATCGACGGGATAGTTGCGCTCCTCGAGGAGGCGACGCATCACGCCGCCGACCTGTCCGGTCGCGCCAAAGACTCCAACACGCATGGCCCCGATTCTAGGCCGATCCGCGCGGGATCACCCGCACGGGTCCACGCCCCGCCATCCAGGCGGCGGGGTCAGCGGCCGATCAGGGACATCAGCCAGGGAAGCAGCGGGGCGCCGAGGAAGGCGACGATGTCGAGCAGGGAGTGCGTGACGACAAGCGGCATCACGCGGCCCTTCAGCCACTTCAGGAACAGGGCGCCGAAGACGAGTCCCATCACCAGGTTGCCGATGAAGCCTCCGAAGCCCTGGTACAGGTGGTAGCCGCCGCGGATCACGGCGCTGACGACCACCATCACCCACATGTTTCCGCCCAACTGGGCCCACCGGGTGAAGAGGTAGCCGACCATCACGACCTCCTCGAGGACGCCGTTCATGATCGCCCGCAGGATCAGCACCACCACGTTGACGACGGTGAACTGCAGCCCGGAGGTGTTGATCTGCGTGTTGATGCCGATGGCGACGGCGAACAGGTAGAAAGCAAGGCCGAGCACTCCGATGCCCGCGAAGATCCCGAAGCCCTTCGCCAGGTCGGAGCCCGGCTGGCGCAGGTCGAAGCCCATCGCCCGGAACGGGCCCTCGGCCGGCCGGTAGACGGCCGACAGCAGGTACAGGCACAGCACCACGGGCATCAGCGGGAAGACGATGTTGGCGACCTGGTACAGCGCGTCGAGCCACGGCCGGTCGGGCACCTGGGCAGTGTTCATGGTGGTCTGCTGCTGCGAGAGCGCCTGCTCGCGGGTGAGCAGGTCGACGATCCGCAGGATCGAGTAGACGGCCGACTGCCCCAGCGACAGCAGCAGCACGACGCCCATCTCCCAGCCGAGCGTCCGCCGCGAGACGCCGACCTCGGCCAGCGGCGTGGTCACCGCTTGTCCCCCACGGCGCGCAGGTAGCTGAACATGGTGCGCGGACGGGCGGCGATCCGGGTCGACAGGTACTCGAACCAGCCCGGCCCGAACGGCAGGTAGGTGCGCGACAGGTAGCCGATGTCGGCGAGCCTGCGCTGCTCGAGGGGCCGCACGCCGTAGAACATCTGGTACTCGAATCCGGTGCGCGGCACGGCGTTGCGGGCCGCGACCTCCTGCCCGATCGCGATGATCGTCGGGTCGTGCGACGCGATCATCGCGTAGCCGCCGTCCTCCATCGCGCGCCGGATGCAGCGCACCAGCGCCAGCGACTTGGCCTGCTCGCTGCGCAGCCCCGCCGCCCGGGGCACCGGGTAGGACCCGACGCACAGCCGCACGCGGGCACCCTCCGCCGACACGGCGGCGACCTCGCGCTCGCTGCGCCGGATGTCGGAGGGCAGCGTCACGCCCAGGTCGGGGAAGTGTTCCCGCGTCGAACGCCACAGCCGCAGCGTCTCGGCGTACTCCCCGCAGCCCTGCATCTCGAGGGTGATGACGGCGCCCCGCTCGCGCGCCGAGGCGCAGATCTCCGCCAACCGGGACGCGGCGCTGGCCGCGTCGTCGCGGAGCCCCAGCGAGGACGGCTTGATGGACAACTCGGTCCCGTCGGCCAGTTCACCGAGCCGGTCCAGGGTCGTCAGCAGCATGCCGGGGGTCTCGGCCTCGGAGTCCGACGTCGGCAGGTAGGCAAGCGAGAGCAGCAGGCCCTGGCCGTGCAGCCTGCGCACGACGGGCATCGCCTCGTCGAGGTTGCGGCCCGCCACATAACTGCGCGCGAACTCCTCCGCCGCGGGGCTGGCCATCGCGGCCTCCTGCACCGTGCGCGATCGGATGAAGCGCCGCACGGCGCGGTTGATCTTCGCCATCACGCCGCCGCCAGCCCGGCGGCGACCGCCTTGCGGATCGACTCGAGGGACTCCCCCAGCAGCACCTCGCGCTCGTGGCGCGACTTGGCCCGCCGCGAGGAGACCTCCAGCACGATGTGTCCGGTGTAGCCGGTACGGGCGAGGTACTCGACGACCTCCCAGGCCGCCTGGTCGCCCTCGCCGGGCATCAGGTGCTCGTCCTTGAACGAGCCGTGACCATCGGTGAGGTGCACGTGCGCCAGTCGCTTGCCCCAGGCGTGCACCAGGTCGAGCGACTGCCGCTGCGACGTCGAGGCGTGCGACAGGTCGAGCGTCAGATGGTCGTAGTCATAGGGGGTCGGGTCCCAGCCGGGCAGGTAGGCCTGGAAGTGTCGACCTGGGGTGCGCCACGGGTACATGTTCTCGACGGCGAACATCACCTCGGAGGTGGCGTTGAGTTCCTTGATGCCCGCCACGAAGCCGGCACCGTACTCGCGCTGCCACCTGAACGGCGGGTGGACGACGACCACGTTGCCTCCCAGCCGCGCGACGGCCTCACCCGAGCGACGCAGCTTGTCCCACGAGTCGGAGCCCCAGGTGCCCTGCGTGACGAGCAGCGTCGGGGCGTGCACCGAGAGGACGGGCACGCCGTGGTACTCGGCGAGCTTGGACACCGAGTCGATGTCCGTCGACAGCGAGTCGACGCCGACCATCAACTCGACGCCGTCGAATCCGAGGTCGGAGGCTAGTTCGAACGCGCTCGTGGAGGCCTCGGGATATACCGAGGTGGTCGAAAGCAGGATCTTCGACTGGGACACGCCGACAACCCTACCCGCCCGCCTACCCGTGCGCCGGATACCACCGGGGCCGACGGCGCTCGCCACCGCCCCGATTTCTCCCTGGCCCACCGGTGGGGAGACAATGTCTCTATGCACGTCGACCATCTCATGTTTGCGACCGGTCCGGACGGCCTCAAGGCGGAGGCGGCCCGGCTCGCCGACGCGCTGGGCACGGAATACAAGGATGGCGGTTTCCATCCGAGATTCGGCACGCGCAACCACATCATCCCGCTCGCTGACGCCCGCTACATCGAGGTCGTCGAGGTCCTCGACCACCCTGCGGCGGACAAGGCCGCCTTCGGGCAGGCCGTGCGCGCCCGCTCCGACATGGGCGGCGGCTGGCTCGGCTGGGTGGTCAGCGTCGCCGACATCACCGCCTACGAACTGCGCCTCGAGCGCTCCGCCGTCCCCGGCTCGCGCCTGTTCCCCGACGGCCGCCGCCTCGAGTGGTCGCAGATCGGCATCCGCGGCCTCATCGCCGACCCGCAGTTGCCCTACTTCCTCGAGTGGAAGTCCGACGACTCGCTGCGCCCCGGCGCGCTGCCCGGCGACATCTCGCTCGACTCCATGCAGATCTCGGGCTCAGCGGAGCGCCTCTCCGAGTGGCTCGGCATCGAGGTCGGCGACGAACTCGACGGTGTCGCGCTCGACCTGGTCGCGCCGCGCGGCATGCCGGGCATCAACTCGGTCACCTTCCGCAACCCGGCGGGCGACCTGATCACCATCTGACGAATCTCTGTCGACGGAGGCCGTTCCCACTGCAGGGGGCGGCCTCCGTCGCGTTTGTCTGTCCCCTCGCCTAGTCTCGTCACGTGGCGAAGAAGCAGGACACCTACGAGTGCACGGAATGCGGTTGGACGTCGACGCGCTGGGTCGGCCGGTGCGGCGAATGCCAGGCGTGGGGAACGGTCGCCGAACGCGGCGCCCCGAAGCTGAAGTCCGTGGCGTCGTCGGTGCCCGTCGACAAGGCCGTCCCGATCTCGCAGGTGCCAACCGACAAGGCGGCCCGCAAGCTGACCACCATCGCCGAACTCGACCGGGTGCTTGGCGACGGCCTCGTGCCTGGCGCCGTGGTGCTGCTGGCGGGCGAGCCTGGCGTCGGCAAGTCGACACTGCTGCTCGACGTCGCCGCCAAGTGGGCCCGCTCCGGTGAGACGACGCTCTACATCTCCGGTGAGGAGTCCGCCTCGCAGGTCCGGTTGCGCGCCGAGCGCACCGGCGCGATGGACGACTCGCTGTACCTCGCCTCCGAGAACGACCTCGGCACCGTGCTCGGCCACGTCGAGTCGGTGCGCCCCTCGCTGCTCGTGGTCGACTCGGTGCAGACCATCGCGACGGCGGAGGCCGACGGAGCCCCCGGCGGGCCGTCCCAGGTCCGCGAGGTGACCGGCGCGCTCGCCCGGGTCGCCAAGCGTGAGGCGATGGCCGTGATCGTCGTGGGCCACGTCACCAAGGAGGGCTCCATCGCGGGCCCCCGCACGCTCGAGCACCTCGTCGACGTGGTGCTGACGTTCGAGGGCGACAGGCACTCCGGCTTCCGGATGGTGCGCGCCACCAAGAACCGCTTCGGTCCCGCGGACGAGGTGGGCTGCTTCGAGATGAGCGAGACGGGCATCGTCGAGGTGCCCGACCCGTCAGGGCTGTTCACCACCGCCCACTCCGAGCCGGTACCCGGCACCTGCGTCACCGTCACGCTGGAGGGCCGCAGGCCGCTGCTCGCCGAGATCCAGGCGCTGGTGGCACCCTCCCCCAACCAGTCCTCGCCGAGGCGCACCACGCACGGCCTCGACAACTCGCGGATCGCCATGGTGCTCGCGGTCCTGGAGCGCAAGGCGCGCCTGCCGTTGTCGGCCAACGACGTCTACGTCTCGACGGTCGGCGGCGCGCGCGTCACCGACCCGTCCGTCGACCTTTCCGCGGCGATCGCGATCGCCTCCGCGACGCTTGACAGGCACTACCCGCGCCGCCTCCTCGCGCTCGGTGAGGTCGGCCTCGCGGGCGACCTGCGCCGCGTGCCGGGCGTCGAACGTCGGCTCGCCGAGGCCGCAAGGCTCGGCTTCGAACTGGCCATCGTGCCGACCGGCTCCCGCGACGTCACGGTCAAGGTGCCGCGGCTCGGCGGGCTGAAGGTCGTCGAGGTGGCCTCGCTCGCCGACGCCCTCGGGGTGCTCGACCTGCGCCGCTCGACAAAGGAGTAGCGATGGAGGACTGGCTGCGCATCGGGGAGGTGGCGCGCCGCACCGGGCTGACGCACCGGACGCTTCGCCACTACGACGAGATCGGGCTGCTGCAGCCCAGCGGTCGCACCGATGTCGACTACCGGCTGTACTCGCGCGCGGACCTCGACCGGCTGTTCGCCGTCCAGCAACTCAAGGCGTTGGGGCTGTCGCTGACGGAGATCGCGGCGGCGCTCGACGAGGGGGTCGACGCGGCCGAACTGCTCGGCAGGCATGCAGAGGTGGTCGAGGCCCGGATCGCCCAGGAGCGCGAACTGCTTGCGACGCTGCGTCGGCTGCAGGCCGCCGCGGACGCGGGCTGGGACGAGGTGCTGGGCGCCATCGAACTGACCGAGCGGCTGCGCCACCCCGAGGCGTGGGTCCGGTTCCGCGCAACTCTGACCGACGCGCCGAGCGCGCCCGTCGACGTGCTGATCGAACTGCTCAGCGATCCGGTCGACGGGGTCCGCGAGGGCGCGACGTGGGCGGTGGCGCAGCGCGGCGACGTGCGGCAGGAACTGGTCGAGAAGATGCTGCACGGCGACAAGCGCACCCGCCACTCGCTGGCCCACACGCTCGGCAAACTGCGCGACCCGGACGGCGTCGCGACGCTCGCGGTGCTGCTCGCCGACCCCGATGAGGCCGTCGCCGCCAAGGCGGCCTTCGCGCTCGGGCAGGTCGGAGGGACGCCCGCAGCCGAGGCGCTTGCCGCCGGGCTGGGCGACGAAAGGTCGCTGGTCCGCGACGAGTCCGGCTCGGCGCTCGCCCGCATCCCCGAGGGGCTGCCGCTGCTGATCATGGCTCTCGGCAATCCGTCGCCGGCGGTGCGGGAGGAGGCCGCCGACGCTCTGGGGTTGGCGGCCGCCGTCGAGGGCGTGCCTGCGCTGGTCGCGGCCCTTGACGACGAGGTGGAGGCGGTCCGCTTCGCCGCCCTCGTCGCGCTCGGGCAGGTGGACGACGAACGAGCCGGGCGCGCCATCGGGGAGGCTGTCGACTCCCCGGATGTGCGCACCCGGCTCGTGGCGCGTCGGCTGGTCGCCGACGCTCAGGCGAGGTAGCTCGCCGCGATCTGCGCGACCACGGGGTCGCCCGAGGCCGCCAGGCGGCCGAGCGCCGCCGCGGCGCCCTCTCCGAGTTGGCCGAGCGATGCCGCCGCGGTGAGCCGCACGGAGGCGTCGGCGTCCCCGGCTGCTGCCTCGAGGGCCTCGACGGCGCCGGCTGCCTCCTCGCCCAGGTGGCCGAGCGCCTCCGCGGCGTGCTCGCGGGTCTCGACGCGCTCGCTCGACAGGGCCGCGACAAGCGCCCCGGTCGAGGCCGCGCCGATCTTCGCGAAGGCGTTGCTCAGCGCGTCGCGCTGCAGCAGGTCGCCGTCACCGATCCGCGTCGCGAGCGCCTGCACCGCGGCATCGCCTCCGGTGTTCGCCGCGGCCCGGTAGGCCTTGATGGCGACATCGGGATGTTCGTCGGCCACCAGCGGACGGATCCGGTCGAAGTGCTCGGGGTTGGCCACCTTGCTCAGCACGTGGGCGGCGGTGCGGCGGTCGCCCGGCTCCTCGCTGCCGAGCAGGTCGGTCAGGGCCTGCTCCGCGTCGTCGGCGTGCTGAACGATCGCCCAGGTCAGGTCCTCACGCACGCAGGAGTCGGGCTCGACCCGGATCCGCTCGACCAGGGGGCCGACGACGCTGGCATCGGGCTGGGCGCCGAGCGCCAGGGCCGCGTGACGACGTTGGGTGCCGTCGGGGCTGCCGAGGGCCTGAATCATGGACTGGGTGGTGTTCATGGTCACGACGCTAAACCCTCACGTCGCGTGAGGGTCAAACGGGGCGTCCCCCAGAACCGACGCGCTGCACCTGGCACCCCTAGACTTGGGGCCTCAGAGGTTGGGAGGAGACCCTGTGTCGAAGCCGAGTGTGCGCCGCTACCTGAAGACGCTGGCGCCTGGCACGCCGCTGCGCGCCGGCCTCGACCGCATCCTCCACGGCCGCACGGGCGCGCTGATCGTGCTCGGCAACAACAGCCACGTCCAGCAGGTCTCCTCCGGCGGCTTCAAGATCGGCGTCGAGACGACCGAGCAGGCGCTGCGCGAGTTGGCGAAGCTGGACGGCGCCATCGTGTTGTCCAACGACCTGTCCCAGATCGTCGCTGCGGGCGTCCACCTGGTCCCCGCGGGAGACCTCCCCACCGCCGAGACGGGAACCAGGCACCGCTCCGCGGACCGCACCTCCCAGGCCGCGGGCCTTCCCGTGGTGACGGTGTCGGCGTCGATGTCGACCATCTCGGTGTTCTACGAGGGCCGCAGGCACGTGGTGGAGACGGTTCCGCAGGTGATCAGCCGCGCGAACCAGACCCTCGCGGCGCTGTCGCGGGTCTCGACGCGGGTCAGCGAACTGCTCGAACAGTTCACGCCGCTGGAGATCGCGGAGCAGGTGACGCTGCGCGACCTGACCCACGTCGTGCACCGCCTCGAACTCGCCCGGCGGCTGTCCGCCGAGATGCAGTTCCACATCGACCTGCTCGGCGTCGAGGGCCGGATGGTCGCGCTGCAGCACGCCGAACTGGTCGCCAACTTCTCGGGCCTCGGAGCCCTGCTCGAGCAGGACTACTCCGGCAACGTGGCGGATCCGAAGGACTTCGACCTCGGCAAGCTGCACAACTTCTCCCACGACGAACTCTTCAGCGGCCAACTGGTGGCGGAGCGGCTCGGCTTCGGCCCCAACCCGAACCTGGAGCAGCACGTCGAGACGCGCGGCATCCGGCTACTGACGACGCTGGGTCGGCTGCCCGCGTCGCTGGTCACCAAGCTGATCACCGACTTCAGCCTGCAGGAACTCTTCGGTGCCTCCGTCGGCGTCCTGATGGAGATCGACGGCATCGGGCCTACCCGTGCCAGGCAGATCCGCGACGCGTTGATCCGGGTCAGCGAGACGAGTTGACCCTCCACCGTCCGGGTGGACTACCCTGGGGCCACACACAGGGGAGCGCCAAGGGGCGCTGAGAGTGCGGATATGACCCGCAGACCCTCAAACCTGATCCGGTTAGCACCGGCGTAGGGAGTGGGACCTCCTCGGCATGCGCCGAGCCTCCGAAAGGAGAACACACGTGTCACGGGCTATTTCCATCACCGTCGCGGGCCTTGCGCTGCTCGGCCTTGCCGCCTGCGGGCAGCCCTCCCAGCAGCAGCAGCCGACCAGCAGCGCGCCGTCGGAGACCAACGCGCTGACGGTCGTGACGCACGACTCGTTCGCGCTGCCGGACGACCTGAAGGCGAAGTTCGCCAAGGACACCGGCTACGAGGTGACCTATGTCGCCCCGGGCGACACCGGCGCGCTGGTCAACCAACTGGTCCTGACCAAGGACGCGCCGCTCGGCGACGTCGTCTACGGCATCGACAACACGTTCGCGTCGCGGGCCGAGTCGGAGGGCATCCTGCTTGACTACACCTCCGAGGCGCTGCCTGACTCCTCGCGGCAGTTCTCGGCCCCGCAGTTGACGCCCATCGACTTCGGCGACGTCTGCATCAACGCCGACACCGCCTGGTTCGAGGCAAAGGGCCTCGCGGTCCCGACCACGCTGGACGACCTGACCGACCCGAAGTACAAGGACCTGCTGGTGCTGACCAACCCGGCCTCCTCGTCGCCGGGCCTCGCGTTCATGTTCGCGACGATCGGCGCAAAGGGCGAGGACGGCTACCTCGACTACTGGAAGGCGCTGAACGACAACGGCGCCAAGACCGACTCCGGCTGGACCGAGGCCTACTACACCGACTTCTCGGGGGCCGACGGCAAGGGGCCGCGTCCGCTCGTGCTCAGCTACGCGACCTCGCCCGCCTACACCGTCGACGGCGACACCAGTTCGACCGTCGCGCTGCTCGGCACCTGCTTCCGTCAGATCGAGTACGCGGGCGTGCTGAAGGGCGCAAGCAACGAGGTGGGCGCGCGCAAGTTCGTCGACTTCATGCTCTCCCCCGAGGTGCAGGCGGCCATCCCCGAGAACCTGTTCATGTACCCCGTCGTGCATGAGACGCCGCTGCCCGCCGACTGGGCGAAGTTCGCGCCGCTCGCCAGCCAGCCGATCGAACTGAGCGCCGAGCAGATCGGCGAGCACCGCGACAAGTGGATCAGGGACTGGACCGAGGCCATCGGTTGATCCGCTCCCGCGCCGCGTGGGCCGCGGTCGCGGCGGTGCCATTGGCGTTCCTGACGCTGTTCTTCGCCTGGCCCGCAGGGGCGCTGATCCTGCGCGGGTTCCACGGCGAACACGGCTGGACCCTCGACGGCTTCGTGGCCGTGTTCGACTCCGCCCGCACCTGGCGGGCGGTGTGGTTCACGCTCGCCTCGGCCGCCGCGTCGACCGTGCTGTGCCTGCTGCTCGGGCTACCTGGTGCCTACGTCCTGTACCGCACCCGGTTCCCGGGGGCAGGCGCGCTGCGGGCGGTCCTGACCATCCCGTTCGTGCTGCCGACCGTGGTGGTCGGGGTGGCGTTCGGGGCGCTGCTGAGGGACGACGGCCCGCTCGGCTGGGCGCGACTCGGCGGCACCCCGGCGGCGATCCTGCTCGCGATGGTGTTCTTCAACTACTCGGTGGTGCTGCGCACGGTCGGCTCGATGTGGGCCAAGCTCGACCCGCGGCTCGCGCAGGCGTCCTCGACGCTGGGGGCGCGGCCGCTGCGCACGCTGTTCTCGGTGACGCTCCCGACGCTCGCGCCCGCCATCGTCTCGGCGGCGTCGCTGGTGTTCCTGTTCAGCGCCTCGTCCTACGGCATCGTGATGGTGCTGGGGCAGGGCCGCTACCAGAGCGTCGAGACCGAGATCTGGTTCCTGACGACGCAACTGCTCGACCTGCGCTCGGCGGCGGCGCTGTCGATCGCCCAACTGGTGATCGTGACTGCCGCGCTGTGGCTCAGCGGGCGGGCGCAGGCCAGGATGACGCGCGCGCTCAAACTGCAGCCCGAGACGGTGGCCGCCAGGCCGCTGTCGCCCGGCCGCGACGCGGTCGCCCTCGCGGTGACGGCTCTCGTCGCGGTCGGCCTTGTCGGCGTCCCACTTGTCAACCTGGCCTGGCGGTCGCTGCACCGCTCCGGGGAACTGACGCTGGTCAACTACACGCAACTGGCGGGGCAGCCGACGCTCGGCGCGACGCTCGGGGGTGCGCTGCGCACCTCGGTGCTGACGGCGCTGGCCGCGACGGCGATCGCGGTGACGCTCGGCGTCCTGGTGGCGCTGATCGCGTCGCGCAGGCCGAGGCGACCGGCGGGAAGGGCCGCGCTGTCGACGGTCGAGTCGCTGTTCCTGTTGCCGCTGGGGGTCTCGGCAGTGACCGTGGGCTTCGGCTACCTGATCACCCTGAACCGCCCGCCGCTGGACCTGCGCTCAAGCGTGGTGCTGATCCCCATCGCGCAGGCCGTGGTGGCGCTCCCGTTGGTGGTGCGCACGCTGCTTCCGGTGCTGCGGGCCATCGACGTGCGGCAACTGGAGGCGGCGGCGATGCTCGGCTCATCTCCCCTGCAGGTGCTGCGCCGCATCGAACTGCCGCAGTTGGGCAGGGCGCTCGGTCTGGCGATCGGCTTCGCGTTCGCGGCCTCGCTCGGCGAGTTCGGCGCGACCTCCTTCCTGGCGCGCCCCGACAACCCGACCCTTCCCGTGTTGATCTTCCGGCTCTTCGGGCGGCCGGGCGCCGAGATGTACGGCATGGCGCTGGCGGCCTCCGTGCTGCTGGCAGGATTGGCGGGAATCACGATGGCGGTCGCCGAGAGGATGCGGCCGCGGGAGGTGGCGACGTGGTAGCAGGCCTGGAGATCAGGGACGCGATCGTGAGATACGGCTCGACCGTGGCGGTCGACGGGGTGTCGCTCGACGTGCAGCCCGGCACGGTCGTCGGTCTGCTCGGGCCCTCCGGGTCGGGCAAGTCGACGCTGCTGCGCGCGATCGCGGGCCTCGAACCGCTGGCTGCTGGCAGCGTCTCCTGGGACGGCGTCGACCTGGCCCCGGTGAAGGTGTTCAAGCGCAACTTCGGCATGGTGTTCCAGGACGGGCAACTGTTCCCCACCATGACGGTGGCCAGAAACATCGCCTACGGGCTCGGCCACCTGTCGAAGGCGGCGCAGCGCGACCGGGTCGCGGAGATGCTCGAGGTCGTCGGGCTGCCGGGATACGGGGACCGCCGTCCGACCGAGTTGTCCGGTGGACAGGCGCAGCGCGTTGCGCTCGCCCGCTCGCTCGGCCCGTCACCGAGGGCGCTGCTGCTCGACGAGCCGCTGTCCGCGCTCGACACGGGGTTGCGGCGAAGGCTCGCCGACGACCTCGCCCGGATCCTGCGCGAGACGCACACCACCGCCGTCTACGTCACGCACGACCACCAGGAGGCCTACACGATCGCCGACCGGGTGGCGGTGCTCGTCGAGGGCCGCCTGCTGCAACTCGACGATCCGGAGACGCTGCGCAGGGCGCCCGCGTCGCGCGACGTGGCGGCCTTCCTCGGCGCACGGGCGTTCATCACGGAGCACACCGCCCACGACCTCGGCTGGGACGGGGCGCTCGCGACCGGCGAGGTGCTCGCGGTGCTGCCCGGCGCGCTGCAGTTGGCCGACGGCGGGTCGGAGGTGCAGGTCGTCGACCAGGGCTACACCGTCGACGACGTGGAGATCGGAGTGCTGCTGCCCGACGGGCAGCGCGCGGTCGTGTCGTCGCCGGAGCGCGTCGACTCCCCCACCGTCCGGGTCCGCCTCACCGGCGGCGCGGCGGTGCCCGCCTAGCTCCCGACGCGGAGCGACCCCACCGGGACCAAGAACCGGTGGGGTCGTTCAGCGCCCTGTCTCAGGACTGTGCCTGCCGCTCCTGGGCCGCGGCGGAGCCGCCCTTGACGGCCGCCTTCAGGCGCAGCGCGGCGAACAGGCCGACGGCGAGCACCGCGGCGGAAGCCCAGACGGCCCACGAACTGGCGTGCGCGAAGCTGTCCGGCGTCGCCTGCTGGATCAGGTGCGTCCCCAGCGCGCTGGAGAGCACTGTGCCGCCCATGGCCGCGCCGAGGGCCGAGCCCACCTGTCGCACGGTCGACTGGACCGCCGACCCGGCGCCGGACTGGGCGACCGGGACGTCGCCGAGCACCAGCGAGGTGACCTGGGCGGAGGCGAGGCCGACGCCGACGCCGTAGACCAGCATCGTGGCGGCGACCCACCAGGAGCCGAGTTGCAGCCCCACGAGCAGCGCGGTGGCCGCGACACCGACGACCTCGAGCGCGAGGCCGAGGATCACGACGCGGGCGGCGCCGAGCGCTGCGGCGAGGTGCCGGGCCGAGGCGCCTGCGAAGAACGCGCCGAGCGCCATCGTGACCAGCACCAGGCCTGCGCCGAGGGTGTCGAGCCCCAGCGTGGTGGTCAGGTACAGCGGAAGCACGAAGATCAGCGCGAACTCGCCGACGGCGACGAGCCCAGCGGTCAGGTTGCCCCAGGAGAAGCTGGGGATCGAGAACAACGAGGTGTCCAGGATCCGCACGCGTCCCTTGGCCCCGAGCGAACGCTCGTAGAACACGAAGAGCGCGACGAACACCAGGCCGATCAGCAGCGCGACGGGAGCGGCGGAGATGGGAGCGTCCAGGCCCCAGGTGAAGGAGCCGAGCGTGAAGACCTCCTCGGGCTTCCACCAGCCGAGGTTTGCCCCCTCGATCAGGCCGAAGACCAGGGCGCCGAAGCCGATCGCCGCAAGGACGGGGCCGATGATGTCGGCGCCGTGGTCACGGTCTCCGCGGGTGTCGTCGACGAAGATCAGGGCGACCACGATCAGCACCAGGCCGATCGGGACGTTGACCCAGAACACCCAGTGCCAGGTGGCGTACTTGGTCAGGAGGCCGCCGAGCAGCGGGCCGAGCGCCGCGGCTCCCGACATCACGGCACCCCAGACGCCGAACGCGACGGCACGGTCCTTACCGCGGAACGTGGCGTTGACCGTCGACAGCGTGGAGGGCAGGATCAGCGCGCCGCCGACGCCCTGCACCGCGCGCGACGCGATCAGCGAGGCCGCGCCGGTGGACAGGGCCGCGAGCACGCTGCCGAGCACGAACAGCGCGATGCCGACGATCAGGGTCTTGCGGCGTCCGAAGCTGTCGCCGAGTCGGCCTGCGGTGAGCAGCAGGGCCGCGAAGACAACCGAGTAGAGGCTGTTGACCCACTCGGCGTTTGTCAGGGAGAGGTGCAGGTCCCTGATGATGACGGGGAGTGAGACCCCCACGATGGTGCCGTCCAGCACGACGAGGCCGAGCGAGACGGCGAGGATGCCGAGCGCGATCCAGCGCCGGCGTCCCCCGCTTGCCAGGACCTGGCCTGTTTCAGGCTCCTGATCCGTGGCAGCGTTCGTGGTCTCAGGCATGTACTGCCTCCTTCTTGGTGAAGAAGCCGATCTTCGAGCCGATCATGACGAGCAGCAGGATGAAGCCGGCGGTGACGCTCATGTGACCGAGGCCCGCCATGCCCGCGAGCATCGCGGAGTCGGCCGCGGGGTTTCCGAGCACCTGCATGCAGCCCTTGACGATCATCATCGTCCCGGTCAGCAGCACGCCCGCGTTGTAGGTGATCAGGAACGCCATGTAGCGCTTCGGAAGCGAGCTGAGCTGGAACTGCTTCTCAAGGAGAAGCAGGATCAGGCCGACGATGGCTCCGAGCGTCAGCCAGTGGGTGTGGACGACGGCGAGCTGGGTGCCGCCGGGAGAGCCGTTGAACTTCGTGAACTCGCGGTAGAAGAGCCCGCTGAGCAGGCCGAGCGCCGTGTAGGCGGTGGCGAGGAAGTACTGGGTCTTAAGAGCCTTGGTCATGGTCATCCTTTTTCGAGACATCGTGTCGCTATCCATGATAGGTTGGGGACACCCTGTCGTCAAACCCGAGGGGGCGGCCCGTCCGAATTGCGTCGGAAGGCCACGGAGACGGGCGTTGTCCGGCCACGCCGACAACCCCGGAGACCCGGCTCGGCCGGCCCCCGGCAAGGGACGAGGCCGACGCCCACAGCGTGCGGGACGCCCACGGCTCCCCGGGCGGCGATCCTCGGATCGGCCGGAGGGTCCGCACATGAGAGAATGAGACACATGCCGAAAATTGCCGCAGCCACCGTCGCCGAACACCGCGAACAGATCCGCGGTGCGCTGGTGGACGCGGCCGAGCAGATCCTCCGGGCGGGAGAGCCGCTCACCGCCGGCGTGGTCAGTTCCGCGGCGGGCATCGCGCGCAACTCCATCTACCGCTACGTCGACAGCGTCGACGACCTGCGGGGCATGGTGCTTGCCCGCTACCTGCCCGCCTGGGACCGCGCGGTCACCGAGGCGCTCGCCCCGCTTGCCGATCCAGGAGACCGGATCGTCGCCTGGGTGCGGGTCAACCTCGAGCAGGCGGAGGTGACCGGCCACAGTTGGCTGATGGACATCTCCCGCGGCGCGGGCGCCACCCCGTCGTCCGCGACGGCCGAGGTCGCCGACTACGCCCACCGGATCCTGCGCGACGCGCTCGGCTCGGCCTGGCTCGACCTCGTGGCGGACAAGGAGACGGCCCGCATCCAGTCGGCCCTGACGCTCGGCCTGCTGCAGGCCGCGTTCCAGCAACTCGACTCCGCCATCCCCACCGACCGCCTGATCACCGCGACCGAGCAGGCCGCGCGCGCCCTCGTCGAGTCCTGCCGCCCCTGACGGCTGGGCCCGGACCGGTCAGGAGGCGCGGGCGGCGGCGCGGATCCGCTGGGCGACCGTGAAGGCCGAGCCGAGCGCGACGACCCCGAGGACCACCGTCAGCGCGAGCGTCGGAGCACCGAGGCCGACGGCGAGCACGCCGAGCAGCGTGACGACGAGCCGGTCGGTGCGCTCGAACAGCCCGACGGAGGCGTCCCACCCCTCCACCTCTGCCCGGGCCCGCGCGTAGGAGACCAGGAAGCCGAGGGCGAGGCAGGCGAGCGCCAGCCACAGCACCACCCGGTCGTGCGCAGCGCCCCAGAGGGCAAGACCAGCGAAGACGGCGGCGTCGGCGAGCCTGTCGAGCGTCGAGTCGAGGAAGGCCCCGAACCGGGACTCGCGCCCCGACAGCCGGGCCATGGTGCCGTCCAAGCCGTCGCCGAGCAGGAACGCGGCGATCGCCGCGAACCCTGCGACGAACCAACCGCGCGGAAGCAGCACCAGGGCGGCGACCACCACGCCGAGCGTCCCTGCGACCGTCACGGCCGACGGCGCGACCCGCGCGGCGAGAAGCAGCCGGGCGAGCGGCGTCAGGAACCGGCCGTACAGGCCACGGAGGCGCGAGAACACGTCCCCAAGGTAGCGGGGCGGACACAACCGCTGCGCGGAGGTCGTGGTCAACGCGGCGCGCCACTAGTGTGACCCCCATGCCCCGCACGCGATTCCCGAGGTTCGTCTTCGACACGGGCAACGAACCCGACCCCCGCTTCACGATGGCCAACGAGCGCACGTTCCTGGCCTGGATCCGGACCTCGCTTGCGCTGCTCGCGGGAGGCATCGCGCTCGAGGTGCTCGGGCTCGGCCTGCACGAGGGCCTGCGGATCGCGGCCTCGCTCGTGCTGATGCTCGCCGCGGTGATCGCGGCGCCGCTGGCCTACCTCGGCTGGGCCCGCAACGAGCGGTCGCTGCGCAACAACACCGCGCTGCCCGCCTCCCCCTTCGGCCTCCCGCTCGCGCTCTGCGTCACCCTGGCGGGCGTCCTCGTCGTGCTGGCCTACCTGCTGCGATGAAGGACGAGCCGTTCGACCCCGGCCTGCAACCGGAGCGCACCAGCCTCGCCTGGCAGCGCACGGCCATCTCGTTGGCCGTCGGCTCGCTCGTCTACGCCCGCATCGAGGTGCAGTTCCTGGGCGTGTGGGCCTGGACGTTCGCCCTGATCGGTGCCGCGGTCGGCATCTTCGTCGGGGTGCGCGCCAACGCCCGCTACCGGTACTCGCACCGCTCACTCAAGGCGGGCAGGGTGCGGCTCGCGGACGGGCTGCTGCCCGCCATCGTCGCCGCCGTCGTCTTCGGGGCTGCGGCCATCGCGATCGCCGTCACGCTGGCGCGGCTGCTCACCTGAGCCCCGGGCGATCCTGACAGAGCGCGGACATGACGAGGGGCGGACCACCGAAGTGGTCCGCCCCTCGACGTGTGTCGACCGGTCTCAGCCCTGGTCGCCCTCGGCGGCCGGCTCGAGTTCGGCGACGTCTGCCTTCGCGACGCCGGTGAACTTGAACGGAAGCTCCGAGCCCTCCTCGGCGACGTCGACCTGGACGATCTGGCCCGCGGCAAGCTCCCCGAACAGGATCTTCTCGGCCAGGATGTCCTCGACGTCACGCTGCAGGGCGCGACGCAGCGGACGCGCACCGAGCACCGGGTCGAACCCGCGCTTGGCGATCAGCGTCTTGGCAGCGGGCGTGAGCTCGATGCCCATGTCCTTGTCCTTCAGACGCGACTCGATCTGCGCCACCATCAGGTCGACGATCCGCTCGATGTCGGTCTGCGACAACTGGTGGAAGACCACGATCTCGTCGACGCGGTTCAGGAACTCGGGACGGAAGTGCTGCTTCAGCTCGTCCGAGACCTTCGCCTTCATCTTCTCGTAGCTGGACTCCGTGTCGCCCGCCTTCGCGAACCCCAGGTTCACCGACTTCGAGATGTCGCGCGTTCCGAGGTTGGTCGTCATCACGATGACCGTGTTCTTGAAGTCGACAACGCGGCCCTGGGCGTCGGTCAGACGACCCTCGTCCAGGATCTGCAGCAGCGAGTTGAAGATGTCCGGGTGGGCCTTCTCGATCTCGTCGAACAGGACGACGGAGAACGGCTTGCGGCGCACCTTCTCGGTGAGCTGGCCGCCCTCTTCGTAGCCGACGTAGCCGGGAGGCGAGCCGAACATCCGCGAAGCGGTGTGCTTCTCGGAGTACTCGCTCATGTCGAGCGTGATGAGCGCGTCCTCGTCGCCGAACAGGAACTCGGTGAGCGCCTTGGTCAGCTCGGTCTTACCGACGCCGGACGGACCGGCGAAGATGAACGAGCCGCTGGGACGCTTCGGGTCCTTCAGGCCGGCGCGGGTGCGACGGATCGAGCGCGAGAGCGCCTTGACGGCGTCCTCCTGCCCGATGTAGCGCTTGCCGAGCTCCTGCTCCATGCGGAGCAGCCGCTGGGACTCCTCCTCCGTGAGCTTGAACACCGGGATGCCGGTCGAGCCGGAGAGCACCACGGCGATCTCCTCCTCGCCGACCACGGCGGGGATGTCGGAGTCGCCCTGCTTCCAGGCCTCCTCGCGCTCGGCCCGCTGCGCGCGGAGCTTCTGCTCCTCGTCACGCAGCCGTGCTGCCCGCTCGAAGTCCTGTGCGTCGATCGCGGCGTCCTTCTCGAGCTTGTTCGAGGCGATGGCCTCGTCGAACTCGCGCAGGTCCGGCGGGGCGGTCATGCGCTGGATGCGCAGCCGCGCGCCCGCCTCGTCGATCAGGTCGATCGCCTTGTCTGGCAGGAACCGGTCCTGGATGTAGCGGTCGGCCATCGTCGCCGCGGCCACGAGGGCCTCGTCGGTGATGGTGATGCGGTGGTGTGCCTCGTAACGGTCGCGCAGGCCCTTGAGGATGTCGACGGTCAGCGCCACCGAAGGCTCGGCGACCTGGATCGGCTGGAAGCGACGCTCGAGCGCCGCGTCCTTCTCGATGTGCTTGCGGTACTCGTCGAGCGTTGTCGCGCCGATGGTCTGCAGTTCGCCGCGGGCCAGCATCGGCTTGAGGATGCTGGCGGCGTCGATCGCGCCCTCGGCGGCACCCGCACCGACGAGGGTGTGGATCTCGTCGATGAACAGCATGATGTCGCCGCGCGTCTTGATCTCCTTGAGCACCTTCTTCAGGCGCTCCTCGAAGTCACCGCGGTACCGCGAGCCAGCCACGAGCGCACCGAGATCCAGCGTGTAGATCTGCTTGTCGCGCAGCGTCTCGGGCACGTCGCCGCGCACGATGGCCTGCGCGAGGCCCTCGACGACGGCGGTCTTGCCGACGCCGGGCTCGCCGATCAGCACCGGGTTGTTCTTGGTGCGGCGGCTCAGCACCGTCATCACGCGCTCGATCTCGTGCGTGCGACCGATGACCGGGTCGAGCTGGTTCTCGCGGGCGGCCTGCGTGAGGTTGCGGCCGAACTGGTCGAGAATCTGCGAGTTGCCCTTCTCGGGGTTGGACTCCGGCGCGCCCGACATCGAGGTCTCGCGACCCTGGTAGCCGGTGATGAGCTGGAGCACGGTGCTGCGGACGCGACCCAGATCGGCGCCGAGCTTGATCAGCACCTGGGCCGCGACGCCCTCGCCCTCGCGGATCAGCCCGAGCAGGATGTGCTCGGTGCCGATGTAGTTGTGATTCATCTGCAGCGCCTCGCGCAGCGAAAGCTCGAGAACCTTCTTGGCGCGCGGGGTGAACGGGATGTGCCCCGTCGGGACCTGCTGGCCCTGGCCGATGATCTCCTCGACCTGCTGGCGGACGGCCTCCAGCTCGATGCCGAGTGATTCAAGCGCCTTGGCAGCAACGCCCTCGCCCTCGTGGATGAGGCCGAGCAGGATGTGCTCGGTGCCGATGAAGTTGTGGTTGAGCAGCTTCGCCTCGTCCTGAGCCAGGACGATCACGCGCCGCGCGCGGTCGGTGAACCGTTCGAACATGAAACTTCCCTCCTGCTGCCCGCCATGAGGTCACGGCGAGCAGAACACTTCAAGCTTACTAACGCTTGGTGAGGACGAAACTATCCGCGGTTCTCCCGCCGCGAACGCTCCACCTCAGTTGGCGGCCTCGTAGGCCTCCAGGACGCCCGCGGGGATGCGGCCGCGGTCGGAGACCTCGAAGCCGTTCTCCCTCGCCCAGGAGCGGATCTCGGAGGTGCCTCCCTTTGCGGCGCGGGGGGCGGATCCGCGGCGGCCACCGCGCGGGGAGCGGACCTTCTCCGCCTTCTCGATGAACGGGCTGAGCGCCTTCTCCAACTTGGCGGCGTTCGCGTCGTTGAGATCGATGGTGTATGCGTTCCCCTTGAGGGAGAATTCGATCGACTGAGTCGCCTCGCTGCCGTCTAGGTCGTCGGTCAGAATGAC
The DNA here is from genome assembly GCA_027658995.1 of Propionibacteriaceae bacterium AM104-82. Classification (GTDB taxonomy): domain Bacteria; phylum Actinomycetota; class Actinomycetes; order Propionibacteriales; family Propionibacteriaceae; genus Arachnia. The sequence goes on from JAQDQK010000002.1 coordinate 195,151, forward strand.
GCGGATCTCGCGGGCCATGGAAACTCCTGAAGTCAGTTGGTATGGATATGGTGAACCCTACAAGCACTCCGGGGTCAACACCAGGGACGAATTACTTATGAGTTATTCAGAGCACATCACCATTGGCGAACTCGCCATTGCGGGGCATACGCCCATCTCCCTGGGTAAACGGCATCCGACAAGCACCGGGATCATCTCGATTGCGCTGGAATATGACGACTCGGGCGTGATTTCAGCAGCGGACGTCACGCACGGATACGGCCATCGGGGCGCCGAGAAACTCTTTGAAGTACGTGACTATCGATCGATGATCATGCTCGCTGATCGCCACGACTGGCTCGCGGCGGCGAGCGGTGAACTGAGCCTCACGCTCACAGTTGAGAATGCGATGCGCCTGACGGCGACGCCACGCGCGACCATTCTGCGCACCATCCTCGCCGAGCTTGCCAGAATCCACTCTCATCTGTCATTCCTGAGTTATCTGGCCACGGACGGAGTCGAAACCAGACTCTGGAATGCGGTCGATTCCATCCGCGAGGCGATGCTCGCATGGGCGGGAAATCGGGTCCATCCGATGCTCAACAGGGTCGGTGGGCTGAGCAGCGATGTGCCCGGGAATTGGCTGGAGGATCTCGACGACGTGCTCGACGGGGCCGCTGTGGTCTCAGCCGACCTGCGCGGCCTTCTCGCGCTCACGAACCGGTTCCGGGGCCTCGCGGTGCTCAATGCCGACGATTGCCTCTCCTACGGCCTCTCAGGGCCCGTTGCGCGCGCGGCAGGCCTCGACCTGGACCTCAGGGCGACCGGCTACCTTGCCTACGACCGGATGTTCCGCCCGGTGCAGGTGCGCGAGGCGGGCGACGCTGAGGCGCGCTTCGGCGTCCTGATCGACGAGGTCGGCACGTCCATCGACATGATCAGGATGGCCCGCCAACTCGCAGAGCCCGGCGAGATCGCGACGCGACTTTCGCGCCGCCTCAAGGTTCCCGAGGGTGAGCACACCACAGACATCGAGGCGCCGTGGGGCATCGCGTCGTGCCTGATGATCTCGCGCGGCGGGGCGACCCCGTGGCGCGTGGCGCTGCGCACCCCCTCGCAGGCGAACCTGTCAGCCCTGGGGCGCGCGCTGGTCGGGACGGAAAAAGACCGCATCCCCGACGTCGTAGCCAGCTTGGGCTACACCATCGGGGATGCGGACAAGTAGGTAGGGCGTCGCGCCTCAGGCCTGCATGCGCAACTCCGGCAGCCCGTCCAGGTTCAGCTTGGCCAGGTCGACCATCGTCGGGTGCTCGTCCTCGCCCCAGATCTCGTCGATGCTCGGCGAGACCGCCTTGCGGGGCAGCGTGACGATGTTGGCGGTGTCCTCGGCCTCAAGTTCGGCGATCCGGGTCTCGAGCGCCTCGACGCGTGCCTGACGCTCGGCGACCTCTGCGCGCAGCCACGCCGCGTTGCCGCGCATCGAGCTGAGCTCCGACTTGGCGGCCGCGAGCTGGCCGCGCAGCTTGGCGATGACGCCCTGCAGGTTCTCGGCGCGGGCGTTGAAGCGGCTGATCATGGCGACCGACTCCTCGTGGAAGCGGTCGGCCTGCTGCGAGCGCAGGTCGATCTCGTGCTTGAGCTCCTCCGCATGGCGGACCCGCTCAGCGCCGAGCTCGCGCCACGCCACGAACACCGCGGCGAAGGCCATCACGATGGCGACGACGACCCCTGCGCGCACGATCCAGGCACCCCCGAACATCGAGGCAACGGAGGCCACGGTTCCGACGGTGAGGATGGTGAGCGCGAGTGTGCGTTCGGAGGACTTGTGAGCTGCACGACGACCAGGCATGCGGTCAGTGTAGGCACGCGCGATCGGCGCTCAGCGTTGCCCGCTGGGCGTGTCGCGAATCAGATGGGTTCCGCGGAGCCCGGGTGGTCGTCCTCGTCATCGTCGTCCTTGATGACGCACGCCCGCTCGAGCATGATGCCAGCGGCTGCGAGGCACAGCGACGCGATGATCGTCACGGTGCCCTGGATGACGCGCTGCGAGGGCAGCGGGGCGTCGAAGAGTTGCAGGTAGCGCATCACGTAGACGACGTGTGCGCCTGCGAGGGCCGCCCCCGTCATCACCATCGCCTTGCCGACGCTGAGCGCCATGAAGGACTCCTGTGAGGACGCGCGGTGCTGTTCACGGCGCTTCGGAAGCAGCCGCGAGTAGATGCCGACGGCGACGGCGAGCAGGAAGAGCGTGATGGGAAGCGACCACGGCACGACCGGAGGAAACCCTCCGGTCGCCTCGAAGGCGAGCAGCAGCAGCCAACACACCACCGCACCGGCGAGGACCGAGATGACCGCCTGCCGAGCGGTGGTGAGACCGAGTTTGGGGCGCTGGCTCAAAACCCGGTGTTCGCGTTGATGACGATGTCGTCGCGGCGCACGACGCCCTTGGTGTCGACATCGTCGACCAGATCGGCGATCGGCCCGTGGCCTGCGATCTCGCCGTTCGGGTCGATATCGAGCCACGGCACGAGCACGAAGGCGCGCTCGTGGGCCCGCGGGTGCGGCAGTTCGATGTTGTCCTCGGAGATCCGCTTGCCGACCATGATCACGTCGATGTCGAGCGTGCGGGGTCCGTAGCGGGCCTCACGGGTGCGCCCGAAGTTGTCCTCGATGGCCTGCGCCCGGTCCAGGATGGTGAGCGGCTCGAGCGTCGACTCGGCGACCACGACGAGGTTCAGGAAGTCCTCCTGCTCGACGCCGCCGACCGGCTTGGTCTGGTAGACCGGCGACACGTCGACGAGCATCAGGTCGGGGGTCTCGGCCAGGAAGTCGACGGCCTCCTGCAGGATCGCCGCCGAGTCGCCGAGGTTGGAGCCGAGGCTCAGCACCACCTTGGAGATCGGACGCAGGTTCCCCAAGGTGTCGACGTCGATATCGAAGGGGCCGTTAGACATGTCTACTCCTGCTGATCGTGACGGAAACATCCGAGAAACTCTGGGTCAGGGGCGCTTGTGGCTTGTGCACCGTGACGGTGACGCGCTCCACTCTGCCATGCGACAGGCAGCGCGACGCAATCTCGCCGGCGACCGTCTCGATCAGGTCGCGCGGCTCGCCGGTGATGACCGACTCGACCTCGTCCGCGATGTCGGCGTAGCTCACCGTGCGGCTGAGATCATCACTCACCGTGTCCAGTTCAAGCTCGAGCACGACGTCGACGACGAACGGCTGCCCCTCGCGGCGTTCGTGGTCGAACACCCCGTGGTAGCCGGTCGCACGGAGGCCCGTGAGCGTGATGGTGTCGATGTGTGTGCTCCTTCAGTGTCTCTTGGACTCTAGCGCACGGTGCAGCGCGGCCGTAGCCGAGGTGACACCGCTCACTGCCCCCACAGGGGACCCTCGGAGGTGAGCCGCAGCGCGACGGCGATCGCGTCGGCCTGGCCCTCCACGTCGTGCGTGCGGACCCCCCAGACGCCGTGCAGCGCCGACCAGAACGACAGGGCGGCGGTCGCGCCGTCGCGGCCGTGCGGGGCCCTCCCACCGAGCAGGTGCCCCAGGAACGCCTTGCGGGAGGCGCCGACCAGCACCCGGTGCCCCAGGCCCTGGAAGCGGTCGAGGTGGCGCAGCAGCTGCCAGTTGTGTTCCGCGGTCTTGGAGAAGCCGAGGCCTGGGTCGAGGATGATCCGCTCCGGGGCGACTCCCCCTGCCACCGCCGCATCGCGTTGGTCGAGGAGTTCGGCGAGCACCTCCTCCACGACGTCGTCGTAGGTCGCCCTGCTCTGCATCGTGACGGAGTGGTCGCGCCAGTGCATCACCACGTAGTCGGCGCCCGCGTCCGCGACCGTCGCGTGCATCTCAGGGTCTGCGAGGCCTCCGGAGACGTCGTTGACGATGCTCGCGCCGACGGCGAGCGCCGCCCTGGCCACCGATGCGCGCATGGTGTCGATGGAGACCGTCGCCCCCTCGCGCACGAGGGCCTCGACGATGGGCACCACGCGGCGCAGCTCATGGTCGCCCGTCACTCGCTCCGCGCCGGGGCGGGTCGACTCTCCCCCGACGTCGATGATGGTGGCGCCCGCGGCGCGCATGGCGCGGGCGTGCTCGAGGGCGCGGCGCGGGTCGAGGAACTCGCCTCCGTCGGAGAACGAGTCGGGGGTGACGTTGAGGATCCCCATCACCTGGGTCACGGCGTCACCGGCCCAGGATCAGGCTCATGGCCTCCGCGCGGGTGGCGGGGTCGCGCAACTGGCCGCGCACCGCAGAGGTGACGGTCATGCTGCCCGGCTTCCGCACGCCACGCATGGTCATGCAGGTGTGCTCGGCCTCGATCACCACGATGACGCCCCTCGCGTCGAGGTGCTCGACGAGGGCGTCGGCGATCTGCGTGGTGAGGCGCTCCTGCACCTGCAGCCTTCGGCCGTACATCTCGACGAGCCGTGCGAGCTTCGACAGGCCCGTGACCCGGCCGTTGGACGACGGGATGTAGCCGATGTGCGCGACGCCGGTGAAAGGCAGCATGTGATGCTCGCACATGCTGACGAGCCGGATGTCCTTGACCAGCACCAACTCGTCATGGTCGATGCCGAAGGTGGTGCCGAGGATGTCCTCGATGTCGGTGGAGTAGCCGGCCGCCAACTCTCCCCAGGCCCGGGCGACCCGCCCGGGGGTATCGAGCAGGCCCTCGCGGTCGGGGTCCTCGCCGATGGCGGCGAGGAGTTCCCGCACCGCCGCGGCCGCGCGCGGCTCGTCGACGGCCATCAGAGGCTCGGAGGGGTGGTCGGAGGGGCCCACTGGCCCGGCTGCTGCTGCGGCTGCGCGGGCGTGGTCGGCCTGCCGCCGATCGGGCCGCTGAAGTCGGGGCCGATGTGCGGCGGAATTGCCGCCGCGCCGGGACGGTTCGGGTTGGGGACCTCGATGGGCGGCTGGTCCGAGGGGATGCGCAGATCGGATCCCGTCCAGGCGGGGCGCTTCTCGCGTCGGCGGAGCGCCTTGAACACCTCTGCGACCTCCTGCTTGTTCAGCGTCTCCTTCTTGAAGAGCTGTCGGACGAGCTCGTCCAGCACGTCGCGGTTCTCCACCAGCACGTCGAACGCCTCCTGGTGCGCGGTGTGGATCAGCCCGGCGACCTCCTCGTCGATGACGGCGGCCATCGACTCGGAGTACTCCTGGCTGGAGTCGGTGCCGCGCATGCCCATGAAGGGCTCGGAGTCGCCCCCGCCAAGCTTGACGGAGCCGACGCGCTCGCTCATGCCGTACTGGGTGACCATCGCCCGGGCGACCTTCGTCGCCTTCTCGATGTCGTTGGCGGCGCCGGTGGTCGGGTCGTGGAAGACCAGTTCCTCGGCAGCGCGGCCGCCCATCATGTAGGCCATCTGGTCGAGCAGCTCGCCGCGGGTCTGGGAGTACTTGTCGGCGTCGGGCATCACCATCGTGTAGCCGAGGGCACGCCCGCGCGGCAGGATCGTGACCTTCTGCACGGGGTCGTTGCCCGGCATCGCGGCGGCGACAAGCGCGTGGCCTCCCTCGTGGTAGGCCGTGATCAGCCGCTCGTGGTCGTTCATCAGGCGGGTGCGCTTCTGCGGGCCCGCGATGACGCGGTCGATGGCCTCGTCGAGCTGCGGCTGACGGATCATCTCCTCGTTCTGGCGGGCGGCGAGCAGGGCGGCCTCGTTGAGCACGTTGGCGAGGTCGGCGCCGGAGAACCCGGGGGTGCGGCGGGCGATCGAGACGAGGTCGACGTCGCTGGCGAGCGGCTTGCCCTTCGCGTGGACCTTGAGGATGTGTGCGCGGCCCTCGGCGTCGGGGGCCTCGACGCCGATCTGGCGGTCGAAGCGGCCGGGGCGAAGCAGCGCCGGGTCGAGGACGTCTGGCCGGTTGGTCGCGGCGATCAGGATCACGCCGCCGCGCACGTCGAAGCCGTCCATCTCGACGAGCAACTGGTTCAGGGTCTGCTCGCGCTCGTCGTGACCGCCGCCCATGCCGGCTCCGCGGTGCCTGCCGACGGCGTCGATCTCGTCGATGAAGATGATGGCGGGCGCGTTCTCCTTGGCCTGCTGGAACAGGTCGCGCACGCGGGAGGCGCCGACGCCGACGAACATCTCGACGAAGTCGGAGCCGGAGATCGAGAAGAACGGGACGCCCGCCTCGCCCGCGACCGCGCGGGCAAGCAGGGTCTTGCCCGTTCCGGGTGGTCCGTAGAGCAGGACGCCCTTGGGGATCTTCGCGCCGAGCTTCTGGAACTTCGCGGGCTCGGCCAGGAACTCCTTGATCTCCTCGAGTTCCTCGACGGCCTCGTCGGCGCCGGCGACGTCGGCGAACGTCGTCTTCGGGGTGTCCTTGGAGACCAGCTTCGCCTTCGACTTGCCGAACGACAGCGGGCCGTTGGCGCCGCCGCCGGACATCGAGCGCATGATCCAGAAGAACAGCAGGATCAGCAGCAGGAAGGGAAGGCCCGTGTAGAGCAGGGTCGTCCAGAAGCTGGGGCTGGGGTTGGTGCCGGTCCACTCCTCGAGCGAACCGTCGGCCTTGCGCTTCTCGATCAGCTTGATGACGTCGTCGACCTGGTTGCCGACCCATGCCGACTGCGTCTTCTTGCCGTCGGCGTCGATGATCTGGATCTGCTGCTCGCCGTCGACGAGCGTCACTTCCTTCAGCGGCTTGTCGCCCGCGAGAAGCTCCAACGTCTGCGACGTCGGCACGGTCTGGAAGCCGGCCATGGAGCTGAGCAACTGCATGCCGAGCACAAGGAACAGCACACTGATGACGACCCAAGCCAGTGGGCTCTTGAAGAACTTCTGCAAGTCAGTCCGATCTCGTGGTTTGCCGAGGGTTCAGCGCACCGAAACCTTACCAGCGTGCGCAATCTCGACACTTACTCAACCGTTGTCCTTCTGCTCGGCCGGGCCCTGCGCGTCCGGGTCAGAGAGTTGGGCGACGAAGAAGGTTCCGTTGCTGGCGCGCATCAGCGCGTGGCTCCCCCAGCCCAGGCGGCGGTAGCTCCACGCCGAAAGCGGCGCGGTCACGCCCTCAGGAAACGGGATCGGCCGGGTGCCGACCACTGCGGGTCGCACCTCCCAGACGGAGTCGGCGGGGAAGTCGGGCGATGCGATGGCGACGCGGACCCGGGAGGTGCCCGGCTCGGCGGGGATCATGGTCGCGTCACGGCCGGTGACGGCCTCGCGCAGGCGGTGCCGCGCGATGCTGGGGGCCCGCAGCGACCGGACGAGGCCGGAGGCGGTCGCCAACCCGATCAGCAGGAAGAAGGAGCCGAAGAGCAGCAGCGGCCAGGAGATGCCCGGCTTCTCCTCGACCAACTTGCCCGTCTCGGGGTACTCCCACACGGTCGCGGTCTCGCCGATGCGCAGCGTGTCGCTGCGGACCGATCCGATGCTTCCGTCGGGCTTGACGACGTGCACGAAGCGCGCGTCGACCCATCTCTTGGTGCGCCGTCCGCCGGTGAGCACCTGGTCGAGGTACTCGTCCTTGACGGTCACCGTGTACTCGGGGAGGGTGCGCAGCCCGTCGATCCCGGGCTTGCCGATGTAGCTGCCGATGCCGACAAGCAGGGCGACGACGAACAGCATCGACACCACCGTTCTGGTGGCGGGCTTGAGGGCGCGGAGGTACTCGGCGACCTGCGGGGACTCGGTGGGATCAGTCACTGTCGGCCAATCGTCGGGGATCGGCCAACCCTAAGCGGAGGCGGTGTCAGCTATCAGCTGTAGACGTGCTTGGCGAGCGTGCCGACGTCGCGCAGGTTGCGGTAGCGGCCCGCGTAGTCGAGGCCGTAGCCGACGACGAACTCGTTGGGGATCTCGAAGCCCACGTACTTGACGGGGACCTCCATCTGGGCCGCGTCTGGCTTGCGGAACATCGTCATGATCTCGAGGCTCGCCGGCCCGCGGGAGGCGAGGTTGCTCATCAGGTAGGACAGCGTCAGGCCGGTGTCGATGATGTCCTCGACGACGATGACGTCGCGGCCCTCCAGGTCGGCGTTGAGGTCCTTGAGGATCCGCACCACGCCGCTCGACTGGGTTCCCGCCCCGTAGGACGACACGGCCATCCAGTCCATCTCGACGTGGCTGCGCATCGCGCGCTGCAGGTCGCTCATCACCATGACGGCGCCGTTGAGGACGCCGACGAGCAGGATCTCGCGCCCCTCGTAGTCCGCGTCGATCTGGCTGGCGACCTCGTCGATGCGGGCCTGAATCTGATCGGAGGTGAACAGCACCTTCTCGAGGTCCTGCGACACGTCTGGAGCATCCACGTGCCCGAGCCTAGCGCGGCTCGTTGCGACCCGCACCCCGGGTGAAGCGCAGGTCGGCGCCGACGCGCCTGACGCTCCCGCCGGGCACCGCGATGTCGCTCTGGCCGCGCCAGCGGGTGAGCAGCGCGTCGACCGCGAGCACGTTGCCCTGGTCCGCTGCGACCCCGAGCCGCGCCATCCAGCGGTGCAGCACCCGCCAGCGCAGCGCGTCAGGAAGACCCTCCAGCGCGGCGATCCGGGCGGTCTCCGGCGGCTCGCCCGTCTCGACGGCCTCGGCGAGCGCGTCGAGCGCGTCCGCGTCGGCCCGGGCGAGGGTCGCGGTGCGGGCGAGCGCGGGCGCGACGTCGCGTCCGAGGCGTGTCGCGACCTCGCGCAGCAGCCCGCGTGCGCGGACCCGGGCGAAGGCGTCGTCGTCGTTCATGGGGTCGCGCCACCAGTCGATGCCCCAGTCGCGGCAGGCCTGCTCGGTGTCGGACCTGCGCAGCGCGAGGAGGGGCCGCACGAACGGCCCCCTCACCTCCGCCATGCCCGCGAGCGAGCGGGTGCCTGAGCCGCGGAGCAGGCCGAGCAGCACCGACTCGGCCTGGTCGTCGAGCGTGTGGCCGAGCAGCACGGGTAGCCTCTGGTCTGCCAGCGCGGCCAGCCGGGCCTCGCGGGCGGCGGCCTCCAGGCCCTCCCCGCTGGGCGCGACGCGCACGGCCACGATCCTCGCGTCGACGCCGTGTTCCCCGAGCCGCGCGGCTGCCTCGCGGGCGATCCCGACAGAGCCGGGTTGCAGGCCGTGGTCGACGATCACCGCGGTCGCCCGGGCGCCGCGGCGCCCCGCGGCCCACGCGGCGCCGAGCGCGAGCGCCGTGGAGTCGGCCCCTCCGGAGCAGCCGACGACCACGTCGCCGTCGGGCAGCGCGGCCGCGACCGCCTGCGCGACCGCGAGCGCGGCCGGCGGCAGCTCCCGCTTAGCCATGGACCCGTCGGACCCAGGCGCGGGGGTCGGAGATCTCGGCCGGGCTGGGCAGATTGGCGGGCTCGGCGAAGGCGGCCCGCAGCCCGGGCCTGCCGCGCAGCGCGGCGACCTCGCGGCAGAAGGCGATCCCGTCGCGGTACTGCGCGCTCTTGTCGAACGACGGGGAGATCCTGCCGAGGCCGCTTGCCCCCGGCTTGCGGGTGAACGCCTTGCGCAGCGCGGCGACGCTGGGGATGTGGGGTCGGCCCGCGATGTCTGCCGTGTAGTCGGCGTGGCCCTCGAGGAAGGTCATGACGCCCACCAGTTGCGTCAGCGACTCCCCCGCGTCGCCGGAGACAAGCAGCGAGGCGAGGTCACCGGTGCGCGCCCAGGCCACGAGCCCCTGGATCGGTGAGGCGTCGTCCTCGAAGACCTCACGGGCGCGCTGCCCGATCCACTCCCGCAGCCAGGGGGCGGCCCGGAACTGCAGCGCGTGGGTCTGCTCGTGGAGCGCGACCCAGAGCCGGAAGTCGGCGGGCGCGAAGCCGTGGTCGCGCTCGTGCGCCACGATCGTCGGGGCGACCAGGTAGAGCGTGTCGGCGCCGGTGTATGCGTCGTACTGGCCGAGCAGCCGGCGGCTGGCGGCCCTGATCCCCGCGCCGAGCAGGACCGCGTTGATGCGTCGTCGGGCCCAGTCGACCGGCCCGTCGGGGCGGTGCGGCATCCCGAGTTCCGTGACGACGGTCTCGACCATGCCGCGCACCGCGGTGCCCCAGCCGTTCCAGTCGACGACCTTCACCGCGGTCGCACCGGCGCTGTCGACGTTGAGGAAGGCGCCCGCGATCTCCCCGGCCCTGCGTGCGGTGACGCGCAGGTCGGCGACGAGTGGCTTGAGGCTGCGCTCGTCGAGGTCGGGCAGGTCCTTGGCGCCGGCCGCTGAGAGCCTGAGCGCCAAGGTCCAGTCGATGCTGGGGGCGTAGTCCATCAGCAGCCGCAGGAGGCGACGACGCCGGTGGCCTGGTCGGTCCACACCTTCGAGGCCCACCCGTCCGGCGGGCCGTTGATGATGAAGGCGAAGGTGACGAGCCGGTCGTCCTCGGTGAGCGTGGTACCCGCCAGCGACGACACGAGCGAGAGCGTTCCGGTCTTGGCCCGGGCGACCCCGCGCGCCGGGCGTGAGATGTCGTCGGTGAAGCGGTCCGCGAGGGTCCCCGTCACCCCTGCGGTGGGCAGCCCGTCGAGGATCACCGAAAGGCGCGGGTCGGTGTCGAGCAGTCGGACGGCCTTGGCGAGCATGTTGGTGGTGACGCGGTTCTCGCGCGAGAGCCCGGAGGCGTCGTGCAGCACGGTGCCCTCGTCCCATACGCCGAGGCTGGTGAGCTGCTCCTGGATGGCGGCGACGCTCCCCGCGAAGGTGGTCGGCTTGTCGAGGTGGCGCGCCAACTGCAGGCCGAGGATCTCGGTGAAGGAGTTGTTGGAGCGGTTCATCGCGGTCTCGACGAGGACGTGCACCGGCAGCGACTCGACGCGGGCCAGTTCGGTGCCGCTTCCCTTGACCGCCGCCGGCTCCGCGGCGACGGTGATGCCCTGCGCGGTGAGCTGGGTCGCGAAGATCCTGGCGGCGTCGAGGCCGGGCGTGCGGCTGCGGCCGCCTGCGGCGAGCCTGCCCTCGTCAACCCACAGCGCGGAGAGTTGGGTGACCTGGTCGCGGTAGTTCGACGGCCAGGTGTCGTTCCAGCCCGGCTCCTGGAAGTAGGAGGCGTCGAAGCCGAGGGTGACGCTTGTCTGCCCTGCCTCCTTGAGCGCCTTCGCGGTGGCGGTGGCCAGTTCCTGCGTGCTTGGCGGCTGCGGGTAACTGCCCGCCTTCGCGGGGACGCTCAGCAGCAGGGGGTCGCCGCCGCCGACGAGCACGATCTGCCCGGGGGCGGGCTGCACGACGGTGGTCGCGAACGTCTCAGAGCCGGTGAAGGCGTGCATCACGGCGAGCGTGGTGAGCGTCTTGGTGTTGGAGGCGGGGATCAGCGGGGTGGTCGGCTGCTTCGACGCGACGACCTCGCCGGTCTTCGCGTCGAGGACCTCGTAGGAGATGGTGACGGGGGCGCCGTCGACCCCGACGAGCTTGGAGGTGTCGAGGCCCTTGAGCTTGGCCTCGAGCGTCTCGCGTTTCGGGACGGCCCCCTCGGAGGGCAGCGGCGCCGCGGCGACCAGTCCGTTCCCCGCCGCGCGTGGTTCCGACGGGTCGGGTGTCGGGGCGGCGAAAAGCTCGGGCGAGACCGTTGTCGGGGCCCCCTCACGCGTCAGGCCCACGGCGCTGGCCGCCTCCCTGTGGAAGACGCCGAGCACGAACCCACCGACGAGCAACACGGTGGCGAGCACGCCGGTCACCGCCCACTCGACGATTCTGCGAGTCTTCACTACGCCCTCCAACGCGGTATCCTGCAAGGGTCACGTCCCACCAACGCAGTGTGGGGGACCACCACAATCATAGGAGTGCCGCAGTGAGCGAAGAGGCGCCAGTTGGCCTGACCCCCATTGATCCGGGCCGCCGCATCCTGTTCGACGTGACCGTTGAGATCCCCAAGGGGACCAAGAACAAGTACGAGATGGACCACAACACGGGCCGGATCCGTCTGGACCGCACGCTGTTCACCTCGACGCAGTACCCCTACGACTACGGCTTCGTCGAGGGCACCCTCGGCCAGGACGGCGACCCGCTCGACGCCATGGTGATCGGCAACGACCCGACCTTCCCCGGCTGCCTCATCGAGTGCTACGCCGTCGCGATGTTCCGGATGACCGACGAGATGGGCGGCGACGACAAGGTGCTGTGCGTCGCGACGGCAGACACCCGCCGCCACCACATCACGGACCTGTCGAGCGTCCCCGAGCACATGCTGCTCGAGATCGAGCACTTCTTCTCGGTGTACAAGGACCTCGAGCCTGGCAAGTCGGTCGAGGGCGCCACCTGGACTGGCCGCGGAGACGCCGAGGAAGAGGTCTCTGCCTCCTTCGAGCGCGCCAAGGGCACCCCCTACGAGCACCACCACGTGAACCTGGCCTGATTCAAGGGCCGAGAGGGAGCGCCAGGTTCGCCTGGCGCTCCTTTTTCGTCGTCTGTGTGCGTCGTCAGTCGGGCAACGACCGGCTCACGTCCTGACACCCGCGGCGCGACTCCCGCTCACAGACCGCCGAGAGCGATGCCGAGCAGCGCTGCGGCCAGGCAGGCCGCGACCGTTGCTGCGGCGTAGCCGATCCCGAACGCGATCCGGCGGCGGCCCAGTTCGCGGGCGGCCTGCCAGCAGGCCGACGAGAAGGTCGTGAACCCGCCGCAGAAGCCCGTCCCGAAGATCGTCAGGGCGTCCGGGCCGACGCTCACGGAGGCCACGCCCAACGCGAACGAGCCGACCACGTTGATCAGCAGGGTCCCGACCCAGGCGGGCCAGCGGCGCGCCACCACCTGATCGACGCCGGCCCTCGCGACGGCGCCGAGGCCTCCCGCGAGGCAGGCGATCAGCACGACGCCCATCAGGTGGCCTCCGCTCGCCGTCGCATGCCGAGCAGGTGCCCGAGACCCGCGAACGCCACCCCGAAGCAGGTCTCCACGACCACGATGGCAAGCCCGCCCGGCTCCGTCACGCCCTGCAGCGCGAGCGACGACCACGACGTGAACGCGCCGAGCCCGCCGACCGCGAGGAACAACCGGGTGAGCGGGACGCGCGGGCCGAGGACCCCGGAGATGACGCCGAGCAGCAGGCAGCCGAGCACGTTGACGGCGGCCAGGGCGACGACCTCGTCGCCGAGCAGGCGCAGCAGGCCGATCCTCGCGGCGGTTCCGAGCGCACCCCCCGCGAAGATCACGGCGAGCTTTGCCCAGGTCTTCATCGTTGCCAAGCAAACCACCTCGGCCGCCCCGGCACGAACCGGAACGGCTCATCGACGCCGGTTCGTCGCAGGAACCTACCCGCCGAGCGGGGCGCTTGAGGGCCTCCCCCGATGTGGGAAACTGGCCCAATGCCCCGCTACCTGATGTTGCGCACCCCGTCGGCCAACCGCGTCTACGCCGGAGAGTCCGGCCCGCTGACCGCCGCCGAACTGGAGATCACCGCCCCGTTCGCGCGCGACATCGCCGACGTCGACGTCGCGGGCGTGGACTATCTGGCCTTTGAGGCGGACCCGCTTGGCGAGGCGTACCTTGAGACCGTCGCCCGGCAGTCGGCGTGCTTCGCGCTGTTCGAGTCCGAGGGAGACCTGCTGCGCCCCGTGCGCCTGCCGGACCCGTTCGTCCTCGACGACGACCTCGTGACGATCCCCAAGTACCAGGGCAAGACCAACGAGCAGTTCACCCAACTGCTGATGGGTGTGACGCTGGCCGCCGTCACCCGCGAGCCGACCGGCCCGCGCCAGGTCCTCGACCCGCTCGCGGGTCGCGGCACCACAATCTCCACGGCGCTGCTGCTAGGCAACGACGGCTACGGCGTCGAGGGCGACGCCAAGTCCTTCGAGCAGATGGCCTCGTTCCTGAAGACCTACCTGCGCAGGAAGCGCATCAAGCACACCGCGGACGTGCGCCCCGTGCGCCGCGACGGCAAGTCGATCGGCAAGCGCTTCGACGCGGAACTGACGATCGACGGCCGCACGCTGCACGTGTCGACGTTCACGGGAGACACCCGCCAGTCGGCGGAACTCTTCGGGAAGAAGCGGTTCGACGCGATCGTCACGGACGCCCCCTACGGCGTCGCGCACGGGGCGACCACCGACGTGCGGGGCGTCTCGGGCAAGCGCGACCGCTCCCCCGCCGGGCTGCTCCGCGAGGCGCTGCCGGTGTGGGCGGGGCAACTGATGCACGGCGGCGCGCTCGGCCTGTCGTGGAACACCTTCGGCCTGACCCGCGAGGACCTTGGCTCGATGCTGACCGACGCGGGCCTGACCGTGCGCGAGGGCGGCGCCTGGGAGCGGTTCGCACACCGCGTCGACTCGTCGATCCGCCGCGACCTGATCGTCGCCGTCAAGCCCTGACGCGGGCTCGGCGTTGAGCAGTAGTCCGCGTTCGTCGCCCAGGAGGGCGCTCTCCCTCGGCGGGTCGCGCGTCGACCTGCGATTACTGCTCAACGGCCCACCCCACCCGAGCGCCTCGCACTAGAGTCGTCGGCATGCGACGACTGGTGCTGATGCGGCATGCCAAGACCGAGTCCCACAACCTGGACGGCGACCACTCCCGACACCTGACGAAGGGCGGGATCCAGGACGCGCAGGACGCGGGGGTGGCACTCAGGGCGCTCGGGATCGACTCGGCGCTGGTCTCGACCGCCACCCGCACCCGCGAGACGTTCACGCACCTCGGCCTCGACGTCACCGCCCACTTCCTCGACGACCTCTACTTCGGGGGCACCGACACCGCGGCCCGACTGATCGCCGCGACGCCCGACACGACACAGGCCCTCCTCGTGGTCGGGCACGCCCCGACGATCCCCGACCTCGCGGCGACGCTGCTGTTCGCCTCGGACCCCTCGGAGGCCGACGGTGTCGGAGGCTGGTTCCCGACCGCCGCGTACTCGACGTTCACCTTCGACGGCCCCTGGAAGGACCTGTTCGGCGACTCCCCGCTCGGCTACGAGGGCACCGTCCGCAAGCACTGAGCCGAAAAGGCGCCTCCTAGGCGTGGGCAACACGGCCGTAACCAACGCGACCCAACTCGTTACGCAACCGGGCAGATCGCTAACTCCACCGTTACCTCGCGACGAATCTCCCGAAATCTGGCCGCTGTTGGATCGGTCACATGGAAATCCTCGACATCGACACCGGCGACACCGCCTGGGTCCTGGTCAGCGCAGCGCTGGTCCTTCTGATGACCCCCGGTCTTGCCTTCTTCTACGGCGGCATGGTGCGCGCGAAGAGCGTGCTGAACATGCTGATGATGTCGATCGCGACCATGGGCATCGTCGGTGTCCTGTGGGTCGTGATCGGCTACTCCATGGCGTTCGGCGACTCGTTCGGCGGGTTCCTCGGCAACCCCTTCCAGTACGCCTTCCTCGACGGCCTGATGGACCCGGAGAAGGTCACCTTCACCATCCCGGCGCTCGTCTTCGCGGGCTTCCAGGCCGCGTTCGCGATCATCGCGGTCGCCCTGATCTCCGGGGCGGTGGCCGACCGGATGAAGTTCTCCGCCTGGGCCGTGTTCGCCGCGGTGTGGGCGCTGCTCGTCTACTTCCCCGCAGCGCACTGGGTGTTCTCCTTCGACGGCGGCACGGCCGAGAAGGGCGGCTTCATCGCCAACTCCATCAAGGCCATCGACTTCGCGGGCGGCACCGCGATCCACATCAACGCCGGCGCCGCCGCGCTTGCGCTCTGCCTGGTGCTGGGCCCGCGCCTCGGGTTCGGGAAGGTGCCGATGCGTCCGCACAACCTGACGCTGGTCATGCTCGGCGCCGCACTGCTGTGGTTCGGCTGGTTCGGCTTCAACGCGGGCTCCGCGCTCGGCGCCAACGCCACGGCTGGCGTCGCCTGGATCAACACCCTCGCGGGTGCCGCCGCCGCGATGCTCGGCTGGCTGCTGGTGGAGCGCCTGCGTGACGGTCACGCCACCAGCCTGGGCGCCGCGTCCGGCATCGTGGCTGGCCTGGTCGGCATCACCCCTGCCGCGGCCTCCGTCAGCCCGCTCGGCGCCCTTGCCGTCGGACTCGTCGCCGGCGTGGCGTGTGCCTTCGCGATCGGGCTGAAGAACCGCTTCGGCTACGACGACTCGCTCGACGTGGTGGGCGTCCACCTCGTCGGGGGCCTGGTTGGCACGCTGCTGATCGGCCTGCTGGCCGACCAGGCCTCCCCCGCGGGCGTCGCGGGTCTGTTCTACGGCGGCGGCGTCGACCAACTGTGGCGCCAGTTCGCAGGCGCGGCGATCGTGCTGGTCTACTCCTTCGTGGTCACCCTCGTCATCGCGAAGGTCCTCGACAAGACGATGGGGCTGCGGGTCGCGGACGCGGCGGAGACGCAGGGCATCGACACCGCCGAGCACGCCGAGACCGGCTACGACCTGAGCCACATCGGCTACTCCACCTACGGCGTCCGTCAGACGCTGATCGTCCCGGCCCTTGAGGAGGTCGACGCATGAGGCTCGTCACAGCAATCGTCCAACCCACCATGATGACCCAGGTCCAGATCGCGCTGGCGCAGCACGGCATCGCGGGGATGACTGTTACCGAATGCTCCGGCTACGCCCGGCAGCGCGGCCACAAGGAGATCTACCGCGGGGCCGAGTACACCATCGACTTCATCACCAAGGCCAAGATCGAGGTGCTGGTCGAGGACGCCGAGGCCGAGGGGGTGATCGGGGTGATCACCGCCGCGGCACGCACCGGCGCCGTCGGCGATGGGAAGGTCTGGTCGACCCCCGTCGACGAGGTCGTCCGGATTCGCACCGGGGAGAAGGGGTCTGCAGCCATCTGAGGCCATCTCCCCAGCGGGCGCCGAGCGGAAATATCCGCCCGGCGCCCCTTCGCGTCCGGGGCGGCAATAGGCTCGCCCTGAGCGCATAAGGAGCCACCATGACCACCACTCTCATCGCCCCCGGCGCGGGCTGGCCCGAGCCGACCATCCTCGACGACCTCACCCCCGTCGCAACGCTGGTGGTGCGCCACGACGACGTCACGGTCACCGACCTGCCCGCCCTGTTCGACGCGGACTACCCGAGGGTCGCGGAGGCGGCGATGGACGCCGACCTGCCCCTCGTCGGGCCGGCCCTGGCCTGCTACCGCGGCGACCCGTCGGGGCGCTTCTCCATCGAGATCGGATTCCCGGTGGTGGCGGCGGCCAACGCGGGCGTCGGCATCGACGCGTCGCACCTGCCGGGCGGCAGGATCGCCGTGCTGACGCACAGCGGGCCTTACGACAGGCTGCCCGACGCGTGGGGCAGGTTGATGGGCTTCCTCGCGGAACAGGGGGTTGAGCCGGGCGAACCGTACGGCGAGATCTACGTCACGGAGCCGACGCCCAGCACCGACCCGGCGACGCTGCGCACCGACCTGTTCGTCGTGCTGCGCTGATCACTCGCCCGCGAACGGGAACGCCGCGAACCGGGCCGCCAACCGCTTGTGGGCGGCTTCGGTGATCGGCTCGAACTCCTCGATCTCCAGCGATCGCCTGCCGGGGCGACCGGCGCGCGCCCATGTGCCGCGCACCCGTCCGCCGACAAGCACGGTGCGCCTGAACACGCCGTTGTTGCCTGGCACGAGCCGGGCGTGATGGGTCGCCGACATCGCGAACAGCCGGTCCTGGTAGCCCAGGATGTACTCGTCGAAGCCCGGCAGCAGCAGCGGGGCCGACGCGGCGCGGGTCTGCGCCCGTGCCTCGTCGAGGAGCCCGGGGCGCCAGTACGAGGGTTCCTCTGCCCCGTCGCTCTCCAGTCGCTCGACGATCAGCGGCAGCGCCCGGCGGATCTCGCTCAGCGTCAGCTTGGTCCACCACGCGAAGTCCCGCAGCGTCGCGGGTCCGTGGCTGGTGAGGTAGCGCAGCAGGAACTCCGCGACGGCCGGGATCCGCTCGCCGTTGAACCGCTCGGCGAGCCCGGGGTTGCCGGGGAGCCATTCCTCGACGAGCACGACGTCCTGCTCGGAGCCGTTCCACGGGCCGTAGGCCGTGACGCCGTCGGCGATCAGCGTGAAGAGCATGTGGTAGCCGCGGCCGCCCTTGGGTGCGAGGCCGGCCGCGTCCCAGATCTCGAACAGTTCCGCCCGTGGCATCGGCCCGTCGGCCAGGACCTCCTCTGCGATGTGCCTGGCGCGGGTCTGTTGCTCGTCGTCGAGGCCCAGCTGGTGGCGACGCGCGGCCGCGGCGCGCAGGGAGGGACCGGCGCACAACTCGGTGACCCACGTCAGGTCGTCCGAGGCCATCAGGAACACGGTGCCGCGCATCGGGTAGCCGCGCACCAGGCGGCGCTCGGCGAGGTCGTCGAACACCGCGGACAGGCCGCCGGTGGAGCGCAGCGCTGCCGAGGCGAGCACGCCCGGCAGGTCCTGGCCCTGCATGGCGCCGAAGGCCGCGACGGCGGCGGCGGGCGAGGCGTAGGACGGCGCGGTCAACGACTGCGCGACGAGGCGGCTGCGGGTGAGCGGAGAGGTTGCCACCCGCGTCACCTTAGTGGCAGGCGGGGACGGTTCAGGCGAGCTCGCGCGCGACCGCGGCAGCGACCTCACGACCGGAGCGCACCGCGCCCTCCATGTAGCCGTTGAAGCGGGTCGCGTACTCGGCTCCCGCCCAGTGCAGCACGCCCTCAGGCTCGGCGAGGATGGGACCGTTGGTGGTCCACACGCCGGGCGAGAAGTGCGCGCCGTGGCAGCCGCCGGTGAAGCGTTCGCTCGACCAGTTGCGTTCGATGTAGGCCACCGGCTTGGCTGCGGTCGCGCCGAAGGTCCGCACCACGGAGTCGACGAAGGCCCGCTCGCGCAGCGTGACGGAGCGACGCGAGAGCGAGTCGGCGTCGGCCCCCTCGAAGAAGCCCATCAGGTGACCGCGGTTGGAGTTGTCTGCCGTGGTGTCGAACGTGACGCGGACGGCACCCTCGTCGGCGCTGGACTGGCCGGAGAAGCCCTTGTCGCGCCAGAACGGGTGGTCGTAGATCAGGAAGGCCTTGATGACATTGCCCGGGGCGACCTTCTCGGCCGCCTCCCTGCGCCACAGCGGCAGCGGCGGGTCGTAGTCGAGTTGCACCGCGAGCCGCGGCGGGAGCGTCGAGATGACCTGGCGCGCCTGGATCTGCTCGCCGTCTGCGAGGGTCAGGGTCGCGTCGCGGTCGCCGTAGCTGACCTTGACGACCTCGGCCTCGAGCCGGACGACGTCGCCCAGGCGTTCGCCGAGGGCGTCGGTGACGCGGGCCATGCCGCCCTCGACGCGCTTCTGGTGCAGGCCGCCGTTGCTGGCGAGCATGGTCTCAAGGTCGGGGCCGGAGTTGACCTGGTGCAGGCCCTCGAGCAGCGTCGCGCCCTTGGGCATCGGGCCGAAGGCCGCGGTGTAGACCTCGGAGAAGCGGCGCTGGGCGCCCTGGGTGCGCAGGTTGGTCGAGACCCACCTGCGGAGGTCCTGGTTGAGCCACGCGTCGTTGGACTGGCGCCAGGCGGCGTCGTCGCGCAGCCGCTCCGCGAGGCGGCGGAGGCGCAGCAGGCCCTGGCCGAGGTCGGAGACCTCGAAGGGGGTCAGCGCGGGGGTCTCGTCGGAGGAGGGAACCTCGAGCGCCTGACCGCGGAGTCGGACCACGAGGTTGCCCTTCGCGGGGAGCCCGATGGTGTCCAGGTCGAGGTCGTCGATGACCTCGCTGAGGGCGTCAAAACCCGGGCCGATCCACTGACCACCGAGCTCGACGTAGCCTCCGTCGCTCAGGACTCTGTTCTCGACGCGCCCCCCTACGCGGTCGCGGCCCTCAAGCACGACGACGTTCAGCCCCCGGTCCACGAGGTACTGGGCGGCCACGAGCCCGGCCAAGCCGGCCCCGATGATGGCGCAGTCCAACACGAGTCCCTCCTTCTGCACCGACCACGGATAAGTGCCCGTGGAAGTGCTGCCAAGCCTACAAGGGTCACCCGGCCAATCCGTCGAGGGTCCGGCTTAACGAGCGTTCCACAAGCCATGAGAAACGGGACGAATCGTCTGGAGGATTCGTCCCGCTGTCCGAGCCGCCCACGGGAATCGAACCCGTGACCTACGCTTTACGAGAGCGTCGCTCTACCGACTGAGCTAGGGCGGCAGCAGGACGGAACTATACCGAACCGTCGACCGGTTTGACGAACCGGCTACTTGCAGGTCGTGCCCTCCTTGGGCGTCTTGCCCTCGTAGAGGTAGTTGTCCACGGCCTTGGCGATGCACTCGTTGGGGCCGGTGACGGCGCCGTGCCCTGCACCGTCGAGCGTGAGCAGCGTTCCCGACTCGAGCTGCTTCGACATCGAAACGGCCTGCTCGTAGGGGGTCGCCGAGTCGCCGGTGGTGCCGACAACAAGGATCGGCGGGGCCCCCGCCGCGGTCAGCTTGAGCTGGGGTGCCGACTTGGCGGTCCAGAACTGGCAGGTGTAGCTGGTGCCCATGTTGGGGGCGAGGATCGGGGCGTCCTTGAAGGTGTCGCGCCACTCCTGCAGCACGGGCCCGGTCCCCTCGTCGACGGCGTCGGCGCACGCCATCGCGGGGAAGGCGTAGGCGATGGTCTCGTAGCCGTTGTCGTAGCGGCCGTTCATCTCGTCTGCGGCAAGCAGCAGCGGCCCGCCGTTGCCCGCCATGGCGGCCCCGATGACCTCTGCCAGCGTCCGGTAGCCAGTCTCGTCCAGGTATAGGAAGTAGGCGATGCCGCTGGCGCCCAGCGTCTGGGTGAGGGTGCGCCCGCCGACCTTGATGGGGTTGGCGTCCAGCCCGGTGAGCAGCGTCTCGATGTCCTTGTCGATCTGCTCCTGCGAGTCGCCCAGGTCGCACAGATCGGACTCGGCGCACCACTTGGTGAAGTTGTTCAGCGCGAGTTCGAAGCCCGCGACCTGCGGCACCTCGTCCTTGCCCGTGATGTCGACGGCGGCGTCGAGGATCAGCCTGCCCACGGAGCCGGTGAACAGTTGCGCGTAGGTCGCACCGACGTAGGTGCCGTAGGAGACGCCCACGTAGTTGAGCTTCTCCGCGCCGAGGAGGTGACGCAGCAGGTCGAGGTCGCGCACTACGTCGATGGTGGTGATGTGGTCGAGCAGCGCGCCGGACGCGTCGCGGCACTGCTTCGCGAAGTCCGCGCCGCCCTCCTCGAGGGCCTTGTTCTCGGCGTCGTCGTCAGGGCTGCCGTCGAGGTCCATCACGGCATCGGTCTGCTTGAGCCCGCCGCACACGACGTGGGTGGACTCCCCCGTCCCGCGCGGGTCCCAGCCGACCACGTCGAAGTTCTGCCAGCGCTGCGCCGTGCCCTCCGCGAAGCTCTGGCCTCCGAAGCCGGGGCCGCCGGGGTTGAGGAACAGCGGTCCGCGCGAGGAGTCCCCGTTGGGGACCCGGCGCACGGCGATCTCGACGGCGTCGCCCTCGGGCTTCTCCCAGTCGAGCGGGGCCTTGATCTTGGCGCACTGCGACGTGTCGGAGTCGGCGCACAGTTCCCAGTTCACGACCTGCGTCGCGTAGGCGTTGTAGTCGCCGAGCGACTTCTCGAACTCGACGCGCGGGGTGCCCTTGGCCTTGTAGTCGAGCAACCGGTCGCGGTTCTCGTCCTTCTTGGCGGGGAAGGTCTCGTATTCGGAGATCTTCTTCTCGGGCACGCCGGGCATCCGGGCGCCCTCGGGGACCGGCTTGGGCGTGACGGGCCCCACCGTGGAGGGAGAGGCCGGGACGTCACGGCTCTGGCCCTGGATCAGATTCCCCAGAAAGAGGCTGGCGACGAGCGCGATCGCGAGGGTCGCGAGGATGATCTGGGTGACCTGAACGGACCTCTTCATGCGTCTCCAAGCGATAGTCGTGCCGTGCGCCTCGAACATACCGACTCGAGTGGGCAACGCAAGATTTCTCCGGCGTTTGTCCGCACCCGGACCTCGCCAGCCGGGACGCAGTGCCCGATCACGCGGCCGGTTGCACCGTCGTCGAGGTCGACACGCTCGCCGACGGACGGGGCCCGCCGATGGAAGTCCTCGTACAGGGGGTGCTCGTACTTCAGGCAGCACATCAGCCTGCCGCAGGCGCCCGCGATCTGCAGCGGGTTCGACGGCAGCGACTGCACCTTGGCGAGCCGCATCGACACGGGCTCGAAGTCGGTGAGGAAGGTGGTGCAGCAGAACTCGCGTCCGCAGGAGCCGACGCCGCCGATCAGCCGCGCCGCGTCCCTGGCGCCGACCTGCCGCAGGTCGATGCGCGACTGCAGCGCCCTGGCGAGGTCGCCGAGCAACTGGCGGAAGTCGACGCGGTGCGGGGCCGTGTAGTAGATCGCCACCAGCCGGTCGTACTTGTCGGAGCGGTCGAGGAAGTCGATGCCGACGACCTTCATGGGGAGGCCGTGCTGGGCGATCAGGTCTCGGGCGGTGCGGGCCGCGTCGCTGCGGATCTCGCGGTTGCGCCGGTCGCGGTCGTGGTCGGCGTCGGTGGCCGGTCCTTCACAGCGGGGCAGTTCCCCGAAGGCGGCCTCGGTCTGCTCGGGCGCCCAGACGCACTGCGCAACTTCCGGCCCGTCGGCGGTCGGATACAGGACCCAGTCGCCGACGCTGTAGTCGCGCTCTCCTGGGTCCAGGTAGTGCAGTTGGCCGTATCTCTCGAAGGAGACGGCCATCACCCGTGACATGGGTAGAGCCTAACTGGCGCGACAAAGCAAACGACCCTCGGCATGGCCGGGGGTCGCTCGTCGGGTGGTCAGGAGCGCTTGGCGAGCTTTGAGTTCCAGCGGGCCTTCGAGATGGCGCCGTCGATGCCGACCTTGCCGCCGCCGATGGCGAACAGCAGGATGCCGATCGCGGCGAGGATCAGGTCCTTGTCGCCGTGGAAGCCCTCCATGTTGGCGGAGAAGATGGAGAACTGACCCCAGCGTAGGAACGCGAGCGAGGCGCCCGCGATCGCGGCGAGCAGCAGTCCGACGATGCGCACGCCGAGGCCGAGCACCAGCAGCACCGCCATCACGGCGAGGGTGAAGCCGAGGCCCCATGCGATCTCGCGCGGGTAGGGCAGCGCCGTCTGGCCGAGGTAGTCCGCGGTCGCGGAGACGTTGCCGAGGATCTGGTAGGCGGCAACGCCGAGCACGAAGGCGGTGACGAGGCGCAGCACGAGGAGGCCGAAGCTTCCGAAGCCGCTGACGCCTGGACGGCGCGCGGAGTTGAGGTCGCGCTGGGCGTTGGCCTCGGAGGTGGCCACCAGGCCGAGGCGCTGGTCGCGGGCCTCCTTCTCGAGGCGCAACTGCTCGGCGCGGCGCTCCTCCTCTGCTGCCTCCGCCTCGAGCGCGGCGGAGGTGTCGATGACCTGCGTGTGGTCGTCGTCGCGGTACAGGCCCGCCATCGACGTCGCGCCCGCGGCGGCCCCGGCCGCGACGGGGGCGGCCACCAGGGTCTCGGTGGCCTCCGCCTCGACGGGAGCGCCGGCGGGACGGCCGAAGGTCTCCGCGTCGACGGTGAGTGGTCGCTGCCTGGTCTCGGTCATGGCCTCTTCCTCGGTTGGCTCGGTCACGGCGGTCTCGGTGGCGCTGGCCTCTGCGGGGGCCTCGTCGACGGTCTCGGAGGCCTCGACGACCTCGTCTGCGGGCTCGGTGACCGGCACGGGGGCGACGAACGGCTCGTCGGCCACGGGGTCCGCGGCCTCGGAGACAGGGGCCTCGTCGACGGGCTCGGACGCCTCGACGGGCTCTGCGAACGGCTCAGGCTCGGGGTCCGCGATCGGCTCGGGGTCGGAGAAGCCGAACGACTCGTCCGCCTCGACCGTCTCGGACGAGTCCACGGGCTCGGCGAACGAATCCGCCTCGGCCGCGGGCTCAGGCTCCGTGAACGGCTCGGGGTCGGCGACCGCCGCGGCATAGTCGGTGGTTTCGGACGTCTCGACAGGCTCGGCGTTCGGCTCAGGCTCCGTGAACGGCTCGGGGTCGGCGACGGCCGCGGCATCGTCGATGGTCTCGGACGCCTCGACAGGCTGGGCGAACGGATCCGCCTCTGCCGCGGGCTCAGGGTCCGCGAACGGCTCGGGGTCGGCGACCGCCGCAGCGTCGTCGGTGGTTTCGGACGCCTCGACAGGCTGGGCGTTCGGCTCGGGGTCGGCGACGGCCGCGGCATCGTCGGTGGTCTCGGACGCCTCGACAGGCTCGGCGATCGGGTCCGCCTCGCCCACGGGCTCAGACGCGGCGAACGACTCGGGCCCGGACTCCTCGACCGACGGGTCGACGATCGGGTCCTGGTCGGCGGCAGGGGCGGAGGGCGTCGGGACCGGAACGCGCTGCTCGGCCGAGTAGTCGTCCCACTCGGCCGGCTCGACGGGAACGCCGTAGTCGTCCTGAGCCTCGGACCAGTCGTCGGCCTCGCGTGGGGTGCCTTCTTGCACCCACTCGTTGTTCGGCATGTCTCGATCCCCTATCCCTGGGCAGTCTTGCACCCAATCTTGGCACCGCAAGGCACAGACTTTCGGGGGGACACGCCCGCTCTGCTCAGGTGCGACCGGCCAGGGACAGCGAAATCAGCAGCGCCTCGAGCGCGAGCAGCGGCGCAACGTTGCCTTCCAAGGCGGTGCGGGCCTGCAGGATCGCGTCAAGCGCGTGGACGGTCTGCTCGGGGCTGGAACGGCGCGCGATCGGCTCGATCTCGTCGGCGAGGTCGGAGTTGACCAGCGCGACGCCGGGGGCGGTCTGGGCGGCGAGCACGTCGCGGAAGTAGCCCGTCAGTTCGGTCAGCACCCGGTCCAGCGCGTCGCGCTGCAGTCGCTTGGCGCGCGCCTTCTGCTGGTCCTCCAGATCGCGGATGGCGGCCTGCGCGTTGCGCGGCTTCGCGCCCCGGCCCCCGAGCCCCAACGCCTCCTGGAGGGTCGCCATCTCCTTCGCGTCCAGTTCCGCGGTCGCCTGGGCGGCCTCCTGCGCCGAGGACTCCACCAGGTTGTGCGCCGCGTCCAGGCAGGCAGTCACCGACGTGAGCCTGCCTGGCAGCGAGAGGATCTCGCGGCGCCTGATCCGGGCGTCCTCGTTGCGGGCGAGCATCCGGGCGCGACCGACGTGACCCTGCGCCGCGCGCGCCGAGTGCGCGGCAAGCGCCGGGGCGACACCGTCGCGCTGTTCCAGGAGCGTCGCGACGGCCTGGTCGCTCGGCGTGACCAGCCGGATCACCCGGCTGCGGGACCGGACGGTGATGATCACGTCGTCGGGGCTCGGCGCGCACAGCAGCCACACGGTGCGCGGCGCCGGCTCCTCCAGGCCCTTCAGCAGCGCGTCGGCCCCGCGCTCGGTGATCCGGTCGGCATCCTCGATCACGACGATCTGGTAGCGCCCCTTGACGGGGGCCACGTTGGCCCGGCCGACCAGCGCCCGGACCTCGTCGACGCCGATCGACAACTGCTCGGTGCGTAGCAGCGTGACGTCGGGGTGGGCGCCCGAGAGGGTGGTGCGGCACTCGTTGCACTCTCCGCAGCCGCCGTCGGGGCACTGCAGGGCCGCAGCGAACGCCTTGGCGGCGTTGGAGCGTCCCGAGCCGGGAGGGCCGACGAACAGCCAGGCGTGGGTCATGGCGTGGCGTCGGCCG
The DNA here is from genome assembly GCA_027658995.1 of Propionibacteriaceae bacterium AM104-82. Lineage (GTDB taxonomy): Bacteria > Actinomycetota > Actinomycetes > Propionibacteriales > Propionibacteriaceae > Arachnia. The sequence continues at coordinate 220,517 of JAQDQK010000002.1, forward strand.
TCGACCGCGCGGCGCAGCGTCTCGACGGCCCGCTCCTGCCCGATCAGTTCGGAGTACACGTCACCCATGGGGCCACCCTTCGTCAGGGCACCATCCTGCCATCACGCGACGACGGCATCATCCTCGCTTGCGGCCGCGGCGCGGGCCTCCGCCTTGGAGCGAAGGTGCGCCCGCAGCGCCCACCCGATCGCGGCGGCTCCCACGGCGAACGCCGCCACGAACGCGGGCGCGTGCAGCCACTGCGGGGCGTCGAATGCCTTCAGCAGCGAGCGCACGTTGACGATCACGATGGCGGCGCCTGCGGCCGATCCGAGCACCCTCGGCGGCAGGTGGCGCACCAGCCAGGCGGCGATGGGGGCCGCGACGAGGCCGCCGGCCAGCAGAGCGAGCGCCATGTTCCACACGATGCCCTCGCTGCCGAGCCCGATCAGGAACCCGAGGCTCGCGGCGATCGCGACGAGGAACTCGCTGGCGTCGATGGTGCCGATCACCTTGCGGGGCTCCATCCGGCCGCTGGCCAGCAGCGCGGGGGTGCCGACGGGGCCCCAGCCGCCCCCGCCTGTCGCGTCGACGAACCCGGCGAACACGCCGAGCGGGGCGAGGAACCTGGTCGGCAGGCGCCTTCCGAGGTGGCGGGTGGAGATCCCGAAGAACGTGAAGCGGACCAGCACGTAGGCGCCGAGCGCGAGCAGGATCAGCGCCATCACGGGGACGGCGGCCTCGGTGCTCAGCTTGGAGAGGACGGTGGCGCCGAGGAAGGCCCCGACGGCGCCGGGGATGCCGATCCGGGCGACGACCTTCCAGTCGACGTTGCCGAACCGGTGGTGCGAGACGCCGGAGGCGAGCGTGGTGCCGATCTCGGCGAGGTGGACGGTGGCGGATGCCGTTGCGGGGTTGGTGCCGATGGCGAGCAGCAGGGTGGTGGAGGTGACGCCGTAGGCCATCCCCAGCGACCCGTCGACGAGTTGGGCGGCGAGGCCGACGAGGGCGAGCAGAACGAGTTTGAGCATGATGATTTCCTGGGTGCGAGTGACGGTCGGGGGATCGTCAGGCGCGACACAGGGCGCTGGAGACGCGCATGTAATCGACCGCGCGTCGGGCGGTCAGGATGCGTTGTCGCAGCGGGGTCATGCCCGGAAGTCAAACACGCGCGGCGGCGCATGGGAACCGCTCACGCGCGTTCCTGGACGGCATTTCGCTGAGCGAGGAACGCCGGAATATGCCGGGGTCCGGAGGTGTTCAGGCCCGGTCGGCGAGCAGCGCCGAGATCCGTTCCTGGATGGCGGCGGCGATCGCCTCGCGGGTGTCGCGGGCGTTGAGCACCAGGAAGTGTCCGGGGTCGGCGGCGGCCTGGTCGAGGAAGAAGCCGCGCGCGCGGTGGTGCAGGTCGAGGCCCGCCTGTTCGAGGCGGTCCTTGTCCGCGATCCGTGCGACGGCCTCGTCGGGGTCGGCGTCGAGCAGCACCGTCAGGTCGGGGCGGAGGCCCCCGACGGCCCACCAGCCGATGTGGGCGATGTCGTCCATCTCGAGTTCGCGGCCAGCGCCCTGGTAGGCGATCATCGACAGCACGTACCTGTCGCTGACGACGACCTCCCCGCGCCGCAAGGCCGGGGCGATCACCTCGTGGACGTGCTGCGCCTTGTCAGCGGCGTACATCAACGCCTCGGCACGGGGCGACACGTCGCCGAAGACGGGGTCGAGGACGAGGCGGCGCAGTTCGGCGCCGACCTCGGTGCCGCCGGGCTGCCTGGTGGTGCGGTGCGCGATGGCCTGCGTCGTCAGCCACCCGTCGAGCAGGTCGACCTGGGTGCTCTTGCCGACGGAGTCGCCCCCCTCGAACACCACGAACAGTCCGCTCATCGACTCACTTCCGCTTCTTCTCCGCCTTGGCGAGCACCTTGCGCGCCGCGACCACCCGGTCTGGCCACCGTCGGATGAACTGCGCGCGGCGTTCCCGCACGCTTGAGCGGCGGCGTTCCGCGTCGAGCCCCAACTGGTAGGCCTGCTCGGCGGACAGCCCGTCGAGCTCAGGGTCGCCGGCGAGCGACCCGACCGCAGAGCCTCGCAGATCGTCGAGCAGGTCTTCAAGTTGGTTGAGGAGCCTGCCCATCGCCTTCGGGAACAGCGGTGCGGCGACGCCCGCGGCGACGTCGAGCTGTTCGGCGGCCCGCAGCGCCGCCTGCCACTTGTCGTCGGGCGAGGTGACCTCGAGGGCGCGGCAGCGGTCGGCCAGGATGTAGGTGGCCTGCTCGGCGCGCTCGAAGAGCACCTCCGCGGCCTGGCGCTGCGACAGGTCCCCGAGCCGGGGAGCAAGGACGGAGCCGACGAGCGCGTCGAGGACGTCGAGGACGGCGGGCTCGAGGTCGGCGGCCGACTCGTAGGGCAGGCCGCTGAGGCGCTGCTCGAGGGACTCGCGCCAGGCCGGTTCGAGGACGGGGGCGAGGCCGCGCAGGTCGCGCCCGAACGCCCACAGGGCGGCGTTCAGGTCGGCCAGGTCGTCTCGGTCCTCGGCGCGCCTGGCGAGGTCGGCGAGCAGGATCGACTGCAGGTGCCCGGCGAACACCTCGGTGGCAAACTCCTCCAGCGTGAAGTCGCGGCGCAGCGCCTGCGGGAGCGGGTAGTTCGTCAGGCCGGTCGCGGGGGCGCCGAGGCGCTGCTGCAGCGTCGGGAAGCTGTCGACGACGATCGCGTTGACGGCGAGCGCCGCGCTGAGCAGGAACTCGCGCTGCTGGCCCGTCAGGGCGCGGGTCGGGGTGACGGTGATCTCGCGGTACCGGGCGGTGGTGATGCCGCTGCGGCGGATGGTGACCTTCTCGTCCTTGACGTAGGCGGCCACCTCGCCGTCGTCGTCGCGGAGGGCCCACTCGTCGCGCTCGGAGTGGAGGCCTGCGATGGTGCCGAGCACCCCGTGTCGCACGAACGGGCGGATGTAACTGGCGAACTCGTCGGGCAGGTCGCCGCTGTGCCCGAGCGGCTGGATGCGCTCGTCGGGAAGCGTCGGCGACCAGCGCGGGGCCGCGAGGTACCACTCCCCCAGCCCGCCGATGATCCGGTGCGCGACGATGACGCCGTCGCGCAGCAGCCTGCCGTCGGCGCAGTCGAGGATGGTGGCGTCCATCTCGAGGCTGGCCGCCGGGCGGTGCATGACGCGCGGCAGGCCCACCGCCTCCGAGGTCAGCTGCGGGGACTCGGAGCTGAATGGCACCTCCAGCCGGAGGACCTCCATCCGCTTGCGCTTGTTGGCCATGGCGTCAGACTAGTGCCGCTACGACGCGCTCGACTTCCTCGCGGCGGGCTTCTTCGCGGGGGCCTTCTTGGCTGGCGCCTTGCGGGCCGCCGGCTTGCGCTTCGGGGCGGGGCCCTTCGCGCGCTTCTCGGCGATCAGTTCGAAGGCACGCTCCGGGGTGATCTCCTCCTGCGAGTCGTCGCGGCGCAGCGTCGCGTTGGTCTCGCCGTCGGTGACGTAAGGGCCGAACCGGCCCGACTTGAGCACGACGGGCTTACCGGAGACGGGGTCGTTGCCGAACTCCTTCAACGGCGCGGCGGCGGCCGCCCTGCCCCTGGTCTTGGGCTGCGCGTAGATCGCCAGCGCCTCCTCCAGCGTGATGTCGAAGATCTGGTCCTCGCTGGTCAGCGACCTGGAGTCGGTGCCGCGCTTCAGGTAGGGCCCGTAGCGGCCGTTCTGCGCGGTGATCTCGTTGCCCTCCGGGTCGGCCCCGACCACGCGCGGCAGGCTCATCAGCTTGAGCGCGGTCGGCAGGTCGACGGAGTCGAGCGACATCGACTTGAACAGCGAACCGGTGCGCGGCTTGGCCGACTTGGGCGCATCCTCGGGGAGCACCTCGGTCACGTAGGGGCCGTAGCGGCCGTTCTTGGCGACCACCATGTTCCCCGACTCCTCGTTGACGCCGAGCTCACGCTCCGCGTCGAGCGGGTTGGCGAGCAGTTCCTCGGCGTGGGCCGCGGTCAGCTCGTCGGGGGCGGTGTCCTCGGGCACGTTGGCGCGGCGACCGTCGGAGGCCTCGACGTAGGTGCCGTAGCGACCGACACGCACGTCGATGCCGGAGTCGCCCAGCGGGAAGGTCGACAGGGCGCGCGCGTCGATATCGCCGAGCTCGGTGACGAGCGCCTGCAGGCCCTGGTGCGCGTCGCCGTCGGGTCCGCGGTAGAAGTCGGAGAGCACCTGGAGGCGCTTGGCGCGGCCCGCGGCGATCTCGTCGAGCTGGTCCTCGAGCTGCGCGGTGAAGTCGTAGTCGACCAGTTCGGAGAAGTGCTCCTCCAGCAGCCGGGTGACGGCGAACGCCAGCCAGGTCGGCACCAGCGCGGAGCCCTTCTTGAACACGTAGTCGCGCGCCGTGATGGTGCGGATGATCGACGCGTACGTCGAGGGTCGGCCGATCTCGAGTTCCTCGAGCTTCGCAACGAGCGACGGCTCGGTGTACCTGGCGGGCGGCCGGGTCTCGTGGCCTGCCGGCTCGGCCTTGGCGACGTCGAGGCCCTGACCCTTCTCGAGGATCGGGAGGCGGGTCTGCGCGTCGTCAGAGGCGGAGTCGTCGTCGGTGCCCTGAACGTAGGCCTTCAGGAAGCCGGGGAACGTGATGGTGCGACCCGAGGCGACCAGCCCGACGTCCTTGGCGTCGTCGGCGGTGCCTGCGAGCGTCGCGTCGATCCGGATGGTCACCGACTCGCCGCGCGCGTCTGCCATCTGCGAGGCGAGCGTGCGGCGCCAGATGAGCTGGTAGAGCCGGAAGGTGTCGCCGACCAGGCCCGTCTCGTCGGGGTGCTGGAACGCGTCGCCTGCGGGGCGGATCGCCTCGTGGGCCTCCTGGGCCGACTTGACCTTCGACGTGTAGACGCGCGGCTTCTCGGGCAGGAAACGCTCGCCGAACAGGTCGCGGACCTGCTGGCGGGCGGCGTTGATGGCCTGGCCCGACAGCGAGATCGAGTCGGTTCGCATGTAGGTGATGAAGCCCTTTTCGTACAGCTCCTGGGCCACCGACATGGCGCGCTGCGCGGAGAACCCGAGCTTGCGTCCGGCCTCCTGCTGCATCGTGGTGGTGCGGAACGGCTCGTAGGGGCGGCGCGTGTACGGCTTGGACTCGACGGAGCTGACGACGGGCTTTGCCGCGTTGAGCAGTTCCGCGATCCGACGGGCGGAGGCCTCGTCGAGCACCAGCAGGTCATCGGACTTGGCCTTGCCCGACGAGTCGAAGTCGCGACCCTGCGCGATGCGGGTGCCGTCGAGGTCGACGAGCCGGGCGGGGAAGTTGCGCGGGTCGGCGTCGGCGCCGGCGTCCAGCGTGACGTCGAGGTCCCAGTAGCCGGCGGGCACGAACGCGATCCTGTCGCGCTCGCGGTCGACGATCAGGCGGGTCGCCACGGACTGCACACGGCCAGCCGACAGCCTCGGCATGACCTTCTTCCACAGCACCGGGGACACCTCGTAACCGTAGAGACGGTCGAGGATGCGGCGGGTCTCCTGAGCGTCGACCAGGTCGACGTCGAGGTCGCGCGGGTTCTGCACCGCCTCGAGGATGGCGGGCTTGGTGATCTCGTGGAACACCATCCGCTTGACGGGGACCTTCGGCTTGAGTTCCTGCAGCAGGTGCCACGCGATGGCCTCGCCCTCGCGGTCACCATCGGTGGCCAGCAGGAGTTCGTCGACTCCCGCGAGCTTGGCCTTCAGGTCTTTGATGGTCGCCTTCTTCTCGGGCGAGACCACATAGATCGCTTGGAAGTCGTCGTCGACGTTGACGCCGGTGCGCGCCCACTTCTCACCCTTGTACTTGGCGGGCACCTCCGAGGCGGAGGTGGGCAGGTCGCGGACGTGGCCGCGGCTCGATTCGACGATGTAGTCGCGGCCAAGGTAACCGGCGATTTTGGTCGCCTTGGTCGGCGACTCCACGATCACGAGACGCTTGGAAGCCATCAGGAAGCACCCTCCGGGGTTGGAAACTCCTCGAACAATAGCCTGCGAGGTCAATGGGTCCCATCATCGGCTGTGTCCGCGGCGGGTGGTCGCCGGGGTCAGGGAAGCGGCCCCGGCGGTGGTCCGGGGACGAAGGGCGTCGTCGCGACCGGTTGCGACCTGCTGCGGCCCCGTCGGAGCAGGGCGACGCCCAGGACGCCCACTCCTGCGAGGGTCAGGATGCCCACCGCGACGGTCGCGATCCCCAGCCAACCGGCGATCCTGGACTGGCTGGCCGCCGTCCTGGCGTGCCGGTCGGCGACGGCGAACTCTCCGTCGGAGAAGGCCGCCCGGGAGGCGTCGATACGGGTGTCGGTGCCGAGGATCGCCTCGCCGAGTTCCGAGAACGGGTCGTCGGCCTCAGCCACGGCCCGGGTCGCGTCGTCGACGCCGGCGACGGAGTCGGCGGCTGCCCGGATCGCCTTGCCCGCCTCCTGGTAGCCGCTGGGAACGTCGGCCGACTCGTAGCCCTCCCGCAGCGACGCGGGCAGGTCGAGGTCGGCGGCGGACGCCTCGTCCTGCAGCGCGCCCGCGGCGGCGGCGGTGGCTTCGAGGTCGCCCATCAACTCGTCGGCCGCCGGGAACTGCCAGTCGGTCATCAACCACCTGAGCCCCTTCGGGGGCTGCCAGGCCCCGTCAGAGTCGTCGAAGTCCCGGTACAGCGCCCTCGACGCGCTCCTCTCATCGAGGACCGCCGAGGCGCCCTCGTCGAGGATCCAGGTCTGGTAGATCCCGGCCGCGTCCGTATTGCCTCCGCGGTCCTCGACCAGGTCAAGGAACCGCCTGGTGCCGGTGCCCGCCTTGTTGAGCGTGCTTCCAGGCAGGTCGTAGGCCGATTCTCCGTCGAGCGCCGCGGAGACCACCCCCGCGAACGCCTCGTCGTCCAGGTGACCGATCAGTTCGTCCACCGCGGCATAGGCGGCCGGGTAGCCGTAGTCGTCTGCCTCTGCCGAACGTCCTCCGGGCTGGGTCCAGGTCGTCAACTTGAACGCCCCCTTCCCGTTCGGATCCGGGGCGGTCGGCGGTTCCTCCTCGCCTCCGATCAGCGGGCCGATCCGGGTCGCGACCACCTCGGCGAGGCCCTCCTGCAGCCACCTGTCGCCGATCCTGTTGTGGTTGAACCAGACGTGCGACGCCTCGTGGACGAGCAGATGGGTGTCCAACTCCTCGCCGAGCAGGATCTCGTTGGTCGTCGCGTCGAACCACGCGTAGCCGGTCACCGTCGGCGAGACGTCCTCGACGACCGTGTCGAGGCCACCGGGCCAGGGCGTTCCCGTCAGCCGCTCCAGGTGGGGCACGGCTGCGGTGAGCTTGTCGGCGACGAAACCGGACCACGCGTCGTCGCCCGGGAAGCTGAGCAGTCGCACCGAGTCGCCGCCCAGCGTGATGGTGCTCTCTCCCGCAAGGCTGTGGTCGCGCAGGGTCACGAACTCCCAGATGCCGAGGTCGTCGCTCGCCTGGGTCGCCTTCCAGGTGGTGGTCGCGCCGGAGCGGGTCTCGGTGAACGCGTCGGAGGAGGCGTTGAACTCGTAACTCTTCGGGGCGACTACCTCGACGCTGGTGTGGCCGGTCTCGCCCCTTGCCGAGGTGATGAACGCGGCGTAGCCCTTGCCGACCCGCGACAGGCTGCTCGAGCGGATGGCCGCGCCGGGCAGGTCGTAGGTCAGCGAGATGGCGCGTGTCTTGCCGTAGCGCAGTTCCGGGAAGGAGATCGCCGCCATCTGGATGTCGGTGCCCTCGGCCTCCGGCACCTTCTCCAGGTCGACGCTGAGGCTGCGGCCGTTCGACGTGGCCCGCAGGTTCTCGGCCCCTGTCGGCACCACGACGAGATAGCGGGTGAAGTAGTAGTAGCGGATGCCCCCTGCGGTGCGCACATCGGGCGTGGTGTTGCGGAGCGTGAGGTCGACGGTGACCTTGACGGGGCCGCCGTCGGCCGCGATGACGTAGCGGGTGTCGTTTGTCTCGAACAGCCCGTCGTCCTCGGCCAGCGAGGCGCCCGGGGTCGCCAACCAGAGGGCGCAGGCCAGCACGGCGAGGATCGTCGCGATCGCCCGTCGCCGCGTCGGCCGGCCCGCCCTCGGCGAGGATCCACTGGTGCCCATCGGCCTCCCGTCCGTTGGGCGGATCCTAGCCAGGCGTGCCGACATCGTCTCGGGTTTCGCGCAGCCCTGACCGTTCATCCAGCCTCGGGCCCCGCTCGGCGGCTTGGATGAGTGGCACGGGCTGCTGCCGGTGGCGTCAGGCGATCCGGAGGAGTTGGTCGAGCAGTGCGTTGCGCACCTCGGGGAGCACTCCCGCGGCCAGTTCGGCGGGGTCGACCTCCAGGACGGCGGCGACGGCGGCGAGCACCTGCCCGAGCGTCAGGTCGCCGTCGAGTGCCCCCAGTACTGCCGCGAGGGCGGTGTCGGCCTTGACGGCCCGCAGCAGCCCGACGCGCTGCCTGAACACCACATGCTCCGGGTCCTCCGCGCCGGGGCGTCCGATCATCTCCTGCTCCACGTCGACCAGCCTGGGGCTGGCGGCCAGCAGTTCACCGAGGGGCAGCAGCGAGGCCGTGACTGCGTCGGCGTTGCGCGCGAAGACGTCACCGACGGGCTGCGCGACCGCGTGCGGCCAACTCTCGAACCGCAGGTGCGGAACGGCGCGTTCGGCGCGGGTGATCTGGACCCAGCCCATCCCGACGGCGCGGATGCTGAGCCGGTCGAAGTAGGCAAGCCACTCGTCGTAGGCGGCGCGCCAGCGCGGCGTGCCCGCGAGTCCGGCGTCCGTCAGCCACATCTCGATGTAGGAGTAGATGTCGAGGCGCTCCCGCTCGATGAACCAGGCGTCGCAGCCCTCCGGCACCCACTCGCGCAGCCGCTCCTCCCACGGGCCGTCGAGGATCGCCCAGTTGGTGAGCAGTTGCAGCGAGCCGCCGGGGTTCAGGTGGTCGGCCGCGCCGCGAACCAGCGTCTCGACCAGTCGGTCGCCCTCGAAGTTCGCCTCGCGGTAGGTGAGGGTCTCGGCCTCCGCGCTGGGCGGGCTCATCACGAACGGCGGGTTGGACACGATCAGGTCGAACCGCTCACCGTGGACGGGCTCGTACAGGGATCCGTCGCGCAGGTCGACGTCCGCGTCGTTCAGCGTGGCGGTCAGCGCCGCCAGGTCAAGGGCCCTGCCGTTGACGTCGGTGCCGACCACCCTGGCGGCGTGCCTGCCAAGGTGCAGCGACTGCACGCCGCAGCCGGTTCCGAGGTCGAGCGCCGCAGCGACCGGGGTGCGGGCGGTGATCTGCGCCAACGTCGTCGACGCCGGGGAGACGCCGAGCACGTAGTCGGGCCGCGTCGGGGTCATGTTCAGGTCGAGGCCGGGCGTCAGGTCGCTCACGACCCAGCCCGAGGCCCCGTCGTCGGGCGAGCCGTATGGCCGGATGTCGACGGCGGCGGCCAGGTCGTCGCCGTCCGGTGACAGGTACCCGGCGGCGAGCAGAGCCTCGACGTCGAGCACCTCGGCCAGGTCGACCCGTGGGACGCGTCGCTGCAGCAGGAACAACCGGATCAGGGAGGCGAGCGGGTCGCGCGCCTCGCCGAGGGCAACGTCGGCGGGGACGGTCATGTTGCGGCCGAGGCCGTCCTGCCCCGCCTCGCCGATCCGGTCCAGGACGGCGTCGACGCTGTAGCCGGCGGCGAGGAGGTCGGCGCGCAGGCGCCCTGCATCGATGATGGTGTTCGGCACCCCGTCATCCTAGGCCGACTGCGCCGTCGGCCCCTGTCCTCGACGGGGAGACAGACCGGCCCCCAGGAGATCCCCAGGGGCCGGAACGCAGTGCGGGCAGACTCACTTGACGGAGTCGGTCGCCCCCTGCCAGAGGTTGATGCCCTGCACGCCGCCATGCTCGTCGATCGCCGCGAGTTCCTCGGCGGTGAACTCGAGGTTCTTCAGGCCCCCGAGGTTGTCGTCGAGTTGGGCGACCGAGGAGGCGCCGAGCACCACCGAGGTGACGGAGGCCGCACCCTGGTCGCGCAGCGCCCAGGCGATGGCCATCTCGGCGAGGCTCTGGCCCCTGCGCTCGGCGATCGCGTTGAGTTGGCGCAGGTGCTCGATGTTCTCGTCCGAGAGCAGGTCGGTGCTGAGCGACTTGCCCTGGGTGGCGCGCGAGCCCTCCGGGATCCCGTTGAGGTAGCGGTCGGTCAGCATGCCCTGGGCGAGCGGGGAGAACGCGATGACGCCCATCCCGTTGTCGGCGCAGGCCTGCAGCAGCGACGGGTCGCCGTCCTCGATCCACCTGTTGAGGATGGAGTAGGACGGCTGGTGGATGATCAGCGGCGTTCCGAGCGACCGGGCGATCGCCTGCGCCTCTGCGGTGAGGCCCGCCGAGTAGGACGAGATGCCCGCGTACAGCGCCTTGCCGGAGCGGACGGCCTGGTCGAGGGCCGCCATGGTCTCCTCGAGCGGGGTCTCCGGGTCGGGACGGTGGTGGTAGAAGATGTCGACGTAGTCGAGGCCCATCCGCTGCAGCGAGTCGTCGAGCGAGGACAGCAGGTACTTGCGGGATCCACCGAAGCCGTACGGGCCGGGCCACATGTCCCAGCCTGCCTTCGACGAGATCACCAACTCGTTGCGGTAGGGGGCGAAGTCCTCGGCCATGATGCGGCCGAAGTTGATCTCCGCGGAGCCGTAGGGCGGCCCGTAGTTGTTGGCGAGGTCGAAGTGCGTCACGCCCTTGTCGAATGCCCGCCGCATGATGGCGCGCTGCGTCTCGAGGGGCTTGTCATCACCGAAGTTGTGCCAGAACCCGAGCGAGATGGCGGGGAGCTTCAGCCCTGAGGTCCCCAGGCGCCGGTACGGCATCGATTCATAGCGGTCTTCCGCAGCAACATAGGTCATGGTCTCAGCCTAGTTCCACGGCACCGGCCGAACCGCTCTGACCACCCCTTTTGCTTCCTTGAACCGGGCATCGAAGTCGACGGTGTTGGGCGCGCCTGGACGCGCGCCGTCGATGGGCCGCTGCTTCAGGCTGCGGGGGCGACCACCGGTCGCACCCAGCGGGCCCCGTCGCGGGTGAAACCGACGCGGGTGAGGTAGCCGGCCTCCGACTCGGGGGCGTTCTCGACGACGACGCGCTGATAGCCCTTAGCGGCGAAGATCCCGGATCGCGAGTGGACGAACTCGCCAGGCGTGAAGTCGCGGAAGCGGGGCGTCACCCAGTCGAGTTCAACCTTCGCCTCGCCGGGGTCGCCCGGAGTGACAAGCACTGCCCCGACCGTCTCGTCGCCGCGGACGACGAGCCAACTGGAGCAGTCCGCAGACACCGCGTCGGGGCGGAAGTTCGGGGCGGTGGCTGCGATGTCGTCGGCGTGGAAGTCGAGGACCCGGCGCAGGTACGCGTCGTCGGCCCCGACCTCGACCACGTCAAAGACGCCCGCGTCATGCTTCTCTCGGTACAGCCGGAACAGCCAGTAGATGTCGATGACGGCGATGATCGCGTTCATGGCCATGAACGGCCACACGCCGATGACGCCGTTGTAGACGGTCGCGATCGCGGACCCCGCCAGGTTCATCCATCTGAACCGGATCACGCGCGCCACCATCAGCGACCAGACCACAAGACCGGAGCCGATCCAGCCGATGATCTCCAACCAGGGCATTGCCGCCTCCTCGCTCGAAGTGGAGCAGAGCTTACGGTTCCCGAAACCCTCGCGCGTCGCATTGCAGGGGATCGTTCGGGGCGGCCGCATCGTCGCTTGTCAACGCTCACCCTCTGGCCACTCCGACCGCGGGCGCGCCCTGCGATCCCGCCGCCATGGAGGACGGAGCCGTGATGCCCGCGCCGTGCCCCGGCGAGAACCCGCATCGGCGGCCCAGTTCTTTCCTTCTCTTTCCTTCCTTCCCCCGCCCCCTCCCTCCGCCACCCTCCAACCACTGGGTCGCTGCGCAACCCTGTTACGCCGCCTCCGAGCGCGGGGTCGCTGCGCGACCCTGTTCACCCCGCGGGCCACGGGCCGCCGCGCGACCCCTGTTCCGCCACCCTCCGGAGTCGCGGCGCAACCTTGCTCGACCCACTGGGCCGTTGGGTCGCCGCGCGCAGGCGTCGCACCTCCGCGGCGCCGCCTGGCAGGGCGTGCCGCGGCCGCCACTGTGGTGACGACGCGCCGCCCTGCCGCGCCGTCGGATCCCTCCGAGGCGATCCTGGCCCGTCGACCGGGCTGGTCGCGCGAGGCGAGCGGCACACTGACGCAGTACCCCGCGGTTCCAGCGCTCCGACCGAGCGACGCACCGGGAGCACACCCGCCGACGAGTCACGCGCCCAGGGACGACCACCGACGGCGGTCGCCAGCCGACCACCATGGGCGGCCCCCGCTCGCGAAGCGTCCGTGCGTGCCCCCGGGCACCCTCGGTGCCTGCGCAAACCACCACCGCTGGCGAAAGGTCAGAAGGTGGCTGCGGTGGCCCGGCGGGTGATGCTGGACGCAACGCCCGGCAGCGCCGGTGTGAGGTCGACCCGGATGCTGACCTCCACCACCACATGTCTCCCCTCCCCGCGCACCACGCACTCCGCGACGGCGACCTCGTTACGCGAGGCAGCCCTGCCCGCCGCCGGGCACGGTTCCTCGCCGGCAGAGGCCGCGCCGACCGCCGCGAGCGCGGCGAGTTCGGCCGCCTGCTCCGCCTGGCGCGCGATCGCGAACCAGTGGATCAGCACCATCGCGACGACGAACACCCCGGCGGTCGCCAACGCGATGCCGACGGTCAGGACGGCTCCCGCGCTGCCGCGCTGGTCGGGGCGCGCCCCGCGGTTCATGGCCCCTGCCCCGGTTCGTATGCGGCCCACGAACTGGCGCCCACCGGCACGCTGCCGACGCCGAGCACCGGGACGCTCACCCGCACCTCCGCCGTCACGCCGTCCTCGCCCCTGTCGATGCGGACCTGGGCGCCCTCGGGCGCACGGGACCTGGCGGCGGCGACAGCAGCTTCGTCGCCTCGGGCGCTCTGCCGGGCGAGTTGGGCGCTCGACTCGGCGCACGCGCTCTGCACGACGCCAAGCATCGCAAGGGACACCAGGCAGGCGGTGACGAGCACCGCCGTGATGCAGCCGATGGCCAGTTCGACGGTGACCATGCCCCGCTGCGGGCGGGGGGGCCGCGGGCGGCCATGGCCGTCCGGGCCCCTGCCTGGCATCAGAGGCCTCCGGCGACCTTGCCGAAGATGTCGACGACCCAGTCGAACATGGTCTTGAAGAAGGTGTTGTCGTTGAAGATGCGCAGCAGCACCAGCGCGACGGCGGCGGCGGCCAGCAGGCCGATCGCGTACTCGACGGTGGTGAGGCCCCGCTGGGCAAGCCGACGCAGCGGACGCTGCCGGGGGACGAGGGTGGTGGACATGGCCGGTTCCTTTCGGTTGCCGGCTGCGGTTCAGCCGGTCACCCCTTTCATCCGCCGGTCCCATCCCCCGATGCCACGCCCAGCCGCCGTGTGGACGGCCACCGACGGACAACACCGCCTGCTGTGGACAGCCGAATCAGTCGAGCAGCAGCGCGAGCAGTTCGGCGGCGTCGGCCTTGTTCAACACCTGGTTCGCGTTGCCGCACTTGGGCGAGACGACGCACGCCGGGCAGCCGTCGGTGCAGCCACACCGGGTGAGCCGCTCCAGCGTCGCCCGCAGCCACTGCTCGGCCTCCTCGTAGCCGCGGTAGGCGAAGCCCGCCCCGCCCTCCATGCCGTCGTGGACGAAGATCGTGGCGAGCCCGGTGTCGGGGTGCAGCGCGGTGCTCACGCCGCCGATGTCCCACCGGTCGCAGGGCGCGAAGGCGGGCAGCAGGCCGATCGCGGTGTGCTCCATGGCGTGCGCGGCGGCCCCAGTCCGCAACTCCTCCCAACCGAGTCGTCTCGCCAGCGCCGCCGGCACCGTCCACCACACGGCCTGCGTGGTCAGCCGCCTGCGGGGCATCTCCAGCGGGGTCGAGTCCCACGCCTCGTGGGTGACCTCGTCGCGGCGCAGGTAGCCGAGCACCTGGGAGTCGAGTCGCACCTCGCCCCGGCACAACCGCGTGATGCCCAACGGGCGGTGCTCCGCCTCCCGAACGATCTGGATGTCGAAGGTGGTCTGGGGCTGCGTGTAGTAGCGGGGCCGACCCGCCACGACAAGGGCCTGGTGCTCCTCGACGTCGAGGTGGTCGACGAGGAAGGACTCCCCCTGGTGGAGGTAGACCGCGCCCGGGTGGACGGTGCGGTCGACGGCCGCCATGTCCACCAGTCCGACGACCCGGCCGGTGTCGCGCTCGATGATGTCGAGGGGGCGCTCCCCGATGGAGCGGAGGTTGATGAAGTCAACCGCGCGGTCCGGCCTGGTCCAGAAGTACCTGCCGTTGCGGTCGCGCAGCACCCCCTGTCCGACGAGCGCCGCGGCCGTCGCCGCAGTCGCCGGGCCGAACCAGCGGTCGTCCGAGTCGCGCAGCGGGGACTCCTGAGCCGCCGCCGCAAGATGCAGGCCCAGCACCCTCGGGTTGTCCGGATGCAGCACCGCCCGCTCGACGGGAGCCTCGAACACCAACTCGGGGTGCTCCATCAGGTAGGCGTCGAGGGGGTTCTCGCTGGCGAGCAGCACCACGAGCGCATCCTGGCCGCGCCTGCCTGCACGCCCCGCCTGCTGCCAGAACGACGCGAGCTTGCCCGGATAGCCCGACACCAGGACGGCGTCCATCCCCGCCACGTCGACGCCGAGTTCGAGGGCGTTGGTGCTGGCAAGGCCGCGCAACTGCCCCGAGTGCAGCCCTGCCTCCAGTTCGCGCCGGTCTGCCGCGAGGTAGCCGCCGCGGTAGGAGGCGATCCGGGTCGGATCTGAGGCCTGCTCCTGTGCCTCGATGGAGACCAGTTCGGCCCCCTGCCGCGACGCGACGAAGGCGATGGTCTGCGCCCCTCCATCGGAGAGCCCCGCCAGCAGTCGCGCCGTGTCGGTGCGCAGCGACCCGGAGGGGCGCCAGAGCGCGACCGTGCGACGACCTGCGGGTGAGGTGTCCCCGCTGACCGACTCGACGGCCTCGGCGCCGATCAGCGTCGCCCCGAACTCGGCCGCGTTGGGTGCGGTGGCAGACGACAGCGCGACCACCGGGTCGGCGCCGTGCAGGGCGGCGAGCCGACGCAGCCTGCGCACCACCTGCGCGACGTGAGCGCCGAAAACGCCCTGGTAGCGGTGCGCCTCATCGATGACGATGTAGCGAAGCGACCCCAGGAAGGACGCCCACCGCTCATGGTTGGGCAGCACCGAGAAGTGCAGCATGTCGGGGTTGGTGAGGATGAAGGACGCGTGCTCGCGGGCGAACCGACGTTCTGCGACGTCGGAGTCGCCGTCCAGCGCCGAGACCCGCCAACCGCGCGGGCCGAGCGCGGTGGCCGCCCGCGCCTGGTCGTGCGCGAGGGCCTTGGTCGGCGCCAGGTACAGCGCCGTGTGCCGCGGCGACGTCAGGCGGGTGCGCGCCGAGTCGACGCTGACCCCGACCCGCCCGTGCTGCGCGGCCAGGATCGGCATCAGGTAGCCGAGCGTCTTGCCGGAGCCTGTCGGGGTGCTGATGATGGCGTGCCTGCCGTTGAACAGGTGATCGGCGAACTCGACCTGGTGCGCCCACGGCCGCTGCACGCCCGAGTCGACGATGGTCTCGACGGCCTGCGCGGGAAGCCAGCCCGGCCAGTCGGCGAGCACCGCGGCGCGGGGTTCCCGCGTCGACGTCGCCGCCACCTCCCGGCCGGAGAGCACCCACTCGTAGTTCACGCACCAACTGTGCCAGGCGCCTCAGACAGCCAGATCTCAGCCGAAGAAGCCGCGCAGCAGCCCGGCGATGATGGGGACGACGCCGACCAGGATGAAGGCCGGAAGGAAGCACAGCATCAGCGGCATCACGGAGCGCACCCCCACTGTGCGGGCCGCCTTGATGGCCGCGTCGCGGGACTCCCTGCGGGCGTCCTCGGCGTGCACCCGCAGCAGGGCCGCGACCGGCGTGCCGGAACGCTCGGCCCGCGCGATGTCGACGGCAACGCTCCCCCACACCGGATCGTCGCGCAACTCCTCCCACGCCTCCGGGCCCGCCCTGCCGAGCGCAAGATGCGCCCCCACCCGGCGCAGCAGCGCCCTGCTCGGCTCCGGCGACGCCTCCGCCACCGCCGCGACCGCGAGCGACATGGGTCGCCCGACGTCGAGGCACACGGCGAGGAGGTCGAGGGCTTCGGCCACCTGAGCGGCGGGCGCGCGGCCGGTCGCCCTGGCGGGAAGCCGCCCCAGCAGCACGAACGCCGCGCCCCCGAACAGGGCCGCCAACGCGACGGCCGCGACGCCGGGCACCAGCACCAGGACCAGGAACGCCAACGCGACCGCGATCAGGCGTCTCCTCGACGCCCCGAGCCGGTCACGCTCGGGCGCCACCCCAGCGCGTCGTGATGGAGCGCGCAACCGCGCCAGCCCCGCGCCGGGATGCGAAAGCAGCAGCGCGAGCGCAAGCGCGGCCGTGATCGCGGCCAGCGGGACCGGCCCCGTCATGTCCTCCTCCTCGGGCGGGCCAGCGCGTCGATCCAGAGCACCCCGACGGCGGTCAGGAACACGCCGACCACGAGCAGCACCCTGCCCAGCGGCTCGCCCGTCAGGAACCGCAGCGAGTTGACGCCGACCGCGAAGCCGAGCCCGACGGCGAGGAAGGGCAGCGCCGCCATGATGTGCCCGCTCGCCCGTGCCGCGGCGAGTTCGGCCTCGATCAACGCGCCCAGTTGCTGCCTGCGGCGCAGATCGTCGGCGACCCTGGCCAGGATCGCGGCCATCGGTGCGCCCGTCCGCTCCGCGAGGCGCCACGCCGCACCGATCGGCCGCAGCGCCTCCAGACCCCTGCGCAGGGAGGCGCGCTCGAGTTCTCCAGGGACATCGCCTCCGAGCCGCACAGCCTGCGCCGCCGACCCGAGCACCGCGCAGTCCTGCGCGGCATCCAGCAGCGCCGCCGTCGGGATCTTCCCGACCGCCATCAACGAGGCGAGCACCCTGGCCGCCCGTGCACACTCCCTGGCGAGCCGAAGCTCGGCCCTGCGGGCCCGATGCCCTCGCACCAGGAAGGCGCAGGTGCCGCCCGAGATAGCGCACGCGAGGATCCACCAGAGCGCGCCGGGCGCGAAGATGGCCGCGACGAGCAGCAGCAGGGCCGCAACGGGTGCGACCCGCCACGGGAGGGGCCGTCGGGGCGCAGGGGTGCGGTGCCGCGCCCCGACCTGGAGACGCGCATGCGGCGGCGGCGCGATGAGCAGCAGGGCCGCGACCCCAGCAAGCAGCGCGGCCGTCATGCCAGCCACCCCCGGAGCCCCTCTCCGGCGGAGGTGAAGGTGACGGCGTGCTGGCTCATCGCCGCGGCGGGCACGACGCGCACCTGCCCGTCCGCGGCGCGCTCCAGCAGGCCGATCCGTGCGACCCTGCGACGACCGTCGGGGTCGCGCGCCACGTGGATCACGACCCTCAGCGCGGAGGCGACCTGCGCGTGGCAGGCCTCCCGCGTCATCCCGCCGAGCGCCGCGAGGGCCTCGACCCGGGCGAGAACGTCCTCGATGGAGTTGGCGTGCACCGTCGCGCAGCCTCCCTCATGGCCGGTGTTGAGGGCGGTCAGGAGGTCGGCGACCTCGGGGCCACGCACCTCGCCGAGCACCAGTCGGTCGGGCCGCATCCGCAGTGCCTGGCGCACAAGCGTCGTCAGCGTGATCGCCCCCGCTCCCTCTGCGTTGGGCGGCCTGCCCTCGAGCCGGACGCAGTGCGGATGGGCGGGGACCAGTTCGCGGGCGTCCTCGACGAGCACGATCCGCTCGCGGGCTGGCACCAGCGCCAGCAGTGCAGCGAGCAGCGTCGTCTTGCCCGAGCCCGTGCCCCCGGTGATGAGGAACGGTTCCCTGCGCGACACCAGTGCCTCCAGCAGCCGTGCCCCGTCGGCCGGAAGCGACCCGGCCGCGACGAGGTCCGCAAGCGAGAAGGTCCGCCGGGCGGGCACGCGCAGCGAGAGGCAGGTGCCCGGCTCGGCGACGGGGGCGAGCACCGCGTGCAGTCGCACCCCGTTCGGGAGCCGCCCGTCGACGAACGGTGAGGCGTCGTCGAGGCGACGCCCGGCAGCGGCGGCGAGGCGGATGGCGAGCCGCCTGACCTCTTCGTCGTCGGCGAAGGTCAGCGGGGCGCGCTCCAGGCCTGCGCCCCGGTCGACGAAGACCTCGGAGGGCCCGTTGACGACGACGTCGGAGACGCCTGGCTCGGCGAGCAGTCCGTCCAGGGCCCCGGCTCCGACGCTGCCTCGGCGTAGCTCGGCGATCGCCTCGCGCAGCAACGCGTCGGTGATGACAAGGCCCTGTTCCCGGAGCGCGGCGGCGGCGTCGGCCGGGGCGAAGGGCCGCCCGAGCGACGCGAGCCTGGCGCGCAGATGGTCGTAGTCGGTCTCAGTCATCGAGCAGCCACCTCAGCAGCGCGGCCACGTCGCGACGGAAGCGTCGCGCGGGGCCGGGCACGGGCGGAAGGCCCAACTCGGCCAGCCGGGGCAGCGCCTTGTCGTGCCCGATCTCCCCGGCGCATTCGAGGCCCAGGGTCCGCGACATCACCGCGGCAGGCACCCGACGACCCGGCCCGCTGCGCGCGACAAAGGCGCTGGGGCGCAGCCCAGGGTCGAGCATCTGCGCCGCGGCGACCGAGCGCACGTCGGCGCCGACCAGCAGCAGCGTCCGGTCGACCCCACCCGGCACCGCGCCTCCCCCGTCCAGCACCGTCAGGTCCGTGGACGCGGCCAGGGCCGAGACGACCGCCCCGACCGCCTCCTCCGACGGTGGAGGCCCCGACCCGCGGGCCTGCGCGAGCAGCGCAACGTCTGCGACCTGCGGGAGCAGGGGACGCAGGTCTCCCAACTCCCCGCGCGCCAACGCCAGGTCGGGCCAGCGCACCCCCTCAAGGGTCTCGGCCCCCAGCAACAGGTCAAGGCCGCCGCTGGCCCGCGCCAGGTCGACGACCGCGGCCGAGGTGCCGGACCTGGCGGCAAGCAGCGCGAGCGAGGCGGCCAGCGTGCTCACACCCAACCCCCCGGAGGCCCCGATCAGCGCGACCACGCGACCTCCACGCGTCGGGCCGCGCGCCGCGCCCGCCAGCACGGCCGCCAGCCGCCCCGACTCGTCCGGCAGGGGAAGCACGGGCAGGCTCAGCTCCGCCGAGCAGCGCGCCAACTCCGCGGCAGGCCCTCCGACGACGTACGCCTCACCGGGGCCGACGGGACCCCAGCGCGCGGCCGCGTCCACCCCCAGCAGCCGCACCCCCGCGGACGGCCAGGCCGCCCGCAGTTCGGCCGCGTCCGACACGACCCTCAGCTCGATCTGCTGCGTCGCGGCGCTCACCTCGACGGCCTCGGCGACAGAAGGGTCCCGGGTGCACAGCAACACGTGTGGTTCCATGCCCCGTTATCGGCCGCGTCCCCCGGGGCGTCCCAGTCATCCCGCAGGCTGTGGATATCCCCGGGTCGCTCGCGCCAACTCCCACGCGACCCGGTTACCCTGGTTCGGACCCTACCGACCGCCGAGAGGACACCATGAGCCGAACAGCCATCCCCACCGAGGCCGTCGACTGGCTGTCCGTGTGGCGAGGTGTCCGCGGCCTGGTGCTGACCGGGGACGTGGCCTGGCCCAAGCGCCTCGACAAGGCGGGTCACTCGGTGTTCGCGCTCAGCGACGACCCGCGCGTGGTCGGCTCGCTGAACGCGATGCCTCGGATCACGGCGCTGCTGGCCCGCCCCGAGGCGATCCCGACGGACCCGTTCCAGTTCGAGGTCGTCTTCACTCACCAGCGGCTCCACAGGTTCGACCTGGCCGAGGCGCTCCCCCAGATCGCGCGGGTGCTGCGCCCCGGCGGCTGCCTGAGCGCCTCCTACCTGATCCGCGACGACTCGGTGCCTTGGGTGCGTAGGCTCGCAGCGCTGCTGCGACGCTTCGACCCGATGGCCATGAAGGGCAACTACGGCCACGAGAGCCTCGCCCGACTGCGTGAGAGCAAATACTTCCCCGAGGTCGAGGAGCGGGCATTCAGGGTGTGGCAGGACGTCAGCCACGAGGACCTGCTCAACCTGGTGCGGGCCCAACCACTGGCCGCCAACCTGGCCCCCGACCAGCTGGCGGGACTGTTGTCCCAGGTCAGCGAGCTGTTCGACGGCGCGGTGCGCCCCGGCGAGAGCCTGCGGTTGCCCTTCCAGATGGTGTGCTGCCGGGCATGGGTCAATCACGAGGAACTGACCGGCCCCGTGGTGCTTCCCGAGAGCGCGCTCGCCATCCCGTTGTGACCCGATCTGACCCCCACGGGTAGTGAGGGCGCGCAGACCGCACTAGGCTGGCACCTGCGGAAGGAGCGCCATGCCAATCGAGCCACGCCACCCACTGGTGGAGATCAAGGACGCCGTCGCCGACTTCGTCTCCAAGGAGTCCGAGCTGGCGGCAGCGGAACTCAAGCCGACGGCGAAGGCCGCGGGCATGGGTGCCGGGTTCTTCGCCGGGGCCGCCGTGTTCCTCTTCCACGCGCTGTGGATGCTGGTGATCGTCGTGGCGCTCGCGATGGGGCTGCTGCTGCACTCGATCACCCCCATCGGCCCGTGGGCCTCCTTCACGCTCGGCTTCGTGATCTCGGTGCTGTTCTCCGTGCTCATCGCTGGGGTGCTGTTCACGCTCGGCAGGGGCAAGTTCTCCCAGGTCAAGAAGCCCGAGGCGACCATCAGCGAGGCAAAGGCGACCCTCGACGCGGTCGTCGACGCGATCGCCTCCCGCGGCAAGGGCTCCGACGTTGCCATCAAGCCGTCGAACCTGCCCCGGTTCCGCGACGCGGAAGAGGGCGACCTGCCCTGACCTGACCACCAGGTCCCGGCCTCGGCGCGCACTGGTGGCGCGCCAGCCGACCTGGCAGGCTAGCCCCATGACCAAATGGGAATACTTCGTCGCGCCGATCCTCTCGCACGTGGCACAGCAGTTGCTCAACAACTTCGGCTCTGAGGGCTGGGAACTGATCCAGCTCGCGCCCGGCCCGAACCCCGACACGCTGGTCGGCTACTTCAAGCGCCCGATCGCCCAGTGATGGCGTTCTCCGAGGCCCTTGAGCGGCTGGGCATCGAGCTGCCGCCCGTCGCGGCCCCCGTCGCCGCCTATGTTCCCGCCACCAGGACGGGCGACCAGATCTGGACCTCCGGCCAGCTCCCGATGGTTGACGGCGCCCTGACGGCGACCGGCAAGGTCGGCCGGGACGTCTCCCCCGAGGACGCCGCTGCCGCTGCCCGGGTCGCGGCGCTGAACGCCATTGCGGCCGTCGCCGACCTGGCTGGCGGGATCGACCGGATCCGACGCATCGTCAAGGTCGTGGTCTTCGTCGCGAGCGACCCGGAGTTCACGGGCCAGCCTGCGGTCGCCAACGGCGCCTCGCTGCTGCTCGGCGAGATCTTCGGTGAGCAGGGCGTCCACGTCCGCAGCGCCGTGGGGGTCTCCGTGCTCCCGCTCGACGCGGCCGTCGAACTGGAACTGGTCGTCGAGGCCTGATGGACCAGCCGGAGGCGATCAACCAGGCGCTCGCGGCCGAGTACCCCGACGCACGGGCCGAGCTGGACTTCACCTCGGCCTACGAGCTGCTGATCGCCACCATCCTGTCGGCCCAGTCGACCGACCGGCGCGTCAACGCCGTGACGGTGGACCTCTTCCGGCGCTACCCGGACGCGCGGGCCCTCGCGGAGGCGGAGGCCTCTGACGTCGAGGAGATCATCCAACCGGTCGGCTTCTTCCGGAACAAGACCGCCGCCATCATCGCCGCCGCGCGCCGCATCGTCGACGACTTCGACGGCGAGGTGCCTGGCACGCTCGACGAGCTCGTCACGCTTCCCGGCGTGGGGCGCAAGACGGCCAACGTGGTGCTCGGCAACGCCCTCGGGGTGCCGGGCATCACGCCCGACACGCACCTGATCCGGCTGTCGAACCGGTTCGGCTGGGTCTCAAGCACCAAGCCCGACGAGGTGGAGCGCGCGGTGGGCGACCTGTTCCCGCCGTCGGAGTGGGTGATGGTGTGCCACCGGGTCATCTGGCACGGTCGTCGCTGCTGCCATGCCCGCAACCCGGCCTGCGGGGCATGCGTGGTCTACGACCTGTGCCCCAGCCGCGACCTCGGAGAGCAGGACCCCGTCAAGGCGGCCGCGCTCATTCGGGAGCCGCGCGCCTGACGGGTACGCTCGGTGGCGATGAGGACCAAGTCGCTACTGGTGGCCGCCGCGGCAACGCTGTTGCTGGCGGCCTGTGCGCCCTCCATCCCGACCGGCATGCCTGCCAGCCCGCCCGTCCCCCAGCAGCGACTCGAGGAACTGCGCGTCGGTTACGGGCTGCCCGACTGCCCCGAGACCGACCCGGACGCCGAACAGGTCGACGGAGGGCTGCCAAGGACGGCGCTGCTGTGCCTCGGCAGCGACACCGTCGTCAACCTGGCGGGGCTCCCGCGCGAACCCATGATCATCAACCTGTGGGCGCAGTGGTGCGCGCCGTGCAGGCAGGAGGCGCCGTACCTGCGCGCGGCGCTCGCCGACATGGAGGGCGTCGGATTCCTCGGCATCAACTACGACGATGACAAGCCCGACTGGGCCCTCGAGTTCGCCGACCTGGTCGGCTGGCGCTACCCGCACGTGATGGATCAGACGAAGTCGCTGCAGGGGCCACTGCGGGTCCCGGGGCTGCCGACGACGATCTTCGTCACCGCCGACGGCAGGATCGCGGGCGTGCACCCGGGGGTGCTCGAATCGGAGCAGCAGTTGCGCGACCTCGCCCACGAGTACCTGGGGGTGTCGTCGTGACGGACCCGACCTTCCGACAGTTGGAACGCGCGCTGGTGACCCCACCGCCGGTGCGCTCGATCGGCCTCGACCGGACACCGCAGGGGGAACGCTCCGCCGCCGTGCTGATGCTGTTCACCGACGCGCCTGACCCGAGTCTCACGTTCGTGACACGTGCCGAGACGCTGCGCAGGCACGCGGGGCAGATCGCGCTGCCCGGAGGAAGGGTCGACCCGGGCGACGTCGACAGGGCGGCCACCGCGCTGCGGGAGGCAAACGAGGAGACGGGTCTCGATCCGGCGCGGGTGCTGCTGCTCGGGGAGCTGCCGCCACTGTGGGTGCCCGCCTCCCGCTACGACGTGACGACCGTCATCGGCACCTGGGACGGCGGGCAGCGACTGCACGCGGTCGACCCGGCCGAGACCGGGGCAGTGCACAACTACCGGGTTTCGCAACTGGCCTCGGCCGAGGTGCGGGTCACGGGCAAGCATCCGAGCGGCTTCACCGGCCCCGCCTTCATCCTCGGCGAGCAGTTCATCTGGGGCCTGACGGCGCACCTGGTCGACTGGGTGCTCGAGCTGGCCGGCTGGGACAGGCCATGGGACGTCGGCCGTGAGGTCGCCATCCCCGAGCGCTACATGCGTGACTGAGCCGCCGGGGCGACTCAGCTCAGCCGATGACTCGGAAAGATCCTGATCGTCGCGTCGGACGAGTCGCCGTAGTTGACGAGCACGTCGTGCCAGGACTCGATGTCGGGCCTTGAGCGCAGCAGCGCCCGCCGTTCACGTTCGGTCATGCCACCCCAGACACCCCACTCGATCTGGTTGTCCAGGGCCTCGGCGAGGCACTCGGATCGGACCGGACACCCCATGCACACCGATCTAGCCCGTTTCTGGTCTTTACCCTCCGGGAAGAGTGCGTCTGCCAAATCTCGACACTTGGCCTGCAGCGTCCATTCGCTAGCTTCCGCAAGAGACATGTGCTGCCCTCCTTCGCGCAGTCCGTGTGCCACAGACGCTAGCGCATCCACCGCGCAACGCAACAGTGCCATTTTTCTCAAATTCCCCTGTCAAGGGCGAAACCGGGGTCTTGGGGCTCGTCACGTAAGATAGGCGCCATGAAGTCTGCCTCCCTCAGCCAGAAGGCTTACTCATTCCTGATGTTCCTGGCGGTCAGCGTGCTTGCCGGTCTACTCGTCTCGGGCTTGGCGGTTCCGTTCACCGCCCTGCTGGGTAGCGGAGCAAAGATGGCAGTGAGCGCGCTCGACGACATCCCCGCCGACCTCGAGACACCCCCGCAGCACCAACGCTCCGAGGTGTTCATGGCCGACGGGAAGCTGCTCGCGACGTTCTTCGACGAGAACCGCGTCTACGTCCCGCTCAGCGAGATCTCCCCGAACATGCAGGACGCCCAGTTGGCGATCGAGGACCACCGCTTCTACGAGCACGGCGCGATCGACTTCCAGGGCTTCGGGCGAGCGTTCCTCAAGACCATCGCGGGCGACACCCAGGGCGCGTCGACGCTGACGCAGCAGTACGTCAAGATGGTCCGCATCGAGATGGCTGTCGCCGCAAACGACGAGGTCGCCCGCCGCAAGGCAGACGAGGTCAGCATCGAGCGCAAGATCATCGAGGCCCGCTACGCGATGGCGCTTGAGGAGCGCCTCACGAAGGACCAGATCCTCGAGCGCTACCTGAACATCGCCTACTACGGCGACGGCGCCTACGGCGTGCAGGCCGCCGCCAAGCACTACTTCAACGTCGACGCGAAGAACCTGACGCTCGGCCAGTCGGCGATGCTGGCGGGCCTGGTGCAGAACCCGGTCGCGCTGAACCCGACCAAGAACCTCGACAAGGCGATGGACCGCCGCGACGTCGTCCTGAACCAGATGGTCAAGTGGGGCATGGCGTCGAAGGAGGATGTCGACGCGGCCAAGGCTGAGGTCACGTTCGACCCCGCGAAGGTGCAGCGCACGGCCAAGGGCTGCGTGTCGTCGCCGTACCCGTTCCTCTGCGACTACGTGAAGCGCACCCTCCTCTCCGACAAGATGCCGAGCATGGGTAAGGACGAGCAGGAGCGCACCAACTACCTCAACCGCGGCGGCCTGCAGATCCACACGCTGATCGACCCGGCCGCTCAGGCCTCGGCCGAGGCCGCTGTCGCCTCGATGGTCGCCCCGACCGACCCGGTGCTCGCCAACTCCGTGCTGATCCAGCCGAGCACCGGCCTGATCGTGGCCATGGCGCAGTCGCGGCCCGTGATGGGTGACGACAAGGGCAAGGGCGAGAGCTACTACAACTACAACGTCGAGAAGGGCATGGGCGGCATCGAGGGCTTCCAGGCCGGCTCGACATTCAAGCCGTTCATCCTCGCCTCGGCGCTCAGCCAGGGCATGACCCCTGACAAGACCTACGACTCGCCGGGCACCATGCAGTTCAAGGGCTCGACGTTCAAGAACTGCACCGGCCCGTTCAAGTTCAACCAGGACTGGACGCCTCAGAACCAGTTCAAGAAGGGCTACGGCGTCATCGACATGATGGCCGCCTCCCGGAACTCGGTGAACACCTACTTCATCCAGTTGGAGCGCGACACCGGCATCTGCGCAGGCATCGACATGGCCAAGAACGCGGGCGTGAAGCTTGCCGACGGCAAGGACCTGCGCACCATGCAGGACATCCCCTCGTTCGTGCTCGGCGTCGCCGACGTCACCCCGCTGTCGATGGCAGAGGCCTACGCGACCTTCGCCAACCGCGGCGTGCACTGCGACCCCATCATCCTGAAGTCCGTCACCGCGCGTGACGGCAAGGAGGTCGCGGTCCCGTCCGCCAACTGCAAGCAGACGATCCCGAAGGAAGTCGCCGACGGCGTCAACCACATCCTCAAGTCGGTGGCCCTGCAGGGCACCGGCCGCCCGGCGGCGATTCGCGACGGACGCGACGAGGCGGGCAAGACCGGTACCACCAACGGCGCGGCCGCCGTGTGGTACGCGGGCTACACCCCCGAGATGGCGGGCGTCGCGATGATCGCGATCGACAAGACCCACGACTACTACAAGTCGCACCGCAAGAGCGTCGACGGCGTCCGGGTCAAGGGCGGGCGCCTCAACGGCTCCGGTGGCGGCGACGCGGGCAAGATCTGGCGCCCCGCGATGAAGTCGGCGCTCGAGGGTAAGCCGAAGACGAAGTTCACGGCCCCGTCGAAGAAGATCCTCGAGGGCGAGAGGGTGGCAGTGCCGTCGACCAGGGGCATGGGCATGGAGGAGGCCAAGCGCACGCTGGAGGCCGCGGGCTTCTCCACTGCTCGGCGCTACGTCTACTCGGACGCGCGTGAGGGCGCCTACCTCGGCGTCGACGCGGGCAAGACGGCGAAGAAGTTCTCGACGATCTACCTGCGCATCTCCAAGGGGCCCAAGCCGCAGCCGAAGCCGACCGCTCCGCCGCCGTCGGCACCCGCGACCCAGGCGCCGCCTGCGGCCCCCGCGACGATCGCCCCACCGCCGAACCCGAACCGTTGATGACCCATCCCATCGCGAGGGCCGTCACGGCCCTCGCGGCCTTCGGGGGCGCCTGCTTCGGCTGGGGGCTGATCGAGGCCCACCTGTACACCGTGCGCCGCGTCGAGGCCGAGGTGCTCGCCCCGGGCAGCGACCCCGTCCGGGTGCTGCACATCAGCGACCTTCACCTCGGCGCGCACCAGGAGCGCAAGCTCGACTTCATCCGCGCCCTCGTGCGCCTCAAGCCCGATCTGGTGGTCAACACCGGCGACAACATCTCTTCGAAGGCCGCCATCTCGCCGCTGCTGGAGGCGCTCTCCCCGCTGCGCGGCATCCCCGGCGTGTTCGTGTTCGGCTCGAACGACTACCATGCGCCCGTCTTCAAGAGCCCGCTTCGCTACCTGATCCACGGCCGCTCGCAGTCAGGCCAGGCCAAGCCCGCGGACCTGCCGTGGGAGGACCTGCGCGACGGCTTCGAGGACCTCGGCTGGGTCGACCTGACCGAGAGGCGCGCAACCCTCGACGTGGCGGGCACCAGGATCGCGTTCCGGGGCACCGACGACGCCCACCACGGCCGCGACGACTACCCGCAGGTCGCGGGCCCGGCCGACGCGGAGGCCGGCCTGAACGTCGGCGTCACGCACGCGCCGTACCTGAAACTGCTCGACGCCATGACCGGCGACGGCATGGACCTGATCTTCGCCGGCCACACGCACGGCGGCCAGGTCTGCGTCCCCGGCTACGGGGCCCTTATCACCAACTGCGACATCGACCGCAAGCGGGTCAAGGGGCTGTCGACGCACGACTCCGGCGGACGGCGCTCGCACCTGCACGTCTCGGGCGGTCTCGGCACCTCCCCGTTCGCGCCCTACCGTTTCGCGAACCGCCCCGAGGTCACCCTGCTCACGCTGCTGCCGCGAACCGCCTGAGACCCAGTTCGCGATTCGGGTCACCGTCGGCTAATATTTCCGGTGGCCCACGGGCCATCGGGGTGTGGCGCAGCTTGGTAGCGCGCGTCGTTCGGGACGACGAGGCCGCAGGTTCAAATCCTGTCACCCCGACCAGTCTCACCAGCAAGGCCCGGCTCATCGCGAGCCGGGCCTTCTGCGTTGACCTGGCCGTTTACCCACCCTCCCCGGTTCGCCGCCGGATACTGGTCAGATGAACGAGACCCTGCACCGCGTCGCACCCGGCACCGACCCAGGGATCACCCGGATCCGGGACGGGCAAGGCTTCGAGTACCGCGGGCCGGGCGGCGCGGCGGTCTCCGCGGCCGACCTCGCCAGGATCAAGGCCCTCGCGCTGCCTCCCGCGTGGACGAAGGTGTGGATCTGCGCCGACCCGCTCGGCCACATCCAGGCCGTCGGCGTGGACGCGGACGGCAGGGAGCAGTACCGCTACCACGAACGCTGGAAGCAGGACCGGGCCGAGCACAAGTTCGCCAGGATGCTCCACCTGGCGGCGGCCCTCCCCGCGGCCCGGGGCCGCGCCACCCGCGACCTGTCCCAGCCGGCAGAGCCCTCGCACCGGTGCTTGCGGTCGCCTTCCGGTTCCTCGACGACGCCTCGCCGCGGGTCGGGTCGATCGAGTACCTGGAGCGCTACGGCAGCCGGGGCCTGACGACGCTGCAGCAGCGCGACGTCACCGTCGAAGGGCACCACGTCACGCTGCACTTCCCGGCGAAGTCACACAAACACGATGTGATGCACATGACCGACCTCGAGTTGGCCGAGGCCGTCGCGACCCTCCTGGACGGAGACCCGGAGGATCGGTTGCTGCGCTACCACGCCGCTGGCGACCTGCACCACCTCGACCCGGCGGAGGTCAACGCCTACCTCCACGAGATCACCGGAGGCCCCTACACGGCCAAGGACTTCCGCACCCTCCGCGGCACCATCGCGGCGGCCGAGTCCCTGGCCCGAACCGGTCTCGCCGACGGCGAGACGGCCGCCCACCACGCGGAGGTCGCCGCCGCCAAGGCCGCGTCGGAGGCGCTGCAGAACACGCCCGCGGTCGCCCGGTCCAGCTACATCGATCCGCGCGTGTTCGAGGCGTACCGGGACGGGCGACTGCTCGACCTGGGCCGCTCCCCCGACGCCGCGCTGCGCGACCTCGTCGCGGGCGTGGACGGCTCCTGAGTCGGCGCCTCAGCCTGCCGAGGCCCGCTCCCAAGGCTCGGGCCCGCCGTCGACGACCACGAACAGCGGATGCGGCGTCGTGGCGGCCTCGAGGCGTGCAAGCCACTCGGGCGAACGGAGGCGCAACTTCGCCGTCAGGTGCTCGCGTTCCAGCAGCAGTTGCCCGCTGGTCACGCTGATCGGCGCGGACTCAACGGGGCCGTCGATGCGCGTCCGGTCGAAGCGGTAGCCCCGCACGGTCGCCTCGTCGGCCAGGCCCGTCAGGTAGGCCCCGATCGCCGCCATCGGCTCGGCGGAGTCCCGGAACCGCGTCAGTTGCGGATGGTGCCGGTAGCCCGCGGTGCGGCCCGCCAGGACGGCCTGCGCGAGCAGCGACTCGCGCCAGCAGGCGATCAGCCCCTGGCGGTCGAGCAGGCTCGGGTTGAGCGACCACATTCGCACGGGCGGGCTCAGAAGTCCTTGGCGTCACCGTTCTCGTCGAGGCACCTCAGCCCCGGCGCGCCCGGGGGCACCTCGTTGGTGACGAACTCGGTGCAGGGGATGGCGTCCTCGAACTGGTTGATGTAGTGCCAGGCGCCCTCGTCGATGCCCCAGATGACCTGCCCGCCTCCGCAGTCGCTCTCCTCCGAGCCGAAGGCGAAGCCGTCGGGATGGATGGCCTTGACGACGACCTCGGAGGTGGTGCAGCCCGCGTCGTCCTCGACGCCGACCCGCGAGGCAAGGAACGTGCGGAAGGTCTCGGGCAGCGCGTCGGCCGCCTTGACCTGCTCGGCGTCGGTGACGGTGACGTCCACTGGGGTCCACGGGCCGCCGACCTTCGTCGGCTGTGCGACCGGAGGAAGCGTCGGGGTGGGCGTCTCGGCCAACGGCTCCAACTCGGTCGGCTCCGCCGTCGGGCTCGCGACGGGCGCCGGATCGGGCGACGCGGGCGTCGACGCGGGGCTCAATGCCACGGGCGAGGTCGGCTGCGTCGACGGTGCCTGCTCCGCGGTGCAGCCGCCGAGGGCGGCCGCCACGGAGACGACAACGGCTAGTTTGAGGGCGATACGCACAGTCGCGAGACTACCAGCGCGCGACACGCCAGCGATGTGAAGCCCGACGGCGGGTTCGGTAGTGTGACGATGGAGAGAACCGCTCCACGACGACGCAGGTTCGAACGAGGAGACCGATGCTCACCGAATCCAAGACTCGCCGCCGGGAGCTTCCAAGCACCGGCACCGCTCCCACCGATCCCCGCCTGCTCGCCTGGCTCGACGAGGTCGTCGACCTGTGCAAGCCCGCCGCGATCCACTACTGCGACGGCTCCGCCGAGGAGGCCGCGCGGCTCGCCGACGCGCTGGTCGCCTCCGGCACCCTGGTGCGGCTCAACGACGAACTGCTTCCCAACTCGGTGTACGCCCGCACCGACCCCGACGACGTCGCCCGCGTCGAGGACCAGACCTTCATCTGCTCGAACGACGAGCGCGACGCGGGGCCGACGAACAACTGGATGGACCCCGTCCAGATGAAGCGCATCATGGGCGACCTGTACGACGGCTGCATGGCTGGCCGCACGATGTATGTGATGCCGTTCTGCATGGGGCACCTCGATGCCGCCGACCCGAAGTTCGGGGTTGAGGTCTCCGACTCGGCCTATGTGGTGCTGTCGATGCGGATCATGACGCGGATGGGAGCCGACGTGCTCGCAGCGCTTGAGGCCTCCGGCGCCGACTTCGTGCCCTGCCTGCACTCGGTCGGGATGCCGCTGGCCGAGGGCCAGAGCGACGTGCCGTGGCCGTGCAACGAGACCAAGTACATCGTCCACTTCCCCGACGAGAAGATGGTGTGGTCCTACGGATCCGGCTACGGCGGCAACTCGCTGCTCGGCAAGAAGTGCTACGCGCTGCGGATCGCCTCGGTGATGGCCCGCGACGAGGGCTGGCTGGCCGAGCACATGCTGATCCTGAAGCTCACCTCGCCTGAGGGACGGGTGTTCAACATCGCAGCGGCCTTCCCGTCCGCCTGCGGCAAGACCAACCTCGCGATGCTGGAGCCGACCATCCCTGGCTGGAGGGTCGAGACGCTCGGCGACGACATCGCATGGCTGCGCTTCGGCGACGACGGCCGGCTGTACGCGACCAACCCGGAGACGGGCTTCTTCGGGGTCGCCCCCGGCACCAGTTACGAGACCAACCCCAACGCGATGCGCTCCATCGAGGCGGGCAACTCGGTGTTCACCAACGTCGGCCTGACGCCCGATGGTGCCGTGTGGTGGGAGGGCATGACGCCCGAGAAGCCCGAACTGCTGCGCGACTGGAAGGACCGTCCCTGGCACGGTGCGACCGGCCCGGAGGGCGGTCGACCGGAGGAGAAGGCGGCGCATCCCAACAGCCGCTTCTGCACTCCCATCGAGCAGTGCCCGATCCTCGCCGACGAATACCACGACCCGAACGGGGTCCCCCTCGACGCGATCATCTTCGGCGGGCGCCGCGAGAACACCGTCCCGCTCGTCACCCAGTCGCGCAACTGGCGCCACGGGGTCTTCATGGGCGCGACCTGCTCGTCGGAGTCGACGGCGGCCGCGAAGGGAGCCGTTGGCGTGCTGCGCCGCGACCCGATGGCGATGCTGCCCTTCATCGGCTACCACGTGGCCGACTACGTGCAGCACTGGATCGACGTCGGCTCCAACACCGACGCGGACAAGCTGCCCCGGATCTTCTACGTCAACTGGTTCCGGCGCGACGCGGACGGCCGCTTCATGTGGCCGGGCTTCGGCGAGAACTCCAGGGTGCTGAAGTGGATCGCGCAGCGCATCGACGGCGATGTCGACGCCGTCGAGACCCCGATCGGCTACCTGCCCGCAGACGGGGCACTCGACGTCGAAGGGCTCGACATCTCCGAGGCCGACCTGCACGGCGTGCTTGCCTACCAGGAGCACGAGTGGCGAGACGAGGTGCCCCGCATCGGGCGCTGGTTCGACACGTTCGGCTGGCGGCTGCCGCGCGAGATGGTCGACGAGTTGCTGCAACTCGAGACGGCGTTGGGCAGGGACGCCAGCTCGTTCGGGCACTGATCGGCCCTTAGGCTGTCTGCATGGATCGCTGGATGTGGGTGACCTGGCCCGCCGTCGGCGTCGTCGTCGGTGGCCTTGTCAGCGGCTGGCGGTTCAGCATCTGGTGGGTGCTGATCTTCCTGTGCTGCTGTCTGGTGGCCTGGTGGGTCAGCCCGTGGTCGCGTGGAAGGTCGAAGACGATGTCGGACGTGATGGCGCTGCCCGACGAGGACCGCAGGGTCGTCGTCTACTGGCGGCCGGGCTGCCCCTTCTGTGAGCGGCTGCGCGTGGCGCTCGGCGGCAGGGGCGATGCTGCGCAGTGGATCAACATCTGGCAGGATTCTGAGGCTGCCGCGTTTGTCGCGAGCGTCAACGGCGGCAACGAGACGGTGCCGACGGTCGTGATCGACGGCGAGCCGCACACCAATCCTGATCCGCGCGTGGTTCTCGAGGCCCTCGCGCCCTAGCCCGAGGGGGGCCGGATGGCACCCACCCGCGAGATCGTGCGCGCCCGATGGGGCGTCACCATCATGTTCTGGCTCAACGGCGTCGGATTCGCGTCCCTGCTGCCCCGCTACCCGGAGATCAAGGCCTCGCTCGGCCTGGGCGATCTCGGCTGGGGGCTCGTCGTCGGCCTCGGCCCTCTCGGCGGTCTGATCGCGGGGCTGTTCACCGCCCGCCTGATCCGCAGGTACTCCTCCGCAAGCGTCAACCTCGTCACGGCGCTGCTCGGCCTCGCGATGCTGAGCGTCTACGGCAACGCCGCGATCTGGCCCGTCTTCGCGCTCGGCATCCTGGCGATGGCGGGCTTCGACGCGATCAGCGACATCTCCATGAACGCCCACGGGCTGCGCGTCCAGAAGCTCTACGGCTCCTCGATCCTCAACGGCCTGCACGGCTGGTGGTCCGTGGGCGCCGTCTCCGGCGGCTTCCTCGGCTCCATCGCCGCGCAGGCCCGGCTGCCGATCTGGATCCAGGCCGCCGTCGCCTTCGTCCTGTTCGGAGCGATGGCGATCTACGCGAAGACGCTGCTGCTGAAGGGCGCCGACGCGGAGCCCGCGGCCGCCGAGGTCGAGGTCTCGCGCGGCATCCCGCGCCGCTGGGTGCCACGCCTGATCGCGCTCGGCCTGCTCGGCGCCTCCGTGGGGCTGATCGAGGATTCGGGCGCCTCCTGGGGTGCCGTCTACATGGACTCCATGTTCGAGGTGACCCCCTTCGTGGTCGGCATGGCCTTCGTTGCGCTGCAGGGCGCCCAGGTGATCGGCCGGTTCACCGGCGACGCGCTCACCGACCGGATCGGGCCGCGCCTTGCCGTGACGCAGGGCGTCATCATCGCGGGCCTCGGCATGGCGGTCGCGGTGGCGTTCCCGTCCGCCGTCTCCACCCTGATCGGCTTCGCCTGCGCGGGCTGGGGCATCGCGACGGCGATCCCGATGGCGATGCACGCCGCCGACGAACTGCCCGGCATGGCGCACGGCAACGGCCTGACGTTCGTGACCTGGCTGATGCGCGTCGGCTTCTTCGCAGGCCCGCCGCTGATCGGCCTGGTCGCCGACTCGGTCGGCATCCGCTGGGCCCTGATCACCATCCCGGTCGCCGCCGTCGTCGCCCTGCTGCTGACCCCGGCGCTGACCCCGCCCAAGGCCGCGACGCCGCGATGAGCGCGCTGCTGATCCGCGGGGGACGGCTCGTCGGGTCGGGTCGCGCGGCCGACATCCGCGTCGTCGACGGCCGGATCGTCGAGCTCGGTCCTGGGCTCGACGGAGGCGACGCCACGGTGCTCGATGCTGGCGACGGGTGGCTGATCCCGGGCCTGTGGGACGCGCACGTGCACTTCGGCCAGTGGGTGCGCTCGCGCGCCTGGCTGGACGTGTCCTCCGCCGACGACGCCGAGGGCGTGTGTCGGCTGATCGCGGCGGAGCCCGTGTCGCCCGGTCGGCCGCTGATCGGCTTCGGGCATCGCAGCGCAGGCTGGCCCCGCCCGGGCACCGTCGCGGAACTCGACGCCGTCAGCGGCGACCGGGCCGTGTTCCTGATCTCCGGCGACGCGCACAACGGTTGGCTGAACTCGGCGGCGTTGCGGCTCGCGGGCCTGCCGCCGCGCACGGGGCCGCTGCAGGAGGCCGAGTGGTTCCCCGTCCTTGCGGGCCTCGGCGCGCTGCCCGGCGTCGCGCCCAGCCTCGCGGAGGAGGCCGCGGGCGCGCGCCTGCTCGCCTCGCGCGGGCTGGTCGGGATCGTGGACCTGGAGTTCAGCGACGCGCACCTGGACTGGCCGCGGCGGATCGCGGCCGGCTTCGACGCGCTGCGGGTGCGGGCTGGCGTCTACGAGCATCAACTCGACGAGGTCGTCGCGGCAGGGCTGCGGACCGGCGCGCCGCTCGAGGACACCGGCCTCGCGACGATGGGGCCGCTGAAGGTGATCAGCGACGGCTCGCTGTCGACGCGGACCGCATGGTGCTGCGAGCCCTACGTCGGCTCAGAGTCCTCTGGCGCGCCGAACCTCACCCCGGAGCACCTGCGCGACCTGCTCGGCCGCGCGTCCGGATCGAGTCTGGAGGTCGCCGTGCACGCGATCGGCGACCGCGCCAACGCCGTCGCGCTGGATGCCTTCGAGGCGACCGGTGCCCGCGGCTCGATCGAGCACGCGCAACTGCTGCGGCGTGAGGACGTGGCCCGCTTCGCGGCGTTGGGCGTGACGGCGAGCATGCAACCGGCGCACCTGCTGGACGACCGCGACCTCACCGAGGCGATCTGGGGCGGGCGCGGTCGGCGCAGCTTCCTGGCACGGTCGCTGCTCGACGCGGGCGCCCGGCTGGCGCTCGGGTCGGACGCGCCCGTCTCTCCCCCGGACCCGTGGCTCGCGATGTCCGCCGCGGTGCACCGCAGCGGGGACGAGCGTCCCGGCTGGCATCAGGACCAGGCGCTGACGGCCGCCGAGGCGCTCGCCGCGTCGACCGACGGCGGCCGCATCGCGCCCGGCGAACGGGGCGACGTCGTGGTGCTGGAGTCGGACCCGCTTGCCCCCGGCCCTGCCGACGAGGTCGCGGCCCGGCTGCGTTCGATGCGCGTCCGGGCGACCGTGTGCGCCGGCCGCGTGACCTGGGCCCGCTGAGCCGGACCACCCGGGGGTTCGGTGCGGGTGGCTCGTTGAGCATGTTTGGTAACTCGTTTCGGATCTGATCGTTCAAACCCGGCGTGTCGCCCAACGAGCAGCCAAACATGCTCAAGTCCTCACCCAGCCCCAGCGGGCCACGGCGCTCGACTAACGGGCGGGCTGGGCCTCCAGGACGACCGAGGCGGCCGGGGACTTCCGGGTGCGGGGCACCAGCAGCGCCAGCGCGGCGCCCGAGGCCGCGGCGATCGCGCCGGCAAGGAAGCAGATCTGGAAGGCGGTCAGGCTCGGCACCGCGGCGCCGTCGACCGTGACGCTGTGCCCGGCCAGCACCGCGGCCATCACGGCGCCCGCGACGGTGGTGCCCATGGAGCGCATCAGCGCGTTGACGCCGACCGAGGAGCCCGCCTCGTCCTCGGGGACGTTGTCCATGATCAGCGTCGGCAGCGCGGCGTAGCCGATCGCGACGCCTGCCGACGAGACGCAGGTGGCCAGCGTCAACTGCCACGGCGCACCCATCAGGAAGACGGCGAGGACGTAGCCGCCCGACAGCACGAGGGCGCCGATCGCGAGGGTCGCACGGGCGCCGATGCCGCTCAGCAGGCGGCTGGAGACGGGCGCGAACAGCAGCATCATCAGGCCGGCGGGGGCCATCCACAGGCCGGCCTGCAGGATCGTCTGGCCGAGCCCGTGTCCGGTGCTTCCGGGCATCTCCAGCAACTGCGGCACGACGATGGACTGCGCCATCATGCCGAACCCGATCAGCAGCGCCGCCAGGTTCGTCATCAGGACGGGGCGCTTGGCTGTGGTGCGCAGGTCGACCAGCGGCGCCTCGTGGCGCAGTTCGTACCATCCCCACAGCAGGGCGACCACGACGCCGAAGGCGAGCAGGCCGAGCGTCTTCGGGTCGCCCCAGCCCCACTCGCTTCCCTTCGACACGCCCACGAGCACGGAGACGAGCGCGACGCCGAGTCCGAGCGCGCCGAGCAGGTCGAGGCGGGCCGGGTGCGCGTCGTCGGGGTTGGGAAGCAGCACGACCGACAGCACCGCGACGACGGCGGCGAGGCCACCCGAGACCCAGAACAGCATGTTCCAGGATGCCTCCTCGGCGATCCAGGCGGCCAGCGGCAGCCCGAGGGCCCCGCCGACGCCCATGGTCCCCGACACCGCTGCGACGGCGGTGTTGACCTTCCTCGCAGGCGCCACCTCCCGCACCATCGAGATCGCCACCGGGATGTAGCCCATCGACGCGCCCTGCAGCACCCGTCCGACCAGCACCGGCGCGAGCGTGCCGGACAGCGCGCAGACGAGCGAGCCGAGCACCAGCAGCAGCGACGACGCGATCAGCACCGGCTTCTTGCCGACGATGTCGGCCAAGCGCCCGGCGATCGGCATGGTCACGGCCGAGGCGAGCAGCGTGGCCGTCACCACCCAGGAGGCGTTCGAGGCCGTGGTGTCGAGCAGGTGCGGCAGTTCCCGCTGGATGGGGATCACGAGCGACTGCATGAGCGCCGCGGAGAGGCTGCCGAAGCACAGGACGCCTACGACGATGATCGCCGGGACGCGTCGGGTGGGCGTGGAGTCTGTGGTGGTGGGGGTGTCGTTGCGCATAAGACCTATCTATGTATGTACCCTACATATGCGGTTGTATGCTACCTACATGGCCAGCCGTTCCGCAAACCAGGACAGGCGCAGCGACGCGCCCCGGGCCCCCGAGCGCCGCCTCGCGGGACTCCTCGTCCGCTTCGACACGCAGCGTCGGACTATCTCCCAGCGGCTGAGGATGAACCCGGCAGAGGCCCGCCTCCTGTGGCTGCTCTCCGTCGACTCTCCCCGCACCCTTCGCGACGTCGGCGAGGCCCTCGAACTGGAGCAGTCGACCGTCAACAGGCAGGTCAACGCGGCGATCCGCTCCGGGCTGATCCAGCGCCACCGCGGGCCGGACGGCCGCGCCTTCCTCGTCGAGCCGACCCCCGAGGGCTCGGCCGCCTTCGACGCGGACATGCGCGACCTGCTCGGCGGCTACGGCGCGGCGCTGCGCGAACTGGGCGACCGGGCCGACGAGTTCCTGGATCTGCTGGACCGCTTCACGGCCGCCTACAACCGCGACAAGGCCTGACTTCCCGCCACCTGCACGGACCCGCTGACGCGGGAGGGCCAGGCACGCTGTAATGGGGCCATGACGAACTCGCTTCCTGCTTCCCGCATCCCCGACCCGATGGCCGCTCCCCCGCTGCGCTGGGGCGTGATCGGCCCCGGCGGCATCGCCACCGGGTTCACGGAGGCGCTGCACGCCAACACCCGCAGCCGCGTGGTGGCCGTCGGATCGCGCAGCAGCGAGCGGGCGGGCGCCTTCGCGCAGCGCTTCGGGGCCGAGCGCAGCTACGGAAGCTATGCGGAACTCGCCGCCGACGACCGGATCGACGCCGTCTACGTCGCCACCCCGCACAGCGAGCACCTGAGCGGCGCGCTGCTCGCCATCGAGGCGGGCAAGCCTGTGCTCATCGAGAAGGCGTTCACGCGCAACGCGGCCGAGGCGCGCGAACTGCTCGACGCGGCGGGCGCAGCGGGCGTCGCCGTCATGGAGGCGATGTGGACCCGCTTCCTGCCGTCGACCGACATCGTGCGACAGGTGCTTGAGTCGGGGATGCTTGGCGAGATCGAGGCGGTCTTCGCCGATCACGGCCAGTGGTTCGCCGAGGACGCGGCGTTCCGCCTGTTCGACCCGGAGCAGGCCGGCGGCGCGATGCTCGACCTCGGCGTCTACCCCGTCTCGTTCAGCCACTTCGTGCTTGGGCGACCCGGGCGGATCCAGGCGGCGGGAACCAAGGCCTTCACCGGGGTCGACAGGCAGATCTCGGGCCTGCTGAGCGACTACGAGTCCGCTCCCAACGCGCACGCGCTTGTCAACACGACCCTTGCCTCCAAGACGCCGACCGTCGCGCTGATCTCCGGCTCCGAGGCGAGGATCGAGCTCCCCGGCTCGTTCTACGCGCCGCAGCAGGTCGCGGTGATCGCGCGCGACGGCTCGGTGACCGAGTCCGCACCGCCTGCGATCACGGGCCACCAGGGGCTCTGCCACGAGGCGGCGCACTTCGCGACGATGCTCGCGGAGGGCCGCACCGAGTCCGAACTGCTGCCGTGGTCCGAGACGCTTGCCGTGATGGAGACGATGGACGAACTGCGCCGCCAGGTCGGCGCGGAGCTGCCGGGCGAGAGCCTCTGAGGCTCAGACGCTGTCCGTGCCGAGGAACTGGTTCTCCAGTTCGTCGGCGATCGAGGTGACCCTGAACATCGTCTCGACGATGTCGGTCCGGTCGACGTTGGCCAGCGGCATCGCGCTGACGACCACCACGTAGCCCTCCTCGACGATGATGCCGCCGACGACCTTGCGGCCGAGTGCCTCCGCTGCGGTCCACAGGTCGATCTCGCTGAGCTGGCCGATGGCCGACTTGAACTTCACCCAGTCGGCCTCCTCGTTGGAGGCGTGCTCGACCACCACGGCCTGCGACCGCAGGCTCGGCAGTTCGAAGACGAGTTGGAGGTTGTTCTCGTCGAGCTCGGTTGCGTTCCACTCGCGGTGCACGAACGCCTTGAGCTCATCCCAACTGGCCATGGCTCCTCCTCCGGCTCACGCCCGGGCGACCCCCTGGGCACGAATCCATCGTCTCAGGTGGGTCCGACTTCGTCCACGGCCCCTCAGGCGCGTCGCGCGGCCGTCCTCCTGATCAGCTTGACGACCTCTTCGTAGCCGAGCACCACGAGGCCTGCACCGATCGCGACCGCCCAGTGCAGCGGGTCGAGCGACGTCGTCCCGAACGCCTGCTGCAGCGCGGGCACCTCGACGACGAGCACCTGGCCGACGATGACGCCCGCGAACGAGAGCCACAGCCACTTGTTGGTGAACAGGTGGTTGAAGGCGCTCGTGGTGTCGGCGCGGCTGTTGATGGCGTTGAACAGTTGCATGAAGACCAGGGCGGTGAACACCGTCGTCCGGGCGACCACGAACTCCTGGCCCGCGGGGGCGAGGTGCTCGAGCCCGCCGATCAGCCCGCCGGGCAGCGACAGGTCGTAGATGACGAGGTTGACGATGCCCATCACGAGGCCGATGCCGATGATCCGCGACCACATGTGGCCGTCGATGATCCGGTCGTTGAAGCCGCGCGGCCTGCGCGCCATCACGTCGTCGATCTCGGGATCGACGCCCATCGCCAGGGCCGGCCCGGAGTCGGTGACCAGGTTGATCCACAGGATCTGGGTGGCGAGCAGCGGCACGACGGTTGCGCCGGGGTTGCCCGGGTCGGCCAGCCCGATCACGCCGCCGAGCACCACGCCGAGGAAGACGGTGGCGACCTCGCCCATGTTGGAGCTGAGCAGGTAGCGGATGAACTTCTTGATGTTGTCGTAGATGACGCGACCCTGGCGCACCGCGGCGACGATGGTGGAGTAGTTGTCGTCGCCGAGGATCATCTCGGCGGCCTCCTTGGTCACCTCCGTGCCGGTGATTCCCATCGCGATCCCGATGTCTGCCGACTTGAGCGCGGGGGCGTCGTTGACGCCGTCGCCGGTCATCGAGACGATCTGCTGCTGCTCCTGCAGCGCGTCGACGATCCGCAGTTTTTGCTCTGGCGAGACGCGCGCGTAGACCGAGACGGTGCTCACGGTCTCGCGCCAGCCCTCGTCGTCGAGAGCATCCAACTCGCGGCCCGTGACGGCGCGGGGATGGTCCTCGCCCTCCACGATGCCGAGGTCGGAGGCGATCTTTGCCGCCGTGACGGGGTGGTCGCCGGTGATCATGACGGTGCGGATGCCCGCGCGGTGCGCCTCGCTGATCGCGGCGGTCGCCTCCTCGCGCGGCGGGTCGATGATGCCGACGAAGCCTGCCCACACCAGGTCGTGCTCCGAGGCCTCGTCGAAGCCTCCCTCGGCGTCGGCGTCCTGCGCCTCGCGCCACGCGACGCCGAGCGTGCGGTAGCCCTCCTCGCTCAGCTCGACGATCTGGCCGGAGATCTCGGCGCGCCGCTCATCGCTCAGCGGGCGCGTCTCCCCGCCGACCTGCTCCTCGACGCAGCGTTCGAGCAGCACGTCCGGGGCGCCCTTTGCGAAGACGCGCGAGAGGCCGAGGTCGGGGTTGCTGCCGAGCACCGACATCAGCTTGCGTTCGGAGTCGAACGGCGCCTCGCCCTGGCGCTGGTAGCCGGAGAGCCGTTCGCCGAGCCCCTCGATCTTGCGCTCGGCGACCAGGAAGGCCGCCTCGGTCGGGTCGCCCTGGATCTGCCACTGGCCGTCGACCTGCTCCAGTTGGGCGTTGTTGGCGAGCACGCCCGCGCCGATGACGCGCTGCACCTCGGCCATCACCTCGTCGCCGCGGCCGAGGAGCCGGATCTCGCCGGTCGGCTCGTAGCCGATGCCCGACAGCTTGACGCGGCCCGAGGCGGTGACGACCTCGCGCAGCGTCATCTCGTTCCTGGTGAGGGTGCCCGTCTTGTCGGAGCAGATCACGCTGACGGCGCCGAGCGTCTCGACCGAGTGCAGGTCCTTCATGACGGCGTTGCGGCCAGCGAGCATCCGCACGCCGATCGCGAGCACAAGGGAGAGGATCGCGGGGAGCCCCTCGGGGACGGCCGCGACCGCAAGGGAGACGCCCATCAGCAGGATGTCGACGGCGTCGCCGACCGAGCGGACGCCGTTGATCAGCGCGACGCTCGCCATCACGACGACGGCGATGATGATGACGAGCAGGCCGAGCACCTTGGAGATCTTGGCGATCTCGAGTTCGAGCGGGGACTTGTCGCCCTTCGTCCGGTCGAGGAGGGTCGCGATGTGGCCCATCTCGGTGTCCATGCCGGTGCCGGTGACGACCGCGCGTCCGACGCCGCGGGCCACCGCGGTGCCCTTGTAGACCATGTTGAGGCGGTCGCCGAGCGGCACCTCCGCATCCAGCGCGGCCGCGTCCTTGGTGACGGCCTCGGACTCGCCGGTCAGCGACGCCTCCTGGACGCGCAGCGAGGAGGCGGTCAGCAGGCGCGCGTCGGCGCCGACGGCGTCGCCCTCGGACAGCACCAGGATGTCGCCCGGCACGATGCCGGCAGACTCGAGGTCGACCAGCTTGCCGTCGCGCAGCACCGTGGAGTGGGCGGCCGTCATGTCGGCGAGCGCCGCGACGGCGTCCTCCGCCTTGTTCTCCTGCACGAAGCCGATCACGGCGTTGGCGATCACGATCAGGGCGATGACGATGGCGTCGACCGGGACTCCCGTTGCCCCCTCCGCGACCCAGGCGATCGTCGAGATGGCGATCGCGGCGAGCAGCAGGTAGACGAGCGGGTCGGCGAACTGCTTCAGCATCCGCTTCCAGGCGGGCTCGGTGTCCCCCGCCGTCAACTGGTTCGGCCCGTAGCGCTCCAGCCTGGCGGCCGCCTCCACGGCCGTGAGGCCCGTCTCGGGATCGACCTCTGCCTCCAGCGCGACCTGTTCGGCCGGGATCAGCGTCGGGTCAGTGGGTGTGACGGCCAGCGAGGCTGACTCGGTCATGGTTCCTACCTTGTGGCGTCGTCAGCGGGTGCGGGCGACGCCGGTGCTCGAGTGCGGATATAGTTTGATTGTACCAACCACATGCGATGCTGCAGAGAGGCGTAACGGAATGGACCGCGACGTCATCGAGATGACAGACAGGCTACGCGTGGTGTTCGGAGACATCACCCGTTTGGCGTCAAGAGGCCACCTGCAACGGACGCTGCACGGCCACGACGCGCGCCTCACCCCCACCGACGGGTGGCTGCTGCGCCACCTTGCGGTGGAGGGCCCCAACCGGGTGTCCCAACTGGCTCACTGGCAGGCGGTGGACCGCTCGACCATGACCTCGCAGGTGGCGCGCCTGGAGCGGGCGGGCCTCGTGTCGCGGTCAGCGGACCCGCAGGACGGCCGGGTCGCGATCATCAGCGTAACGGAGGAGGGGCTCCGCACGCTCGAGTCGGGCCTCGACGCTGCCAGGGCACTGTTCGGAGAGGTGCTGAGCGACTGGTCCGCAGAGGAGCGAAGGGTGCTCGTCGAGTCGCTTGAGCGCCTGACGATCAGCCTGGAGGAGCGACTCGATGACGACGTCAGCGCAGGAACAGCGCCTTCAGGCGGCGCGTCGCCAGCGTGACGCCGAGCAGGATCATCACGGCGAAGTAGGCGAGGTGGCCCCAGATCGAGGGCTGGATCAGGCCGGTGGTGAGTTGCCGGATCATGTCGACGGCGTGCCACAGCGGCATCGCCTTGATGATCCACTGCACCGCCTCCGGGTACACCTCGATGGGGAAGAAGGTGGCCGAGAGCAGGAACATCGGCAGCATCACGAAGAAGACCAGGTCGAGATGCTGGAAGCCCTTCATGAAACTGGTCGCCGTCAGCCCGACCGCCGCGAAGCCGAAGGCCACGATCAGTGCGGCCGGGATCGCGAGGATCGCCGTCCACGACAGGTTCAGGCCGAGCGCCGTGGTGACGACCATGAACGCCGTCGCGTACAGCAGGCCCCGGAACAGCGCCATGATGATCTCGCCGAGCGCCACGTCCATCGGGCCGAGCGATGTCGACAGCATCTGGTCGTAGATCTTGCCGTAGCGCATCTTGAAGAAGACGTTGCTCGTCGAGTCGTACAGCGCGCCGTTCATGGCGGAGACGGCCATCAGCGCGGGTGCGAT
The DNA here is from genome assembly GCA_027658995.1 of Propionibacteriaceae bacterium AM104-82. Taxonomy (GTDB): domain Bacteria; phylum Actinomycetota; class Actinomycetes; order Propionibacteriales; family Propionibacteriaceae; genus Arachnia. Next base: position 262,742 of record JAQDQK010000002.1, read on the forward strand.
GTAGGCGGCATAGCTCACCTCGTGCCCGTAGAACTGCACCCCGCCGATCAGGGCGCCGAGGCCAAGACCCATCGACAGCAGGTAGAACACCGGCTCGAAGAATCCCGAGAGGACGACGAGGTAGTTGTTGCGGGCGACCACCTTGAGCCCCCGCGCCACGACGGAGCGGGTGTTGCCTGCATAGATGCCGCGCAGCGGCTTGGGCACGCGGGGCGCGGGCGCCTGGATCGTGTCACTCAATCGTCCAGCCTCCTCCGGAAGGTGCGCACGGACAGCCAGCATCCGACAGCGGCGAGCGTGACGAGGAAGCCGAGGTGCACCGCCGTCATCGTCGCCCCGATCGGCGCGCCGTAGAGCGCGCCTCGCCCCAACTCGGAGGCGTGCCACAGCGGCGAGATCCAGCCGATCGGCTGCAGGTAGCCGGGCAGCGTCTCGAGCGGGAAGTAGGTGCCGGAGAACAGCGTCAGCGGCACGATCACGAACCGGTCGATGAACGAGAGTTGGCCGCGTTCGTCCTTCTGCGTCGACACCCACGCCATCACGGCGAAACCGGCGGCCAACGACAGGAGCGCGCCGATCGGCACCAGCACCAGCGCTCCGAGCGGGTCGCCGATCCGGAAGATCCACAGCGCCAGGATGTAGAACCCCATCACGGGGACCACCCGGGCGAGCACCGAGACCTGGAACCCGAAGGCCATCTGGGCCGGGCTGATCGGGGTCAGCCGCATCGACGTGAAGGCGTTGGACCACTTGAAGCCGCCGAAGACCCCGAAGGTGTTCTCCTGCGCCGACGTCTGCATGGCCGTCGCCATCACCAGCGCCGGCGCGACGAACGTCAGGTAGTCGACGCCCGCGATGCCCTTGCCGTCGTCGACGAGGACACCGAGGCCCGCGCCGAGGCCGAGCAGGTACAGGATCGGCGAGCCGACGGCCGCCATCAGGATCGACGGGAAGAAGGCGCGCAGGATGCGGACGCGGTACTCGACGACGGCCCACCACCCGAGCAGGCGGACCCGCCCGACGTCGGCGGCCCGTCCCGCGTCCACGGCGTGCGGGGCGCTCATTCGATCAGGCTCCTGCCGGTGAGCCGCAGAAACACGTCCTCCAGCGATGACCTGCGCACCAGCGAGGTGACGGGCGTCAGGCCGCGGTCGATGACGGCCTGCAGCGCGTGCTCGCCGTTGTCGTCGTAGATCAGGACCCGGTCAGCGAGCACGTCGATGCGACTGCCGATCCCCTCGAGGGCCAGGGCTGCCGCATCGTTGCGTCCGGACCCGAATCGCACCTCAAGCACCTCGCGCGTCGAGTACTGGCGGATCAGGCTCGACGGCGACCCCTCGGCGACGATCCGGCCGTGGTCGACGACGACGAGACGGTCGCACAGTTGCTCGGCCTCGTCCATGAAGTGGGTCGTGACGACGAGCGTCGTGCCCTCCTCCTTGAGCCTGAACAGTTGGTCCCAGAGGATGTGTCTCGCCTGTGGGTCGAGCCCCGTGGTCGGCTCGTCGAGCAGCATGATGCGCGGGTTGTTGATGAGGCCGCGGGCGATGGTGAGTCGCCGCTTCATGCCCCCGGAGAGCCCGTCGACGCGGGCGGTGCGCTTCTCGCGGAGTTGCGCGAAGTCGAGCAGTTGCTCGGCCCGCTGTTTGACGTAGGCGCGGGGCAGCGCGAAGTAGCGGCCGTAGACGATCAGGTTGTCGATGACCCGCAGTTCCTCGTCGAGGAGGTCGCCCTGCGGGACGATGCCAAGTTGCGCGCGGATCTCGGGACCGTGGTGCGCGGTGTCCATCCCCAGCACCGTCAGGCTTCCGGCGGTGGGGGTCGAGGTCGCGGCGATCATCCGCATCGTGGTCGACTTCCCGGCGCCGTTGGGCCCGAGGAAGCCGAACGACTCGCCGCGGGGGATCTCGAAGTCGATCCCGTCGACGGCGACGACATCGCCGTAGCGCTTCGTCAGCCCGCGGGCGGTGATCACAGGTTCTGGCACCCGAGTGACCCTACCGCCCGCGGCGGACAGTTCACCGGCTCACTGTTGGCCGAGTTGGTTCACGTGCCACAGCACGCCGAACTGGTCGCGCACCATGCCGTAGACGTCGCCCCACATCTGCTTCTCGAAGGGCACCAGCGCCTGGCCGCCCTCGGAGAGCTTGGCGAAGAAGCCCGCGAGCCGGTCGTCGTCGCCCGAGATGGACACCGCGACGGTGTCGCCCTGGCTCTGCGGCATGCCCTCCATGGTGTCGCTTGCGAAGATGACCATGCCGTCGTCGGTGGTCAGGCTGGAGTGCATCACGCGCTCGGAGCCGGGGAACTCGGCGCCGCCCTGAGCCTCGCCGAAGGTCATCACGGACAGGTCGCCGCCGAGGAACGACTGGTAGAACTCCATGGCCTGGCGGCAGGTGCCGTCGAGGGCGAGGTAGGGGTTGAGCAGGATGGACATGGATGCCGCCTTTCGTCTGGGGTCGAATCGACCCGCGGACGAAACTCTAGAACTCGCCGCCGACAAGCGGAAGAGAGGAAAGTCTGGGGACGGCTGGTGTTGAGCAGCAATGCGCGTTCGATCCGACCTTGAACGTTCAACATGCCCTGAAGCGCCGTCGATAAGTGAATGCTGCTCAACGCCCGACCGGTCCCACCGCCGGGCGGGCGCCGTCAGACGAGGGGGTCGGTGAACGCCTTCGCGAGCGCGATCATCCGGCCCCGGAACTCGTCCGAGGCGGGCGCGAACTCCGCCGCGTCGACGGCGTTGAGCACGAGCCGGAACAGCGTCCAGGCGCCGACGCGTTCCGGGTCGAGGCCTGCCGCGTCGGCCACGATCTCGGCCCGCAACCGGACATGGGTGCGCAGGCTCGCGGCGCGGGCGGCCGCGTCGGGGCGGTTCCACACGATCGGCGCGACCCCGTAGGCCCACTCCCCCGCGACCGGCTTCGGGTCGATCGCAAGCCAGGGCTGCCGGTCGGCGGCAAGCACGTTGGAGTCGTGCAGGTCCTCGTGCACGAGGCGGTCACCCGGGGTGAGCAGCAGCTCGTCGAGCCAGCCGGACGCCTGCTCGCGCAGCCGCCTCGGGACCAGGTCGCACGGGGCGGCGAGCTTGGCTCGCCAGCGCTCGGCGCGTGCCGCCAGGGTGTCGAACTGGGCCGTTGCGGGACGGTCCAGTTGCACCATCAACCGGCCGATCTCCTCGCTCGCCTCCAGGATCGAGGTCGACGTGAGCGAGCGGTCGTGCAACCGCTCGAGCAGCAGGGCGAAGTCGTGCGGGGCGGCCGCCACGAGTCGGACGGCGCCGTCGCCTGCCCAGAGGCGCAGCGCGAGGTGCTCGTCGGCGGCCTCGACGTGGGGCCAGGTGATCTTCAGGGCCAGCGGGGTGTCCTCGCGGTCGACGACGGGCACCACGATCGCGCACTCGCCGTGCCGGGCGGCGCCGTCGGGGCGAAGATCCCAGCGCGCCAGGCTCGCGTCGATCAGCGCGGGGAGCCGCCTCAGCCAGTCATCGCCTGAGACGCCGTAGCCGGGGTCGGGGGCGCGCCCGGCGACCGTCGCGACGAACGACGGCGGGATCTGCGCCATGGTGCTCAGCCGGCGGGCTCGAACATGGCCCTGCGGCCCTCGAAGGCGCGACCGAGCGTCACCTGGTCGGCGTACTCGAGGTCGCCGCCGACGGGAAGGCCGCTCGCGGGGCGGGTGACCCGCACGCCGAAGTCGCGCAGCATCCGGCTCAGGTAAGCGGCGGTCGCCTCGCCCTGCGTGTCGGGGTCGGTGGCCAGGATGACCTCCTGGACCTCACCGTCGGCGAGCCGCTGGAACAGTTCGCGGGTGTGCAGGTCGGAGGGGCCGCGGCCGTCGATCGGGGAGATGGAGCCGCCGAGCACGTGGTAGAGGCCGCGGAACTCGTTGGTCCGCTCGATCGCGACCACGTCCTTCGACTCCTCGACGACGCACAACTGGGTGCGGTCGCGGCGTGGGTCGCGGCAGACGCGGCAGCGGTCCTCCTGCGAGATGTTGAAGCAGACCTCGCAGAAGCGCGACGCCTCCTTGACGCGGCGCAGCGTGTCTGCGAGCGCGAAGACGTCCTCCTCGGGTGCGTCGAGGAGGTAGAACGCGATCCGCTGGGCGCCGCGCGGCCCGATGCCGGGCAGGCGGCTCAGCTCGTCGATCAGGTCCTGGATCGGCCCTTCGTACACGGGTGGGCCTGCCTCACATTCCCGGAATCTGGGGCATCTCGGGCATCGCGGCCGCCATCGCGGCGTCGGCCTGGGCCTTGGCGGAGCGGAAGGCGGCGATGATCAGCGCCGAGAGCGTCTCAGTGTCGTCGGGGTCGCACGCGTCGGGCGAGATCGCGACCTGCAGGAGTTCGCCCTTGCCGTTCATCGTGACGGTGACGAGGTCCCCGCCCGCCGAGGCGGTGAACTCCTTCTCCGACAGCTCGCTCTGGGCGCGCTCCATGTCGTCCTGCAGCTTCTGCGCCTGCTGCATCAGCGCGTTGAGATCAAAGTCACCAAACATGTTTTCTCCTGTTTCGTCTTGGCCCAGCATATGAGCGGCTCAGCGCTCGTCGGCCTCACGCACCGAGATGAGTTCGGCGGCGAAGGTGCTGCTGAGCAGTTCCTCTGCGTTGTTGGTCGGGTCGAGCACCTCGTCGTCGTTGGAGACCTCGGGCTCCGTGGAGCGCGACGCGGGCTCGGGCGCCGCGGCCTGCTGGCGCGGCTCGGGCGGGCTCGGCTGGGCGACGGGCGCGCCGGAGGGTCGCTGCTGCTGCGCGGCCTCGACGGGGGTGTCGCCGGAGACGATCGGGTTGATCCTCAACTCGACGCCGATCACCTCGATCAGCGAGTCGACGAGCACGTCGATGCTGCCGCCTGAGCCGAAGTTCTCCTTCGGGCCGGGGCCGGAGAAGCCGAGCGTCAGGGCGCCGTCGGCGACGTCGATCACCTGGGCGTGCTGCGCGAGCAGCATGTGCGTGAAGCGGCGACGGCGCTTGACCTCGTCCAGGACGTTGGGCCACACGCGCCGCAGTTCCGCGGCGGTGAGCTGGCCAGACGGCGCGGCCGCAGGGGCGGGGCGTGACGGTTCGGGCTTCGGCTCTGCCGGGGCCTGGCCGGGGGCGGTGCCCGCCGGTCGCTGCTGCGGGGCCTGGCCCGCTGGGCGCTGCTGGGGTGCCTCCCCGGCGGGACGCTGCTGCTGCGCGGCCTCGCCTGCCGGACGCTGCTGCGGGGCCCGGCTCGCCGGGCGCTGCTGGGGCGCCGGCTGCTCGGGTGCGGGCTGCTGCGGGGCCGCGCCTGCGGGGCGCTGCCTCGGCGCGGCCTCCTCGGCACGTGGGGCTGGCGCCTCGGCCGCCTGTTCCGCGGGACGGCGCGAGGGCGCCGGGTCTGCCTGGGCGCTCGGCTCTGCCTGGCGGGGCCGGGCCGGGCGCTCGGGGACGTCTGCCCACTGCTCGACGGGCGCGGGGGTCCCGTCGCCCATCATGCCGACGCGCCGTTCGAGGCGGTCCATCCGGGCGTGCAGGCCGCGCTCGTTGGTGTCGGCGCCCGGAAGAAGCACGCGGGAGCACATCAGCTCGAGGTGCAGGCGGGGCGCGGTGGTGCCGCGCATCTCCGTCAGGCCGGTGGCGATCACCTCTGCCGCGCGGGTCAGTTCGCCCGACCCCATCCCGGCCACCTGGGTCTGAAGGCGCTGGGCCTGGTCTGCGGCGACGTCGAGGATGCCGTTGGTGGCGGCCTCGGGCACCGCTGCGAGGATCACCAGGTCGCGGAGCCTGCGCAGCAGGTCTTCTGCGAACCGGCGCGGGTCCTGGCCGACCTCGATCACCTTGTCGATCGTGCGGAACACGCCTGCCGCGTCGCCCGCGGCGAAGGCGTCCATGATCTCGTCGAGCAGCGCGTCGGGCGTGTAGCCGAGCAGCGCTGCGGCCTGCGTGTAGCTGACGCCCTCCTCGCCCGCGCCGCCGAGCAACTGGTCGAGCACGGAGAGCGAGTCGCGCACCGACCCGGCGCCCGCCCTCACGACAAGCGGGATCGACGCGTGGTCGACGGCGACGCCCTCGGTCTCGCAGATCTGGGTCAGGTAGTCCCCGAGCACCTTCGGCGGGACGAGCCGGAAGGGGTAGTGGTGCGTGCGGGAGCGGATGGTGCCGATCACCTTCTCGGGCTCGGTGGTGGCGAAGATGAACTTGGTGTGCGGCGGGGGCTCCTCCACCAGCTTCAACAGGGCGTTGAAGCCCTGCGGGGTCACCATGTGGGCCTCGTCGATGATGTAGATCTTGTAGCGGCTCGCGACCGGGGCGAAGTAGGCCCGCTCGCGCAGGTCGCGGGCGTCGTCGACGCCGCCGTGCGAGGCCGCGTCGATCTCGATGACGTCGATCGAGCCGGGGCCGCCGCGGGCCAGGTCGACGCAGGACTGGCACTGTCCGCACGGCGTGGCCGTCGGGCCCTGCTCGCAGTTGAGGCAGCGCGCCAGGATGCGGGCCGAGGTGGTCTTGCCGCAGCCGCGCGGGCCGGAGAACAGGTAGGCGTGGTTGACGCGGTTGTTGGTCAGCGCCCGCTGCAGCGGGACGGTGACGTGCTCCTGCCCGATGACATCGGCGAACGTGTCGGGCCGGTAGCGCCGGTACAGCGCCAGCGGGGCGTCGGGCGTCGCGCGCGGGGCGGCCACGGTCGCGGGGGCTGCGACGCTCTCCGCTGCTGCGGGCTCGGGGCCGGCCACGGCGACGAGGGCCGGTTCCTGCACGTCCAACGGCGCCGCCTCGACGGGCTCAGGCTCGTCGTCGGAGAACAGGCCGGGGCCGCTCTGTTCGTCAGGTTCGGGTTCGGGCGCCGGATCGTCGAAGAGGCCGGGACCCTCCATCGGTTCGAAACCGGGAAGGTCGGCCGCTCCATAGCCCTCATCGATGGGGCCGTACTCGTCCTCGTCGTACTCGTCGTCCACGCGTTTCACCCTAATTCAGCTCGCCGACACTTCGCGAGGAAAGAAAAAGGGCCCCTCGCGCACCCGGAAGAGCTCACTTACCCTTGCTGCCTTCCGACCCTGGGGGAGTTGGGCGAGATACCGCCGCGCGAGGAACCTGGACACACTCTAGCCCATCGCCCAAGGCCCGCGTCCACCTCAGAAGGCCCGGGCAGTAGTGTCGGGCGCATGGTCAACGTCTTGGAACCCGTGCTCGCAGAGGTCTGGCGCGGGGAGTATCTGGAGTCCCAGCACCGCGGTTCGCTCGTAGTGCTCGGCGCGGACGGTACCGTCCGGCTGAGCGTCGGGGACGTGACCTCCGCGACGCTGCCGCGCTCGGCCGTGAAGCCGCTCCAGGCGATCGGGATGCTGCGCAACGGGCTCGACGTGACCGGCGCCGAACTGGCGCTGGTGGGCGCCTCCCACTCCGGGGAGGCCTTCCACCGCGACGCCGCGACGGCGATCCTGGCGGGCTGCGGGCTCACCGTCGACGACCTCCAGAACACCGCGGGCCTGCCGGGAGACGAGGCCGCGCTGCTGGAGTGGGCGCGGGAGGGCCACGGCAAGGAACCGCTCGCCCACAACTGCTCGGGCAAGCACGCGGGGATGCTGCGCACCTGCGTGCGGGCCGGGTGGCCCACCAGCGACTACCTCTCCCCCACCCATCCGCTGCAGGTCGCGGCGCGGGCCGCGCTCGCCGAGTTCACCGGGGAACCGGTCGGCGACCCGGTGGCCGACGGGTGCGGCGCCCCCGCGTTCGCGACCACGCTGACGGGCCTCGCCCGCGCGTTCGGGCGGCTCGCGTCGGCCCCCGACGGCGAGGCCAGGCAGATCGCAGACGCCTTCCGCGCCTTCCCCGAGTACGTCTCCGGCACGTCGCGCGACGAGGTGGTCTTCCACCGCGAGGTCCCCGGCCTGGTGTGCAAACTCGGCGCCGAGGGCGCGTTCGCGGTGGGCCTGGCCGACGGCACCGGGATCGCCGTCAAGATCGCCGACGGCAACCACCGCGGCAACATCCCGGTGCTCGTCGCGGTGCTCGACGCGCTCGGCCTCGGCACGGACCGACTGCGGGATCTCGACCCCTATCCGGTGCTCGGCCACGGCGTGCCCGTGGGTCGCGTCCGCCTGGCCGACGCCATCGCCCCGGTGATCGCCGCGCTCTGAAAATCGCCGAAAGCGACCCAGATTTGGGGCCAGGTTCACGCCTCCGGTAAGGTTCCCGACGGAGGATTCGCCTAGAGGCCTATGGCGCTCGCTTGGAAAGCGGGTTGGGTTCACGCCCTCACGAGTTCGAATCTCGTATCCTCCGCCACCAGATGGCCGTCCCGACGGGCGGCCATTCGGCGTTTCCGGGGGCGTTCGCCGTCGGGCGCGACCTGCGGCGCACCTAACATGTCCCAATGAGCGAACTGGCCGCCACCCCCGGCGTCATCCCCTATGTGGACTACCACGACGGCCCGCGCCGCCTCGTGACGATCACCTGCGAACAGGGCGGCCTGGTCGTGGGTAACTCACGACCGGTGATCAGCATCGACGGGCGGGCCTTCCAGGCGATGTACGGCCCCGTCACGTTCGAGGTGCCCGCCGACCGGAACGTGCACATCGGCATCCACGTCGCGGGGCTGCAGAGCCAGACCGGCCTCGCCTCGACGCTGCTCGAGCCGGGCGGCAACGACGAGTCCTACATGCACAGGGTGCGGTCCATGTCGGTGCTCGGCGAGCTGACCCGGATCCCCCCGTTCGCCTACTGATTCGCCTACTGACGGGTCACAGCGACGGGGCTCCCGAGTCGGCGAGGAACGCCAGGATCGCGCGCACCCTTCGGTTCTCCTCGCCCGGCGCGAGGCCGAGCTTCATGAAGATGTTCGACACGTGCTTGGCGACAGCGGCGCCCGACAGGAACAGCGTCTCCGCGATCTGGGCGTTCGACAGCCCCCGCGCCATCAACTCGAGCACCTCCAACTCGCGCTGGCTCAACTCCCCCAGCCCCGACCTGCTGCTGCGCATCATCGCCCGGGCGACCTCTGGGTCGATCACCACCCCTCCGGCCAGCACCAACCGGAGCGAGGAGACGAACTCGGCGACGTCGGCGATCCGGTCCTTGAGCAGGTAGCCGGTGCCGCCGTCGGCGGGAAGCGCGAACAGTTCCTGCGCGTACATCGGGGCGACGTACTGGCTGAGCACCAGCACCGCGACGCCGGCATGCCTGCCCTTGATGGTCAGGGCCGCGCGTAGGCCGTCGTTGCTCATCCCCGGCGGCATCCGCACGTCGGTGATGACGGCGTCCGGGAGCGCCCCCTCGGCCTCGAGCGACGCGAGCCGGTCGAGCAGCGCGTCGGCCCTCGCCTCCTGCGCGACCACCTCGAAGCCCTGCCGCTCCAGCAGCCCGACGAGGCCCTCGCGCAGCAGCGTGGAGTCGTCGGCGACGACGAGCCTGGCCGTCACAGCGCCACCCCTGGCTCGCCGCGGAACAGCAGCAGCGGGATCGTCGCGGCGACCTGGGTCGGGCCGCCGTCCGGGCTGGAGATCGTCATCCGGCCGCCGAAGGCAGCAAGCCGCTCCCGAAGTCCCGAGAGCCCATGTCCTGGCACGATCCGGGCTCCCCCCGGGCCGGTGTCGACGACGGAGACGCGCAGGTCGTCGTCGGCGGCGAGCAGCACGGTGACCGACGCGCCGGGCGCGTGCTTGACGGCGTTGGCGATGGCCTCGGTCGCGAAGAAGTAACTGGCGGCCAGCACGCCCTCCGGCAGTTCTGGCAGCGGGTTCGGCGCGACGATGCGCACCTGCGCCCCGGACGACGCTGCCACGTCGTCGAGCGCCGCGGCCAGCCCCCGCTCGGTCAGGATCGTGGGGTGGATGCCGCGCACGGTCTCACGCAGCGACTCGAGGCCAGCCGCGAGCGACGCGCGCGCCTCGGCGAGCAGTTCGCGCAGCACCGGGTCGTCCTGGATCGCGGGGGCGAGCTGCACCTCCCCGAGTTTCATGGCCGCGGCGACCAGGTACTGCTGCGTCCCGTCGTGCAGGTCGCGCTCGATGCGCCGCCGCTCGACCTCGTACGCGTCGACGATGATGCGCCTGGAGCGGGCGAGTTCCTCGACCTCCCGGGCGCGCTGCTCGCCCATCGGGTCGGCTGATCGTCGTCTCCTGAACACCACGCCTCGAAACTACCGGGCGGGTGAGGGTAGTGCCAGCACTACCTGGATACCATCGCCTGCACTGTGGCCGCGTCGACCGCAGCGTTGTCCAATGGAGGCATGAACATGACACCGCTCTCCCCGACGAGCCCCTCGGCGTCGTCGACGCCGCTGCTTGCCACCTCCGACATCACCTTGCACTTCGGCCAGGTGCGGGCGCTTGCGGGCGTCAGCGTCGGGATCGCCGCGGGCGAGACGGTCGCCATCATGGGCCCCTCCGGCTCGGGCAAGTCGACGCTGCTGCACTGCCTCTCCGGCGTGCTCGTCCCCGACGGGGGCAGCGTCACCTTCGACGGCGAGGACCTGACCCGGCTGAGCGACAAGGCCCGCTCACAACTACGGCTGCGGCGCTTCGGGTTCGTGTTCCAGGACAACCAGTTGATCCCGGAACTCGTGGCGCGCGAGAACGTGGCGCTTCCGCTGCTGCTGACCGGCACCGGACGCGGGAAGGCCCTGAAGGAGGCCGACTCGATGCTGGAGCGGATCGGCATCGCGGAACTGCGCGACCGTCGTCCGGGCGACATGTCGGGAGGTCAGGCGCAGCGGGTCGCGATCGCGCGGGCGCTGGTCGGCCGGCCCTCGATCGTGTTCGCCGACGAGCCGAGCGGTGCCCTCGACCAGGCAACCGGCCACGAGGTGATGCAACTCCTGACGACCACCGTCGCGATGGCCGGGGCGAGCCTCGTCCTGGTGACCCACGACCCGAACGTCGCGCGGTGGTGCGGACGGCTGATCGAGATCCGCGACGGCCTCGTGCACGCCGACCGCGTCCTCGCGGCTCAGGGCGGCCTCCAGTGAGCGCCGGCGCGACCGGCCTGACGTCGCTGAGCCTCCAACTGACCCGGGCCCGCTTCGTGACGAGGCAGGGCGAGTCGCTGCTGTACCTCGCCTCGATCCTCGCCTACGCCGTCTGCTCGGCGCTTGCCCTGACGGTGGCGGGCGGCACCTGGATGTTCTGGAACCGCTACAGGCAGCCGACGGGGCTCCTCGCAGACGTGCTGGCGGCCGACCCGACCTTCACCAACATCCTGATGTTCTACGTGATGCTCGCGATCATCGCCTGCGCGCTGCTCGTCCCTTCGCTCTTCGGCCTGGCCTCCTCTGCGGCCGTGCTCGGGGCGCGTGGCCGCGAGCGTCGACTGTCCGCACTTCGCCTGCTCGGCGTCTCGGCAGGCGACGTCACCCGGATGTCGCTGATCGACACCGCGATCCAGGCGGGCATCGGCTGCGTTCTCGGCACTATCGCGTACTTCGCGACGGTGCCGTTGTGGTCGAACATGACGATGCAGTCGGTGCCGATCGGCGTGCAGGAGATGACGCTGCCGTGGTGGCTGCTGCTTTCGGTGCTCGCGGCGACGCTGCTGATCGGCCTCGGCGCCAGTTGGTGGGGGCTGCGTCAGGTGCGGATCTCGCCGCTCGGCGTCGCGCGTCGCGCCAACCGGCCCGCGCTGCGCGCCTGGCGCGTGGTGGTGTTCGTCGGCGTGGTGATCGCCGCCGTGATCGGCACCCAACTGCTGCAACTCGGAGGTCAGATCATCTTCTGGATCATCCTCGGCGCGATCCTGCTGACGGTGGTCTGGGGCCTGAACCTGGTCGCGCCGTGGTTCCTGCAGTTGATCAGCAAACTGCTTGCCAAGTCGCCGTCGCCGTCGATGATCTGGGCCGCGCGCCGGATCGAGTCGAACCCGAAGGCGACGTGGCAGACGGGCTCCGGCATCGCGCTGCTCTCCTTCATCGGCGGCTACATCTCGATGATGCCGCTCAACTTCGCGCAACCCGGCGACGCCGAGGTCGTGACGACGTTCGTGCAGGGCGCCGCGTGGGACTTCACGAAGGGCGCGCTCATCACGCTCGCCGTCGGGCTGGTCCTGACCGCGACGTCCGTCCTGATCACGCAGGCCTCCGCGGTGCTGGAGCGTGCCGAACAGGCCCGCGCCCTGGACAAGATGGGGTCGCCGCGTGCCTTCCTGACCCGGGTCACCTGGCTGGAGACGCTCGGCCCGTTGGCGCTGGCCATGGTGCTGGGCGCCGGATTGGGCATCGCGATGGCCACGCCGATGGCCGAGTTCGCGGACTCGGTCGGCGCCGAGGGGTCGACGGGCCCGCTGATCCTCGGCTCGGTCCTGGTGGCGGGGCTTGCGCTCGTGATCGCGGCCCTGCTCGCGACGCGGCCGCTGCAGCGCCAGGTGCTGGCCGTGCACGAGCGTCGCAACGACTGAGCGTCCAGGGCGCCGTCGACCTCGGCGGCGCCCTCGTGACGTGACACGACGCGGCGGGACATCTTTTCGATCGGTTAGGCTTACCTAAATCCATCAACAGGAGACCGCATGCCCTCGCGACCCCGCCCACTTCGCACCGCCACCGTCACGGCGACCGAGCGGCTCTCGCCGCAACTGGTCCGCCTGAGCTTCGACTGCCCCGACCTCGTCGGCTCGGACCTGCCCTTCACCGACCACTACGTGAAGTTCCTGTTCCCGCCTGCGGGCGCCGACTACGCCTGGCCGTTCGATCCGGAGGCGATCCGCGCCGCGACGCCGGAGCAGTCCCCCGTGACGCGCACCTACACGCTGCGCAGCCACGACGCGGAAACCGGCGCCATCGACGTCGACTTCGTGATCCACGGCGACGAGGGACTTGCAGGGCCTTGGGCGGCCCGCGCGGTCCCGGGTGACGAACTCGGCTTCTTCGGCCCGGGCGGTGCCTGGGCTCCCGCGGAGGGTTACGACCACTTCGTGCTTGTGGGCGACGAGTCTGCGGCACCCGCCGTCGCGGCCGCCGTCGAGGCGCTGCCCGCCAGTGTCGGGGCGAGCGTCTTCCTCGAGATCGCCGACGACGCTGCGCGGTTCCCGTTCCCCGAGCGTGATGGCGTCGACGTGGTGTGGGTGGCGCGCGACGGCGCCCCGTACGGCTCGGCGCTGGCCGGGCGCGTCCGTGCGACCGAGGTGCCCACCGGTCGGGTCGGCTGGTTCGTGCACGGCGTCGCCGAGATGATCAAGGACCTGCGCCGCTACCTGTTCGTCGAGATGTCCCTCCCGAGGGCCGACGTGTCAATCTCGGGCTACTGGCGCTCCGGCATGACCGAGGACGGCTGGCAGTCCTCGAAGCACGACTTCGTCGCGGCGATGGACACCGAGGAGGTCGCGGCGGGCGCCGAACCCGCCCCCGTCAAGGAGCCACGCAAGGCGTGATCCTCGTCGCAAGCCAGGAGCGCGACTTCGTCGAATGGCACGGAGGCTGCCCCACCGCGCTCGTGTGGGCCATCGACCTGCGTGATCCCGCGCTTGCCGCCCAGGTCGCGGCGGCTCGGGCGCGGCTCGGCGACGTGCTACTGCCCCGCTACGAGCGGCACCCGCACGTGACGATCGCCTACGCGGGCCTCGCCCCGCACGAGGGCGCGACGCCGGAGGGGCACCTGTACCCGCAGGAGTCGCTTGCGCGCGACCTCGACCTCCTGCGCGGCTCGGGGATCGGCCCGCTGCGCGTCGACGTGTCGGGCTGGGACACGTTCGCGATGGCCCCCTACCTGGGTGCGCAGGTGCCGGGAGCGGCCGACCTGCGCGCTCTGCTGCTGGGTGGCGCGGAGGGCTACGTGCCCCACGTCACGCTCGGCTTCTTCGCCGCCGGCGCCGACGCCGCGACGCTGCACGAGCGGATGGAGGGTTGGGACGCGCCGAGCCTCCACTACGACGTCGACGCGTTGACGCTGTTCGGCTACGCGACCGCCGACATCGCGGGCCCGCTGACGGTGGTCGGCCGGTTGAGCCTCGCCGACGGCACCTGGACCCCCGCCACCTGACCAAGTGAGGCCGCGCCGGGCCTCGGTGAAGGTCCATCCTTGAGCATGTTTGGTTGCTCGTTTCCGATTTGATCGTGCAAGTGGCGCGCAAACGGCAACGAGTTACCAAACATGCTCAAACACCCACCCAGCACCCGTAGACCACCCGGAGGGGTCCGTCTCGCTCCGTGGTCGCTGGCCGGAAGGGTGGTCGGCACCCCGAAGACTTGGCCCATGACGACGCGGTCCGAACCCAGGTACACCCACGGGCATCACGAGTCGGTGCTCCGCTCCCATCGCTGGCGCACCGCCGAGAACTCCGCCGGCTACCTCCTCCCCCACCTCACGGACGACACGGTCCTGCTCGACGTCGGCGCCGGGCCGGGCACGATCACCGCCGACTTCGCGGGCACCGTCGCCCAGGTGACGGCGACCGAGGTCGACGAGGACGCCCTCGCCCACACCCGGGCGACCATCACCGAACGCTGGGTCGGCAATGTCGACCTCGTGGTCGCCGACGTGCACGACCTGCACTTCGATGACGATTCCTTCGACGTGGCGCACGCCCACCAGGTGCTCCAGCACGTCGCCGACCCCGTCAAGGCGCTGCAGGAACTGGCCCGCGTGACGCGACCCAGCGGCCTGGTCGCCGTGCGCGACAGCGACTACTCCGGCTTCACGTGGTGGCCCCGGCTTCCCGGGCTCGACGAGTGGATGGCGCTCTACCAGCGCTGCGCCCGGGCCAACGGGGGCGAACCCGACGCCGGGCGACGGTTGCTGGGCTGGGCGCGCGAGGCGGGCCTTGACGACGTCGTGGCCACCTCGTCGACGTGGTGTTACGCCACGCCGGAGGACCGCGCCTGGTGGGGCGGTATGTGGGCCGACCGGATCCTCGACTCGGCCATGGCGACGCAGGCCCTGGAGGACGGCCTGGCGACGCGCGCGGACCTGGAGCGGATCAGCGAGGCCTGGCGCGAATGGGCGGCTGCCGAGGACGGCTGGCTGTCGATCCTGCACGGCGAGATCCTCGCCCGGGTGCACTGACCCGCACCACGGCAGACCCCCGACGAGGTGTCGCGGCCGCTCGACGCGGCGGGCGCCGTGCTCAGACGACGTCGAGGCGGCGGGTCACATCGAGGCGAGCAGCGGCTGAAGCGACGAGACCAGCAGCGCCGCCGCGACCAGGTACGCGGCCTGGCTGACCTCGATCAGCGAGCCGAAGGTGTCGCCCGTCCAGCCACCAAGCCTGCGGCGCAGGTGACGGGCCCACAGCCAGGCGACCACCGCCGCGAGAGCCCCCGCCGCAGGGAACGCGATCGCGCTCGCCAGCCCGCCGGTGAGAAAACCGAGCGCCACCACGACCACCGCGACCGCGGCCACGTTCAGAGCAGCGGCACCTCGGCCCGTCACCCCGACGAAGAGCGCCCCGAAGCCCCGCTCGCGCGCGCCCTTCGTCGAGGTGCTCGCCACCATGACGGCGGTCCTCGACACCATCACGGCGCAGGCGAGCGCCGCGGCGCCGGTCCAGTCCCAGGGGATCGTCAGGAGCGCGGCGAAGTCGGCGAGCAGCACGAACACCAGCGTCACGACGCCCATCGGGCCGATGTCGGAGCGGCGCATGATCTCGAGCGCCTCCTCGGCCGGTTTGCGCGACCCCAGCCCGTCCGCCGTGTCAGCGACGCCGTCCAGGTGCAGCGCGCCGGTGACGCCCGCCAGCAGTGCCAGCGCCGCGACGACCCCGACCAGCGGGGAGCCGAGCGCCCCGGCCCCGACGAGCAGCAACCCGGCCGCCGCGCCGAGCAGCAGTCCGAGCCACGGGAACGCTGCCATCGCGCGCCGCGCGGCGCCCCGGTCGACCTCGAACGGCCGCACCGGGATGACGGTGAACAGGCCGACCGCCGTCAGCAGCGACCTCACGACAGCCTCTGCGGGATCCCGGCGGTGCACAGCCACACCTCGTCGACGGCGGCCGCGACCCGCGCATTGAGCCGCCCGAGTTCGTCGCGGTACAGCCGGCCCGAGGCCGTCGCGGGCACCACGCCCGAGCCGACCTCGTTGCTGACCAGGATGACGTCGCGGCGGGTCGAGCCCAGAGCGTCGACGAGGCCCGCGACCGCCGTCTCGACTGTGTCGCGCCAGCCAGGCGCGTCGTCCCAGGCCCCTGCCGACATCAGGATCCGGTCGAGCCAGACGGCGAGGCAGTCGACGAGCACGGGCGCCCGGTCGTCGGAGGCGAGCACCGCTGGCAGGTCGATGGTTTCGGTGGTGCGCCACGACGCGGGGCGCCTCGCCCTGTGCAGCGCGACCCGCTCGACCCACTCCGGGTCGTCGGCGCGCGACTCGGAGGTCGCGACGTATTCGACGTCGTCGGCGGCGTCGAACTGCTGCTCGGCCCACGACGACTTGCCGGAGCGCGCGCCGCCGAGCACCAGCGCCGTGCCCGGCCCGTGGCTCATGGGCGTGACGCTGCCGCGCCCCGCAAGTTCGAGCAGCAGCGACCGCGCCGCCTCATCGGCTGCGTCGATCCGGACCATGAACTGCAGGGGGTGCTCCACGGGCTCAAACCTACCGATCTCCGCGCGTCTTCTAGGATCGGGGCCATGCGCGACGTTGTTGATGACCTGATCTGGGACGAGGCCCCCGACCATGCAGAGGCGGTGGCCGTCCTCGATGCCCCCGCACTGGTGCCCGATGCCCTGACGTTGACGCCCGGCGTGCGGGTCTTCTGCGACGACTGGCGCGACGCGGCGCAGGTCGACCCGGACCTGCTCGTCGAGCATCCCTCGGACCTCGCGGGCGTCGACCTCGCGCTCGCCCGGCTGCCGAAGTCGCTTGCGGCGCTGGACGAGCAGGCGGCGTCCGTGCAGGGCGCCCCCGACGTCACGTTCGTCGGCGGCGCGCGCGTCAAGCACATGAACCTGACCATGAACGAGGTGCTCGGTAAGCACTTCGCCGCCGTGTCGGCCTCGCTTGGCCGCTCCAAGTCGCGCGTGCTGCGCGCATGGGGGCCGGAGTCGTTGGAGACGGACTGGCCCAAGGTCCGCTTCCATGACGACCTCGGCTTCGCCGTCGCGGCCCACGGCGCGACCTTCGGCGGCACCAAGATCGACCCGGGCACCCGGCTGCTGCTGACGGCGCTCGACGGCAAGGGCAGGGTCGCGGGCCTCGAGGCGGACGACGCGCTCGACTGGGGCTGCGGCAACGGGACCATCTCGATGTGGCTTGCCAGGCGCGGGCTCCGGGTCCAGGCGCGCGACGTGAGTTGGTCGGCCGTCGCGGGGACGGGGATCGCGGCAGAGGTCAACGGGGTCGCCGTCGACGCGACATGGGGTGACGGTCTCGACGGCTACGCCGATGCCAGCGTCAACGCCATCGTCACCAACCCCCCGTTCCATCAAGGGGTCGCCAAGGACACCTCGGACACGCTCGGGATGTTCGACGAGGCGGCCCGCGTGCTGCGCCCCGGCGGCCAGTTGTGGTGCGTGTTCAACTCCCATCTGCCCTACCGCAAGGAGCTCAACGCCCGCCTCGGGCGGACCCAGGTCGCGGCTCAGGACCCGCACTTCACGGTCACAGTGACGACGCTGCGCGAGGTCTAAGGAAAGCTTCAGCGGCGTCACAGGAACCTCATAGGTTCGGCGGGTGTTCTGGTCTCAGAAGAAATACGAGGAGACCTGAGATGAACGAGCAGTACCCGCATCCATGGAGCCGCGAGGGCACGGACCCCCGCCAGAGCGCGCCGCAGCAGGCGCAGCCCCAGGGTGCCGAGAACCAGGCGGGCGCCCCCGCCCCTACCACCGGGTCGGGCGCGCCGTCCGCCGCCACCCAGCCGCAGCCCGGGCGGCAGCATCCCGCGGGTCCCCAGCCGACCGCGACGCCCCACGAGCGGCCGACGCAGCACGGCCAGCCCGGTCCGTTCACCACCTGGAACTCCGGCCCCACGACCGCCTTCGGCACGCCGCAGGCCGCGCAGCCGACCGCCACCACGGTCGCCCCGAAGACCACCAAGGCGAAGGGCCGCTCCCGCGTGGCGGGCGTCCTCGCGGTCGCGCTCCTCGCGGCGGGCGTCGGCGGCGGCGCAGGCTTCGCGGCGGCCCAGCTCAGCGGCCAGCCGTCCGGGTCGGCGTCCGGTGCGACCGCCTCGACGACCTCGGGCCAGGACGGCGTGCAGACCACCGTCGTGCAGGGCGACCCCACCAACCCCGACTGGGCGACCGTCGCGGCGGCCGCCTCACGCGCCGTCGTGGCGATCGACGTCACGACGGCCAACGGGGAGGGCCAGGGCTCCGGCGTCGTGATCGACGCCGCAGGCCACATCGTGACGAACAACCACGTCGTCTCCGGCGCCTCCAACGGCACCGTCACCGTGCTGCTCGGCAACAAGTCCTACGAGGCGACGCTGGTCGGCACGGACCCGTCCACCGATCTGGCCGTCATCAAGCTGACCGATCCGCCCAAGGACCTCAACGTGATGCAGTTCGGCGACTCCACGGCGCTGAAGGTCGGCGACCCCGTGATGGCCATCGGCAACCCGCTCGGGTTGGCAGACACCGTCACCACCGGCATCGTCTCCGCCCTCAACCGCCCCGTCACCACGACGGCGGTCACCGAGCAGCAGTCGGGCCCGCGGATGACGCGTCAGTCCTCCCCCGACCTTGTCGTCACCGCGGCCATCCAGACCAACGCCGCCATCAATCCGGGCAACTCGGGCGGAGCTCTTGTCGACACCTCCGGCAAGCTGATCGGCATCACCTCGTCGATCGCGTCGCTGTCCAGCGGCCAGGACCAGGCGGGCAACATCGGCATCGGATTCGCGATCGGCTCGGACCAGGTCCAGTACGTGGTGGAGCAGTTGATCGCCACCGGCACCGCGCAGCACCCCCAGCTCGGCATCACCGCGGGCGACGTCCGCGAGACCGGCCAGATGGGCGCAGTCGTCGGCGAGGTCGGCGACGGGTCACCCGCCGCGAAGGCCGGCCTGCGCACCGGCGACCTGGTCACCGCAGTCAACGGCGATCCCGTCTCGGGCAGCGAGTCGCTCGTCGCGCTGGTGCGCGCAGGCCGGGTCGGCGAGCCCATGACCCTGACGGTGGTGCGCGACGGCTCCGAGGAGAGCGTCGAGGTCACCCCGATCGCCGCAGGCGCCTGAGCTCCCTCGCCCGGGCCCATCCGGGCGACCCAGACCTCAGTGTCGGACCGATCCACCGGCATTGATCCGCGACCCGCCGCCGTCCACTTCTCCCGGACGGCGGCGGGTCGCCGTCTCCGGGCAACTAGCCTGTCCGCATGGACATCCGCGTCACCTTCGCAGCAGCAGGCCCCATCCCCGAGTCGCTCGTGGCGATGGTGCCACCCACCGCCGAGGTGACCGCCGAGGAGACCAACTACGGCCAGCGGATCACCCTTTTCACCTCACACCCCGACCCGGATCTGCTGCGCACCGCGCTGCGTGCGGTCGCAGGCGACGTCGCGGTCGGCGTCATCACCGGGCCGCTGGTGCGGGGTAACGCCCGCCTGGTGCTGATGGACGTCGACTCGACGCTCACCACCACCGAGGCCATCGACCTGCTCGCCGAGCATGCGGGCGTCGGACCGGTTGTCGCCGAGATCACCGAGCGCGCGATGCGCGGCGAACTCGACTTCGGGGAGTCGCTCACCGAGCGCGTCGGCACGCTGAAGGGCCTGCCCGCCAGCATCTTCGACGCGGTGGGCGCGGCCATGACGCTGTCGCCTGGCGCCGTCGAACTGATCGCGGCGGCCAAGGCGGCCGGCGCGCTTGTCGGGGTCACCTCCGGCGGGTTCATCCAACTCGTCGATCCGCTCGCCACCAAGCTGGGCCTCGACTTCTGCAATGCCAACGAGTTGGAGACCGAACTGGTCGACGACACCGTGCTGCTCACCGGACGGGTCGTGGGGCAGGTCGTGGACCGCGACCAGAAGGCGCGTGACCTGCTGCGCTTCGCGCACGACCACGGCGTCGACCCCGCCCTGACCGTCGCGATCGGCGACGGCGCCAACGATCTGGGCATGTTCGACGCGGCGGGGCTTTCGGTCGCCTACCGGGCCAAGCCGGTGACGGCAGCGGCCGCCGATGTCGCCGTCAACTTCCCGCGCCTTGACGCGGCGACGGCCTTCGCGTTCGCCTGACCATCCCGACCGGCCTCAGCGGCCGACCTTCGACTCGACGATGCCAATCGCCTCCGGGTTGATCGCGGCTCGCGGAACCACGCTGACCGAGATGCCCGTGTAGCGCAGCAGCAGCGCCGCCTCGCCGAGCGAGACCTCGCGGGCCTTGGCCCAGGCCATCGACTGCGGGGGCGCGTCGCCCAACCTCAGCACGATCTCCCTCTCGTTGATCACCGTTGCGAAGACCGTGCCGGGCGGAAGTTGCGCCCGCAGCCCCTTCGTCGCGACCGAGCGGGTCGATCGCCAGGTCATCAGCGGGGTCAGGACGCCCCACAGCAGGAGCCCGGGAAAGAGCGGGAAGAACGGGTGAAGGAGCGAGGCACCGTCGACGATCCAGTAGATGAACAGGCCGACGCCCGCGGCAAGGACGATCCCGTTGACGATCAGCCAGTTGCGGCGCAGCATCAGGAACCTGAAGGCCTCGCTTCCCATCGCCGTGAGCATCTCCTCGGTGACCACGGCCTCGCCCTCGAGACCGACCGGCTCCCGCTTTTCCCATGTCCCCATGTCAGGCCTCCTTCGACGCCCATCATTGTGCTGGGAAGGGGGTTCACCGCCGCTTCACGAACCTGGAGGCCTCCGCCTCGGCCAGTGTGACGGCGTCGGGGTGGAGGGCCGCCCGCGGGAGGGCCAGATACCTTCCCGTGAGCCGAAGTGCCAGGTTCGTGTCGCCGAGCCAGACCCGCCTGGCCGAGGACCATGGCGCGCGCATCACCGGCCCAGCGCCGATCTGGATGGCGATCGCCTCGTCCGTGACGCCGGTGCGCACCTGCGTGCCTGGCGGGATCTCGCGGCGCAACCGCTGAACGTCGGCCCGTCGGATGAGGTACAGCCCGATGGGCATCAGGACTCCGACGAGGATCAGGAACAGGCCTGCCCAGAACAGTCCGGGGGCGACCGAGCCGCCAACGAGGCCCCACATCACCATCAGGATCGCCCCGAGCCCGAAGCACGCCCCGAAGGCGTTCATCCAGCCGTCGCTCGGGCTGAGGAACCTCATCCACTCGTCGCTCATCCCGGTCAGCAGTTCCTCGTCGACGCTCGTCTCGCCGATCAGGCCCTCGAGTTCGCCCGGCTGCCAGTCGCCCACGGCCTTCGTGCTCAGAGGTCCCCCACGTTCCAGGCGACAAGGGCGGGCGACTCCTTCTCGTAGCCGAGGACGCTGACCCGGCCCGTGTACAGCGGGAAGTGGGCCGCCTGGGACACCGGCAGGCCCAGCCACACCATCGCCAGCGACCGCAGCGCGTGACCGTGACCGAAGGCGAGCACCCTCGCCACCCCGGAGGTCCTGGCGCGCTCGACGACCCGCGTCAGGCGCTGCTCGACGGCGTCGACGTCCTCGCCGGGCGCGAAGTCGCCCTCGCGGTCGAGCCTCGGCGCCCCGTGAGTCCAGATCCGCCAGTCGGGGATCGCCTCGCGGATCTGCACCGACGTCAGGCCCTCGCCCTTGCCGTAGGACCACTCGACCAGGTCGTCGTCGATGACGGGGTCCGGGAAGCCCGCCAGTCGGGCGGTCTCTGTGGCGCGGAGCCTCGGGCTGGAGAGCACGAGACCGAAGTCGTGGCCGCTGAGCAGTTCGCCGACCTGACGCGCCCCACTCTCCCCTGCGGGCAGCAGCGGAAGGTCGGTGACGGAGGTGTGGCGGCCGGCCTCGGACCATTCGGTGGCGCCGTGCCTGACCAGCCAGAGTTGCGTGCGTTCATCGATGGGCATGGGGTCAATCTACGGCCGAGGGGGACCTCCATCGGCGGTTTCCGCTGACCCCCTTGTCACGGGAGCACATGGGCCGTGCGACTGAAAGCCAGGGGCCTGTTTCTGAGCGTGCGCTTCCCGGTAGGGTGTGGCACAGCACCGTAATTCTTCAAGGAGGACAGATGTCAGGTCGCATCCGTAGTGAGGCGTTCAAGAGCAAGGTGATGTCGGCGCACGACGCGGCCGAGCTGGTCAAGAATGGCTGGAACATCGGCTTCTCGGGCTTCACCGGCTCGGGCTACCCCAAGGCCTTCCCCGAGGCGCTTGCTGCCGTCATCGACGCGGCGCACCACCAGGGTGAAGAGTTCAAGATCGGCGTCTGGACGGGCGCCTCGACCGCCCCCGAGCTCGACGGAGCCCTCGCCCGCACCGGCGGCATCTCGTACCGCGCCCCGTACCAGTCCGACCCGGAGATGCGCACGGCCATCAACAACGGCACGTCGTACTACCAGGACATCCACCTGTCGCACATGGGCCCGCAGGTCTCGCAGGGCTTCCTCGGCAAGCTGCACCTCGCCGTCATCGAGGCGACCGCGATCACCGAGGACGGCGACATCATCCCGTCCTCGTCTGTGGGCATGAACCGCACCTACCTCGAGCACGCGGACGCGATCATCATCGAGGTGAACTCGTGGCAGTCCGAGGGGCTCTACGGGATGCACGACATCTACGCCCCCGCCGGCTTCCTGCCCCCGAACCGGGTGCCGCTGCCCATCCAGCACCCCGGCGACCGGATCGGCGACAAGGTGATGAAGGTCGACGCCGACAAGGTGATCGCCATCATCGAGACGGACTCCCCTGACCGGAACACCCCGTTCAAGCTCCTCGACGACGACTCGCGCGCCATCGCGAACAACCTGCTCGACTTCCTCGGCAACGAGGTGAAGCAGGGCCGCCTGCCCAAGAACCTGCTGCCGCTGCAGTCGGGCGTCGGCAACATCGCCAACGCGGTGCTGGCTGGCCTGCTCGACGGCCCGTTCGAGAAGCTCACCTCCTACACCGAGGTGATCCAGGACGGCATGGTCGACCTGCTCGACTCCGGCAAGCTGACGGTCGCCTCCGCCACCGCGTTCTCCCTCAGCCCCAAGGCTGCGGAGCGGATGAACGACAAGGCGGCGCACTACGCCAAGAAGATCGTGCTGCGCCCGCAGGACGTGTCGAACCACCCCGAGGCGATCCGCCGGATGGGTGTCATCGCATGCAACGGCATGATCGAGGCCGACATCTACGGCAACGTGAACTCCACCCACGTGATGGGCTCGCGGATGCAGAACGGCATCGGCGGCTCGGGCGACTTCACCCGCAACGGCTGGATCTCGTCGTTCGTGACCCCGTCGACGGCCAAGGGCGGCGCGATCTCCTGCATCGTCCCGATGGTCAACCACGTCGACCACACCGAGCACGACGTTCAGGTCATCATCACCGAGCAGGGCCTCGCGGACCTGCGCGGCATGGCCCCGCGTCAGCGCGCCAAGCTGATCATCGACAACTGCGCGCACCCGGACTTCAAGGAGCCGCTGCGCGAGTACGTCAAGCTGGCGGAGAAGAAGGCCAACGGCATGCACACGCCGCACGACCTCGCCACCGCGCTCGGCTGGCACGTCCGCTTCCTCGAGACGGGCACCATGGCCCAGTGAGCCACGGTTGACGAGACGGGGTCCGCGCTTCGGCGCGGGCCCCGTCTTCGCGTGTTCCGGCACTCGACCTACCCTCGCGTGTGACCGCCGGACGGCGACGCAATAGAGTGGGACGGCCCGGTGCGCGGGCGCGACTCATGAGAGGGGGCACCGCCAGATGACGGTGATGATTTCGGCCGCCATGACGTTCCTGCTCGTCATGGACCCGCTCGGAAACGTGCCGCTGTTCCTGACGAGTCTGCGCAACACCAAGGTGGAGCGCCGGCAATGGGTCATCCTGCGCGAATGCCTCATCGCGCTGGTCATCATGGTGTCGTTCCTGTTCATGGGCCGGGCCCTGCTGAACCTGCTGCACATCGAGGAGGCGGCGCTGAAGGCCGCGGGCGGCGTGATCCTGCTGCTCATCGCGATCCGGATGGTGTTCCCGACGCCCGAGAAGAACCTTTCGGAGCCCGTCACGCACGACGAACCGTTCATCGTCCCGCTCGCGGTTCCCTACGTGGCGGGTCCGTCGCTGCTGGCCGTGATCGTGGTGTTCGTGAGCCAGGACCAGGGCAACTGGCCCTGGTATCTCGGCGGCCTGGTGATCTCCTGGCTGATCACGACGGTGACCCTCTACTTCTCCGGATTCCTGCAGCGGGTCGTCGGCACCCGCGCGCTGGTCGCCGTCGAGCGCCTGATGGGCATGATCCTGGTGCTGCTCGCCGTGCAGATGATGTTCGACGGCACCAAGGCCTTCTTCGTCGGCTGACCGCGCGCCTCCGGCCGACCCGACGCCGCCTACCGGGCGGCGACCCGTCCGCAGATGGCCTCCGCGATCGGTCGCGCCGACGTGGCCGCAGGGGACGGCGCGTTGACGACGTGCACCTGGCGCGGCGTCGACCGGAACATGAAGTCCTCGACCATCGAGCCGTCCTCCAGCACCGCCTGAGCCCTGATGCCCGCCGCATGGGGAAGCAGGTCCGCGAGCCCCAACTCCGGGCAGTACCGCCGGATCCTCGCCAGGTAGCCCGCCTTCACGACGGAGTTCCACTGCTCACCCAGCCCCGTGCGCAGCAGCCCGGGGATCATCCGCCGGAAGCCGCGGAAGCAGACCAGGTCGGCGACATCGCGCCGGTCGAGCGACCACTTGGGGTATCCCTCGCGCGCAAGCCCGAGCACCGCGTTGGGCCCGACGGTGATCCCGCCGTCGATCATCGGCGTCAGGTGCACCCCGAGGAAGGGCATGCCCGGCTCGGGCACCGGGTAGATCATCGACGACACGAGACCCGATCTGGCCTCGGGCAGCCGGTAGTACTCGCCGCGGAACGCGACCATCGCGAAGCCGTCGCCGATGCCCGCCAGCCGCGCGACCCGATCGGCCTGGATGCCGGCGCAGGCGACCAGCCGCCTCGCCCTGATGGGAGCCCCGGTCGCCATCTCCACGGTGACGCCGCGCTCATCCTCGCCGATCCCGACGACCTCGGCGCCCAGCCTGATCCCGCCCCCGGCATCGCGGACCCGCCGGGCCATCGCCTCGACGACCCCCGGATAGCTGACGATGCCCGACTCGGCGACCCGGATCGCGGCGAGCCCGCGCACGTGGGGCTCGCCGCGGCGCAGTTCGGCGGCGTCCAGGCGTTGCGGCCGCAGCCCGTTCGCCACGGCCCGACCCTCCAACCCGGCCAACCGGTCGAGTTCTGCGGGCCTGGTCGCGACGATCAGCTTGCCCGGCACCCGGAAGGCGATGCCCTCCTCGGCGCAGAACCGCTTCGTCCAGGCCGAGCCCGCCCGGCAGAGCCGCGCCTTGAGGCTGCCCGGTTGGTAGTAGACGCCCGCGTGGATCACCCCGCTGTTGTGCCCCGTCTGCTGCCCCGCGAGCGCGCCCTTCTCGACGACCACGACGCTGGCGCCCGGGCGCCGCTCGAGATAGGTCATGGCGGTCGCCACGCCGACGATCCCGCCGCCGACGACCACCAGGTCGATCACCGGAGGCTCCAGTCGTCGCCGCTGCGGCGCACAGCGCGGTGCATCTCCATGCCGCGATTCTAGGAGCGCGCGGGCCGCCTCATCGACCGACGGTGTGGCGCGACGCGCATAGCCGACCGCACCCTCGAAGCGGAAGACGACGGTGTAAGCTGGATTGGTCAGACCAAATCACAACGGCAGTGAATGGGGCACAGAACCAATGTCGGTCACCACCTCGCGGGCTCACCTCGACACCTCCAACCAGGCGGGCGTGCAGGCCCTGCGGGCCGCGCTCGGCGCCGACGCCGTCAGCACGCGCGAACTCGACCGGGTCGCGCTTGCGATCGACGCGTCGCACTACATCAACACCCCCGACGCGATCATGCGCGCCAGGAACGCCGCCGATGTCGCCACCGCCATGACGGTCGCCCGCGAGGTCGGCTGGCCGCTGACGTTCCGCGCGGGCGGGTCGAGCCTCTCCGGGCAGGCGCTGTCGATGGGGCTGACCGTCGACGTGCGCCGCCACTTCCGCGACATCGAGGTCCTCGACGGCGGCGAGCGGGTCCGCGTGCAGCCGGGTGCCACCATCCGTCAGGTCAACGGCGCGCTTGCGACCTACAAGCGCAAGCTCGGGCCCGACCCGGCCTCCGAGATCGCCTGCACCATCGGCGGCATGGTCGCCAACAACTCCTCAGGCATGACCTGCGGCACCGAGAAGAACACCTACCGAACCATCGAGTCGATGACGGTGGTGCTGCCGTCCGGCACCGTGATCGACACGGGCGCGGTCGAGGCGGACGACGAACTGCGCCGCCGCGAGCCAGCCCTTGTCGAGGTGCTGGAGCGGGTCCGCGACGAACTGCGCCGTCCCGACGTGGCGGCCGACCTCAGGCGCCGCTACGCGATCAAGAACACCATGGGCTACGGCCTCAACTCGTTCCTCGACCACGACCGTCCCGTCAAGATCCTCGAACACCTGATGATCGGCTCCGAGGGGACGCTCGGCTTCGTCGCCGAGGCGGTCTTCCGCACCGTCAAGGTGCCTGCCCGCACGGCGACCGGGCTGCTGCTGTTCGAGTCCCTCGACGCCGCGACCACCGCGCTGCCGCACCTGGTCTACTCCGGGGCCGACGTCGTCGAACTGATCGACGCCGCGTCCATCCGTGCGATGGGCGACGACGCCCGCGACGTGCTCCCCGCTGGCTTCCAGGCGACGAACCAGGCGTCGCTGCTGGTCGAGTACCAGGCCGACGACGACGAGGGGATCGCCGAGCGGATCGCCACCGGCAACGCCACCTTCGCCGACCTCGGCGGCCTCGAATCCAGCCCCGAGATGACCCAGGACGCCAAGCGCCGCGACCAGATGTGGGTGATGCGCAAGGGCCTCTACACCAAGGTCGCACGGAACCGGCCGAAGGGCACCGCGGCGCTGCTGGAGGACGTCGCCGTCCCCATGGAGTCGCTCGGCGAGGTGTGCGCCGACCTGCAGGTGCTCTTCGACCAGCACAACTACGCAGACGCCGTCATCTTCGGCCACGCAAAGGACGGCAACATCCACTTCCTCGTCACCGAGGACTTCGCTGGCCCCGAGTCCCTGAAGCGCTACGAGGACTTCACCGAGGACATGGTCCAACTCGTGCTCGACAAGCAGGGCACCCTGAAGGCCGAGCACGGCACCGGCCGGATCATGGCCCCGTTCGTGCGCCGCCAGTACGGCGACGACCTGTACCGGGCGATGTGGGACGTGAAGCTCGCCTGCGACCCCGAACAGATCCTCAACCCGGGCTCCGTCCTGACGGAGGACCCGGAACTGCACCTGAAGAACATCAAGTCGACCTCGCCGGTGCGCGAGGTGATCGACGACTGCGTCGAGTGCGGCTACTGCGAACCGGTGTGCCCGAGCCAGCACCTGACGACGACGCCGCGCCAGCGCATCGTCATCCAGCGCGCGATCCAGGAGGCGACGGCCAGCGGCAACCAGGCTCTGGCGGACACGCTGTTCGAGCAGGAGACCTACGACGTCGTGCAGACCTGCGCGGTCGACGGGATGTGTTCGACGGCCTGCCCGGTGCAGATCAACACCGGCGACCTGATCCGCGACCTGCGCAAGGAACGCCAGTCGGGCGCGCTGGACGCCGGCTGGAACGTCGCGGCCAAGCATTGGGCGGGCGTGCTGAGGATCGCCTCGGCGGGCATGACGGTCGTCGACCACGTGCCGACCCCCCTGGTGCGAGGCGCGCTCGGGGTGGCGCGCGCGGTCGTCGGCACCGACGTCGTGCCGACGCTCTCGAAGGAACTGCCGGGCGGCGGGCCGATCCGCGACGCGGTCGCGGCCCACGACCCGGAGGCGATCTTCATGCCCGCCTGCGTCGGGTCGATGTTCGGCTCCGACCACGCCTGCGGCACCGGGGTCGCCGGGGCGGTGCGCGCGCTCGCCGCGGCCGCGGGCCTGCGACTGCGGACCCCTGACGGCATCCGCGAACTGTGCTGCGGCACCCCGTGGAAGTCGAAGGGCCTGGCGAAGGGCTACCAGACGATGAGCGAGAAGCTCGCCTCCTGGGTGGTCGACGCGACCGACAACGGCAGGCTGCCGCTGGTGTGCGACAACGTCTCGTGCACCGAGGGCGTCGTCGTGGCCCTGAAGAACCGGGGCATCACGAACGTGCCCGTCCTCGACGCGACGCAGTGGGTCGCCGAGCAGGTCGCACCGAAGTTGCCCGCCGTCGAGAAGGCGCAGCGGGCGGTGCTGCACCCGACCTGCTCGTCGACGCTGATGGGCGTCAACGACTACCTGACGTTCCTTGCAGGGCTGGTCGCCGACGAGGTCATCGTCCCGCAGGGATGGCGCTGCTGCGCCTTCGCGGGCGACCGCGGCCTGCTGCACGAGGAGTTGACGGCGACGGCGACGGCAGATGAGGCGCGGCACGCCAAGGAACTCGACGCGGACCTGTACCTGTCGCTGAACCGCACCTGCGAGTTGGGCATGACCCGGGCAACGGGCAAGACCTACACGCACGTCCTCGAGGAACTCGCGGCCCGCGTCGCCGCCACCATCTAGCGACGTCGACCTCCCGGTCGACGTAGCGCAACGACCACCGACTACTGCTCAACCCGCCGCCACCCGTGCGCGCCGCCTTGAGCAGTAGTCGTCACTCGTTCCCGATCTGAACGTTCACAGTCGACCCGGCCTGCGACGAGCGGCGAATGCTGCTCAACGCCCGACCCTCACCGCGCCGGAAAGTGCCACTTGCGCGACTTACCTTCGATACTTATTCTTAGTGCAAGACGAAGGTGCGAGGATGCATCGAGTCGCACAGCTTCACAGGCCTCATCCGCCACCCGACGCCCCGGCACCGACGCCGCGACGCGGGACCCCTTTCGAGAGGAACACCCATGACACCCCCACGTTGGCTGGCGCTGAGCGCCATCGCCCTGGTCAGCGTCGCGCTCGCCGCCTGCTCACCGTCGGCGACCTCGACCCCGACACCGACCGACAAGCCCTCGACCCCCGCCACCGACGGCGGAGGAAGCAGCGAGCCCGCGAAGCCGGGCGGCAACCTCACCGTCTGGGTGATGGGCGACAGCTCGGCGCACTTCGACCAACTGGTCGACGGCTTCGAGAAGGAGACCGGCGCGACCGTCGAGACGGTCGCGATCCCCTGGGACGCGGTCGACCAGAAGTTCACCACCGCGGTCGCCTCCGGTGAGGGACCGGACCTGATCCAGATCGGCCTGTCGAAGCTGCGCACCTACGCAGACAGCGGCGCCCTCATGACCCTCGACGAGGCGACGGTGGCCGACTACCCCAACCTCGCGGCCAGCAACTTCATCGACGGCATCGCGGGCGACGCGACCGCGGTCGAGGGCAAGGTCGTCTCGATGCCGTGGGTCTCCGACACCCGCGTGCTCTTCTACCGCACCGACATCCTCGAGGCGGCAGGCATCAAGGAACCGCCGGCCACCTGGGATCAGCTCCGCGCCGACGCCAAGACCCTCGCCGCCCGCGGCGAAGGCCAGTACGGCTACTACATCCCGCAGTGGGACAGCGCCCTCCCCGTCGCCATGACGTGGAGCCAGGGCGGCGACATCGTCGCCGACGACGGCACCATCAACTTCGACACCCCGGCCTTCGCGAAGGCCGTCGATACCTACACCGGCCTCTACGCCGACAAGTCGGTGCCCACCAACGGCGACTTCGACCAGACGCAGGGCTTCATCTCCGGCGCCGCCCCGATGCTCGTCTCCGGCCCCTACCTGGCGGCCGCCATCAAGGACGCCGCACCCGAACTCGACGGCAAGTGGAACGTGACGACCATCCCGGCAGGCAGCAAGGCGACCTCGCTGCTCGCGGGCTCCAACCTCGGCGTCTGGGGTGGCACCGAGAACAAGGACGGCGCGCTCGCGCTGCTTGACTACCTGTCGGCCCCCGAGACACAGGTGCAGTGGTTCGAGATCGACGGCCAACTGCCCACCGCGAAGGCCGCCCTCGAGGACGCCAAGCTGACGGCCGACCCGTTGGTGGCCGTCTACTCCAAGCAGTTGCAGGACGCCCGCCTGCTGCCCCTGGTGCCGAACTGGGACGGCGAGACCGGCAAGGCGATGCTCGACTCGCTCAACGCCATCGTGCTGACCGGCGCAGACCGCGACTCGACGTTGAAGGCCCTCTTCGACGCGACCACCGGGACCCCGGCCCGCTGACGGAGCCGCCCGGGCGCGGCCCCCACCGCGCCCGGGCACACCACCAACCATGAAGCCTCGCCTCGTCCCGTACCTGTTCATCGCACCCGCCCTCCTGCTGCTGGTGACGTTCGGGGTCCTTCCCATCGCCGTCGCCCTGATCGTCAGCTTCACCGACATGAACCTGGCGGGCCTTGGCGACTGGTCCCGCATCCAGTTCATCGGCACCGACAACTACACCAAGCTCTTCGCCGACAAGGCCTTCTGGGGAGCACTCACCAACACCGGCCTGTTCGCGGCGCTGGGCGTCCCCAGCGTGGTGATCGCGTCGCTGCTGATCGCCATCGGCCTGAACCGCTCGCAGGGACGCTTCTTCCGCGCGCTGCGCTCGTTCTACTTCGTGCCAGCCATCACCGCGATCGTGGCGATCTCGCTCGTGTGGGGATACCTGTTCAACGCCCAGTTCGGCCTGTTCAACTACCTGCTGTCGCTGGTCCACCTGCCGCCGGTGGCGTGGCTGTCGGATCCGCTGATCGTGAAGTTCTCGGTCGTCTGGGTCGCTGTGTGGCGCGGCCTCGGCCTCAACGTCATCATCTTCCTCGCCGCACTCCAGGGCGTCCCGAAGGAGTACCTGGAGGCGGCGGCCATCGACGGCGCGTCCGAGTGGCGGCGCATCGTCTCCATCGAGATCCCGCTGCTGCGGTTCGCGATCTTCTTCGTCACCATCACCACCGTCATCGCCTGGCTGCAGTTCTTCGACGAGCCATTCGTGCTGACAAAGGGCGGCCCGCTCGGCGCGTCGACGTCGATCTCCCTCTTCCTGTACCAGAAGGGCTTCTCGGCGAGCCAGTTCGGCTACGCGAGCGCCGGGTCGGTCGTGCTGTTCGTGATCATCGCCGCCGTCACCTTGTTCCAACTGCGCCTGAGGAGGGCAGATGTCGACTACTGAGCCGGGAAGGCGCCGCCGCCCACGCGCCTCGACGATCGTGGTCGGAGCGCTGCTCACCGTCGGGGCGCTCGTGACGGCGTTCCCGTTCCTGTGGATGGTGTTCGCCTCCGTGAAGCCGCGCAGCGAGTCCGTCGCCTACCCGCCGCACCTGGTGCCGAGCGAGCCGACGTTCGAGTTCTTCGCGCAACTGTTCAACGAGTTGGACTTCGGCCGCTACCTCGTCAACACCCTCGCGATCGTGGCGATCTGCATGGTCGGGCTGCTGCTGATGGCCGCCGCGGGCTACGGGTTCGCCAAGTTCAACTTCCCCGGCCGCGACGCGCTGTTCTTCCTGGTGCTCGCGACCATGATGATCCCCGGCCAGGTGACGATGATCCCCAGCTTCCTGATCATCAACGGGCTGAACCTGACCAACACCCTGATCGGCATCTCTCTCCCGATGCTCGTCTCCGGCTTCGCCGTGTTCCTGTTCCGCCAGTTCATGGCGACCATCCCCACCGAGGTGCTCGAGGCGGCCAGGATGGACGGCGCCGGCGAGTGGCGGATCTTCTTCTCGATCGTGCTCCCCATGTCCGGGCCGATCCTGGCGGTGCAGGTCGTCCTGACGTTCATCGCGGGCTGGAACAGCTTCCTGTGGCCGCTGATCATCGCCAACGACCAGAAGCTGTACACACTGTCCGTCGGCGTCTCGCTGCTGAACCAGCAGATCGCCACCAACCCGTCCCTGCAGATGGCCGCCTCCACGCTGATGGTGGTGCCCATCCTGATCGTCTTCGTGGTGTTCCAGCGCTACGTCGTCCAGGGCTTCGCCCTCTCCGGATTGAAGTGAGGAATCCCATGTCAACGCTCCACCGCACCGGCGTCGTCCGCGCCGAGGGAACCAGGCTGGTCGACGATGACGGCCCGCTGCTGCTGCGCGGCATCGGGCTCGGCAACTGGCTGCTGCCAGAGGGCTACATGTGGCGCTTCGGCGACGAGCAGGCCTCGCCCCGCCAGATCGAGGCCCGGATCGACGCGCTCGTCGGGCCGGAGCGGGCGGCCGAGTTCTGGCGCAGATTCCGCGCCGACTTCGTCGCCGAGGCCGACTTCGCGCTGATCGCGGCGCAGGGCTTCGACCACGTGCGTCTCCCCATCAACAGCCGCGTCGTGATCGACGACGACGGGGCACTGCTTCCCGACGGCCTCGCCCTGATCGACCGCGCGGTCGACACCGCGGAGCGGCACGGGCTGCGCACCCTGCTCGACCTGCACGGCGCCCCCGGCGGGCAGACCGGCACCAACATCGACGACTCCCCCAACGGCCGCCCCGAACTGTTCACCTCGCCGCACCACCGCGCGTTGACTGCGCACCTCTGGCGGGAGTTGGCGGCCAGGTACCGCGACCGCGACTCGGTGCTCGGCTACGACCTGCTCAACGAGCCGCTCCCGAACCAGTGGCAGCACGACCTGGCAGACGAACTCGTCGAGGTCTACCAGGAACTGACGGCGGCCGTCCGCGAGGTCGACGACCGGCACCTCATCATGTACGAGGGCAGCCACTGGGCCACCAATGTCGCACCGCTGCGGCGGCGCTTCGACGAGAACCAGGCGCTGCAGTTCCACCGCTACTGGTGCGCCCCCGACGAGTCGAGCATCGGCGACTTCCTGGCGCTGCGCGACGAGGTCGGCGCGCCGATCTACATGGGTGAGGGTGGCGAGAACACCCCCGGCTGGCTCTACGCCGCCACCCGGCTCTACGAGCGTCACGACATCGGCTGGAACCTGTGGCCCTGGAAGAAGCTCGACACCGTCACCTCGCCGCTGTCGGTGCCGCGGCCCGATGGCTGGGAACTGATCGCCGACCCCGTCACGCACCCCTCCCCCGATGCTGACGCGGCGTGGGCAGTGCTCTGCGCCTTCCTTGACTCCGTCCCCGCGGATCGCTGCGAGCGCCGCGACGACGTCGTCAACGCCGTGTTCGCTCGGCCGGGGGTGCGGCTGCCGTCGTGGGCGGGCCTCGTCGACGGGGCCCCCGGGTCCGGGCTGATCGACGCACCGGCGAGCCTGTGGCACCACGCGCACGGCGAGCCCTACGGCCCCCACGAGCAGCCGTCGCTGACGCTGCCCGCCGGGAGCGAACTGACCTTCGACCTGACGGAGGCCCCCTCGTCGTGGGACGTCGAGGCCGAGGGCTCCGTCGCCGTCGCATTCGACGGCGGCCGCCTGCGGATCACCGCCGGGAGCGATAGCAGGGTGGGGTGGGTATCCATCGCATGACTTCCCGATACGGTCACACCATGAGCACCGTCGACCCGCGAGCCGCGCAGACCACCGCTTCGGTGCGGCAGCGCAACCGCACCGTCGCGCTGCAGTACATCCTGCGGGAGCGGGAGACGACCAGGGCCGACCTGTCGCGTGCCACGGGCCTCTCCAGCGCGGCGTCGGCGAGCATCGTGACGGAACTGATCAACGACGGCCTTGTCGCGGAGGTCGGCGCGATGGCCTCGCGCGGAGGGCGCCCGATCGCCGTCATCGGCCCACGCGCGGAGGGTGGCTACGCGATCGGCGCCGACATCGGCGAGCGCGGCGTCGCCGTCGAACTGTTCGACCTGACGCTCACCATGGTCGACCGGGAGTTCCGCGGCGGAGGCAAGGAGGAGACCCCGGAGCGGATCTGGGCCGACCTGCGCGAGGCCGTGGACGCGCTCCGCGAACGCAACGCGTCGATCTGGGACCGGCTGGTCGGGATCGGGCTTGGCCTTCCCGGCGTCGTCGAGGCCGACGAGCACGGCGTCCAGACGCTCTACGCGCAGTCGCTCGGGTGGGACCCGCAGCCGATCCCCTCCGACTACGAGGTGCCCGTCTTCGCCGAGAACGGCGCCAAGATGCAGGCGAGGGCCGAACTGTGGTTCGGGGCTGCCCGCGGCATCGACCACGCCGTGGTCGCACTGATGGGACGCGGCGTCGGGCTCGGCGTGATCGCAGACGGCGAGATCTACCACGGGGGCTTCTCCAGCGCCACGGAGTGGGGCCACACGAAGGTGGCCTTCGGTGGCCGGCCGTGCAGGTGCGGCGACCGCGGCTGCGTCGAGGCCTATGTCGGGGCCGACGCGCTGCTCGAGTCGTGGCGGGCCGTCGGCGGCGAGTTCACAGGCAGCGGTTGGCAGGCGATCGGGGCGCTGCTCGACGACGCCGTCGCGGGCGGATCCGCGGCCGGGGTGCTGGACGAGGCCATCGAGGCGCTGGGCGCGGCGCTGGGCAGCATCGTGAACCTGACTAACCCGAGGAGGGTGGTTGTCGGGGGCTGGGTGGGGCTGCGCCTGATGGAGCGGCACGCCGAGCCGATCACGGCGGCCGTGCGCCGCAACTGCCTGCACCGCTCGGGAGAGCAGTTCGACCTTGTCCCGGCGACCTTCGGCGGCGACACGGTCGCCCTCGGCTCTGCGCTGGTGCCCATCGAGGTCCTGATCGGCCCGCCCCGCTGAACCCCGCACCCTTGCGGGGACCCCACCGATCGGTCATGGTGGGGGCCATGCGTATCGCCGTGGCCCAGATCTCCGCAACGACCGACCCCGAAGCCAACCTCGCCCTCGTCGAGGAGAACGCGGCGAGGGCCGCGGCCGAGGGCGCCGATCTGGTGGTGTTCCCCGAGGCGACGATGTGCTCGTTCGCGCGCCCCGCTGCCGAGATCGCCGAACCGCTCGACGGCCCGTGGGCAGAGTCGGTGCGCGGCATCGCGGCACGGCACGGCCTGGCGATCGCCGTCGGCATGTTCACGACGGCCGACTCGGGAAGGGTCCGCAACACGCTCCTGGTGACCGGCCCGACCGAGGCGAGCTACGACAAGATCCACCTCTACGACGCCCTCGGCTACCGCGAGTCGCGCACCATCGCGCCGGGCGAGGAGTTGGCGACCGTCGAAATCGCGGGGGTCACCGTCGGGCTGGCGATCTGTTACGACATCCGCTTCCCCGCGCAGTTCCAGTCGCTTGCGAGGGCGGGAGCCAGCGTCATCCTGGTGTCTGCGGCGTGGGCGCCGGGGCCGCACAAGATCCACCAGTGGCGCTCCCTTGCGACCGCCCGCGGGATGGACTCGACGGCCTTCATCGTCGCCGTCGATCAGGCGGCAGCGGGCGACCCGGAGGTGCGGGCGCTGCCGACCGGAGTCGGGCACTCGATCGTGGTCGACCCGACCGGCGAGGTGCTGCTCGAACTTGGCACGGCGGACGAACTGGCCGTGATCGACATCGACCCTGCGGAGGCGGACGCGGCGCGCGAGTCGCTGCCGATCCTCATCCCCTGAGCCGCCTGACCCCCTCGTCCAGGACCTCGTCGCGCTTGCAGAACGCGAACCGGGCGACGTCGCGCCACGGCTCCTCGTGGTCGACGAAGGCAGTCACGGGGATCGCCGCGACCCCCTTGGCCGCTGGCAGGTCGCGGCACCACCGCGCCGCGTCCTCGCCGTCGACGCGAGCGCACACGAAGTAGGTGCCCTCGGTGCGGAACGGGCTCAGCCCTGCCTCGGTGAGCGCGGCGGTCAGCAGGTCGCGCTTGCGGCGCAGGTCGCCCTGCAGGTCGGCGACCCAGGCCCGCTCGTGCCGCAGCGCGTGTGCGACCGCGGGTTGGAAGGGTCCTCCTCCGACGAAGGTGAGGAACTGCTTGGCCGCGAGCACGCCGTCGAGGAGTGGCTGGCTGGCCAGCGCCCAGCCGATCTTCCAACCGGTGACGTTGAAGGTCTTGCCCGCGCTGGAGACGGTGACGGTGCGGCCCGCCATGCCGGGCAGGCTGGCGATCGGGACGTGCGGGGCGTCGAACGTCAGGCGCTCGTAGACCTCATCGGCGAGCACGATCAGGTCCCGCTCGACCGCGAGTTCGGCGATCGCGCCCAACTCGTCAGGGCCGAAGACGTGCCCGGTCGGGTTGTGGGGCGTGTTGACGACGATCATGGCCGTCCTGTCCGTGACGGCGGCCCGGAGCGCGTCGAGGTCGAGCACGAACCCGGCCGCGTCACGCACCAGAGGAACGCTGACGCGGGTAGCGCCTGCGAGCGCGACCGCGGCGGCATAGGAGTCGTAGTAGGGCTCGATCAGGATCACCTCGCTGCCCGGCTCGACAAGCCCGAGCATGGCGGCCGCGATCGCCTCGGTCGCACCTACGGTGACGAGGGTCTCGCTGAGGGGGCAGTACTCGAGGCCGTAGTTGGTCGCCCTGTCCTCGCAGATGGCGGCGCGCAGGTCGGCGATGCCGCGGGCGGGCGGGTACTGGTTGTTGCCCGCGGCGATCTGCTCCCTGGCGACCTCCAACATGGCGGAAGGCCCGTCCCAGTCGGGGAAGCCCTGGCCGAGGTTGACCGCATCGTGCGAGCGCGCCAACTCGGTGATCTCGGCGAAGATCGTCGCGCCGAAGGGCTGAAGCCGCGTCACCGCGGCCGTCGGGGCTGGCGTCATAGGTGCGAGTCTCGCACGCCCCGCCCGACCGCCAAGGGCGCGTCCATGGCGGCGGTTGGGTGGAAACTTGAGCCCAGGACACACTCCCCGGTCGGGCCCGGGTCAGGCCGATCTCGGGACCAAGCCCCGCTACTCGCCTGCGTCATCCCTGCGCGGGCGACCCGGGCGACGGAGCGGGGCGGCCTTCACGCCCCTACCGGAGCGCTTCAGCGCGTCGCGGAGCAGCATCTCGATGTGGGCGTTGACGCTTCGCAGGTCGTCGGCGGCCCACTTGGCGAGCGCCTCGTGCACGGCAGGGTCGAGCCGCAGCAGGACGGACTTGCGGTCCCTGCCCTGCTGCGGCGCGTCCTCGCGTGACGCGGCGTCGTCGACGTCGCTCATCAGCCGTAGAGCGTCCCGGTGTTGATGACGGGGGTCGAGCGGGAATCGGAACACAGCACGACAAGCAGGTTAGACACCATCGCGGCCTTCCGCTCGTCATCCAATTGAACGACGTCGTCCTCCTCGAGGCGGGCGAGCGCCTGTTCGACCATCCCGACGGCGCCCTCGACGATCTTGCTGCGCGCCGACAGCACCGCCGAGGCCTGCTGGCGCTGCAGCATCGCGTGGGCGATCTCGGGTGCGTAGGCGAGCGAGGAGATGCGGGTCTCGACGACCTCGAGTCCGGCGATCGCGATCCTGGCCGCGACCTCCTCCGACAACTCCCGCGAGACGGTGTCGGTCGAGCCGCGCAGGCTCTCCTCCCCCGCGTCGGCGAAGTCGTAGGGGTGCGACGACGCGACGTGACGCAGCGCCGACTCGGCCTGCACAGTCACGAAGTTCTCGTATGCCTCGACGGCGAACACGGACTTGGCCGTGTCGGCGACCTGCCACACCACGATCGCCGCGATGTTGACGGGGTTGCCGTCGGCGTCGTTGACCTTCAGTTCGTTGGTCTCGAAGTTGCGGACCTTGACGGAGACCTTCTTCTTGGTCGTCAGCGGGACGGTGAGCAGTAGGCCCTGCTTGCGGATGGTTCCGAGGTAGCGGCCGAAGAACTGGGTGACCTTCGTGTCGCCGGGCGAGACCACCGTCAGCGAACTGAGCATCACGTTGGCGATAACGAAGGCGAGGATGCCTCCGGTCAGGAGCCAACCGTTGGGCGAGCCGCCAGCCTCTGCGTCCATCGCGAACACGACGACTGCCCAGACGCTGAACACCAGCAGCGCCAGGGTGATCAACAGCGCGAGGCCTCCAGACATCGACCACGCCTTGCGCTCCTCGATGCTGACGCGCGTGCCTGCGTGACCCACCGGTCGCCCGGCGGCGTCACCCCCGACCGAAGACTCGTCGACCGGAACCGGGTTTTGGGTCATCACACCCTCCTAATCTGATATCTAATTGATATCAGATTAACAGAGGGTCGGCTCCCGACGCGAGCGGGCCTCGCAATCCGCGCACCGGGGCCCCGACCAGCGGCGGACCAGTGTCAGTCGGTGGCGAGGGAGCGGATCTCGTCGCGCAACTGCCCCATCTGCGCGTCGAGTGAGGACGCGGAGTCGGCGACGTCCTTCAGCCTCTCGCGCAGGTGATCGGGGACGTTGCCCTCGTACTTGTACTTGATCTGGTGCTCGATGCTTGCCCAGAAGTCCATCGCGATCGTGCGGATCTGCACCTCGACGGGCACCTGGATCGCCCGGTCGGACAGGAACACCGGCACCTCGACGATGAGATGGAGGCTCTGGTACCCGTTCGGCTTGGGCGTTGCGATGTAGTCCTTCTTGGTGACGAGCGTGATGTCTGGTTGCCGCACGAGCATGTCGGCGACCCGGTAGGCGTCCTCGACGAAGGTGCAGACCACCCGGATGCCCGCGATGTCGCGGATCTGCTCGCGGACGGCGTCGAAGTCGCGCCTGCAGCCGAGCCGGGTCGCCTTGTCCAGCAGCGACTCGATCGACTTCAGCCGCGTCTTGACGTGTTCGATGGGCTTGTACTGGTGGGTCTGGTCGAACTCCTGGCGCAGGATGTTGATCTTGGTGGCGACCTCGTCCATGCCACACGCGTATTCGAGGCGGAACCTGGCGAGATCACCCTGCATCTTCTTCAGCGCAGCCTGCGCCTCCACCGGGTCGATCGAGTCGACATATCTGCCAAGCATGGTGGTGACGTGCGCGTCCGAGTCGGCCATTCCCCCATTGTGCCGACTCCCATCAACCCTGGCCGTAGTGCTCGACGGCGCGGGCCGCCGCGAGGGCCACCTCAGCCCGCAGTCGCTCAGGCTCGACCAGCGTCAGGGCAGGCACCGCCATGACGGCCATCGCGCAGATGACGTCGGGCTGACGGATGGGCAGGCTCCAGCGCAGCCGCCCGTCCGGCTCGACCCGCTCGTCGATCACGGCCCCGGAAGCCAGTTGCATCGACAGGAGCCGGCGCATCCGCCCCGCCTCCGCCGGGTCGACGGTGACGACGATCGGCGTCGGGGCGGTGGCGGTCTCGAGGTTGGTCCTGAGCCGGTCCCACACCTCCTGCACCGGGGCGTCGGTGCGCGGCCGGGAGGGGGCGCGCAACTGTTCGACGGCCGAGACGCGCGAGACCCGGTAGGTCCGCGGCCTGCCGCGGTGCTCCGCGACGAGGTACCAGCGGCCCGCGTTGTCGACGAGGCCGATCGGGTCGAGCGTCCGCGCCCGAGCCTGGGCTGCTTCTGCGGAGCGGTAGCCGATCCTTACCCGCCGCCCATCGGCGAGCGCGCGGCGAAGCGCGGGAAGCGCAGGCACCTCCTCGCGCGCCCCGTACCAACTGCGCCGGTCGGCCAGCACCTGGTCGGCCATCGCCTCCGCGCTCGAGACGGCCCGCTCGGGCGCGGTCGCCGCGATCTTCGCGAGCGCCCCCGTCAGTTCCGCGCCGAGGCCGAGATCGGCCGCCGCCTCGCGGCCCGCCCAGGCGAACAGCGCCTGCGCCTCCCCCGCCGTCAGCCCCGAGGCCTCCGTCGTGAAGGAGCCGAGCAGCACGCAGCCGCCACCACGGCCCTGCTCGGTGTAGACGGGCACCCCGGCCGACGACAGCGCCTCCATGTCGCGCAGCACGGTCCGCTCGCTCACGTCGAGCCGCTCGGCGAGCCACGACGCGGTCGCGCGGCGGTGTCGCTGGAGCAGCGTCAGCAGTCTGAGGAGTCGGTCGGCGCGCATGAACCAAATGTGCCGCAAAAACATGACAGGAGGTGTCAGGTTTGGCGGGTTGACTTGTCCCATGCCGCCAACCGGGCGGCCCGAATGAGGAGAACTGATGACCGGATTCGACCCCCGCCCCGCGCTCGCCAAGGCCTTCGATCAGATGGGGGCACTGATCACCACCACCGATCCCGCCGACGCCGATCGCCCGACCCCATGCGACGAGTACACGGTCGGCCAACTGATCGAGCACGTGCAGGCGGTGGTGCGGCGCATCGGCGCGGTGCTGGCGGGCGAGCCGTTCTGGTCGGTGCCGCAGTCGATCCCCAGCCCGGACTGGGCGGCCGATTGGGCGGAGGGCCGCCGGGTCACCGACGCCGTGCTGGCCGATGACGCCTTCCTGACCCGCGAGGTGGAGCTGCCGTGGGGCAGGGCCGACGGGGCCTCTGCGGCCGCGTCCTACATCGGGGAGTTGACGGTGCACGCCTGGGACCTCGCGGTCGCCACCGGGCGCGAAGCGGATCTCGACCCGGCCCTCGCCGTCGGCGCGCTCGCCCCCTACCAGGCGATGGTCCCCGCGGAGCGGCGCGGCGGGGATATCCCGTTCGGCCCGGTCGTCGAGGTGGGCGCCGACGCGGGGCCCTACGAGAGGCTGGTCGCCTGGACGGGCCGCGACCCGCGCTTCGTCGCCTGAGCCGGACCATCCCGCTTCGCGAGGGCGGGCAGCGCGGGGAGCGACGGATGCGGTAGACAAGGACCATGACCATCGATCTCGTCGCCCTCCGCCGTGAACTCCACCAGATCCCCGAGGTGGGGCTGCAACTCCCGCAGACCCAGGCGCGGGTGCTGCAGGCGCTCGAGGGGCTGCCCCTGGAGATCACGCTCGGCACCAGCGTGACGTCGGTGGTCGGGGTGCTGCGCGGCGGCCGGCCGACCGAGGGCAAGCGGCCGGTGGTGCTGCTGCGCGAGGACATGGACGCCCTGCCTGTCGAGGAACTCACCGGCCTCGACTACGCGTCCACCAACGGCAACATGCACGCGTGCGGCCACGACCTGCACATGTCGATGCTGGTCGGGGCCGCGCACGAACTGTGCGCGCGGCGCGACGACCTGGCGGGCGACGTGATCTTCATGTTCCAGCCCGGCGAGGAGGGCGTCGACGGCGCGAGGTACATGCTCGAGGAGGGGCTCCTCGACGTGGCGGGCTCGCGGCCCGACTGGGTCTACGCGATCCACGTCTGGTCCGCGCTCGACGCCTGCGGCACCTTCACCACCAAGCCGGGCACCGTGATGGCCAGTTCCGACGTGGCAAGGGTCCGCGTCGTCGGCCGCGGCGGGCACGGCTCGACGCCCCAGCGCGCGGCCGACCCGGTGCCCGCGCTTGCCGAGATCACCACCGCGCTGCAGACGATGGTGACGCGCCGCTTCGACGTGCAGGACCCGGTGGTTGTCACCGTCGGGCTGCTCCAGGCGGGCACCATCAACAACGTGATCCCCGAGGAGGGGCGGCTGGAGGCCACCCTGCGGACGTTCTCGCACGCGGCGCGCAACAAGCTGATCGAGACGATCCCGCAGGTCGTCGAGGGCATCGCGATGGCCCACGGCGTCACCGGCGAGTTCTCGCTGCTCGAGCAGTACCCGGTCACCATCAACGACGAGGCCGAGGCCGACGTGGTGGCCGACACGGTCGCCGACCTGTTCGGCGCGGAGCGTCACGTGCGCTGGGAGCACCCGCTCGCGGGAGCCGAGGACTTCTCGCGGCTGCTCGAGGTCGCGCCGGGCTGCTTCATCGGCCTGTCGGCCTGCCCGCCCGATCTGGACCCCGACACGGCGCCGTTCAACCACTCCGCGTACGCGCGCTTCGACGACTCGGTCCTCGACGACGGCGCGCGCCTGCTCGCCGAGTTGGCACTGCGCAAGCTGTCCTGAGCCGCGCAAGCTGTCCTGAGCCGGCTCAGCCGGCGGCGACCTCAGCCGACGTCGGGCTCCCAGTCCCGCGGCGTGATGTCTGGCCGGTTTGCCCACTCCTTGCCGAGCAGCGGCGAGGAGATCAGCAGGTCTGCCGTCGCCGTGTTGCACGCCATCGGGACGTTCCAGACCGCTCCGATCCGCAGCAGCGCCTTCACGTCGGGGTCGTGGGGCTGCGGCTCGAGCGGGTCCCAGAAGAAGATCAGGGTGTCGATCCGGCCCTCGGCGATCATGGCGCCGATCTGCTGGTCGCCGCCGACCGGACCCGAGAGCAGCCGGGTGACGGGCAGCCCGAGTTCGTACTCGAGCATGGTTCCCGTCGTCCCGGTCGCGAAGAGCCGGTGGGCGCTGAGGGTGCCGCGGTTGAAGGCCGCCCAGCTCAGCAGCTCGGCCTTCTTGTTGTCGTGGGCCACGAGGGCGATGTTGTGCGCGATGGACGCCATGAGGTGCCTCCCGTCGGGAATGAGGCAATCGTAAGCCGACGCCTCCCCTGGCCCGCGCCGGCCTGACCATCGGCGGTCGACCAGACGCGACGAGCCCGGCCCCCGAAGGGACCGGGCTCGATAAGCGAGGGCGTCAGCCCTTGAGGCCGGAGCTGGCCAGACCCTCGATGACGCGCTTCTGCATCGAGAAGAACAGCACGAAGATCGGGGCCATCGCCATCACCGAGGCAGCCATCATGACGGCGTAGTCGCTGGAGTACTGGCCAGCGAGGGTCGCGATGCCGACGCTGATCGGCATGTTCTCCTCGCGCGTGGTCACGATCAGCGGCCACAGCAGGTCGTTCCAACTCCACAGCACCGTGACGATCGCCACCGCGAACAGGCTGGGCTTTGCCAACGGCAGCATCACCTTCCAGAAGGTCTGCCACGGGTTGCAGCCGTCGAGGCGGGCGGCCTCCTCCAGTTCCTTCGGCATCGACATGAACGCCTGACGCATCAGGAACGTGCCGAAGGCCGAGAACAGGCCGGGCAGGACGACGCCCGCGGCGGTCTCGAGCAGCCCGAAGGACTTGATGATCTGGTACTGCGGGATCAGGTAGGCCTGACCGGGGATCATCAGGATCGCCAGCAGCATGCCGAACAGCAGGTTGCGGCCACGGAACTGCATCCGGGCGAAGGCGTAGCCCGCCAGGGCGCAGAAGATCAGTTGGCCGAGCGTCCGGGCGACCGTGATCAGCAGCGAGGTCCCGAACTGCTGCAGGAACGGCAGCTTCTGGAACACCTCGACGTAGTTCTCCCAGCGGAACGTCTCGGGGATGAACTGCGGGGGCACCGACTGGATCTCCGCGTTCGTCGACAGTGACATCAGCACCTGCCAGACGAACGGGAACAGCATCACCATGCCGCCGAGGATCAGCAGGATGTGCACCGGGAGGTAGCGCATCTGGCCCCGCATCGCGGACTTCCTACGCTCACTCATAGTGCACCCACTTCTTCTGCCCCCAGAACTGGATGGCCGTCGCGATGCCGACAAGCAGCACGATGAACATCGCGATGGCCGCGCCGCCACCCTTGTTCTGCTGCACGAAGGCCTCGTTGTAGAACAGGTACACCAGCGAGCGCGACTGGTTGATCGCCGGGTTGCCTGGCCCGAGCATCGCGTACAGGCCGTCGAACAACTGGAAGCCGCCGATGGCCGTCATGATGGTCAGGAAGAAGATCGACGGCGTCAGCAGCGGGACGGTGACGGTGCGGAACTGCCGCCAGGCGCTCGCGCCGTCGAGGGAGGCCGCCTCGTATAACTCCGGCGAGATGCCCTTCAGGCCTGCCGACAGGATGATGACGTTGAAGCCGATCGACGACCAGATGCCGAAGAAGGCCACCGCGAGCATCGCGAACCCCGGCGTCGAGAGCCAGTAGGGCGGCTCTGCGATCCCGATCGCCTTCAACCCCTGGTTCAGGATGCCGAAGTTGCCGTTGAAGAAGATCCGCCACACCTGCGCGATCGCGACGGGCATCGCGAGGTAGGGCATGAAGAACAGCACGCGGTAGAGCGTGCGGCCCTTGAGGCCGGGTAGCTCGATCATCGAGGCGATCACCACCGACAACGGGACGCCCAGCAGCACCACCGCCGTGTAGAACAGCGTGTTGACGAGCGCAGACGGCAGGTCGGGCCGGTTCAGGAGGTCGACGTAGTTGTCGACACCCACGAACTTGGGATCGCCACCGAACGCGTTGGTCGCCGTGAACGACGTCCACAGGTTGCTGATGATCGGGTAGTAGTAGAAGACCAGGACGCCG
This sequence comes from Propionibacteriaceae bacterium AM104-82, assembly GCA_027658995.1. Taxonomy (GTDB): domain Bacteria; phylum Actinomycetota; class Actinomycetes; order Propionibacteriales; family Propionibacteriaceae; genus Arachnia. The sequence goes on from JAQDQK010000002.1 coordinate 306,578, forward strand.
AGCAGCAGCGGGCCGATGAACAGCAGGGGCCACGCCCCCACCGACATCGGGCTACGCCTGCGTTTCCCGGTGGGCGCAGCGCGCCCCGTTGTGGTGGTGGTCATGTGGGCTCACTCCTTGGCGAGGAGGGCGTCCATCTGCTCGGCGAGCTTCTTGGCCGCCTCGTCCATCGCGACCTTGCCCGCGAAGGCATCGGGCAGGATCTGGAGCTGCAGATCCTCCCAGGCGGCCGTGTTCTTCGAGACCGGGTAGGGGACGGAGTAGTCGGCCGCGCCGGTGGTGAACACGTCGAGCTGCCACTCGGGAACCGACTCGATCCAGGCCTGCTGGGTGCCGTTGAATGCGGGGATCGCGGTGCCGTTCTTGGCCTCGGTCTCCGCGGCCTCCTTGGTGGTCATGGCCTTGACGAGCGCCTTGGCCGCGGCGAGGTTCTTCGACTTGGCGGAGGCGACGTAGGAGAGGCCGTGGATGACGGTGGCCTGCTTCTCGTCCTTCGGCAGCGGAACGACGGTGTACTGCGAGGGGTCGGCGAGGTCTTCCATGAGGGACTGCACCATCCAGGAGCCCGCCCAGTAGATGCCTGCCTTGCCAGCGGCGAAGAGCTTCGGCGGGGTGGTGTCGGTCATCACCTGCAGCGAGGGCATCGAGCCGTCGGCGATCAGGTCGGCCCAGATCTTGAGGCCCTTGATCGACTTGGGGTCGGCGAAGCCGGACTTGTTGTCCTTGATGACGTAGCCGCCTGCCTGGAACATGGTGTTGTAGTAGCTGCCCTGGCCGTCGGCGGCGCCGACGGTCGTGACGACGCCGTACGCACCGGTCGCGGCGATCTTCTTGGCCGCGTCGTTGTGCTCATCCCACGTCCAGCCGTCGGTCGGCAGCGGGACGCCCGCCTGCTCGAACAGCGTCTTGTTCACGAAACACGCGATGGTGTCGTAGTCCTTGGGGATGCCGTAGTGCTTGCCGTCGACGGTGTACAGGTCGACCAGCGCCTTCGGGTACGAGTCCCATGGCACGTCCTTGATGTCGTCGATGGGGGCGAGCATGTCGTTGGAGGCGTAGAGCTGGATGTTGGGGCCGTTCATCCAGAACACGTCGGGCAACTGGTCGCCCTCCGCCTGGGTGCGCAGCTTGGACCAGTAGTCCTTGTACGCGGCGATCGAGGTGGAGACCTTGATGTTGGGGTACTCCTTGTTGAAGGCCGCGATGTTGGCCTCCACCGTCGGGGTCTGGACCTTGTCCCAGTAGAAGAAGGTCAGCTCGGCGGTGGTGTCCTTGCTGATCTCCTCCTGGGAGCCGCCGTTGGCGGTGTTTCCGGAGCAGGCGCTCAGGCTGACGGCGGCACCGGCGAGGCCGGTGATCGCGAGGAAGCTTCGTCGCTTCATGGTGAGGGACTCCTTAATTGAGGTTGGTGTTCACTGCTTGGTCTGGTTGTTGGTGTAGTACTCGACGAGATCGGCGGGCAGGCCCGGGATGTCGCGGGGGGCCGAGTCGGCGCGCAGCGACTCGGTTGCCTGGATGGCGGCCGCGACGGAGTACCAGGCGCCGAGCGGGGACGTGTCGGTGGGGGCGTCGTCGCGCACGAACCGGACGAACTCGCTGATGGTCAGCACGTCGGCGTCGTCGTGGCCCGCGCCGTCGCCGACGATCGGGAACTGCGCGTCGCCCTGCGGGTCGTAGTTGCCGCGCTTGTTCCACAGCTTGATGACGCCGCCGTCACCGTCACCGAAGTTCTCGATCCGGCCTGCCGTGCCGATCACGGTGTAGTTGCGCCAGTAGTCGGGGGTGTAGTGGCACTGCTCGTAGGAGGCGTAGACGCCCGACTCCATCCGCATCAGCATCATCGAGAGGTCCTCGACGTCGATGACGGGGTTCAGCCCGGTCTGGGCGAGCGGGGGCCAGTTGGCGCCCGGGTTGAACCAGTCGCCCATCAGCTCGTTGCTGCGGTCGCGGCGGTCCTCGACGTCGCCGTAGACGGTGAGCCCGCCCATCGCGGTGACGCGGACGGTGTGGGAGTCGGCGAGCCAGTGCATCACGTCGAGGTCGTGGGCGGCCTTCTGCAGCAGCAGGCCGTTGCCGTGCTCCTGCGTGGCGTGCCAGTCCTTGAAGTAGAAGTCGCCGCCGTGGCCGACGAAGTGGCGGCACCAGATGGCCTTGACCTGGCCGATCAGGCCGTCGCGGATGATGCGGCGCATGCCGCGCACGACGTCCATGTGGCGCATGTTGTGCCCGACGTACAGCTTGGTTCCCGTGCGGAACCCTGCCTCGAGGATCCGGGTGGCATCGTCGAGGTGGATCGCGAGCGGCTTCTCGAGGTAGACGGGGATGCCCGCCTCGAGCAGTTCGCACGCCACGTCGGCGTGCGTGTCGTCCGGGGAGGTGACAAGGACGGCGTCGACGCCGGTGGCGACGAGGTCGGCGACGCTGGTGGTCAGCGTGATGTCGTCGCGGCCGAGGCGGCTGAGCACCCGCTTGGCGGCGTCGGGGTGGGGCTCGCATGCGGCGGTGATGACGCCGCCGAGTTCGGGGCGCTCGAAGTGCTTGGCGAGGCTCGAACGGGCCCCGACGCCGACGACGCCGATGCGCAGGGTGGGTGCCGAGATGGTGGTCTGGGTCACTGGGAGGTGCTTGCCTTTCGTGATTGCCTCCTGCACCAGGTTCAGTGCGGTGGGGGCGATGGTGGTCTTGGTTGAACGGTCGAGGAGTCGCTCCTGCGCGTCCTTCAGCGCGAGCGAGACGCTGCCGACGACGGCGCCGCCCTGTCGCAGCCGGGCCCCCTCGAAGGTCAGCGGGGTGGAGCTCGCGGCGCGGGACTGCCGCAGGTGCGCGTTGATCTCGCCGATGGCGTCGGGGAGTTGGGTCATCGGCACCGAGATGACGATGACGCTCGGGTCGAGCACTGCTGCGGCGGAGCCGATGATGTCGGCGGCGCGGGACAGGTGGCCCTCCTCGGGGCCCCGCTCCTCCGCGACGATGACGCCGATCTCGCCCGCGTTGAAGCCGCGACCGCGGTGGATCTGGCCGCCCATCACGAGCCCGGTCAGGACGCTGCGGGACAGCGCGACCAACAGCAGGTCGTCGTTGTCCTCGAGTTGTCCCTCGGAGCAGCGCAGCACGAATTCGCCGTAGGCGGCGGCGTTGATGTCGTTCTCGACGCGGACGGGCAGCCCGAAATGGTCGCCCAGCTTGCCCCCGAGCGGGAAGCCCGTCCAGGACGGGATCGAGGTGGAGTCCATCACGGTCCCCTCGGCGTCGACTGTGCCGGTCGTGGAGATGCTGAGGGCACGCAGCGGGCCGAGCGTCGCGCTGTTGGCCGCGAGGTTGCGTTCGATGATCGCGGAGAGGGCCGCGAGGCGGTCGCCGGACTCCAGCGGGATGTCCCCGACGAGTTCGGTCGCCACGATGGTGCCGTCGACGCGTGCCACGGCGACAAGCGCGGTCTCGACGAGCAGGTCGATGCCGATCACGAAGCCTGCGTCGGTGGCGATGGACCAGGTGCTGGCGGGGCGCCCGGGTGCGTTGGACTCCTGGTCCTGGGAGCGGATCAGGCCGTCCTCCTCGAGGGCCGCGAGCAGCGCCATGACGGTGGGACGCGACAGGCCGGTCTCGGCCACGAGTTCACGTGCCGTCGCAGCCCCTGAACGGAGCTGTTCGAAGACCCTTGCGAGGTGGGCCGGTCGCGTCGCTGCTGACATCTGCACTCCAATTGGTAATTAAGCAATGTGCTTAACTATTTCGAGAGTAAGTCGGATGGCCCTCCGCGTCAATGCCGATCGGAAAATTCGTGCACGACATGCGCGCACTTCAGGCCCCGGTTCCGCCCCATCGAGCGGTGTACCGGGGCGCCGCGACGAGGCACAATGGCCCACATGCGTCCGATGCTCGCGACCCCTACCCCCACGCCGGGTGTTCCACCGGTGGGCGACGGCTGGGTCCATGAGGTGAAGTGGGACGGGGTCCGCGCGATCGCCGAGACCCGCGGCGGCAGACTGCACCTCTACAACCGCACTGAGGGCGAGATCACGCCCGCCTACCCGGAGATCGTGGCGGGCGCCGTCGGACTCCCCGACGGGCTGATCCTCGACGGGGAGATCATCGCGATCGACCCGATCGCCGGCGTCCCGACGCTGCAGGGGATCGCCCCGCGCATCCACGTCCGCGACGAGGACCGCGCGGCACGGATGGCGGCCGAGCGGCCCGCGACGTTCATGGTCTTCGACCTGATGCGCCTCGACGGCCACGACCTGACACGCCAACCGCTCACCGAGCGCCGCCACCTGCTGGAGCGACTCGACCTGGACCGGCCGGCCTGGCAGTTGTCGCAGACCTACGACGACGCGGACGTCATCTCGGCCTTCACCCGCGAGGCGGGACTCGAGGGCGTGATGAGCAAGCGGTTGACGTCGGCCTACCAGCCGGGGGCCCGCAGCATCGACTGGGTCAAGACCCCGCACCGCACCGAACTGGTCGCGGTGATCGGAGGCTGGGTGCCCGAGACCGGCGACGACCGGAAACTCGGCTCGGTGTGGGTCGGCCACGCCACCGACGAGGCCACCTTCGACGCGTCGCCGGTGCTCTACCCCCTCGGCCGGGTCGGCTCGGGGCTCAGCCACTCCGAGCGGGACATGCTGCTCGCGGTGCTGCGCGACATCGAGCGGGACAAGGCGCCCTTCGACCCGTTCCCGACGGGCTCCGAGTTGCGGCGCACGAGGTGGGTCGAGCCGATGATCTGCGTGCAGATCCGCTACCTGTCTATCTCCAACTCGGGTCTGATGCGCCAACCGGTGCTGCGGGCTCTTCGTCCCGATGTCGCGCCGGTCGACGCGGCGACCGCTCCCCTGCTCACCCAGGACCATTAGGCTCGGCCCATGACGGCACCGATCCCCCCAGCCACGCCTGAGCCCGACGCGAAGGACTGGACCTGGACGACCAGCCAACCCTGTGCCGACTGCGGGTTCGACCCGGGCGCAGAGACCCCCGCGGCCTTCCCCGCTCGGATCGAGGACCTGGCCTCGCGGGTCGTGGTCGCCCTGGATCGCCCGGATGCCGCGGATCGCCCGGAGCCGACGACGTGGTCACCGATCGAGTACGCGCACCACCTGGCGGATGTCTGCGAGGTGATGGCGCTGCGCCTCGACGCGATGCTCGAGACCGACGGCGTGGCGTTCGAGTCGTGGGACGGCGACGCGGCGGCCGTGGAGGGCGAGTACTGGAGGGCGTCGTCGCACGTCACGTCGATCCTGCTGCGGGAGCGCGCCGAGGGTGCCGCCAACTCCTTCGCGGCCGTCGAACCGGACCAGTGGTCACGGACGGGGGTCCGCTCCGACGGCGTCGAGTTCACGGCCGAGTCGCTCGGCCTGTACCTGCTGCACGAGTTGCAGCATCACGCGCACGACGTCGGCGCCTGACGACCGACGATTCAGGGGCATAACGAGGGCCCGCAGCCGTGGCTGCGGGCCCTCGTCGACTCGGGGATCAGGGGCGAGGCGTCTCGGCGACCTGGTAGTCGAAGTTGAACGTGCCGTCGGCGTTGACCTGCGTGAACGTCATGGTGATGTCGTACACGTCGGTGTCGGTCTCGGTGGTCAGCGAGCAGAGCAGCGTCCCGCCGACCTCGACCTTGACCTTGTCGTCACCGCAGTCGATGATTGGGCGCACGCCGACCTGCTGCTCGAGCGAGTCGGCGGCCGAGGTCTCGATCCCCGCGGGGTCGGCCTCGATGCTCTCGCCGGTCACCGCCGCCGTCTCGGTGTCGCTGGCGACCGGATCGGGCGAGGCGACGTCGGTCTCCTCGGGGGTCGGGGAGGCCACCTGCGTCTCCTTCGTGGACGCCGCAGTGGTGGGCGACGGAGACGGTGACTTGCCGACCGAGAAGTTGAATGAGCAACCGCTGAGGGCCAGCGCGACGGCTGGGACGACGGCGATCGTGGCGATGCGGGACATCTTCATGTCGGATTCTCCTTGGCTGGGGATGGCCTACCGACAAAGACTATGCCCGGAAAGGGTCACCGCTTCGGCGGCTGAGGGCCTTGTCCGGGGCCGTTGCCGCCCATCGGCCCGGACTCCCCCGGCTCTGTAGAGGTGTCGACGCCGACGCTCAACGTCACCGTCAGTCCCCCCGTGAGATCGCCCGTGACGGCGCCGAGTTGGTGGGCCCCCTCGTCGTCACCGAAGACGTTGTCGCTTGCCAGCGTGATGCGGGCCAGGTTGTCTGTGGAGTCGGCGTACCCGTCTGTCGCGTAGACGTCCTCGCAGATCGCCTGCGGCAGCGCGACCTGGCTGGTTGCGATCTTGTTGGCGGCATCGGTGATGCTCGCCTCGTCCGGATACACCTCGAAGTGGATGTGCGGCCACCGCCCCGAGTAGCAGCCGGGGAAGATGCTGGTGAAGCGGACCTTGCCGTCGGCGTCGGCGATCTGGACGCCGCGCAGGTAGTTCTCCTGCGTGAGGCCGTCGGTGTACATCGAGTAGCCGCCGTCGCGGGTGCAGTGCCACACGTAGACGGCGGTGCCCGCGAACGGGACGCCACCGCCCGCCAGGTCGAGGATCGTCAACTCCAGCGTCATGGGCACGCCCTCGGCGGTGGTGGTGCTGGTGCCGAACGAGGAACGGATATCGCCGCGCACCACGCCCGACTGTTCGAGCACGTCCGCCCCGTTGGACCCGTCGCCCGGGTAGGGGCCGGCGGTCTCCTCGGGGATCTCGGTCAGGTCACCGGCCGACGTCGAGGCGCCGGTCGACGCGGCGTCGCTCGGCGACCGGGTCGCGGCGTCGGTCGCGGTCGGGGCGGCCGCGGCGCAGGCGGAAAGCGTGATCGTGCCGACCCCGACCCCGAACAGTTGCAGCAGCCCGCGGCGCTTCAGCAGCGTGCCGATGTCGAACTGGAGCCCCTGGTCGACCACGTGGTCGTCGGGATCGGTGAAGGGTCGCCCCTCATAGGTCGGTCGCTCGGTCATGTGCCTGTCCTTTCGTCGGTGCACCCAGCCTCGCGGTCGATTCTGTGGGTCCGCTGTGGCTCGACTGTGCCGTGGCAACGACCCTTGCCGTGCGTGCAGGGTGCCGTAGGCTGGCCCGGTGACCGACCCGAAGCAGATCCAGACTCTGCCGCCGCTCGAGGAGTTGAAGCCGAGCACGCCGCTCAGCCCTCGCACCGGCGAGCCGCCACGCCCCGTGGTGGCGTGGATCGGCGCGGGCGCCGCCTACCTCGCGGTGGCGTGCGTGATGGGCGTCTACGCGCTGCACTGGTGGCAGGCCGCGCACCCCGACAGCTATGCCGGCTCCGCGCGACTGATCCAGTGGGTCGAGCCCGAACCGGGCAAGTGGCTGTCGCTGACCCTTGAGGGCGTGCTGGCCGCCGCCTCCGTGCTTGCGGCGGGCGCCGTCGGCGTCGCGGGCTTCCAGGCCTGGAACGGGTGGAAGTGGTCGCGGTGGGCCGGAGTGATCGGCCTTGCCCTGCTGGGCGGCTACGCGGCGGTCACGTCGAACTGGGCGTTCATCGCCGTCGGGCTGGCCCTCGTGACGGCGGTCGTGGCCTTCCTGCCCCCGATGCGCAGGTACTTCGCGCGCTGGTCTGAGGTGCGCGCCGAGCGCCCGGCGGGCTACCGGCGGCCCGCCTGGATCTTCTATGGCCGCCTGCCCCGCTTCCGCTGACTAGAATCCGCCTCATGGCCGGATCCAACCCCTTCCTCGACGGCGCCCTGAGGGTGCTGCGGCAGGTCGCCAACCGCGCGCTCGATCGCGCGACCCGACCCGAGCCGAAGCGTCCGACGCGCCGTCGCACCACCACCCCCAAGCCGAAGCAGCCGGCCCGGACGACCCGTCCGGCGGCACGCGGTGGTTCGTCGGGCTATCCGGGCGACTTCACGGGCAAGCCGAACATCGTCTACCAACCCCACGACGACAAGCGGGCCGACCCGGGCGAGATCGTGTGGACGTGGGTTCCGTACGAGGAGGATCACAGCGAGGGCAAGGACCGGCCGGTGCTGCTCATCGCGCACGACTCGACGTGGCTACTCGGACTGCAGGTCACCTCACAGGACCACGACCGCGACCGCGACCAGGAGGCACGTGCCGGGCGCTACTGGGTCGACATCGGCACCGGCGCCTGGGACTCGCAGCGCCGCCCGAGCGAGGCGCGCGTCAACCGGATCATCAGGATCGATCCCGACGGGGTGCGCAGGATCGGCGCGATCCTCGACGAGGAGATCTTCAGGGCCGTCGCCCGCGAGGTGCGTCGCTACTACTGACCGGTGACGCTCAGCCCTCCGACCCGAGCGTCTCCGCGTCGAGCAGCAGCCTCTCCAGCGTGCGTGTGTAGTCGACGGCGTGCGTCAGGTTCACCATGTGGGTGCCGTAGCCGAGCACGACCAGGCGCCCCCGCCTGGCCCGGGCGGCGAAGCGACGTTCCTGGCCGCGGAACTGGTCGAGGTTGCCGTTGAGGAACGCGACGGGCGCGTCGATGCGTGCCGTGTCGGCGAGCAGGTCGAAGGTGGCGACCGCGGCGACCGCTCGTTCGACCGTCGCGAGGTCGGCCCTCCCCTTCCGGAGGAAGTGCCCGGCGGCCTCGTCTCCCATCACGCGGTGCACCGCCGCCTCGCCGCCCCACCGGTCGACCAGGCCGATCACCTGTCCATAGGCGCGGGCGCTGCCTGGCCTTGGCTGTGTGGAGCACCCGGCCGCGATCACCGAGGCCAACGGGCGATCTGTGCGGGAGGCGGCGTGCAGGGCGAACATGCCGCCGAGCGAGCAGCCGACCAGGTGCGCGGGGCCGCCAGCCCGCGCCAGCGCATACTCGATGGTGCGAAGCGCCGACTCGGCCGTGAACCGCTCCCCGGAATGGTCCCCGTGTCCTGGCAGGTCGGGCGCGATGCAGCGCCACCTCCCCCGGAGCAGCGCGATCTGCGGGTCCCACATGCTTGACGACGTGCGGAGCCCGTGGACGAACACGACTGGGTGGGTCACAGCACAACGATAGGCGGTTTCGCGGTGCGCGAACGTCGTCTGGACACCGTCGCCACAATTCGGCCAACCCGGTGCCGCCTGATTGAATTGACCCCGGCAGAACAGGAGCCGCCATGATCACAGTGCGGGACCTCACGAAGGTCTACTACCAGGGCAACCGCGAAGTGCGCGCCCTGGACGGGGTGTCCCTGACGGTGCCGGAGGGCTCGATCCACGGGATCATCGGGCACTCGGGCGCGGGCAAGTCGACCCTGGTGCGCTGCCTGACGATGCTCGACAAGCCGAGTTCGGGGCAGGTCGAGATCAACGGCGTCGACCTGACGGCCGCCCGCTCGGACGCGCTGCGCAAGGCGCGGCGCCGGATCGGCCTGGTGTTCCAGCAGGCGAACCTGTTCGACTCGCGCACCATCGCAGACAACGTCGCCTACCCGCTCGAGATCATCGGCGCCCCCAAGGCCCGCACCCGCGAGAAGGTCACGGAACTGCTCGGCCTCGTGGGCCTCGCCGACGCCGGTGCCGCCTACCCCGCGCAACTCTCGGGCGGCATGAGGCAGCGCGTCGGCATCGCCCGGGCGCTCGCGACCGACCCCGACGTGCTGCTCTTCGACGAGCCAACGTCGGCGCTCGACCCCAAGACCACCGACGAGATCCTCGACCTGATCCAGTCGCTGCACTACCACGCCAAGCTCGCGGTGCTCGTCATCACGCACGAGATGCACGTCGTCAAGCGGATCTGCGACTCGGTCTCGCTGCTCGAGGGCGGCCGGATCGTCGAGTCGGGCAGACTCGTCGACGTCGTCAACCGCCTCGACGGCCGGCTCAGCCAGGCGCTGCTCGGCATCCCGCCCCACGTCGACCTGCACGGCGTCGGCACCCTCGTCGACGTGCTGTCCTCGGGCCCGAAGGCGCTGCAACCCGTGGTCGCACACGTGTCGAAGGCCGTCGGCACCGAGATCGCGATCCTCGCCGGAAGCGTCGAGCATCTGGCGGGCACCACCTTCTCGCACCTGCGGCTTGAGGTCCCGGACGGGGTCGACCCGCAGTCGGTCATCGACGAGTTGAAGGCGCTCGGCGCCGACGCCGCCCTGACGAGTTCGCTTCAGCATGTGGAGGAGGTCGCATGATTCCCCTCGACGGCACCTGGTTCGCGAACCCGGCCATCCAGAACGCGATGCTGCCCGCCATCGGCGAGACGCTGCTGATGGTCGGCATCTCCTCGCTCGCGACGCTGCTGATCGGCCTGCCGCTCGGCGTGCTGCTCTACGTCACCCGCCCTGGCGCGATGAGCGCCAACCGGCCGGTGAACTTCGTGCTCTCGGCCATCATCGTCAACATCACCCGGTCCTTCCCGTACGCGATCCTGATGGTCGCGCTGATGCCGTTCACCGCCTGGCTGGTTGGCACCAAGATCGGCCCGGTCGCGGCGTCGCTCTCGCTCGCCATCGCGGCGATCCCGTTCTTCGCCCGGCTCGTGGAGACGGCGCTGCGGGAGGTGCACTCGGGCAAGCTCGACGCGGCGCAGGCGATGGGCTCGACGAAGTGGCAGTCGATCACCAAGGTGCTGCTCCCCGAGGCGATGCCCTCCCTCGTGGCGTCCTTCACGACCACCGTCGTGACGATCGTCGGCTACTCGGCGATGGCGGGCCTCGTCGGAGGAGGCGGCCTCGGCCGGTTGGCCTACAACTACGGCTTCCAGCGCTACCAGGTTGACGTGATGATCATGACGGTGGTCCTTCTGATCGTCCTGGTGCAGATCATCCAGTGGACCGGAGACGCGATCTCCAAGGCGATCGACCACCGCTGACCCCCAGAATTTCCCGCCACGGCGGGGACGGCCACCCGGCCACACAGGCGGCCAACTTGTTGTTGGCCCAGAGCAAGGAGGAACCCTCATGCGAAAGATTCTGACCGCAGTCGCTGCCTCGTTGGCAGCCGCAATGGCCCTGACCGCGTGCGGTTCGGGCAATGCCAGCCCCGAAGGCACCACCTCGGCGCCCGCCGAGGGCGGCACCACCAAGCTGGTCGTCGGTGCGAGCCCCGTGCCGCACGCCAAGATCCTCGAGTTCGTCCGCGACAACCTCGCAAAGGACGCGGGACTCGAGATCCAGATCAAGGAGTTCGACGACTACGTGCTGCCGAACGAGGCCCTTGCCAGCAAGGACCTCGACGCGAACTACTTCCAGCACCTGCCGTACCTCGAGAACCAGATCGAGGAGAAGGGCTTCGAGTTCTCGCACGGCGAGGGCATCCACATCGAGCCCTTCGCGCTGTTCTCGAACCAGTACAAGGCCGCGTCCGAGGTCCCTGAGGGTGGCCTGATCGCGATCACAAACGATCCGTCGAACCAGTACCGCGGCCTGAAGCTGCTTGAGGAGAACGGCCTGCTGAAGGACGTCACCCCCGAGACGACCGTGCTGACGCTGAGCGATGCGCAGAACCCGAAGAAGCTGAAGTTCGAGGAGACCCAGCCCGAGGTCGTCGTGCAGTTGCTCGACGATCCGAAGGTCGCCGCCGCGCTGATCAACGGCAACTTCATCCTGACCGCAGGCCTGAAGGCCGAGGACGCCATCGCGATCGAGAAGGTGGAGGGCAACCCCTACGCCAACATCCTGGTGTGGCGCACCGAGGACGACGGCAACGCCGCGATCAAGAAGCTCGACGAGCTGCTGCACTCGCAGGAGGTCAAGGACTTCATCAAGAAGGAATGGCCCTCCGGCGACGTGATCCCCGGCTGAACCGCCTGAACTGAGAGGGGCCGCTGCGCGACACGCGCAGCGGCCCTTTGTTGTGCATCCGAAAGGGCGCATTCACGCATGCCCCCGCGGCCCTACGATCACATCAACCGCACTCGGTAGGCCAGGGGGAGACCACCATGAAACTCGCAAGACTGTGCATCTCGATCGGCGCGACGCTCGCGCTGCTGCTCGCCATGAGCCCCACTCCGACGGCCTCGGCCGACTACTCCATCAGCCGCGGCCCCAACACCTCCAACCGCGTGATCCTCACCTTCGACGACTGCCCGAAGTCGCTCTCCTCGTTCAAGTCGACCCTCAAGGCGTTCAAGACCATGGGGGTGCGCGTCGCGCTGTTCCCGACGGGCGACTGCATCCGGGCCAAGCGCTTCGACGTCGGCTACGCGCTGTCGATGGGGCACTACGTGTTCAACCACTCCGTCAGCCACCCGCAACTGACGCGGCTCAGCTACTCCTCCGTCGTCAAGCAGTTGAAGGCGCCCGGGGTCGTGACGACCTACGGTCGCCCGCCATACGGCGCGTACAACTCGACGGTGCGCCGCGCCTACGCGGCGGTCGGCATGAAGATGTGGACCTGGACGGTCGACACCAACGACTGGAGGGGCAAGTCCACCTCGCAACTGGTCAGCTACGTGGTGCGCAACGCCCGCAAGGGGGACACCGTCCTGATGCACATGCAGTGGCACGGCTTCAACGCCACCGCCGTCTCCGGCATCAAGAAGGGCCTCGCAGCCAAGGGCATCGGGCTGTGCCGCGACACGGGGGCCGTGCCGGCCAAACCGTCCGGGATCAGTTGCTGAGGCACGACCCGTTGCCTCCTCGCCGTACGACCGTGGTCCACGGCCGTTGGCCGGTGGGCCCGAACATGCCGCCCAGCCTGGTGGGCCGGGCGGAGCGTGAACGATGATGGGGCCATGCGCTCCTGGAAGACGGCGGCCTGCGCGGCCGCGATGACGCTGACGCTCCTGTCGGGATGCACGGCGGGTCCGAACCCCTCGCCGTCACCGACGATGGCGGCCAGCGAGACCGGAGAGCCGGAGCCGCCGGTCGTGCCGGTGGAGACCGGACCCGAGTCGACGCCGTCGCCCGCGCCGCAGCAGGGAGCCATCCCGCAGCCCGATGAGAAGATCGTGGCCTCGTTGGAGTGCGAGGACGTCTCCAAGGCGACGCACCGCAGTTACGAGAAGCGGTGGGGTCGACCGGGGCTGTCGGAGGCGACCCAGGTGTTCGTCGGCGAGGGCATCGACCCGGGATCGCGCTGGTGGGTGGTCGTCGACTTCTCAGACGCTCCGACGCCGGACTCGCCCGCGAAGGGCGCGGCCTACCTGACCAACGCCGAGGACGTCGACGGCGACGCGCAGTGGCTGGTCGCCGCCAGCGCCGAGTCGGAGGACCACCAGGGCTATGGCAAGTACTTCCCGAACGTGAAGTGGGACCTCGAGGGTCACAAGCGGTTGGTCTCCGCGGTGGCGAAGGGGTACCAGTGCCTCGGCAAGGAGTACCCGGAGCCGGTCGCGGCGAGCTGAGGCGCAACCACCACTGGCTTGCCCTTCGACGCGACCCGAGGCCCGCTCGCTGAGCCTGTCGAAGCGTCCCCAACCACCGTTCGCTGAGCCTGTCGAAGCGTCCGCAACCACCGTTCGCTGAGCCTGTCGAAGCGTCCGCAACCACGCGCTCCGCCCCGGACCCCTCGACGAGCTCGGGGAACGGGGACAACCGTTCGCTGAGCCCGTCGAAGCGTCCGCGACCAGATGCTCGGCGCTCGACCCCTCGACGAGCTCGGGGAACGGGACCACCGTTCGCTGAGCCTGTCGAAGCGTCCGCAACCACACGCCCAGCCCTCGGACCCCTCGACGAGCTCGGGGAACGGCGACCCAAGCCCGGGAGATGAGGAACAACTCCTGGCAACGGGTGGCGCGGCGTTGGCCATCGGGCGACCGCGCCGGGGCACGATCGGCGCGCCGGGCATAGGGTGGGGGCGTGAGCATCCCAGCAGTCCTGTTCGACCTCGACGGAACCCTCGCCGACACCGTCCCCCTGATCGCCGAGCACATCGCGACGACCATCACGGTCTTCGGCGTCCCGACCGAGCCGATCGCGGTGGTCCCCTACATCGGCCGGCCCCTCGAGTTGACCCTCGCTGAGCTGAGCGGGTTCTCGGCGGACGATCCCCGGATCGCGGAGATGGTCACCACGTATCACGAGAGTTGGTACGGGGCGGTCAACGAGCAGGGCCACGAACTGCTGCTCCCCGGCGTGCACCAGATGCTGCTTCGGCTCCGGGACGCGGGCGTCGCGATCGGCGTCGTGACCGCGAAGACGACGCCCGAGGCCGACCACCTGCTCGAGATCATCGGGATCCGTGGCGACGTCGACGTGCTGGTCGGCACCGAGATGGTCGACCGCGGAAAGCCCGCGCCGGACTCAGCGTGGATGGCGCTCGAACTGATGGGCGCCGAGGCCGGCGGCACCTGGTACGTCGGCGACGCGACCTCCGACATGGAGATGGCGCTCGCGGCGGGAATGCGGGCCATGGGCATCACCACGGGCGCCTCACCGCGCGAGTCGCTGATCGAGGCTGGGGCGGAGGCGGTGGTTGAGCGCGCCGAGGAGGTCGCCGACCTGGTCCTCGCCAGCCGCTGACCTGGAGCCAGCGGCCGCGACGCAGTCGCGCGCGCTGCGTCGCCCCCCCGCACCCGGTGCAGCGACCCTCACCACCCCATCCCGAGACCCGCTAAACGCGCAAGAGGTTTCGACCGATGAAGCCCGCTGACGCGAACTTCATGGCTCAACCAGCAGCACCGCTGGTTGAGCCAGCGGCCGCGACGAAGCACCGCTGGTTGAGCCAGCGGCCGCGACGAAGTCGCGCGCGCTGCGTCGAAACCTCTGGCACCCGGTGCAGCGACCCTCGCCAAGGCCCTCACCGGTCCCCAAGACCCGCTAAACGCGCACGAGGTTTCGACCGATGAAGTCCGCTGACGCGACCTTCATGGCTCAACCAGCGGACCCACCGCAGGCGCACGAGGTTTCGACCGATGAAGTCCGCTGACGCGACCTTCATGGCTCAACCGGCGGTTGTTCACCCGCGCGACACCTGGACAGGGTATGTATTGCCCATGACCCAGAACATGCCGCTGCGCGAGTACATCGATCACCTCAAGGAAGAGGGGTACCGCGTCGAGGGCGCCGAGGGCGTCGACCCGGAACTGATCGCTCCGGACGGCTCGGCCATCGACACCTGGCAGGACGGCTACCCGTACGACGCGCTGATGGACCGCACCGCCTATGAGCACGAGAAGTACCTCCTCCAGGTCGAACTGCTGAAGTTCCAGTACTGGTCGCAGGACACCGGCGCCAAGCACGTCCTGGTGTTCGAGGGGCGCGACGCGGCGGGCAAGGGAAGCACCATCAAGCGGTTCAACGAGCACCTCAACCCGCGCGCTGCCCGCGTCGTGGCCCTCGCGGCGCCGTCGAACACCGAGCGCGGCCAGTGGTACTTCCAGCGCTACGTGCAGCACCTGCCGACCTCAGGCGAGATGGTGCTGTTCGACCGGTCCTGGTACAACCGGGCAGGCGTCGAGAAGGTGATGGGGTTCTGCACCGACGAGGAGTACGAGACGTTCATGCTGCAGGCGCCGCAGTTCGAGCGGATGCTCGTCGAGTCGGGCATCAGTCTCACCAAGTTCTGGTTCTCGGTGACCCAGGACGAGCAGCGCACCCGGTTCGCGCTGCGGCAGTTGGACCCGGTGCGGCAGTGGAAGCTCTCCCCCATGGACCTGGAGAGCCTGGACCGCTGGGACGCCTACACCGAGGCGAAGGAACAGATGCTGCTGCGCACCGACAAGAAGTACGCGCCGTGGACGACGGTGAAGTCGAACGACAAGAAGCGCGCCAGGATCAACGCGATGCGCTCGTTCCTGTACCAGTTCGACTACGAGGGCCGCGACGACTCCGTCGTGTACGCGCCAGACCCGCTGATCGTGCGCCGCGCGAAGCACACCTCCGGCGACTAGCCGCCGATCCTGAAGCTGGCGATGTCCGACCCGTCCAGGGAGAGGTACGCCTCGCCCTCGGGCGTCGGCTCCGGGATCTGGAACCTCAACTCGGCAGTGGCGTCGGCCGCGACCTGGCCTGTGTCGGCCGTGAGAATCGGATGGTCCCGGTCCGTCCCCGACAGCACGTCGATCCGCGCCGTCCCCCGGATGGGCCTGTTGGGTCCGCCGCCCGTGTCGCTGCAGCCGTCCCACAGGTTCGACACCGTCACGGTGACCGAATCACCCGGGGCCACGACCTCGGGCAGCCCCGTCACCGTTGGAGCCGCACAGGAGGACGCGCCGGACGAACAGCCGACGAGCAGGGCCAGGACGGCGCCCGCCGCGAGCAGGCCGCGTGTGTGCCTCATGGACGAAACATAGACCCGAGCGGGCTGGGTGGGGCGGAAACCTTCGGAGGGTTTCGACCGATGCGGGCCGCTCCGCGCCCCGCATGGCTCAACCAACGGGTCAGCCAGCGCGCCGGGCGACCAGGGTGAAGCTCGCTGGCAGGCGCTCGGGGCGGTCGCGCAGACGGTACTCGCCCACCTCGTCCATCTCCATCATTCCCGGCACCGCGTCCCACGGGACGCTGTCGTGCTCGGCCAGCAGTTCCAGCGTGAGGCCCGCGTCGAGGACCGCCATCACGATCTCGGAGATGGCATGGTTCCACTCGATGCTCGTGGGAGAGGCCACCGTCTCGGTGCCCGCATAGCTGACGGCGTCCTCCCAGATCATCGGCTCCTCACGCTCCCAGTAGGGCATCTCGAGCGCGGGCGTCAGGGAGCCGACGCCGGTCAGCCACTCCTGCTGATCCGAATCGGGCTGCACCTGGCCGACGGTCACGGGGAGCAGCGAGTTCAGCACGGGATGCCCGTCGCGCACGAACAGCCGGCCACCGGGCCGCAGCAGGTCGGCGACGGTCTGCGCCCAGCGGCGGATGTCGGGGATCCAGCACAGCGCACCGATCCCGGTGTAGACGAGGTCTAAGCGCTCCCGTCCGAGCGCCTCGACCGCGCCGTACACATCCGACTCGACGTAGTCGATGTTGAGGCCGACCCGATCGGCGATCCGGCGCGCGTACCGCAGCGAGTTCGGCGACAGGTCGAGCCCCGTCATGTTCGCCCCGAGGCGGGCGAGGCTCAGCGTGTCGGTGCCGAGGTGGCACTGCAGGTGCACGCCGTCGAGGCCCTGGATGTCTCCGAGGCGTGGGCGGTCGAACGCGACGACCTGCGAGATCCACGCGGGGTCCTCGATCTCGCGCAGGTCGTAGCCGCCATCGCCCATGTGGACGTCGGCCCGGGAATCCCAGTTGGCGCGGTTGACGTCGAGGTAGTCGCTCATCCCTTCACCCTAGAGGCACCGCGGTCGACATCTCGGCGGGCGAGCCAGGTCAGATCGCTGGCCCCATGTGGTGCGGGCTAGGTGGCATCGGGTTCCCCGTGGGTCGTGACGATGTCGTTGGCGGCCGCCCAGGCCCCAACGTCCTCCCGCTGGATGGCTGCGGCCATCAACTCGGGGAACAGGTCGGGTGTGCAGGCGAAGGCGGGGACCCCGATCGCGCTCAAGGCATTGGCGTGCTTCTCGTCGAAGGACGGGCGCCCCGAGTCCGAGAGCGCGAGCAGCGCGACCATCGTCGCTCCCGAGCCGACGATCGAGTCGGCCCTGCGCAGCATCTCCTCCGCGATCGCGCCCTCGTACAGGTCGCTGATCAGCACCACCACGGTGTCGGTGGGCTGCGTGATCAGGCCCTGGCAGTAGGCAAGCGCCCCGTTGATGTCGGTGCCGCCGCCCAACTGGACACCGAACAGCACGTCGACCGGATCGTCGATCTCGTCGGTCAGGTCCACGATGTCCGTGTCGAACACCACCAGGTGCGTCTTGACCGTCCTGAGCGATGCGAGCACCGCCCCGAACACCGCGGAGTAGACGACCGACTCCGCCATCGAGCCTGACTGGTCGATGCACAGGATGATCGTCTGCTGCACCTGCGACCGGCGCCGCGTGTTGCCGACCAGTCGCTCGGGCACCACGGTGCGGTGCTCCGGCAGATAGTTCTTGAGGTTGGCGGCGATGGTGCGGTTCCAGTCGACGTCGCGGAACTTCGGCCGGTTGGTGCGTGAGGCCCGGTTGATCGCGCCGGTCACCGCCTGGATGGTCCGCGCGGCGAGCCGTTCCTCCAGTTGGCTGGTGACGTGCCGGACGACGGCCCGGGCGGTCTCCCTCGAATGCGCGGGGATGACGCCGCTGAGCCCGATCAGCGTGCTGACGAGGTTGACGTCGGGCTGTACCGCCCGCATCATCTCGGGCTCCAGCAGCATCTGCCGCAACCCGAGTCGCTCCATCGCGTCGCCCTGCATCACCTGCACGACCGAACTCGGAAAGTAGGTGCGGATGTCGCCGAGCCACCTGGAGACCTGGGGCCTTCCCCTGCCGATCCCGCCGCTGCGGTCCGCGTCGTACAGGTCCCCGAGCACCCGGTCGCGCACCGCGTCGTCGTCGCCGAGCGGTATCGACGCGCCTCCAGAGGTCACGCCGTCCGCCTCGCCGGCCCCGAGGATCAGCCGCCAGCGGGTGAGACGTTCGGGTGCCGCTGCGATGGGCTCCTCTTCTGTCATGCCGCCTCCCATCCGAGCATCCGGGCGACGGCCGCGAGGCCCGGGGCCGCCGCGTGCAGGTCCCAGTCGCCCTGGGTTTCGTCGGTCCTGGTGCCCCGCGAGACCTGCTCGCCGATCATCCTGCGCTCCGGCTTGGAGAACTCGGCGAAGGTGCGCCTGAGCAGCGGCAACAGGTCGTCGAACGCCTGCGTCGTGACGGCGTCGACCCAGCCGTCGACCAGCGCCAGCAGGCCGGGGTCGTGGACGAGAATGATGGCCGACCCCGCAAGGAAGCCGTCGAGCCAGCCCGCCGAGTCCGCCGGGTCGAGGACCGGCGAGAGCCACGTGCTCATCCGCCGTGCGACCTCGTCACGGTCGACGCGGCCGGCGTCGAGCAGCATCCGGGTGGCTCGTCCGGCGAGTCGGCCGGGCACCCGGTCGTGGTCGGCGACGACGCCGAGTGCCGTGTACCACTGGCCGAGGAGCCCATCGTCCTGGATCAGGCTCAGCCCCGCGTGCGCCGACGCGACTGCCTTGACCAGCGCCGCTGCGGACTCCTCGTCGATGCCGACGCCTGCCGTCGGGAGGCCGACGCAGCATCGAGCGACGATGGCGCGCAGCACGGTGTCAACCTCGCTGGTGTCGACGCCGCGCACGGTGCTGTAGCGGATCACCTGTGCGAGCGGTTCGACGGCCAGCAGCAGGCCCGGGACGTCGGTGTTGACCGCGGATCGTTGGGCAAGGGCCTGAACGACGTCGTGCACCGGCAGCGCCGCGGTCAGGCACTTGGAGATCAGGTTCGACAGCGCGGCGAGTGAGGTCGCCTCGGCAGCGAGTTCGGCGGCCTTGGCGATGGCCGCCGACTCGACGGTGGTGCCGTACAGGCTGGCCTCGACGACGGCGACCGCCAACTCGGGCGTCCATTCGAGCGTCCACGGTTCCTTGAACGTGCCCGTGGTGCGCACAGCGTAGTTCGGGGTTCCCCAGTCGATGCCGAGGACGGCGAGTCGGTGCAGCAGGATCGACCTGGCGAGCCCACCGGGGGTGCGGAGGTCGAGGTTGAGGTTCTGCGCCGCGGCGCTCTGCTTGAGACGCGTGGACTTCTGCGCCGCCGCCAGGTCTGCGGCCAGCGGAACCAGCGGGACCCGCTCAGGAACGGAGCCGAGTTCGTGACCGACGACCAGTTGCTCGTGGACGAGGCTGAGCGGCAGCGGGTTGCCGTCGGCCAGGACGCTCAACGCCGCGTCGTTCAGTTCGGCCAGGCCCGCGCTTGGGCGTCCGCGCAGCGACGCGAGGGCCGTGGCGAGGCGGGCGGCCTCGACCACCGACGCGGTGGACGCGTCGATCCCCTGGGCGCGCAGTTCTCTGGCGACCCGCACCAGCCAACTCATCGCGACGTCATGCTCGGCGCCGGAGGCCCAGTGGTCGAACAGGTGCCGGTACCAGCCGGGCGACGTGACGCCCGCGCCGTAGCCGGACTCGTAGCTGAGCCGCGAGGCCGTCCACGGCACCCAGGCGACCGACGCCTTCAGCTTCGGCAGCCCCCGCAGAAGCCGGTTGTCCTGGCTGATCGACGGGAAGCTCGCAGGGTCGAGCGCCGGGGCGTGCCACGCGCCGCACACCACGACGATGCGTTCGCGGCCCTCCTTGATCGACTGCCGCAGCACCTTGCGCATCGCGGCCTCGCGGACGGCGGTCATGGTCGCGCCGACGGGGTCGCTGAGGGCGTCGACGTCGAGGGTCCCGTCATCCAGGATCGGCGGTCGGGCATCGTCCTCGTCCGCCCGGAGTTCGGAGATGGATTCCCGGATGGCCGCGAAACGCTCGAGCACCGAATCCGTGCGCTGCTCGACGGCGTCCTCCCACCACCGCTCGGGGTCGTCGTAGCCTGCCGCGGTGGCCAGCGCCGTGATCGGGTCGGAGGGCGCCCGCCTGATCCGCTCCTCGGCGGGGCGGTCGTCGGGTCCACCGGCTGCGTCGGTTTCCTGGTCGACGGCGTCGGATTCACCCTCATCCTCGGGCGCCGCGGCCCCCGCGAAGCGCCGCTGCTGCTCCTCCGCGACGCCGTCCCGGATGGCGAGCGCGTGGATGGCGGGCAGGTCGAGGAAGCGCTGCTCGACTCCGTGGCTGGCGGCCCAGCGCATCGCGACCCACTCTGGAGAGAAGCTGGCGACGGGGTAGAAGCTCGACAGGCGTGGCCGATCCGCCGCGTAGACGAGCGCCGCGACGGGTGGCACCAGGTCAGGATCGCCCGCCAGGTCGTTCAGCTCGTCGAGTTCGGGCGCCCCCTCGATCAGCACCAGGTCGGGGCGCAGCTCGTCGAGCGCCTCCGCGACCGACCGGGCGGAGCCGGGGCCGTGATGCCGGATCCCGAGGACGTGGACGTCGGGCATGTCAGTGCGCGGCCTCGAGGTCGCGGCAGGCGCGGTACAGGTCGGCCCACTCCGGACGGCCACGCACGACCGTCTCCAGGTACTCCTGCCAGATGACGGTGTCCTGGACGGGATCCTTGACGACTGCCCCGACGAGCCCGGCGGCCACCTCCTCGGCGCCCACCCTCCCCTCACCGAAGTGCGCCGCGAGGCTCAGCCCGCTGGTCATCACCGAGATCGCCTCCGCCGTCGACAGGGTGGAGCTTGGCGACTTGATGGTGGTGCGCCCGTCCGCCGTCTGGCCGGAGCGCAGTTCGCGCATGACCGTGACGACGCGGCGGATCTCGGACAGCTCCGCGAGGTCGGTTGGCAGTTCCAGCGAGCGGCCGAGCGAGGCGACGCGGGTCTGGACGATCTCGATCTCCTGGTCGAGCGAGTCCGGCAGCGGAAGCACGACGGTGGTGAAGCGGCGGCGCAGAGCCGAGGACAGGTCATTGACGCCCTTGTCGCGGTTGTTGGCGGTGGCGATCAGGTTGAAGCCGCGGCGGGCCTGCACCTCGGTGTCGAGTTCGGGGATGGGAAGGGTCTTCTCGGAGAGGATCGTGATGAGCGAGTCCTGAACGTCGGCGGGGATGCGGGTCAGTTCCTCGACGCGGACGAGGCCGCCGTCGGCCATCGCGCGCATCACAGGTCCGGGGACGAGCGCCGCCTCCGACGGCCCCTCTGCAAGGAGCCGCGCGTAGTTCCATCCGTACCGGATGGCCTCCTCGGGCGTGCCAGCGGTGCCCTGCACGACGAGGGTCGAGTTGCCGCTGATCGCCGCGGCCAGGTGTTCGGAGACCCACGACTTGGCGGTGCCTGGCACGCCGAGCAGCAGCAGCGCGCGGTCGGTGGCGAGCGAGGCGATGGCGATCTCGATGAGCCGACGGCTGCCGAGGTACTTGGCGCTGATCTCGGTGCCGTCCTTCAGCGTGCCGCCCAGCAGGTAGGTCGACACGGCCCACGGTGAGAGCCTCCACTGCGGGGGGCGGGGCCGGTCGTCGACGGCGGCCAGCGCTGCCAGTTCGTCGGCGTAGGCCTGCTCGGCGTGGGCGCGGAGAACCTGGTCGGTGCTGTCGGGTGTCGTCACGGTGTCTCCTTGGCTGTGATGAAGGCGTCGAGGATGCTGTCTCTGAGGGTGTGGAACTGCAGAATGGTGAGCAGTTTGGCCCGGACCTTGGCCTGGTTGTCACGGTCCTTGACGGGGCGGGCGAGCAGTTCGCGGATCAGGGGAACGGTCCCCGGGCCGAGGCCTGCGATCAGGATCCCGTCGAACAGGTAGACGAGCCGGGACTCGTCCTGTGAGTCGCCCAACCGTCGAAGGACCCGCTCCGTGACGTCGGGCGACCAGGGGCGGGGCAGCCGCCTGAGCGTCTCGGTGATGATCTGGGGAGCCTGCTCGTGCCTGCCGAGGTTGTCGGCGAGCCACCGCTCGCGGACCGCAGGCGACATGGCCGCAACGACGTCCGCGTCCCTGGTCTCCCCGGCGACGGCGTCCGCCCACTCGCTGTCGCCCGAGTCTCCGATCATCAACTCGAAGGCTTCGCGGTCTGACGGGGAAAGATCGAGTGCCGCCACGACGTCGCGGCGCTTCATGCCCGATACCTGGGACCAGACGTCCAACGGCGAGGACCTGATCAGGAACTTGAGCCAGTACGGGGCCTGTCCGGTCACGGTCGGGTCGGGGGCGGCGAGACCGTCGCGGACGCCCGCCTCGTCGACCCCCTGGGGGAGGATCAGCCTGATCTTCGTCGGGCGGAGCATCCGTTTCTCGACCTGGATGAGGGGCGCGAGCCTTTCGCCCATCCGGTGCATGAGTCGCGATCCGGGGAGCCTCCGGAGCAGCGATGAGGCTTGGGAGCGCACGGCCTTGGCACGGTCATCGAGTGCGGCCTCGAGGAAGTCCTCGTCGGCGAGCGTCATGGCCTCGCCCAGGACGGTGAGGTGCTCCTCGCGTGCCTTCGCGGGCAGCTTCGCCCAATGCGCCGCGAGCAGATCGCGTCCGCGGTCGGGGTCGGTGTTGCGCAGTCGTCGCAGTTCGATGGAGGCTGCGGCCCGGTCGAGAGTCGGCCAGGACCGGACGAGTTCCTCGACGTCTTCGGGCGGGACCGTCTCCTGGAGCGCGTCCCGGCTGGCGACGGTCGAGGCGACCAGTCGGGGATGGAACATGGAGGCGAGCCAGCGTCCGCGTTCCCCCCAGCAGTTACTGAGGGGCTGCCTCATGCTGGTGTCCCGGAGCGCGAGCGCCGCCAACTCGGGGACCAGCGAGGGCCCCAGGATCGCGTTGTGCCTGGCGCAGGCGAGCAGCCAGCCGAGGATCAGGTCGTCGCGCAGTTCCCCGCTGACCGGGCTCTGGTGGAGGAGCAGGCCCAACAGTCGCTGCGCCTCCGGGGGGGCGTAGGGGCGCGTCTCCGGTGGCGCCGGTTCGGTCGGCCTCCCCTGGATCGCCCGGGCGCCGCCCCTGCTGAGCACGTCGAAGAGGGCCGCCTGGTCGAGCAGCAGTTCGGTCTCTTCAGGGGGAGTTCCGAGGCCCGCCGGGGCGTGCGCGGGTGCGCGCCGGCTGGTGCCGACGAGCGCTGAGGTGCGCAGCGCCGTCGCCCAGGCGCCGACCTCCATGGCGTTGTGGATCACGACGCGATCACCCGCCCGGAGAGGGAGACGCTCAGAATGCGCAGGCGTCCGTCCTCCAACTCACCGAACAGGTCGACGCTCTGACCGCCGGTCATCGCCAGGAGGAGTTCGATGTTGGTCTCGGGGTCGAGCAGTGCGCCCACTCCGTCGCGGTCGAGGACCGCTGGCGGTTCGGCCTGCAGCCAGACGTCGTTGAGGCAGACCGGGTGCCGGGTGCGCCACGGGGCGACGGCCAGCGCGGAGGCGGCGTCGCTGAGGGCCTGCACGGTCGTCGTCCCCTGTCCGAGCCGGTCCGCGGGGGCCAGAGCCTCGGGCGTGTCGACGATGAGGGCCCGCTGTGGCGCGTTCCCGGGGTAGAAGGCGAGCGTCGCGCTGATCCGCGCACCCGAGAGTTGCGGAACGCCGAGGTTCTGCCCGGGCCCTGCGGTCTCCAGGATCAGCGCCAGTTCGCCGTCGTCGGCGCGCAGCCAGGTGCGCTGCTGCTGGAGCGGGCCGTTGTCGCTGCGGTGGGCGCCCATCACCTGCCACTGCGCGGTGCGGGTCCGGCCCTCCCGGACCTGTTCCGTCGGGGTGGTCAGCCCGAGCGCCGAGCGGAGGTCGGCCGCGTCGGCGTCGGAGAGTTGGTCGCGTCGCTTCCAGGCCTGGGTCAGGAGCCGCAGCCGTCCGATGTGGCACAGCATGTGCTCGGCCCAGTCGTCGCGGCTGAGCGCTTCCTCGCCAAGGGTGCGGACGCGGTCCGCGAGGCCGGGAAGTTGCGCGTCGACGAGGCGTGCGGCGGCGCGGTCCCAGTAGGCGTACGGCTGGGCCCTCGCCGCGGCCAGGCCACCCCTGACGAGGTCGGCGAGCCAGACGGTGAAGTCGTCGACCCCGACGTCCATCTTTGCGACCCGCTCGGCGAGCCGCTTGGCCTGGGCCGCTGGGTCGGCCGGGGTCTCGGATCTCTTGGCCTTCGCCTCGGCCTTCTCGCTTCGCTGCTCAGCCCAGTCCTTGGCGAACTCCGCCATCGCGGCGCCGTCGCCGATGACGCCGCGCGCCCACAGCAGCAGCAGCGCGATGGCGTGCTTGCACGGGAACTTCCGGCTGGGGCAGGAACAGCGGTAGGCGGGGGCGACGACGTCGACGCTGGTCTGATACGGCGTCTTGCCTGACCCTTGGCACTTTCCCCAGATGAGGACCTCGTTCGCGCCGGTCTCGGCCCAGGGGCCGGGAACCGCGAGCTTCCTGCCAGCGGCGATGGATGAGGCGTCGGGGGCTGCGGCAAGCACCTGTTCCTCTGTCCACCTGCTCATGGCACGGCCCGGTCGTCGGTGAACATCAGGGTGGGCACGGGCCCATTCTGCCCAGTCAGGGGTGCACCGCGCGGGATCCGCGAGTCTTTCCTGGGTCGCCCGGACACCCTCCCCGCGGCCCGGCTCTCGGCCCCAGCGGCCCGCAGGGTTCGGGCATCCGCCGGTTGAGCCGCGCCGAGGCGCGAAGCGCCGCAACGCCCGCCGACCGCGGGTTGAGCCGCGCCAAGGCGCGCAGCGCCGCAACGCCCGCCGACCATGGGTTGAGCCGCGCCAAGGCGCGAAGCGCCGCAGCTCGTGTCGAAACCAACCAACCCGCGCCCACGCAGGGACCCGACCCCAGATCGCGGACACCTCACGAAGGTTTCGACCGATGCCAGCCGCTCCGCGCCTGCCATGGCTCAACCAGCGGTCCCGTCGGTTGAGCCGCGCCAAGGCGCGAAGCGC
>JAQDQK010000002.1:331701-347812 GCA_027658995.1 Propionibacteriaceae bacterium AM104-82
GCGGTCCCGTCGGTTGAGCCGCGCCAAGGCGCGAAGCGCCGCAACGCCCGCCGACCATGGGTTGAGCCGCGCCAAGGCGCGCAGCGCCGCAACGCGTGTCGAAACCAACCAACCCCCGCCCGCGCAGGGACCCGACCCAGGACCCCGGACACCTCACGAAGGTTTCGACCGATGCCAGCCGCTCCGCGCCTGCCATGGCTCAACCAACGGGGACCGCTAAGCGCCTGCCATGGCTCAACCGACTACAGCCGCTTCTGCATCGCCGCCTCGATCAGGATCGGGCGGAACCCCAAGGCCTCGTTGACGCCGAGCATGTAGCGGTTCTCCTCGGCGTTCCACGTCACGACCGCCTTCGCGGCCGGGTCGGCGTTGCGGACCTGGAGCAGGTTGGCGGCCTTGACGAGCATCCCGAGCCGGTGGCCGCGATGCTCGGGCAGCACGATCGTGTCCCACTGATCCACCAGCGCGTCCGGGTTGATCCGGTCGCGGAACAGTTCGCTGAGCGCGACGATCTCCCCGCTCGGCCGGTGCCTGACGACAGTGCGCCAGATGCGGTTGCTCGGCAGGAAGCGTTCCTCGATCTCACGCAGCCGGGCGACATCCCAGGTCGACTCGATGACATCCATTCCCCCGCTCGGCGGGTCGGTGTCCATCCGCTCCTTGAGGACGACGAGCCCGCCGATGATCTCGTCGTCGGCGACCCCTTCCCAGGCGATCAGCTCGTAGTCCTTCCCAGCGGCCGCCTCCGCCTCCGCGAGGGCGTCCTCCGGGGCGACGAGCGGCGCGTCGAAGTCGTAGCGGCTGACCCGCTCGATCTGTTCCATGGCGAAGCCATTGCTGAGCGAGAACCGGATGCCCGAGAAGTCGGCGGGCGCCCGTCCGATGCCGGTGGTTGGCACCGCGACGGGTTCGTCGCCCGCGATGGGGGCCATCACCCAGGCGGTGAGCCGCTTGAGCCCCGCCTCTGCGGCGAAGTCGTCGAGCCTGGCGAGCAGCGCCGTGCCGACGCCCCGACCACGGAAGCCCTCGTCGACGAAGACGAGCACGTTGCCCATGTCGGGCGAGTCGCGCTGGTTGACGTAGAGGTTGGCGAAGCCGATCACGGCGTCGCCGTCGAGGGCGAGGATCCGTCGGACCCGGTCGGTGGTGTTCGACTTGGCGAGCGACAGCGACGACTCGTCGTCGACGTCCCACTCGGCGGTGCCGAGGAGTTCATGGTTGTAGGCCCGGACGAGGTCGCCGCGCGAGACCCACACGGGGTCGTCTGCGCGTTCGGGCAGCGCGATTTCGGAGATGGTGATGGGCATGATGAAGTTCCTGAAGGTTTTCTGGGCGTGCTGGACGACGGGGTCACCACGAGGGGCGACGCGCGCGGAGGTCACAGTCGGTTAATCATCGTGGCGGAAATGTTTCCACAGCACGCGCCCCGTGGCAAGGCTCCGTTCGGGGGAAGGCTCGGCAGTCGGCGGCATCGCCTGCGGTGTACACCCTTGGCCGGGGCGCGGCGCAGGTGTATCTTTGCCTCGATTTCGTGAGCTTGGAGAAGGAGGTGAGCCCCATGCCAGCAGCCCGCGCACTGGGCGCTCCCCGCGGTTCACGACTCTGCGGCTGAACGGCCGCAACCGGAGCGCCAAACCCCTCTCCCGGAAGGCGACTCCCATGAACACAGAAGCATTCCCCACACCCTCACACGGCAACTGGCCGCTTCCCTCGACCATCCCGCCCGCTCCTCCCGGCACTCCAACGCGCCGCGCCCTCGTGCTGGGCGGCGGCGGCGCGGCGGGCAATGCGTGGGAGATCGGCCTGATCGCCGGCCTGCACGCGGGCGGCATCGACCTGACCACCGCTGACCTGATCGTCGGCACCTCGGCGGGCGCGACCGCGGCGGCGCAACTGACCGGCGGCCCCTCCCCCGCGGACCTCTACGCGGCGATCCTCGACGAGCACTGGCCCGTCCCGTCCGTCCAGGCACCCGTCCCCCACGCGGCCGCGCAGACCTACCTTGACTGGTCCGACGCCATCATCGCCGCCTCCTCCGATGCCGCGGACATGCGCCGACGGCTGGGCGCGGCCTCCATCGCGCTGTCCGACGGCGACCCCGAAGATCAGCGCCGCTGGCGCGACATCGTCACCCGGCGACTGCCCGCCGCCTCCTGGCCGCGTCGTCGGGTGCTGATCACGGCGATCGACGCCGACAGCGGCGAACCCGTCGCCTTCGACCGGGACTCCGGGGTCGACCTGGTCGACGCCGTCGCGGCGAGCACCAGCAACGGCTCCGGCGCGACGGGACCCTATGTGATCGGCGGGCGTCGCTTCCTGGACGGCGGCTACCGGCGCAGCGAGAACGCCGACCTCGCAGCCGGGCACGAAATGGTGGTCGTGCTCGCCCCGTTCGGTGGCCGCAGCCGGATGCCTGCGGCCTGGCGGATGGACCTGGCGAGCCAGGTGGCCGAACTGCGGGCAGCGGGCAGCCAGGTGGTCCCGCTGTTTCCCCCGCCGGAGGTGCGCGACATCTTCGATGCCAACGCCGCCAACCCTGCGAACCGGAGACGCGCCGCACAGGCGGGGTTCGGTCAGGCACCGGGATTGACCGGCCTCGAGTGGTGACCTGACGTCGGCGCGCGTCACGACGGCGACGATGCGGTGCGGCCGAGGGCGGTCACGTAGGGTTGTCCCGACATCCGCGACCCAACCGAGACGAGCACCGCATGGCCGAGCCCACCCCTCAGCAGGACCTAGACGTCGAGACCGACGTGACGCGACCCGACACCGTCGGGAGTTGGTTCGCGCGCCTCCTGAAGGGCATCGCCGTGGGCGTCGGTGCGATCCTGCCCGGCCTGTCGGGCGGCGTGCTCGCCGTCATCTTCAAGCTGTACGACCCGCTCATCCGGTTCCTGGCGAACCTGCGGCGCAACTTCGTCAAGAACGTGCTGTTCTTCATCCCCGTCGGGATCGGCGTCGGCGCGGGCATCGTGCTGTTCTCCGTGGTCGTCGAGGCGGCGTTCGGCAAGTACGCGGCGCAGTTCATCTGCCTGTTCATCGGATTCGTGATCGGCACCTTCCCGTCCCTGTTCCGGCAGGCGGGCAAGCACGGCCGCAGCACGCTCGACTGGATCATCATGGGCGTCGCGGCCGTGGCGATCTTCGCGCTGATGTACCTGGGCGGCGAGAGCACCTGGCTTGCGGTCGAGCCGAGCATCCCCGTCTGGTTCGGTTCCGGCGCGCTGATCGGCCTCGGCCTGATCGTGCCCGGCCTCAGCCCGTCGAACTTCCTGATCTACTTCGGGCTCTACGACAAGATGGCCACCGGCATCAAGAACTTCGACATGAGTGTTGTCATCCCGCTCGCGCTCGGCCTGATCGTGTGCGTGCTGCTGCTGGCGAAGGCCGCCGAGTGGGCGTTCCGCAGGTACCACTCGCAGATGTACCACCTGATCCTGGGCATGGTCGTCGGGTCCTCCGTCGCGATCTTCCCGACCGTCGTGTTCCCCGCGTTCAGCGAGGCGGGGCTGGCCGCGTCGGGGCTCTCGCTCGGCAGTGCCATCGGGTTCGCCCTCGCGCTACTGGTCGTCGGCACGGTCGCCTCGTTCCTGTTCAGCAGGGTCGAGGACCGCGTCTCGGAACAGCGCGAGGCCCTCGACGCGGCCGCGAAGGAATCCAAGGGCTGAGCCCCTCGAGTCAGTTCGCGAGCGCCCGCGCCGAGGCCCTGGCGCGCTCGGCCGCCTCGGCGGCCTCCAGGCGCGCGAGGTTCTTCCTGTCGTACTCGGAGGCCAGCCTGACCGCCGTGGATTCGGCGGCGGAGCGCACCTTCTCGACGTCCCTCTCGCCGTCCTGCACGGCACGCTTGCCCGTCGCCATCTGCGAGTAGCCCCAGAACGCGATCCCCAGCGAGATGAACAGCAGCACCACGAAACCGGGCGCGAAGAACATCAGAACGATGCTGACGGCGGCGAACACCCCGCTTGCGATCAGCGCCGGCCTGCCGTTCCTGGTCCGCTCGACCTCGGCGTCGGCCTCCCTGCCGATCCGCCTGATCTCGGCCCGCATGGCGGCCTCGTCGGCGCCCTCCCGTGTGACGGCGATGCCGCTGCCCGACAGCACCGCGCGGGGCTCCTCGATGACGCCCGGATCGGCCTGCTCCGCGACCCACGGGTCGAGCACCCGGGCGACCGGGCCCCACACCTGACGCCGGTCGCGCCTGCTGAACGCCTCGTCGAGGAGGGTGTCTCGCAGGCAGTCGACGGTGGGCCGATCGGTCGGGCTGACGGGCTCCTCGTCGAAGGAGGCCCCCTCCTCGCGGGTGATCTCCCTGCGCAGCGCCTCCGCCCTGTCGAGCAGGTCGCGCTCGCCCTGGTCGCCGTCGGCGATGATGGCGCGGGCCAGTTCCGCCAACCCGGCATCGACGGACTGATCCGCCATGGCGGGGTCGTCGGCGCTCGACACCGAGGTGCGCGCAAACCCCTCGTCGTCGCCCTCGGCGACCGGCTCGAGGCTCACCTGCCACGAGTCGTCGCGCCCGTCGCCCAGGTCGGCGACCGCGTCGAGTTCCTCGGCGTAGCGGGTCAGGACATCGGCATCGGTGGCCTTCCCACCCGCCAGGCCGCGCAGCCAGGCGACCCAGTCGTCGGTGCCCGCGCCCTCGACGACCGCTGCCAGCCTCGCCATGACGCGGGGCAGCGCGCCGGGCCCGAACGCGCCCGCGAGGACAAGCCTCCACAGCCCCTGCTGGATGGGCGTCCACGACGGCCCATCGAGCAGCGCTGCGATGGTCTGGCTCTGGTCGGAGGTGTCGCCGAGCAGTCGGCGCGCGACCGTCAGGAACAGCGCGGCGTCCGCGCCGCGTCCGGTCGCACGGGCGGCCAGTTCAGGGTCGACAACCCCTCCCGGGTGCAGCGCCGCGATCGCGGGCGGCAGCCAGTAGCCGTCGATGTCGGGGCGCTGCTCGGGCCGTTTCCCCTCCTGCAGCAGCGCGAGGTCGGTCAGCGCGAACCGGCGGGCCTGCTCGTTCATGGGGAACGCGGCGAGCAGTTGCCGGATCGAGTCGAGCTCCACGAAGGAGTAGAAGGACCTCGTCAGCGAATCGAGGCGCTGCTCGACGTTGCCCGACAGGTTCTGGAGTTGCGCGCGCATCTTCGCGGCGTCGGAGCCCATCTGGCGCAGCATCACGGCCTGGTCGTTGATGGCGCTGCGGACGCGCTCGCGCTGCGTGTACTCCGACGTGAACCAGGGGTCCGGCACGGCCTCGTAGCGATCGGTCATGGTCTAAGTCTGGGGCATCGACGTGCCACCGGGCTCAGGCGAGGAAGCTCCGCCCCAGGTCAAGCCACGGAAGCAGGCCAAGCAGCGTGAAGGTGATCCCGGCCGCGGCCATCACGGCGCGGGTCCGGGCCCCGACGTCGAGGTCGACGTAGGCGCCTGCCAGCAGGCTCAGCCCCGCGATGCCGAGCATCAGCCAGAAGATGGAGGAACCCACGAACATCAACACGAGGGTGATCGCCGCGATGAGCAGGAACACGAGCGAGCCGACGCGTCGAAGAGCCCACGGTTTGACTGGCATCAAGCCTCCTACTCCCCCACCTACGTTGCTGGTCCCAGGCAGCCTAGCCCGAAAGGAGGGGTCGTGGGCGGTCGGTTTCGGACCCGATTTCGACGCCGGGAATAGGCCGTTGTCAGCGTCCCGTGAGCGCCAAACCCGCCCTTGAGCGTCCAGAACAATGAGGGCCTCACGAGCGATCCTCGAAACCTTTTCGAGGCGCGTCGACGCCGGACGACGAGGAGAGTGCGAGGGGGAGGTTCCGCCGAGGCGGGAAGAAGTGGAGCGGGCGACGGGAATCGAACCCGCGTATCGAGCTTGGGAAGCTAGCGCTCTGCCATTGAGCTACGCCCGCGTAGGACACACAGGGTAGCAGGGTTGGGCGACCGGTCGCTCCCCCGGTCCGGCGGGCGCCCGAAGCCCTTCGACGTGAGTAGGCTTTCGCCATGGGCAGCGCGGAGGGGACGATCACGCGCGACGACCGCGCCATCACGCGGCTCGCCATGTCCCACGACGCGTCCCATTTCCTGCTGACTCCGACGGAGGTCGTCACGCCCTCGACCGTCGAGGACGTCGCCCAACTGATGCGCGAGGCCGTCCGGGCCCGCAAGCCCATGACGTTCCGCGCGGGCGGCACCAGCCTCTGCGGGCAGGCCGTCAGCGACTCGACGCTCGTCGACACCAGGCGCAACTTCCGCGACCTTGAGGTCCTCGACGGCGGGATGCGGGTCCGCGTCGGCCCAGGCGTCACGCTGGCGCGGGTCAACGCGCACCTCGCGAGGTACGGGAGACGGCTCGGCCCCGACCCGACAAGCGCGCTCGCCTGCACCATCGGCGGCATCCTCGCCAACAACTCCAGCGGCATGCTCGCGGGCCTGAGGCAGAGCGCCTACCACACGCTCGACTCGATGGTGTTCGTGCTGCCGAGCGGCCGCATCATCGACACCGCCGACCCGACGGCCGACATCACGCTGCGCCTCGAGGAGACCGAACTGTGCGGCGGCCTCATGATGCTGCGCAAGAGGCTGCGCGACAACCCGGACGCCATGGCCGAGATCCGCCGCCTGTTCGCCATGAAGAACACCATGGGCTACGGCATCAACGCGCTGATCGACTTCCACCGGCCCGTCGACATCGTCTCCCACCTGCTGATCGGCAGCGAGGGAACGCTCGGGTTCATCGCGGAGGCGACGCTGCGCACCGTGCCACTCGCCAGGCACTCGGCCGCCGCGCTCGCGCTGTTCCCCGACCTGACGTCCGCGGCCGCCGCCGCGCCCCTGCTTGTCGGGGAGGGATTCGAGGCCGTCGAACTGATGGACGTCGCGTCGCTGCGGGTCGTCAGACGGCAGCCAGGCGCGCCCGCCATGCTGCGCAACCGCGACCTGACCACCGAGGCCGCGCTGCTGATCGAACTTCACGACACCGACGAGGAGTCGCTGCAGCGGCGCCTCGTTGCTGCGACCGGGATCCTGGCCGACCTTGACGTCGTCGACTCGGTTGCGATGACGAGCGACGCAGAGCAGCGCAACGCGCTCGTCGAACTGCGCCGCGGCCTGTACGCGCAGGTCGCCGGCACCCGGGCGTCGGGCACCACCACGCTGCTGGAGGACATCGCGGTGCCGGTCGACCGGTTCGAGGAGATGTGCCTCGCGCTCGACGAGTTGTTCATCAAGCACGGCTACGGCGTCCTCAACGTGCCGCTGTTCGGGCACGCCCGCGACGGCAACATCCACTTCCTGCTGAGCGAGCGCTTCGACGAGCCCGAAGGGCTGCTGCGGTTCCGCAAGTTCACCCGCGACCTGGTCCGCCAGGTGCTGCGCCGCGGCGGCGTCCTGAAGGCCGAGCACGGCACGGGGCGCGCGATGGCGCCGTTCGTGCGCGACCAGTACGGCGACGACCTGTTCCAGGTGATGCGCGCCATCAAGTTCCTCTTCGACCCCCGCGGGGTGCTGAACCCTGGCGTCATCATCTCCAACGACCCGGACGAGCACCTGCTCAACCTCAAACTGATGCCGCGCATCGAGCAGGAGGTCGACAACTGCATCGAGTGCGGCTACTGCGAGGGCGGCTGCCCGTCGCGGGACCTCACCCTGACGCCGAGGCAGCGCATCGTGCTGCGCCGGGAGATCGCCGCACGCCGCGACGACCACGACCTGCTCAAGCAGATCGCCGAGAGCTACGAGTACGAGGCGGTCGAGACGTGCGCCGTCGACGGCATGTGCGCCGTCGCCTGCCCGCTCGGCATCGACACCGGGACGCTGGTCAGGAGGCAGCGCACCGAGGACGTCAGCTCCCTGGAACAGGTCGGGTGGACCCAGGCGGCGCGCACCTGGGGCCTCGTCACGCGGATGGGCTCGGCAGCGTTGACGCTCGCCAAGTCGGCGGCCCCGCTCGCCGACCGCGCCACCGACCTCGGCAGGCGCCGCTTCGGGGACGACACCGTGCCCAGCTACGACAGGCGACTGCCCCGCGGCGCAGGCATCCGGCGCAAGCCGAAGCGCCGCGACCGGCGCGACCGGGGCGTGGCCGCGTACTTCCCGTCCTGCCTGCAGACGATGTTCGGCACCAGCGGAGAGGGCGTCTTCGCGGCCTTCCGCGAGCTGTGCCTGCGCGCCCAGGTGCGCGTCACGATGCTCGACGCCGAAGACCTGTGCTGCGGCGCCCCGTGGCGGGCGAAGGGCGTCCAGGAGGGCTACGAGATCATGCGCCGCAAGGTGCACGCGCAGATCGTGATGCCGGACCAGCTACCGATCGTGATGGACGCGAGCAGTTGCACGCAGTCGCTGGCCGAGTTGGCCCGGCACTGGAAGATCCCGGTCCTCGACGTCGTCGAGTTCGTCGCGGACGAGCTTCTCCCCCACCTCGAACTCACCGCGCCGATCGCGTCGATCGTGCTGCACCCGACGTGCTCCTCGACCAAGATCGGGATCAACGAGGACCTGATGGAGATCGCCCGGTTCCTCAGCGACGACGTCACGGTGCCCACCTCGTGGTCCTGCTGCGGCTTCGCGGGCGACCGCGGCCTGCTGCACCCGGAACTGACGGCCAGCGCGACGGCCGAGATGGCCCGCGAGATCAACGAGCGCAGCTTCGCCGCCTACGCCTCGGTGAACCGCACCTGCGAGATCGGCATGACCCAGGCGACGGGGCACGGCTACCGGCACATCATCGAACTGCTCGAAGAGGCCACAAGGCCCCGGTGATCAGCCCGCGATGACGTCGGCCACCAGTTGGACGGCCCGCAGGTCGTCGGCCTCCGGAGAGAAGCCCATCCGCACCACGATCAGGTCCTGGCTCGGCACCACGAACAGGCGCTGACCGTCGTGGCCGTTGGCCCAGAACGCGTCGGCGGGCAGGCTCGGCTCGACAAGGCTGCCGTCGGGAAGCTCATTGGCCCACCACGACGCCGCCATGCCGCGCGCGTCGGACTCGGCGACGTCCTCGACGGTGGTCGAGCGCTCCATCCAGCCCTCGGGCAGGAGCCGTTCGCCGTCGATGACGCCGTCGTTCATCGCGAAGTCCCCGATCCGGGCCCAGTCGCGCGGGGTCGCCCACAGGTAACTGCCGCACACCGGGGTGCCGGTGGCGTCCGGCTCAAGCACGGCAGAGGCGACCCCCAGCGGCTCGAACAGTTCCTCGCGCGGCAGGTTCGCGCCCTTGCCCGCCTTCGCGTTGAGGACCGAGCACAGCAGCGTCGTGCTGCCCGATGAGTACTGCTGGAACGTGCCCGGCGCGTGCGCCGCGGGCTTCGAGGCGACGAAGCCCGCCATGTCAGGCTCGTCGTAGAGCATCTGGGTGATGGGGGTGCCGAGGTCGTAGGTCTCGTCCCATTCGAGGCCGCTCGTCATCCGCAGCAGGTCGTCGACGGTGATCTCGGCCCGCTCGTCGGTCCATTCGGGCCGCAGGCCCGCGTCGTCGAGGGCGACCTTGCCCTGCTGGACGAGCCGTCCCGTCAGCAGGTTCGTCACGGACTTCGTCATGGACCAGCCGAGTTGGCGCGTGTCGGCGGAGAAGCCCTCGGCGTAGCGCTCCCCCACGACGACCCCGTCGCGGAGCACGACGACGGCCCTGGTGCCGAGCGCGGCCCGGGCGGCATCGTCGAGGTCGGCGCCGAACGCGCGGTCGATGGCCTGCTCGATGGCCGGGTCGGCCTCGGCGGTTGGGAAGTCCTCGGCGGGCGCCACGTCGACGGCATCCGGGAACGTGGGGCGGTCCTTGGCGACGGTGCAGCCGAAGCCCGGCGCGTACCAGGCGTTCTGGCCGGCAAGCACTCCCACCACCGAGACCCGCGACTGGCCCTCCCTGTCGTTCCAGGGGGTCAGGTACGGCACGAGCGGGTTGGGAGGCAGGTCGTCCTGGGCGTCGGTGCGGTCGGCGATCTCGGTGACGGCACACAGATTGTGGGCCGCGTATCCCGTGCCGGTGCGCAGCAACGGCCGCAGGTACCAGTAGCCCGCGACGCTGGCGAGCACCAGCACCCCCACGACGATGCTGAGGACGATCGGCCAGATCCGACGCTTGCGCTGCATGGCTGCACGGTACTCGACGGGGCATCGGGGGTGGGGCAGCAACATCCCTCGGGCCGCAGAAGCACCGGTTTGCGCCGCGATTCGACGGCGGCAGGGCCACGTTTACCGCCGCCGCCAGGGCCGATCGGGTCGCGTGCGGCGCGTCCGGGTCAGTCGCCCAGGCCCGTTCCAACCCCTCGGGCCGCCGTGATCCACGGATCGTCGAGCGGGACCGTCTTCAGGTTGCCTGCCACGTCGCCCAACGGCACCGGCACCGCCCGGCCCGCCTGCGAGGCGACCATCACGCCGAACTCGCCCTGCGCCACCAGGTCCGCGCCCGCCGAGCCGAGCAGCGTGCCGAGCAGTCGGTCGTTGGCGTCGGGGGTGCCGCCGCGCTGCACGTAGCCGAGGATCGTGACGCGGGACTCGAGGCCCGTCGCGCCCTCCAACGCGGAGGCCAACTTGAACGGGTTGTCACGGTGCCCTGCCTCGACGGCCTCCTTGTGCTTGTTCGCCGCGGCCTTCGCCTCCGGCGTCGAGGCGCCCTTCACCAGCGCCGTCGCGGCGGCAAGGTCGGCGGTGTCCTGTTCGTTGCGCGCGCCCTCGGCGAGCGCGATCACCGAGAAGTTGCGCCCGTTGCGGGCGCGCTCCGCCACCGACTCCGCGATCGAGTCGACCGAGTACGGGATCTCGGGGATCAGGATGATGTCCGCGCCGCCCGCGATGCCCGATCCGAGCGCGAGCCAGCCCGCCTTGTGGCCCATGATCTCCACCACGATGACGCGGTGGTGCGAGTGCGCCGTCGAGTGAAGCCGGTCGATGGCCTCGGTCGCGATGCCGAGCGCCGTCGAGAACCCGAAACTGGTGTCGGTGTGCGCGATGTCGTTGTCGATGGTCTTGGGGAGGTGGATGACGTTCAGGCCCGCGTCCTTCAGCCGGTTGGCGTTCTTCGCGGTGCCGCCGCCGCCGATGCACACGATCGCGTCGAGCTTGTTCTTCTCGTAGTTCTCGACGATGGTCGGCACCATGTCGCGGACCTCGCCATCGACGACCATCTTGTGCGGCTTGTCGCGGGAGGTGCCGAGGATGGTGCCTCCGATGGTCAAAATGCCAGCAAGGGCAGTGCCGTCGAGCGGCTGCCAGCGGTCCTCGACGAGGCCGCGGAGCCCGTCGCGGAAGCCGAGCAGCTCCATGCCGTGGTGGCCGATGGCGGCCTTACCGAAGCCGCGGATCGCGGCGTTGAGGCCGGGCGAATCGCCCCCGGCAGTGAGAATTCCGACACGCTTTCCCATGGGTTCCTCCTCGTCGAGTCCCCCCACACTATTGCGAGGAAACCGCCGCCGAGGCAGTGTCCGCGAACCTCGACAAGGGACAACCCTGACTCACCCCGGAGCGCCCCCGGAAATGCCCTCGCGCGGGGGTACTGGTTGTGTGCGCACGGCTTAGACTCCTGACATGTCCCCCGAAGCTCACCGAATCACAGCCCTCCGTTGCGCCGATCAGGACCGCGAACTCGTCGCCCAGGTCCTCAACAATGCCTACGCCGAGGGCAGGCTGACCTTCGACGAACACGCCGAGCGGATCGCGCACGCCTACGAGGCTAAGACCTTCGGCGACCTGGACGTCCTAACCACCGACCTCGTCGCGCAGCGCCGCCCCGCGCCCACCGCGGTGCCCGGCCCCTCGCCGCAGCCCGTCGTCCCGCGCACCGCTGCCGCACCCGTCCCGGGGCAGTTCACCGGCGGCAACGCCGTGTTCTCGACCTTCAAGCCGGGCCGGATCGACGTGCTCGCCCCCGAGGTGACGCTCAACGCCTGGCTCGGCGAGGTGCGCCTCGACCTGGTCGACACCACCTTCGCCTCCCGTGACACGACCATCAACATCGGTGGCCTGATGTGCGAGGTGCGGATCCGCGTCCCTGAGGGCGTCGACGTGAACCTGTCCGGCACCTCGATGGTCTTCGGTGACACGAAGGTCGAGGGGACCCGACCCCGCCCTGACGGCATCCGGATCAACCTGGTCGGTACTGTGTTGATGGGCGAGGTGAAGGTTCTCGGCCCCGATACCAAGGCGAACAAGTACGAGAAGTTTGTGAAGTGACCCAGGACGATCTTTTTGCCCCACCCACGACCCAATGGCAGCGCCTGTCGCCCAACTACCTCAAGCTGAAGCTGCTGCTGATCCCCATCAACTGGGGGGTGTTCTTCGCCGCCGCAGGCACGGCCGTCTTCTTCCTGGCGCCGCGCTGGGTGCTGTGGGTGCTGATCGGGGTGGCGGTCGTGTGGATCGCTTGGCGGATGTGGCGCGCCCCCCGCGCGTTCCGCCGCTGGGGCTTCGCCGAACGCGACGAGGACGTCTACGTGACGCGGGGGCTGTGGCACCGCTCGCTGCAGTGCGTCCCCTACGGCCGGATGCAGTTGGTCGAGGTGCAGTCGGGGCCCATTGAGCAGCGCTTCGGGCTGGCGAGCGTGCAGATGATCACGTCGTCGACGGCGGGCACCGTCAACATCCCGGGGTTGACGGCCACCGACGCGGCGGCCCTTCGGGACCGGTTGATCGCGCGGGGCGAGCAGCAGCAGGCCGGGATCTGATGGACGAGGCTCCCCTCGCGGCGCCGACGCCGGACAGGGTCGTGACGCCGGACAAGGTCGTCGAGCGCCCGAGCCCGCTGACGGGCTTGGCGCGCTCAGGAATCGCGCTTGCCGCGGCGGCGGTGTTCTTCGCCCGGGACTTCGCCGAGTCGCCGGGATCGTTCAGCCGCGGCCCGCTGATCGCGGGCGTCGTCGCGGCCGCGATCGCCCTGATCGGCGGGGTGAGCGGCATCATCACGTGGCGCACCACGACGTTCGTCGCCGACGACGACGAGTTCCGGATCGAGCGCAACTTCATCTCCAAGTCGTCAACGCGCGTCGACTACACCAAGGTCCAGTCGATCGACATCAGCCAACCGCTGATCGCCCGGTTGCTCGGGCTGGCGAAGGTGCACATCGACGTCGGGGGTGCCGGCGGCGTCGGGCTGTCGTTCCTGACAAAGGCGAGGGCGGAGACGCTGCGCGAGCACCTGCTGCGGCGGATGCAGGCCGCCAAGGTCGGCCCGGTCGAGGCCTCCGGCGAGCTGACCGCGGTCGAGGAGCCAGCCGAGCCGGAGGCCGAGGAACTGGTGGTCGCGGTTCCGCCGCGCAACCTGATGCTCGGCACGCTTGTCTCGATCGGTGCGCTCCTCTCGCTTCTCCTCGCGGCGGTGTTCGTGCTGGTGTCGATCTTCGCGACCGCCCCCGTCACGCTCGTCGCGGGCGTGATCGCAGTGGTCGGCTGGGTGTGGAGCCAGACGGGCAAGAACTGGGGTTTCAGGATGACGCGCCAGGGCGACACGCTCCGGATCAGGCGCGGGCTGCTCAGCACCGTCACGCAGGGGCTGCGCCCCAAGCGGGTCCAGGCGGTCGCGATCCGGCAGGATCTGCTGCAGCGGTTGACGGGGCTGTACCAGGTCAGCGTCACGGTGCTCGGCTACGGCGACCCGACCAGCGACGACGACGCGTCGACCAACGCGATCGTGCTGCCATACGGCACCTGGGACGAGGTGATGGCGGTGCTGCACGCGATCTGGCCCGGCGTCGACCTCAACACCATCGAGCCGCACCAGCAGCCCGCGAGGGCGAGGTGGCTGACGCCGTTCACGTTCCGGACGCACACCTGGGGCATCGGCGAGGACGTCGTGGTCGCCCAGCATGGGCTGTTGACGCAGATCCGCTCGATCGTGCCGCACCGCCGGATGCAGTCGGCGAGCATCGAGCAGGGGCCGCTGCAGCGTCGGCTGCGGTTGGCGTCGATCTCGGTCCACACGACCGACGGCCCGGTGTCGCTGCGGCTGTACCACCTGGACGCCGACCTGGCGCGAAGGGTGTTCGAGGATCAGTTGGCGAGGGCGCGGCAGGCAAGGGCGGCCGTCGAGGGCTGATTGAGCCAGCCCCGCCGACGGAGTCGCCCGGGTGCTGTGTCGCGCTGATTGAGCCAGCCCCGGCGACGGAGTCGCCCGGGTGCTGCGTCGCGCTGATTGAGCCAGCCCCGGCGACGGAGTCGCCCGGGTGCTGCGTCGAAATCCCGCACCCGACAACCCATGCCGACCACGGGTCCCTGAACCGGATGCCAGAGGGTTTCGACACCCCTGCTCGCTCCGCTCACAGGCGGCTCAACCAGCGGTGGGGCCGGCTCAACCGGCGGTCAGACCGCGTGCTCCACGAGCGGGTCGGGGTGCTCGACCGAGTCCTTGGCGAACAGCGCAGCGCCGACGATGCCCGCCCGGTTACGCATGGTCGCCGGGACGATCGGGGTGTTGAGCTTCAGCAGCGGGCCGAACTTGTCCCAGTCCTTCGAGACGCCGCCGCCGACCACGAACAGGTCGGGAGAGAACAGCATCTCGACGTGGCTGTAGTACGGCTGCAGCCGCTCGGTGGCCCACGTCTTGTAGGACAGGTCCTCCTTGTCCTTGATGGACGAGGCGGCGCGCGACTCGGCGTCGTGGCCGTCGAGTTCGAGGTGGCCCAGTTCGGCGTTGGGGATCAGCACGCCGCGGTGGATGATGGCCGACCCGATGCCGGTGCCGAGCGTGGTGAGGATGACGAGGCCGTCGTTGCCCTTTGCCGCGCCGAAGTGCACCTCGGCCAGGCCCGCGGCGTCGGCGTCGTTGACCAGCGAGATCCTGCGGCCGAGCTTCTCCTCGAAGTACTTGTCCGCGTTGACGCCCGTCCACTTCTGGTCGAGGTTCGCGATGAAGGTGACCACGCCGTGCACGACCGGGGCGGGGATCGTCAGGCCGACCGGCGCGTCGCCGATGACAGGCTCGAACGCCTCGATGATCTCCTTGACGACGGCCGCCACGTTCGCCGGGGTCGACTTCGCCGGGGTCGGGATGCGCAGCCGGTCGCCGACCAGTTCGCCGGTCTCCAGGTCGACCGGCGCACCCTTGATGCCGGATCCGCCCACGTCGATGCCAAGGAAAATGCTCATGCCGGAAAGCGTAGCGTCCCGCGCTCGCGAGCCCGCATCGGCCCAGGAACCCGTCACAACAGGTCGGTGACCCCTTCGGGGTACAGCGGCCGACGACCGTCCCGCAAGGCGCTCAGCGACACCCACTCGACGGGGCTGCCCTCATCGAGGATGCTCAGGAAGGGTCTGCGGGCGCTACACCTTGCAGACGAGACACACCGGTATCGGCTCGTGGGGTAGGACTTCGACGACAAGACAGCCACGGCCACGATCGCCACTGGGTTCAGCCCTTTTGGTCACCTCCAGCCACCGACTGGGATCAGAACACGAGGCAGACCCAGACGAGCTTCGAGTTCGTCAACATTGCGGCGAATATGATCGTCGCATTCTGCGGTTACCGGACCCGCGATGCAGTGACGAAGCCCATCCGGCCACTGAAACCCTGTCGAGCATCCTCCTGATTCCCGATATGAGTACCGCGTGAGCATGGCTCCGGAGGGCGTCTCGATGAGCTGAGGGATAAGGCCGGCCGTCAATGTCCGTGAGAAGAAAGCCGGCACCCTGGCCTCAGCTACGCCTCACGAATCGCGAGCGCGTAACTCGGCGCCACTAGGTCTAGAATCTCGAGACATGCTTCCGCCATCCTCGGCTCGCTCTCCAAAGCGAGCTTTGCGAGGATCCAGACTCCTTGCTCTACAGCGGCCATGCATCGGGACTCCACCTCGTTAGTCGGGTCGTAGGCGTTGTTGACAATTAGGAAAATGAGGTCCAGTGAACTGAACGCTACGTCACGCTTAAGAGGTTCAGCGAGGGCTGCCAGGAGGACCTTGACAGCCGGCTCCGCAGCGCTGAATAGCGCGCCCTGTGAGATGATTTCCTCGTCTATTCCCGCCCAGCGCTCCGGCCACGCGATCCTCGAGTCCCCAGAGAGAAACGTTTCCAGACGTTGGACGTACCCGGCAGCTGAACCGTCCCTCAGTTCATAGTCCTCCCATCGGATCTGCTCAGCTACCCGAACCCAAAGAGGCTCTTCACAGATGGCGGTGGAGTGAAGGGGTGCGGGTGACCGGCCCGACCCGCTGGA
>JAQDQK010000020.1 GCA_027658995.1 Propionibacteriaceae bacterium AM104-82
GAATGCTCCTCATCGGCGGTGGTCTCCGACTATGACCCCACGCTCAAGTCAGAAGAGCCAGAAAACCCCCAGGCGACTAGGGGTTTTGCTGTGTCCAGGGCCGGATCAGGCCGGCGATGCTCGAATGGCCAGGCGAACGCTGCAGATTGATGGGAAGAATGAGGAAAACCCCTAGATATCTAGGGGTTTTGCTGTGGCCAGGGCCGGGATCGAACCGGCGACCTTTCACTTTTCAGGCGAACGCTGCTACCAGCTGAGCTACCTGGCCGGTGGCCTGGCTTGATGCCTGACCTAGCGACCCCGACGGGACTCGAACCCGCGACCTCCGCCGTGACAGGGCGGCGCGCTAACCAACTGCGCTACGGGGCCAATTTCTTGACCTGCTGGCTGAGCCAGCTCGGTAACTATAGCGTGACTTCCACCGCGCTGTCACATCGGGCAAAACGCCTAGTCAGTGACACTACAGCGGTGGAGGCCGCATAGTTTGGGCACGACGCCGGGAGACCCGGCGCCATGCCCGTTGCGCATCCCCAACGGGATTCGAACCCGTGCTGCCGCCGTGAAAGGGCGGAGTCCTAGGCCGCTAGACGATGGGGACCAGCGGGTCAAGCATAGGGGACATCGCGGGACCCCACAAACACGTGGGCACGGCGAAGGGCGCGCGACCCGAGGTCGCGCGCCCTTTCAGTGGGGGGATCACCCGTGCGTGTTGATGTGCACGTGGTCCTTGTGGTTGGCCGTGTCGCCGCCGCGGTCGGCCATCGAGCGCCAACCCTCCTTGTTGCGGGCGGTCGACCAGATCTTCTGATTGAAGATGATGTAGTTGATGTTGTACTTCGAGGCGTTTGCCCGGTAGTAGTTGGCGATCTCCCAGCCCAGGGCGCTGTTGGACTTGTAGCTGGGGATCATCACGTCGACGGCGCGACCCGCGGGATGGTCCGGGGTGACGTCGCGGCGCCAGCCGTACATCGTCTTGATCGCGGAGTAGCGGTTCCAGACGTCGCGCACGATCGACTGGACGTTGGCGTTGGTCTGGTCGAGGCCGCTGGAGTAGCCGCGGTTCAGCGAGGTGCCGCCGCCGCTTGAGGCGCCGGAGCCGCCGCTGCTCGGCTTGGTGGCCGACACGTACTTCGACGTCACCCACTTGGAGGCGCCGCTCACGATGATCTCGGCGCGACCGTTCTTGACGGTGCCGGTGACCTGGAGCTCTCCGCCGCGGGGGATCTCGCCGCTGTAGGACTGGCCGCTGGAGGCCGCCCAGATGTTGAGCACCGTCGTGGCGTACCTGGTGGTCGTCTTGGGGGGCTTGGGGGCGGTCGGGGCGGTCGAGCCGCTGCTGACCGACGTGAGGTACTTGGCGTTGACCCAGCGGACGGCGCCCTTGTAGATGACCTGCGCCATCCCGTTCTCCTTGACCCCGGTCAGGTCGAAGATCGTGCCCTTCGGGGCGTCGCCGAGGTTGGTGAACTTGGACGAGGAACTGGTGCGGACCATCAGTGCCGTGGTGCCGCGGGCCTGGCCCGTCACCTTCGGCAGCTTGTCGTCATAGGCCTGCGAGGCCTTGGAGCTCAGGTAGCTGGTGGAGGCCCACAGCGTCTTGCCCTTGTAGGTGACCTGCGCGTAGCTGCCGCTGACCTTCCCCGTCAACGAAAGCTGGGTGCCGCGCTGGACCACGAACGTGACCTTGTCGCGCGTGGACGGGCCGGTGCGCAGGTTGAGGTTCGCCGTCGTGAAGGTGCTGCCGCCCGCCGAGGGCTTGGTGCCCTGCGAGGTCTCGGTCGACGGCGCCCCCGAGGAGGTGCCCGTCAGGTAGGCGGAGGCGATGTAGGCGGTCTTGCCGTTGTAGGTGACCTTCGTCCAGCCGTTGCTCGAGCCGTGGCTCGGCAGGGTGACGCCCTTGTTGATGACGGTCAGTGACTTGTACGAGGTGGCCGGCCCGGTGCGGACATTGACTCTCGTCGTCGCGGTCACGTTTCCGTCGACTGCGTCGGCCGAAGGGCCAAGTGCCAAAGTGCCGAGTCCCTGAACCAGAACTGCCACTCCGGCCGCCGCTGCCACGCCGCGTAGGCCTTTGAGTGCTCTTCTCACGTCTCTCCTCGTCGTTGCGGTTGGCCAGACGTGCCGCTTCCCCGGGGCGTCCGCCCCCGACACGTCCGGCCACTGCGACGGACACTAGGAGGCCCCAGTAAGGGGGGACAACGTTGGTTGAGAGTTTGCTGAGAACTTCACAAGCCGACACACCGCTCAGGCGCGAAAATTGCAGGATTGTGATTCGCGCGCGACCCGCGCGAGACAAACGGCTGACGACAAGGGGTGATGGTGGTTCTTCCATGGTTCCTGGAGGAAGGAAGTTGTTGAGAAGTGGCTCGGTTTCTCAGAATCAAGCGAGCTGAAGTCGAGCTTGAGGTTCGTGCTTGAGGTTGAGGTTCGAGGTTGAGGTTCGAGACCTGGGTGGTAGCGGGGCTCCGCCTACGGTTCGACGCCCCACGCGCTCTGGTCGGGCTGGACCCAGCAGCGCGACCCGGTGCTCGACCAGGCGGCGGCGCGGCCGAGCGCCTCGTCCGGTACGTAGCCCGCCTGCAGATCGGCGGGGGTCAGTTCGGTCGCACCGGTGGCCTCGGCAAGCCTCCTGCGGTCCTTGTCCCCGGCCGTGGCCGCCACGATCGGCAGGCCGAGCGCGCGACGGTTAGCGGCGAGGGTGGCGAGCACGTCAGGGTGGAAGCGGGAGGCGATCAGGATCAGCGGCGACTCCTCGCTCGCCCGCGCGAGCGGCGCCATCAGTTCGCGCATCGTCTCGACTGCGCCGTCGACGACCAGCAGTCGGGGGTTCGCCCAGGTCGCCCCGTCGTTGACGGTGGCGAAGTCGGGGGAGGCGTGCCCGAAGCCGAATCCCTCGCCCTTGTGCGGCAGCGACCCTGAGACGCCGCGGCCCGGCGCGGGGAGGTCGTCGATCTCGTCCTGGGTGATGTAGGTCGGCACGTGCCTGTTGACCTCGTCGTTGTGGCGA
This sequence comes from Propionibacteriaceae bacterium AM104-82, assembly GCA_027658995.1. Taxonomy (GTDB): domain Bacteria; phylum Actinomycetota; class Actinomycetes; order Propionibacteriales; family Propionibacteriaceae; genus Arachnia. The sequence continues at coordinate 3,008 of JAQDQK010000020.1, forward strand.
AGCGGTGCCGGTTCCCCGGCGCCGGTGATCCGACGGTGGGCGCGACGGTCGGCGAGCACCGCGAAGGCAAGCAGTGCGCCGCCCACCGCGATGATCAGGACGAGCCACTGCCAGGGAGCCATGTCTCAAGCGTGCCAGACGCCTCTGACGCTAGACTGCCTTCGCCCCTATAGCTCAGTTGGCAGAGCAGTGGACTTTTAATCCATGGGTCGCGGGTTCGAGCCCCGCTGGGGGCACTTGCCAGGGGCAACTTCACCGGTAATCAGACACTTCTTGTAAGCCGTCCTGTAAGCCATTGCTACGGGGCAGCGCCCCACGAAGGCCATGGACCCGGCGAAGTGGAGGCCCGAAGGCACCCCCCTCCGCTGGACGGATGAGCGCCGCCAAGAGCCAGAACAGCGCCCCCACTAGCAGCGCAGCGTGTGGCACTGCCATGATGTCCCCGACGACAACGCCAGGGGGCATAGTGACGCAACGATTCGGACGGCCACAGGGACAGGCCGGACCTCCGACCGGCCATCAGGGCCCTCCACAGGGTTTCTCGACGATGCCTCCTCCCGCGCAGCCGCCCTACGGCCCACCGCCGCAGGGCTTTCCTCAGCCCCGGCCCGTCGCACCGACGCCCAAGCCGAGGTGGCGCTCCAAGGCGGCGATCGGGGCGGGCGCAGGCATCGTCGGGTTGCTGATGGGCGTCGGCCTGGGCGGCGGCGACGCCACGACGGCTGAGCCGGCGTCGCTGACGATGACCGTCACGGCACAGCCAAAGCCCGCGCCGACCGTCACGGTCACCGCACCCGGGCCGACCGTGACCGCGACGGTTCCGGGGCCGACCGTCACCGCGACCGCGACGACCACCGCGACGGTCGCGTCCGAGCCAACTGCCTCAGCCGCGCCCACCGTGTCTGCCGAGCCGGAGCCCTCCAAGCTGAAGGTCGCCCAGCAGACCGCAGCGGCGGCCGAGCCGACCATCCAGAAGCTCTCCTCGGCCTCCGACGACTCGGTCTACTTCCGCAACTGCGCGGCGGCCCGAGCGGCGGGCGCCGACCCGGTCAGGATCGGCGACCCGGGCTATGGGCGGCACCTCGATCGCGACGGCGACGGAGTCGGCTGCGAGTAGGTTCTCACCCGCGGCCCTTGGCGCGTCAGGGGGAGATGACGAGGCGGTAGCCCATCCCAGGTTCGGTGATCAGGTGGCGGGGCGAGGACGGGTCGGGCTCTAGTTTCTTGCGCAACTGCGACAGGTACAGCCGCAGGTAGCCGGTGTCGCGGGCGTGTTCGGTGCCCCAGATGTGGGTCAGCATCGTCTGCCTCGTCACCAACTTCCCCTCGTTGCGGGCCAGCAGTTCGAGGACCTGCCATTCGGTCGGCGTGAGCCGGATCGGGCCCTGGCCGCCGACCGCGGTGCGGGCCGCGAAGTCGACATCCACCGTCCCGATCCGGACAAGCGGCGGGGCCTCCTCGTGGCGGTCAGGAACCCGGCGGGCGAGCGCGCGGACCCTCGCCAGGAACTCGTCGACGGAGAACGGCTTGGTGACGTAGTCGTCTGCGCCCGCGTCGAGCGCCTCGACCTTGTCGGCCGATCCAGCACGGCCCGAGACGACCAGGATCGGGGCGTCCGACCAGCCGCGGATCGCGTGGATCACCTCGACGCCGTCCAGGTGCGGCATCCCGAGGTCGAGCAGGTACAGGTCGGGCTTGTGGTCAACGGCGGCCGCGATCGCCTGGGCGCCGTCGGCCGCCGCCACCACCTGGTAGCCCTTCGCGGTCAGCGTGATGCGCAGCGCCCGGACGAGTTGCGGGTCGTCGTCGGCGATCAGGATCTTCATGCGTGCCCCTCCTCACGGGCGCCGGTCGGCAGCGACACCACCATGGTGAGCCCGCCGCCGGGGGTGTCCTCGGGTTCGATGGTGCCGCCCATTCCCTCGACGAAGCCGCGCGACAGGGCGAGCCCAAGCCCCAGCCCCGTCGTGTTGTCGACGTCGCCCAACCGCTGGAAGGGGACGAAGATGTCGTCGCGGCGCTCGGGGCTGACGCCGGGGCCATGGTCGACGACGCGGACCTCGACCCGGTCGCCGAACGCGCTGGTGCCGACCCGGACCCGATGGCTGTAGCGGGTCGCGTTGGCAAGCAGGTTGACCAGCGCCCGCTGCAGCAGGACGGGGTCGGCCATCGCCTGGTTGGCGTCGGGCTGCAGCGCGACCGTGACGTCGTCGGGGCCGAGCGCCAACTCGTCGAGCGCGCCCTCGATCACCTCGCTGAGCTCGATGGGGAAGGTCTCGATCGTGAGCGCTCCCGCCTGCAGGCGCGACACGTCCAGCAGGTCGGTCACCAGCGTCGACAGCGCCGCAAGCGACTGGTCGGCCGTCTCCAGCAGTTCCTTCCGGTCGGCGTCGCTCAGCGCGTCGTCGGCCAACCGCATCCCGCCGACGGCGGCCGTGGCGGCCGCGAGCGGTCGGCGCAGGTCGTGGCTGAGCGCCGAAAGCAGGGCACCTCGCACCTTGTCGGAGGCGGCGATCGGCTCGATCTCGCTTGCCGTCTCCTCCAGCCGACGATGCTCGACGGCGGCACCCAGTTGGGCGATGATGACGCCGATCAGCCGCCGCTCCGAGGCGGGAAGGCCCTTGCCGTGCAGTTCGAGGACGGCGTCCTCCGCCAGCGTCAGGCGCGTCGGGTCCGGGCCCAACTCGCCCGCCTCGGCGATCCGCCTGCCCCTGTCGGTCAGGACGGCGCCGTCTAGCGCAAACGCGTCGACCAGTTGCGCGACAAGCGCCTGCAGCGCGTCCTCGCCGCGCAGCACGTTCTCCGCGACCGTCTGGATCAGCTCGGACTCCGACGCAGCGCGCTTTGCGACTCGCGCCCTGCGGGCTGCCCGGTCGACGACGTAGCTCACCATCACCGCGACCGCCGCGTACAGCGCGAGCGCCAGCATGTGGAGGGGGTCGGCGATCGTGATGGTGTAGAAGGGCTGGATGAAGAAGTAGTCGAGCGTCAGGCCCGACATCACCGCCGCGAACAGCGCGGGCCACAGCCCGCCGGTGAGCGCAACGATCACGACGAGCAGTTGGTAGCTGAGCACGTCGCCGGTGATCGACTCGGGGCTGCGGAACGTGACGAGCAGCCAGGTCAGCAGCGGCCCGCCGATCAGGGCGAGCGCGAAACCCGCGACGCGTCGCGTCGGCGACAGCGCCCCGCCGACCTTCGGCAGCCGGAACCGGCCGCCCGCCGCCGCGTGCGTGACGATGTGCACGTCGATGTCGCCGGAGTCGCGGATCACGCTCGCGCCGATCCCGGCGCCGGTCAGCGCGGCGCTCAGGCGGCTGCGGCGGCTCGCACCGAGCACCAGTTGGGTCGCGTTGACGGAGCGGGCGAACTCGATCAGCGCCTCCGGGGTGTCCTCGCCGATCACCTGGCGGTAGCTGCCGCCGAGCTTGTCGACCAGCACCCGCTGCTCGGCCAGCGCCGTCGGGTTGTCTGCGCGCAGCCCGTCCTGCGTGGAGACGTGCACGGCGATCAGTTCGCCGCCGGCCCGCGCCGCGATCCTGGCCCCGCGGCGCAGCAGCGTCTCGCCCTCGGGCCCTCCCGGCAGCGCCACGACGACGCGCTCGCGGGCCTCCCAGGTGCCCGCGATGCCGTGGTCCTTGCGGTACAGCGTCAGGGCCTGGTCGACCTCATCGGCGAGCCACAGCAGGGCGAGTTCGCGCAGCGCCGTCAGGTTGCCGAGCCGGAAGTAGTTGGACAGGGCCGCGTCGATCCGCTCCGCCGGGTAGACCACGCCGCCCGAGAGCCGGTCGCGGAGTGCCTCCGGGGCGAGGTCGACGACCTCCACCTGGTCGGCGGCGCGCAGCACCGAGTCGGGGACGGTCTCGCGCTGTGGCACCCCCGTGATGGTCTCCACCACGTCGTTGAGGGACTCGATGTGCTGGATGTTGACGGTGGAGATCACGTTGATCCCCGCCGCCAGCAGTTCCTCGACGTCCTGCCAGCGCTTCTCGTTGCGGGAGCCGGGCGCGTTGGTGTGGGCCAACTCGTCGACGAGCGCCGTGTCGGGGTGGCGGGCGAGCACGGCGTCGACGTCCATCTCGTCGAGCAGCACGCCGCGGTGTTCGACGGTGCGTCGCGGGACGACGGGCAGCCCCTCCGTCAGCGCTGCGGTGGCGGCGCGGCCGTGGGTCTCGACCAGCCCGATGGCCACGTCGATGCCCTCGGCGGCCAGGTGGTGGCCCTCGTCGAGCATGGAGACGGTCTTGCCCACCCCCGGCGCGGCCCCGAGCAGCACCCGCAGTCGCCCACGCGAGCTCACGTCCTCAGCCCTCCAGTTCGTCCAATGCCAGGTTCAACTCCACCACATTGACCCGGACCTCGGACAAGTATCCAACGCCGGAGGTGTTCGCCTTCACCAGGTCGGCGACCCGGCCGGGTTCGAGGCCGCGGGCAGCAGCGACCCGGTCGACTTGGATGGCGGCATAGGCCGTCGAGATCTCGGGGTCGAGGCCGGAACTGGACGCCGTCACGGCGTCGACCGGGACGGAGGACTCGGGCACCGAGTTGAACTCCGCGACCGCCGCCCGCCGCTCGGCGATGGCCGCGACCAGGTCGGGGTTGTTGGGGCCGAGGTTGCTGCCGGAGGAGGCCGACCCGTCGTAGCCGTCACCCGCCGCGGAGGGGCGGGACTGGAAGTACCGCGGCAGCGGGGCGCCGTCCGCGTCGACGAAGGCCTGCCCGATCAGCTTCGAGCCGACCACCTGTCCGGAGGCATCGCGCACCAGCGAGCCGTCGGCCTGCCAGGGGAGGATCACCTGGCCGAGGCCGGTGATCGCGAGCGGGTAGGCAAGCCCGAGCACGATGGTGAGCAGCACCATGGCGCGCAGCGCGACGGCGGTCTGCCTCGTGATGAGGCGCAGGGAGTGAGGCATATCGGACCTTTCAGAATCCGGGGATCAGGCGCACGACGAGGTCGATGAGCCAGATCCCGACAAAGGGGGTGACGACGCCGCCGAGGCCGTAGATCGCCAGGTTGCGGCCCAGGATCTGGGCGGCTCCTGCGGGGCGGTACTTCACGCCGCGCAGCGCGAGCGGCACGAGCGCGATGATCACCAGGGCGTTGAAGATGATCGCGGAGGCGACCGCGGAGGCGGGGGAGTGCAGGCCCATCACGTTCAGCGCGGCGAGTCCCGGGAAGACGCCCATGAACATCGCGGGGATGATCGCGAAGTACTTGGCGATGTCGTTGGCGATGGAGAACGTGGTGAGCGCCCCGCGGGTGATCAGCAATTGCTTGCCGATGGCGACGATGTCGATGAGCTTGGTCGGGTCGGAGTCGAGGTCGACCATGTTGCCCGCCTCCTTCGCCGCGGAGGTGCCCGTGTTCATGGCCACGCCGACGTCGGCCTGCGCGAGCGCTGGGGCGTCGTTGGTGCCGTCCCCGGTCATGGCGACCAGCCGGCCGCCCTCCTGTTCGCGCCGGATGTAGTCGAGCTTCTGCTCGGGGGTCGCCTCGGCGATGAAGTCGTCGACGCCCGCCTCGCGGGCGATCGCGGCGGCGGTCAGCGGGTTGTCGCCGGTGACCATCACGGTGCGGATGCCCATCGAGCGCAGCTCGTCGAAGCGCTCCCGGAGGCCGTCCTTGACGATGTCCTTCAGGTGCACGACGCCGAGGATGCTCTCATGGCGGGGGCCCTTGGAGGCGACCACCAGCGGCGTTCCGCCTGAGGCGCCGATCTCGTCTGCGATCTCGATCGTCTCCTCGCTCGACAGGTCGAGCCAGGCGAGCACCGCGGACGAGGCGCCCTTGCGGATCTCGGTGCCGTCGGGAAGGTCGAGGCCCGACATCCGGGTCTGGGCCGTGAACGGCACTGGGACGGCGCCGAGTTGACGCTCCGGCGTGACGCCCAGCTCGGCGGCCAACTCGACGATCGAGGAGCCCTCCGGGGTGGGGTCGCTCAGCGAGGCGAGCGCCGCGAAGTGGGCGAGCCGCTTGGCGTCGACCCCCTCCAGCGGCAGGAACTCGGCCGCGCGCCGGTTGCCGTAGGTGATGGTGCCTGTCTTGTCGAGAAGCAGCGTCGACACGTCGCCCGCCGCCTCGACGGCGCGCCCGGACATGGCCAGCACGTTGCGCTGCACCAGTCGGTCCATGCCCGCGATGCCGATCGCCGACAGCAGCGCTCCGATGGTGGTGGGGATCAGGCACACCAGAAGGGCGATCAGCACGGTCAGGGAGACCGGCTGCGCCCCAGCCGAGGCGATCGGGTTCAGCGTGAACACGACCACCAGGAAGACGATGGACAGCCCGGCGAGCAGGATCGATAGGGCGATCTCGTTGGGGGTGCGCTGCCGGGCGGAGCCCTCGACGAGCGCGATCATCCGGTCGACGAAGGTCTCGCCCGGCTTGGACGTGATCCTCACCACGATCCGGTCGGACAGCACGCGGGTGCCGCCGGTGACGGCGCTGCGGTCGCCTCCCGACTCGCGAACCACCGGGGCGGACTCGCCGGTGATGGCCGACTCGTCGACCGAGGCGATGCCCCACACGATGTCGCCGTCGCCGGGGATGGTCTCGCCCGCGGAGATGACGACGACGTCGCCGAGCCTCAGTTCGGAGGAGGCGACCTCCTGCGTCGAGGCCCGCTCGGCGCCCGCGTCCGTGTCCGCGTCGTAGCGCTGCACGCGGTGCGCGGTGGTGCTGGTGCGCGTCCTGCGCAGCGACTCGGCCTGCGCCTTGCCGCGGCCCTCGGCGACCGATTCGGCGAGGTTCGCGAACAGCACCGTCAACCACAGGCAGCCTGCGATGAGCGCGGTGAAGCTGACGGGCACCGCGGTCCCGCCCGACGGCCTGGGCCCGCCGAGGAACGGTTCGGCGAGGGCAAGCGCCGTCGTCAGGGCGGCGCCGACCCAGACCAGGAACATCACGGGGTTTCGCCACTGGGCCCGCGGGTCCAGCTTCCGGAAGGCGCCGGGAAGCGCCTGCGCCCACTGCCCGCGGCGGGGTTGGGCGGCCTTGGTGGTGGTCATCGGAAAAGTCCTTCGGCGAGCGGCCCGAGCGTGAGGGCCGGGAAGTAGGTGAGGGCGGAGACGATGAGCACGACGCCGATCATCAGGAACACGAACAGCGGACGGTGCGTCGGAAGGGTGCCGACCGTCGCATCGGCGGGGCTCGCGGACGCGAAGGAGCCCGCGAGCGCGAGCACCAGCGCGATCGGCACGAACCGGCCGATCAGGATCGCCAGGCCGAGCGCCGTGTTGAACCAAGGCGTGTCCGCCGTCAGGCCCGCGAACGCGGAGCCGTTGTTGTTGGCGGCGGAGGTGAAGGCGTAGATGACCTCCGACGTGCCGTGCGGGCCAGGGTTGAGGATCGAGGTGTCGCGCACCGAGTCGCTGACGCCGGGCAGCGCGAAGCTGAGCGCGGTGCCCGCCAGCACGAGCGTCGGGGTGACCAGGATGTAGAGGCTTGCGAGCTTGACCTCGCGCGGGCCGACCTTCTTGCCCAGGAACTCCGGCGTGCGGCCGACGAGCAGGCCGGCCACGAACACCGAGATGATCGCCATCACGAGCAGGCCGTAGAGGCCCGCGCCGACGCCGCCGGGGCTGACTTCGCCGAGCATCATGTTGAGCATCGGCATCATGCCGCCGAGCGAGGTGTAGGAGTCGTGCATCGAGTTGACGGCGCCGGTGGAGGTGCCGGTGCTCGTGGTCGCGAACAGCGCCGATCCGATGATCCCGAAGCGGGTCTCCTTGCCTTCCAACGCTGCCCCTGCGAGCGCGGGTGCCGCGTCGCGCGCCGTCGACTCGAGGGCGACGAGGATCGAGTAGGAGGCCGTGTAGAGCAGGGCCATGACGCTGAGCGTCGCGTAGCCCTGACGGACGTCTCCCACCATCCGGCCGTAGGCGCGGGTCAGCGAGAAGGGGATCACCAGCATCAGGAAGATCTCGAAGTAGTTGGTGAGCACGCCCGGGTTCTCGAACGGGTGCGACGAGTTGGCGTTGAAGAAGCCGCCGCCGTTGGTGCCGAGCAGTTTGATGACCTCCTGCGAGGCCACCGGCCCTCCCGGGATCGCCTGGTCGGCGCCCGCGACGGTGGTGATGTGGGTCATGCCCGCGAGGTTCTGGGTGACGCCTGCGGCGATCAGCAGCAGGGCGCCGACCACGCTGATCGGAAGCAGCACCCGCAGCAGGCCTCGGGTGAGGTCGACCCAGAAGTTGCCGATCAGGCCGGTCGACCGTGCGGCGAGGCCCCGGACAAGGGCGATCGCCACGGCCATGCCGACGGCGGCGGAGACGAAGTTCTGCACGGTGAGGCCTGCCATCTGGACCAGGTGCCCCATCGTCAGTTCGGGCGAATAGGACTGCCAGTTGGTGTTGCCCACGAACGAGGCCGCCGTGTTGAACGACAGCGCGGGCGGGACGGGGCCGTTGCCAAGGGACAGCGGCAGCCACTGCTGGACCCGCTGCAGCGTGTAGAGGATCAGCATCCCGACGGCGGAGAACGCGAGAAGGCCGTGCAGGTAGGCCCGCCACGTCTGCCCCTGGTCGGGGTCGACGCCGAGGCCGCGGTAGACCCACCGCTCGACGCGCCAGTGCTTCGTCGAGGTGTAGGTCCAGGCAAGGCAGTCGCCGAACGGCCGGTAGGCCAGGGCGAGCGGGACGGCGACGGCGAGCAGCGTCAGGGCTGCGGCCAGTGCGGTCATGAGAAGCGCTCCGGGCGCACGAGCGCGGCGAGCAGGTAACAGATGGCCGCCACCGCGAGCACGGTGGCGACGATGTCGAAGGCGATCACAGCCGTTCGACCCCCTTAGCGAGCAGGCCAACAGCGACGAACAGCGCGATGGTGATGAGCACATAGACGATGTCGAGCATGAGGGCTCCTAGTAGTTCTGCGCCCTCGGTGGGCACGCCCTCAGCCAACTCCGACTCCCGGCGCGGCGACAGCGTCCTAACGGCTTCCATACGACCTCGGGGGTCGGCCTGACGGGTTGCCTACACCCGAGGTGGGGCCCGCCCGGCGGGGTGAGACGCCGCCCGTCACATCGCCGACCCCCGCGGTGCCGAGGGCCGTCCCTCTTCTGGTTGGCCATCCGTCGGGGATCTGCCGCACCCGGCGTGTCGGCCAACGGCCGGGCGTAGCGTGAAATCAGGTACACAAGGGCATTCGCCCGCAACGAAAGGGTTTCTTCCATGACCGAATACGTGGCAATCGTGACCTTCCCCGCCGTGGCCGACGCCTTCAAGGCGGAGTCCGACCTGAAGGCCTCACCCGTCTCGAGCGCGGTGGTCGCGGCCGCGCTGATCCAGCGCGACGCCGACGGCAGGCTCTCCGCGCCCGAGGGCAGCGACCTGGATGCAGGAGGCGGCTACCTTGGCGGCTCGCTGATCGGCCTGCTGGTCGGCGCGCTCGGCGGTCCGCTCGGGATGCTGCTCGGCTGGGGCGCTGGCGGGCTGATCGGCGGCCTGTCCGATCTTGACCGCGCGCAGGGCCAGTCCTCGGTGCTCGGCTCGATGGCAAAGGAGATCGCGCCCGGCCACAACGCGCTGATCCTGCAGACCGACGAGCCAGACACGACGGCGCTCGACCAGTTCGTCGCCAGCCAGGGCGGCGCGATCACGCGCGTCCCGCTCGGCCAGGTGCTCGACGAGTTGGAGGCCGAGCAGGACGCCGCGGAGGCGGCGCGCAAGGCGGCCTCCGAGGAGTTGCGCAAGCAGCGCAAGGAGGAGCGCCACGAGAAGTGGGACGAGCGCGTCGCGGCGCTCAAGGCGAAGTTCGACAAGTAGCAGGTCGTTCGCTGAGCCTGTTGAAGCGTCCTTGCATTCGTTGTGGTTTCGGACCCCTCGACAGGCTCGGGGAGCGGCTCGTTCGCTGAGCCTGTCGAAGCGTCCTCGCGTTCGCTGTGGTTTCGGACCCCTCAACGGGCTCGGGGAGCGGCGCGGGCACGGGGAACCGGCACGCCGTCGGGCGATGGCGGGCAGAATCGGGATTGGGCCTCACCAACCAGCGGTTGGCCCCACGAAGGAGGCGCGATGCACAGCAGGACTCTCGGCACGTCGCTCGAGGTCTCGGCGATCGGGCTGGGCGCAATGGGCATGTCGATGTCCTACGGGCCCAACCCGGGCGACCGCGACGACATGATCGGCGTGCTGCGCTACGCCGTCGAGCAGGGCATCACCCTGATCGACACCGCCGAGGTCTACGGCCCCTACGACAACGAGGTCCTGGTCGGGGAGGCCATCGCGCCGATCCGCGACCGGGTCGTCGTTGCGACCAAGTTCGGCTGGAACATCGTCGACGGCCGGATGCAGGGCACCGACTCGCGCCCCGAACAGATCAGGCGCGTCGCCGACGCGTCGCTCGAGCGCCTTGGGATCGACTGCATCGACCTGTTCTACCAGCACCGGGTCGACCCGGCCGTCCCCATCGAGGACGTCGCGGGCACCGTCGGCGAGTTGGTGGCGGCCGGGAAGGTGCGCCACTTCGGGCTGTCGGAGGCGGGAGCCGAGACCATCAGGAGGGCGCACGCCACGTTCCCCGTCACCGCGTTGCAGAGCGAATACTCGCTCTGGACGCGTGACCCCGAGGCGGAGGTGCTGCCGACCTGCGCGGAACTGGGCATCGGGTTCGTCCCGTTCAGCCCGCTGGGGAAGGGCTTCTTCACAGGTACGGTGCGACCTGGTCAGGGCTTCGGCGAGGGGGAGATCAGGGCGAGCATCCCGCGCTTCGAGGAACAGAATCTCGCGCGGAACCAGGCGCTGCTCACCCAGGTGCAGCAGATGGCCGAGGCCGTCGGCGCGACGTCGGCGCAGGTGGCGCTCGCCTGGCTGCTCGCGAAGTCGCCCCACATCGTCCCGATCCCGGGAACCAGGCGCCGCGGCAGGATCGACGAGAATGCCGGGGCCACCACGGTCCGGCTCTCCGCAGACGACGTCGCGACCCTCGACGCGCTCACCGCCGGCGGTGTAGCGGGGGACCGCTACGGCGAGGCGGGCATGAAGATGGTCGGACTCTGACGACTAGCCCGGCACGCCCGCGGCGGCCAGCGCCTCCTCGACGTGGATGCGGGTCGTCGGGAAGACCGCCACGTCGACGTCGTCGGGGCCGATCAGCAGTTCGAGTTCGGTGCAGCCGAGGATCACGCCCCGGGCCCCGGCCGCTGCCAGCGTCGAGATGACGCCGCGCAGCGCCTCGCGGGACTCGTCGCGCACGATGCCCCGGACCAGTTCCTCGTAGATCACCCGGTGCACCACCGCCCGGTCGTCCGCCTCGGGGACGAGCACCTCGATGCCCGCGGCGGCGACCCGCTCCCGGTAGAACGGTTGCTCCATGGTGAAGGCCGTTCCGAGCAGCGCGACGGTGCCCACGCAGGCGCGCTTCACGGCGGCGGCGGTCGCGTCGGCCAGGTGCAGCACCGGGATGGTGACTGCAGAGTCGACGGCGTCGTAGACCTTGTGCATGGTGTTGGTGCAGATCAGCAGCAGGTCGGCGCCCGCCAACTCGAGCGCTGCGGCCCTGGCCGCGAGGGCGCGTCCTGCGTCATCCCAGCGGGCCTCCGACTGCATGGCCTCGATGTCGGCGAAGTCGACGGAGTCGAGCAGGATGCGCGCCGAGTGCAGGCCGCCGAGTCGGTCGCGGACCAGTTCGTTGGCGATCCGGTAGTACTGGGCCGTCGACTCCCAACTCATCCCGCCGAGCATCCCGATCCGCAGCATCCAAGTCTCCTCGTGGTGTGGGTGGGGCAAGCCTGCCACAGCGGTGGTCCGCAGTTCCCCGTCAGGACCGGGTCAGTCGTGCAGCCACGGGGGATCGATCTCGGGCGCGACAGCGCGGGGCTCCCACTGGCGCCACCAGGCGTCCGCGCCGGGCGGCAGCGGGATGTCGGACGCGGACCGGACGACGTCGCGCAGGGCCGTCTTGGCCGAGGCGAGCGCCGTGTGGCGCCGCCTGTCCGGCTCGGAGGTGGCCAGGTAGTCGTTCTCGGCCTGCAGCGCGCGGAGCCGTGCCTCGATGAGCCGACGGTGCCGCGCCTCGGCGGCCGCGTCCAGGTGCAGGTGCTGCTCGGCGGCGCGCAGCCACCCGTAGGCCTCGTTGATCGCGATCAGCGCGGGGTCGACCGTCATGGCGTCGTGGACGCTCAACTCGGGGTAGATGACGATGGAGCCCGCCGAGTGGGCGTAGGCAAGTTCGTCGCGGCCTGCCTCGTCGATCAGGATCTCCGTGGAGCGCATCACGATCGTGAACAGGTCAGCGTCGGCCATCGAGGCCCGCCGGTGCACGCCGGTCGACTGCGAACTGACGATGTAGTTGCGGGCCGCGCCCAGGTGCCCGATGGCCAGTTCTGCGGGCAGGTTCTCCCGCGCGCCGCCGTCGACGTAGGTCTCGTCCCCGATCGGCACTGGCCGGAACACGGCAGGGATCGCGCAGGAGGCGAGCACCCCGACGCCCAGGTCGTGGCTGGTGTCGCCGACCGGTTGGTTGTTGCGGTCGACAAGGGTGCCCTTCTCCGTCATGAACCGCAGTTCGCCCGACTCCAGCGCGACCATCGCGATCCGCAGCGTTGCCCCGGAGGCGGCCACGCGGGCCGGGAAGAACATCTCCTCGCGCAGCAGTTCGACGAGCACCGGGCCGGGCCGGTACATCGACTTGGTGGCCTCGAGGCCGTGCGCGATGACGTTGAGGTCGCTGCCGAGCCGGGGCAGCCGGCCCAGGTGCGACGCGATGCTCGACAGCGCGTTCAGCGACCACTCGGAGCGCACCGGCGTCTCGGAGTCCGGCGTGAGCGCCAGTTCGAGCGGGTTCGGCGCGGTCACCGGTTCGGGCGGCGACGGGGAACTCGTCGGCTCGGTGCGCAGGAACTGCAGCAGCGGTGGGCGCGGCTTCGGGGGAGCGGGCTTCGGCTCGGGCTTGGCAGGGCGCACCAGTTCCAGCCACTGCGGGCCCTCGGTGGCGAGCCGGTCGTACCACGGGCGCGGGGTGAACATGTCGTTCGGCTCCGTCATGGCGTCCCAGATCGACCGCAGCCTGCGCAGGTACTCCCGCTGCCCCTCGCGCTCTGCCGACTGCGCAAGCGACGAAGCGATGATCGACCCTGCTGAGGCGCCGACGAAGATCGTCGGCGTGAACTGATCGTCGTGCCGGTAGAGGTAGTCCAGCGCCCCCAACTGGAAACTCGCCCTCGAGCCGCCGCCCGACAGCACGCACGAGACGACCTCTGGGCGCGGGGTGAGCGAGAAGAACGGGAGCCCGAACCAACCCTTGCCTGCCTTGCCTGCCATGCCAACAAGGGTAGCGAGGGCGGCGGCCGTCAGGGTGCGACCTCGGTCGGTCATCGGTACCCTCAGGGTCCATGGGCATCGATCTGCAGGACCTGTTGGAGGACGGCTACATCGAGGGGGCCGACGAGAAGGGCGTCGTCTTCGGAGGGCCGGAGCGGCACGGGCTGCGGATCCTGGACAGCCGCTTCACCGACGCGGACCTGAGCGGCGGGCGGCTGATCGGCTGCCGCCTGGCAGACGTCGAGATCGCCTCCTCGCGCGCCACCGACCTGTCGCTGGCGAAGTCGAGCCTGCAGGACGTGACCATCACCGAGTCCCGGATCGGCGCGATCCAGGCGTTCGCGGGCACCTGGACGAGGGTGCGCATCGTCGGAGGCAAGATCGACTACCTGAACCTGCGCGGCACCACCATCAACCGGCTCGAGATCGACCGGGCGGTGATCGGCGAACTGGACCTGTCGGAGGCCAAGGTCGAGGTGCTGAACTTCGTCGACGCCAGCATCGGCAAGCTGATCCTGACCAATTCCCGGACCAAGCGCGTCGACCTGCGCGGCGCGCGACTGCAGGGGCTCGAGTCGAACCCCGAGGGCATGCGGGGAGTCAAGCTCGGCTACGACCAGGCGACCGAACTCGCCCCCGTGCTCGCCGACATCCTCGGGATCACCGTGGCGTGAGCGCCGCCTACTTGCCGAGCCGCTTCAGCAGTTCGGCGTAGCGGGTCCGCGCCCACACCGACGCGGCCTCCACCCGCTCGCCGTGCGTCGCCTGACCGCCGACCGGCCCGGTCGGCGGCCCGGTTTCGGGCCTGGGTGCGTGGTCTTCCCGTTCGGCCATGGTGTGTCCGATCCTCAGCTCAGCGCCGTGTCCAGCGCCTTCCAGTCGATGCCTGCCGGGGCGGCGTGGAGCAGCGACGCGAGGAGCCCCTGCCGGGCGGCCCGGATCGACGGGTCCTCGGCGTTGACGAGGATCTCCTCGAAGAACTCCTCCGCCGCGGCGACCGGCGGGTCGGTCAGTTCGACGACATCGGCGAGCGAGCGCGACGCGACGTCGGAGGGCATCGCCTCGATGGCGTCGGCAAGCGCCAGTTCCGCGGGTTCGGAGAGCTTCGCGCGGTCGTAGGAGGGCTTGACCTTGGGGGGCAGGATCCGCGAGATGCGCACAAGCGCCTCCACGAGGTCGCCCAGCCGCTCGTCCTCCAGGGCGGACAGCTCGCCGAGCAGGCGGCCGGCGCGTCCGGGGGCGTTGGCCGCGGGCAGGATCGCGTTCACCAGGTCGGCGGAGGTGCCCTCGTCGCGCAGCAGTTGGGCGAAGCGGCCGATGGTGAACTCCAGCGCCGAGTCGACGGCGTCGGGGGCGACGTCGACGCCCTGCTCCGCGAGCCGTGCGACGGCGTCCTCGAGCCCGGCGCGGATGGTGAGGCCCTCCAACGGGGTGCCAGCGGACTCGCGCAGGATCCGCACGACGCCGAGCGCGGCGCGGCGCAGCCCGAACGGGTCGGACGAGCCGGTGGGCTTCGCGCCGAGCGCGAACATGGCCGCCAGCAGGTCGAAGCGGTCGCCGAGCGCAAGCAGCGCGCCGGGCACGGTCGCCGGGACCGGGTCGGCCGAGGTGTGCGGCTGCTCCATCTCGTACAGCGCATCCGCGACGGCCTCGGTCTCGCCGAGCCGGACCGCGTACTCCTTCGCGATGAACCCGGCGAGCGAGCTCATCTCGACGACCATCTCGGTGGCAAGGTCGAACTTGGCCAGCGCACCGGCGCGGTTCAGCGTCTCGCGGTCGGCGCCGTCGAGGCCGATCCGGTCGGCCAGCTTGGCGGCGACGTCGGCGATGCGGCGGGCGCGGAGCCCGACGGAGCCGAGCCGGTCCTCGAACGTGAGCTTCTCCAGCCCGGGCACGAAGCTGTCGGCGTCGGCGGCCTTGAGGTCGGAGTTCCAGAAGAACAGCGCGTCCTCGTAGCGGGCGCGGATCACCGACTCGTTGCCCGCGCGGACGGTGTCGTCGTCGCAGAGGCCGTTGGCCATCGTGACGAAGTGCGGCGCCAGCTTCCCGTCGAGGTAGACGGGCAGGTAGCGCTGGTGCTTGCGCATCACGGTGGTGAGGATGCGCTCCGGCAGTTCGAGGTAGCGCTCCTCGAAGTGGCCGAGCACGCCGTGCGGGTCCTCGACCAGGTTGGTGATCTCGTCGACGAGCGCGGCCTCGCCATCCAGGTCGACGGTGCCGCCGACGGTCGCGGCGAGCCGGGTCGCCTGGTCGCGGACCGAGCCCTTGCGGGCGTCGGTGGCGAGCAGGATCGCACCCTTGGCGATGGTCGGCAGCAGGTCGGCCGCGGTGGCGACGTCGACGGTGCCGACGAGCGCGCCGTCCGAGCGGGCGCCGTCCTCGCCCGCGACGGGGCGCTGCAGGTAGGTGGTGCGGCCGGCGACGAGGTCGGAGACCGCGACGGGCACGACGGCCGGGCCCCAGAGGGCGACCAGCCAGCGGATGGCGCGCGAGAACGACAGCTTCGGGTCGTTCCAGCGCATGTTCTTCTCGGCGCGGAGCCCGCTGACGACGTCGGCGACGATCTCGCCCATCACGTCAAGCACGCCCCGGCCCTGCACCAGGACGCTGACGGCGGCGTGCTCGTTGCCGCCGATCTCGGCCTTGACGACCTGGTCGGCGGTGACGCCCTGGCCGCGCATGAAGCCCTCGAGCGGCTTGGTGGGGTTGCCCGCGGCGTCGAAGGCGGCCGACCACTTGGGTCCCTTGCGGAGCTGCTCGGCGTCGGGCTCGCTCGCCGCGAGGTCCTCGACGATCGCGACGATGCGGCGGGGGGTGCCCTCGACGGTGATCGCGCCGTGCGTCAGCCGGGTCGCGTCGAGCTTGGCGGTGAGGGCCTCGCGGACGGCGTCGACCGTCTGCGGGACGACGTGCGGGGGCAGTTCCTCGACGCCGATCTCGAGCGCGAAGGTCTGCGCGTCGGAGGGCAGGTCGACGGGGGCCTCGGGCGTCGCGGGCGCGGCCTCGACGGCCTCGCGGGTCAGTGGGAAGCCCAACTCCTCGCGGCGCTCGATCCACAGCGCCGCGGTGTCGCGCATCAGGCGGCGCATGGTGGCGAAGGCCTTTGCGCGCTCGGTGGTGGAGATGGCGCCGCGGGCGTCGAGCACGTTGAACGCGTGGCTCGACTTGAGGATGTAGGAGTGCGCGGGCACGGGGAGGCGGGCCTCGACCATTCGGGTCGCCTCGCCGACGTAGGTCTCGTAGAGCCTGCGGTTGGCCTCGACGTCCGCGTCGTCGAGGTAGTAGCGGCTCATCTCGTATTCCTGCTGCCCGAACGCCTCGCCGTAGGTGACGATGCGGCCGTCGGCAGCGGTGGCGTAGGCGATGTCCTTGAAGTGCGTCACGCCCTGCTGTGCCATCAGGATGCGCTCGACGCCGTAGGTCAGTTCGACGGGGATCGGGTCGAGGTTCTGGCCGCCGACCTGCTGGAAGTAGGTGAACTGCGTGATCTCCATGCCGTCCAGCCACACCTCCCAGCCGAGGCCCCATGCGCCGATCGCTGGCTGCTGCCAGTTGTCCTCGACGAAGCGCACGTCGTGCTTGCTCAGGTCGATACCGAGGGCCTCCAGCGAGCCGAGGTACAGCTCCTGCGGGTCGCCCGGCTCGGGCTTGAGGATCACCTGGAACTGGGTGTGGGTCTGCAGGCGGTTGGGGTTCTCGCCGTAGCGCGAGTCGTCGGGTCGCACCGATGGCTCGACGTAGGCGACGTCCCACGGCTCGGGGCCGAGCACGCGCAGGACCGTCGCCGGGTTCATGGTTCCGGCGCCGACCTCCGTGTTGAAGGGCTGCCAGGTCAGGCAGCCCTTGGAGGTCCAGTAGTCGGAAAGTCGGCGTAGGGCGTCTTGCATCGTCAGCACCCGGGCATTCTAGCCCTCGGCGGCGCCCTGCCCGGCCTCGGTCGCTGCGCCCCTCGAGGTGGTGCCCGTTCGGGTGCCGCACCCACGGACGCGGACGCCGCGCGAGGGGCCGGTTGGCCGTGTGACATGCTGGGCAGAGCCGAAGAACACATGGAGGTGTCACGCATGAAGGTCCTCGTCCCCAGGGCATACCGCGGCAAGGTGCCGGTCGTCGACGGCGTCGAGTTCGTCACGATCGACCACTCGGTCCCCGTGCCGGAGGAACACGTCGACGCGGACGTGCTGGTCGCCTGGGGTCAGCCGGCCGACGTGCTGCGCGACTCTGCGGAGCGGCTGACGAACCTCAAGCTGGTGCAGGCCTTCCTGGCGGGCCCGGACCCCGTCGTCGCCGCCGGGTTCCCCGTCGAGGTGCCCATCGCCACCGGCGTCGGGCTGCACGACGGGCCGGTCTCGGAGCACGCGCTCGGCATGATCCTGGCGTTGATGCGCCACCTGCCGCTCGCCCTGCAGAACCAGGAACAGCACTACTGGGACCCGAAGCTCGATGGCGCCATGAAGCTGCGCGCAGACGACGGCCGCGTCACGACGCTCAACGACGCGAACGTGACGATCTGGGGCTACGGCTCCATCGGGTCGACGCTGGCGCCGCTGCTGCAGTCGCTCGGGGCGAAGGTCACGGGCGCCGCCAGGACGGCGGGTGAGCGCGGGGGAGTGACGGTCGTCGACTACGAGGGGCTAGCCGACGTGCTCGCCAACACCGACGTCCTCGTGATGATCCTTCCGCACCACCCCACCACCGCCAACGCGATGAACGCCGAGCGGTTCGCCCAGCTCAAGCCGGGCGCGCTGCTGGTCAACGTGGGCCGCGGCAGCACCGTCGACGAGGAGGCCCTTGTCGAGGCGCTGAGGTCGGGACATCTGGCGGGCGCCGCCGTCGACGTGACGGCGACCGAGCCGCTGCCGTCCGAGTCGCCGCTCTGGGATGAGAAGAACCTGCTGATCACGCCGCACGTCGCGGGCGGCCGCCCGCAGAACGGCGACAAATTGCTCGCCCAGAACATCGACGCGATCCGCACCGGCGGCGAGATCCGCAACCTGGTGCGCCGCTAGGGCCCCTGGCCCCGTCGCGTGGCGCGGGTAGAGGGGTTCCTTGAGCATGTTTGGTTGCTCGTTGCCGCTGCAAGCGTTAACACAGGCCAGTTTTCGCAACGAGACACCAAACATGCTCAAACGCACACCCGACCCAGGCCCCCGCAGCGCCCCGGGGAGGCGGCGTGGACGCGCCTTGGGCACGGGTTGACTTGTGGGGCCGCGCGCGGGCGTCGAAGATTGAGCGTGTGAGCACCACCCGAGTCGACCTGACCAAGTTCGCCTGGCTGTCCATCGCGGCGGCCCTCGCGACGATCGCGCTCAAGTCCGCCGCGTGGCTGGTCACCGGATCGGTCGGCCTGCTCTCCGACGCCGCCGAGTCCGTCGTCAACCTGGTCGCCGCGATCGTCGCGCTGATCGCGCTGCGCGTCGCCGCGAAGCCCGCCGACAAGAACCACCACTTCGGCCACTCGAAGGCGGAGTACTTCTCCTCGGCCATCGAGGGCGTGATGATCTTCGTCGCCGCGTCCGTGATCCTGGTGCTCGGCATCCAGCGGTTGCTGAACCCGCAACCGCTCGAGCAGGTCGGGATCGGCCTGCTGATCTCCGTGGTGGCGGCGCTGCTCAACGGCGCGGTCGCCATGGTGCTGATCAGGGCGGGGCGACGCTACAACTCGATCACGCTGCGCGCAGACGGGCAGCACCTGATGACCGACCTGATCACCTCGATCGGGGTCGTGGTGGGCGTCGGCCTCGTCTGGCTGACGGGGTGGCAGATCCTCGACCCGATCGTCGCCATCGCGGTCGGCATCAACATCCTCTGGACGGGCTGGCGGCTCGTCTCGGAGTCGACGGCGGGCCTGATGGACGAGTCGCTGCCGAAGGAGACCAACGCCCGGATCCGCGAGATCCTGGACGGCCACACCAGCGACGAGATCAAGTTCCATGCGCTGCGCACCCGCGTCTCCGGCGCGAGGGCCTTCATGGAGATGCACATGCTCGTGCCGGGGGCGTGGAGCGTCAAGGAGGGCCACGACGCCATGGAGGACCTCATCGAGGAGATCCGCGGCGAGTTCCCGGACCTGCACGTCACGGGCCACCTCGAGCCGGTCGAGGACCCGCGCAGCTACGAGGACGAGCACCTCGACTGACCTGCGATCATGCCTCCGACGGGGCCTCAGGGTCCCAGCGCCTTCCCTGCCTCCGCAGCGGTGAGAGCGCGACGATCGTCGTCGCCACGGCGAAGACCGCGACGATGCCGAGCAGGGTGCCGCGGTCCCGAGCAGCGTGAGGCTGACGCCGCCGAGCGAGGCGCCGAGCACGGCGCGGTCCGGTTGATCGAGCGCCGGGAGCGCGACGCCGCTGACCGCGGAGCCGAACGAGGAGATCGTCGCAGCGGCCCAGAAACGGGGGAACGCGCCGACTGCCATGTCGACATTGTTCACGAACGCCGGGGCAGGCGCGTGAGCGGCGTAGGCTCCCGGGAAAGCCAACGACGGCAGATGGAGGACGCATGGTCACCGCACCACCGCCCGACCCGATCGGCCAACCCACCCCGACCCGGCGGCCCAATCCCTCCGCCGGTTCCGCTCAGGTCGGCCCCGCCCAGCCGGGATCGCCACGTCCCGCTCCGGTCAGGTCCGATGCCGCCTCCCAGGACGGCCCACCCACTCGGGTCGGCGCGCCCGCTCAGGCCGGCGCCCGCGGTCGGACGGCGGCGCTACGCCGGATCCTCGTCGCGATCGTGGTGGTGGCCTTCGGGATCGCCGCGATCCTCGGCATCGTGACGCTCATCGTCGGCAGCCTCGGGGAGACCGCGAGCAAGGTCCTCATCACGACCGCCGTCATCGGGGCCTACAGCATCGGCGCGCTGTGCTGCGTGGCGCTCGTGGGGCGCAGGCTGGAGATGTTCGGCCTGATCGGGGCGCTGGTCGCCGTCGCGGCGGCCGCGTACAGCGTGTTCCTGGTGTGGGTGAGCTTCTCGTTCAACGACGCCGTCTACCGCGTCCTGTGGACGGTGATGTCGCTGACGGTCGCGTGGTCGTTCGCGTCGCTGCTCCTGCTGCTGTCGGACCGCCGCCGACCGGTCGTCCGCTGGGGGCTGCGGGTGACGCTCGCGCTGTTCGTCGCGGTGCTGCTCGTGGTGTGGTTCATGGTGTGGGTCGAGAACTGGGACAACGACGTGGTGCCGCGCCTGCTCGGCGTGCTCGCCATCCTGGCGACCCTCGGCGCGATCGTGGTGCCGGTGCTGTCGATCCTGCTTCCCGACCAGAGTCGCGCGGAGGGTGCGCTGCCTGACGGGGTCGCACAGGCGCTGGTCTCCGAGGCGCAGCGCCGCGGGGTCAGCGTCGAGGAGTTGGTCCGCCCGATCCTGCGCCCGTGACCGCTGGTTGAGCCATGAGGCGGCGCGGGGCGTCGCCTCATCGGTCGAAACCTCTGGCATCCGGTGCTGGGATCCGTTGGTTGAGCCATGAATCGGCGCGGAGCGTCGGTTCATCGGTCGAAACCTCTGGCGTCCGGTGCTGGGACTTGGGTCGGGCTTTTGGGTGCGGAGGTTTCGACCGATGAGGTCCGCTGGCGCGTCCCTGTTGGTTGAGCCATGAATCGGCGCGGAGCGTCGGTTCATCGGTCGAAACCTCTGGCATCCGGTGCTGGGACTTGGGTCAGCCTTTGGGTGCGGAGGGTTTCGACCGATGAGGTCCGCTGACGCGTCCCTCATGGCTCAACCAGCGCGACCGATGAGGTCCGCTGACGCGTCCCTCATGGCTCAACCAGCGGTGCCTGGTGCGTCCGCTCACCAGCGCCTTGGTTGGCGTCGGCAGGCGGCGGGCCTTGTTGGTTGAGCGCCATGAAGTGGCGCGGAGCGTCGCTTCATCGGTCGAAACCTCTGGCGTCCGGTGCTGGGACTTGGGTCAGGCTTTTGGGTGCGGAGGGTTTCGACCGATGAGGTCCGCTGGCGCGTCCCTCATGGCTCAACCAGCGCGACCGATGAGGTCCGCTGACGCGTCCCTCATGGCTCAACCAGCGGTGCCGGGCGCCTCCCTATGGCTCAACCAGGGCGCGGCTCAAACAGCGCGTCGGCTCAACCGGCGCGGCCGGCCGACCTCAGGGCCGCGAGGCCAGCCGCGACCAGGGCGCCGACCTCTTCGCGCACCACCGGGTCGTCGACCGGGAACCAGCGCACGTCCTCGGACTCGTCCGACACGTGCGGCACCGCGTCGGACGGCACCCTCGTGGCGAACCGGATGTCCAGGTGCTCGTGGCAGGCGAACCGGCCGCCCAACTCGTGCGCGTCCAACTGCGCGGGCACCAGGGCGCCGTCGATCGGCACCCCGCACTCCTCGCGGCCCTCGCGCCGCGCGGCGGCCTCGACGCTCACGTCGTCGGCCTCCACGTGCCCACCGGGCTGCAGCCATCGCTGCGCCTTGGCGTGGAACACCAGCAGCACGCGCGTGAGATCCTCGTCGAATGGGACCAGGCTCGCCGTGAAGTGCACCGGCCCGCCGGACTTCTCCAACGACGCCTGCCCGTGCTCGGACGCGAAGCGGCGGTAGCGCTCAAGCAGGGCCGCCTGCTGATCGTCGGACGGGGTCCAGGCGGTCAGCAGGCGGTCGAGGTCGGACTGCGCCCTCACAGGCGACGCGCCGGCCCGCCGGGGCGGGTGACGACGATGGAGGCGGTCTGTGCGACCTCCGGGAACTCGGCGAGGTAGGCCTCCAGCCAGCGGTCGCCGAACGCCTGTGCGTCAACCGTCGGGACCAGCGCCCACACGGAGCCGCCGAACCCGGCGCCGAAGCCCGCCGAGGCGGTCGCGCCCAGTTCGCGCGCAAGCGCCTGCAGGCGGTTGGTCTCGGGGACCTGGTTGCCGAGCACGTCGGCCGCGTTGCGGTGCGACTCGTCCGCCGCGGCCCCGAACGCCGCAAGGTCGCCTGCGCGCAGCGCCGCGACGGCGCGGGGGATGACGACCTCGGACTCGGTCACGAAGGCGCTCAGCCGCCTGCTCAGCGACGCGTCGTGCGCCGTCACGGCACGCAGGCCCTCGAGCGCGTCCTCGTCGCTTGCCAGCGCGTCGGCGACCACGGCGTCCTCGCTGCCCGTCGCGTCGTTCCACGCCTCGACGATCTCGCGCGCGTTGGCAGACAGCGAGTTGTAGTGCTCAAGCGCGGCGCCGGTCTTCTCGGCGAGCACGCCGGAGACGGCCACCACGAACGTCAGGTCCTCTGGCAGGTCGACCGACTCGCCCTCGACGATCGGGCAGAACGTGAACTCGGTGAGCTTGCCTGGGTGGCAGCACAGCATCGCGGTGTGGTCCTCGGACCCGCCGAACGTGCCGACGCCCTTCAGGCCCTCAAGCGTGCCGAACGTCAGGCCGTTCTCCATGGTGGCCATGTAGCCGGCCAGGTCGACGTCGTCGGAGATGTTCGACGTCCACTCCTCGCGTTCGCGGAGCCCGTTGTGGTCGGCGAGCGCCAGCGCGACCGCCACGACCAGCGCCGACGACGAACTCATGCCGGAGGCGAGCGGCAGGTCGGAGTCGATCACGATCCGCGCGGGGCGCAGGTCGCCGAAGTTGGAGGCGAGCCGGTCGAGGACCGCCTGCACGTAGTTGCCCCAATGGCCGCCGGGCAGGCCCGGATCGGTGCCGGGCTCCAGGCTGATCTCGCCGGGCAACGCGGTCGTGGAGGCCACGAAACCCGCGTCGGAGTCGGTCACCTCGATGGTGATGCCGCGGTCGACGGCGGCCAGCAGCGAGCGGCCGCCCATGTAGTCGGTGTGCTTACCGAGCACCTCGAGGCGACCCGGGACGAACCACTTCACAGGACGACCTCGCTGCCGCCGAGCGCGTCGACGACCGAGGCGATGTCGCCGCGGTTGCTCATGTCGAGCACGCCGACGTCGGCGCGGACCACCCGGTAAGGGTCGCCGTCGGCGATCGCCTGACGCACGGCGTCGGTGATCTCGTACTCGCCGCGCGCCGACGGCGGGATGGCCTTGGCGGCGGCGAAGATCGCGGGCGTGCACAGCCAGCAGTTCATCGAGATGACGGCGTCGGCGCCCAGTCGGGCGGCGGTCGCCTCGTCGGGCTTCTCGACCAGTTCCTCGAGGTTGCCGTCGGCGTCGGCGGTGGCGAGCGCGAAGGCGGCGAGCCGGTCGGCTGCGATGTTGGAGCGGGTCAGCATCCCCTCGCGGGTGAAGCCGACCAGCGCGGAGCCGGGCACGTCCTTGAGCAGGTCGAGCGCCTCGGCGGGGTAGTAGTTGTCGGAGTTGATGACGAGCACGCGGTCGTCGCCGGCGAACTCCTCGGCCGACAGCACGGCGTTGGCGGTGCCGAGCGGCTCCTCCTGGATCGCGTAGGAGATGGTGACGCGGGACTTCTCGACGGTGTCGTAGTAGTCGCGGATCAGGTCGTGTTCGGGGCCGATCACGAGGCAGATGTCGGTGAACCCTGCGTCGGCGAGGGCGCTGATCACGTGGTCGAGGAACGGGCGACCGACCGAGATCATCGCCTTGACGCCTGCGTCGGCGGCCTTGGACTGTTCATCGCTGAGGGCTACGCCCTCAGCTTCCTTGCGCATGCGGGACCCGAGCCCTCGGGCCAGGATGACGGCTTTGTGGGGTGCCTGGAAGCTCATGGCACCAGGCTATTGCCCACGCCCCGGAGCGCCGAAAAAGCTACGAAATGTGCTGAGCGGCGGTGCGCAGAATGATGCTCATCGACACCGCGCCCGGGTCGAGGACGCCGACCGACTCGTCCGCCCGTAGGTGCGCACGGCCACGCTTGGCGACCATGCCTGCCGTCGCGTCGCGGCCTGCCTCTGCCGCGTCGGCAGCCTTCGCGAGCGCCGTCGGGAGGTCCTCGCCGCTGCGGGCGGCGGCCTCGAGCGACTCGGCGGCCGGGATCAGCGCGTCGACCATGGTCTTGTCGCCCGCATCGGCCTTGCCGCGCGCGACGACGCCGTTGAGGCCCTGGCGCACGGCGATCGCGACGCCAGCGGTGCTTGGCGGTGAGGGCCAGTTCGCCCCGGCGCGGAGCAGGAAGGTGCCGAACAGGGGCCCGGAGGCGCCACCGACGTTGCTGACCAGCGCCATGCCGACCTGGCGCAGCGCCTCGAAGGCGCGCGCGTTCTCGGAGAGTTGCAGTGATTCGGCGGCCGCGAAGCCTCGCCGCATGTTGGTGCCGTGGTCGCCGTCTCCCAGGACGCGATCCAGATCGTTGAGCTCATCGAGCCGTTCGTCGAACTCGCGAGCGCACTCGCGCAGCCACTCCAGTACTGCCGTCACGCCATTAGCCATAGCCGGGCGACCTCCCTCTTTCCGAGGTCAAGTTTCCCACAGCCCCACGTGTGGGCTGTCAAGCTTCGATCAGCGGAGGCCGCGCAGGAAGTCTTCGTCGTCGTCAGGAGCCTTTGAGGTGGGCGGCAGTTGCCGCGTGTCCTTGACGGGGCGGCCGAGGAACAGCCAGGAGATCGGGCCGATGACGGGTACGCAGATCACGGCGAAGGCCCACAGCCAGCGGGGCATCGAACGCACGCGGTAGCCCCGCGACTGCGCGACCTCCACGACGCAGTACACGGTGAGCATCACCACAGCGATGATGAGCAGAACCCGAGGCATGTCGACAGTCTACGCCCCGTCGATAAGCTGGCCCGATGCAGGACCTGGCAACGTCGGTGGCACGCTTCCTCGACGGCGGCCCCGGGCTGTGGCTCGCCGAAGGGGATTCGAGGGCGCCTGAGGGCACCGTCGTGGTCGCCACCTCGGGTTCCAGCGGCGACGCGAAGCTCGTCGTTCTCGGCCGCGACGCGCTGATCGCGGCGGCGCGTTCCTCCGCCGAGCGGCTCGGCTTCGCCGGGCGCTGGCACCTCACCCTCTCGCCGCACTACGTCGCGGGCCTCATGGTGCTGGTGCGCGGGCTGCTCGGCGACGGCGTGGTCCCGGCCGACGCGGGCCTTACCTCGCTGCGACCCCGGGGGGACGGCGACTGCGTCTCGATCGTCGGCACCCAGCTCTACCGCGCGCTGGAGCAACCGGAGTCGGCGGACGCGCTCGCCCGCTTCGACGCGGTGCTGGTCGGCGGCGCCGCGCTGCGACCCGACCTGCGGGAGCGGGCCGGGCGCGCAGGGATCCGCGTCATCGAGACCTACGGCATGAGCGAGACGTGCGGAGGGGTCGTCTGGGACGGTGTGCCGCTGCCCGGCGTCGATGTCCGGCTGGGGGAGTCGGGCCGCGTCGCGATCGCGGGGCCGAGCGTGTTCGACGGCTACCTCGGTCGCCCGGAGCTGACCGCGGAGACCCTCGTCGACGGCGCGGTGCTGACCCGCGACCGGGCGCACTGGGACGGCGGTGTCCTGGTGATCGACGGCCGCATCGACGACGTCGTCATCTCCGGCGGCGTCAACGTCGACCTGGCGCAGGTGCGCGCCGAGGCCGCCCGCCTTGAGCAGGACACCGCCGTGCTCGCCGTCGACGATGCGGAGTGGGGCGCGCGGGTGGTGCTGTTTGCGCCGTCCGGGTCGCTCGAGCAGTGGCGCGACTGGCTCAGGGCCACGCTCCCGGCGGCCTGCCTGCCCCGGCAGGTGGTGCTCGTCGACCCGCTGCCGCGCGGCCTGGGTGGTAAGCCGGACCGGGAAAAGCTCCTACAGTTGGTCCAACCATGAACGACACCCTCGCCATCTGGGTGGCGGGCGCACGCCCCCGCACCCTCCCCGCCGCCGTCGCGCCGATCCTCGCAGGCTCGGCGAGCGCCGCGGCCCTTGGCCGCTACGACTGGCTGATCGCGCTGCTGTGCCTGGTGCTCGCGCTCGCCCTGCAGGTCGGCGTCAACTACGCCAACGACTACTCCGACGGCGTCCGCGGCACCGACGACGAGCGCGTCGGCCCCGTCAGGCTGGTCGCCTCCGGACTGGCAAGCCCCCGCGCGGTCAAGACCGCGGCGTTCGCGTCCTTCGGCGTCGGGGCGCTCGCCGGGCTCGCCGTGGTCGCGCTCAGCGGCCACTGGTGGCTGCTCGCCGTCGGCGCGCTGTGCATCCTTGCCGCCTGGTTCTACACCGGAGGCAAGCGGCCCTACGGATACCTGGGGCTCGGCGAGTTGATGGTGTTCGTGTTCTTTGGCCTGGTCGCCACCGTCGGCACCACCTACGTGATCGCCGACGCCGCCCCGCTGCACGCCTGGATCGCAGGGGCCGCCGTCGGAGCGCTCGCCAGCGCGATCCTGGTCGCCAACAACATCCGCGACATCGCCACCGACCGCGAGTCGGGCAAGCTGACCCTTCCCGCCCGCCTCGGTGACGCGGGCGCCCGCCGGTTCTACGCGGCCCTGTGCGCGGTGGCGGCGCTCGGCATCGTCGCCTTCGCCGCGCTCACCACCTGGTACGCGCTGATCGCGCTGCTGTCGCTGCTGCTCCTGATCGACCCGCTGCGGCGCGTCCTCGGCGGCGCGATGGGCCCGCGGCTGATCCCCGTGATCCAGTCCACCGGCTTCGCCGAGATCGGGCTCGGCCTCGGCCTGCTCGTCGGGGTGTACCTCGGATGAGCGCCCCGTTCGTCTACGACATCCCCATGACGGTCGGGTTCCGCGGCATCACACGCCGCAGCGGCGTACTGTTCGAGGGTGAGTCCGGCTGGTCGGAATGGAGCCCGTTCCCCGAATACGACGACGACGAGGCCGCCGCCTGGCTGCTGGCCGCCCGCGAATGGGCGGAGACCGGGGCGCCGACGCCGGTGCGTGACCGCGTCGAGGTCAACGGCATCGTACCCGCCCTCGACCCCGACGCCGCGGCGGCCCGCGCAGTCGCCTCCGGGTGCCGCACCGTCAAGATCAAGGTCGCAGGGCCCGGCAGCGGGCTCGACGACGACGTCGCCCGGGTCGCCGCGGTGCGCGCCGCGCTGCCCGAGGCCCGGCTGCGGGTCGATGCGAACGGAGGCTGGAGCCTGCAGGAGGCGCGCGTCGCCGTCGCGGAACTCGCCCCGTTCGGCCTCGAGTACGTCGAGCAGCCCTGCGCCTCCGTCGAGGACCTCGCCCGACTGCGGGCGCTGGAAGTCGGCGTCGCGATCGCCGCGGACGAGTCCATCCGGCGCGCCGAGGACCCGATGCGCGTCAAGCGTGCGGGCGCGGCCGACGTCGCCATCATCAAGGTGCAACCTCTCGGCGGCGTCTCCCGCTGCCTGCGCCTCGCCGACGAGTTGGGGCTGCCCGTGGTCGTCTCCTCGGCGGTCGAGACCTCGGTGGGGCTCGCCGCGGGCGTCGCGCTCGCGGCCGCGCTGCCCGACCTGCCCTACGCGTGCGGGCTCGAGACGCAGCGACTCCTGGCGGCCGACGTCACCGCGACCCCGCTCGCCCCGGTCGACGGGACGCTTCCCGTGGGACCCGTCGCCGTCGACCCGGCGCTGCTGGAGGCCTGCCGCGCGGGCGAGGACGTGACGGCCTTCTGGCTCGCCAGGTGGGAGCGCGTGAACCGGATCGTGGAGGGGCGCAGATGAGCAGCATCGAACTCGGCTCGACGGTCGTCGACGCGCTGGTGGGGCTCGGCGTCACCGACGTGGTGCTCGCCCCCGGGTCGCGCTCCGCGGCCCTCGCGCTCGCCGTCGACCGTGCGGACCGGACGGGTCGGCTTCGCCTGCACGTCCGCGTCGACGAGCGGGTCGCCGCGTTCACCGCGCTCGGCCTGGCAAAGGGCTCTGGCCGCGCGGTCGCCGTCATCACCACCTCCGGCACCGCTGTCGCCAACCTGGTGCCCGCCGCCATGGAGGCCACCACCGCTGGGGTTCCGCTCGTCCTGCTCACCGCCGACCGCCCGGCACACCACGTCGGCACCGGCGCGAGCCAGACCGGCGAGCAGGTCGGCCTGTTCGGCACCTCGGTGCTCGGCGTCGTGCGGTTGTCGTCCGAGTCGGGCACCCCCGAGGCGTGGGCCGCGGGCATCCAGCGGGCCGTGGTGCTCGCCGAGGGTCGTCGCAGCAGGCAGCCCGGCGCGGTGCAGGTCAACGTGGAGTTCGAGACGCCGATGGTGGGGGAGTTGCCCGCACCCGTCGAGCGGCCGTTCGCCGCGGCCCGCTCAGCCGGGCACGAGGCCGTCGACCTGGACGGCCGTCGCACCGTCGTGCTTGTCGGGGACGCCTCTCCCGTGGTCGGCGCGGAGGCTCGTGCCCTGGCGGAGGTGAGTGGCGCCCCGCTGCTCGCCGAGCCGTCGTCCAACGCGCGGGTCGGCGACAACGCCAACCCCGGCTACCGGCATCTGCTCGCGGACCTCGGCCCGCGGGTCGAGCGGGTGGTCATGTTCGGCCATCCGACGCTGACCCGGCCCGTCACGGAACTGATCGGCCGCGCCGACATCGAACTGGTGGTCGTCACGGACCAGGCCCGCTGGCACGACCCAGGACACCGCGCCGCGATCGTCGCCGACCGGGTGCTGCTCGCCGACCAGGACCCCGACTGGCTCGCCGCGTGGCAGACGCCGGTCGAGGAGCAGCGCAGGCCGGGCTTCACTCAGCGCACGGTCGCCGACGAGGTGGTCGCCTCGCTGGGTCCAGACGAAGATCTGTGGCTCGGGTCGAGTTCGATCATCCGCGCCGCTGACCTGTCGCCGCTGAACCCGACGCCGCCGCGGGTCTTCGCGAACCGGGGCCTGGCGGGCATCGACGGCACGATCGCGTCCGCCACGGGGCTGGCGCTGAACGCGGGTCGCCCCATGACGGTGCTGCTCGGTGATTTGACGACCCAGCACGACCTGGGCGCGCTGGTGCGGCCTCCGTCGGAGCCGTGGCCCGACCGGCTGAGGGTCGTGGTCGCAGACGACCGCGGAGGCAGCATCTTCCGCCGCCTGGAGCAGGGGGCACCTGAGTACGCCGAGAGCTTCGACCGGGTGTTCCTGACGCCTCAGGGGGTCGACCTGGCGGCGGTCGCCGCGGCGCTGGGCTGGGCCTCTGTCACGGTCGATGACCGTGAGTCGCTTGTCGCGGCCCTCTCCTCCGACGCGGAATTCATCGTCGCCTGCCTCGCTGGTTGAGCCATGAGGTCGCTGGTTGAGCCAGCCGCGGCGACGTAGTCGCCTGCTGCTGCGTCGAAACCTCTGGCGCCCGGTGCTGGGCCGGGTCTGCTTGTCGGGTGTGGGGGGTTTCGACCGATGAAGTCCGCTGACGCGTCCTTCATGGCTCAACCAGCGCGACCGATGAAGTCCGCTGACGCGTCCGTCATGGCTCAACCAGCGGGGCGGTCCGAGTCGTCGAAGGCCGTCAGCCAGTTCCGCACCGCCAGCGTCGCTCGCACGTCGTCCTCGTTGTACTCCAGCACGCGCTCGCGAGCCGCGTCGCGCACCTCGGCGGAGGCGCCGTCGACGGCCTCGTTGAACCACGTCTGCGACGCCAGGCCGCCCGGCTCCTCGTCCCGCCAGGAGAAGCCGGCGCCGCGCGTCGCGACGATCTTCAGGCCGAGGCCGTCGACCCCGACGAAGTTGTCGCGCACGTAGCCGAACAGGTCGACGAAGTGGTCGCGGATCAGGCCGCAGGCCGCGAGCAGCGTCGGGTCGTCGCTGCGCTCGGCCAACCGCTGCAGGTGGACCGTCTCATAGTCGCTGTAGTGGAAGACCTTCACCTCGGGGTGCGCCGCGACCAGGTCGAGCAGCCAGGCGCAGAAGCGGCGCGCAAGGGCGATCTCCCGGTCGCCCGCGATGTGGTCGAACTCGCTGAAACCGACAAACCGGCTCCCGTCGGCGTCGGTGAGCAGCGCGCCCCACAGATAGACGGAGCCGTCGTCTGCCGTCTCGATGTCGAGGTCGACCTCGACGGCGGCGCGCGGCACCCCGATCGGCTCGACGCTGACCCGCTCCAGGTCCACCCCGGAGGCCAGCATCCTGGCGCGGCGGGCCGCCTGCCGGAGGCGCTGCTCCGAACGGTCCCGGTGCCCCGTCAACGGCAGATAGCCGGGCAGCAGGGCGTCGACATCGGCCTCGGCGAGTTCGGCGACCGTCTTGATGCCGAGCGACAGCAGCGTCTGCAGTTCCCGCACATCGAGCGGGGCCTTTGAGATGCGCAGCGACAGGTCGTCGTCGTCGATCTGCGGGCGGCACACCTGCCACCAGGCGCACCACTCGCATTCCTTGACGCGGATCGGCCGCACCACCGGCGGCGGGTCGTCGACGCCGGTGCGCTCGGAGGCGTGTTCGGCGACGTAGACGCGGAACTGGTGCTCATGGTCGTAGCGCTCCAGCGCAGAGCGCAGTTTGTGGCCCGCCGTCTTGGAGTAGGTGCGGATGAACTTGGTCGTCAGGTCGACCCAGGTGAGTGTGGGTTCCGCATCGCCGACCCGGTCGTCGCCGACCACCGCTGCGAGCGGTTCAGCGGAGGCGAAGCCGCACGACTCCAGCAGTCGCCAGTAGTGCGCCAGTTCCAGCAGCACGCCCTCGCGGTAGACGCGGTACCTCGCGTCGATCAGCGGCGAGAGCAGGCGCGGCGCCTCGAGCGTCGAGGTGCGCATCAGGTCGGCGCCCAACTGCTTCTCGCGGACGCGGTACGGCTTGACCTTCAGCGGCCAGTAGCCGGGAGTGCCCGTCGCGGTGTCGTCGCCCCTGACCAGCGCATCGGGCCGTCCGCTGCGATGCCCGTCGAGGTCGAGCGGCAGCACCCCGCCGATCACGATCGCCGCGCCGGAACCCAGCGCGGCAAGGCACGCCTCGACCCGCTCGTCCCAGGAGCCGTCCAGGCCCCGCAGGTCGACGACGCCCTCGCCGTCTGCGAGCCGGCCGAGCACGGCGTCGCGGAAGTCGGAGCCGCCCTGGAACGACTCGCGCAGCGACTCGTCGAGCGGAAGGTCGGGAAGGGTCGGGTCGAAGGTGTTGAACGTCTTGACCGGGCAACTGCGTGCCGAGTAGGCGTCCAGCACGAAGGAGGTCACTGAGCCTTCCAGCCGCGGTGCAGCGCGACGATGCCCCCGGCGTGGTTCTGCCAGCCGACGTCGCTCCACCCGGCGCGCGCCATCACGTCGGCGAGACCGGCCTGGTCGGGCCACGCCATGATCGACTCTGCCAGGTAGCCGTAGGCGACGGGGTTGCTCGACAGCTTCGCGATCCGCGGCAGCGCGGCCACCAGGTAGTCGGTGTAGACGTGGCGGAAGGCCCTGTTGGTGGGGGTGGAGAACTCGGCGATCACCACGCGGCCGCCCGGCTTGGTGACGCGCAGCATCTCGCGCAGCGCGGCCTCGGTGTTCTCGACGTTGCGCAGGCCGTAGGAGATGGTCACGGCGTCGAAGGTGTCGTCGGGGAAGGGCAGCGCGAGCGCGTCGCCTGCGACGAAGTCGATGGCGGGCTGCTGGCGGCGGCCCTGCTCGAGCATGCCGAGCGAGATGTCGCTTGCCACGACGTAGGCGCCCGTCTCTGCGAGCGCGGCAGACGAGGTGCCGGTGCCCGCGGCGAGGTCGAGGATGCGCTGCCCGGGGCGGGGGTCGACGGCGGAGACGGTGGCCCTGCGCCACCGGTACACCTGGCCGAGGCTGAGCACCGAGTTGAACAGGTCGTAGCGTTTCGCCACGCCGTCGAACATCGCCGCGACATCGGCGCGTTGCTTGTCGAGGCCAGCCCGCTGGTTTTGCATTCGGCCAGCCTAGCGTCGAGTTCCGACGGCCGCGTTCGCCTCCCGTTTCGACCATCGGCCACAATGGACCCGTGGCTAAGAAAGACGTCGTCCTCCAAGTGGACAAACTGAAGAAGGGCTACGGCCCGGTGACGATCGTGGAGGGCTTCTCCATGAAGGTCCACGAGGGAGAGGCCGTCGCGCTGACCGGGCGCAACGGCGCGGGTAAGTCGACGGTGCTGCGCTGCCTGGTCGGCGCCGACCGTCCTGACGAGGGTTCCGTGACCGTCGGCGGCGTGAAGGTGTCGGAGACCAACGCGGCCATCCGCCGCGACGTCGCGACCGTCATCGACGACCTCGACTTCTTCCCCGACCTCTCCGTGGTCGAGCACCTGGACCTGCTCGCCCGCGCGCACGGCCTCACCGACCCCGACGCGCTCGTCGACGAGGTCCTCGAGGAGGTGCAGTTGGTCGCGCAGGCGGGCCAGTTGCCCTCCACGCTCTCGTCCGGTCAGCGCCGCCGCCTCGCGCTTGCGACCGCCTTCGTGCGGCCCCGCCGACTCCTCGTTCTCGACGAGCCCGAGCAGCGCCTCGATGTCGAGGGCGTCGCGTGGCTCGGCCGCCGGCTGAAGGCCGAGGTCGACGGGGGGCTCGCCATCGTGCTCGCGAGCCACGAACCATCGCTGCTTGAGGCGATCGGCGCGAAGCAGATCCGGCTGGGTGCCTGATGAGCGTCACCGACCCTCGCTTCGGCGAACTGGGCGTCGTCGACGAGAAGCAGCTCAAGCTGCTGATGAAGGACTGGCGAAGGGGTCGCGCCGACCGCAACCTCGGTCAGGTGCTCTCCGACGGCTACGTGATGGTGTTCAGCATCGTGCTGATCGGCGCCATGATCATCTCCTCGATCGTGCAGGCGCAGCAGGTCGTCGCGGTCTGTGACACCGACGGCTGCCTCGCGGCCCGCGGGCTGCTGCCATGGGCCGCCGTCGCTGGTGTGCTCGCCGCCACCCTGGTGCTTTCGCGGATGTTCGGCCCCATCGTCGCCTCCGCGGCTGAGGGGTTCTGGCTGATGGACGGCCCCACCGACCGTCGCAAGCTCCTCGCCGGGCGCCTCGTCGCGGCGATCGGCCTCGCGCTGGTCGCCGGCGCGCTGCTCGGCGCGCTGATCGCGGCGCTGACGGGCTCCCCGCTTGGCGCCATCGGCATCTGGGCGCTCGCGGGCGGGCTCGGATCGGCAGGGCTGCTGGCCTTCGCCGCCGCCGAGCAGGGCCTCGACCGCACCTGGATCGTCACGGCGGTGCAGTGGGTGATCGGCCTGGTCGCCATCGCGACGCTCGTCGCCCTGGTTGGCGGCGCCGCAGGCTGGTTCGCGCTGGGCGGGCTGACCACGCTGTCGGTCGAGCTCGCGTTCATCGTCGCCGGCGTCGGCCTCCTGCTGATGCTCGTGGCCGGCTACATCGCCTACCTGCGACTGCGTGGTGTGCGACGCCAGCGCGTCACCTCGGGCGGTTCGCTGCTTTCCGGCCTGCAGGGCGCAGCCTTCGCGCTCGAGTTCGCCCTGATCCGCGACATCCTCGTGGAGAGCAAGTCGAAGCAGCGCGGCCACGTCAGCCCCACCCGCGGCGTCGGCTCCGGGACGACGGCGCTGATCATGCGCGACGTGCAGCGGCTGTGGCGCCAGCCGCTCCCGCTGCTGACGCTCGCCGCGACCGTCATCGTCCCCTACGCCATCCAGGCGCTCGGCCTCGCGGCCCTGAACCCGCCGATCTCGGCGCTCGTGCTGATGACGGCGCTGATCCCGTTCATGAACTCGCTGCGCGTGCTGACCCGCACCAAGGGCCTGCAGCGCTGCTTCCCGTTCGACCCGAGCAGGATCAAGACGGCCGCCATGGTGGTGCCAGCGGTCCTCGCGCTGCTGTGGTCGATCGCCGCCTTCCCGGCCTTCCTGGGGCTCGCCGGCGGCATCAAGGCCGCACCGACCGACGCCGCCTCCGCGGCCCTCGTGACCGGCATCGCAGGCTTCCTGGCTGCCGTCCGCTGGATCTCCGCCAAGCCCGCCGACTACTCCGGCCCGATCGTCGCGACCGGCTTCGGCGCGATGCCCCCCGGGCTGATGTTCTCGCTGCTGCGGGGCTTCGACATGGTCGCGCTCGTCACGCTGCCGATCGTGTTCGGGTGGACGCCGTGGATCTCGCTGGTGATCGCCGCGATCGCGTTCGGCTTCCTGCGCTCCGGCCTCGACAAGGAGTCGATGATGGAGCAGCAGGAGGAATTGAAGCGCCAGCAGGAGGAGGAGAAGCAGCGCCGCGCAGGCACGCTCCCCGGCAAGGAGAAGATCCGGGTCCAGCGGAAGCGCTGACCAACCGCTACACCGGGACGGCCGCCCTCAGGGGCGGCCGTTTCCGTGTCTGGCTCAGGAGTCGAGGCCGAGGGCCTGCAGCATCGGAACGAGCTTTGCGCCGGTCTCCGCCAGTTCGACGCTCGGGTCGGAGTCGGCGACGATGCCGGCGCCCGCGAACAACTGGATCTCCTGCGGCGTGTCCTGGCGCACCTGCCCGCCGCGCAGCGCGATGGCCCACTCGCCGTCGCCGTACATGTCCGTCCAGCCGACGGGGCCCGCGTAGCGGCCGCGGTCGAGCGACTCGAGTTCGCTGATGATGTCCAGAGCCAGGTGGGTGGGCGTGCCGCAGACGGCGGCGCTCGGGTGCAGCGCGGCCGCAAGCGCGAGCGCGCCGGTGTCGGGGCCGACCGAGCCGGTGATGTCCGTGGCCAGGTGCATCACGTTGGGCAGTTTCAGCACCGAGGGCGCCTCGGGCACGTTCATTGCCTGGCAGTAGGGAGCGAGCGCCTCGGCGACCGAGGCGACCGCGAACTCGTGCTCCGAGATGTCCTTCTGCGAGCGGGCCAGTTCGGCCGCCAACTGCAGCGGGTCGACGGTGTCGCCCTCGCGCCACACGGTGCCGGCGAGCACGCGGGAGGTGACCAGGCCGCCCTGCCTGCGCAGCAGCAGTTCCGGGGTGGCGCCGATCATCCCGTCGACCAGGTAGGCCCACGTCATCGGGTAGTTCTCGATCAGCCGGTCGAGCAGGTAGCGCAGGTCGAGGGGCTCGTCTGCCCTGACCACCAGGTCGCGGGCCAGCACCACCTTGTGGACCTCGTCGTTGCGGATCAGGTCGACGACCTCGCCGACGATCCGCGTCCAGATGTCCTCGCCCATCGCGCCGCCGACGGCGG
Organism: Propionibacteriaceae bacterium AM104-82; assembly: GCA_027658995.1. GTDB lineage: Bacteria > Actinomycetota > Actinomycetes > Propionibacteriales > Propionibacteriaceae > Arachnia. Next base: position 38,044 of record JAQDQK010000020.1, read on the forward strand.
TGGGGTTGGCGGGGGAGAGCACCCGCTCGCGGCGGGAGGGCAGGGCCATGTCGCCGCGCGCCGCGCCGAGCTTCGTCATCCAGAACACGCCGCCGCGGCGGCCGATCACGATGCGGGGGATCACGAGCACCGAGCGGTCCTCGGAGCGGTCGGGGTCGAAGGTGAACGAGCCGACGGCGATGGGGCCGGTCCCGAACTCGCCCGGCATCTCGGAGTCGTGGTCGATCTGGTTGGAGATCTCGTCCCACCAGACGTCTGCCGCCTCGAGTCGGTCGGTCTCGAATCGCGCGGCCTCGCCGAGCCCGACGAATCCCTCACCCCTACGGATGAAGGCGGTGCATGGACCGGACTCGGGTAGGAAGGCCTCCAGCGGACCGGGGTCGTCGATGGCGACGGTCGTGGCGCGCATCCGAGCGCTTCCGAAGTCCAGAATCACCTTCGCGAGCATAGCCGTGGGCAGGCCAAGGAGCCACCTGAGGCCCTGGTTGAGACGAGTGTCGCGGCGGCCATCCCCGCCCTGACTTCCCGCAATATATTACGAAAGGATCGTGTGACTAATTGTTATGCCGAATCCCTTGTCAGATCGGGTTTAGGATCGCCTGTGGTCGGTTGGCCGAAAAACGCGGCCACCCTTAGACTGACCCGAGAATCCGGATACGTGTGAGACCAGGAGCGTGTATGTCGTTCGCCAAGCCCGAGGGCGCGGCCGTCGAATCTGACGTTGTCGTAGTCGGCGCAGGTCCAGGCGGCTCCTCGACAGCCACGTATCTGGCGCGTCATGGCCTGAGCGTGACGCTGCTGGAGAAGTCGCACTTCCCGCGTGAGAAGGTCTGCGGAGACGGCCTGACGCCGCGCGCGACCCGCGCGCTGACGCGCATCGGCATCGACACCTCCGAGGCGAACGGCTGGCTGCACAACAAGGGCCTGCGCGTCTACGGTGGTCGCACGGAGCCGTTCGAACTGCCTTGGCCCGACCTGACCGACTTCCCGCCCTACGGCCTCGTGCGTCCCCGCTCCGACTTCGACGACATGCTGGCCCGCCATGCGGTCGCCGCAGGCGCCGACCTGATCGAGGGCGCCAACGTCGACGGCGCAGTGCTCGACGAGCGCACCGGCCGGATCACCGGCGTCACGACCAAGGACGGACGCACCTTCAAGGCCCCGATCGTGGTCGCCGCCGACGGTAACTCCTCGCGCCTGGCCGTCTCGATGGGCATCAACAAGCGCTCCGACCGCCCGATGGGCGTCGCGGTGCGCACCTACTACACGAGCCCCCGCACCAACGACGACTACCTCGAGTCCTGGCTCGAGTTGTGGGACGGCGAACGCGGCAAGTCCAACCTGATGCCCGGCTACGGCTGGGTCTTCGGCATGGGCGACGGCACCAGCAACGTCGGCCTCGGCGTGCTGAACACCTCCAAGGGCTTCGGGCAGACCGACTACCGGGCGCTGCTGAAGCGTTGGGTCGACCACACCCCCGAGGAGTGGGGCTTCCGCGACCAGAACATGGTCGGCAAGATCCAGGGTGCGGCACTGCCCATGGCGTTCAACCGCCAGCCGCACTACGGCCGCGGCCTCGTCCTGGTGGGCGACGCGGGCGGCATGGTCAACCCCTTCAACGGGGAGGGCATCGCCTACGCGATGGAGGCCGCCGAGTACGCGGCCATGGCCATCGCAGAGGCATCCTCGCGCGGCTTCGGCAGCGCCTCCGCGGAGAAGGCCATGCGCGCCTACCCCGAACAGATGAAGGCCAGCCTCGGCGGGTACTACCGCCTCGGCACGATCTTCGTGAAGCTGATCGGCGACCCCCGCATCATGCATCTGTGCACCCGCTACGGGCTGCCGCGCAAGACGCTGATGCGCTTCGTGCTGAAGCTCCTGGCCAACCTCACCGACTCGCACGGCGGTGACGCAATGGACCGCATCATCAACGCCCTGTGCAAGGCCGCGCCGTCGGCCTGACCGGAAGGAACGATTAAGGATGAATCCCTATATCCCCATCGTGGGCATGGTGATCCTGGCGACAGTGTTCGTCCTGGTCTCCATGGGGCTGAGCCTCGTGGTTGGCCCGAGGCGCTACAACCGCGCCAAGTACGACAGCTACGAGTGCGGCATCCAGCCGACCCCGCAGCCCATCGGCGGCGGTCGCTTCCCGGTCAAGTACTACATCACCGCGATGATGTTCATCGTCTTCGACATTGAGGTCGTGTTCCTGCTGCCGTGGGCCGTCGCCTACAACCAGCTCAGCATGTTCGCCGTGATCGCGATGATCGTGTTCATCGTGTTGTTCTTCGTCCCCTACTTCTACGTCCTGCGCCGCAACGGCCTGGACTGGGAATGATCTCGGAAGGATCCTGACACATGGGTATCGAAGATAAGCTCCCCAGCGGCATCCTCCTGACCACGGTCGAGGGCGTCTTCGGCTGGCTCCGGAAGGCCTCGTTCTGGCCCGCCACCATGGGCCTCGCCTGCTGCGCCATCGAGATGATGGCCTTCGGCACGCCGCGCTACGACTCCGGACGATGGGGCCAGGAGGTCTTCCGCGCATCGCCGCGCCAGGCCGACCTGATGATCGTCTCCGGCCGCGTCTCGCAGAAGATGGCGCCGGTCATCCGCCAGGTCTACGACCAGATGCCCAACCCCAAGTGGGTCATCTCGATGGGCGCCTGCGCCTCCTCCGGCGGCATGTTCAACAACTACGCGATCGTGCAGGGCTGCGACCACTTCCTGCCCGTCGACATGTACATCCCCGGCTGCCCGCCCCGCCCCGACATGCTCATCGAGGCCATGTTCAAGCTGCGCGAGAAGGTCCAGCACCGCCCCATCGGCCCGAACGAGGCCGCCGCGATCGAGGACGCCGAGCAGGCAGCCCTCGCCGCCCCCGCCAAGATCGAGATGAAGGGCCTCATGCGATGAGCGAGCAGACCCCCGACGAGAACCTGCCCGCGACCGGCGACGAGGCCAAGGCGCTTCCCGTCTTCGAGACCCGCAAGGGCATGTGGTCCGAGGGATCCCCTGACACCTCCGGCTACAACGGCATCGTGCGTCACCTGTCGATGCCCGGCCAGACCGAGCCGCCGTTCGGCGAGCCGTTCGACTCGATCCGGTCCCGCGCGCTCGAGCTGATCCCCGGCCTCGACGAGGGCCGCTTCCTGTTCGACCGCGGCGAACTGACGATCTACGTGCCGCGCGAGCAGTTGCTCGACGTCGCGAAGGCGTTCCGCGACGACGCGAACCTGCGCTTCGAGGTGTGCGTGTCGGTCTCCGGCGTGCACTACCCGCAGGAGACCGGCGCCGAACTGCACTCGGTCGCGCACCTGCTGAGCTACACGCACAACCGCCGCGTCCGCCTCGAGACCACCTGCACCGACGACGATCCGCACATCCCGTCGCTGACGCCGATCTACCCGATGGTGGACTGGCACGAGCGCGAGACCTGGGACATGTTCGGGATCGTCTACGACGGTCACCCGGCGCTGACCCGGATCCTGATGCCGGACGACTGGCAGGGCCACCCGCAGCGCAAGGACTACCCCCTGGGCGGCGTGGACGTCGAATACAAGGGCGCCAAGGTGCCTGCTCCCGACAACCGGAGGTCCTACTCCTGATGACCACGCACGCAGCTACCGAAGACATCTTCGCCGGCTCCGGCGATGAGAAGGTCGACCGCGTCTACCTCGCGCAGGGCGGCGACTGGGAAGACATCGCGGCCGAGCAGGCCGAGCGCGGCGACGAGACCATCGTCGTCAACATGGGCCCGCAGCACCCGTCCACGCACGGCGTGCTCCGCCTGATCCTCGAGATGGACGGCGAGACCGTCACCTCGATCCGCCCCGGCATCGGCTTCCTGCACACCGGCATCGAGAAGAACATGGAGTTCAAGACGTGGACCCAGGGCGTGACCTATGTCACGCGCATGGACTACGTGGCGCCCATCTTCAACGAGGCCGTCTACTGCCTGGCCGTCGAGCGCCTCCTCGGCATCACCGACGACATCCCGGAGCGCGCCTCCGTGATCCGCGTCCTGATGATGGAGCTCAACCGCATCGCATCGCACCTGGTCGCCATGGGCACCGGCGGCATGGAGATCGGCGCGCTCACCATGATGACCATCGCGTTCCGCGAGCGCGAGATGATCCTCGACTTCTTCGAGGCCGTCTCCGGTCTTCGCATGAACAACGCCTACATCCGCCCCGGCGGCGTCGCAAACGACCTGCCCGAGGGTGGCCTCGAGCAGCTCCGCGACGTCATCTCGTGGCTGAAGAAGCACCTGCCCGAGTACGCGGGCTTCTGCAACGAGAACCCGATCTTCATCGGCCGCATGGCCGAGGTCGGCAAGATGGACCTGACGGCGTCGATGATGCTCGGCGTCACCGGCCCTCCGCTGCGCTCCACCGGCTACAACTGGGACCTGCGCAAGACCCAGCCCTACTGCGGCTACGAGACCTACGACTTCGACGTCGTGACCTGGGCCTCCGACGACGCGTACGGCCGGTTCCGGATCCGCCTGCAGGAATGCTGGGAGTCCCTCAAGATCGTCGAGCAGTGCTACGACCGCCTGCAGAAGACCCAGGGCGAGCCCGTGATGGTCGCCGACCAGAAGATCGCCTGGCCCGCGCAGCTCACGGTCGGCCCCGACGGTCAGGGCAACTCCAACGAGCACATCCGCCACATCATGGGCCAGTCCATGGAGGCGCTGATCCACCACTTCAAGATCGTCACCGAGGGCTTCAAGGTCCCGGTCGGTCAGGTGTACCAGGCCATCGAGTCGCCCAAGGGCGAGCTCGGCTGCCACGTCGTCTCCGACGGAGGCAACCGCCCGTACCGCTGCCACTTCCGTGACCCGGGCTTCAACCACCTGCAATCCGTCCCGGCGATGTGTGAGGGCGGCATGATGTCCGACGTGGTCGTCGCCGTCGCAAGCATCGACCCCGTCCTTGGAGGTGTTGACCGATGAGCGGCCACTTCGAGAGCTACTTCCCCGAGTCGGGCTCTGTCGACTACGCAGACCAGTCGACGAGCATCGACGAGACGACGGTCGCCGAACTGCGCGAGCTTGCTGCCCGCTACCCGGAGGCCCGCTCGGCGCTGCTCCCGATGCTGCACCTGGTCCAGTCGGTCGACGGGCGCGTCAGCCCCCGCGGCATCGAGGTGTGCGCCGAGATCCTCGAGATCACCACGGCGCAGGTCTCCGGCGTCGCGACGTTCTACACCATGTACAAGCGTCGCCCGGCGGGCAAGCAGCACGTCGGCATCTGCACCACGGCGCTGTGCGCGGTGATGGGTGGCGACATCCTGCTCGAGCGCGCCAAGAAGTTCCTCGGCATCGACGAGAACCAGACCACCCCGGACGGCCAGATCTCGCTCGAGCGCATCGAGTGCAACGCGGCATGCGACTTCGCCCCCGTCGCGATGGTCAACTGGGAGTTCTTCGACAACATGACCCCGCAGAAGCTTGAGCACCTGCTCGGCGACCTGCAGGCCGACCGTGAGGTCGTCTCGCCGCGCGGCGCGACGATCACGTCGTGGCGCGAGGCCGAGCGCGTGCTCGCAGGCTTCCCCGACGGTCGCGCCGACGAGGGCCCCTCCGCAGGCCCCGCCTCGCTGCTCGGGCGCGGGATCGCGGCCGAGAACGACTGGACGGCGCCGCCCGCCGACGCCAAGCCTGCCCCCGTGGAACAGGGAGAGACCAAGTGACCGATCTGCTGACCCCGGTGCTGAGCGCCAACTGGGGCGAGGACAACTCGTGGAAGCTGTCGCGCTACGAGGCGACCGGCGGCTACCGCGCGATGCGCAAGGCCTTCGACATGAAGCCCGAGGACGTCATCACGCTCGTCAAGGACGCGCAGCTGCGCGGCCGCGGCGGCGCGGGCTTCCCTACCGGCATGAAGTGGTCCTTCGTCCCGCAGGACAACCCCAACCCGAAGTACCTCGTCGTCAACGCCGACGAGTCGGAGCCGGGCACCTGCAAGGACATGCCCCTGATGATGGCAAGCCCTCACACGCTGGTGGAGGGCATCATCATCTCCTCCTACGCCATCAACGGGCACACGTCGTTCATCTACTGCCGCGGTGAGGTGCTGCACGTCATCCGCCGCCTGCAGCAGGCCGTGCGCGAGGCCTACGCTGCCGGCTACCTCGGCAAGAACATCCTCGGCACCGGCTACGACCTGGACATCATCGTCCACTCCGGAGCGGGCGCCTACATCTGTGGCGAGGAGACCGCGCTGCTCGACTCGCTCGAGGGTCGCCGCGGCCAACCGCGCCTCCGCCCGCCGTTCCCGGCCGTCGCTGGCCTGTACGCGTCGCCGACCGTGATCAACAACGTCGAGTCGATCGCCTCCGTCCCGTCGATCCTTGCCAACGGCTCCGACTGGTTCCAGTCGATGGGCACCGAGAAGTCCAAGGGCTTCACGCTGTACTCGCTGTCGGGCCACGTCAAGAACGCGGGCCAGTTCGAGGCCCCGATGGGCATCACGCTGCGGCAACTGATCGACCTCGCTGGCGGCATCCGCGACGGCCACGAGTTGAAGTTCTTCACCCCGGGCGGCTCGTCCACCCCGATCCTGACCGCCGACTCGCTCGACGTGCCGCTCGACTACGAGGGGATGGCCGCCGCTGGCACCATGCTCGGCACCAAGGCGCTGCAGATCTTCGACGAGACCACCTCGATCGTGCGCACCACGCTGCGCTTCGTGGAGTTCTACAAGCACGAGAGCTGCGGCAAGTGCACCCCGTGCCGTGAGGGCACCTGGTGGCTCGTGCAGTTGCTGATGAAGTTCGAGGCGGGCACCGCGGAAGAGGGCGACGTCGACAAGCTGCTCGACATCTGCGACAACATCGGCGGCCGCTCGTTCTGCGCCCTTGCCGACGGAGCGGTGGCGTGTGTCACAAGCGCCGTCAAGCACTTCCGCTCCGAGTTCGAGCAGGGCTACCACACGCCAGCATGGGAGCTGTTCCCCTACGGGGAGAGCGCGCTGTTCACCGAGGAAGGAGACGCCCGATGACCGTCGACGCCAAGACCTCAGGTGAGGTGACCCCGAAGCCCGACCTGGTCACGCTGACCATCGACGGCACGCAGGTCTCCGTGCCGAAGGGCACCCTCATCATCCGGGCAGCCGAGATGATCGGCACCGCCATCCCGCGCTTCTGCGACCACCCGCTCCTCGACCCGGTCGGCGCCTGCCGCCAGTGCATGGTCGAGATCCCGGATGCGGGCAACGGCCGCGGCTTCCCGAAGCCGCAGGCCTCCTGCACCATGCCGGTCGCCGAGGGCATGAAGGTCAACACGCAGGTCACCTCCGCCGTCGCCGCGAAGGCGCAGGAGGGGATGATCGAGTTCCTGCTGATCAACCACCCCCTCGACTGCCCGATCTGCGACAAGGGCGGCGAGTGCCCCCTGCAGAACCAGGCGATGACCAACGGCGCGGGGGAGAGCCGCTACGAGGGCCGCAAGCGCACCTTCCCGAAGCCGGTCAACATCTCCGCGCAGATCCTGCTCGACCGCGAACGCTGCGTGCTGTGCGCGCGCTGCACCCGCTTCTCCGAGCAGATCTCCGGTGACCCGTTCATCGCGCTCGTCGAGCGCGGCGCGCTGCAGCAGATCGGCACCTACGAGCAGGACCCGTACGACTCGTACTTCTCCGGCAACGTCGTGCAGATCTGCCCCGTCGGCGCCCTGACGTCGGCCGCCTACCGCTTCCAGTCGCGTCCGTTCGACCTCGTGTCGACGACAACGACGTGTGAGCACTGCGCCGCCGGCTGCCAGTTGCGCACCGACCAGCGTCACCACCAGGTCAAGCGTCGCCTCGCGGGCGACCTGCCCGAGGTGAACGAGGAGTGGAGCTGCGACAAGGGCCGCTTCGGCTTCATGTACTCCCGCGGCGACGACCGCGTCACCCGTCCGCTGGTGCGCCGCGACGGCGTGCTGCAGCCCGCGTCCTGGCCCGAGGCCATCGACGCTGCCGTGCACGGCCTGCGCGACGCGGGGACCTCCGTCGGCGTCCAGACCGGCGGCAGGCTGACCGTCGAGAACGCCTACGGCTACTCGAAGTTCGCCCGCGCCGTCCTCGGCACCAACAACATCGACTTCCGCTCGCGTCCCTCCTCCGCGGAGGAGGCCGAGTTCATCGCCGCCCGCGTCGCGGGCAGGTCGCTGACGGAGTCGGTCACCTACGCCGACCTCGAGTCGGCCAGCCACGTCGTGCTGGTCAGCTTCGAGCCCGAGGACGAGTCGCCGATCGTGTTCCTGCGGCTCCGCAAGGGCGTCCGCAAGGGAAGCCTCAAGGTGACGACGCTCGCCCCGTTCGCATCCCGCGGCTCGGAGAAGCTCTCCGCGACGCTGGTCCCCGTCGTCCCCGGCACCGAGGCGGTCGCCCTGACCGAACTCGACGGGCTCGACGCGGGCACCGTCATCCTGGTGGGGGAGCGGGCCGCCGCACTTCCCGGCGTGCTCAGCGCCGCCGCCGCCAAGGCCGACGCGACCGGGGCACGCCTCGCGTGGATCCCACGCCGCGCGGGTGAGGTCGGCGCCATCGAGGCAGGCTGCCTCCCGGGCCTGCTGCCCGGCGGTCGCCCCGTCTCCGACGCGAGCGCCCGCGTCGACGTCGCAACCCACTGGGGCGTCGCGAGCCTCCCTGCAGAGGCGGGCCTCACCGCGGACGAGCAGTTCGCGGCACTCGCCGACGGCACCCTGAAGGCGATCCTGGTCGCGGGCGTCGACCCGTCCGACCTGGAGGACCCGGCAGCGGCCCTCGAGGGCCTCGACAACGCCGGCTTCGTCGTCAGCATCGAACAGCGGATGAGCCAGGTCACGGAGCGCGCGGACGTGGTGTTCCCCGCCTCGCTGCTCGAGGAGCAGGTCGGCAACTTCCTGAACTGGGAGCACCGGGTCGGCCGAGTCAACAACGTCAACCGCCAGCCGGTCACCCCGATGACCGACCTGCGGATCCTCGCCGCCCTCGCAGACGCCTTTGGCTCGGAACTCGGCTTCCGCGCCGCCAAGCAGGCCTTCACCGACCTGACCGAACTCGGCCAGTGGGACGGGCAGCGCCCCGCAGCCCCGGCCGACGCCCCGGTGGCGCCGGCCGACGGTGTGGTGCTCGCGTCCTGGCGCGAACTGCTGGACGCCTCGCAGGGCAACGACTACGAGATCGCGCTGCGCGCCACCGCCCGCCCGACGCTGGCCCGCGTCTCGCTCGCCACGGCGGAGCGACTCGGCCTCGGCGACATCGCGCGGATCACCGTCGGCGAGCACAGCGTCACCCTGCCGGTCGACCCGACCGAGTCCATGGTCGACGACGTCGTCTGGGTTCCGATGAACCCCAGCCGGACCGATCGCCTCTGGGCGGCCCCCGGTACCCCGGTCACGGTCTCGGCCGTCTTCGCGGACGAAGGAGAGTAAGTCATGCCCAACTGGTTTTTCAACGACCCCTGGTGGCTGATCCTGATCAAGGTGGTGGCGCTCTTCGTCATCCTCCTGGTCTGGACCATCTTCAACGTCTGGTACGAGCGGCGCCTCGTCGGCAAGATGCAGCACCGCCTCGGCCCGATCATGAACGGCCCCTTCGGCCTCGGACAGGCCCTCGCTGACGGCGCGAAGCTGCTCGTCAAGGAGGACTTCCGCCCGAAGAACGCGGACAAGTTCATCTTCTCGCTCGCCCCGGTGCTGACGGCCGTTGCGGCCTTCACCTGCTGGACGGTCATCCCGTTCGGCGGCAAGGTCACCATGTTCGGCGTCGAGACGCGCCTGCAGGTCACCGACCTGCCCGTGGCGGCCGTGTTCATCCTGGCGATCGCCTCGATCGGCATCTACGGCATCGTGCTCGCTGGCTGGGCAGGCAACTCCACCTACTCGTTCCTCGGCTCGATCCGCTCCACCGCCCAGATGATCTCCTACGAGATCTCGATGGGACTCGCGATGGTCGGCGTCTTCCTGATGGCCGGCTCGATGTCGACCCACGAGATCGTCGAGTCGCAGCGCACGGTGCTGACCTTCGTCGTGCCGTTCACCACCAACGAGTTCAGCTTCGGGCTGCCCGGTTGGTACGCGCTGCTGCTGTTCCCGTCGTTCCTGATCTACTGCATCGCGATGGTCGGCGAGACCAACCGCGCGCCCTTCGACCTGCCCGAGTGTGAGTCGGAACTGGTCTCCGGCTACATCACCGAGTACTCCGGCTTCCGCTACGCGCTGTACTTCCTCGCGGAGTACATCAACATGGCGACCGTCTCGGCGGTGTGCACCACGCTGTTCCTTGGCGGCTACCTCACCCCGTGGCCACTGAACTGGCTCGCGGAGGGTGTGCCGTTCTTCGGCTTCCTCGAGAACCCGTGGCTCGGCCCGGTGTGGTTCGTGCTGAAGGTCCAGTTGCTGATCTCGGTGTTCGTGTGGCTGCGCGGCACGCTGCCCCGCTTCCGCTACGACCAGTTCATGAACCTGGGCTGGAAGGTCCTCATCGAGATCGCGCTCGCCTGGATCATCATCGTCGCGCTCGTGGCCAACACCCCGTGGCGCAACGCCACCATCGGCCTCGGGCTGCTCCTGATGCTCGTCATCTACTGGTTCTTCGGAGGCAACAAGTCCGCCTCGACCGAACCGCCCATCGAGGCGCCGCGCAGCGAACAGGTCTACGACGCGTTCGCTGGCGGCTACCCCGTGCCGCCGATGCCGGGCCAGGTACTGCCTGAACTGGTCGGCGTGGTGCACGGCACCCGCGTCGAGGAACCGGCCGACGAGGTCGTCGTTGAAGGGAAGGAATCCTGATGGGCTTCATGGAGCAGTGGGCCGGCTTCGGCATCACGTTCAAGACGATCTTCCGCAAGACCTTCACGCAGGGCTACCCGCAGAAGGGCAAGGAAAAGGTCACGATGCCGCGCTTCCACGGCAGGCATCAGCTCAACCGCTGGCCCGACGGACTCGAGAAGTGCGTCGGCTGCGAGTTGTGCGCCTGGGCCTGCCCGGCGGACGCCATCTACGTCGAGGGCGCAGACAACACCGAGGACGACCGCTACTCGCCCGGTGAGCGCTTCGGCCACGTCTACCAGATCAACTACCTGCGCTGCATCTTCTGCGGCCTGTGCATCGAGGCCTGCCCGACGCGCGCGCTGACGATGACCAACGAGTTCAAGATCTCCGACGACACCCGCCTGAAGATGATCTACGAGAAGCAGGATCTGCTCGCCCCGCTGCTGCCGGGCATGGAGCAGCCCCCGCACCCGCGCCGCCTCGGCAACGACGAGCAGGCGTACTTCCTCGGGCTGCCCGACACCGGCACCCCCGACACCCGCACCGGCTCAACCTCAGGAGCGGCCAAATGACCCCGATGATCCCGCTGGTTGCCGCCAGCACGGTCGCCTTCTGGGTGTGCGCGCCGATCGCGGTGCTGTGCGCGCTCGGGCTGCTGCTGGCACGCAAGCCGGTCCACGCCGCCGTGTCCATGGCGGGCGTGATGATCTCGCTCGCCGTGCTGTACGCGGCCCAGGACGCCCCGTTCCTGTTCGTAATCCAGATCGTCGTCTACACCGGCGCGATCCTGATGCTGTTCCTGTTCGTGGTCATGCTGGTCGGCGTCGACTCCACCGATTCGGCCGTCGAGACGCTGAAGGGTCAGCGGGTCACCGCGATCCTCGTCGCGCTCGGCCTCGGCATCCTGCTGATCTGCGCCGTCGGCCAGTTCACGCTCGGTAGGGCCCCCGCGGGCCTCGCCGAAGCCAACGACCAGTTCGGCGGCAACATCCAGTCGATCGCCGCCATGCTGTTCACCAAGTACGTCTTCCTGTTCGAGGCGACCGCCGCGCTGCTGATCACCGCCGCCGTCGGCGCGATGCTGCTCGCCCACGGCGAGCGCCTCAAGAAGAAGCAGACGCAGCCCGAGCAGATCGCCGAGCGGGTCCGGATGTACGCCGAGGACGGGGTGGCCCCGACGCCGCTTCCCAACTCCGGCGTGTTCGCCCGCAGCAACTCGATCGCGACCCCTGCGCTGCTGCCCGACGGCTCCATCTCGGAGAAGTCGGTCAGCAAGACGCTGACCATGCGTGGCGCCGTCGTCAACGTGGAGGAGCTTCGCGCCCCCACCTACGCGGCCTACGCCGTCCTGGAGGCGCGCGACGCCGAGATCGAAGGAGACGACGAATGAACCCCGAGGGCTTCCTTGTTCTCTCGGCGATCCTGTTCGTGATCGGCCTGGCGGGCTTCCTGCTGCGCCGCAACGCGATCATCGCCTTCATGAGCATCGAGCTGATGCTCAACGCCACCAACCTCGCGTTCGTCGCGTTCGCCCGCTTCCACGGCAACCTCGAGGGGCTCATCGCGGCCTTCTTCGTGATGGTCGTGGCGGCAGCGGAGGTCGTCGTCGGACTCGCGATCATCGTGGCCGTCTATCGTGCCCGCCGCTCGGCCTCGGTCGACGACGCCAACCTGATGAAGTTCTAAGGGGTTTTCAAGCGTGCAACTCCTCGAATCCGTTTCCGCACTGTCGAGCCCCGGCCTGCTGGTCTGGCTGCTCGTCGCCATCCCCTTGGTCTGCTCGGCGATCCTGCTGCTGGCGGGCAAGGCGACCAACGCGTGGGGCCACTACCTGGCCACCCTCGCGGTCATCGCCTCGTTCGCGATCGGCGTGGTGCTGTTCCTGCAGCTCCTCGGCTCTCCCGAGGACGCCCGGGCCATCAACGTTGTCGTCTACGAGTGGATCGCCACCGGCAACTGGTCCATCGAGCTCGGCTTCCTCGCCGACCAGCTCTCGATCCTGTTCGTGCTGCTGATCACGGGCGTCGGCTCGCTGATCCACATCTACTCGATCGGCTACATGGCCCACGACGACCGTCGTCGCCGGTTCTTCGCCTACCTGAACCTTTTCATCGCTGCGATGCTGATCCTGGTCCTGGCGGACAACTACCTGGTCCTCTTCCTGGGCTGGGAGGGCGTCGGCCTCGCCTCGTACCTGCTGATCTCCTTCTGGGCTCACAAGCCGTCCGCGGCGCACGCGGGCAACAAGGCGTTCATCGTCAACCGCGTCGGTGACCTCGGCCTGTCGATGGCCATCTTCACCATGCTCGCGATGTTCGGCTCGGTCCGCTTCGAGGACGTCAACGCCGGCGCCCCCGGCCTGTCGCCCCTGTGGGCGACCCTGCTCGGCGTCTTCCTGCTCGTCGCAGCCTGCGGCAAGTCGGCCCAGGTGCCGCTGCAGTCCTGGCTGCTCGACGCCATGGAGGGCCCCACGCCCGTCTCGGCCCTGATCCACGCCGCAACGATGGTCACCGCCGGTGTCTACCTGGTGGTCCGCTCCAACGCCATCTACGAGGTCGCGCCCATCGCGCAGACCGCCGTCGCGGTCGTCGGAACCGTCACGCTGCTGTTCGGCGCCTGGATCGGCACGGCCAAGGACGACATCAAGAAGGTCCTCGCCGGCTCGACGATGTCGCAGATCGGCTACATGATGCTCGCCGCGGGCCTCGGCCCGATCGGCGCATCGTTTGCGATCTTCCACCTGATCACGCACGGCTTCTTCAAGGCCAACATGTTCCTCGGAGCGGGCTCTGTGATGCACGGCATGAACGACGACGTCGACATGCGCCACTACGGGGCGCTCGCAAAGGCCATGAAGATCACCTTCTTCACCTTCGCGATGGGCTACCTGGCCATCATCGGCTTCCCGTTCACCGCAGGCTTCTATTCCAAGGACCACATCATCGAGGCGGCGTTCGACAAGAACCTGCTCTTCGGCATCCTCGCCCTGATCGGCGCGGGCGTCACCGCGTACTACATGACGCGTCTGATGATGATGACCTTCTTCGGCGAGAAGCGCTGGGAGAAGGACGTGCATCCGCACGAGTCGCCGCTTGTGATGACGATCCCGCTGATCGTCCTCGCGGTCGCCTCGATCGTGGCAGGCCTGCTGATGAACAACTGGATCACGGAGTGGCTCGCCCCGACCACGGGCCAGCCCGCGATGGAGCACCCGTCGCTGTTCCACTTCACCACGATCGGCTTCATCACGCTCGCCGTCGTCGCGGTGGGCGTCGCGGTCGGCTGGTTCCTGCACAAGGGCACCATCGCCTCCGTGCAGCCAGCCACGAGGAACCCGCTCGTCCTGGCGGGACGCAGCGACCTGTACGGCGACGCGTTCAACGAGTACGCCGTCATCCGCCCCACGCTCGGCACCGCCGATGCGCTGGCCACGCTCGACCACGCCGTGGTCGACGGCGCCGCACGCGGATCCGCCACCGTCGCCTCCGGGCTCGGCGCGTGGCTACGCAAGGCCCAGAACGGCTACGTGCGCACCTACGGCCTGACCCTCGGGGTCGGGATCGTGGTCCTCGCCGCCGTCATGCTGCTCGGGCACCTGGGCTAAGGAGAACTTGAGAGACATGTCACTGATTCTGACCATCCTCGCCCTGCTGCCGATCCTCGGCGCGGTGGTGGTGTTCCTCCTGAAGGGCCAGGTCGCCCGCGTCGTCGGCTACGGCATCGCGCTCACGACCGCGATCCTCGGCGTGCTCGCCTTCGTGCTCAGCACGCAGGGCGCCCCGCTGTCGGTCGACCTGAACTGGATCCCCGTGATCGGCGCGCACTACGCGCTCGGCCTCGACGGCATCAGCGGCCTCCTGGTGCTGATGACCGTCATCATCGTCCCCGTCGTGCTGCTCGCCGAGTGGCACGTCGGCGAGGATGAGGGAGCGCGCTGGGGGAGCAACGTCTTCTTCGCGCTGTCGCTGCTGCTGCAGGGCTTCGCTCTGTTCGTGTTCATGGCCGAGGACGTGCTGCTGTTCTACATCGCCTTCGAGGCGACGCTGATCCCCACGTACTTCCTGATCGCCGGTTACGGCGGCCCGAAGCGCCGCCAGGCCGCGATCAAGTTCCTGATCTACTCGCTGGTCGGCGGCCTCGTGATGCTCGTCGCGGTGGCCGGCCTGTACGCCGTCTCCGCCTCCGCAGGCACGCCGAGCTTCCTGCTCAGCGACCTGGCGGCCCTCGAGATGGGAACCAGCATCGGCCGCTGGCTGTTTGCCGGCTTCTTCTTCGCGTTCGCCGTCAAGGCGCCGATGGCGGGCCTGCACACCTGGCTGCCCGATGCCGCGGAGCAGTCGACCGCAGGCACCTCGACGCTGCTGGTCGGCATCCTCGACAAGATCGGCACCTTCGGCATGATCAAGATCTGCCTGTGGATCTTCCCGGAGGCCTCGCAGTGGGCAACCCCGGTGATCCTGATCTGGGCGATCGTGTCGGTCATCTACGGCGCGCTACTTGCGATCCAGTCCAAGGACCTGCTGCGGCTGGTGTCCTACACCTCGATCAGCCACTTCGGCTTCATGGTGTTCGGCATCTTCGCCCTCACCACGCAGTCGCTGAGCGGCTCGATCTTCTACATGCTCAACCACGGCCTGTCGACGGCTGCGATGTTCCTCGTCGTCGGATTCATGATCCGGCGCCGCGGCACCGCCGACATCGACGCGTACGGCGGCGTCCAGAAGGTCGCCCCGGTGCTCGCGGGTGTGCTGCTGACCTCCGGCCTGACGGCGCTCGCGCTGCCCGGCATGGGCAGCTTCGTCTCCGAGTTCCTCGTGATGGCGGGCGCGTGGCAGCGGTACCCGATCCACACCGCCGTCATCACGCTCGGCACCGTGCTCGCGGCCGTCTACGTGCTGCGGATGTACCTGCGCACCATGACCGGCCCCGTCACGGAGCAGGTCGAAACCCACGTCACGACAGACCTCTCGCTTCGTGAGAAGGCGGTCGTCGCGCCCCTGCTCATCCTCCTGATCGCGTTCGGCTTCTTCCCCAAGCCGGTCCTCTCGGTGGCCGATGATTCGGCCCGCGACACGATGGTGACCGTCGGCGTGAGCGATCCCGCCCCGCAGGTCCAGGAAGGCAACCGATGATCAACCTGTTGGAGACTCTCCCGAACATTCCGGCGGTCAGCCCGGAGTGGATGGCGCTGTCGCCGCTCCTGGTGCTGCTCGGCGTCGGCTGCCTCGGCATCGTGCTCGAGGCCGTCCTGCCGCGTGAGGCCCGCTACGTGGTCCAGTCCGGGGTGGCCCTGCTCGGCGTCCTCGCGGCCCTTGTCCTGACGATCCTGAACTGGATGGACCGCGCCCCCGCGATCGTCGCGGAGGGGCTGATCGCCATCGACCAGCCGACCAACGTGTTCTGGTCGATCCTGCTCGTCACCGGCCTCGGCGGCGTGGCGCTGTTCGCGGAGCGTGGCCTCGGCAACGGCCGCTCGGCCTTCGCGTCTGCCGCATCGACGGTTCCCGGTTCGCCGCTCGAGCGTGAGGCCGACCGCCTCCGCCGCGAGCACACCGAGATCTTCCCGCTGCTGATGTTTGCGCTCTTCGGCATGATGCTGTTCGCCTCGTCGAACAACCTGCTCGTGCTGTTCGTCGCCGTCGAGATCTTCTCGCTGCCGCTGTACCTGCTGACCGGGATGGCGCGCCGCCGCCGCCTGCTCAGCCAGGAGGCCGCGCTGAAGTACTTCCTGCTCGGCTCGCTCGCCTCGGCGATCATGCTCTACGGCATCGCGCTGCTCTACGGCTACTCCGGTGGCCTCCAGCTCGCCGAGGTCGACGCCGCCATCTCGGCGGGCACCAGCAGCCAGTGGCTGCTGCTCGCCGGGCTGCTGCTCGTCTCGGTCGGCGTGCTGTTCAAGATCGGCGCCGTCCCGTTCCACGCATGGACCCCCGACGTCTACATGGGCGCCCCGACCCCGGTCACCGCGTTCATGGCGGTCGCCACCAAGACGGCCGCCGTCGGCGGCCTGCTGCGCGTCTTCTACGTCGCGCTCGGCGGCGCCCAGTGGGACTGGCAGTTGCTGTTCTCCGTGGTGGCAGTTGCCACCATGCTGCTCGGCTCGACCGTCGCGCTCGCTCAGAACGACATCAAGCGACTGCTCGCCTACTCGTCCATCGCACACGCGGGCTTCATCCTCGTCGGCGTGGTCGGCGCGGTGCAGGGCGGCGTCGGCGTCCCCGTCTCGTCGGTCAGCTCCATCGCGTTCTACCTGCTCACCTACGGCATCGCGACGCTCGGCGCGTTCGCGATCGTCACGATGGTGCGCCGCGCGGGCGGCGAGGCCAACAGCCTCGACGCCTGGAAGGGCCTCGGGAAGCGCAACCCGTTCATCGCGGTCCTGATGACGCTGTTCATGCTGAGCTTCGCGGGCATCCCGCCGACGGCCGGCTTCATCGGCAAGCTGACGGTGTTCTCCGCGGCCTGGGTCGGCGGCTACGGCTGGCTCGTCCTTGTCGCGCTGCTCACCTCGGCGATCGCGGCGTACTTCTACCTGAAGGTCATCGTCGCGATGTGGTTCCAGGACGCGGACGAGGCCACCGTCGGCGAGGTCACCGACCCGTCGCTGTGGACCTGGATTGTGGTCGTAGTGTCGGCCGCGGCTACGCTGGTGCTCGGCCTGGTGCCGGGTGGCGTGCTGACGCTGCTCGCCAACGCTGCCCAGTTCATCCGCTGACCGTTAGGGAGAGTGTGTCGTGGCGGAAGCCCCGCTTGAGGACCAGTTGACGGCGCTCCTCGACTCGTTCGAGGAGCGCCTGGTCGAGGTCGCAGTAGCGAGTTCGCCCTTCGTCACGGAGGCCGCCAGGCACATCATCTCCGCCGGAGGGAAGCGATTCCGGCCGCTGCTTGTCTTCCTCGCCTCCAAGTTCGGGGGAGAGGTCGACGAGGCCGACCTGATGCGCGCCGCGATGGTGATGGAACTCACCCACGTCGCGAGCCTCTACCACGACGACGTGATGGACGTCGCCGACCTGCGCCGCGGGGCGCCCTCGGCCAACCGGCTGTGGGGCAACTCCGTCGCGATCCTGGTCGGCGACTTTCTCTTCGCCCGCGCCTCGACGACCGTCGCCGAACTCGGCGTCGACTACGTGATGCTGCAGGCCGAGACCTTCGCGCGCCTCGTGCAGGGCCAGATCGCCGAGACCAAGGGCCCCGACGACGGCGACGACCCGCTTGCGCACTACCTGCAGGTGATCGCGGACAAGACCGGCTCCCTGATCGCCGCCTCCGCGCAGTTCGGCGGCATGGTCTCCGGCGCCGACCGCGTCACGCTCGACGCGCTGTCGGCCTTCGGCGAGGAGGTCGGCCTGGTGTTCCAACTCTCCGACGACCTGATCGACATCACCTCTGACACCACGGGCAAGACCCCAGGCACCGACCTGCGCGAGGGCGTCCCGACGCTGCCCGTGCTGATGCTGCGCGCCGAAAACGACCCCGCCGACGCCGACCTGCTTGCGCTCATCGACGGCGACCTCTCCACCGACGAGGCCCTCGCGGAGGCGCTCGCCGGGCTGCGGGCGCACCCGGTGATGGGACGCGCCAAGGCGGAGGTCGAGCGGCACGCCGACGTCGCCCGGGCCCACCTCGCGCCGCTGCCCGACGGCGAGGCAAAGGACGCGCTGCTCCAGGTGTGCAGCGACCTGGTCGAGCGGACCAACTGAGACCGTGGCCGTCGACGACCGCCGCCTGAGGGGCGAGCTGAGCGTCGAGGACTACGCCACGTTCGACGCCACCCTCGCCCGCACCCCCGCTGGGCGGAGGACGCGCTGGGGCCTGTGGGTCGTCGCACCGCTGATCGTCGGCGCCATCTGCGCGATCCTGCTCGGCCCAGCGCTTGCCGGCATGGGCTGGCTGACCGGGTCCATCGTCGCCGACTCCGTGATCGCCTTCGTCGTCGGCATGCTCGCCACGCTGCTGGTCGCCCGGTTGCTGCCACGCTCCTCGACCGGCCTCAACCTGGCGGCCGCCGCCGAGCGCGGCGTCCTGATGGTCGGCCCCACCTCCTGGCGGCTCACCCCCGAGCACCTGATCCAGGAGGGCGCCCTGCTGGACCTCGAGGCGGCCTACGACGCCATCTCGGCCATCGACGACGCCGAGTCGCTCGCAGCCGTCTACCACGAGGGCAGGATGGCGATCCTGATCCCGCTGCGCAGCACCGATGCGGTCGCATTCGTCGACGAGTTGCGCCGCCGCGTCGCCGTGGCGCGAGCCGACGGACCGAGCTAGCGCCCGCCCGCGAACCGGCCGTCCACCCTGGTGGGTGAGCCGCCCGGGTCACCCCGGTTGGGTGATGCCCCCTGCATCGGCCCCCCGCAAGGCTTGTCGCATGCACACAGCCCCGTACCCCCCGATCGACCTGCCCGACCGCTCCGTGGAGATCGGCGTCGCGGCCCTGCCGGAGGTGCCGGAGGGGACGGGGGCGGTCGGCTGGCTGCTGTGCGACTCCGAGGCCGCACCCGAGGCGCTGGGCGTCTCCGCGGAGCGGCTCGCCGAACTGGGCTTCACCGCCAAGCGCGGCACCTCGCTCCAGCTCGCAGGGCCGAAGGGTCCGATCCAGGTGCTCCTGGGTGGCGGGGAGCGCGGCGCGCTGAACGCGACCGGCGTCAGGGACGCCGCGGCGGTGCTCGCCCGTGAGGTACCCAATGCCGCCACGCTGGCGCTCGTGTTGCCTGACGGCGTGGGACGTGGAGGCCGCGGCAGCGGCGGCCGTCGAGGGCGTCGTCCTTGCCCGGTACGCGTACCGGATCGGGAAGGCCCCCGACGCCCCTGCGCTCACGCGGCTGACGCTGCTCACCACGCGCGAAGGGCGTCAGGCGGCCGAGGCCGGCGTGGCACGGGGACGGTTCCTGGTGCGGACGGCCGAGCTTGCCCGCGACCTCGCGGGCACCCCCGGCGGGATGCTGACCGCGACCCGGTTGGGCGACATCGCCGTCGAGGTCGGCCAGCGCGCGGGCCTCGAGGTCGAACTGTTCGGCGAGAAGGAACTGCTCGAACTGGGCTGCGGCGGGCTGCTCGGCATCAACCTGGGCAGCGTCGAGCCGCCCGTGATGGTCAAGCTGGTCTACCGCCCGACGGGGGAGCCGAGCGGGCGACTGACGCTGGTCGGCAAGGGCATCACCTACGACTCCGGAGGCCTCGCGCTGAAGCCGGGCGACGAGGTGCACGCCACCATGAAGAACGACATGACGGGCGCCGGGGCGATCCTGGCCGCCATGACGGCGCTGCGGGACCTGGACTGCCCCGCTCAGGTGACCGGCTACCTGATGTGCACCGACAACATGCCCTCGGGCTCCGCGCTGAGGCTGGGCGACATCGTCGTGATGCGCGGCGGCACCACCGTCGAGGTCATCAACACCGATGCCGAGGGGCGGATGGTGATGGCCGACGCCCTCGTCCTCGCGCAGGAGGAACCTGTCGACGCGATCGTCGACATCGCCACCCTGACGGGCGCGGCGCTCGCGACCTTCGGCCCGGAGATCGCGGCGATGCTCGGCACCTCCGACGACCTGCTCGACCAGTTGCGCGCCTCGGCGGAGCGGGTCGACGAACTGGTCTGGGAACTGCCGCTCGTGACGAACTACCGCGACCAACTCGACTCGGTCACCGCCGACCTGCGTAACCTCGGCGGCCCGACGGCGGGCACCATCACGGCGGCGCTGTTCCTCAAGGAGTTCATCGACGACGTCCCGTGGGCGCACCTCGACATCGCAGGGCCTGCCCAGGCCGCTGCCGCTCGAGGGTGGCGCAACCGCGGCACCACCGGATTCGGCGCGAGGCTGCTGCTCGACCTCGCCCTGAACTTCCGGATCCCGGCCTAGCCGGACACCCCTACGTCGTAGAGGAGGCCGGCCGCACGGGCGACGCGGACGGCCTCCCTACGGCTTCCAACCGACAGCTTCCGGTAGATCGACTTCAGGTGCTGTTTGATGGTGTTCTCGGACACGCACAGCGCGCTGGCGATCTCCGCGTTGGAGGCCATCGTCGGAAGGTAGAACAGCACCGCCCGCTCCCGCTCGGTCAGCGGCAGCAGCGTGCGCACCTCCTCCTCGATGTCCGTCGCGATGGTGGCCAATGCCCGCTCCACGAACTCGCGGTGCGTCCCCACCAGGTCGAGGTGGCGCCGCAGCGCCATCGACAACTGGTAGTTGGGGCGGATCAGCGGCAGCGCGACATCGTCGCTCGCCGCCAGGTTCAGCCCTTCGGCCATGGCCTCGACGGCCTGCGAGTCGCGCCGCAACTGGTCCTCCGCGGCCGACACCGCGAGCCAGGCCCGCACGGCGGGGAAGCCGACGGTGCCGAGCGTCTCGGCGACGGCGTCGCGCACCCCTCCGGGGTTACCCGTGGCGAGCAGCAGGCGGGCCCGGGCGACCTGCACCAGGTGCGGGTTGCCGACCTCGCGGTCGTGGCCGCGCTCGTGCGCGTCGAGCAGTTGCGCCGCGCGCTCCGAGTCGTGCTGGGCAAGCGCAAGGTCGACCTGCAGCCCCACAAGTTGCGGCCGCAGCGAGTCGATCCCGCGCCGCGCCTCCAACTCGCCTCCAGCGGCCTCGATGCGGCGACGCGCGCCGATCGGGTCGCCGGTTGCGAGCGCGTGCCTGGCCGCGAGCAGGTTCAGTTCGACGCGGACGAACGGGCTGAACTTGGCGCCCGCCACCTCCGCGCAGCGCTGCCGCGACGCCCGCGCCGCCTCAAGGGTGCCCGCGCGCAACTGGGCGGCCGACCGTGCCAGCCATGCCACTGGGTGTCTGAGCGCGAGGCGTGGCCGTCCCGCTCGGCGACCTGGATCGCCTCCTCCGCGGTCGTGCGGGAACGGTCCACCCACCCCGCCATGCCCTCGGCGACGGCGATCAGGCCGCGCGTGTAGACCTCGGTGAATGCGGTGTGCTCCTCCAGAGGCAGCGTCGCGGCGCCCTCATTGAGGCGCGCCAACGCCGAATAGGGGTTGCCCGCCCACAGGTCGGCGACGCCTCGGATGGTCGTGGTCAGCCCGCGGTGCTCCGACCAGCCGGGCGCGTCGATGCCGCGGATGCCGGCGAGCAGATTGTCGGCAAGCGTCGCGGAGCGCCGCAGCGCCACCCCGTCGCTGTCCCGGTGCGCCTGCCCGGCCGTGATCAGGTGGACGGCGAAGGCCGCGATGCTGCGCCTCGGCTCGGGCAGCGTCTCGACCCCAGGCGCGGCGCGGTCGAGCAGGACCGCGACGGTCGTCGCGTCGCGCTGGCTGTACGCCGCGGCCGCGAGCGTGACGGCGAGTTCCGGGTTGTCGATGGTGGCCGCGCCCGGGATGGTGGCGACCAGGTCGAGGAAGCGGTGCCGGTCGGCCCCGAACAGCGCGACGGCTCCGGAGCGGACCGCCAGCGCGCCCGCGAAGTCCCAGTCCTCGGAGGCGACCGCGTGCGTCAGGGCCTGCATCCACTGGCCGTGCCGCTCGTACCAGAGCGCCGCGATGCGCTGCTGCTCCTGCTCGAGTTGCGGGCGGGTCGCCTTCAGCCTGGCGTGCAGCAGCGTGTTCAGCAGCGAGTGCGCCCGGTAGCAGCCGGTGTCGGCCAACTCGTGGCTGAGCAACTGCTCGCGCGACAGGTTCTGCAGCATCTGGGCCGCGCCCGCCTCACCGCTCAGCTCGGCGGCGAGCGGCGCGCACAGCTTGGAACACACAGAGGTGCGCTGCAGGAACTCGTTGTACGACGACGGCAGGTTCTGCAGCACCTCCTCCCACAGATACTCGGAGATCGGGAATGCGATCCGGCCGAACCGGGCGATCGTCTCCGCGGGGTCGGAGGAGGAACGCAGCCGCGCGGCGACCAGTCGCAGGGCGGCGGCCCATCCACCCGTACAGGTCATCAACTGGTCGAGCGTGGAGCCCTGCAGGTGGACGCCGCCCTCCGCGAGCAGCGCACGTCCCTCATCGCGGGTGAAGGTCAGATCCTGGAAGCGGACCTCGGCGAGCGCCTCCTCGAGGCGCATCCGCTGCAGCGGGAGCGGCGGCTCGTGCCGCGTCACCAGCACGATATGCAGCCCCTCTGGTGGCCACCTCAGCAGGTCCTCCAGCCATTGGATGGTGGTGCCCGATTCGATGGTGTGCGCGTCGTCGAGGACGAGCGTCAAACGCCCCACCCGTGCTGCGATGTCCTGCAGGAACGCGGCCTCAGGATTCAGGTGCTTGCGCAGCTCAGACATGGTCTCGGGGCTGGCGATCCGCAGCGCCGCGAGCATCGATCCCCAGAACTTCGCGACGCTCGCGTCGCCCTTGTCGAGGGACACCCATGCGACGGTGCCCGCCTGCGTGCCTTGTCTGGTCCAGTCGGCCACCGCGAGCGTCTTGCCCGTGCCTGCCGGGCCGGAGACGACGGTCAGCGGCAGGTGCGCGCTCTGGTCGAGTTGGGCCGTGAGTCGTGGTCGGTGGACAAACCGTTCTGTACTGACCGGGATGCGGAAACGCACCTCGTTGTATGGACGCTCGGGTCCGCTGAAGGTTTGGTTGACCTCCGGGTTTATGCCGCCAGTGTAGCGGCTGGG
>JAQDQK010000021.1 GCA_027658995.1 Propionibacteriaceae bacterium AM104-82
ACCCCTCGCCCTCACCGCCTAAACGAAGGAACCGCTACACCACTCCACTGGACTTGACCTGAAGCCCTCCGCCTCCGCCGCGCCGAGAGACTCGGCCGAGACCTCATAGCCGTCCAGATAGCTCTCGACGTAGGCCTTCAGCGATGCCGAGTCGGTCACGCTGGAGACCGGGTTGTCACCGCCGTCGGGATGGTCGAGATCTCCGGTGACGGCGACATAGACCGCCGAGGCGACCGCTTGCAGACGGTCGGCGGACACGGCTTCGGGCTGCTTCTTCGAGGACATGGCGACGATTCAAGCACGCGCACGGGCCGGTCCGACTGTCGGACGACAGGATGACGCTATTCAAGACCTGCTCCGATATCCCCAAAGTAGGGATGACCACTCGGTGGGTCGAGAATCTCAGACTCCTCGCTGGCTGCCGTCTGCGATCGTCATCATCAGCTCACATGCCATGGAGTTCGACCAGCTGAACCAGGCACGAGTGAACGTGTCCGGGTCGTCCACGTCGAAGCCCTCGTGCGTCCAGCCGGTACCGCCGTCGGTGGCGAGGATCGTCTGCAGGCAGGCGCGAGCCTCCTCGGGGGTGCCGGTCAGGCCCTGCACCGCCAGGGCGATGTGCCACACGTAGCGCGGTGGCGTGTGCGGGCTGCCGATGCCGGCGGCATAGCGTCCGGAATAGAAGAAGGGGTTGCGCTCGCTCAGCACCCAATCGCGAGTGGCCTGGTACCGCGGGTCGGCGCTGGCGACGTCCGAGGTCAGCGGCAGCGACAGCAGTGACGGCATGTTCGCGTCATCCATGAACAGCTGCCCTCCCAGCCCGTCGACCTCGTAGGCGAACCGCCCTTCGACGACGCCATAGCGTTCCACGCCGTTTGCGATCTCGTCGGCCAGCGCGGTGGCATCGGACTTCAACGACTCCTCTCCCCAGTGGTCGGCGAACTCGCCGATCTGCCGCAGTGCCCGCAATGCCATGAACTGGGCGGGGATGTTGTATCCGTAGGTGCAGGCGTCATCGGAGGGCCGGAAGCCGCTCCAGGTCATGCCCGTGTGGGCGACCGGGGTGCCGCGCCCGTCCGGCCCGAGGGTATCGCCCGGCTCCGAGTCGCGGACGTGGCGGTAGGTCGACCCTTCGAAGTGGCGTTGCTCGGTGCGCCAGAGCTCGACGATGGCTCGGCAGCCGGAGCGGACGGCGGCATCCAGATGGCCTGCGTCGCCGGTGGTGCGCCACAGCCGTGCGGCGAGGTCCACAGCAAAGGCGAGCGAGTCGATCTCGTATTTGCGCTCCCACACCCCAGGGTCGAGCTCCAGGTCCTCCGCGTCGAAGTGTGCGCCGGTAGGCCCGTCGTTGAAGGCGTTGGCGTACGGGTCCAGCGCGATGCAGGCCCACTGCCTGGTCACGACGCCCCGCAGCACCTCCGCCACCTCCCGGACGTGGGCGAGCCGCAGGAAGGGCAGCACCTGTGCGGAGGAGTCCCGCAACCACATGGCGGGAATGTCGCCGGTGATGACGAAGACCCCCTGCGGGCCACGCGTCATGGTGGTGCCCCAGGTGTCGAGCAGCATCGCCTCGAAGCGTTCGGCGGCGACAGGACCGACTGTGGCGTCGATGCGGGCCGCCCAGCCGCGGATCTCCGCGACGAGGGCCTCACCAGGTGGGTTGGTGATGGGACGCATACTGGATTCCCTTCAGGCTGAGGTGGTATCGATGGGTTCGCGGCACCAATTAACCTCCATCGCGGTGAGCCGCTGGAGGTGGCGGTCCAGGCCGTCCAGGCTGTCGGCGCCCTCTGTGCTGCCCGCCCAGAGCTGTTGAGCCAGGGCGCTTCCCCTAGGCCACAGCAGCGTCTCGGCCCGACCCCAGGTGTGGACGTACTCGGTCCAGAGCTGGAACTGGCCTCCGAGCACGTGCGGCTGAGCGGCGTCATCGATGCGCAGCTCGTCGGCGAAACCGGCCACCTGTTCCAGCGTGGTCGGCCCGCCGATGGTCACCGGCTGGTCGGGGGCGTCGTACTGCCCGTAGTCGAGATAGGTGTACTGGACGGGGGCGGCGATCACGTCGAACCCTCGGACGGCGGCCTCGGAGATCGCGGCGCGGTCACGCCACGCCATGACGGTGATCCCTTCAGGGGCGCCGAGTTCGAGCACCTCGTCCCAGGCGACAGGACGGCGGCCGGCGGCCAGCACATGTTCACAGATCTGCCGTTCGAACCACGCCTGGGCCTCCTGCCCGGTCGTGATCCCCTGGTGCGCCATCAACGCCTGCGAGGCCGGGTCGCTGAACCACTCAACGGATGGGCATTCGTCGCCGCCGATGTGAATGGGGGAGCCCGGGAAGAGCTCCATTACAGTGTCGAGCACGTCCTTGCAGAACTGGACGGACCGATCGGTCAAGGCCAGGACATGGTCGGAGATACCGAAGCAGGTCCGTGGGTGCTTCACGTGATCGCACGCACCCAGCTCCGGGTAGGCCGCGATGGCCGCCTCCATGTGGCCGGGCATGTCGATCTCCGGCATGATCGTGATGCCGAGTTCCGCGGCCCGGGCGACCAGGCGCCCGATCTCCTCCACGGTGTAGTGACCTCCATGGGGACGGCCGTCGTGCTGGGGGAAGTCATCCCGATCGTCCTCGTCCGGTGGGGGCTGGTGCCCTGGCAGCGTGCCGGGACGCCACGCTCCTGCCTCCGTCAACCGCGGGTACTTCGCGACCGGCACCCGCCACCCCTGATCGTCGGTGAGATGCAGGTGGAGGACGTTGAGCTTGTGTGCAGCCATGACGTCGAGGTGCTTGAGCAGGCCGTCGAGCGGCAGGAAGTGGCGCGCCACATCAATCATCGAGCCACGCCAGGCGAAGGCGGGCTCGTCCTCGATGTCGACGCACGGCAGGGTCAGGTCGTCGGGTTCCATCGGGCCAGGCCCTACCACCTGGGTAGGCAGGAGTTGCAGCAGGGTCTGCACGGCCCAGCCCTCCCCGGAGTCGTCACCGGAGAAGATCTGCACACCCTCCCGGGACACCAGCAGTCGGTACGCCTCGGGGCACAGGTCTTTCTCGCGGTGGAAGTCCACGCCGACTCCATCGCCGGTGGTGGTGGAGACGCCCGCTGCCCTACCCAACCGCTCGGAGAGCAGACGCGCCCCCGGCCCACCTCCCCTGATCGGCAGGGGCGCAGGAAGGCGCAGCACGCCGTCCTCAAGGCGGACGTGTCGGGGGGTGGGCAAAAGCATCACGAGAGAGCCTCCGGGTGCCATGCGGAGATCCGCGGATCGGTCAGGTCAGCAACGTTGAGGTGGCCTAGGTGTGCCGCCTCCGGCCCGATGGTCACGACGAATGCGCCAGCTGCGCGGGCCGCCATCGCGCCCATCGGGGAGTCCTCGAACACTACACAGTCGCCGATCGCCGCTCCACAGCAGGCGGCGGCTGTCAGGTACAGATCGGGGGCCGGCTTGGGGTGCTCCACGTCCTCGGTGCCGAGCGCGGCCGTGAACATCTGGCCCCAGCCGAGCGAGGAGACCACATGTTCGACGACGGCGGTAGGCGAGTTGGAGGCGATGGTGATCGGCACCGTGATGCTCAGCCGCTGGATAAGGTCGAGCGCTCCGGCTGTCGGTCGCACCCCATCCGCGAGCTGTCCCATGAGCAGGTCGATCATCCGCTGCGACAAGGCGACCGGGTTGGCGTCGGGAAAGTCGCGCAGCAAATCGTCGACGACATCGCGCACCGTGCCGCCGAGGACCCCCTTGCCTGCGGCGTCACCGCCAGCCTCCTCCCAGAGCTGCCGAGCAGCCGCGAACCAGGCATCCTCCGAAGCCACCAGGGTGTTGTCCATGTCGAAGAGCACTGCGGCCACCCGTTGGGGCAGCCGCGTGCTGGTCGTCGTCGCGCCGCTCAAAGGTCCTCCCAGAAGTCGTCCGCCCCTCAGCATAACCAGCCTGATTATCTTTGACCATTTCGAGCGAGTTTGCTCAATTTTCGTCCACTGCCGGTAGATTCCGTGCCATGCAGGCTTCCCCCACCGCCGATGTGCTCACCGTCGGCCTCTCCTACCGCGACCTCATCTTCACGGGGGTGGACCAGCTCCCCGAGCCAGGCGAGGAACGGTACGCGGGAGGCTTCCACGAGATGTGGGGCGGCATCGCCACCATGGCACGCATCTGCGCGGCACTAGGCATGAACACCTCGCTTGCCACCGCCGTCGGCTCGGACGACTCCAGCCTGCGTCTGCTGAGCGAGGCCCAGGCCGCTGGCATCGACACCAGCCTGACGGCCCGGCACGAAGGGTGGCGGCTGCCCGTCACCGTCGCCATGTCGCTGTCGCACGACCGGGCCATGCTGACCGTCGAGGACGACCTCCCCACCGACGTCGCCGCACACCTGGCCGACCAGACGTTCCACGTCCCGGCCATCATCGTCGACCTGCGCGACCCCGCCGCCCCGTGGTTGCAGCGCTCCCGCGCCGCAGGCTCGACGGTATTCGCGTCCCGCGGCTTCGACCCCACCGGGCGCTGGAGCGATGACGAGCTCAGCGGCCTTGGCGGGACCGACGTGTGGATGCTCAACGACTTGGAAGCGACCTCCTTCACAGGCCTCGCCGACCCCCTCGCTGCTGCGCGGCGGCTCTCCCGCCGTGTGCCTCTGGTCGTGGTGACCAGGGGTGCGGCAGGCATGGTCGCCGTGGATTCGGGCACGGGTGCGGAGGCGACGGTACCTGCCTTCCCGGTGACCCCACGCAGCACCACCGGAGCCGGTGACACGACGCTGGCCGCCCTCGCCTTCGCGCACGGCCTGCCCTGCGCCGGGTTGGAGGACCAGTTGAATGTCGCTGCCTTCGTCGCCAGTGCGGTGCTCGCGTCGCCGCAGGGTGCAGGCACCCCGCCCACCCGGCAGCAGCTGACGAACCTGCTGGCATTGAGCGAGGACCCCCGCGCCAGGCGACTGCGCGACATGCTGGGTGCTGCGCGATGACCACGCCCTTCTCGATATTGGTGTTCGGCGACACCCAGTACCTCTTCGACGGCGAACGTCGACGCCCCGAGTTCCTGCGCGAAACCTTCCGCCATGTCCGTGCACTGCTGGACCGCAGAGCCATCGCCCCGCTGCGCCACATCGTCCACGTCGGCGACGTCACCGAACACGGCTGGCCGGACGAGGTCGAGGCCGCGCTGGCCGTACTCGCTGCCGGGGCGACGCTCCTGGGACGGCCTGGCATGACCATCGCGACCGGCAACCACGATGTCGCCCACCACTCGGACGATGAACGAGGCCCAACACCGTTCCGAGCCACCTTCGGGCCAGGCTGCCAACTGCTGGCCGGAGGTCACGCGGCAGGAATCGAACACGGCCCAGGCGGCTACCCGTCGTGGCGCGTGGTCACCGCCTCACACAAGACTCGACTCGGGGTGCTGGCTTTGGACTGGCGACCGTCCGAGACCGGTTGGCGCTGGGCCGACGAGGTGCTGACGGCGCACGCCGACGTCCCCACCATCGTGGTGAGCCACGAGACGGCCCACGACGGCGCCCTCACTCCGCACGGAGAGCTGATCCAGGCGCTGCTGAGCAGCCACCCACAGGCCTTCCTCGTGCTCGGCGGGCACGAATGGCCCAGCACCCGCGTGAGCCTGCCTGGGCGCGAGTACCACGCCGTCAACTATCAGGAACTGCCGTTCGGCGGCGCGGGGGCCGCGCGCGTCTACGAGTTCGACCCCCGCAGGGGCGAGTGTCAGGTGAGGTCGCTGTGCCCGGCCGTCGAACTGCCGGAGATCGCGCGCTCAGTAGAGGCGCGTCGACGGCTGGCTCTCAGCCGCGCCGACGACCAGTTCGCGTTCCCGCTGCCCTCAAAGCTCGGCGGGAGGGAGATTCCGTGGCAGGCAGAGGGGCTGCGGCTGGTGGCCGACGTCTGCCCTGACGGCGAAGCCGAGTTCGATCTGGAGCTGGCCAGAGGCTTCGTCCTCCAGGTCGACGCGACGTTGCCCACGGCGATGCAGGATGCCTGGCAGGTCTTGCTGACCAGGTTAGGCCCGGCGCCGGACGGGTCCGCAGAGCCGCTGGCGGCGATGAGCCTGTCGTCGGAGAACTTCCTGGGCTGGATGGCGTTCACTAGCAGCGGCGAGACCTGGGCGACCTCACACGAGAACCGACCGGGGGCCCAGGTGAGCATCGTCGTGGCCAACGGCCCTGAACCGGGAGTCTGGGTCGACGGCGACGCGGTGGGACGGGTCGACGACCAGCTCGCAGGACCGCTGGCGCAGGGCACCTGGCGCTGGCGCGTCGGCGCGGGCGAGTACGGGGGCCAGTGGGCCGACCCGTTCCGCGGCACGGTGCGCCGGGTCAGGGCCTGGGCCGACTGATCACCACTCGAACGACGGATCGCGGGTGGGACCGACAGGTTCGACGTCGCGCTGGACGCCGACATCCTCAGCGTCCCAACTGCCCTGGCGGATGCCCAGCGCGTCTAGAAGCAGCCACATCACCTGCTCACTCCGCAGGACGGAGGCCGCGGCCAGCGGCTCGGGCAGCCGCCCGCCCACGCGGTGCGTGATCAGGAAGCTGCGGCGCACCTCCACCTCGTCCTCCCCGTGGCCGCCTTCCGGCTTGTGGCCGTGATCGGTGGTGACAGCGATCAGCCAGTCCTCCCCCAACTGTTCGTGGCGTTCCGACACTGCCTTGACGAGGTGGCGCGTCCACTCGTCGGCCTGGCGCATCGCGCAGCGGTACTCCTCGGAGTCGGCACCGAACTCGTGGCCCGCAGCGTCCACTCCTTCGAAGTACACCACTGAGGCGTCCGGGCCTTCGTGCAGCAGACGCCACGCGGCCCACTCGGCGACCTCCGCGTCGGAGACGCCGATCCCGCGGCTGATCCCGGGGTGGAACACCTGGTGCTGCCCGGTGCGCTGCTGGTCGGTCCGCGACTGGAGGATCGGGCCCGGCGCCTTGACGAAAGCATCCCAAGTCGCCGCGACCATCGTCCGGGCGGCGGGGTTGGCGAAGTAGACCCTGGAGAGAATGTCAGGTCGGCGGGCCAGGTCGTGGCCCACGAACTCATTCCACCAGACGTTGCACTCCTCGTGGGTGGAGCCGGTCAGGATCGACGACCACCCCGGCCCGGAGTCGGTCGGCGGCGTCATCCACATGGGAATGATCCGCCCCCCGGAGTGGCCCGCGGCGGTGTGCAGCCGAGCCAAGGTGGGCATCAGCGGTCCCGCGGCAGCGGCGACGTCGACCGTGTTGTCGGCGCCGCCCGTGCTGAACCGCTGGTCGGACGGGTGGTCGGGCGCTGCGAAACCGGGGTCCGCAGCAACGGCAGCTGGGAGGGCCACATCTACCCTGACGCCGTCAATGCAGATGAATAGGAGTTTCATGCGTTCCTCCGGAGACGGAGCGTGAGGATCTGGAATGGATGAAGGGCGAGTGTGACGGCACCAGCCACCTTCCCGCCCGGGAACTGCTGCGTGGCCCGCTCGACGGGCTGCTCAAGCAGGTCTACCTCCGTGATTTTGGCTGACGGCTCCGCTAGTTCGAGGCTCAACCGGCTCCGCGCACCTGCCGCCTCGTGCAGCCGGACGATGAGGTCCCCTGACCCGTCGAAGGCAGGTTTGATCGCGTCGATCACCGCCCAAGACTGTTCGCTGGCGGGGGTCAGGCTCACCGGTGCCGACAGGTTCAACGAACCGGCGAGCACCCGGAGCGGCTGGTTGAGCCGTAGCCCGGCAGCGTGCGACGCCTCCAGATCCGTACCGACGGCAAGGCTATAGCGCAGCGTGTGCCTGCCAGCGTCGGCGGCGGGATCGGGCGAGTTGGGTGCCCGGAGAAGGCTGAGCCTCGCCTCGACGCCGCCCGTGGGACTGGCCTCGGAGCCACCGGCCACGACGACATCGTGCCCGTAGCCGCTGTCGGTGCTGAGGGTGACGCCGTAGCCCGGCTCGCGCAGCCACAGCCAACGATGCGCCACGGTCTCGAACCTCGCGTGGTCCCACGACGTGTTGACGGCGATGGGACGATCCACGTGTCCGAATTGCATCTCGGCGGCGGTGTGGGTGGCGCGCACGTCGAGCGGGAAGACGACCTTGAGCAGCTTCTCCCGCTCCTGCCAGTCCGCCTCGACGGCGAAGTCGACAGCAGCTGAACCGGCGTCCAGCGAGATCACCTGCGTGAGCCTGGAGCTGTTGACCTGCCGCGTCACGTGCACCGTGGCGCGCAGGTCGGAGTCGAGCCTTACCTCGATATCCTCCAGGCCAGTGAGGTCCTGAGACGAACGCAGGTACTGGGCCTCGAGCTCCCAGGCATCGAAGCAGCTCGGGTGGTCGGGGTGCAGGCGCAGCACATTGGCCCGCTGGCCAGGCAGCAGCACCTCCCGCTCGCACGAGAGGTCGAGGACGGAGCTGAGGGTGCCGTCCGCCTCGATGGCGATGCGGACCAGCCCGTTGTCGAGGACGATCCGGTCGCTGTCACGGGTGAGTCTCACGGGGGCCACCTGCTCTGGCAGGCCGCTGTCGGGGGTCAGCACGGCGGCGGAGAAGGGCTCCGCCGACACCAGACGAAGGTCGCCGTCGACCTGGATAACCTCTGTGCGGCGCGCGTCGGACGGGTTAAGGAGGGAGTGGCCGCCGTCGGTGCTCAGCTTGTCCCACGCCACGTCGAGCAGTTCCCCGACCTCGGTGAGGATGGCGTCGTATTCGGCAATGGCTTCGCGGTTGACCCAGGCTGTGCTGCTGCCGGGAAGGATGTCGTGGAACTGGAGCACCAGCACGCGGCGCCAAAGTTCCTCGAGTTTGACGTGCGGGTACTCGTGGTCGGCGGTCGCGGCGGCCGACGCCAGCCATTCGATCGCCTGGAGTGCAGCCTCACTGCGACGGTTGCCCTGCTTGAGGGCCATCAGCGACGTGAAGATGCCGCGGTGGAACTCGAGGTACAGCTCCCCCGTCCAGGTGTCGGGGTCGTACTCGGCCCGCGCGGAGCGCTCGAACTCGGCGGGCGAGCCGTGGGACAATACGGGACCCCCCTCCAGGTCGGCGAACCGGCGGACGCGCTCGACCATCTCCCGGACAGGACCTCCCCCGCCGTCGCCGTAACCGTAGGGCAGCAGTGAATGACGGGCCCGGCCCTTCTCCTTGAAGTTGCGCTCGGCGCCCAGCACCTCTTCGGCGCTGACGGTCGAGTCATACGAGTCACATGGCGGGAAGTGTGTCCAGATGCGCGTGCCATCGATCCCCTGCCACCAGAAAGTGTGGTGGGGCAGCTTGTTGGTGCGGTTCCAGGACAACTTCTGCGTGAAGAACCAGCGCATCCCGGCCAGGCGCGCGATCTGCGGCAACTGCCCGTTGTAGCCGAACGAATCGGGCAGCCAGAGGCAGTCGGTGGTGACCCCGAACTCGTCCTTCATGAATCTCAGCCCGGAGGTGAACTGGCGAACCAGCGACTCGCCGCTGGGCATCATCGCATCGGGCTCGATCCACATACCGCCGACAAAGTGCCACTGGCCACGGTCGATGGCCTCACGCACGCGGTCATACACCTCAGGCGAGTCCTGCTTGACCCACAGATGGTGTTGCGGTGCCGAGTTCGCGAAGTGAAAATCTGGGTACTCGTCGGCGAGGGCCACGACGTTGCTGAAGGTGCGCACGATCTTGCGTCGTGTCTCGCGGATCGGCCAGAGCCACGCGGTGTCGATGTGCGCATGACCCACAGCGGTCATGTGCTGGGCGGAGCCAGCGGCCCCGCTGCTGAGCAGTGGTTTCAGGATCTCACGGGCGGTACCCGCGCCGGCTGCGACACCGTCGGTGTCAACGGCGTCGGCGGCGTCCTCGAGCCCCCGCAGGAGCACCGCACGCCAAGTCGAGTCGACCGGAAGCTGACGCATCAGGCCGTCCAACACGTCCAGGTCGAGGTGAAGCCCCCAGACTTCCTCGTCCCGCTCGACGATCTCGGCTCCCCCGAAGCGCCACACTGGGCGTTCGGCCCGGGTAAGGGTGTCGCCCTCCTGCGTCGACCGCCCAAGCTTGAGCGTCATGTCCGGGTTCGCGGCGGCCTCGATCATGAGCTCCACGGACCCGTCGCCACCGATCAGGGCACGCTGCTCAGCCAGGGAGCCGAAGGTCAGCGGCACGGTGCGGTTCATCGGGTTGACCGCCTTCAACGGCCAGCCGTCAACGGTGTAGACCATGCCCTCGGACTGGTTACCTGCCCAGTCCCCGACGAATCCGAGGTCGACGCGCAGTTCGAGCCTGCGCGTGGTGTCGTCGGCGGGAACGGCCCCGCGGACCTTAAGCCACCACGTCGACCAGGCTGGTCCCCAGAGGGTGTCGACCGGGAACGGAAGGTACTGCGCTGCTGCCGCTTCCTCGAACGGCACCGGCTCGCCGGGCACCTGCCAGGCTGAGACCTCCAGCGGTGCGACGACACGGTAGAGGCCGCCCGCCACACGCTCCCGCAGCCGCTCCAGTCGTTCCTCCACCAACTCGCGGTTGTCGTGCATCAGGACTGCTCCTTGAGGTAGGAGAGGTCGTCGAAGTTGGCCACGAGGTCGTCGAGGAGTTCCTCGGCGACGCCGAACGAGTCGACCAGCGGGTGGTGGGTGAGCGCCAGCAACGCGTCCTGGCGGGACTTGTTGACGGCAGCGTCGATGGTGCGCTGCTCGACATACTTCGCGTTGACGACCATGCCTCGCCCATGGTCGGGCAGCTCGGCGCCGGGAAGGGGCGTGACGCCGTTACCGTCCACCCGGCAGGGGATCTCGATCACGGCGGCGTCGTCCAGGTCGGGCAGGATGGAGTTGTTCGCGACGTTGAGGATCAGCTCCGCGGGCACGTCATTGGCGATTGCGTGCATGATGGCCAACGCCACCTTGTCGTAGCCGCCCGTCTCCAGGTCGGCGTCGTCACGCTCGAAGCTTCCCGCAGCCTCGCGGTTGGTGGCCATGTAGGTGACTTCGCGCTCAAGGCGGGTCTGTTCCCAGAGGTCGTAGGCGCTGCTCTGTGCGGTTCCCACCGCCTCGTAGAAGCGGCCCTGCTGTTCGAGCAAAAAGCGGCCTCTGGTCTGGTCGGTGCCGCTGTCGATGGTCAGGTCTTCACGGGAGAAGTAGTAGTAGTGCAGGTACTCGTTGGGTACCGCGCGGAGCGCCTTGACGAGTTCCGCCCCGAAGAGGCGGCCCTCCTCGAAGCTCTCGATCAGATCGGGGCGCTCGAACAGGCGCGGGAGCACGTCTTCGCCGTCGATCTCGAGGCCGGTCAGCCAGCCGAGATGGTTGAGGCCGGCGTAGCGCAGCCGGACCCGGTCGCTGCCGGCGCTGAGCAGCGGCACGTCCGGCGAGACCAGACCGGCCCGCTTCAGGACGTCGATGATGCGGCGGGCCATGCCAACCGGGGAATCGCAGATGCCGATGACGCGCTCACCGAGGTGCCGCTGCATCACTTCGGTGATCACTCCGGCAGGGTTGGTGAAGTTGATCACCCAGGCGTCGGGCGCGAACTCCTTAATGGCGCTGACCACCTCAAGCACAGCCGGAATGCCGCGCAGCGCGTAGGAGATGCCGCCGGCTCCGACAGTCTCCTGGCCGATCACACCGTGGCTGAGTGCGATCTGCTCGTCCAAGGCGCGCCCGGCGGTGCCACCGACACGGACGGCGGAGAAGATGAAGTCGGTGTCGCTGATCGCTTCGCGGAGATCGGTCGTGCTGATCAGCTCGGGAGCCTCGTCGGAGGATTCTGACAGCTCGCGGAGCACACGGGTGATCGCCTCCAGCCTGCTAGCGTCGGTGTCGTAGAGACGCAGCTGCGTGACCCGCTCAGGGGCCTCGTCCGCCAGGAGTGCTTTGTAGACGAGCGGCACACGGAAACCGCCGCCGCCGAGGATGGTGAGCTTCATACTGTCCTGATTTCGATGTTGTGGAGTGCGCACCGTTCCGCCAGAGTCGGTGCAAGTTGAGCGGCGTCGGTAATGATCCCGTCCAGTTCGTCGATGTCGAACGGGGAATTGCCGCCCTTTCCGGGGAACTTGTCCGCGTCGGCGAGCAGGTGGGCCTTGGTAGACGCTGCCCTGATGGCGCGCTTCACGTCGCTCTGCGCGTAGGAGGTGTCGCGGACCCTCCCGGAGTCCGAGATGCCCGAGCATCCTAAGAAGGCAAGATCCGCGTGCTGACGCGCAAGGGCGTCGGAAACCTGCACGCCGGTGAGGCATTGATACTGCTCGGACCAACGCCCGCCGAGCAGGACGATGTCGGCCCGGTGGGTCGAACGGAAGTGCTCAAAGGTTGGCAGGGAGGCGGTCAGCACCGTCACATCCTTGGCTTCCATCGCCAGGGCCACGTAGTGCGCCGTGGTGCCGATGTCGAGGATCACGGTCGCCCCGTCAGGGATGAGGGCGGCCGCGGCGGCGCCGATGCGCTGCTTGCTGGCGCCCCGTCTCGCAAGCGCCTCCTGGAATGGGTCGTCCATCTCGCGGTGGAGTTGGACCCCTCCCCAGGTGCGCTCGACCAGGCACTGTTCCTCCAGTTCGGCGATGTCGCGCCGAACCGTGGCCGGACTCGCCTGCAGCATGTCGGCGACCTCGGTCACCGCCACCGGTCCGCGCGCATGGAGCAGGCGGAGTAGTGCTTCATGACGGGCAGATTTCAACACAAGAGCAAACGTACCCCACGAGTCGCCAGTTTCGCTCGTTTTTGAGCAATTCGATCAATCTTCTTCACTCTGTCGAGTTTTGTTGCTACATTGGGTAGGACAACGACGGTCGAGGAAGATCAAGCGACGTGCAATCCCTAGTCATGCTCCATTTGAGCACAAAGCGCCACGGGCGGGCCCCCACCGGGTCGGCGCTCGCGTCGCGCGGTGCGTCCCCTCATGGTCGAGGACGTTCACCCAAGCCGCCTTGCACATACTTGATCGATTCCTTCATGCCTACTTGGGCCCCCAGCTACTCCACATCCACTAACTAGGAGAGACATGACAGTTTCACGAAGAGCAATCATCCAGGGCGGAGCTGCAGGGCTCGGCTTTCTGACCCTCGGGCTCGCCGGCTGTTCGTCGGCCGCACCACAGGGCGGCTCCACGCCTGGCGGATCCGCAGGCGCGGCCACCAACTTGGTCCTGTGGACCTGGCCCGAGGGCTTCGGCAAGCGAGCGCTCGGGGAGGTTGCGTCTCAGTTCCCCCAGTACCAGGTCCGCCAGGATGTCATCGGAGGCGACTTCAAGCAGAAGCTCACCACGACCTTCACGGCGGGCTCAGGCCTCCCTGACATCACTGGCGTCAAGGGTGAGGACATCGCCTTCTTCAAGAGCCAAGCCAAGTTCTTCGTCGATCTCAACACGCTAGGCGCTGCGGACATCAAGGGCGACTACCTCGAGTACAAGTGGAACCAGGCCACCACCGAGGACGGCAAGCAGATCGGTATCCCGATCGACGTCGGACCCACCGCACTGTTCTACCGTGTAGACATCTTCGAACAGGCAGGCCTCCCCACCGATCCCCAGGAACTTGCCGCGTCGATCCGCACCTGGGACGAGTACATCGAACTCGGCAAGAAGCTCCTGGCGGCCAAGCCCAACACCTACCTCATCCGCAACGCAAGCGGACTGTTCGACACCGGATGGCAGCAGAGCGGCAAGGGCTTCATCGACGCCGATGGAGTCTTCATCGGAGATCAGCAGCACATCCGCAGCGCATGGGATACCGCGGTGAAGGCGCTCGACGCCGGCATCGTCGCGACCATTGAGTCGAACACTGCCGACAGCGCCGCCGCCGTCAGCGAAGGCCGCCTGCCCGCAGACTTTGGGGCGTCCTGGCACCTGGCGGACCTGATGGTCGACGCTCCCGAGACCGCAGGAAAGTGGCATGTCTGCGAGCACCCGGGAGAGGCGTTCAACAACGGCGGCTCGTTCCTGACGGTCCCCGAGGGCGTGGCGGACCCCGCCAAGTCATTCGAGGTCATCAGGTTCCTTCTCAACGCTCAGAACCAGGCCTACGAGTTTGAGGACAAGGGTAACTTCCCTGCTACGCCGGCGTCCTTCACGATGCCTGAGGTCGCGGGGCCCGTCGAGTTCCTCGGTGGCCAGGTGGCCGCAGAGGTCTTCGGCCACGCCGCAAAGACCATCATTCCGCGCTTCGAGCACTTCAACGAGGGCACTGTCAACGCGCCGTTCTATGCCGAGATCGACCTCGTCGAGGCTTCTGGCAAGGATCCAAACAAGGCGTGGGACGATGCCGTGACCGCTGCGAAACGCCTCGCGCAGCAGGTCGGCCTTACGGTGAAATGAGCGTGTCTGCCAGTAGGCGTGGAGATGCCCAGATCTCCCCGCCGGTCGACAACTTCCGTACGTTGTCGACCTGGCAGCGCGTCAAGAAGGCGCTGCCTCAGTACGGTGCCGTATCCCCGTACTTCATCCTGTTCCTGCTGTTCGGCGCCATGCCCATGGTGTTCACCATGGCCCTGGCGTTCACCAACTGGTCAGGGCTCGGCGACATTCATTTTATCGGCTTGGAGAACTTCCGGTACCTGATCACCGACCGTCTCTTCTACAAGTCACTGGTCAACACGATCGTGTTGTGGGTCATGGGCACGGTTCCCACCTTGGTGATCGCGACGATTGTGGCCCTGATGCTGAACTCAACCCTGAGATTCTCGACCACCTACCGCGTCATCTACCTGATTCCCAACGTCACCTCGATGGTGGCAATGGGCATCTTGTTCAGTTCGCTGTTCTCCAGTCAGTTCGGTTTGGCCAACTCACTCGTCAACCTCTTCGGTTTCGACAACATCGCCTGGCTCCAGAACGAGTGGGGCATCAAGATCGCCATCTCCGCGCTGACGACCTGGTCGTTCGTCGGATACAACGCCCTCCTGATCCTCGCGGGGCTCCAGGCCATCGACAAGACACAGTACGAGTCGGCAGCAATCGACGGGGCCAACGGGTGGCGGACGTTCTTCCACATCACTCTGCCACAGTTGCGCTCGATCGTACTGTTCATCACCCTGATGTCGACGATCGGTTCGCTCCAGAGCTTCACAGAGGCCCAGGTCCTGACCTCGTCAATGAGTTCCGGATCGGCATCGGCGGGTGGCGTAGGGAACTCCGGGCTGACGATGGTCCTGTACTTCTACTCCGTCGCATTCCAGGAGAACCGCTTCGGATACGGCGCCACCATCGCTTGGGGCGTGTTCGTCGTGGTGATGTTCTTCTCGGCCATCAACTGGCTCGTTACGCGTGAGCGCAAGGTGAGGGGTGTGCGATGAGTTCCATGAGTGAGCGCGCTGTACCGGCTGCTCTTGCCGGCGCGGCGATCGAGACCAATCGGCGACCGAGAAGAAAGCCGCTAACGAGGCGGGGTGCGATTCCCCGTCACCTGGCCTTGTTCGCTGGCGCACTCGTCTCGCTGTTCCCGTTCTACTGGATGTTCGTCCTCTCAACGAACGAGTCGGCCGTCATCTACCAGTACCCACCGGTGATGACGCCTGGCGACAAGCTCGCGACCAACTACGGGTCGATTATGGAGCGCATCAACATCTGGGGCGCGATGTCGAACACCCTCATCGTGGCAGTCAGTGTTACGGTGCTCGTGCTGCTGATCTCCTCGCTCGCGGCGTTCGCCTTCGCCAAGTTCACCTTCCCCGGCAAGAATGTGCTGTTCACCATCGTCCTCGCGACGTTTCTGTTGCCCTCACAGTTAGCAACCATCCCGCAGTTCCTGTTCATGAGCAAGCTTGGTTGGGTGGGTGACCTGAAGGCGCTAATCTTCCCATCCCTGGCGAGCGCTTTCGGCGTGTTCTGGTTGCGCCAGTACACCACCAATGCGTTGCCGACGGAGCTTCTGGAGGCTGCCACAATCGACGGAACGGGGTTCCTGCGCCAGTATTGGCACGTCTGCCTTCCTACGATCCGTCCCGCATTGGCGTTCCTAGGGATGTTTACCTTCATCGGTTCTTGGAACGATTTCATGTGGCCATTGATCGTGTTGAACGACCCGAGCAAGCTGACCCTGCAGGTCGCCCTCAGCCAGCTGAAGACCGCACACGGCACGGACTACGGCATGCTCATGGCCTCATCGCTGATCGCCGTCCTTCCGCTGCTACTGATCTTCGCGCTTGGCGCGAAGCAGTTCATGGCTGGCATCACAGAGGGCGCCGTCAAGGGCTGAGCCTCTCCATAGCCCGACGGCGTGTCCACCCTGGGGCGGTGGGCACGCCGTCAGCCATCTGCGCAGATGTACTCAGGGGCCCGGGTGGCCAGATACCACCGAGCTCGCTCACCGCACGAAGATGGTCTCGGGAACGCTGCTCACGAGCGGCTTCATCGGTGGCGCTCCTGCATGGGTCACATAGACCCGAAGCCGCATGTGAGTGGGTAGTCGACTGACAGAGAGGTCATTCACACTTTCCCCCTCGCGGACCGGTTCGCGACTGATGGCGAATCTCCGACAGACTCTGCTGTAGCCGCTCGCTCTCTCCTGGAGTCATCCATGCTCGCCACGCCTCAAGCCCGTCGCAACGGGCTCCTGGTGCTGTTCGCCCTCTCAGGGCTCGTCATGTCGTCGTGGGTCTCGAGGACGCCAGACATCCGCGACCTCGTCGGCGCGTCGACGGTGGAGATGGGCCTGATCCTGCTCGGCCTGTCGGCAGGGTCGATGGTCGGCGTGCTGGCCGGCGGACCCTTGGTCGCACGGTTCGGCGCCAAGCGGATCACCCTCATCTGCGCCACCCTCTTCTCGATCGGGGCGGCCGTGATCGGCGTCGGCGCCGGCCTCGGAAGCGGGCCCATCGTGGCGCTCGGCCTCGGCATCTTCGGGTTGGGGATGGGAGCGGCAGAGATCGGGCTCAACGTCGAGGGTGGCGAGGTCGAACTTGCACTCGGCCGCTCAACCCTCCCCCTCCTGCACGGCGCCTACAGCCTCGCGACCGCCGTCGGCGCGAGCATCGGCATGGCGCTGACCGCCGCCCGCTTCCCGGTGGTGACGCACATGCTGATCGTCGCCGTCGCGGTGATCGTCGCGCTGACCTTCGCGATCCGTCCGATGCCCGCAAACGTCGGACGCCGGTCGCACGTCGCGCACGACACCCCGCGCACCCAGGTGTGGCGCGACCCCAGGCTGCTGCTGATCGGCGTCATCGTGCTGGCGCTCGCGATGGCTGAGGGCACGGCGACGGACTGGCTGCCGCTGCTGATGGTCGACGGCCACGGGTTCAGCGCGACGCTCGGGTCGGGCGTCTACGCGATCTTCGCCGCGACTATGACGATCGGGCGCTTCAGCGGAGGATGGTTCGTCGACCGCTTCGGCCAGGCGGCCGTGCTGGGCGCGAGCGCCGTGATCGGCGCCGTCGGACTGGCCCTGGTCGCCTTCGTCGACAATCCGGTGATTGCGGCCGCGTCGGTGATCCTGTGGGGGCTTGGCGCCGCCAACGGGTTCCCGGTCGCCATCTCCGCCGCCGGCTCGTCGGGTCCGGACTCGACGGCGCGGGTCTCGTTCGCCGCGTCGATCGGCTACGTGGCTTTCCTGGTCGGCCCTCCCCTGCTCGGTTTCCTCGGCGAGCACTACGGACTGCGGAACGCGATCGTCGTCGTGCTCGTCCTCGTGGCTGGAGCGGTCATGGCGACCGTCGCGCTCGGCCGGAGGACCACCGTCGCTCAGGGAGCGGACTGACGCCACCGTTGTCACGGGCATGCTGGTTCGGACCCCTCGTCGGTTACCGTCGGGCATGACCGAAGAGAACCCGACGACGAGTTCCGACGCAGTTGAATGGACGCCCGGCAAGAGCGTCGTGCTCTTCATGAACATCGCGGGCATCGTGCTGATGGCCCTTGGGCTGGTGCTGTACTTCCTCGCCTGGGCAGGCGAGGACGGTTCCACCTCGTTCGTGTTCTCAGGCCTGGCGATGCTCGTCGGCCTCGTCGTCACCCTCGCCCTGACCTTCATCCTGATGGTGACCCACGAGGGGATCCACGGAGTCGTCGTCGCGGCATTCGGGGCTAAGCCGAAGTTCGGCGTCACGATGATCGGCAAGGCCATCCCGGCGTTCTACTGCACCGCCCCCGGGAAGAGGTTCACCAAGACGCAGTTCCTGATCGTCGCGCTCGCGCCGCTGGTGATCCTGGGAGGCCTGCTCTTCCCTGTTGTCGCGTTCGTCCCGCTCGGAGGCTGGCTGGTCCTCCCCGCGGCCATCCACCTGGGCGGCTGCGTCGGCGACATGGCGCTGGCATGGGTGGCTGCCCGGCAGCCGCGCGGCACCCTGATCGAGGATATGAAGTCCGGGATGCGGTTCTACCGCTAGGACCATCCAACCGGGCGCCCGACCCGAATCTGGCCCGCACCATCATGCGCCATGGCGCATCGGACAGGGCCGCTCCCACCCATCGGCCGGGACCCACGCGGCCGTCATACGGCGGCGGCAGCCGTCGTGAGGGAGGCCTACAGCTTCGCTTCGGCGACCGAGTCGTCGATCACCAAGGTGACCCGCGTGTCACCATCTTCATCGGCGACCGCGACGTTGTACGCGCGTCGACCCACGAGCCTCTCGACGGCGTCCTGGAGCCGGGGCAGCTGAGAGTTCGCGAAGAGGTCCACCTGGCCGGACGGATGCTCGCTCGGTGCGACCTGAAAGGCCTCAAGGTGGCAGAGGAACTCGTCCAGCACGTCCTCCATCGGATACTGCGAGTCCTCGTCCGCCTCCAAGACGTAGTCGAGGGCGACGACGAAGTAGCCGTCATCGAGCTTCTCGAAGATCCCCTCGTGATCGGTCGGCCGGAAGCGAGAGGAATCAGTGAGGAACTGCGGTTGGCAGATGCGGGTGAAGAGCATGACGGCCTCCTGGAGCGTGCCACTGAATGACAACTGGTGTGCGACCGATCGTGTCACAGGTGCCGGTCGTAGGACCCTCAGACGAGGCTCGCGTGGCACCGAGGGAGGCGGTCGCCCAAGCGCAGGATCACCGGGCAGTTCAGCGTGCGTCCTCGCACGGATTGTGGAGCATAGGGGACTCGAACCCCTAACTTCCACCTTGCAAAGGTGGCACTCTACCAATTGAGTTAATGCCCCGAGACTTGGACGAGTATAGGGCAGGAGCGCCTCTTGGCCACAACCGCCGCCAGCGACGCCCACACGTGCCCACCGCCTCCGGGACAGCGGTCGAGATAGACCCAGGACGCTCCCAGGGGCAACAGGAAGTTGCCGCCATGGGTAACCGAAGAGTTACGCCGGATCTCCCGGCGCCGGCGTGGCGTCCCACAAATCGCTGCGGCGCCTGGCCGTCATTCGTGACGGGCCCGGACAGCGATCGACGGTCGCAAGGCCATGCCTCTCGGATGGTTCTTCCGGCCGATGATCGAGGCTGCTCGCAGCATTGAGGAGAAGGGCTCGGTCGGGGCGGCGTTCGCTACTCCGCCTTACAAACCAGAGTTATCCACAAATTCGCTGGGACGTTCGATTTTGTCGGTGGGGGCACGTACCGTTGGTTCATGGAGCAGAATCGGGGGCTGACAAGCGGCGAGAGCCTCGTCGCGCAGCTGGAGGATGTGCTCCAGCGGCTCTGCCATCCCTCGGTCGAGTGGCCTGTGGACGCCCATGCCCAGCTTGACGTGATCGACCGGATCCGCCGTTCCGAGGCTCGGTTGAGGTCCCACTGGCCGTACTGATCGCCGACGCCGACCGGCGCAAGGTCGCCGATCGCGCGGTGGGCACGTCGATGACGTCGTGGCTCACCAGCCAGCACAATGCGACCAGTCGCGAGGCGGCCCGCCAGGTCCTTGCCGGGCGCGAACTCAACGCCCGGCCCACCGTCAGGTCGGCGGCCCTCGCCGGGGACGTCTCCCCCGAGCAGGCCCGCAAGATCACCAGCGTGCTCGACTCGCTCCCTGCGACGCTCTCGGCGGAGCAGCAGGAGCGCGCGACCGACATCATGGTGAGCCTTGCGAGGACGACCAATGCCGACAGGCTCGGCACCATGGCCCAGGCGGTACTCGACGCGGTCGCGCCCGAAGACGACGAGCGCAGCGCCGCGGAGCGCGAGGTCGCCCGGCTCGACCTTCAGCGGCGTCGCGCCTATCGGAACCGGTCCTTCACCTTCCACACGGAGGACGGCTCCCTGCTGTTCCGCGGTTCGCTCCCGCTGCTCGAGGGCGAGGCCCTGGTGCGCCTGCTCGAGTCGTACCGCGCGTCGGAGCGCACCAGCGGGGCGGACCGTCTCGATCCGCTCGCGCCCGTGGTGACCTCCGCGCACCGTTATGCCGATGCCCTGATCCGGCTAGTCGGCGAACACCAGCGGGCCCGGGTCGCGCCTGCGGTGTCCGGCGATCGCCCTCGGATCGTGGTCGTGATGCGCGAAGAGGCCCTCCGCGATCTGGCGGAGCAGTCGGGCCTTCTCGGCCGCGGCGACCGCGTCGCGCCAGGCGATCTTCGCCGGTTGTGCTGCGACGCCGACCTCGTGCCTGCCGTTCTCGGGTCCTCCTCGGAAGTGCTCGACGTCGGGCGGGAGGTCCGGCTCGTGACGCCGGCGATCCGCAAGGCGCTCGCCCTGAGGGACCTCGGCTGCGCATTCCCCGGCTGCGACAAGCCGGATGAGCAGTGCGAGGCCCACCACATCACGCCTTGGTGGCGGGAGGGAAGAACAGCTCTGGACAACTTGGTTCTGCTCTGCGGACACCACCACGCGCTGGTCGAGCCCGAGCGCTTCTTCCCCGTCGAGTCGGGTCCTCCCACCGGTCGCCCGGTGGCCGCGGACAGGTGGGAGGTTCGGCTCAACGAGCGTGGGCTCCCCGAGTTCCTCCCTCCGTCACGTCTCGACCCGACACGCACCGCTAGAAGTAAGGGGGCACGACTTGGCACATCCGCCGCCTGAACCGCGGTCGGCCGATACTGGTCGCCATGAGTTCGTCGCACTTCAACCGGGGGTTGCTCGGCCACGACATGGTCGTCATGCAGCAGATCACCGCGTTCATGGCCAACGACTTCGAGTTGCTGAGCGCCGACGGTTCGGTGATCGGGCGGCTCGCGGGAATCGACTCCGATGGCAGCCGGTTCCTCGCGGGCCCACGGAAGTTCGAACTGCGCGAGCCGGACGGCACGCCGCTGCTGCTCATCGACGACGTGCCCGACTTCGGCCTCGACACCTTCGAGTTGAGGACGCCCGACGGCGGCTACGCCGCAACCCTGACCAAGCAGCTCACCTTCTTCCGCAACCGGGTCTCGATCAAGGCCGCCGACGGCAGCACCCTCGACCTCGAGGGCGAGATCTTCGACTACACCTTCGAGATCGTCGACCAGGGCGCCGTCGTGGCCACCATCTCCCGCGAGTGGGCTGGCATCTCGCGCAGCCTGCTCGGGCACAGCCGCTACGTCGTCTCGTTCGACCCCACCGTCGCAACCGACCGCAGGCTGCTGATCCTCGGCGCCGTCGTCGCGCTCG
This sequence comes from Propionibacteriaceae bacterium AM104-82, assembly GCA_027658995.1. Classification (GTDB taxonomy): domain Bacteria; phylum Actinomycetota; class Actinomycetes; order Propionibacteriales; family Propionibacteriaceae; genus Arachnia. The sequence goes on from JAQDQK010000021.1 coordinate 21,378, forward strand.
ACCTGATCAGAATGAAGCAGCGCAGGGCCTGACCACCCGGGTCATAGCCGGGCGACCAGCACCCCGTAGCCGGGCACCTCCACCGAGCCCTCCAGCGGCTCGCCGGTGAACGCGTCGACGACCTCGCGGTGCAACACGACGTCACCGGCCCGGGGCAGGTAGTTCAGCACGAACAGCCACCTGTCCCCCTCGGCACCCGCACGGACGGCGATCTCCATCGACGGCGGCGCCGCGACAACACGGTCCAGGGGCGAAGCGACGCCGCAGACCTCCAGCAGTCGGACGACCATCTCTTCCGAGAAGCAGGCGCCCAGGTAGTAGACGGCACCCTCCCCCACCCGGCGTCGGGTCAGGGCGACGCCGCCCGTGTAATGGTCGGCCGAGAAGCTGGCCAGGACCTCGGTCCGGTCGTCGGTGGCCTCCAGCACCTCGTTGAACACGGGCGCCGGCAGAAGGTCGCCGTCCCAGTCGAGCGTCATGTCAGCGTGAGCCCGGTCGACCAGGGTGTAGTCAGCCACGCGCACGCCCGCCCACTCGTCGACGAGGCCGGGCATCGGCCGCATCGGGCAGCGTCCAGTCTCGTCCTTGTACCCCGTCCGCGCCCCGAAGATCAGCGTGCCGCCCGACTCGACGTAACCGCGCAGCAGGTCGGACGCCTCGGCCGTCATGATCGCCGGATGCGGGTAGACGAGCAGGTCGTAGCGCGCCAGGGTCTGGGCTGTCGTCGATCCCAGGTAGACGAAGTCGCACGGTGTGTGCGACCGCTGGGTCGCACGGAACCAGGCGTCCTCGCTCTGCCGCGCCACCGTGTCGTGCCACACGTCCAGGGACGCGTCGAACTCGTTGTCGTAGTCCTTGACGACGGCGACCTTCGCCTCGTAGGCGGCGCCGCGCAGATCGGCGAGAGCCTCCCATTCCCGCGCGAACGAGGCGACCTCGTCCAGCCTGCGGTTAGGGGTGTTGGCGTAGTCGTTGAGCCCGTGCCAGTAGATCTCGAGCCCCATCGGGCTGGTCCGCCACCGGAAGTAGGAGATCAGGTCGGCCCCGTGCGCGACCGACTGCAGGCTCCACAGCCGCAACTGCCCCGGCTTCGGCATCGGCGCCTCCATCCGGTTGGTCCAGCCGTGCGCGCCGCCCTGCTGTTCCATGATCCCGAAGGTCGGCGAGATCGCCCGCGTCCAGGCCAGGTTCCAACTCCAGGCCCGGTCCAGCATGTCGTCGGCCACGGCCGAGCGACCGACGTCGAAGGCGAAGTTCGGATAGGAGTCGAAGGTGATGAAGTCGAGGCCCGCGGCCATCAGTGCGTCGTAGTCGAGGTTCGGGAACAGTCCGTTGGTCGTGATCCACACGTCGTCGGCCAGGTGACGGCGCAGGATCTCGACCTGACGTCGCGTGAACTCGACGGCGCTGCGGGAGAAGAACCGCTTCTCCTCCAACTCGAGGTGCGGGTTGATCGACCCGTGCAGGCCCTTCCCCGCGAGCCGGACCTGGTCCCAGTCGCTGTAGGTACGACTCCAGAAGGTCGTGCCGAGGGCCTCGTTCAGCCTGTCGAGCGTCCCGAATTTGCCCCTCAGGTACTCGCGGAAGGCCGCGTGGTCGCCGTCGGAGAAGAACTCGGCGATCTCGCAGTTGAGTTCGTTGTCGATCTGCCAACCGACGATGGTCGGGTGCGACCCGTAGTGCCGCGCCACCTCCTCGACGATCCGGTCGCAGAACCGCAGGTACTCCTCCGAGTTGTAGGAGTAGTTGCGTCGCGGCCCGTCGAAAGGATGTCCCTCGCGGTCGCGGTTCAGGATCCCTGGATGGTCGTGCTGCATCCACACGGGAGGGGTCGCGGTCGGCGTGCAGAAGATCACGCGCAGGCCGTGGCGCTCGCAGATGCCGAGGAAGTCGTCGAACCAGCCGACCTGGAACTCGCCGTCGCGTGGCTCGAGCAGCGCCCAGGCGAACTCGGCGACCCGGACGGTGTCCAGCCCGAGTTCGCGCATCCGGACGACATCGTCCTCCCACAGTGACCGGTCCCAGTGCTCGGGGTAGTAGGCAACACCCAATCCGCGGTACGCATCCATGCGCTCAGCCTATTGAGGCAAGCAGCGGCGCGAGCAGCAACCCGACCGCAAAGGAGGCGCCGTTGGCGATCAGCGCGACAAGCAGCGCGACCGTCAGCCCCGGCATCCGGACGAGTCGCCACAGCAGGAGACCCTCGACGACCACGATCGCCACCTCGGCGACCAGCAGCCAACCCAACGACGGCGGATCGATCAGCCACAGCAGCGGATGGGTCGCCTGCAGCACGAACGCGACGGCCACCAACCGTCCGGCGCGCACCCCTGCGTCCCGCTTGGCGAGGGCCACGACCACCGGGACCTCCACCGCGCAGGTGAGCAGAAAGGCGATCAGCCAGGCCAGCATCGCCCGAGACTATCGCCCAACGCCGCCGCATTGCCCGCCCCCGAAACTAGGATCGCCCCATGTTGCTGCTCGACGTCGCCCCACAGCCCCTGCTTCCCGGCGGGACAACCACCATCGTGATCGTCGTCATCGTGGTCGTGGTGCTGGCCATCGCCGCCTGGATCCTCATCAACAAGCGGCGCCCGCCGCGTGCCTGACGGCCGGAGCCTCGCCGCTCCAGCCGTCGGCCTGCTGGTCGCCGCCACGGCCCTGGCGGCGCTGGCCATCGCGCAACCCCACGCCCTCGCAGCGTTCAGCGTCGCCGCGCTCGGGCCGCTGCACGTACTGCTCGCCCTGCGCTACCTGACGGGTCGCACCCTGCCGATCCTCGAAGGGCCGATCGGGCGGACACTCCTCGTGCTCGTCGCCGCCATGGTCCTGATCCGGGCGATCACCGTGGCCTCGCCCCACCTCGGGCACCACCTCGAACTACTGGGCGGCGCGGCGCTCGTCGGCTTCGCGACGTGGATCGGGCTCCGCGGCACCCTCCGCTACGTCGCGCTCGGCATCGTGGCCGCGGTCACCGCCCTGTCGTTTGTCGAACTTCCCTGGTACTGGCACTTCCTCACCCACGGGCACAACGTGGTGCCGCTGATCTTCCTGTGGGACTGGACGAGGCGGTTCCGGCCGATCGCGCGGCTGGGCTTCGTGGCGGCAAACCTGCTCTGGGTCGCGGCGATACCCCTGCTGCTGCTGTTCGGCCCGCTCGGCGGCCACGTCAACCCGGAACCGCCGGCCGTCGTCGGGCGGGTCGCCGATCCGGCCTTCCTGGTGGCGGCCGCCTCTCCCCCGGGTGCCGACGCGGCCATGGGGCTGCGCTTCCTCGCGGTCTTCGCGTTCCTGCAGGCGATGCATTACGTGTTGTGGATGCTGTTCTTCCAGGTCGCCGGGCGACGCGAGGTCGACCGGCTCGGGCGTAGCGTCCCGGCCGCCGTCGGCTGGCGGTTCTGGCTGATCGCGGCGCTGACCTCGCTCGTCATCTGGGCCACCTACGCCATCGGCTACAACGACGGAAGGGCCGTCTACGGCGTGCTTGGCGCCCTCAACGTCGCGTTGGAGCAGCCGATCGCCGTGTGGCTGCTGCTCGGCGCGCTCCCCTCGAGGCTGACGACCGCGCCGATCGCGACCCTCAAGGCCTCCTGAGACGGCGAAACCGCCGCCCCCGAGGGGACGGCGGTTCGACGCGTTGGGGTCAGTGGACCTCGCCCGCCGCGATGTCGGGGGCCTCCATACGCACCGCGGATGCGGCGGCGTCGTTGGCCTCCTGCTGGGCAGCCAGTTCCGCGGCGATCCGCTCGCGGTAGTTGGCCTTCTCCTTGTCGGTGGTCTCCTTGTCCCAGCCGAGCGCGGCCGCCGCGATGTCGGCGATCTCGTCGACCTCGGAGCCGCCCCGGTCGGGGGCCTCGGAGTTGAGGCGCACGCGGGCGATGAAGATGTCCTCGAGGTGGAGGGCACCCTCGACGGCGCACGCACGGTGGACCTCGGCGCGGATGAACTGCGGCGCGGTCGCGAGCGGACGCGCGAGCGTCGGGTCCTCGTCGATCGCGGCGAGCAGTTCGGGAAGCTCGGAGCCGTAGCGACGCACCAGGTGGTGCATCCGGTCGGCGTCGAAGCCGTACTGCTTGCCCCAGCGCTCGGCCTGGTTGACCGAGGCCTCGAAGCCGTCGGCGCCGAGCAGCGGCAGGTCGAAGGTGACCGACGGGCGGGCCTTGGCCTCTGCGGCACCCAGCGCGAAGTCGACGGCGTCCTCGGCCATCACGCGGTAGGTGGTGAGCTTGCCGCCCGCGATCGCAACCATGCCGGGGATGACCTCGGTGACGGTGTGCTCGCGGGAGACCTTGGTCGACTTCGACTCGTCGAGCACCTTCGGCTGGAGCAGCGGACGAAGACCCGCGTAGGTGCCGATGATGTCGTCGCGGGTCAGCGGGGTGTCGAGCACCTCGTTGGCGTGGGCGAGCACGTAGTCGATGTCGGCAGAGGTCGGGACGGGGTGTTCGAGTTGCTCGTGCCATGCGGTGTCGGTGGTGCCGATCACCCAGTAGTGCTGCCACGGGATGATGAAGAGCACGGACTTCTCGGTGCGCAGGAACAGACCGGTCTGGGCCTTGAGGCGCTCGCGCGGGATGACGATGTGGATGCCCTTGGACGCCAGCACCTTGAGGCCACCGCTGCCGCCCGCCAAGTCCTGGGTCTGCTCGGTCCACACGCCGGTGGCGTTGATGATCCGCTTGGCCTTGATGGTGAGCTTCTCGCCGGTCTCAAGGTCCTCGGCCTCGACGCCGCTCGCGTGTCCGCGGGCGTCCTTGAGGATGCCGGTGACCTTCACGCGGCTGGCGGCCTGGGCGCCGTACTTGAGCGCGGTGCGCACCAGGGTGATGACGAGGCGGGCATCGTCGACGCGGGCATCGTAGAACTCGATGGCGCCGCAGAGCGCGGAGGGCTTGATCTCGGGGAAGCGACGCAGCGCGCCCTTCTTGGAGAGGTGGTGCTGGATCGGGACGGTCTTCTTGCCGCCAGCGCCGATCACGGCCAGCGCGTCGTACATGCCGACGCCGACCGCCGAGTAGGCGCGCTCGATGACGGGCGTCTTCAGCGGCCACAGGAACGGCTGCGCCTCCACCAGGTGCGGTGCGATCACGGTCAGGAGGCGGCCGCGCTCCTTGAGGGCCTCAGCCACCAGCTTGAAGTCGAGGTTGTAGAGGTAGCGCAGTCCGCCATGGACAAGGCGCGAGGATCGCGACGACGTGCCGGAAGCCCAGTCCTGGGCCTCGATGATCGCCGTGCTCAGCCCACGAGAGGCCGCGTCGAGTGCGATGCCCGCACCGGTGACGCCACCTCCGATCACCAGCACATCGAAGGTTTCCTCTGTCATGGCCCGCAGCGAGTCTGTGCGCTGTTGCGGGGTCAGGACGGTCGTCGTCATGAATGCTCCTTTGCTCGTATGCCAACATTCCCCCCTCTGCACGTTCTGCGCAACCACTGTGCACGTTCGTGCAGGGGTCGGTTGAGCGGGAAGTGTGGGGGTGCACGGCAACGTGGCGATCCCGCTCCCGAGCGTGGCTCCGCGCGCCTAGAGTTGGCCTCGGTCCACCAGTGCAAAGGAGCACCATGAAGCCCGAATCAACCGCCCTTGTCCTGATCGAGTTCCAGAACGACTTCACCACCCCCGGCGGCACCCTGCACGACGCCGTCAAGCAGGTGATGGACGAGACCGGAACCGTGGAGCACGCCGTCCAGGCCGCCGACGCGATGCGTGAGGCAGGCGGCGCCGTCCTGCACGTCCCCATCTCGTTCGCCCCCGGCTACGGCGAGATCACCAGAAACCCCTACGGCATCCTTGCCGGCGTCGTCGACTCCACCTCGTTTGTGCGCGGCGAATGGGGAGCAGAGATCTGCGAGGACCTCACCCCGAAGGACGGCGACATCACCATCGAGGGCAGGCGCGGCCTCGACGCGTTCGGTTCGACCAACCTCGACTTCGTGCTGCGCTCCAAGGGCATCGACACCGTCGTGCTCGCCGGATTCCTGACCAACTGCTGCGTCGAATCCACCATGCGGAGCGCCTACGAGAAGGGCTTCGAGGTCATCACGCTGACCGACGCGGTGGGCGCCACCTCCCCCGAGGAACACGCCAACGCGATCGCCTACGACTACCCCATGTTCTCCAAGCCGATGACGACCGAGGCCTTCGTTGAGGCCCTCACGGCGGACGAGAAGTTGGCCGATTCTTCGCGTGGCTACTAGTTATTCCCACAAACGCGAGGGGCCCGGCTCGCCCGGGCCCTCCCCCCTATGATGGCCGATCAGAGGGGAGGACCATGGCAGACAAGAGCAGCGAATCATTGCTGACTGTGGCCCGCATGTACTACGTGCAGGGCGAGACGATGGACGCGATCGCCCACCAACTCAACGTTTCCCGCTCGACGGTGTCCCGACTGCTGAAGGAGGCCCGCGACCGCGGCCTGGTGCGCGTCACCATCGTCGACCCCGAACGACCCCTCGGCCGGATGGCCGACCTCTTCCAGAGGTACTTCAACGTCCAGGCCCACATCGTCCAGGTGCGACCCGGCGCAAGCAGCGTGTTCCGCCTCGACCAGGTCTCCCGAACAGCAGCCGACCTGCTCGCCGCCACCGTGCGCGACGGCGACATCCTCGGCGTCGCCTGGGGCACCACCACCTCCGCGATCGCCGCCCACCTGCGCCCCCGCGACCTGCACGGCGTCACGGTGATAGGCCTCAACGGCGGCGCCAACCACCAGACGACCGGGCTGCCCTACGTCGGAAGCATCCTGCACCGCTTCGCCGAGGCCTTCAACGGCCAGGAACAGTTGCTCGCGCTGCCCGCCTTCTTCGACGAGCCCGCCACCCGCGACGCGATGTGGCGGGAGCAGAGCACCCAGCACATCCTCAGCGTGCGGGCCAACTGCCGGATCGCGCTGTTCGGCGTCGGCGGCCTCAACTCCGAACTGCAGTCCCACGTCTACGCGTCGAACTACCTGAGCGAGTCCGACCTCCGCGATCTGCGCGACCTGGGCGTGGTCGGCGACGTGTGCACCGTGATGCTGCGCGAGGACGGCTCCTACCGCGACATCCCCCTCAACGGCCGCGCCACCGGCATGACGCCCAAGGAACTGCAGCGGGTGCCCCGCCGGATCTGCGTCGTCACCGGCCTCTCCAAGACCGCCCCGATCCTCGGCGCGCTGCGCGCAGGGGTCGCCACGGATCTGGTGATCGACCAGGAGACCGCGCGCACGGTTCTGACCAGAATGAAGCCCGGAATTCGCCTGAATTGACCCGCTCCGGGGGAGTCGCGACACGGCGTTTATGTGTAGCGACCAGTCGCAATGCTGTTTCGGCGCGGCTGCCGTAGGCTGACGCCCATGTCCGAAACTCTCCTGACCGATGTGACAGACGGCATCGCCCGCATCACCTTGAATCGGCCCCAGGCGATCAACGCCCTCGACGACTCCATGATGAACGCCATGTACGAGGCCCTCACGGCCTGGATCAAGGACGACAACGTCACGGCCGTCGAGATCACCGCCAACGGCGATCGCGGCTTCTGCGCCGGCGCCGATGTGCGGGCCCTCGCATCCGTGGTCGAGGCGGGCGGCCCCTGGCTGCACTTCCTCGAGACCGAGTACGCGCTCGACATGATGGTCGCCAACTACCCCAAGCCCGTGAGCTCGCACATGCGTGGCATCACGATGGGCGGCGGCGTCGGCCTCGGCGGTCACGCCGACCGGCGCATCGTCTACGCCGACACGGTGATGGCGATGCCCGAGACCAAGATCGGCTTCTTCCCCGACGTCGGCGTGATGTACCAACTCTCCCGCGCAGGCGCGATCGGGCGCCACATCGCGCTCACCTCTGCCACCTTCACCGGCGGCGACGCCCTGCTGCTGAACCTCGCCGACGAGTCGGCCGACGGTCCGCTGCCCGCTCCCCTCTTCGAGGACCCGAGCGCCTGGATCGAGGAGTGCTACGCCTCCGACGACCCCATCGAGATCGCCAAGGCGCTCGAGTCGCACCCGGAGGAGGCCGCCCGCCAGGCCGGTCGCGACCTGCGCGCCCGCTCCCCGTTCGCCGTCTTCGTCACGCTTCGCGCGCTGATCAACGCGCAGAAGATGGAGCTCAGCGAGGTCCTCAACCAGGACCTGCGGCTCGCCGAGTCCGTGATCCCGATGGGCGACTTCGTCGAGGGCGTCCGCGCGCTGCTCGTCGACAAGGACAACGACCCGAAGTGGCGCTACGCCACCCTCGAGGACGTGCCCGTCGACGAGGTCGACAAGGTCTTCTCCTACCGATCCAACTGGCAGCGCTGAGCCCTCCCGGTTGGGCGGCCCGTACCCAGCGCCTAGAATCGGGTACCGCTCACCCTTGACCCTTAGGAGCCGCCACATGTCCGCAGCCGATCAGATCCACGACGTCATCATCATTGGATCTGGCCCCGCCGGATACACGGCCGCCATCTACGCCGCCCGCGCGAGCCTGAAGCCCCTCGTCTTCGAGGGCGCGCTCGAGTCCGGCGGCGCGCTGATGAACACCACCGAGGTCGAGAACTACCCCGGCTTCCCCGAGGGCATCGACGGTCCCGACCTGATGACGAACATGCGCGCCCAGGCCGAGCGCTTCGGCGCGATCCTCGTCTCCGACGACGTGACCGCCGTCCAACTCGACGGCGACATCAAGACGGTGCGCGACTCCGACGACGTCGAGTACCGCGCCAAGTCCGTGATCCTGGCGATGGGCTCCGGCTACCGCAGGCTCGGCCTTGCCGATGAGGACCGCCTCTCGGGCCGCGGCGTGTCGTGGTGCGCGACCTGCGACGGCGCGTTCTTCCGCGACAAGCCCATCGCGGTGATCGGCGGCGGCGACTCCGCCATGGAGGAGGCGACCTTCCTGTCGCGCTTCGGCACCAAGGTCGTCGTCGTGCACCGCCGCGACGAGCTCCGCGCCTCCAAGATCATGGCCGACCGCGCCATGAAGGACCCCAAGATCGAGTTCGCCTGGAACTCCGCCGTCGAGTCCATCAACGGCGAGAACTCGGTGCAGTCGATCACCCTGCGTGACACCGTCGACGGCACCCTGCGCGACGTCGAGGTCAACGGGGTGTTCATCGCCATCGGCCACGACCCTCGATCCGAGCTGGTCAAGGGCCAGATCGACCTGGACGACGAGGGCTACGTCCTCGTCAACGGCCGCAGCACCGCCACCAACCAGGCCGGCGTCTTCGCATGCGGCGACCTCGTCGACCACACCTACCGGCAGGCCGTCACCGCCGCGGGAACAGGCTGCTCTGCCGCCCTCGACGCGGAGCGCTACCTGCAGGACATCGCGGACTGACGTCCGAAGACTAGAATCAACTCTTCAGCAAACAAGGAGACAACAGTGGCAGTAACAGACGTGACCGAGTCGTCGTTCGCAGACGAGGTGCTGATGGCAGATGGCCTCGTGGTCGTGGACTACTGGGCCGACTGGTGCTCGCCGTGCAAGCAGCTCTCGCCCATCATCGACGAACTGTCCTCCGAATACGGCGACGTGAAGTTCGTGAAGGTGGACACCAACTCCAACCCGAACCTGGCTGCGGAGCAGGGCATCTTGTCGCTGCCGACGCTGCAGTTCTTCCAGGGTGGCCGCGTCGCGAAGTCCCTCTCGGGGGGCAAGACGAAGAACGCCCTGAAGAAGGCCATCGACGAGCTTCGCTGATGACCGAGCGGCCCGACGACGAGGCGACCCCGCAGGACACGGACTCCGATTGGAAGGCCGTGGAAGCCTCGGGCGCCGGGCCGCACCCTCCGCTCCCCGGACGGGTCGTCTACGGCGGCCTCGGCCTGCTGGCGCTGCTGATCATCGGCGCCGTCATCGCTGGCATCGGGCTCGGCGGCGGATTTTCGGGGCCGACGCCGCAACCGAGCGTCTCCCCGACCCCGCAGCTCACCATGGAACCCCCCGTGCAGCTCGGCAGCTACGTGCGCGGTGAGCTGAAGAAGGCCGAGGACGGCCGCCTCACCCGCGCCGACTACACCGACGGGACGGCCTCGATCGTCCTGCTGATGCACTGGCCGCAGGACGACGTGTCGACGTTCATGACCGATGCCGGCTTCGTCTCGACCTCCGCGCCGGTCGCGACGGTCGGCCCCAGCATGACGGCCTCCCCCGAGCCGGTCACGACCCTCTGCGGCACGTCGACCGATTTCTCGGCCCAGGAGACGCTCGGCTGCGGCGGCATCGTCAAGAACACCGGCCTGATGGTCGTGGCGCTCTCCTCGCAGGACGAGGAGGAGATCCGCGGGCTGCTCGAAGACTTTGAGCAGGCCGTCTTGGGCTGAGCCCACCAACTAAGGTATGGACGTGACCGACCAGGAACGACACGACACCCGGCTCGACCGGTTCGTCGACAGCTATGCAGAGCGCACCAACGGCATGCGGGTCTCCGCCGTCCGGGCACTGTTCGCCGTCGCCAACCGCCCCGAGATCGTGTCGCTGGCCGGCGGAATGCCCAACATCAAGGATCTTCCCCTCGACAGCATCGCCGCGTCGATGGCCGAGATGATCGCCACCAACGGCACCCAGGTGATGCAGTACGGCTCCGGCCAGGGCGAGTTGCCCATCCGTGAGCAGATCGTCGAGGTGATGTCGCTCGAGGGCATCTCGGCGCACCCCGACGACATCGTCATCACCGCAGGCTCCCAGCAGGGCCTCGACCTCGTCACGCGCATCTTCTGCGACCCGGGCGACGTCGTGCTCGCCGAGTCGCCGTCCTATGTGGGCGCTCTCGGCACCTTCCTCAGCTACCAGACCGAGGTGGTGCACATCGCCTCCGACGCTGACGGGATCGACCCGACGGCGCTGCGGGAGACCGCCGAGCGCCTCAGGGCGCAGGGCAAGCGGATCAAGTTCCTCTACACGATCCCCAACTACAACAACCCCTCCGGCGTGACGCAGCCGCTCGAGCGGCGCCGCGAGGTGCTGGAGGTGTGCGAGTCGGAGGGCATCCTCGTCGTCGAGGACAACCCCTACGGCCTGCTCTCGCTGGACGCAGACCCCATCCCCGCGATGCGCTCCTTCGACGACAACGTGATCTACCTCGGCTCGTTCTCGAAGACGTTCGCGCCCGGCTTCCGGGTCGGCTGGGTGCTCGCGCCGCACGCGGTGCGCGAGAAGCTCGTCCTCGCGCAGGAGTCCGCGACGCTCTGCCCCCCGGTGTTCAGCCAGTTCGCGATCTCCAACTACCTGTCGACGCAGGACTGGAAGGGCCAGATCCGCGTCTTCAAGGACATGTACCGCGAGCGCCGCGACACCATGCTCGCCGCGCTCGAGGAGTACATGCCGGAGGGTTCGACCTGGACGCACCCTGCGGGCGGCTTCTTCGTCTGGGTGACGCTGCCCGAGGGCGTCGACTCGCAGGCGATGCTGCCCCGCGGCGTCGACGCGCGCGTCGCGTTCGTGCCGGGCCCTGCCTTCTACGCCGACGGCGGTGGCGCGCGCAACGTGCGGCTGTCGTACTGTTTCCCCACATCGGACCGCATCCAGCTTGGCGTGCAGCGCTTCGCCGGCGTGATCCGCAACGAGCTCGAGGTGATGAGCACGTTCGGCGTCCACGTCTCCCCCACGAAGTCGCGGCGCGCGCCCGGCCCCGGCCCCGACCTGAGCTGACCCCACCCGAGGAGAGTGCACGCCACATGACCGCCATCGTGATCGCCGGAGGCCTCAGCCACGAGCGCGACGTCTCGCTCAGGTCTGGACGCAGGGTCGCCCAGGCTCTGCGGGAGGTCGGCTGTGACGTCGTCGAGGCGGACGTGAACGCCGACCTGGTGCAACTGCTGCGCGACACCCCCGACCCCGTCGTCGTGCCGCTGCTGCACGGCGGCCTCGGCGAGGACGGCGCCTTCCGCGAGGTGCTCGGCCTGCTGGGCGTCCCCTTCGTTGGAGCAGACGGCGCCGCCTCGCGCCTCACCTTCGACAAGTCGGTCGCCACCTCGGTCGTCCGCGCCGCTGGCCTCGCCACGCCCCGGCAGATCGCGCTTCCCCACGACATCTTCCGCGAACTCGGCGCCCCTGCGCTGATGGACAGCATCGGCGCACAACTGGGCTATCCCCTGATGGTGAAGCCCTCACGCAGCGGCTCAGCGCTAGGCGTCACGAAGGTGAACTCGGCCGCCGAACTGCCCAGCGCACTGGTCGCCGCCTACGCCTACGGCCCTGTCGCGGTCATCGAGTCCTACCTGGAGGGCCTGGAGATCGCCGTCACGGTCATCGACGAGGGCGACGGCCCCGTCGCACTGCCTGCCGTCGAGATCCTGCCCGAGTCGGGCGTCTACGACTACGAGTCACGCTACACGGCCGGCACCACCCGCTTCCTGACGCCTGCCGAACTGCCCGACGAGGTCCTCGCGGCCGCCAGCGAACTGGCCGTCGCCGCCCACACCGCGCTCGGGCTGCGCCACATCTCCCGGATCGACATGATCGTCGTCGACGGGGTGCCCGTCTTCTTCGAGGGGAATGTGGCGCCCGGCATGACCGAGACCTCCCTCACCCCGCTCGCGATGGAAGCAGCGGGTCGCGGCGTCGGTGAGGTCATCGCGGCGCTCGTCGCCGTCGCGGGTCGCTGAGATGACCGTTCACACCAAGCAGGCTCTCGCCGTCACGGCAGGGCTGGTGGTCGCCGTCGTGATGGTGATGCTCGGGCTCTGGCAGATGAGTTCCTACGAGGAGTCCACCCGCGACGTCTCGGCGGAGCGGGCCGCGGAACCCGCGGTGGCCCTGGCTGACAACGTCGCGGCGGACGGCGTGATCACCGACATCTACGGACACCGCGTCACGGCGTCGGGAAAGTACCTCCCCCAGAACCAGGTGCTGATCGGCACCGGCGGTCCCCTTCGGGTCGCTACGGTCTTCCGGATGGACGACGGTCGCAACGTCACGGTGGTGCGGGGTGCAATCTCGCCCGGGTCCGAGGTCCCGCCGGCGCCGGAGGGTGAGCAGTCCATCGAGGGAGTCTTCCTCGCGCCGGACAAGCCGTACACCGGCGGGCAGACCGACGCGGAGCACCCGACGCTGCGGATCCAGGAACTGGCCCAGGACTGGCCCGCCCCGTTGATCGCCGGCTACATCACCCTTCCCGAGGACGCCTCCGCCGCCCAGGGCCTCACCAAGGCATCCCTGGAACTACCCGAGGCCGAGGGCTCCCCCACCCACCGCGGCTACGCGCTGCAGTGGTGGGTGTTCGCGGCCGGGGCGATCGCGTTCGGCCTCTACGCGGCCCGCGGCTTCGCCAAGGAGGAGCAGAAGGTCTCCTGAGGCCTCAGGCGGCCGCCTCCTCCGAACGGGCGAGTGTCGCCCGGACGTTCTTCGTCGCGAAGTGCTCGGCGACGAAGGAGAGGAACGGGACGGTGCCCGCGAGCATGATCGCGAGGAACCACTTCAGCGACCACTTCACGCGGCGTCCGAGGTCGTAGGCGGTGATCAGCAGGACGGCGTACAGCCATCCGTGCGGGACGCCGGTCCAGGTCACCACGCGCCCATCGCCCCAGATGTACTTCAGGGGCAGGCCGACGAGCATCAGCACGACAAGCAGGCAGCCGACCACCCACGCCATGACGCGGTATCGGGTGAGGGCTCCCTTGACGCCCTGGATGTCCTCGGGATCGATGATGACCTGTTCCACGGTCTTCTCAGACACGGTGACTTCTCTCTAAGTTGATATGTCGATTTATTTGTTTGTCTGTATGATGGTTTACGGCTAGATCGTCGTACCGTCAAGAATGGCCATGATCCGCTCCAGGTCGTCCCCGGAGGCGAACTCGATGGTGATCTTGCCCTTGTTGCGACCGATGTTCACCTTCACGCGGGTGTCGAAATGGTCGCTGAGGTGGGTGGACAGCTCGCGCTCCCGCTCGTTGGGCAGCCGCGGTCCCCTGCTGACGCTGGCTCGCTGCTCGGTGCGACCCCTCCCGAGCGCCACGATCTCCTCGGTCGACCTGACCGAGAGTCCCTCCGCGACGATCCGCTCCGCGAGGCGCTCCTGCGACTCGGCATCGGGCAGGCCCAGCAGCGCACGGGCATGGCCGGCGCTGAGTACCCCGGCGGCCACCTTCATCTGCACGCGCTCGGGCAGGTTCAGCAGGCGCAGGGTGTTCGACACCTGAGGGCGGGACCGGTGAATCTTGTTCGCCAGGTCCTCCTTGGTGCACTCGAAGTCGCGCAGCAACTGGTCGTAGGCCTGGGCCTCCTCGATCGGGTTGAGGTCGGCACGGTGCAGGTTCTCCAGCAGCGCGTCGCGCAGCAGCGCCGTATCCTCCGTGCCCCGCACGATGGCGGGGATGGTGGGTCGGCCCGCCAGCTTGCTTGCGCGCAGCCGGCGCTCCCCCATGATCAGTTCGTAGGCGTTTCGACCCGCCTTCCGCACCACGACGGGCTGCAGCACGCCGAACTCGCCGATCGAGGCGGCCAACTCTGCGAGATCGTCCTCGTCGAAGTTGGTTCGGGGCTGCTGCGGGTTCGGCACGATCTGCTCAAGCGGCAGTTCCGCGAACGTCGATCCGTCCTGCAGCGGCGTGCTCCGGTCCTCGTCAGTACGGGCGAACAGGTCTCCAAGGCCTCGTCCGAGGCCACTCTGCTTCGTTGCCATGGCTATCCTTCTGCTCCTCGGCGGGCGATCTCCTCGGCGGCCGCCTGGTACGCCTGGGCGCCGACCGACTTCGGTTGGTAGGTGATGACGGGGAGCCCGTAACTGGGGGCCTCTGCGATCTTCACCGAGCGTGGGATCTCGGTGTCGAGGGTCTGGGCGACGAAGTGCTTACGCACCTCGTCGGCTACCTCGCGGGAGAGGTTGGTGCGTGAGTCATACATCGTCAGCAGGATGGTGCTGAGCACGAGGTCGTCGTTGAGGTTGCCCTTAACCCGCTCGATCGTGCGCATCAACTGGGTGACGCCCTCGAGCGCGTAGTACTCGGTCTGGATGGGCACCAGGATCTCGGTCGCGGCCACCAGGGCGTTCAACGTGAGGAGTCCCAGCGACGGGGGACAATCGAAAAACACGTAGTCAACGCCGGATTCGTCGATGTATTGCTGGATCGCGTCACGCATCCGGTGCTCTCGTCCGCGTTCGTTGACGAGTTCCAGCTCAGCGGCCGACAGGTCGATCGCCGCAGGTAGAACATGGAGATTCAGGCTGTGCGGCGAAGGCTGCGCGTGTTCGATGATGCCGACCCGGTCCATGAGTACCTCATAGGTGCCCTTGGTTCCCGGGGCGTGGTCGATACCCAAGGCCGTCGAGGCGTTCCCCTGCGGATCGTTGTCGACCACCAGAACATTCAGGCCGCCGAGCGCGAGCGCCGTCGCGATGTTCACAGTGGTCGTCGTCTTGCCGACGCCGCCCTTCTGGTTCGCGACGACGATGATTCGCGGGGACTTCGGGCGGGGGAGTTGCTCACGCTCGAAGGATGCAGGATCGACGAGTTCGTCGCCGTACTCGTCCTCGACGGT
Source organism: Propionibacteriaceae bacterium AM104-82 (assembly GCA_027658995.1). Classification (GTDB taxonomy): domain Bacteria; phylum Actinomycetota; class Actinomycetes; order Propionibacteriales; family Propionibacteriaceae; genus Arachnia. The sequence goes on from JAQDQK010000021.1 coordinate 36,819, forward strand.
GTGCCCATCGAGCGCCCTTCGGGGCTTCCCACTCGTTTCACGTGAAACGTTGCTGTGGTCCTTCCAGGGTTCCTCGTCCTCCAGACGGGGCTTCCGCTTCCGAAAGAACAACGCCATGTGGCCCTCCTCGTAGGTACATCAGAACTCTACCGAAGCACCGCAAAGAACACGATCCGGACCCTCAACCAAGGCTTCCGTTTCACGTGAAACGCCCAAATCTCCCATTCGCCGAGACTCTTCGAGCCTGGCGAGCCCGCCCTGACGTTCATGACCGCTGGCAAGTTCACCGGCGATACTCGAGTAGGCAGCTGGCCGTCGTGTCGACGGGGGAGTGACGCGGTGGAGAACGAGGTACCAGCGTCCGCCCTCTGGACATGAATGGTAGCTTAGCCATGCTTCCGGCACGCCACATGAAGCCCGCACATAACGGTGAGCTAGCCTGCGTATCCCTCCAGCCCCAGCAATGAACCGCGACGGAAAGCAAGAGAGGCCGGCGCATCCCAAGCCCGGGTATCGATGATGGCCATGTGGGCAGCAAGCATTATGGGCGAACCGATGCCCCACGCCTCTTGGCGAATGCGTGCACAGCATGTCGCGGTCTAGGCTGGCCAACTGGGGCGGACCGGTCAGGCACCTGGCCCAGATATGAATCAGTGTACATCTATACCTGTATATCGACTTATCGTTATCTCGATCTACCCCCTGTTTCACGTGGAACGATCGCTTGCGGTCCCCCCTGGGCAGCAAGAGCAGGCACCATGAGCCGGTAGAGCCTAACCGGGGGAACCCAGTCACCGCCCCGGATGGCTAGACGACCTCCCCAGGACAGTCATCCCACTGCCCAAACACTCAGAACACCGCAACTACAGTCCGTCGGCGTGTGCTGGCCCTCCAGGTCACGCGCCAAGGCGGACGCACAACAGGGTCCCGGTCACTCGACCGGGACCCTGTGAAGTTGCGCCGATAACCTGCGCGCACCCTCGAGTCAATTGGTGCGCTTGCGGTAGGTGAGGAAGGCGTTGCCCACCGGGGTCGCCTCCGAGCGGACCAACTCGAGCCGAAGCGGAGCCTCGAGGGAGTCGTACAGGCTGCGTCCTTCACCCATGAACACGGGATGCACCGTCAGGATCAGTTCATCGAGCAGGTCCGCCGCCAGCAGTTGCGCGATGACGGAGATGCCGCAGACGATCACGTCGCCGCCGTCGCCCGCCTTCAACTCGGTGACGAAGTCGATCAGGTCACCGTCGATCAGCGTCGAGTTCTCCCAGGCAAGATCGCCCGACAGCGTCGAGGAGGCGACGTACTTCTTCATGGGGTTGATGACGAGGCCGAAGTCCTCGTTGTTCTGGGGCCAGTACTCGGCCCACTGCGAGTAGATGACGCGGCCCATGATCGCGGCTGAGGCGCCGTCCATGGCCTCGGTCATCAGTTCGCCCTCGCGCTCGCCGAAGGAGTCGAACTGGAAGAGGTTGGGGGATTCCACCACTCCGTCGACGGAGCTGAAGAGGTGGGCGGTGATCTTTCGCATGATGTGGTCCTCTCGGTCGTGTAGCTCTACTTTGACTTTCAAAGTCTCCTTTGTCAAGGAAAGTTTTCAAGCTAGACTCGGACCATGGCGATTCGGGGCTACGGACAGTATTGCGGCCTCTCCCGCGCACTCGAGGTGCTGGGGGAGCGGTGGGGGCTGCTGATCGTCCGGGATCTGTTCAGCGGTCCACACCGCTTCGGGGAGTTGGAGCACTCCCTCGCCCCGATCCCGACCAGCGTGCTGGCAACCCGGCTCAAGGACCTGGAGAAGGCAGGCATCGTCGAACGCATACCCGTCACGATTCCTCGTCGCGGCACGGCCTACACCCTCACCGAGGACGGAATGGCACTGGAGCCGACGCTCGTCGCACTGGGTCGCTGGGGCGCCGAGCGGATGGGGGACCCACGCCCGGGGGAGAGCGTCACGCCCGAGTCGCTGGCCATGGCGCTGCGCACCACCTACACGAAGCCCGGCGCAATGGAGGGCGCCATCGAACTGCACCTCGCCGACATCGTGCTCGGGATCCGGATCGACGGTGACGGGCTCCACCTCGCGCCGGGACCCCTGACAGATCCGCCGACCGTGCTGCGCGTGACGCCAGACATCAAGCGCCTCATCGTCGGCGAGCTGACGCAGGATGAGTCGCGGGCTCAGGGCATCGTCGATGTCGAGGGGGACCCCGTCGGGCTCGACCTGTTCGCGGCCGCCTTCACCCTCGGCGCCTGACCGACGAGACGCCCGCGTGAATCAGCGGGCGGTGACGCGGATCGCGCGGGTCGGGTCGACGCCCGGCGCGGCACGCAGTTCGAGCACCTCGGCGCTCAACTTGTCAGCAGTCAGTCGCTTTCCCGCCGAGCGGATCTCGTCCTCGGCGGACTCACCCTTGAGGGCCACGAGGGCTCCCGAGGGGAGGAACAGCCGGGTGGTCCAGCCGAGCAGCTTCTCCAGCGGTGCGACAGCGCGACACGCGACGACGTCGAAGCGTTCCTTGCAGTCCTCCGCACGCAAGCGAAGCACCGTGACCCGGTCCCCGAGGCCCAGTTCCTCGACCGCCTCGGTCAGGAACGTGGAGCGACGAAGCAGTGGTTCGATCAGCGTCACGTGCAGGTCGGGTCGCACGATCGCGATCGGAAGGCCCGGCAGGCCCGCCCCACTGCCAACGTCCGCGACGTCGACGCCCTGGCCGATCGCGTCCACGAGGGAGAGGGAGTTGGCGATGTGGCGCTGCCAGATCTTGTCCCCCTCGCGCGGACCCATCAGGCCCCACTCGATCCCGCGGGTCCCGAGGATCTCGGCGTAACGCACGAGCTCGCCAGCCCCCTCCGGGAAGGCCCCGGTGAGGATCTGGCGAGCGTCCAGCTCCGGTGAGCTCACTTCGTGCGGACGACCACGCGACGGTGCGGGGGCTCGCCCTCCGACTCGGAGACCAGGTCTGCCGCGGCGACCTCGTCGTGGACGATCTTGCGCTCGTACGCGTTGAGGGGAGCCATCCGGACCGGCTCGCCCGTCTCCTGGACGGCGGCGATCGCGTCCTTGGCCATCACGACCAGCTCCGCACGGCGACGCGCGCGGTAGCCGGCGACGTCGACCATCAGGCGCGAGCGATGTCCGCTTTCGGTCATGACGACCAGGCGGCACAGCTCCTGCAGCGCGTCGAGCACCTCGCCGTCCTTGCCGACCAGCAGCTCCGAGTCGGTGTCGATGGCGATGTAGGCGCGGCCGTCCTGCACCGAGTTCTCGATGTCGCCGTCGAGGTCTGCGATGTCGAGCAGCTCCTCGAGGTAGTCGGCGACCAGGTCGCCCTCGGCGAGCATCGTCGCTTCGGTCTCGTGATTAGACATGGAGTTCCTCTCCTCGTGCCCTCACGCGGGGCGTGGCTTGGCTAGTTCTTCTTGCGGGTGGCGCGCGACTGCGCGCGCGGCTGCTGGCGCGAGACGACGCGTCGGCCGTCCTCCGTGGTGCGCACGGTCTGCCTGGTCACCTGCTGGCGCACGACCTTCGGAGCCTCCGTGGTCTCCTCGCCCTCCGACGACGTGGTCGTCGTGACGCGGCTGGTCGCGGGGGTCTTCTTGGTCTTGCGACGCTTCTCCGCGCGGGCGAGCACGATGGCCTCCGGGTCGCGGCCCTTGGCGAGCATCCGCTCTTCCCAGTCGATGTAGGCGGGCGTGTTCGGCGCGGGGTTGTTGCGGATCAGGATGCCCTGCTGGGCCATGGTCCAGATGTTCGAGGTCAGCCAGTAGATCAGCACGCCGATCGGGATGACGACGGCGGACACGGCGTAGATGATCGGGAAGAAGTAGAGCATCATCTTCTGCATCTGCGCGGCCTGGCCGGTCTGCGACTCCGGCGGCATGTTCTTGCGCATCAGCTGGAGCTGGGTGACGAAGAAGACGCCGACCATCGCGATCACCAGAATGATGCCGAGCACCTGGGTGGCGCCGAAGGGGGAGATCGGGAAGATGTTGCCCGCGAGCTTCGCACCGAAGATGGTGGCGTGCTGCAGCGAGTCGACAAGTTCCGGCGCGTCCTTGAGCCACTGACCGCGGACGGGGCCCTGCGAGACGCCCTGGAGCACGCGGAACAGCGCGATGAAGATCGGCATCTGGATCAGCATCGGCAGACACGAGGCCATCGGGTTGACGCCCTCGGATTGGTACAGCTTCATCGTCTCCTGACCGAGACGCTCCCGGTCAGAGCCGTACTTCTTCTGCAGGTCGGCGATCTTGGGCTGCAGGATCTGCATGTTGCGCGCCGAGTTGATCTGCTTGACGAACAGCGGGATCAGCAGCGTGCGGATCGTGACGGTGAGCATGATGATCGACAGCGCCCACGTCCAGCCGCTGTCGGCGCCGAGCAGCGGCGAGAACACCCAGTGGAAGAAGACGAGCAGGCCGGACACGGCCCAGTAGAGCGGCTGCATCATGGCGGACAGCACACCCATGAAGCTGTCCCACAGGTTCAGCGAGACGAACAGTTCGATCACTTACGACACCTCATTCGGCTGGGACGTGGTGTCCCGGGTTACATCAGAGTTCTGTTTCGCCCAGGCGGCGGCGGCCGCGGTCCCAGGCACGTAGTCCACGCCACCCATGGACCATGGGTGGCAGCGGGACAAGCGCTTGACGATCAACACGACGCCCTTCGCGGCGCCATGGGTCTCCAGGGCGGTGAGCCCGTACTCGGAGCAGGTCGGGTGGAACTTGCACACGTCGCCGTACATCGGCGAGATGAACCTGCGCCATCCCTTCACGAACCAGATCAGCGGGTACTTCAGCACGATGCCGCCGCCTTGGTGAACGCGCGGCTCCATGCGTCGCGCAGGTCGTCCCCGAGGCGCTGCGGCTCGGTGGCGGCAGCAGGGAGGGCCCGCACGACGACATCCGTCACGAACGGCGAGGCGAGATCGGAGGCGAGGTGACGCAGCCGCCGCTTGACGCGGTTGCGGGTCACTGCATTTCCCACCTTCTTGGAGACAACAAAACCCACCCGGGTGAACTCGGGTGGATCTTGGAGGGTTGTGCGCCCGACGTGCACGACCACGGTCGGCGTCGCCGCTCGTGAGCCACGCCGCACGGTGGTACCGAAATCACTCGGTCGCTTGAGGCGACGCGGACCCGGCAGCACGGACGCCCTGGTCCTTACGCGGAGAGCTCGACGCGTCCCTTACGACGACGGGCGCTCAGGATGGCGCGGCCGGCGCGGGTACGCATACGGGCGCGGAAACCGTGAGTACGGCTCCGGCGACGGTTGCTCGGCTGGAACGTACGCTTGCTCATGGGATTACTCCCTCTACATCGAAAAGTTGGCAACTGCCCGGATGGGCAGGGGGAAGTGGCGCCGAAAGTTGGCGACTGTCCAACGATACGCGGACAGAGCCCGGTTATCCAAACCCGCAAGGGTACAGCCGGACAACTAAGCAAATAACACTGATGTAGTCCAGTCGACACTCCGGCGTGTTGTCGTTTTCGCCTTGCGTAGGCCCCAGAAGAGCACTAGTTTCGTTGTTCTGCTCGGCTGGTTATCCACAAGGTCCACCTCGCGAGCAGCATTCCAGGAAGAGTTATACCCTCTTGTGGACAACCTTGTGGACGAGCGACGAGGCGGGCAGGAAGCGCACCGCCGGGAAGTGGGTGCGGTGAGCGAATCACCAACGCCGGACCTGGCCGGCCTCTGGGATGAGGTCGTCGACAATGCCGACCTCTCATCCCGCGCCTGGCTACGGCGGACCCGTCCCATGGACATGCACGGAAGCACCCTGATGCTTGCGGTCGCCGACGAGACGACCCGCGAGCGCGTCGAGACCCGGCTGCGTGCACAGATCGAGGACAGGCTCAGCGAGGTATGTGGACAACCCACGCACCTGGCCGTGATGATCCACCCCGAGTTGGTGCTCGAGGAGCCCGTCCCCGAGCCCGCGCCGCCCGCCGACCTACCCCCGCAGCCGATGCTGCCGCGCTCCAAGGCGCAGGAGGTCCGGCTCAATCCGCGCTACACCTTCGAATCCTTCGTCGCCGGTTCCTCGAACCGCTTCGCGCACGCCGCGGCCGCCGCCGTCGCCGAGACGCCAGGCAAGTCGTACAACCCGCTGATGATCTACGGCCCCTCCGGCCTCGGCAAGACGCACCTGCTGCACGCGATCGGCCACTACGTCAGCAACTACTACGAGCAGTTGCGCGTCAAGTACGTCTCCACCGAGGAACTCACCAACGACTTCATCAACGCGATCTCGTCGAACCGGACGGCCGAGTTCCGCAGTTCCTACCGCGACGTCGACGTCCTGCTTGTCGACGACATCCAGTTCCTGGAGTCGAAGATCCAGACGCAGGAGGAGTTCTTCCACACGTTCAACACGCTGCACAACGCGCAGAAGCAGATCGTGATGACCTCCGACCGTCCCCCGAAGCTGCTCGAGGCGCTCGAGCCCCGGCTCAGGTCGCGCTTCGAGTGGGGCCTGATGACCGACATTCAGCCGCCCGACCTCGAGACCCGCATCGCCATCCTCCGCAAGAAGGTCGCCTCACAGCGCCTGACGGCAGGCACGCAGGTGTTGGAACTGATCGCCTCGCGCATCCCCACCAACATCCGCGAACTGGAGGGTGCGCTGACCCGCGTCGCCGCGCTCGCAAGCCTCAACCAGCAGGAGATGACGGTCGCGCTGGCGGAGGAGGTCCTCAACGACCTGATGCCCGACGACGCCGCCCCGGTCGACGCGCAGGCGATCATGGACGCCTCCGCGCAGTACTTCGGCATCACCATGGACGACCTCACCGGCAGCAGCCGGGTGCAGATGATCGCACAGGCGCGCCAGATCGCGATGTACCTGTGCCGCGAGATGACCGACCTGTCGCTTCCGAAGATCGGCGCGAAGTTCGGCGGCCGCGACCACTCGACGGTGCTGCACGCCGTGCGCAAGATCACAGACAAGATCGGCGAGGACAGGGCGCTCTACAACCAGGTCACCGAGCTGACCAACCAGATCAAGCAGTCCTGACCTCAGAGGCGGCCGAGCACCACCCCGATGCCGTCGCCGCCCTCCTTCGTCGGCGGTTCGTCGATGCTCTCGATCACCCAGAGCCCCGCCTGCTCGAACCGTTCGACCATCCGGGCGACCTGACGGTGGTAGCGCAGCATCCGCACATCCAGGCCGAACTCCCGGTAGCCCTCCCCGACCTCGCGGGGGCCGTCGCCGGTCTGGAAGCCTGCGATCACCGCGCCTCCGTGGCGCAGCACCCGTGCCGCCTCCAGCAGCGCCCGGTCGAGGTCACGGTCATCGATGTGGATGGTGGAGAACCAGAACATCACGCCGTCGACGCTGCCCGCGGCGATGGGAAGGTGCGTGATCGTCGCGACCGCCGTCTGCAGCCATGGGTGATCGCGGCGCGCCATTGCCAGCATGCCGGGGGAGAGGTCGACGCCGACGCACCTCAGCCCGAGCGACCGGACGTGCTCAGCGACGCGGCCGGTGCCGCACCCGGCGTCCAGGACGAGGCCCCCCTCGCCCACCTCCGCGACGAACCGCTCCAGGGCCTCGAGTTCGGCGGGTTCCTCCGGACCCATGCCGGGGAAGTAGTTCGCGTACGCCTCTGCCACCACGTCGTATCCGTCGGAAGTCATGGCCTACTCCCTTCCGATTGTGCGCCGCGATGCGCATGCCTCGAGCGTAGTCAGAGCCTGGGCACAACCATGTGTCCACGGCTGGGGAAGGGCCTGTGGATAACTATCCGCCCGTCGGCCGTCCACAAATCCTCCACGTGTAGTTTTCGTTCCGTCCACAGCCCGTCAACATCGCCAATCGCGGCCCGGCTTGGCGCTTCGAGAGTTATCCACAGCATCAACAGGGGTTATGAGTAAGAAGAAGATGTAATTACTTCAAGGGACTAAAAGTCACTCATGTGGGTAACGCCCTCATCTGTCCGCCAAGCCTGACACGATGGAACGGGCCACCACCAGAGGGGAAACACCATGACGTCACGACCCATCCACTTCGAGATCCATGTCGACGACATGCGGCGCGCGCAGGACTTCTACGCGTCCGTGTTCGGCTGGGGCTTCGAGGACTACTCCGACTACGCGGGCCAGCCCTACTTCGGGATCGTCACCGGCCCCGAGGATCAGCCTGGCATCAACGGTGCACTCATGATGCGCCGGGAGCCCCTCGCGCCGAACAACCCGATCGGAGCCTCGGTGCTGACGATGGGCGTCGACAGCTACGACGCCGCCGAGGAGGCGATCCTCGCGGGCGGCGGCCAGGTGGCGCTTCCCAAGTACGCACTGCCCGGAATGGCCTGGCAGGGCTACTTCACGGATCCGGACGGCAACATCTTCGGCGTGCACCAACCCGACCCTGACGCGGCCTAGTGCGGTAGTCATGCCGATTTCCGTGTCACGGTCCGCTGGTAAGTTGGGGCCGTGAGCATCGCAGCGCGGGCCAAGGGCCTCACCAAGATCTACGGCTCCGGTTCGGCGGTCGTGACGGCGCTCGACAACGTCGACTTCGAGGTCACCCAGGGCGAGTTCACCGCCATCATGGGTCCCTCGGGTTCTGGCAAGTCGACGCTGATGCACCTCCTCGCCGCACTCGACACCCCGACCGAGGGCGAGGTGTGGATCGGCGACACCGCGGTCGGCAGCCTCGCAGACACGCCGCTGACGGTGCTGCGCCGCGACCGGATCGGCTTCATCTTCCAGGCGTTCAACCTGGTGCCGACGCTGACGGCCCGCGAGAACATCGTCCTTCCCCTAGCTATTGCCGGTCGCGCGGTCGACGACGCATGGTTCGACAAGGTGATCGACACGCTCGCCCTGGGCGACCGGCTCACCCACAAGCCGTCCGAACTCTCCGGCGGCCAGCAGCAGCGCGTCGCCTGCGCAAGGGCGCTGATGAACCGGCCCGACATCGTCTTCGGCGACGAGCCGACCGGCAACCTCGACTCCACCTCGGCGGCCGAGGTGCTCGGCTTCCTGCGTCGAAGCGTCGACGAGTTCGGCCAGACGGTCGTGATGGTCACGCACGACGCGCACGCGGCCAGTTACGCCGACCGGGCCGTGTTCCTCTCCGACGGACGCATCGTCGACGAACTGCGCGGCGCGAACCAGGAGGACCTGCTGAGCGCCATGGCCCGCATCTACCCGCGCCACGACGCCGACCCGGCGGCCGGGCCCCCGACCGAGGACGCGAACCCGGCCGACTCCGCCACGCCTGCCGGTGAAGTCACCCCCGCCAGCGACGCGGGCCCCGCGGTCTACCGCGACGGCGGCCAGGCCCCGACGCACCCCGGTGAACCCCAGGGCGACGAGCCCACCGTCGAGCGTTCGCTCGCCAGGCGCGCGGCCCTGGACTGAGCATGCTGCGCGCAACCCTGAAGTCGCTGTGGGCCCGCAAGGTCCGCCTCATCCTCAGCGCCCTGTCGATCGTGCTTGGCGTCGCCTTCGTCGCCGGCTCGCTGATGTTCACGAACCTGCTCAAGGACAGCGTCGACCAGATCGTCAAGGGCGCCCTCGGTGACATCAACGTCAGCGCCGAGGCAGGCGGCGTTGCCGGCTTCGAGAACGTCAACCCCAGCGAACTGCCCCAGTTGACTCCCGATCAGATCGGGCAGATCGGCGCCGTTGACGGCGTGGAGAAGGCCGTCGGGATCGTCTCGAGCACCCAGGTCTACCCGCTCGACAAGGACGGCAACCTGCTCTCCTTCGTCGGCGCACCCGGCATCGCCATGAACTGGCACGACACCCCGGCAGCCGACGGCCAGACCGGCGCACGGATCGTCGAGGGGCGGGCGCCAGAGGCCGCAGGAGAGGTGGCACTCGACCCGTCCACCGCGAAACGCGGCGGCTACGCGGTCGGCGACACCGTCGAGGTCTCCACCCCGCGCGACGGCATCCAGTCCTTCACGCTCGTCGGCACCGGAACGTTCGGAGCCGGCTCAACCGCCGGCGCCAGTTACCTGTTCTTCACCGCCGCAGAGGCGCAGCGCATCATCCAGCAGGGCCAGGACACGTTCTACGCCGCATGGGTCCAGACCTCGCCCGGGGCCGACGTCGACGCCGTCGCCAAGGCCGTCGCGGCGGTGCTTCCCGACGGCTTCGTCGCGGAGACCGGCCACGCGATGGCCGAGACCATCCAGGACCAACTCGACGTCGGCCTGGGATTCGTGAACACCTTCCTCCTGGTCTTCGCGGGCATCGCGCTGCTGGTGGCGACGCTGCTGATCCTCAACACCTTCTCGATCCTGGTCGCCCAGCGCTCCCGCGAACTCGCGCTGCTGCGCGCCGTCGGGGCCAAGCGCTCCCAGGTGCGCAACTCGGTGCTGCTGGAGGCCCTGATCATCGGCGTGTTCGGTGCGACCCTCGGGCTGCTGGCCGGCTACGGGCTCGCATGGGCGATCCTCGCCGCGCTGCGCGCCGTCGGCATGGATCTTGGCCCCGTCGCCCCCGAACTGACCTGGCAGACGATCGCCGCGTCCTACGCCATCGGCATCCTGATCACGGTCGTGGCCGCCTACCTGCCCGCCAGGCGGGCGTCCAGGACCCGTCCGGTCGAGGCGCTCGCGGCCGCCGCGCAGTCCGGCCCCGAGAAGATCGGCGGCCTGCCGATGGCGGGCATCGCGCTGATCGAGGTCGGCGTCGCCGCCATCGTGTGCGCCGTGTGGCTGCCCGTGCCGCAGCCGCTCGTCTGGTTCGGGGCAGGTGCCGCGCTGCTGCTGGTCGGCATGGTGCTCGCGGCCGCCATCGTCGGCGCCCCGATCGTGTGGCTCTTCGGCCTGGTCTTCCGCAAGGGCTTCGGCGAGGTTGGCAAGCTCGCCCAACTCAATGCCGTTCGCCAGCCCCGCCGTACCGCCGCCACCGCGGCGACGCTGATGATCGGACTGACTCTGGTCAGCGCCGTTGCGATCCTCGCCAACAGCACCACCACCTCGCTCGGCAACCGCCTCTCCGCCGACCAACGCGGCGACTTCCTGATCGCCCCCGTCGGCTACCAGCCCTTCGACGCGAAGGTCGCCGAGAAGGCGCGCCAGGTCGACGGCGTCGCCGACGTCTACGAGTACTTCCGCAGCTCGGCGCAGGTCGCGGGCCAGGAGCAGCCGGCGAGCGTCTTCGCCGCCACCCAGGACGCCGTCGAGCGGGGCACCGCGCTCAAGATGCTCGCAGGCGGGCTGCACGCAGACGGGGGAGTCCAACCCGCGGTGATCGCCACCGACTACGCGACCGAGCACGGCCTCGCGCTCGGCCAACTTCTCGACCTGACCGGCCCGAAGGGCAGCGTCGAGGTCCTCGTCACAGGCATCCACAACTGGGGCACCGCCTTCCCGTCCGGTCAGATCGTGATCACCCCAGAGGCGCTCGCCAAGATCGCCGACACCTCGCTGGTCTCCGACCTGGTCGTGTTCACCGAGGACGGCGCAGACCAGGAGGCCGTCCGCACCGGCCTGCAGGCAGCGGTCAAGGACATCCCCACGGTCGCCGTCTCCGACGTGCATGAGTTCGTCGAGGCCCGCGTCGCCCAGTTCGGCCAGCTCTTCGCGGTGATCTACGCGCTGCTCGCGCTGGCGATCATCATCTCGGTCCTCGGCATCGTCAACACGCTCGGCCTCTCGGTGATGGAACGCACCCGCGAACTGGGGCTGCTGCGCGCGGTCGGCCTGACCCGCGGCCAACTGCGCACCATGGTGACGCTGGAATCGGTGATCGTGGCGACGCTCGGCGCCCTGCTCGGCGTCGTCCTCGGCGTGATCTTCGGTTCCGCGCTGGTGAAGCTGCTCGACGACCAAGGCATCGACACCCTCGCGATCCCGGGCTGGCAGTTGGCTGTCTTCGTCGTCGTGGCGGCCCTGTTCGGGGTGCTCGCCGCGGTCGGACCCGCCCGCCGGGCGGCCAGGTTGAACGTGCTCGATTCCATCGCGACCGAGTGAGCGGGCCTGCAGAACACCCGGCTATGATGCTGGCGACGAGCTTTTGCACAACGGACCATCAAAGGGGAGCTTCGTGAAGATTCGAGTTGAGCGCGACGCGTTGGCTGACGCCGTGGCCTGGGTGGCCCGCAGCCTCCCCAACCGCCCGACGGCACCGATCCTCGCAGGCATGCTCCTCGAGGCCGACGCAGACGGCCTGACGCTCTCCAGCTTCGACTCGACGACGTCCGCGAAGGTCACGCTTCCCGCCACCGTCAGCGACGAGGGCACCGTGCTCGTCTCGGGCCGCCTCCTCTCCGAGATCGCCCGCTCGCTGCCGAACAAGCCCGTCGAGATGGTCGCCGACCACACCAAGGTCGAGCTGACCTGCGGCCAGGCCCGCTTCACGCTCCAGACGCTGCCCGTCGACGAGTACCCGACGCTCCCCGACATGCCCACAGAGACCGGCCAGGTCGAGGGCTCGGCGTTCGAGAAGGCCGTCGGCCAGGTCTTCGTCGCCGCAGGCCGCGACGAACTGCTCAACGTCTTCACCGGCATCAAGCTCGAGATCAACGGCGAGCAGCTCTCCCTGCTCGCGACCGACCGCTACCGGATGGCCCTGAAGGAACTCACCTGGAACCCGGGCAACCCCGGCGTCGAGGCCAACGTCCTGATCCCCGGCAAGGTGCTCGCCGACACCGCCAAGTCGATGACCTCCGGCGAGTCCGTCACGATCGCGCTGTCGACCACCGAGGCCGAGGGCGAGGGCCTCGCGGGCTTCGTCGGCGAGGGCGCGAAGGGCAGCCGCGAGGCGACCACCCGCCTGCTCAGCCAGGCGTTCCCGAAGGTCCGCCACCTGATGGACGTCAACGCGACGGTCTCCGTGCGCGTCAGCACCGCCGATCTGCTCGCCGCAGTCAAGCGCGTCTCGCTCGTCGCCGAGCGCAACACCCCGCTGCGGATGCGCATCAACGACGACCACATCGCGCTCGAGGCCGCCACCGGCGACCAGGCGCAGGCCTCCGAGGCCCTCGAGGCCGAGATCGAGGTCGTCGGCGACGAGAAGTCGATCACGGATGCCGGGTTCAACCCGCACTACCTGCTCGACGCGCTGACCGCCCTCGACGCGCCGTTCGCGCACTTCTCCTTCACGCTCCCCGGCAAGCCGTGCCTCATCATGGGGCTGGCAAGCATCGACGCCGATCCGCTGACGGACTACCGCCACGTGATCATGCTGATGCGCCTGCCCGGCTGATCCCCACATCCGCCCACCTTCGAACCCCAAGGAGTCCTCATGCGCGTCGGTCTGATCGGTCTGGGAAAGATGGGCGGCAACATGCGCGAGCGGCTCCGCCGCGGCGGCGTGGAGGTCGTCGGGCTGGACCGTAACCAGGAGATCTCCGACGCCGTCGACGAGGCCGACCTCGTCTCGAAGTTGGACGGCCCCCGCGTGATCTGGCTGATGGTGCCGATCCAGGCCGTCACGCCCGTCATCGAGATCCTCCGCCCGCTGCTGAGCCCCGGCGACATCGTCATCGACGGCGGCAACTCCAAGTGGACCCACGACGTCAAGCACGCGGCCTACCTCGCAGAGGCGGGCATCGAGTTCCTCGACGTCGGCACCTCCGGCGGCGTGTGGGGCCTCGAGAACGGCTACGCGCTGATGGTCGGCGGCCCCGAGAACGTGGTCGCCACCGCCATGCCCGTCTTCGAGGCGCTCAAGCCCGAGGGCGAGTTCGGCTTCGTGCACGCGGGCAGCCACGGCGCAGGCCACTTCGCAAAGATGGTCCACAACGGCATCGAGTACGGCCTGATGCAGGCCTACGCCGAGGGCTGGGAACTGCTCGAGGCCTCCGACATCGTCACCAACGTGCCCGAGATCTTCGAGTCGTGGCGCGAGGGCACCGTGATCCGCTCCTGGCTGCTCGACCTGATGGTGCTGGCGCTGCAGGACGACCCGCACCTCGACGAGATCGAGGGCTACGCGGAGGACTCCGGCGAGGGCCGCTGGACCGTCAACGCCGCCGTCGACATGGGCGTGCCTGTCCCGACGATCGCCGCCAGCCTGTTCGCCCGGTTCGTGTCGCGCCAGGAGGACTCGCCCGCCATGAAGATGGTCGCGGCCATGCGCAACCAGTTCGGCGGTCACGCCGTCCAGGTGTCGAAGGACTGAGCAGACCTGTTCGTCACCGAACTGGCCCTCACCGACTTCCGCAACTACGAGACCGCCACGCTCAACCTCACCTCCGGGGTGACGGTCTTCGTCGGCTCGAACGGTCAGGGCAAGACCAACCTCGTCGAGGCCGTCGAGTACCTGTCGACGATGACCTCGCACCGGGTCGCCGCCACGGCGCCGCTGATCCGGGCGGGAGCCGACGCCGCGATCGTGCGCGCCAAGGTCCAGGCCTCCGCCGACGATGACCGCGTCATCTCGCTCGAACTGGAGATCGCCAACGGGCGATCCAACGTCGCCAGGCTGAACCGCGCACCTCTGCAGCGCCCCCGCGACCTGATCGGCGCCCTGCGCACCGTGGTGTTCTCCCCGGTCGACCTCGCGATCGTGCGCGGCGACCCGTCGGATCGGCGCGGCTGGCTCGACTCCCTGGTCGTGACCCGCTGGCCGCGGATGGCGGGCGTCAGGCAGGACCTGGACCGCGTCCTGAAGCAGCGCAACGCCCTCCTGAAGTCGATGTCGGGCCGCTCCATGACGCCCACCGGCGGCGACGAGGAGATCACCCTCTCGGTCTGGAACGACCAACTCGCCGCGATCGGCGCGGAACTGCTGCACGCCCGCCTCGACACCTTGGCCGACGTGCTTCCGCACGCGCAGCGCGCCTACGAGACCATCGCACCTGTCAACAACCAGATCGACGCCACCTACAAGACCATCCTCGACCTCGACGACGTCTCCGGCGCCACGGACGTGCGCGCCGAGTTGGCGAAGCGTCTGCTTGCCGCGATGGAGCGGTTGCGGCGCGACGAGATCCAGCGCGGCGTGACGCTTGTCGGCCCGCAGCGCGACGACGTGGAACTCAACATCGGCCCGCTGCCCGCCAAGGGCTACGCGTCGCACGGCGAGAGTTGGTCGCTTGCCCTCGCGCTCCGGCTGGGCGGCTTCACGCTGGTGCGCGACGACGGCACCGAACCGGTGCTGGTGCTCGACGACGTGTTCGCCGAGTTGGACGTGGCGCGCCGCGAGCGCTTGGCCACAGCCATCGAGGGCGCCGAGCAGGTCCTCATCACGGCCGCCGTCGGCGCCGACGTCCCCGAGTTTCCCGCGGAGCGAAGGTTCCGCGTCGAGGCCGGCACGGTCGCCAGGGACGAGACCTGACCGCTCAACTGTAAATTCTTCAGCAATTTACAGAGGACTTACACTTGACGTGTGAAGCTGCCCGCAACGCCTCCCGATGATGGAGTGACGCTCGCCGAACTCGAGATGACTCAACTGTTCCGCGCGACCGAACTTGCGCGCGCAATGCCTGACTACCCGTCCTGGGACAAGCTCCGCAGGCGTCCGGCTCCCGAGGGCCTGACCCATGAGCAGTTGTGGATGGGAGTGCGCTTCAGCCGGAGCTACGAGCCGCTGCCCTTCAGTGATCGGCTGGGCAACCCATTCCAGGTCGCCCGACCCGTCATCGTGCAGCGACTC
Organism: Propionibacteriaceae bacterium AM104-82; assembly: GCA_027658995.1. GTDB lineage: Bacteria > Actinomycetota > Actinomycetes > Propionibacteriales > Propionibacteriaceae > Arachnia. The sequence continues at coordinate 52,384 of JAQDQK010000021.1, forward strand.
CTGCACGAGGTGTCGATCAGGACTGCAGGCACCCTCACGTCGTCCGTCCCCGGGATGCCGGAATCGCAGGTGGACCGCTTCCTGCTGAGTTCCATCCGGGAGGAGGCCGTGTCGTCGAGTCTCCTTGAGGGCGCCGTCACCACGCGCCGAGTCGCGCACGACATGCTGCGGGCCGGGCGCGCGCCCCGCACAAAGGGCGAGCGCATGGTTGCGAACAATTTCGCGGCCATGCAGTGGATCCGCCAGCACCGCGAGGACGACATCACGGAGGAAGCGGTGCTGCACCTGCACGCCCTCCTGACCGCCGGAACGCTGTCTGATGCGGCCGATGAGGGACGGCTTCAGACCCCAGAGGAGGAGCGGGTCGTCGTCGGAGGCGCCAACGACGAGGTGCTCCACGAGCCTCCCCCGGCCGACCAACTACCCGCCAGGCTTGCCCGGCTGTGCGCCTTCGCGAACGGTGCCGGTGCGGGCGAGCCATGGCTCCACCCCCTTGTCCGCGGCATCGTCGTCCACTTCATGTTCGGTTACGACCACTACTTCGTTGACGGCAACGGTCGCACCGCTCGAGCCCTGTTCTACTGGGTGGCCCTGCGTGAGGGCCACTGGCTGGTTGAGTTCCTGTCGCTGTCCCAGCGACTGACGAAGGCCCCGGCGAGGTACGCCCGCGCGTACCTCGACACGGAGGTCGACCATGGTGACGTCACCTACTTCCTGATCCACCAGTTGACGACGCTCCAGCAGGCACTCGACGACCTCGACCAGTACCTGTCGCGCAAGGCCACGGAGGATGCGCAGGCCGCACGGCGGGTCCGATCGCTTGGACTCAATCATCGGCAGTTGGCGGTGTTCAGCCGAGCACTGGCCGACTCGACAGTCAGGTTCACCGTCAAGAGCCACGCCAACAGCCACGGGATCACGCTCCCGACCGCTCGCACCGACCTCGTGTCCCTGGAATCGATGGGGATCCTGTTCTCGACGCGGGTCGGCCGGAGCCTGGAATGGAGGCCCGTCGACGACATCGCCCATGCCGTGGAATCGTCGCCGCAACTGTAAAATCATCACCAATTTACAGTTGGTTTACACTTCGAGTCGGTTCAGGTGCCTCGACTCCAGCGTCGGAGGGTAGTCTCAGGCCATGAGCCAGGAACCGCACGACCCGACGGGCCTCGAGCTCGCGTCGGAGATCGCGCGGGCCACCGTCGAGGCCTCCGAATACGGCGTCGCGCTCCCCGAGCCGGCCGCCCCGAAGCAGCCGCGCCGCAGGCAGCGCGTCCTCGAACAGCAGCGCTCAGGCGCCCACCCGGACGACCGCGACCCGCAACTGGTGGGGGCGGTCCTCGACCGCGTCGTCGTCGAGCGGGGCTGGAAGCGGCGCATCGGCCTGTCGACGGTGCTCAGGCACTGGCCCGACCTGGTCGGCGAGGCCAACGCGGAGCACTCGACGCCGGTCAACTACGACAACGGCGTCCTGATCGTCGACTGCGACTCGACGGCGTGGGCGCAGGCGATGAGGTACACGGCCTCGGTGCTGGTCGCCCGGCTGAACGAGGCGCTGGGGGAGCGGACCGTACTGCGCGTCCAGTTCCGCGGCCCCCAGGCCCCGAGTTGGAAGAAGGGCCCCCGGTCCGTGCAGGGCCGAGGGCCGCGCGACACCTACGGCTAGCCGCGGGTCGCGCCCGCCTCAGGCGGCGGGGCGCTCCACCGGGTGATCGACGCACCACCGGAACGACTCGACGATCGCGGCCACGACGTCCTCCTGCTCGATGCCGAGCAGGTCCATGGTCTGGGCCGGGTCGTTGACCGCGTGCCTGTTCTGGAACTCGGCGGTGTGCACGACCGGGACGCCATGCTCGACGCCCTTGGCGCGGCACTCCTCGTCGCGGGCGGCGTAGGCGGGAAGCACGGCCTCGAGCGGGACGACCTTGACGTCCTCCGGGTCGCGCCCGATGGCCTCGCAGGCCAGCCGGTTGAGCTCCAGGTAGCTGAGGTCGTAGGCGTTGATGGCGTACTTGCCTCCGTGCTCGCCGCGCTCCATGGCGCCGACGGCGGCCTGTCCGACCTGGCGCGCGGTCACGGCGGAGGTGGTGCCGCCGAGCACGCCGACGATCGGCTTGACGTGGGTGACGGTGTCGATGACGAACTGCCACAGCGGCCGCTGCCCGCCGACCAGCCCGAAGATGTAGGGCAGCCGAAGCGTCATGACGTCCATCGCGCCCTCGCCCTCGAGGCAGGCGATCTCCTCCTGCGCGAGCCGGGTGCGCGGGTAGGGGTCGCGGCCGTAGGGGAAGTCGGTCCAGCGCTCGCCCATCTCGGCGGTGTAGGAGCCGTAGAGCACGAACTTCTTGACCCCTGCCTGGCGGGCCAGGCGCGCGATGCGCTGCGTCCCGACGACGTTGGCCTCGTAGAAGAAGTGGGCGGCGGGGATCGCGGGGACAGTGCGCTCGTCGGCGCCGATGGCGTAGAAGACGGCGTGCTTGCCGCTGAACAGGTCGAGGACCTGCTCGTCGGGCAGGTCGCACAGGTTCTCCCACACGGCCTCGACCTCGGCGGGGAGGGTTCCGTTGTCGGAGCCCGGCAGCGACACGGCGGTGACGTCGTAGCCGTGCTTCAGGAGCTCGGTGATGGTGTGCGACCCGAGGAGGCCGGTGCCGCCGAGAACAAGGGTGCTCGTCACAGATGGACCTTTCGTCTGGGGCCGTCAGGCCCTTTTACTTGCCGACCGGCAAGTAATTCCAGAATAGGTCTGACCTGTTCGGGTGTTCGGGGAGGTGCCCGTCAACCCGTCGATGCCCATGTGCTACTGCGTCCGCTACCACGGCGGGCGCGGGCATCGCGTCGAGCAGTAGTCCGTGTTCGATGGCGGGAGCGGAGCGTTTGATCGTTCAGATCGGAGGCGAGTTACGAATGCTGCTCAACGCCTGACCTTCACCGGGCTCATGCACAACAGTGACCCGCGGGCCGAACTCAGGGCTGGTACACGACGGCGGTCTCGATGATCTCGTTTGCCAGGTCGTTCTCGTTGTCGACTGCGTGCTCGGGATCGCCGAAGCTGATCAGGATCCACGTCCCGCCGACCTCGGCGCCGACGCCCGAGAATTGGTTGACGCTGCGACCGAACTCGAGGTGCATCACGTGCGGTCGTTCGGACTCGGGCACATCCTTCAGGGGGCAGTCGACGTCAGGGACGGTGCCGACCGGTGTCGCGACGTAGGGGGTCTCGGGCATGGTGCCGACGCACGGGCCTTCCCAGGGCCAGTTCGACTCGACCCAGGTGTCGGGGACCTGGACGGCGACCCCCTCGCCCGTGACCCACTTCCAGCCGGGCTTCGGTTCGCCGAGGTCCTTCACGATGACGGAACCGTCCGACGCGCGCGGCGGCGCGGAGCCCGGGGGCACCGGGGCGCAGCCGCCAGCGTTGCCGCCGTTGGCCTCGAGCCCCATCATGGACCCGTAGATCGCCTCGCACAGCGCGGGCGTGTACTCGCGGATGCTTCGGCCGTCGTCGATCCCGCACGCCCCTCGGACGAAGATGTCCTGGCTGCCGCCGTCCTGAGTGACGCGCAGCACGCCCGGCCGATCCGTGGTGCAGGCCGGGTCAGGGCTCGCCAGGACGGGGGCCTTCTGGAGCGCGATGGCCAGCGCGGCCGCGTCGTCCACCTTGAACTCCCACGAGCGTTCCAGCGTCACCCCGGCCGCACTGGAAGCATAGGAGCAGTACGACATCGATCCGGTCGGAGAGGTCGACGTCAGGTCCCACGGCTCGGGCCGCGTCGACGCATCCGTGAAGGGGATCTCGCTCGGGCAGGCGTTCTCATCGACGGTGACCGCCACGGCGCTCTTCAGGATGCGCGCGGCGAGCGCCTCCTGCGCGGGGGTCGGGTCGTCCGGCATACCGACCCACACCGTCACCCCGCCGACGGTGCGCGTCTTGGCGGGGCCGTTGTCGATGGGTTGCTCGCGCCCGAGCAGGAACTCCAGGACGACGTCGGAGCGACCGGTGGCGGGGCAGTCGACCGGGTCGGGATCGGCGAAGCCGCGGACGGGGGCATCGGCGACCGCAGCGCACCCGCTCTCCCGCAACGACGAGGGCAGCCATCCCTCGGGGATCTCCGCGGCGATGCCGTGGGCAGAGGCCCAGGTGAAGCCATTGCTCGGCTCCGGCAGCGCCGTCAGCGGCGCAGGTGCGGGGTTCGCGATCGGGACCTGCGGGGGCTCCCGGTCGAGCAGGATCCCTCCGACGGGGACCGCGACGGCGACCACGAGGGCGGCCGCGGCGACGGCGATCAGCCAGGGGTTGCGTCGACGCGGCGGAGGGGCGCTGCGCAGCGGAAGGGGCGCCTCGTTCGCGTGTTCGGCGAAGGCGTCGCGGAAGGCCTGTTCGGCGCGGTCGGTCATGCTGTCTCCTCTGCGCCGTCGCCGAGGCGTTCGCGTAGCGTGGCGAGCGCCCGGTGGACGTGGGAACGTGCGGTGGACTCGGGGATGTCGAGCAGTTCGCTGATCTCGGCGAAGCTGGCGTCCTCCCAGAAGCGGAGGACGACGGCCGCGCGCTGCCGCGGCGGAAGTTGGGCGCACAACTGCCAAGCGACCATCTTGTCTGGCACCTTGTCGCTCTCGGCAGGCCGGGCGATCTCGTGTGTCAGCGAGACGAGCACCGGCCTGGAGCGGCGCCGGGCCGAGATCACGGCGTTGGTGACGCACCGCTTCGCGTAGGCGGTGATGTTGCCGTCGGCCACGATGGCGTCGTAGCGGCGCGACACCGCGCTCAGCACGTCCTGGACCAGGTCGCGGGCCTCCTCGCGGTCGCCGCACAGCAGGTAGGCGTAGTTGATGAGCGAGCCCTGCGCGCCCAGCACCCACTCCTCGAAACTTCCCGCCATGTCCCTACTCAACGCCCTCCGACCGGTTTTCGTTGCGTCTCCTTCTCAACCTACGGGCCGAGAGGCCCGGATCCGACGGCTTCGACAAGGCCCGGCGGCGGGTTTGCTCAGCCTGCGGGCGTCGCAGTCGCCGGATCCCTAAGCTGACGCCATGGACATCTCTGTTGTTGGCACCACGTCTGTGACCCTCCCCGCCGAGTGCGTCGTGGTCACCTTGTCGCTGTCGTTCACCGGCCCTGATCGCGACACGGTCGCCCGGGACACCGCCCAGCTCGCCGAGCGGGTCAAGGCCGAGCTCGACGCCGTCGTGGCAGACGATGGCGGCAGCGACGCCCGCCTCAGCGCCCTGCGGACGTGGACGAACATCCCCTACGACAGCGAGGGGAAGCCGGGCCAGCCGCAGCACGTCTCCCAGGTGCGCGGCAGCGTGACGATCAAGGACCTGACCCGCGTCGGGCCGTTCCTCGGCTCCGTGGCCACCACCGAGGGCGTCCAGGTCGAGGGCCTCAACTGGAAGCTGTTCGACGCGACGATGCTGAAGCTCCAGCCCGAGGTGCTCGCGGGCGCGTTCGAGGACGCCTCCCGCCGGGCGCAGTGGATCGCAGAGGCAGCCGGACGCAGCGTGCTCGAGGTGTCGTCGATCGAGGACAACGGCGCACCCACCTACGGCTTCGCCCGCGGAAAGATGGCCATGGCGATGGCCGACGGGGCGCCGAGCTTCGATCTCGACCCGGAGGACGTCGAGGTGACCGCCACCCTCGGGGTGAAGTTCGCCGCCCGGCGGACTGGCGAGTAGCCCCGAAAGGGGGAGACCGGCGGCGCGACGCGCCGCTGAAAGATCACAATTGCGGCAAACCCCTTCCGCTCGCCGGTTCCCCGTGATTCCATGGTGGCTGATGGACTTGGGGGAGGGGATGCAGTGAAGCTCCGTGCGATCGCTTCAGTGCTGTCTGCCCTTGTCGCGTGCGGCTTGGTGGGATATGTCGTAGCCGACCCGATGACATCGGTCGAGGCCGTGCCCGACATCCAGCCCACCTCCAGTTTCTCGCCGCCCGCCGATCCGACGCGCGCCGTCGACGGCCCACGGGTCGCCGTCTACTCCGAGGAGGGCGCGACCGGCGCGACGCAGCACGTCCTCGACCCGCTCAACGCCGTCACCCCCGAGGCCGTCGGGCAGTCGGGCAGCCCCGTTCCGCTTCCGACCGCGCCCGCGACCATCAAGAAGGAGACGGTCAAGCCGATCGGCAAGGCCGCTGCGGGCGCGCTCCTGACCCGGCCCGTCAACGGACGCACCACGTCGAAGTTCGGCATGCGGTTCCATCCGATCCTGCGGGTCTGGAAACTGCACACCGGACTCGACTGGGCCGTTCCATGCGGCACGCCCGTTGGGGCGGCGCAGGCGGGCACCGTCGTCAAGGCCGGTTGGGCCGGGGGCAATGGCATCCAGGTCAAGGTCGACCACGGGATGCTGCGCGGCTACCGCGTCGTGACGACCTACAACCACCTCTCCTCGATCGGCGTGCGGGTCGGCCAGAAGGTCGAGGCGCTCGACGGCGTCGGACGGGTCGGCAGCACCGGTTACTCGACGGGGTGCCACATGCACTTCGAGGTGATCGTCAACGGCCAGTTCACCGACCCCGAGCCCTGGCTCAACGGCGATCCTGTGGTGATCGACCTGTCGAGCATGCAGCACACGTCGGTGCCGAAGCCATCGGCGAGCGTTACGCCCTCGCCGTCGAAGAGCCCCAGCCCGACACCCACGCCGAGCGTTACGCCCACGCCGTCGAAGACCCCCAGCCCGACACCCACCCTGACACCTCCTCCGCCGACCGGGACTCAGACGCCACCTAGCCCGACGACCAAGCCGACGCCCAGCCCTGGCACGACGCCGGCAGTCACCCCAAGCGGGGCAGGCTCGCCGACCGCGACGCCGACCACCGACCCCTCCGCGACCGCCTCCGCGTCGTCGACCCCACCGACGACGACCGGCTCGCCGACGGCTGGGCCAACCGAGACCAGCACTCCGACGCAGACAAGCACCGCGACCGAGACCAGCACCGCTACGCAGGCCACCACCGCGTCCGAGACGGGCAAGGCATCCGAGACCGCGGTCGCGGAAGAGGCGCCGACCGGAACCGACTCGCCCGCCGCGTAGCGCGTCAGTCGCGCAGGCGCACCGCGCACCAGTCGATCAGGGGCGTGACCCTTCGCCACGCGGCGGCGACCTCGGCCGCGAACGCCTCCACTGACTCGGAGACCACCTCGCGCTCGGCCGCGAGCGACGTGTGCCGCAGCAGGTCGATCCGTGGATGCTGCCTCGAGTAGCCGCGCGGCGCGGTCTTGACGCCGTCTCCTGTCTTCAGCCATCCGTCGGCGAGCAGGCCGGCCAGGAGGTCGTCGAGTTGCGATCCTGTCGCCTCGTCGTCGATGGCGGCACGCACCCGCGCCAGCGCCTCCGGCTTCGCCGCGTAGTAGCCGCCAACGGCGATCGCCTCAGAGGCGTTCACCTCGAGGTAGAAACCGCAGGCGGGAGCCACCGACACGAACACGCCCTGGTGCGTCTTGTACGGGGACTTGTCCGCGCTGAACCGCACGTCACGGTTGGGGCGGAACAGTTTCGGCTTCCCGAACTCCTCCTCGAGCAGGGCCGCGACGGCCAGCAGGGGTGCCTTGACGTCCGCGTCGTACCTGTCCTTGTTGGCCAGCCAGAACTCGCGCGAGTTGTCCTCCTCCAGGTCGCGGTAGAAGGCCTGCGCTGCGCTCGGAAAGCCGGTGGACGTCACCCGGCAAGCCTATGCCGCCCATCAGGTCGCCACCATTTCATCAGGGCATATTCGGGAAAATTGCGCCGCATCAAAATAAATCCCGAATCGGTGTTGACGAATGCCGAGAGGGCGTATTAGTGTTGCTCCCGGTTATTCGACAGGAAGGAGGTCGCACCATGATTCAGATCCAGATCGCCATGACGGCGGTTCGTCTTCGCACTGGCAGCACTGCGCCCTCCGCCGGGCGTCGCGCCTGACCCGACCGGGTCCCCGCAGCACGCAACCACATCCACTCCGGGACGGTATCCGTCCCACGCGCCCTCAGGCGCGCAGTTCCTGTCGAAAGCATCCCTCGTGAACGTCACGCATCAGTCCACCGTCCCCCGATCCAGCCCTGACACCGTCATCGTCGTCCCCTCGCTCGACCGCCTCGCCTGGCGCGACCGATGGGCGCTGAGGCTCAGCCTGTGGGTCATCGAGCGCACCGTGCATCCGAGCCAACCGCACCTGGAGGCCCAACTCTGGCGAGCCAGCCAGCGTGAGGTCGACCGACGCGAAGCGGCCTCGCTGCATTGGCTCCCGCCCCGCTAGGAGAACCGAATCTGAGATGACGAAAGTCATCGACCACAATTTCAGAGCGACAGATAGCGCGCACTATTCACCCAAATGAATGCGCGCTATCTGTGCTGCACTCATGCGGATTATCAGGCTCTTCACAGAAGTGAGTGGATTCGGGGTCTGAACCCGCCCGCGTCGAGTAGGCATC
>JAQDQK010000022.1 GCA_027658995.1 Propionibacteriaceae bacterium AM104-82
CACGACGCCCTCTCAGGAATCATGCGGTCTTGGAGTCAACCAAACCTTCGGCAGTCCCACTCGTCTGGCAGAGCCAGCTTGAACGCGCACGAGTAATCATCCGCGGAACCGAACGGAACCATGCCGTTGCGGCCGTCGAAGTAGGCTGTCAACACCGAACGGACGTTCGGGTCATTAGCGTTTAGGTTCTGACGGATGAGCCCGTGCCGCTCCGCGTACACCCGCAGTAGGAGGTCGTCGCGGACCTGGTTCGCGGTCCGCAAACCGGCCGACGCGCTCGCACCCGCGCCAAGGAGCCATGCGAACCGCCGAGGCTGAACAGCCCAGGCCCGCACGAAGTCTCCCTGATCTAGAGTATCCACGCTCAATGCTCGCACGGGGTCATGACCGATCCATGCCTGACACGCACTGCCCGGACTTCGACGCGCCAGCAGCGCACTCAGCATGTCAACTTCGAAATCGTTGACTCCGTCCTTGAGTTCGAACTACCGGCCCCACTGTCGCCTCAAAAGGGTCCGCTGACTTCGCTTGTCCCTGGTCACCGCCAGCAGGCGTCCGTCCCGACCCCCTAGATCAAGAGGCCTACCTCGACCAGCGCCGCCCGCACAGCCTTGCGATCCACTCCCATCCTGCGGCCGATCGCTCGCATCGAGATGCCCGCCCGTGCTAAGCGGACGGCCTCGGCCTTCTCGTTGAGGCTCAGGCCGGGCCGCCGACCCGGCACGTTGCGGCGACGGAGATGCGCGAACACTGTTGCGCGGTGGATGCCGTACCGGTCAGCCAACTCTTGGACCCCTGCTCCGGCCAGGTAGTCACCCACCAGAGCATCGATCTCCGATGCCGTGAGGAAAGTTTGAGCCGTCTCGACAGTCCTTGCCACTGGCCCCCGATCATCCCTCGGAGCAGCGTCCTGAGGTCGACGGGAGACCTCGTAGACTCCTCGCTTCATGCGGTTGACAAGGGTTTTTGTCTTGGGGGTAATGTTGCCGAACGTGCTATCCAGGCACCCCGAATCTGGCCCCAGCGTCCGACGCTGGGGCCAGAACTATTTTCTCGTCCCTTCCCGGGTGAGAGCCGGTTTGGCTTGGTGCGCAATGGTGGTTCTCATGCCGGAGGCGGCCTGATTTTCTGGACCTCGGCGGCCAGTGCGGCGCCCCTGCGCGTCGTCCAACGGTGCGACACAGTCAAGAAGCCTCACGAGTTCAGGCTCTGGCCATCAATAACGGCCAGCTGCATCTCGATCTCGTAGGTCTCTCTCGCTGCGCTCTGCCCACCGTCGTTCACCGGCGTCCAGGTCAGGCAGGAGGCGTAGTGACTCTGGAAGGCCACGATCCGCTCGTCGATGCGTACCGGTTCCGTGAGATAGCCGATGTTCTCTGACCGGAAGCTGCTCGCCACCCTGCGGCCGAGCACATCGGCTGTATCGATCGGCTGGCCGTCAGCCGACAGCGAAGGGGCCTAGAATGCTGAGACCCAGCGAGAAGGAGTATGGAGGCGATGGTGGACGTCTCAGCGCCATCCCCGTGGCAGCTGCTCTCCTTGCCGGGCACGCTGGCCGCCGCTTCCTATCTCGCCGGTCCGTTGGCTAAGCAGTACCGCCTCATCGTCGACATCCTCGACGACGAGCGCACGCACTCGCTCACAGGGGTCGGCCACGACGAACTCGAGGCCCTGGTTCGCGGACGCCTGCCCGACGACGATGCTCGCAACCTCCTCGTCGATCTTGACCTCAACGCCCGAATGCGGCAACTCGTCGACTGGGGCACCTGCGAGTCCTGGCAGGACCGAGCCGAATCCCAGCAGGACTTCCTCCGCAACCGTCATCGCTACCAACTGACCGAGGCAGGCTCGTCGCTCAACGCGGCAGCCCGGCGCATCGACGCCGACCTCGGCAGCACCTCCACGGCTGTGCTGCTGGCGCCCGCCACCATCGTCGAGCGGATCGCCGCAACCCTCAGCGCACTCGATGGCGACTCGCCCGCCCGCGCCAGTCAGGAGTTCGCGCAGGTCCAGACTACGCTGGACGCGATGGGCATGGCAGCCTCGGACTGGCAGTCAAGGCTGGCCGCAGCACTGGGCGGGACACCCACGGAGCAGAAGATCTCCCGGCTCCTGGAGACGATCCTGGCCTACGTCGAGGCCTGGGGTTCAGGAGTCGACGCATGGACGGGCGACATCCGCGCGGGTCTGCCGCGCCTCCAGGCGCTTCCGGACGGCACGTGGCGTGCGATGGCCCTCGCCCGGCTTGGCGCCGAGGCTCCGGAAGCCACGCTGAGCGACGCGGTGGACGAGATGCGCACGGCGGTCGGGACGCTCAGCACGTGGTTCGCGGGCGAGCGACCGCAGGCGCATCGGCTGCGGCTCCAGATCCGCGATGCGGTGACCCCGGTGCTCCGAGGCCACCGCGCGCTGCTGGCGGTCGGCGGCACGGTCTCCCGGAAGGCCGACCTACTCCGGCTAGCCACTGCCATCGAGCGGGCCCAGGGCGACGAGGACGCCTGGCGTCTATGGTGCGCGGCGACCGGGCTCTACTCCGCGAGGCACACCACTTGGGAAACCCCTGACGTCACCGCTGGGCCACAGACTTCGACCTGGGACGCACCACCGGCCCCCATCTCGCGCCGACTCCGCACCCAGGGGGCCCGCGCACTTTCGGGACGCGCCACCCGGATCGTCGACACCTCCGCGGCGAGGGCCGAGGCCCGGCGGCTGGCGGCCCGCACGCAGGCCGATCTTGAGCGGGCCGCGGCCGCGCTGACCGCCCGCTCGGGCACCCCGCTCAGCACCTGGGACGCGCTCAGCTCCACCGAAGTGGAGTTGCTGCTCGAACTCATCTCCGCCGCGCGCAACGACCGGGCCGCCGACGGCACCAGCACCGGGTGGAGCGCGGACGGACGCTGGCGCCTGGCGCTCACGCCCCGGCCTGGCTCGGCCGTGCTCTCGACTCCGGACGGCCGGCTCGTCCTGCCGGACGCCGACGTGGAGTTCGGCGCATGACCGAATCAATGCAGCGCGCCGATGACGCCGACAAGCAGCGCGCCCTGCTCGGTCTGCTCGCCTCCCAGGTGGTGACGCCCTGGTCGCACCCGATCCTCTATCCCCTCGTGCACCGGCATGCGTCCACCCTGACCACCTGGTGTACCAGGCTTGGCTACCGGCTCGTCCACCTCGACCGCTGCTATCGGCTCCGAAGGGTACCGATCGACGGTGCGGTCGCGATTCCCGACGGCGACCCGCCGCGACGCAACGTCTTGTTGCTGACCCTGTACGCGGCGGCCTGCCTCGACGATCACCGCGAAGACACCATCACGCTGCAAGAGCTGTCCGATGTGGTCCGGCTGGCCACCGCCGGCTTCTCCGGCTGGCCCTACGACCCCAACCTGCGCCCGCATCGGCAGGGCCTGATAGCCGCCGTCGAGTTGCTCACCTGCCACGGGGTGCTGGAGCCGCGCACCGACGAGCAGTTGGTCGAGGGGTGGGAACGCTCGGGCGAAGGCATCGGTGCTGGCTACGTCCTCCACCGGGACGCGCTGATGCTGCTGATCGACACCGGCGACGTCGACATGGCCCTCGCACGTCGGTCGGCCTCCGGCGAGGACACCCGCGGGGTAGAGCTGCTGCGCGCGCTGATCGAGACTCAGGCGATCCTGGTCGACGAACTGCCCGAGGAATCGCGCGCGTACCTCGTTGGGCAACGAGCCCGACTCGCTGCCCGCGCCGAGGAGATGACCGGGGGCTCCGTTGAGATCCGCAGCGACGCCATCACCCTCGTCCTGCCTGCCGACCGCGACCTACCCGACGCCCTCCAGCTCGACTTCCCGACCGCGACCGCCGTGGACTGGGCATCACTGCACCTCCTGGACGGTGTGGCCCGGGTGGGTGCCGGGTCGCTCCACCGCTGCGCCGCCGACAAGGTGCGCCTGCTCGCCGCCGACCTTCACACCACCAGCGGACGATTCCTCACCAGGGCGCTCCAGGAGTCTCCCGCGGCGGTACAGTCGGCAGCCGAGGCCCGATTGACCGGCCTGGGCCTATTGCGCATCGACTCAAACGGCGACTGGCAGCTCACCCCGCTGGCAGGCCGCTTCCGTGATGCCGAGCTCTCTCACCCCACGCCCGCCGATACCCTCTTTCCGGAGGAGCCATGAGAACGGACGACGAGCTTCGCGCCTGGCGCGACGCCGCCCAGGCCGGCGCCCTGCCCACACCCCACCGCACTCGCTGGCAGGCACTCCGCGCCGGGGTGGTCAACCTGTGGGAGTTCGAGGCCGCCGAATACTGGTACGCCGACGGCTGGGTGCAGCTGATGGGCCGCAACGAGACCGGCAAGTCCTCCCTGATGGCGCTCACCACACTCATTCCATGGCTCGCGGACACCTCCAGCGACAAGATCGACACCCTCGGCCGCTCGGGCAAACAGTTCGCCTACTACGTCCGGCCGACCGGTGTGGACGGCGACCGGCGTGACGCCTCCGCTTCCTTCTTTCACGGCTGGCTGTGGGTCGAGTACGGACGAGTGACCGACGCCGGTCCGCAGTTCTACACGACGCTGCTGTACTCCTCGGCGCGCACCGGGAATCAGAAGGTCAACCTGGAGTGGTGCACCAGCGAGGGCTCCCGAGTCCGCGAGGCGCTGCGCCTGGCGGTTGGCCACAACGTCATCCCGCCGAAGGCCATCGAGGTACCGGGCTTCCACCCCCACGCCACGGCGCAGCTGTACAAGACAGCGGTCGCGGAGCGGCTGCTGGGCGCGACCGTCGACAAGCTGGAGATCATCGGCAAGATCCTCAAGGTCACCCGCACGCCGAAGCTGGGGGCACAACTCGACGTCCGGTTCGTGACCGAGCACCTGCGCGACTCGCTGCCGGAGTTGCGCCAAGGCGAGATCGACCAGTTGGCGCAGGGCTGGGATCAGCTCGACCAGATCCGCGGCGACCTCGAGCGGGCCCGGGAGGCGGCCACCCTGGTGGCCCGCCTCGCCGGGCGGTGGTGGCGGCCGTGGCTGGGCGCCAAGCTCCGGCTCGACGCCGACGACGCTGCGGCCCAACGCACCAACTTCGACCGCGTGACCCGCGAGGAGGAGGCGGCAAAGAAGACTCTTGCCGAAGCGCAGGACGCCGATGACGACCTCCAGCACCGCGCCGAGGTCGCTTCACTGGCTTCCGACTCCGCGGCGGCAGCGGCCGACCAGCTGCGTGAATCAGCCGCCTACAAGGAAGCGAGTTCCCGAATCGAGAACGCCCGCCGGGTGGAGGACGACCTGTCGCGCGTCCAGGACGTGGTGGCGACAGCCGAGCGCGAGGCGGCGCGCGCCGGGACGCGGCTCGCCGACGCGGAGCAGACCGAGCGCGCCGAGGCCGGGCGCGCCGAGGAGGCGCGGCAGCGGGTGGCCCAGGCCACCGATGAGGTGCGCCGGAGCGCCGGTGTCGCGGGTGTCCCGATCACCGACGGGCCTGTGGACGGCGACCGGCTCCGGCAGCACACCGAGCAGCGTCGGCAGACTGCCGAGCGTGCGCTCGCGCTGCTCCGCGTGGCGGCGGACGCACAGGCCGCCGCGATCCAGCAGGAGGCGCTCGCGGGGGCCGACCAAGCCAGCACGGACGAGGCGACGGCCAACGCAGAGGCCGCCTGGGCCGCCGCGGAGTCCGAGCACGACGCCCTCGCCACCCGGATCGACGCCTGGTCGACCGCGGCGCCACAGCCCGCGCCCCGCGCGGTGGCGTGGATCGACGCGCTGCCACGCACCACAGAAGAACTGGTCGGCCCGTCCCTCGTTGACGTCATCCGGACGGAGTGGCACGAGCCGCTCCGCGACGAAGCTGAGGCAAGGCGCAGCACCGCCGCGGCCGCGGAGAAGTCGGCGCTCGCCGAGGTCGCCCGGATCCGGGGTGAGATCGGCGAACTCGAGCACGCGGGGGTCATGCCGCCGGCAACGCCCACGCTATGGCGGCGGCGCCCCCGAGCCGATGTGCCGGGCGCGCCGCTCTGGCGGCTGCTGAACCCGTTGCCCGGGGCGTCAGAGATTGAGCTCGCCCACGTCGAGGCGGCGCTGGCGGCTGCCGGGTTGCTGGACGCGTGGGTCGAGCCGGGCGGCGTCCGCGGTCTGGACACGTTCGCCGTCGCACCGGACGACCCGGGCGACTGCCGTCGGCTCTCCGCCCTGTTGCGGGTAGCCGACGACGCTGGCGCGCTGGGGTCCATCGCCGAGGCCGTGCTCGACGGTGTGGCCCTCCGGGGCGATGGCGAACCCCTCCCCCGCGCCGGCACCGCGGTCGCCGTCGACGGACGGTGGCGCAACTCAGCGCTGGAGGGTGCGGCGGCCCCGACCCACGAGACGGCCGAATGGCTGGGTGAGGCGGCGCGTGAGGCGCAGCGCAGCCGCCGGTTGGCTGAACTCACGGCCCAGGCCGAGGCGGCGGAAGCCCAGGCCGCTGCTCACCACAGAGCCCACACCGACGCCCAGACCGACCTCGAAACCCTGGCCGCAGCGCTCCGGCGGGCGCCATCGGACGCGCAACTGCGCCAGCTGCTCGGTCAAGCGGCGACGCTCGACGGCGTGGCCGACGACGCACGGGCACGCGCGGCGAAGAGCCTGGAAAAGGCGCTGGACTCCCGCTCCGCGGCAGACACCCGGCAAGCCGAAGCGCTGCGCTTCGCCAACGAGAACCGGCTCCCGGCGACCCGGGAGTCGCTCGATGAGGTGATCGATGCCGTCCGCGAACTGCTCGTAGCGCTGCGAACACTGCGAGCCGAGGAGCACGCCGCCATCGCCGCCGAGGAGCAGGCCGACCGGGCTCGCGCGGCACTCACCGACCAACGAGCCGACCAGAAGGAAGCCGAGACCGACCTCGCTGCCGCGGAGCGAGCGCTGAGCGTGGCGAGAGCGAAGGTCGAGGCGATGCGCGCGGCGATCGACGCCAACGACGAGGACGTGCTCGGCAAGCTGCAAGACCTGCGGCGGGAAGCGAATGCCGCCGGCGAGGAAGCCCGCCGACTCCAGGCCGAGCGCATCACCCTGTCGGCCACCCTCGGCGCCGCCGAGGAACACCTGCGCAACGTCGAGGAGCAGCGCAAGGTCGCGACCGAGGAGCGGGACCGTGCCTACCGGCGGTTCCGGTCCCTGATCGACCGCGGAGTCACTGACGACCTGGACCTGACGCTGCCCGAACCCCACTCGTCCAGCATCGAGAACGTCCGGGCGCAGGTTGCAGAGGTGCGACGCACCATCTCCCCCGGGCGGCAATGGCGAGACGGAGACCCCGAAGCGAATGCCGCCGTGCTCCAGCGACTGCGCTCCCAACTTGAGTCGGAAGCACGCGAAGCCCGGGCAGAACTTGAGCAGGGTGGCCGCTCGCTGCAGCTCGAACCCGTCGACGATCTCGTCCGCATCGACATCACCGTCAACTCCAACGGGACGACGCAGCCGCTGCGCGAGGCCGTCGTCACCCTCGACGGCATCGTCGGCGCACTCAGCGACGCCTACGACGCGCGCGTTCAGCAGACCCTCGACGACCTGCTGGGCTCGACCTTCCTGGAACACATGCGCGATCGGATCGGACGCACCGATCAACTCATCCACGACATCAACGCGGTGTTGCATCAGCACGCCACCACCACCAGCGACACCTCGCTGCGCATCCGCCTGGAGCCCGGCCAGAACAAGGCAGTCCTGGATACGTTCCGCCGCGAGGGCGCGCTGCTCGACCCCGACGTCGCCGGCCAGGTCCGTGAGTTCCTGCGGAACCGGGTGGACGAGGCCAAGCGCCAGTCCACCGACGAGGGCCAGGCGGACTGGCGCGACGCGCTGGCCCGCCAGCTGGACTACCGCGCCTGGTACGAGATCCACCTGGAGCGCCGGGTCGGCAAGGGCGGCGGCTGGGGCGTGCTGAACAGGCGCAGCTTCGCGGCAATGTCCGGCGGCGCCCGCGCGGTGATGCTGATGCTGCCGCTCATCGCCACCCTCGCCGCGCTCTACCAGGACATCCCCGACGCACCGCGTCCGCTCTGGCTCGACGAGGCCTTCGACGGGCTCGACGTCGCGAACCGCTCGATGGTGATGGACCTGCTGCGTGAGTTCGACCTCGACGTGCTGCTCGCCGGGCCAGGCCGGCTGGTCAACGTCAAAGTGGTGCCGACGGCGGCCATCTACCAGGTCGTCCGTGCCCCGGCTCCCATCCCGGGCGCGGATCTCACCCTCGAGCTGTGGGCGGGCGGAACCCTGGAAGCGATCGACCTGCCACTCTCATGGCTCGACGGCCCTACCCCCGAGCTACACACCGACCAGGACCAGCTGGTGTGACCGTCCCCGGCTTCCTGCTCAACTGGGCTCGCAGGCCCGGTCCCACCAAGGTGCTCGCCGAGGCGCGAACCCGCGCTGAGGCCGGACGGCTCGGGCCACGGGGCCAACTGGTGCTGGATCTCACGCCAGCGGAACGCAGCGACGTCGGAGGGATGCTGCGGGCGCCCTGGGCGGCGTCTGCCGATCCGGTCCCGGTCGCCGTCCTGCGCGCCGCGTTGGCGCGGCATGGCGTCACGCTGGAGGAACTGCTCGTCGCGGTCGGCGGCCCGCTGCGCGATCTGCGCGCCGAACGGACGGCCGTCCGGAGGTCCCGCTCGGTCGACCTCGACCGCGGGCGGGCTCTGCTCGCCGAGCTTGCCGCCGGTCGAGTGGACGAGGCCATCCGTGAGCGCTGTCTGGTCGGTGCGGCGTCCCGGACTGACCGCGCCCAGGGGATCGAGGCGGTCATCCGGTACCTCGACGACCGGACAGACCTGCCGCCCATCCGGCTAGGGGTACTGGCGGCCCAGCTGTTCGGCGACGCGCACGCGCTGGACCGCTCCGCCGGGCTGGGGCGGGCCGTCGCCCGGTTCGCCGCTGGCCGCGCGGCCACCTCGGACCGTCCATACCTCGATCCGGTCAGTGAGGCGGCCAACTGGCATGCGGCGTGGGCCTCGGTGGGGGTCGTCTGTGACGGGGTGTCGGCCCAGGTGCTCGTGCTGAACCTGCCATTGGTGGGCGGCGGCCCAGCGGCCCGGCTGTGCACCGTGCCAGGTGAACCGGTGTGGCTGACGCTCCGGACGCTGCGTCAGCCGTTCGCCCTGGCCGAAGGCACGCCCGAGGTGTTCGTCTGCGAGAACCCCGCCGTCGTGGAGGCAGCAGCCGACTCGCTCGGCGATGTCAGCCGGCCGTTGGTGTGCACCTTCGGTCTGCCGAACCTCGCGGCGACCACCCTCCTGGCCGCTCTGGCCCCATCGACGAAGCTCCGCGTCCGCGCCGACGGCGACACGGTGGGCTGGTCGATCGTTGAGCGGCTCCTGAAGCTTCCCGGGGCCGAGCCATGGCGGATGCCCCACGGCCTCAGCGCCTACGAAGAAGAAGTCCTGGACGACCTCCTGCTCGACCTCGGCCCGACGCATCCCACCACCTGACGGGCCTCATCACCTGACGGGCCTCATCACCTGAGGTGCAGCCCAGTGCCTCGTCGGTGCCGAACGGATCCTGATAGCGGGTCACCCCCACGCTCGGTGGCTGCACCGACGCAGCGGGGAACCCTGATAGCTGACTCCTGTACACCGCGCCCGCCACGACGCTGCGCCGACGCACGGACGGTATGAGGAACCTCCACTGGTGCAGATGCGACGACTTCTCCTCCTACGCTCAGTATCAGCATTCCAGCCGCCCCTGAAACAACAATCGCAGTGTCGCAGGCATCCCTCGAACACCACAGCAGCGCACCTTCTGACGCGCACTAGAGCGCCAGCCAGGCTCCCAACAGATCGGAAGTGGAGATTGCCCCCCGCTGCTGGGGTTGGCGCTCGCCCGCGCTCTCACGCCTTGCCGCCCTGGTCGTTGTCCGTGATGCCGCCACCGACCCCGCCCAAGATCGACGCGGCCGCAGCGTAGATCTGCGGCCTGAGACGGCCGCCCACAGCGCACGATGCACCCTCCTTGTGGTCGGAAACGACGATTTTCCGATCATTTACTACAGAATGTAGGACGTTGAACGCTAAACCCCTTTAGTTGAGCGTTTGACAGGAGTAACGTGCCGCCCGGCACTGCCGCTATCCGGCGGCCTGCCGACACAGGGACACCACATCTACAAGGGGGACTAATGCCAGGAGGCACTAGCACTACTCGACTATGGGCCCGTAGGTTCTTCGCCTTCGTGCTGGCCGGATCGCTCGCGATCCTCGGCCTGACGACCGCGCACGCCGCGCCGCCCTACAGCACTTCAGCGGACATCACGTCCATGAAGTTCGCCCAGGAGTCGACCACCAGCGGCTCGCGGGCCGAACTCGTCGGCACCTGGTCGCTGCCCGACAACCCGACCACCCCGGCCGGCCTCGTCGTCGACCTTCCCGAAGGCCTGAAGGGCAACAAGGCCAGCTTTCCGATGATGTCCGAGGCGCACGGAACCACGCCGAGCGAGGTGATGGGCCAGTGCACCGTCACGGAGACGCAACTGGTCTGCGACATCGACTCCGCCTACATCGAGCGCAACCCGCTCAACCTGAAGGGTGCCTTCTCGTTCTGGGTCAGCGTCACCACCAAGACCGACACCGAGACGACCGTCACCTACGACTTCGGCGACGTCAGCGCCGACCTGGTGGTCACGCCGCCGACGTCCACGGGACCCTGCGTCGAGAACTGCGACTTCACCGGACGCGACGACTACAAGTGGGGATACTGGGACAACGAGACCCAGTCGATCTACTGGACCGTCGTCGTTCACGCCGGACCCACCGGAGCCGCGGGCGGCGAGACGATCGTCGTCACCGACACGCTCGGCAAGGGCCAGGACCTGATCTCCGATCGCTCCGCGGTCGTCTACTGGACCAACACCGTCGGCGACGACGGCAACGGCAAGCAGTGGCCGATCAACTTCACCCCGATGCCCGAGGGTAGCTACACGACCAACGCCGACCGGTCCGAGGTGACGCTCGTCGCCACCAAGGGCTACTTCTACGAGGTCAAGTTCGTCTCCGACCCCGTCGACGGCACCGTCACGCACTACGAGAACTCGGCGACCATCAAGGTCGGAACCGAGGACACCAAGACGGTCACCTCCACCCAGCGGAACCTGGGCGGATCCGCCACCGGCATCGGCGAGAACGTCGGACGGTTCTCGGTCACCAAGCGCCTCGACGGCCCGTCCGTCGACCCGGGTGAGACCACCTTCACGGTCACCTACACCGTCACTCCCCCGCAGGGCGATCCCGTCACCGACTCCTTCAAGGTCGGCGCCGGCCAAACCTGGACGAGCGGCGACCTCCCCCGCGACTCGGTCGTCACCCTCTCGGAGGCCACCCCGGCCGACCAGCCCGGCTGGTCGTGGGGAACGCCTTCCTTCTCCGAGTCGGAGTTCACGCTGAAGGGCGGCACCCTCTCCGAGATCGTGCTGACCAACCCCGTGTCGCTGCGCACGGGCGGCTTCGAGGTCGAAAAGGTGCTCACCGGCACCGGCTCCTCCCTGGTGCCCGCCGAGACCGAGTACACGATCGACTACTCGTACCCCGCAGGCAACGGATTCGACGCCGGATCCGGCTCGCTCAGCCTCAAGGCCGGCGAGAAGGCCAAGGTCGAGGGTCTCCCGGCGGGCGCGAAGGTGAGCATCGCCGAACAGGCTCCCGTGCAGATCGCGGGAGCAACGTGGGGAGAGGTGAGCATCGAGGGAGGAAGCGTCACGATCGCCGCCGACGAGAGCGCGCCCGTCACCGTGACCAACACGATCACGAAGGTGCCACCGACGCCCACGCCGACGCCGACCCCCACCCCGACGCCGACCCCCACGCCGACGCCCCCGGCGCCGACGAAGCCTCCGGTCACGCCAGGCCTGCCGTCCACAGGCAACTGACCTGACCTGAGAGGAGACGCCCCCGGTTCCCTTCGCCGGGGGCGTTTCTCACGCCCTGCGTGGCATGATTTCCTGAGCAGGAAACACCGAGGAGCGACATGGCAAGGTCCACCGAAACATCCGGATTCTCCGCAGAGGAGAAGGCGGCCATGAAGGAGCGCGCCGCCGAGTTGCGCGCCGAGAAGAGGGCAAAGGACAAGGCCGCGATCTCCGAGGCCGCCCTGGCCGAGAAGATCGCCGAACTGCCCGACGCCGACCGCGCGCTCGCCGAGCGGATCCAGGCGCTGGTCAAGCAGGTCGCGCCCGACCTGGTCGGCAAGACCTACTACGGCATGCCCGCATGGGCCAACGCGGAGGGCAACAACGTCGTCTTCCTGCAGCCGTCGTCCAAGTTCGACCTGCGCTACAGCACGCTCGGCTTCGAGCAGGCCGCACAGCTCGACGAGGGCACCATGTGGGCCACGTCCTTCGCCATCACGAAGCTCTCCAAGGCCGACGAGAAGCGGGTGATCGAGCTCATCACCAGGGCCATCGGGTGACGATTGGACAACGGGGCGGGAGCACCTCTAAAGTTATCTCTCGCGCGCACCACTAGCTCAACTGGCAGAGCAGCTGACTCTTAATCAGCGGGTTCAGGGTTCGAGTCCCTGGTGGTGTACTGATAACGATCGGAACCCCCGGACCATCTGGTCCGGGGGTTTCGTCGTCTTCGACGCCGAGCGTCCACGCGGCGGGGATCCCGTAGGCCAGCTGGATCCGCTTCGCGATCGCGACTGCGTTTCTTGGCCGGGCGCGGCCGCTCTCCCACTTGGAGAGCGACTCACGTGACTCCTGGATGATCTCGGCGAACTCGACCTGGTTAGCGTTTGCTGCGCGGCGAATTTTCCGGAGGCGATCTCCGATGGTCCACTCCAGTAGATCCCGCCAGTCCTGATCGCTTGTCATGGCGGCAAACTAGCTGCAACGAGCCAGCGAGCCACTCCTCGCGCTGGGTGGGTTCCCCATAGGACTTTGTCCGCTCGGCACGGCATCCGACTATTTGGTAGTGCAGCGGCGTTCGATTCCTCCGAAGGCGAACCCGCCGCTGGCTATGCTCTTGGCCACAGCACCAGGGAAGGCATCGCCGTGAAGAACCGACTCCCCAGCATCGCCACCGCGGCCCTGAGTATCCTCGCCGCCTCGTCCCTTGCCGCGTGCGTCAGCGTCAGCACGAACCCACCCGACGAGCCGCAGCGCGTCGTCGCCGCCAGCCAGGCACCCGACGAGCCGCAGGAGACCCCTGCACCGGAGGACACGCCGACTCCGGAGGACCCGCCGACGCCCGAGGAGAGCCTCAACCCGGTGGAGGGCGACGACGACGTCCCCGACACCGACGCGGTCCACGAGGCGCTCGACCGCTACGTCGAGGCCGAGCGCGCGACGATCCCCCAGGTCCTCAAGGAGAACCCTGGCGTCTACTCGGAGGTCGCCTTCGACAAGGAGTACCCGGACATGGCGACGTTCACCTACACCTATGCGACGCCGGTGGACGTGAAGCAGACGGCCGCAGCGCTCGACGACATGATCCCCACCATCGAGTCGTTCCTCACCTCGACCGTGTTCCCGGCCATGGAGGCATACGGCGTGGTGCCGACCCAGCGGGTCCGGTTCACCTACCTCAACAACGACGGCGCGATGGTCTGGAGCAAGGACTTCGCCTCCTCCTGACCCCCGCCTCAGAGCGTCGGCAGTTGCGTGCCGACCGCCGGGTAGGACGACTGCGCGCCCTCGTGTTGGACGGTGTAGGCGGCGAACCTGCTGGCGTAGCCTGCCGCGTCGAGCAGGCTGTCGCCGGCCGCCAGCCGGGCCGACAGCGCCCCGCAGAACGCGTCCCCGGCCCCGACCGTATCGACGGCCTTGACCTTCGGCGAGGCGACCTCGGTGACATCGGCGCCCTCCGCGACGAGCGAGCCTGCCGACCCGACCGTCATCACGACCGACTCGACGCCCGCGGCGCGAAGCCCCTCGACGATCTCGCGCGGCTCCGTCAGGTCGGCGCCGCCCAACTGCAGCAGCGCGGCGGCACCCTCGTGCTCGTTGACGACCAACGGGCGCGCGTTCAGCAGCACCGACGGGTCGACCTCGATCACCGGCGCGAGGTTCACCACCAGCCGACCTGACACCAGTCGTGCGGCGGCGAGGTTGCTCTCCGCGGAGATCTCGCCCTGCAGCACGACGACGTCGGCGCCGGAGATCACCTCGGCCCAGCCCTGCACCATCTCGGGCGTGACGAGCCCGTTGGCACCAGGCACCACCACGACGGTGTTCTCACCCTCGGCGTCGACGCTCACGACGGCGAGGCCCGAGGGCCCCTCAAGCGTCTTGACGTGGCTCAGGTCGACGCCCGCGTCCTCGAGTCGGCTGGTGGCGACCGAGCTTGCGGCGTCGTCGCCGATCGCGCCAGCCATCACCGTCGGGGCGCCCGCGAGCGCCGCGGCGCAGGCCTGGTTGGCGCCCTTCCCGCCGGGCGAGAACGTGCCGCCGCCCGCGAGTAACGTCTCGCCGGGGAGGATGTGGCGCTGCAACAGCAGGTGCAGGTCCACGTTCAGCGATCCCACGACGACGACGTTGCCCATGTATCTTCTCCTAGAGGTAGAGGCCGGTCCCGGCATCGGCGTCATTGTCCGATGCAACAGCATGAATGTCGCGCTCGCGCAGCAGCACGTAGGTGCGCGCCTGCAGTTCGACCTCGGCGCGCTCCTCGGGGTCGAACAGCACCCGGTCGTCGGTCTCGACGGACCGGACGCTCGGCCCGATCGCGACCACCTTCGCCCACGTCAGCCTGCGACCCATCTGGACGGTCGCGGGTATCAGGATGCCGCTGGAACTGCGCCGCTCGCCCGCAGCGGCGTCCACGTCCACCAGGACGCGGTCGTGCAGCATGCGGATCGGCAGGCCGGGCTCGCTCACCGTTCGAGCGCCCGGCGCTGGGCCGATGCCAGCACGCGACGGTTCGCGACGGTGTTCAGGGTCACGGCGAAGACGATGACGCCGAGGACGGCGCCCCCGGCGATCAGCAGCTTGTTCATGTTCCAGCCGCCGTCCTCCTCGCGCAGCGGTGCGGTCACCGAGTCGAACTCGGTCTTCGCGAAGAGCTTGACCTGCTCGACGCCCTCGCGCGCGATGTTCTGTGGCTTCAGGGACTCGACAACGTCCGAGGTGACGTCGGCCAGCGTTGCCCGGTTGGCCGCCAGGTCGGCGCGAATCTGCTCCACGGATCGATTGCCCATGCGTAACTCCTTCGGTGTCGCCCCCCAGCCTATTCACCCGGGCCAGTTCACGCCAGGAAACCCCGGCCGAGGGCGTACCTGATCGCGGATACACTGACCCCCATGACTGCACGACTGACGACTGGTACGACCGCGCCCGCCTTCACGCTGCCCGACCAGAACGGCGAGGATGTCTCGCTCAGCGACTTCGCCGGCCGCACCGTCATCCTGTACTTCTACCCGGCCGCCATGACGCCGGGCTGCACCACGCAGGCCGTCGACTTCTCCGAGGCGCTCCCCTCCTTCCAGGAGGAGGGCTACACCGTGCTCGGCTGCTCGCCCGACCCCGTGGAGAAGCTGGCAAAGTTCGGGGCGCACTCCGATATCTCGTTCACGCTGCTCGCCGACCCGGAGAAGGACGTCCTCAACGCCTACGGCGCGTACGGCCCCCGCAAGCTGTACGGCAAGGAGATCGAGGGCGTGCTCCGCTCGACCTTCGTGATCGACGTCGACGCCGACGGCAAGGGCGTGGTCCGCGTCGCGCAATACAACGTCAAGGCGACCGGCCACGTGGCGAAGCTCCGCCGCGAACTCGGTGTCTGACTCCTTCCTGACCATTGACGCCGCCCCCGGCGCTGGGGCGGACGTCGAGTTGGAGATCAAGCGCTCCCGCTTCCTGACGCGGATCCGCAGGGTCTCGACCGAGGACGATGCGCGGGCCGTGATCGAGGCCAGGCGATCCGAGTTCTTCGACGCGCGGCACCACTGCTCCGCGTTCATTCTGGGGCCCGACGGTCGCACGGCCCGAAGCTCCGACGACGGCGAGCCCGCCGGAACCGCGGGGATCCCGATGCTGACGGCGCTGCAACGCAACGACCTGACCGACGTGGTGGCGGTGGTCACCCGCTACTTCGGCGGGATCAAGCTCGGCGCGGGCGGCCTGGTGCGCGCCTACACCGACGCCGTCGCACAGGCCATGACCGCCGTCGGGACCAGGACCGTGACGCTCAGCCAGATCCTTCGCGTCGACGTCGACTTCGCCCTCGCGGGCGCCGTCGAGGACCAGTTGCGCGGACTGGTGCTCCCCTCCGGGACCGCGGTGCAGGTCGACGGGGTCGACTGGACCGACCGGGCACACATCCGGGTCGCGGTGCCGTCGTCTGCGGTGCCGGAACTCGACGTGGCGCTGGCCAGACTGTCCGCGGGTTCCCTGACCGCCGTGCCCATCGACGAACGCTGGACCGACCAGGCATAGCGATCCCACCAGCCACGTGCTCACGTTGTGGCCCGCGACGGCGGTGCGCCTGTACGACAGGTTGATGCCAGCCTGAGTCAGGCCTCGACGCCGGGAAGCAGCGCCTCCAACTTGTCGTAGCCCTGCTGCACGCCCCTCTCCATCCCTGAGGCCAGCCAGGCGTCGCGCCCCTCGAAGCTGTCACACAGCGACTCGCCGATCAGTCGGGTCGTGCCGTCGCCGAGGTCCTCGAAGCGCAGCGTCTCGAGCGAGACGTCGTCCGGCATGCCCTCCCAGGTGAAGGTCTGGACGATGCGGTCCTCGCGGACCGTGTGGAAGCAGCCGCGGAAGCCGTACTCCTCGTCGCCGCGGCGGTGGATGTAGCGCCAGGAGCCGCCGCTGCGGGCGTCCCATTCGATGATCTCGTTGGCGAGGTCGTCCGGGCCGTTCCACTTGGCGAACAGTTCCGGGTCGATGTGGGCCTTGAGGAGTTGGGCAGGGGTGCCGCGGAAGTCGCGCGTGATGCGGATCAGCGGAACGTTCGGGTCGGCCTCGATGGCGGCCTGCGGGTAGCGCGTGGGGGTGCTCATGACACCGCTCCTTCCTGGGGTCCTCCGTCGTCGGAGGCGTCGTTGAGGTCGGCAAGCACGTCGTCGAGGCGCCGGTAGCGCGCCTCCGCCTCGCGGCGGTAGCGCTCGATCCACTTCGTCATGAGGTCGAACACGTTCGCCTCGAGATGGACGGGCCTGCGCTGCGCGTCGCGGCCCCGCGTCACGAGCCCGGCACCCTCGAGCACCTTGAGGTGCTTCGAGATCGCCTGGATGCTCACGTCGTAGGGCTCGGCGAGCTCCCCCACCGTCGCGTCTGCCGCCGCAAGCCTGGCAACAATGTCGCGCCGGGTCGGGTCGGCAAGAGCCGCGAAGACCTTGGAGAGCTCGTCCGTCATGACGACCACCTTTCAACCGTTTGGTTGAATACAAGCATGCGCTTCGACGCCTCAGTTGTCAACCCTTCGGTTGAATAGCGGCGTGTCTTCGATCACAACCGGCGATCCGGCCCCGGCGCCGGAGGAGGCTGCGTAGCGTCTGACCATGGACCCCATCTTGTGGATCGGCATCATCATCGCCCTCGTGGCGGGCATCGGCGGCGGCATCGCCATCTACTTCTACAGTTCGCGCGGCAAGCGCGACGAGTGAAGCAACGGCCGGCCACACCGAGGACGACAGCGGCGGGCCACCTGCCCTAGACTGTCCAGCGCTCCGACGGGGCGAGCCGAAGTGGTGGAATTGGTAGACACGCAGGATTTAGGTTCCTGTGCCTTCGGGCGTGAGGGTTCAAGTCCCTTCTTCGGTACAACACCTAGCCAGACACGTTTGCTGTCCTGCCCCTGGACTCAGTCGGGCACGGGCGACAGCCCCCGAATGGCTACAGCAATGGCTACAGCATAGAACCGGCTAGCCCCTCGTCCGGGATCAGCCCAGCGGGTAGCGGGCGACGACCTCGTAGTGTTTGCCGAGGCGCTTGGACTCGACCAGGCATAACTCCTGCGCCTCCCAGGACCAGCCGGGGAACGAGTCGAAGACGCCGATCCATCTGCCCGCCTGCACTCCCCCGCGGCTACGCGCCAGCGTCAGGTGGCCGACGAAGCGGGCGCCGTCCACCTCGATGCCCGAGCGGCTCGCGGCCCGGCGTGCGCCTGCCGAGAGTTCGGCCAGTTCACCGTTGCCGTCGCTGACGCCCAGCGCGAGCACCTTCGCGCGCGAAGGGTTCGGGAAGGCGATGCCGCCCTCGACCCGGAGCGGGAAGCGCGGCACCTTCGCGGCGACCTCGGCGAGCAGTTCGCCGAGCGGTTCGACGGCGTCGGGCGCGACGTCGGCCATGAAGGAGGTGGTGAGATGCCACCCCTCGGGCCGCGACCAGCGCAGCCTCGAGTCGGCGTCGCGGCGAGGCTCGAGCAGGGCATCGAGGTCGCGCACGAGTTCCGCGGGCGGAAGCACCGCCGTGAACATGCGAGCACCCATGGATTCAGCGTAACGGCCCCAAACCGTCCGAGCCTCCTCCTACGGTGGTTATGCCCACCCACAAGGAGGAACATCATGCTGAAAATGAACCCCTACCTCGGCTTCAACGGCGAGGCGTCCGAGGCGCTGGCGTACTACAAGGGCGTCTTCGGCGGCGAACTGAAGATCATCACCTTCTCCGAGTTCGGCAGCGGCCCTCCCGGCGCTGACGACCTCGTGATGCACGGCCAACTCGACGCGGCCAACTTCACCCTGATGGCCGACGACGACCCGGAGGGCAAGAATCCGAAGGGCCGCGGCAACACGACGATCTGCATCTGGGGCGACGACTCCGAGATCGGCCGCGCCTGGTTCGCGAAACTCGCCGAGGACGGCACCGTGGGCGTCGAGTTCGCAGTGCAGCCATGGGGCGACTGGTACGGCACCGTGACCGACAGGTTCGGCGTCTTCTGGGGCATCAACGTGAGCACCGGCCAGAACTGAGCGACCCCGACACACACTCCCCGAGGGTCGCCCGGCGGGGCCTCCAGACACATCCGAGCAACGGCCCCGAAAACCCCTCCAGCGCATCGTCTGCTGACAATGCTCCCGATTGTCTCGTTTTGATAACGATGAGAGAGCGCTCTCTTGACGTTGACTCGGAGGTGGACCTACGGTTCCGTCAACACCTGGAGAACCAGGTTTTTCACGCTCAGAGAGCGCTCTCTCTCGCGTGGAAGAGCCCACAAAGGAGTGACCGTGACCACCTTCCGCCGCAGTGCCATCGGCGCAGCGTTCGCCTCGCTGGCGTTGCTCGCCACCGCCTGCTCACCGACAGCAACCGACGCCGCCACCCCCGGCGCCACCGACGCGACCAAGCCGGCCACCAGCGAGCCGGCCGCCCCCGCAGAGAACATCGAACTGACCATCACCACGTTCGGCACCATGGGCCTCGACGGCCTCTACAAGGAGTACGAGCAGGCCCACCCCGGCATCACCATCAAGGCCACCAACATCGACACCGGCGGCAACGCGCTGACCGACTGGCAGACCAAGCAGGCCGCGGGCGCAGGACTGCCTGACGTCCAGGCCGTCGAGGAGGGCTGGCTGAGCAAGGTGATGTCGGTCTCCGACTCCTTCACCGACCTGCGCGACTACGGCGCCGACGACATCGCCTCCCGCTGGGTGCCGTGGAAGGTCGGGCAGGCGACCGACCAGAAGGGCCGGATCATCGGCTACGGAACCGACATCGGCCCGCAGGGCATCTGCTTCAACGGCAAGTCCCTCGAGGCCGCTGGCATGCCGGGCGACCGTGACGGCTTCGCGCAACTGCTCGGCGGCAAGGACGCCACCTGGCAGAAGTTCTTCGAGGTCGGCAAGCAGTACCACGACAAGACGGGCAAGGCCTGGTACGACCAGTCCGGCTTCGTGTGGAACTCGATGGTCAACCAGCTCGACGAGGGCTACTACACCAAGGACGGCACGCTCAACGTCAAGGACAACGCCCAACTCAAGGAGCGTTGGATGATGCTGGCCGACGCCGCGAAGGCCGGCCTGTCGAGCAACCAGACCCAGTGGGACTGGGGCGGCGGCAAGGCCTTCCTCGACGACTCGTTCGCGACCTTCGTGTGCCCCGGCTGGATGCTTGGCGTCGTCAAGGGCCAGGTCGAGGCTGGCGGCGGCGACGCCACAAGCGGCTGGGACTTCGCAGACGTCTACCCGGGCGGTGCGGCCAACTGGGGCGGTTCGTTCCTGACGGTGCCGACCACCTCGAAGCACCCCAAGGAGGCCGCAGAGCTCGCGGCATGGCTGACCGACGCCAAGCAGGAGGTCGCCTCCTTCCAGGCTGCCGGCGCGTTCCCGAGCGTCGTCGCGGCGCAGCAGGACCCCGGCGTCACCGGCCTGAGCGACCTGACGAAGTTCTTCAACAATGCCCCGGTCGGCGAGATCCTCGCCAAGCGCGCTGAGGGCGTCAATGCGCAGTTCAAGGGCCCGGACGACTCGGTCATCCAGGAGCAGGTCTTCGGGCCGAGCGTCCAGGCGATCGACTCCGGCAAGGCCGACGGCCAGAAGGCCTGGGACGACGCCATGAAGCTGCTCGACACCGTCGTCGGCTGACCTCTCCCCCGTCCGGAGCGGCGGGCCCTGAATTCCTCCCAGGGCCCGCCGCTCACCACCTCACGAGGAGAAACCATGCACGCTCCACACACCGCGACCCCGACCGCCACCCAGCCCCGCACGTGGCGGTCCCGGCTCAACAGCCTCGACGTCAAGTACTCGCCCTACGCCTACGTGGCCCCCTTCTTCATCCTCTTCGGGCTGATCGGGCTGTTCCCGCTCGTCTACACGTTCGTGGTCTCCCTCAACGACTGGAACCTGCTCACCGGCCCGGGCGACTGGGTCGGCCTCGCGAACTTCTCCCGCGAACTGGGCGACGCCCTGTTCTGGAACTCGCTGTTCAACACCTTCAGCATCTTCCTGCTGTCCTCGGTGCCGCAGATCATCACCGCCGTGGTGATCGCGGCCCTGCTCGACCAGAACCTGCGCGCCAAGACCTTCTGGCGGCTGTCGGTGCTGATCCCCTATGTCGTCACGCCGGTCGCGGTCGCGCTGATCTTCTCCAACATCTTCGGCGAGAAGTACGGCCTGGTGAACAACGTGCTCGGCTCCATCGGGCTCGACCCCGTGATGTGGAAGACCGAGACCTTCCCCAGCCACGTCGCGCTCGCCACCATGGTGAACTGGCGCTGGACTGGCTACAACACCCTCATCGTGCTCGCCGCGATGCAGGCGGTGCCGCGCGACATCTACGAGTCGGCGGCCATCGACGGGGCGGGCCCCGTCCGGCGCTTCCTGTCGATCACCATCCCCAGCATCCGGCCGACGCTGATCTTCGTCATCATCACCTCGACGATCGGCGGCCTCCAGATCTTCACCGAGCCCAAGCTGTTCAACGCCGCAAGCTCGGTGCCCGGCGGCCCGCAGCGGCAGTACCAGACCACCGTGTTGTACCTGTGGGACCTGGCGTTCAACCGTCAGGAGTTCGGCAGGGCGGCCGCGGTCGCCTGGATCCTGTTCCTGCTGATCGTCGCCATCGGCGTGCTCAACTTCCTGCTCGCGCGCACCATCTCCGGGACCGAGACCCGCCTCGACTCCCGACGCAGACGCACCCGCGCCGCCTCCCTCACGGCCGCGTCCATCACGAAGGAGCCCCGCACATGAACGCCACCAGGCGACGCCACCTCTACGCGCAGCCGCGCTGGTGGGTCTACGGCATCATCGGCGCCTTCGTGATCGGCGGCGCCTACCCGCTCTACTGGTCCTTCGTGGTCGGAAGCAGCGACAAGACCGCCCTCACCTCCACATTCCCGCCGCTGCTGCCGGGCGGCCAGTTCTGGGCGAACGCGGCGCAGGTGTTCGCCACCGTCGACTTCTGGAGGGCGCTTGCCAACTCGGTGATCGTGTCCACCGTGATCACCGCCTCGGTGGTGTTCTTCTCGACTCTGGCCGGCTACGCCTTCGCAAAGCTCCGCTTCCGCGGCCGCGAGGGCCTGATGGTCGCCGTCGTGGCGACCATGGCGGTCCCGACCCAGCTCGGCATCATCCCGCTGTTCATGCTGATGAAGCAGTTCGGCTGGACGGGCTCGCTCGGGGCGGTCATCGTCCCGACGCTGGTGACGGCGTTCGGCGTGTTCTTCATGCGCCAGTACCTGGTCGACGTCATCCCGGACGAACTGATCGAGGCCGCCCGCGTCGACGGTGCCAGCATGATCGGCACCTTCCTGCACGTCGGCGTTCCCGCGGCGCGGCCCGCGATGGGGATCCTCGCCATGTTCACGTTCATGACGGCGTGGACCGACTACCTGTGGCCGCTGCTGGTGGTGCCGCAGAACCCGACGCTGCAGGTCGCGCTCAGCCAACTGCAGTCGGCCAAGTACGTCGACTACTCGATCGTCCTCAACGGCGCGGTGCTCGCGACGCTGCCGCTGTTGATCCTCTTCGTCCTCGCGGGCAGGCAACTTGTCTCCGGAATCATGGCAGGAGCTGTGAAGGGCTGATGAACGCTCACTTCCCACCCACCTTCCTCTGGGGCGCGGCAACGGCCGCCGCCCAGGTCGAGGGGGCCGCCCACCTCGACGGCAAGGAGGACTCCATCTGGGACGTCTTCGCCCGCACTCCCCTCGCGGTCGCTGGGGGCGACACCCCGGAGATCGCCGCCGACCACTACCACCGGATGCCGCAGGACGTCGCCATGATGCGCGACCTCGGCCTGCAGTCCTACCGGTTCTCGACGAGTTGGGCGCGCGTTCGCCCCGGCGACAGGGAGCCCAATCCCAAGGGCCTCGATTTCTACGACCGGCTCGTCGACGAACTGCTCGGCGCGGGCATCCTGCCCTGGCTGACGCTGTACCACTGGGACCTGCCGCAGG
Organism: Propionibacteriaceae bacterium AM104-82; assembly: GCA_027658995.1. Classification (GTDB taxonomy): domain Bacteria; phylum Actinomycetota; class Actinomycetes; order Propionibacteriales; family Propionibacteriaceae; genus Arachnia. Next base: position 22,768 of record JAQDQK010000022.1, read on the forward strand.
CCGTACAGGACCTCGGCGGCTGGGCGAACCGGGACACCGCGGAGCGCTTCGTCCGCTACGCGGAGGACGTCTTCGGGGCGCTCGGCGACCGGGTGACGCACTGGACGACCTTCAACGAACCGCTGTGCTCGTCCCTGATCGGCTACGTCGGGGGCGAGCACGCACCGGGCCTGAACGACCCGCGCGCCGGGCTCGCCGCCCTGCACCACCAACACCTCGCGCACGGCATGGCGACGAGGCGGCTGCGGGAACTGCGCGACGACCTCAGCATCGGCATCACGCTCAACCTGACAAACGCCGTCCCGTTCGACCCGGCCGACCCCGCCGACGTCGACGCCGCCCGCCGCCTCGACGGGCTGTGGAACCGGATGTACCTCGACCCTGTGCTGCTCGGCAGCTACCCCGACGACGTGCTCGCCGACCTGGCAGGGCTCGGCTTCGAGGGGGTGGTGCGTGAGGGCGACCTCGCCATCATCCACCAGCCCATCGACTTCCTGGGCGTCAACCACTACCACGACGACTGCTTCAGCGCTCACCCCGCGCCCGCGTCCGATCCGGTGCTGCCGGTGCCGACGCCGAAGGCCAACCGGTCCTGGTTCGTCGGCTCGGAGCACGTCAGTTGCCCCTCGCGTGGGCTGCCGCGCACCGCGATGGGGTGGGAGGTCAACCCGGACGGCCTGCGGGTGCTGCTGCTCGCCCTGTCCGAGGAGTACCCCGACCTGCCGCCGCTCTACATCACGGAGAACGGCGCGGCCTACGACGACGTGCTGGTCGACGGGGCCGTGGACGACGTGCAGCGCTGGGACTACATCTCGGCGCACCTCGACGCCGTCGCCGCCGCCATGACCGAGGGTGCCGACGTCCGCGGCTACTTCGTGTGGTCGCTGCTGGACAACTTCGAGTGGGCGTGGGGCTACGCCAAGCGGTTCGGGATCGTCCACGTCGACTACGACACGCAGGTCCGTACGCCAAAGCTGAGCGCCAGGAATTATGCTGCCCTGATCGCACTGAGCGCCGAAACGGGCGCTTCGAGCACAGGGAACGAGGCCGCGAGCGATGAAGAAGCCGACTCTTGAGATGGTCGCGGCGCACGCCGGGGTGTCGCGCGCGACCGTGTCGCGGGTCGTCAACGGCACCCCGACGGTGGAGCCGACCATCGCCTCGCGCGTGCAGCGCTCGATCGACGAGTTGCACTACGTGCCGAACCGGGCGGCCCGTTCGCTCGCGTCGAACCGGGCGGGCGCCGTGGCGCTCGTGGTTCCCGAGTCGACGTCGAAGGTCTTCACGGACCCGTTCTTCGGGGCCGTCATCATGGGCATCGCTGGCGTCCTCGACGACACCGACTTCACGCTGACGATGATCATCGAGTCGGAGGCAAACGCCGAGAAGACGCACCGCTACCTCACCGGGGGCAATGTCGACGGCGCGCTCGTGCTGTCGCACCACGCGGGCGACCGCTCCTACGGGTCCCTCACCGACCGGGTGCCGCTCGTCTACGGTGGCCGCCCGGTGGTGGAGGTGCCGGGCGCGGTGTGCGTCGACGTGGACAACCTCGCAGCCGCCCGGCTCGCGGTCGGCCACGTGATCGGCAGCGGTAGGCGGCGGATCGCCACGATCGCGGGGCCGCAGACGATGCGGCCGGGCGTCGAGCGCCTCGAGGGGTGGCGTGGCGCGCTCGCCGACGCGGGCCTCGAGCCTGGGCCGATCGCCTACGGAGACTTCACCACGACGTCGGGCACCCGCGCCGCCCGGGAACTGCTGGCCGGGGGCGAGCCGTTCGACGCGATCTTCGCCGCCAACGACCAGATGGCGCTCGGCGCCTACCCGGTGCTGCGCGAGGCGGGCCTCCGGATCCCTGAGGACGTGGCCGTGATGGGCTTCGACGACTCCCCGTTCTCGCAGACCTCTGAGCCGCCGCTGACCACCATGAACCAGCCGATGGTCAGGCTGGGCGCCGAGATGGCGCGCCAACTGCTGGCCATGATCGACAAGCAGCACCCCGAGCCGTTGACGATGCTGCACGCCAGCCTCGTGGAACGCGGCTCGGTCTAGACCTCCGCTACTCGTCGTCGTCGCGCAGCGCGAGCGGAAGCGGGTACAGGTCGGCCGGGTGAAGTGCCGGGTCGTCGGCCGCGAAGGTGCGGATCGGGCCGGGCGGCGTCTCGCGGGTCTCGAACCGGACGGTGACGCGGTTCTTGCCTGCGCCCCACACCCATCCCCTGCCGTGCACGTCGTGCTCGACGTCGGCACCCGGGTGGTAGTCCCCGTGGCCGCGGACCCCGCTCAACTCGACCTCGGCGTCGCCGGGCCCCTCCGCTGCCTCGGACGGGGCGGCCTCCTCCTCGCCGAAGAGCTTCTCCTGCGCCGACGTGGTGAACCCGGACACCCCGATGCCGAGCAGCCTGACGCCGCCGCGCACGTCGACCTCGTCGAGCAGCGCCAGCCCCGCTCCCCTGATGTCGTCGCGGCTGTCGGTGGCGCCGCCGAGGCTGCGCGCGATCGTGCGGGTGGTGAAGTCAGCGAAGCGGACCTTGAGGGTCACCGTCCGGGCGAACAGGCCAGCCTTCGCGAGCCGCGCGACGACCTGGCCTGCGTCGCGGCGCAGGATCGCCTGCAGTTGTGCCCGGTCGGTGAGGTCGACCGCGAAGGTGTCCTCGGTGGAGATCGACTTGGGGTCGCGGGAGGCCTCGACGGGCCGGTCGTCGCGCGCCCAGGCGAGCGCCGCGAGCCCGGCACCTGCCGACGGGCCGAGTTCGCGGATCAGCTCGGCGGGGTCGGCGCCGCGCAGGTCCTCGACGGTGTAGAGCCCGATGGTGATGAGGCGCTGCTCGGTCGCCGGCCCGACGCCGGGGATCGCGCGCACGGGCATCGGGGCGATGAAGTCCAACTCCTCGCCGGGCTGGAGGATGCGCGCGCCGTCGGGCTTTGCGGCCTCGCTGGCGAGCTTGGCGAGGAACTTGGCGGATCCGACGCCCACCGATGCGGTCAGGCCTTCGGTGCGACGGGTCAGCTCGGCGCGCAGCCACGCGACGCGCTCGACCAGGTCCGCGTCGGCCCACTCGCTGGGGCCGAGGTCGACGAAGGCCTCGTCGAAGCTGAGCGGCTCCACCAGGGGCGAGACCTCGCGCAGCAACCCCATCACGATCCGCGACGACTCGCGGTATGCCCCGAACCGGCCGCCCAGGAAGGCGGCGTGCGGGGCGCGGCGCTTGGCCTCCGCGCCGGACATGGCCGAGCGCACCCCGAAGACGCGGGCCTCATAGGACGCCGTCGCGACGACCCCGCGCGGGCCTGAGCCGCCGACCACGACCGCCTTGCCGCGCAGCGACGGCTTGTCGCGCTGCTCGACGGCCGCGAAGAACGCGTCCAGGTCGAGGTGCAGGATGCGACGGGCCACGCCCCGAGGTTAGCCGCTTCGTCGGACGTTTCGCTCAGCCGAGTGCGCGGTTACTGCGCAGGATGCCGCGCGGGTCGGTGGTGGCCTTCACGGCACGCAACCGCTCGAGGCTCGCCTGGTCCCACCACTGCGCGGCCTGGCCGTGCTCGATGAAGTTCATCACGGTGCGACCCGCGCTGGCGCCTGCCACGCTGCCGATCATCTCCGCGAGGGCGCCATGCATCATCGGCGCCAGTTCCGGGCCGGGCAGTTGGGCGACGCCGTTGATGACGAACGGTTCGGCGATCGGGCCATGACAGCCGCCCGCGCCCGCGCGCGCAAGGGCGCCGCCGAGTTGCCTGATCTGCACGACACCCAGCGGGCACTGCGTCTCCGGGCCGATCACCGAGATCAGCGAGTCGACGGTGGCGTCGTCGAGGTGGTTGAGCAGCGTGGAGCGCATCACGAAGTAGCCGGGCTCCGTCGGCTCCCCGGCAAGTTCCGGCACCCGCTCGACGGGCACCGGCCCGACGGCGTCCATCACGCTGCCCGGCACCGCGCGCAGCGGCGCGAGGAGTTCGTCCAGTTCGGCCGCCCCTCCCAGGTGGGTCACGACCACGGCCGTGAACCGGCCGCCGCGCAGCGGTTCGGGGATCTCGGGCAGCGGCGGGAAGTTCAGGGCGTGCCACCACGCGGTGAACGTGTCGGGCGCCGCGGCCGACACGTCGCGGAAGGCGCGCAGCACGTCCGCCATCGCCTCGGCGGGCCACAGCAACTGGCCGCCGTGGATCGTCGGGGCGGGATGCAGCGCCAGTTCGAGGGCGACCACGACGACGAGGTCTCCCCCGCCTCCCCGCAGCGCCCACAGCAGTTCGGGGTCGGTGTTCGCGTCGATCCTGCGCAGCCGCCCCATGCCGTCGACGACGTCGGCCGCCAGGATCGAGTCGCAGCCCAGACCGAAGGCGCGGCTGAACCAACTCAGCCCTCCGCCGAGCGTCAGCCCTGTGGCGCTCGGGTCCGGATTGGAGCCGACCAGGAACGTCAGCCCGGTCCCTGCCAACGCCGCGGCGAGCGCGCCCGCGCTGACGCCCGCGCCGATCCTGACGGTGGCGGCCTCCGCGTCGACGGAGATCTCGTCCAATCGGCCGGTGCGCACGATCAGGGCTCCCTCGGCGGTGTCGTGGGCGCCGTGCCCGGTGGGCTGGACCAGCACCTGCACGCCCATCTCGTTGGCCCATCTGACGGCGGCGAGCACGTCGGCAACGTCGGCGGCGTCGAGGACGCCAAGCGGTTGCTGCTCGACCATCAGCAGCCAGGGTGCCCGCACGAGATCCCAGTCGGCATCCCCAGGGATGCCGAGATGGCCGTTGATCCGCGACCGCAGTGTCGCGATCGCCTCTGTCGAGAGCTCGGCTCCCGCCTTGATGGACGTGGTCGACATCGGTCCTCCCCAGGAACTCGTGCGGGCAGTCCTGATGCCGCCCCCCGGAAAAGATTCGTCCCCGAATCTGTTGTCCCGCTTGCCCGGCACTTGCCACCCCTGTCGGCGGGGCATTCGCGGGCGCACAACTCGACCTGCGCTCGACCGGCCCGCCGCTTCGGCGCCATTGTGCGAGCCCCCGTGACCCATCGGAGCGGGACCGCCGGGCGCCTCAGAGCGAAACCACCCGCAAGGGTGCAGGCCCGACCGCCCGCTGGTTGGGCGGCGGCAACGCACCGTGCCGGGGCGGATGCTTAGTCGACGATCCGGTCCAGGTTGCGTGCGGCGCGCATCAGCCGCCCTGCCCGGTCGTGGAGGCGGACGCGGCGCGCGGCGCGCGGCGCTCAGTTCGCTGGAGACGCACTTGCGGGCCACCGCGTGCGCGAAGGCGTAGTTGACGCCGTCCTCGACGAGCAGCCCGGCCGCCATCGCGACGTCCAGGTCGACGAGGACCTCGTCGAGCGGCCGCCCCACCAGTTGGGCGAGCGCCTCGGGCGCGATCTCGTCCATCACGGAGGCGGCCACCAGCAGGCTCGCCACCGACGCGGGCAGGCCGTGCAGGCGTTCCCGCAGCACGTCGCGGATCCCCTCCGGTAACTGCGGGTCCGACGGGTCGAGCGCCGCGTCGTGGCCGGGATCGGCGCCCGCGGCGAGCAACGCCGCGTACTGGAGCACGAAGAACGGGTTACCGCCCGTGAGGTTCGCGACGGCGTCGTCGAGTTCGGCGAAGTGGCGGCCGAGCCTGCTGCCCAGTAACTCCGCGACGGCCTCCTTCGGGAGCGCGTCGATTTTGACGTGCGTTGCGCCCGAACGGGAAAGTTGCGCGACGCATTCCAGCAGCGGTGGCCCCGGCACGACCGAGGTGCGCCTGGTCGCGACCAGCAGGATGGGCGCGGGGATCCTGGTGCGGGCCACCAGCGCGAGCAGTTGGAGCGTCGCGGGATCGGCCCAGTGCAGGTCCTCGATCGCGACGAGCAGCGGGGTCGCGTCCGCCGCCTCCCGCAGCAGCGTCAGCACCGACTCGGCCGAGGTGGCGGGCCGCCTTGGCGGGCCGTGGTGCTCCGGGGCCTCACCGTTCAGCGGGGCGACCACCTCGGCCCACGGCCACAGCGGCGGCGCGAGCCGGCCGGGATGGTTCTGGCCGCGCACCACCCGGAAGCCCCGCTCGACGGCGAGCCGCGCCAACGCGTCGAGATAGGCCGTCTTGCCCGAGCCCGCCTCGCCCTCCACGAGCAGGGCCCGCGCGCTGCGGTCGGCAAGGCAGCCGTCGAGCGCCTCGACCCCCTGGGCGAGTTGGGCGTCGCGTCCGACCAGCAGCGCCTCGCGCCGCGGTCGCCCGGCGGCCGCAGGCAGGACCGCGGCCGGCTCGGCAAGGTAGTCGCGCAGCGCCTCGTCGTCGTGGCGCAGGATCGCCTCCTCCACCGACTCGGTCGCAAGGGTCGGGTGGACTCCCAACTCCTCGGCCATCGTCAGCCGCAGGTGGCGAAGGGTGGCGAGCGCGTCGGCCTGCCTGCCGTCGCGGTACTGCGCAAGGGCGAGCAGGCACCAGACGGGTTCCCGGAAGTAGTACTCCTCCGCCATCGCGCGCAGCAGTCGCACCGCCTCGGCCCACCTGCCGCCGCGGAGAAGTGCCTTTGCGTGGGCGAGGCGCAGGTCGGCGTACAGGTCCGTGAGCCGGTCGGCGTGGCGGCGCGGCCCCTCGATCTCGATGCCCGCGTAGGGCGGCTGCCAGCGGGCCGCGAGCGCGGCGCACTCGGCCGCGTCCGGCTCGCGCTGGGCAAGGAGCCGGGTGGCACCGTCCTCGAAGCTCCACAGGTCGACGGTGGCGGCCGCGGCGTCGAGAAGGTAGCCCGACGGCGTGCTGGCGATCGGGCCGTTCGCGCCGCGGGAGCGACCCGGGTCGAGCAGGGAACGCAGCCGCGAGATCGCCACCTGCAGCAGCCCGAGGGTCGAGGCGGCGGCGTCGGCGCCCCACACGTCGGTCGCCAGGCGCTGGGGGCTCACGGGCACGCCACGGGAGGCGAGCAGGCAGGCGAGAACCTGTCGTTCGCGCGACCGGGAGATCGGCACCTCGTCGGCGTCGATCAGAACCCGGACATGCCCGAAGGCGACGAACCGCACACCTCCCACACGAGGATGCTAATACCGGATCCGGGGGTTTCAGAGGGGTTCCGCCGAGCGCGACCTGAGCCTCCGGCGCGACTCCTTGTCGGGCCATTTCGGCGTTTCGGGGAGGTACCACCCGTTCCTCGGAAGGGGTGGCCGATGAGCGAGTTCACCGCGCCCCGTCGGCCGCCGACGCGCCGTCGCGCCCCTTGTCCGTCAGTTCCCACCCGTGCGCCGTCCGCACAGCCATGCCGTCTGCCTCGAGCCGCGCCCGGTAGGTCGCCATGCCCCTCTCCCCCTTCGCCCGGAACAGCCGCATCAGGCGCGGCAGCAGGTTGGGAAACATGGTGCCGAAGCGCACCAGCAGCGATTCGGAGTACCTCGGATAGATCTCGAGGCGGGGCTTGTCGAGCAGGCGCGCGATCGCGGCCGCGACCATCGCGGGCGGCTGCGGCGGATCCTGGAACTGCATCGAGTTGCCGCCCTCGACGGCCTCCTGACGCAGCATCGGGGTGTCGGTCGCCGACGGCAGCACCGACGAGACCGTGATGCCCTTGGCGGCAAGGTCCAGCCCGATGGCGAGCATCGCGCCGCGCAGGCCGAACTTGGATGCGGTGTAGATGGGTGTCTCGCCGAGCGGGAAGATGCCGCCGAGGGAGACGGTCGTGATGACGCGCGGGTCGCGGGAAGCACGCAGCAGCGGGATCGCGAGCCGCGTCGTGATCAGCGGCGAGAGCAGGTTCACCTCGAGTTCGCGTCGGATGCTGGCGACGTCGCGCTCGTCGAAGCGCTCCGAACTGGACATCCCGACGTTGTTGATGAGGACGTCGAGCCTGCCCAGGTCGCGCCCGAGGTCGTCGATCAGGCGGCGGACGTCGTCCTCGACGGTGAGGTCGGCCGGGTAGGCACGGTGCCCGGTGCCTGGCAGCGAGGCGGCGACCCGTTCGGCCCGGTCGCCGCGCAGGTCGATGACGGCGAAGCGGGCGCCGCGGCGGGCCGCCTCCGGCATGAAGGCTCCTGCGATGCCACCCGCGCCGCCTGTGATCGCGATGATCCTGCCGCGGTAGTCGTAGCTCATCGGCCGTCCCCCGACGTGAGCGGCCAGCCGAACACGGCGCCGACCTTCACGAGATGCGCGACGAACGCGTCGGAGTCGACGTAGCCCTTGTGTCGCGGGGATCTGTCGAACCGGAGGCCGTTGTTGAGCGGGGCGCGGTCGTCGGCGATCAGGTCCTCGAAGTCGCGGCGCTTGACGGGGTCGCGCTCGGCGAGGTAGCCGGCGAGCAGGTGCGACTGCAGGTCGAACAGCCGGTAGGCGCCGGAATTGGTCTCGATGAAGCCGACGGTGTAGAGCCCGCGGTGCCTGCGGGAGAAGGCGTTGAGGTACAGATCGTCGGGGTGCTGCTGGTCGCCGAACCAGCGCTGCGCGAACGGGACGGCGTGCCGGTAGCCGGTGGCGAGCAGGATCAGGTCGAAGTCGGCTGCGCTGCCGTCGGTGAACGTGACGGTGCTTCCGGAGGCCGAGGCGATCCCGACGCGGGCCGTGACGTCGCCGTGGCGGAGGTGGTGCAGCAGTTGGTCGTTCATGACGGGGTGGGTCTCGAACAGCTTGTGCGTGGGCTTCTGCAGGCCCGCCTTCGTGAGGTCGCCGACGAGCAGCCGTACCACCGGTTGCAGCACCGCGCGCTCGAGGCGCTTTGGCAGGAACGAGCCCGCGCCGCCGACGATGTCGGAGGGCACCCCGAAGACGTGCTTGGGGATGAACCAGTAGCCGCGCCGCATGCTGATGCTCGCCTCCCGCGCCGACGTGGCCGCGTCGCAGGCGATATCGCACGCCGAGTTGCCGCCGCCGACCACGAGCACCCGTTTGCCGACGAACTCGTCGGAGGAGCGGTAGGTGACGGAGTGGCGGACCTCGCCCGTGAAGCCGTCGACGGCCGGCGCGTTGGGCGTCCACTGCGAGCCGGTGCACACGATCACCGAGGCGTACCGCGCGGTCGAGGCGTCGTCGAAGGTGACCTCCCATTCGTCGCCCGAGCGGTCGAGGTCGGTGACGGCGGTGTTGAACCGGATCGGGGCGAGGATGCGGTGCGCCACCGCGAAGTCGGTCAGGTAGCTGAGGACCTGGCGGTGGTTCGGGTAGTCAGGGAAGTGCGACGGCATCGGGAAGCCGCTGAACCCCGAGACGGTGCGGCTGGAGATGAAGTGCGCCGACTCGTACATGGGCGTGCCCGGCGCGTCGATGTCCCACACTCCGCCGGGGCCGACGTTGCGCTCGACATGGTCATAGTCGAGGCCCTTCTCACGCAGTGCCCGCGCGATCGCCAGGCCCGCTGGACCCGCCCCGATGACCAGGATCTGTGCCGACACCTCTGCGTCCTCCCGTCGATGACCCGATCGGGGAATGCTAGGCCCGCGCGCCCTCCGAAGGGAGGGTGTTCACGAGTTCACCCCTTGGGGGTCGGCCGGAACTGGACGAAGTCGTAGCCGACGTGCTGCTCGCGGGAGACCTCGGTCCACTCCTCCGGAGAAACGTAGGGGAACGTCGCCGCCCCCTCGGGGCTCTGGTGCACGATCGTGAGGTCGAGTTCGGTCAGGTAGGGCCACGCCTCACGGTAGATCTCGGCCCCGCCTCCGACGAAGCAGGTCCGGTCGGGCGTCTGGGCTGCCAGGTCGAGCGCCTCGGTGATGGAATGGGCGACCTCGACGCCGTCGTGGTGCCACTCCTCGTCGCGGGTGACGACGATGATGCGCCGGTTCGGCAGCAGGCCGATCTGGTCCTGGGTGCGGCGCCCGAAGATGATCGTGTTGCCGGTGGTGACCCGCTTGAACCGCTTGAAGTCCTCCGGGATGTGCCACAGCATGTCCTCTCCGGAGCCGATCACACCGTTGTCGGCCACCGCCGCGATCGCAACAACCCTCATGCTTCTCCTCTGCCTGCTTCGTCGTGGAGGCCCTGCCTCCGTCACCTGCCACCTTAACGTCGGCGCCGGCGGCGGGGCGCGGACGTCTCGGCAGCCTCGAGGGAAGGGCCCATCGGTGGGTCCCGGCCTGGATGGTCGACGGTTCGTCGCGGATTGTGACTAGGCTCTCGCCCATGACGACCGAGCTGCTGCGCGCGCTGAAGGCGGGGATCGCCGAGGCCCTGCCCCAGGCCGCCGCGCTGCGGCGCGCGCTGCACGCCCAGCCTCGGCTGAGCGGCCAGGAGGCCGACACCCGCGAAGCCATGACCCGCTCGCTCGACTGGCTCGACTGGACGCCGATCGCGACGACCGGGGCCTGGAGCCGCACCGGTCCTGCCGGCCCCGCCGTCGGCCTCCGGGCCGAACTCGACGCGCTACCCGTCAGCGAGGTGACCGCCGTCGAGTGGGAGTCGCGGGTGCCCGGCGTGATGCACGCCTGCGGCCACGACGTCCACATGGCGGCCCTGTGGGCGTTCCTGACGGCGGCGCGCAGGCTCGACCTGCCCGCGGCGGTGGTGCCGATCCTCCAGCCGCGCGAGGAGGTGACCCCTCCAGGGGCGGGCGACGTGGTGTCCTCCGGCCTGCTCGAGGAGCAGGAGGTCGAGGCCATGATCGGCGTGCACGTGCAGCCGGGCATCGAGGCAGGGATCGTCTCGACCGGCGCCGGGGCCGTCAACGCCGCCTACGACTCGTTCGAGATCGTGGTGTCTGGCTCCCCCGCGCACGGCGCCTACCCGCACCTTGCCGTCGACCCCATCACGGCGCTCGCGGCGATCATCGGGGAGGTCTCGTCGCTGCCGAGCAGGCTGATCAACCCGCTGCACGCGACGGTGGTGTCGTTCGGGCAGATCTCGGGAGGCACCGCCCCCAACGTCATCCCCGACACGGCCCGCTGCAAGGGCACCATCCGCACCTTCCACCAGGCCGACCGGGAACTCCTGCACGGAGCCATCGCCCGGACCGCGGAGGGCGTCGCCGCTGCGCGCGGAGCGACGGCCACCACGCGGTTCGTGACGGGCGGCCCCGCGCTGATCAACGACCCGGGGTTGGTGCGCCGCGCGGACCATCACCTCTCGGGCCTTGGCGTCACGGTCGCGGAGACGCCGTTCCGCTCGTGCGGCTCCGACGACTTCGCCGAATACGGCACCGCGACGGCGTCGCTGATGTGCTTCGTGGGGACCGGCAGGATCAACGGGGTCGGCCTGCACCACGGCGCTTACCTCCCCGGCCGCGACGCTATCGAACTGGCCGCCGTCGCCTTCGCGGGAGGCTATGCGGCGGCCGTCGACGCGCTCTGAATCAGCCGATCAGCTTGGACCAGGTGACCAGGTCGACCTTGCCGGTGACGCTGACCTTCTTGGCGCTCTGCACGGCCCGCACGGCCTTCTCGGTGGCGGGGCCGTAGATGCCGTCGACGGCGATCCGGTGCCCCGCCTCGCGAAGCTCGGTCTGCAGCACGCGCACGCTGGCCGAGCGGGAGCCGCGGCTCAGCGTCGGGAGCAGCTTCGACCAGGTGGCGGCGTCGACCTTCCCGGTCTGGGTGATCCTGTGCTTCTTCTGGAAGGCCTTGACGGCGTTGACGGTCAGCTTCCCGTAGATCCCGTCGACCTTGAGCTTTGCGCCGTTGGCGTTGAGCAGGCTCTGCACCGAGCGGACGCCGGAGCCTCGGCTGCCGGAGGCGTAGGTCGGCAGGGTGACCTTCGACGGGGCAGGCTTCACGGGAGCGGGCTTGGTCGGCGTCGGCGCTGGCTTGGTCGGCGTCGGCTTCACGGGGGTGGGGGTCGGCTTCACCGGCGTCGGCGTGGGCTTGACCGGCGTCGGGCTGGTCGTCGGCTTGGCCGACGTCGGGCTCGCGGTCGGCTTCGGGGTCGGGGTCGCCGACGGCGGGAAGCCGGTGCCCGCCTTGTTCAGGTTGTACTTGTACAGCCCGTACTTCTGCATGATGTTGATGACGAGCGAGGCGTACTTGGGGTCGGTGGCGTAGCCGCCCGCCCGCACCTCCGTCACGAACTGGTCGGGGTAGGCCTTGTAGTTGAAGGCCTTGGCGTAGCGCGAGTTGCTTGTCAGGAGCCGCCCGTAGTCGAGCAGCGAGTCGCCCCAGCTCTTGTAGGTGCGGAACTCCGCCGTGATGAAGTACGCGGTGCCGTCCGGCCGGTACTCGGCGGTGCGGATCGGCACGCAGCCGGTCTGGTGCGGCGACACGTAGCTGGTGCACTTGATGTTGAACAGGGTGTTCACGTCGTAGATCTTCTGCGTCGGCAGGCCTGCGTCGACGGTGACCTTGCCCGCCATCGACGAGCGCCCCCAGCCGGTCTCCAGGGCGGCCATGCCGATGGCGACCGACGCGGGGATGCCGGTGCGTCGCTCATTCTCCTGGGCGGGGCCGACCAACTTCGCGATGAAGTCCTCCTGCACGGTCACCGCCTGGGCCTGCCCGGGAGCCGCAAGGCTCAAGCACAACGCGACTGCGGCCGCGCCTGCGGCAGCCTTGATCCAACGCATGGGAACTCCCCGATAGGTGTGTCTTTCGGCGTGAGGCTACCGATCGCCACGCGGCGGGGAAAGGTTCTCAACTTGAGGTTGAGGTTCTACAGGTTGACCCCGATGAGGTTCACCTCGGGGACAAGAACCACGCCGAAGCGCTCCGCGACGCCGTCACGCACCTCGCGTGCCACCGCGACAAGGTCGTTCGCCGTCGCGCTCCCCCGGTTGGTGAGGGCGAGCACGTGCTTGGTCGACAGGCTGGCCCGCTCGTTGCCGAAGCCCTTTGCGAACCCGGCGTGCTGGATGAGCCACGCCGCGCTCGTCTTGACGCGGCCGTCGGACGTGGGGAAGCGTGGCGCGTCCTCGGGGAGCGCGGCCGCCGCGCCGGCGTCGAGGATGGGGTTGGTGAAGAAGGACCCGGCGCTCCACGTGTCGTGGTCGGCGGGGTCGAGGACCATTCCCTTGCCCGCCCGGATCTGCAGGACCGTCTCGCGGACCAGCCGGGACGGCACCCTTGCCCCGACCTTCGAGTCGAGCCGGTTGGCCAACTCGGCGTAGGCGATCGGCTGGCCGAGCGACCCGAGCGAGAACTGGTAGCCGACCTCGAGCACGACGTAGCGACCGGGCTCCTGCTTGAACCGCGAGGTGCGGTAGCCGAAGCCGCAGTCGACAAGCGCGAAGGTCTTCTGGGTGCGGGCCTGGCGGTCCCAGGTGCGCACCGACGTGATGGTCTGGGCGACCTCGCTGCCATAGGCGCCGACGTTCTGGATGGGGGTCGCACCGACGCTGCCCGGGATGCCGGAGAGGGTCTCGATGCCGCTCCATTCCTGGTCGACGGCGTCCGCCACGAAGTCGTCCCAGTTGGCGCCCGCGCCGACCCGGACGGCCGCACCCCCGCACGTCGACACGTCGGCCTTGATGCCCGCGAAGGCGAGCCGGATGACGGTGCCCGGGAAGCCCTCGTCCGAGACGAGCAGGTTGGACCCGCCGCCGAGCACGAGCACTGGGGTGCCCCGCTCGTCGCATTCGGTGACGGCGTCGATGAGTTCGGCCTCGGTCTCGGCGACCACGAACGTGTCGGCGGGGCCGCCGACACGGATGGTGGTGTGGTCGGCGAGGCGGGTCGAGTCGCTGATCGACGGCTCCTCGGAGGGCACGTCGAAGCGGTCGATGCTGCAGCTAGACAACGCTCACCTCCGCGCGGGCGGCGCCGAGGACGGCCTCGTCGCCGCAGGTGGCCGTGATCGCGATCCTGGCGACGCCGTCGGCGACCTCTGTGACCTTCGCCGAGTAGACGACCTCTGTTCCCTCGTCGGTGTCGGGGACAAGGACGGGGCGGGTAAAGCGGACGAAGTAGCTCAGCACCCGGGCGGGGTCGCCCACGGCGTCGGTGACGACCTTGAGCCCGGCACCCATCGTCCACATGCCGTGCGCGACGACGCCGGGCAGGCCGATCGCCTGCGCGTGCCGGTCGGAGAAGTGGATCTCGTTGAAGTCGGTGGAGGCGCCCGAGTAGCGCACCACCGTCGAGCGGGTGACGGGGACGCGGAGCTCGGGCAGTTCCTGTCCGACGGTGAACTCAGGCATCGGCCTCTCCCCTCGTGTGCATGAGCTGCGAGCGCGCCTCGCAGACGCTCTCGCCGTCGACGGCAAGGTCGACGAGGATGGTGACCATGTCGAGGTTGCCGCGGTTGCGGACCTTCTCGATGCTGAGGGTGGCCACGACCGCGTCGCCCGGCACGAGGGGGCGACGGTAGGTGAAGCCCTGGTCGGCGTGCATGGTGCGGTTCAGCGCAAGGTCGAGCTCAGCGTCGCCGAACAGCGCCTCCCACGCCTGCGCGGCGATGACGGCCGCGAAGGTCGGCGGGGCGACGGGTGCGTCGCCGAAGTAGGCCGGGTTGTCGTCGCGCAGCGCCTGTGCGAACTCGGCGATCTTGGCGTGGCTGACGATGTAGGGCGCAGCGGGTGGGTACGTGCGGCCCACATGCTCGGGCGTGATCGGCATGGATTCACCCTAGCGCGGGCACACGACAACGGCCGCCCCAGAGAGGGACGGCCGTTGGTGAAGACGTTGCGAGGTTCAGCGGGTCTCGCGGTGCAGCTGGTGCACGCGGCAGCGCGGGCAGAACTTCTTCAGCTCGAGACGATCGGGATCGTTACGGCGGTTCTTCTTCGTGATGTAGTTGCGCTCCTTGCACTCGGTGCAGGCGAGCGTGATCTTGGGACGTACGTCCTGAGACTTCTTAGCCATTTCGCTGTTCCTTTTAGCTTGTGAGCGCTTCTGAGTCGGTTGGTGACGAGGGCGGGACTTGAACCCGCGACACAGCGATTATGAGCCGCTTGCTCTACCGACTGAGCTACCCCGTCAGGAGTTCACCCCGTGGGTGGTGCCACGGGATGAACAGAGCCCCCATGCGGAATCGAACCGCAGACCTTCTCCTTACCATGGAGACGCTCTGCCTACTGAGCTATAGGGGCCAGCCGACGACCAACCATATACGAGGTTTCCCGACCTTCACAAATCGGCCCCTCCGCACGCCCCGTCCGCCCCGGATCCGCCTGGTGTAGGGGGCCTCGTCGGTGGCCGACGCGGTCGGATCGGCGGCGGGCTTGGCGTTCGCTCGTGATCGACCGCACCGAGGCCATGACCCGTCGCCGGACTCGCCACGGCGGCGGTGTCATCGACGACTCGGGCCCCTCCTCGGGACGCGTCGGTGCGCTGGGCCTGTGGATCCTTGAGCATGTTTGGTTGCTCGTTGCGCGACACGGACCACTGCTGCCGCGATATCCCTAGCCCTGGCAACGGCCGGGCCTCCTGGTTCGGTGTCGTTCGATCTGGGGCACGCCGGTGTCGGGAGTCGGGTTGAGCAGTAGTCCACACTCGTTCGCCGAATCAGCCCCGAACCGCGGCGTGTCGCACAACGAACCCACAATGCTGCTCAACGGTGACCCACGCCACCGCGCGAGGCCCCTCGCCCATGTCGACCATCCGTTGAGCAGCAATCCACGTTCGATCACCACAACGAGCACGAACAACGGCGTGTCGCGCAACGAACCCACAATGCTGCTCAACGGATATCCACACCACCGCGTTGCCATGGGACGCCAGCGGCACTTCGTCCAATAGTCATTGCATGAGAGAAGACTTGAAGGCACTCTTCGCCGACGGAGCCGTCGTCGCCGCCCGCGACCATCCGCATCTCGCCCGAGCGCTCAACTCGTGCGCGTTTCGAGAGGAGGTGATCCGGGTCCTACCCGGCGTCTACGCCCTACCGGGACAATTGACACTTGCTGCAAGGCTTCAGGCTGCCTGCGCCTACGGAGCCGGCATCGTGATCACGCGCCAGGCGTCCGCGCACTTCACGTGGTGGCCGGAGCTGCCACTCCCCGACCTCATCGACGCCGCCAGCCCACGCCACGTCATGGTGGGACATGGCTTCAGGTTCGAGCAGCGCTATGTGCGGCCAGACTTGACGATGCGCCGCTTCGGCATTGCCCTGACGGCGCCCGAGCTCACGGTCCTCGATCTCATCGACGACATGGGACCGATCGCCATCGACGAGGCACTCAGGCGACGCGCCGTGACCCTCCAACGACTGCGCCGCGCGCTGGATCTGACGCGGGGCAGGCGAGGCAACACGTTGCGGCGCGAGCTCGTTGAGGACTCGAGAGACGAGCCGTGGTCAGAGCTGGAACGCGAGGCGCATCGCAGGTTGCGGTCCGCGGGGATCGACGGCTGGCGCACCAACTACCACGTCCGGGCTGAGGGCAGGTCGTATCGCATCGACATTGCCCTCCCGGACATCAAACTCGGGCTCGAGCTGGACGGTGCCAGATTCCACGACACTGATGAGGCGTTCCACACGGACCGCCGCCGCGACCGAGCGCTTGCGCGAGGAGGCTGGCAGATCATTCGGTTCACTGCCCAGTCTCTAGACGAGATCGTGGAAACCGTGCTCACCATCCGCCAGCAACGCTCCGGCGGCGGTCGGCCCGTGCACAAGGCCGCCCGGCTCTGAGGCGGTCAGCGTGGTCGGGTTAGGCCTTCAGGCCCGCGATCGCCGCCTCGAGCGCGTCCTGGAACAGCGTCTCGCGCTCGTCTGCGGTGAGGTCGCCCGAGCCGTCGAACAGGTGGTCCGAGACGGTCAGCACGGCCAGCGCCTCGGCTCCTGCCGCAAGCGCGCAGGCGTAGAGGCCGGCGGCCTCCATCTCGACGCCGAGGGTGCCGAGCTTCTCCAGGGCGGGGACGATGTCCATCCTGGAGCTGTAGAAGAAGTCGCTGGTGAAGACCGGGCCGATGTGGACGTTCTTGCCCGACGAGCGCGCCTGGTCGACGGCGCCGCGCAGCATGTCGAAGGACGGCGCGAGCGACAGGGTGACGCCCGGGATGTCGATGGTCGACACGCTTGAGTTGGTGTGCGCAGACAACGCCACGATCACGTCGCGGACGGCGACCTGCTTCGAGATGCCGCCGCAGGTGCCGACGCGGCAGATCCGCTTGACGCCGAACTGCGAGTACAACTCGGTGGCGTAGATCGAAAGGCTCGGCACGCCCATGCCCGAGGCCATCGCCGTCATCGGGACGCCGTCGACGGTGCCGGTCCAGGCGCCGATGCCCCGCACGTCGGAGACGAGGCGGGCCCCCTCCATCCGCGTCTTGGCGATGCGCTCGGCGCGCTTCGGGTCGCCGGGCATGATGACGAGTTCCGCGATGTCGCCGGGCTCGCACGCGATGTGTGGGGTGGCCATCGTCGGCCTCCTTCTCTGCGGGAAATGATTAAGGCCCCGAATCAATCCGATCCGGGGCCTTGTGGCAGGTGTTGGATTTGAACCAACGTAGCTTGCGCGACGGTTTTACAGACCGCTCCCTTTGGCCGCTCGGGCAACCTGCCATGCCGGTTCACCGGCGCGGACGAGCATAGCAGCAGGGTCGCGGCGACGGCAAAGCGGACGGCCATCCCCGCGGCGGGCTGGCACAATGGCCTGACGAAGAGCAGTTTCCGCGCCTCGTTGCCGGCCATGCGTACGCCAACAAGCACCTGGAGCGACGAGCGACGGAGACTGCCAAGACCACCCACCGGAGGACACCATGGCAGCGGATAGCTCGTTCGACATCGTCAGCAAGGTCGACCGTCAAGAGGTCGACAACGCCCTGAACCAGGCGGCCAAGGAGGTGTCGCAGCGCTTCGACTTCAAGAACACCGACGCCAAGATCGCGTGGTCGGGCGAGTCGATCGAACTCGAGGCCGTCTCGGAGGAGCGCGTCAAGGCGGTCCTTGACGTGTTCCAGTCGAAGCTCGCCCGCCGCGGCGTCAGCCTCAAGGCCCTCGACGCGGGCGACCCGCGCCCCTCCGGCAAGCTGTGGAAGATCACGGCGACCACCAAGGAGGGCATCAAGCAGGAGGACGCCAAGAAGATCACCAAACTGATCCGCGACGAGGGTCCCAAGGGCGTCAAGGCGCAGATCCAGGGCGACGAACTGCGCGTCTCCTCGAAGAGCCGTGACGACCTGCAGGATGTCCAGAAGCTGATCAAGGATCAGGACTACGACTTCGCCGTCCAGTACGTCAACTACCGCTGACGCTTCCCCACGCCGTCCGCGCCGATTTGAGCATGTTTGGTAACTCGTTGCCGGTTTGATCGTTCATATCGACCGCAGACGTAAACGAGCAGCCAAACATGCTCAAGGAACCACCCCACCACAACCCCGGAGGAGACACTTGCTAGCCCTCAGAGTGCTGCGTCCTGACGACGCGGCCGACGTCCTTGCCGCCTTCCAGTCCGACGCCGGGATGGCGCGACAGGGCACCGTCACCACGATCGAGGAGGCCGACGGGTACGTCGCGGGGCTGCTGGCCGGGGAACGGCACCACGCCTTCGCCATCACCGACGACGACCGGCTCGTCGGGCTCGTCGGGATCACCGTCGACGCCGCCAACAAGGTGGGCTGGTTCTGGTACTGGATGAACAAGTCGCACCGCGGTCGCGGCTGGGCCTCCAAGGCCGCCACCGCCGTCGCCAACTGGGCGCTCACCTCTGGCGGCTGCGAGCGGCTCGAACTCGGCCACCGCGCCGACAATCCGCTGTCCGGGAACGTCGCGGGCGCCGCCGGCTTCGTGCACGAGGGCCGCGAGCGAGGCAAGTTCCTGATCGACGGCGAACGCATCGACGTGCTGACCTACGGCCGCCTGCTGGGCGACCCGTGGCCGCAGGCCGTGCTGGACATCACCCGATGAGGCGCATCGGCACCCACAACGTCAACGGCATCCGGGCGGCGCTGCGCCGCGGGTTCCGGCCGTTCTGGGACGCGAGGCAGGCCGACGTGATCGCGCTGCAGGAGGTGCGCTGCCGCGTCGACGACCTCCCGCTCGAGGCGTTCGACGGCTACCACGTCACGCTCGACCCAGGGCAGTTGGCCGGCCGCAACGGCGTCGCCGTCCTCACCCGCGAGGCCCCCGTGCGGGTCCGCAGCCTCACCGACGACGTCGTCGCGATCACCCCCGGCGAGCAGCCGCGCGAGGTGCCGAGCGAGCGGATCGTCGGGCGCGACCTCGCGCCGTTCGCGGGCGAGGGCCGCTACGTCGAGGTCGACCTGGCGGACGCGCCGCTTCGGATCGGCTCGCTGTACCTGCCCAAGGGCGCCGCGTGGCCCCACGAGGAGGGCACCGAGGAGAAGTACCTGCGCAAGATGCGCTTCATGCGCGGCCTCGCCCGCGCGCTCACCGCGTCGAAGCGCGAGGCAGCCGCGGAGGGGCGTGAACTGCTCGTGATGGGCGACTTCAACATCGCCCACACCAAGCAGGACCTGCGCAACTGGCGAAGCAACCAGAAGTCCGAGGGGTTCCTGCCCGAGGAGCGCGACTGGTTCGGCTCGGTGACCGGCCCGCGGCGGATGGTCGACGTGGTGCGCACCCTGCACCCCGACGCGGACGGCCCCTATAGCTGGTGGTCGTGGCGGGGTCAGGCCTTCGCCAACGATTCCGGCTGGCGCATCGACTACCACCTGGCCTCCCCCAGGCTCGCGAAGGCCGCGACCCAGGCGCACGTCGCCCGCGAGGCCAGCTACGAGGAGCGGATCAGCGACCACTGCCCCGTCATCGTCGATTACGACACGTCGGCGCTGGGCTGAAGTTCCTTCTCCTCCATAGGCTGGCTCAGCTCGTGTGAGTGCATCGTCCAGTAGGTCGCCACGAACAGGATCAGCACCAGCATCCACAGCCCGTTGCGGATGCCGAAGTTCATGGCGTTGAAGCCGAGCAGCACGACGGTGGCCACGATCGCGGCCCGCAGCGCGCGGGTGCTCGGCTTGGTCATCGGCAGCAGCACGGCGCCCCACAGCAGGTACCACGAGTGGATGGCGGGGGCGCACAGCGCGAACCAGAGGAACGAGTAGCTGATGAAGTGCAGCGGCCGACGCCCGAGGTGCTTCCACGCGAAGTAGACGATGCCGAGCGCGCCGACGACGCTGCCGACGCCGCGGAAGAAGGTGATGGCGCCGCGCCCGCCCGGGTCGAGGCCGAGCCAGTTGATCGGGTACTGCACGATGTGGCCGAGCACGGTGAACGGCGAGACGGTGTCGACCATGCCCGGCACGTTGATGGCGTTGATCCAACCGAACCCGAGCCCGGAGGCGAACGAGATCGCCGCGAACACGGCAACCGAGATCGCGAGCGAGGCGGTCGCCTTGCCCGCGGGCCACGCCACGGCACGGGGCCGCCACGAGGTCCACGGCACCACCAGGAACGGCAGCGCGACGGCGGCAAGGAAGGCGGGCTGCTTGATGGCCGCCGCGACCCCGATCACCAGCGCGCCGAGCCACCAGTGCCGGTACCGCATGGTCAGCCAGATGCCGAGCAGCATCAGGCCCGTCATCTGCGAGTCGTTGTGCGCGCCGCCGATGAAGTCGATCACCAGGATCGGGTTGAGCACCGAGAACCAACTGGCGGCGGCCGGGTCGACGCCGACCCTCC
Organism: Propionibacteriaceae bacterium AM104-82; assembly: GCA_027658995.1. Lineage (GTDB taxonomy): Bacteria > Actinomycetota > Actinomycetes > Propionibacteriales > Propionibacteriaceae > Arachnia. The sequence goes on from JAQDQK010000022.1 coordinate 43,147, forward strand.
GGGCGATCCGCGGCACGAGGCGCCCGATCAGCGCGACCCCGATCAGCGCGGGCACCCGCATCAGGACGGCGGACAGGAACGGGTCGAAGCCGGCCAGGATGACGATGCCGTGGCTCATCCACAGCGACAGCGGCCCGTAGGGCGCCGTGGTCTCCCGCCACACCCAGGCGACCTGGTCGGCGTAGTAGCCCGGCAGGATCCCGGGCCCGACGGCGTAGGGGCTCATGTTGTTGTGGATCAGCCAGCCGTGCGCGGCGTAGGAGTAGGCGTCGTGGCTGAAGATCGGAGGACCGAACAGCATCGGAAGCGCGATGATCGCCAGCACCGCCCAGTGCCTGAGCTGGGGCCGACCCTGTGCGCGCCGCTTGGCGGGCCGCAGCCGGAACCACGACTCCAGCAGCAGCATCAGCCCGACGAGCGTCGCGATGGTGCCGACCCACTTGGTGGTGGGCCCGTCGATGCCGAGCCCGCGCAGCACGTCCCACATGGGAGAGGCCTGCGGCAGGTAGGCGGGGCTCAGCGAGCCGATCAGGATGCACAGGCTGCCGACGAAGCCCGCCCACACCGCCCGCGAACTGGCCGCCTGCCGGAGATCGGCCAGCGCGCCCGCGAGCGCGCTACGCACCGGTGTCCTTGGCCAACTGCCCCCGGTCGTAGAGCAGGTCGACCAACCGGTCGGCCGACGGCACATGCGCACCGTCCCAGACCAGCGCGTCGGTGGGGCACTGCTCGATGCAGACGCCGCAGTACATGCACAGCGCCCAGTCGATCGTGAAGGTGTCGAGCACGTTGTGGGTGCGGGGCCGCGCGCCGGGCGCGGGGATGCTCTGCTCCTGGTGCGAGGTCAGCGTGATGCACCAGGTGGGGCATTCGCGGGCGCAGATCATGCACGAGGTGCACAGGTCGTCGATCAGCGCGATCGAGCCGTGGATCATCGCATCCTCCTGACGCGGGCACCGGTGGCCGACAGCGCCACGTCCGCTGCGGTGGCGTCCGGATCGGCGAGGACGGCGGGGTCGGGGACGCCGGGCGGCACGAGTTTGCGTCGGCTCGGGGAGGCCCCCGACTCCCCCGGCTCCAACGCGCCCGGCCAAGGGGTCGACTGCCGCTCGGCGAGCAGCACGTCCTTGCGCATCGGGGCACCGCCGCCGTGGTGGATCAGGGGCCGGTTGTCGCCGCCCTCGAACTCGACGCCGAAGAAGTCGTGGGCCTGGCGCTGCAGGAACGCGGCGCCACCGAACAGGTCGGCCAGGTCGGGCAGGCGCGGCTCGGAGCGGTCGGTGCGCGCCTCGAGGCGGCGTTCCTCGCCCGTGACGGGGTTCAGCAGTCGCACGATGACGCGGATCTCGTCGCTGTGGCCGACCTCGTCGACGGCGGTCAGGCCGAGCAGGAAGGTGTACCCGTCCCCCTTGGCGGAGGCGACGTCGTCATGCAGGCTCATGAGGCGCGCTCCACGGCCAGGTAGTCGTGCAACGCGCCGGGCGGCGGAGGGCAGCCCGCGATGAAGTGGTCGACGGGGACGAGCAGTTCGGCCCCCCTGACGACGGCGTAGGAGTCCCAGTAGGGCCCGCCGACGCAGGCGCAGGCCCCGAACGCCACGACCTTCGCGCCCTCGGGCACCGAGTCGAGCACCTGGGTGATGGCGGGCAGCATCGGCTGGGTGATGGTGCCGGAGATGGTGACGACGACCTTCGATCCGTGCGGGATCTCGTCTATCGCGACGCCGTCGCGGGACCCCGCCGCGGCCTGGGTCTCGAGCGCGCAGCAGGCCAACGGCACGTCGACGACGTACACGGACCCGTCGTCGAACCAGTCCCTCGCTGCAACCATGCATCGCAGTCTACGGCGAATCGGAACGCCACCTTCTCTCAGAGCCGAGGTGCGCATAGACTCACCAGTTCGATGATCACTTTCCCTGACTGGGTCCGCGAGGCCTCCGACGCGGCGCTCAACCGACACTTTGGCGCGAGCACCGTCGCCCGGGGCAGGCAGTACGCCAACCTCGGACGGGTGGGAGAGATCCAGGCCAGCGGCACGCTCGCCACCGCGCCGGTCCGGGGCAGCGGCTACCGCGCCTACACCTCCACCGTCACCTGCTCGGGCGGCATCGAGACCCTGGTGGCGACCTGCAGTTGCCCGATGCGCAGCGACTGCAAGCACACCGTCGCGCTGATTCTGACGATGCGCTCCCCCGCGCAGCACCGCACGGCCCCGACCTGGCAGCAGATCCTCGCGCCGTTCGCGGGCACCGCCTCGACTGCGGGCAAGCCGCTCGGGCTGCAGGTCACGGAGGAGGGCGCGAACCTTGCGCTTCGTCCGCTGCGCAAGGGCGCCCGCGGGAACTGGGTCCGCACCGGCGCCACCTGGGACGAGATCGCCACCCAGGGCGCCGACTTCGTCCCCGCTCAGCGCGACGCGCTCCTCGCGCTGCTGGAGTGCCGCACCGGCGGGACGTTTCGGCCCCGCACCGACGCCCTGCTGATCACCGACCTGCTCCCCGCGTTCTGGCCGGCGCTGCGCAGGGCCGTCGAGGCGGGCGTCGCGCTCGTCGCAGGCACGTCCGTGACCGGGCGCGACCTGCCGGACCCGAAGCTGTCGTCCGATCCGTTCGAGCCCGTCGCGCAGATCCTGCCCGGCCCGGTCGGGTCGCTGACGCTCGACCCGATGCTCTCCACGCCGCTCGGCGTGATCCCGCTTCCCCCGAAGGCCTACCTCGGAAGGCCAGCGCACGGCGTCGCGTTCGCCGTCGAGGACACCATGTGGCTCGCGCCGCTGACCAGGACGCTGGACTCCGCGCAGCAGTCGCTGTTCCAGCAGACCAGGGTCTCGGTGCCCGCCTCCGACATCGACGAGTTCGCCACCCGGTTCCTGCCCCGGCTGCGGGCCAGGATGGGCGTCTCGGTCGACGAATCGCTCGACCTGCCCGAGCCGAGCGCCCCGCACCTGCTGTGCCGCGTGGAGTTCCGCGACACGTCCGCCTCCGTGCACTGGGGGTTCAGGTACCGGCTGGGCGATCGCACCATCGACGTCGGCCTGGCAGGCGGCGACGACAAGGTCGCCCGCGACCCGCGCGCCGAGGCCGAGCTCAGGAGGGCGGTGCCGCCCGGCTCCTGGAAGTCCGGCGACGACCTGCTCCCCGCGTTCCTCACCGGCAGGGGCCTCATCAAGTTCGTGTCGACCGCGCTGCCCGCGCTCCGGGCCGACGACCGGGTCGAGGTCGACATCAACGTCGAGCCTCCGCACTACCGGGAGGCCGACGAGCCCGCCGAGGTGAAACTGTCGGTCACGCAGCCCACCGCGGGCGACTGGTTCGACCTGCACATCGACGTCACCGTCGGCGACGAGTCCGTGCCGCTGGCCGACCTGATGCGCGCCCTCGCCGCGGGCGAGGACCACCTGCTGCTCGCCTCCGGCACCTGGTTCGCGCTCGACGCCCCCGAGTTCGCCGAACTGCGCCAACTCATCGAGGAGGCGCGGCTGATCGCCGACACGGACGACGACACGTTCCGGCTGCGGCCCGAGCACGCCGGGCTGTGGGAGGAACTTGTCCGGCTCGGCATCGTCACCGAACAGGCCGACGCGTGGCGCGACGCCGTCGGCGCCCTGATCGACCCGGAGTCGCTCCCCGACGAGCCGGTGCCAGCAGGCCTCGACGCGACGCTTCGCCCCTACCAGGAGACCGGCTTCCGCTGGCTCAGGTTCCTGTGGCGCACAGGCCTCGGCGGGGTCCTCGCCGACGAGATGGGCCTCGGCAAGACGGTCCAGGCGCTGGCCGCAGCGCAGGCCGCGCTGGAGGCGGGCGAACTGACCCGGCCGATGCTGGTGGTCGCGCCGACCTCCGTGATGGGCACCTGGGCGGCGGAGGCCTCCCGGTTCGCGCCCGACCTGAAGGTCGTCACGATCTCGGCGACCGGCGCAAAGCGCGGCGTCCCGCTTCCCGAGGCCGTCGACGGGGCGCACCTTGTCATCACGTCCTACACGCTGCTGCGACTCGAGGCCGACGCCTACGCGGCGCTCCCGTGGTCGGCGGTGCTGCTCGACGAGGCCCAGTTCGTGAAGAACCACGCCTCGAAGGCCTACCACGCCGTCCGGGCACTCGACGCCCGCGTCAAGGTCGCGCTGACCGGCACCCCGCTCGAGAACAACGTGATGGACCTGTGGTCGCTGCTGTCGATCACCGCCCCCGGCCTGTTCCCCGACCCACGGCAGTTCACCACCGACTACCGCAAGCCCATCGAGGCCGGCGATTCGGAGGTGCTCGCCCGGCTGAGGCGCCGGATCCGGCCGCTGATCCTGCGCAGGACCAAGTCCGCGGTCGCCGCGGAACTGCCGATCAAGCAGGAGCAGATCGTGCCCGTCGAACTGACGCCGGGGCACCGCCGCACCTACGACCGTTACCTGGCGCGCGAGCGTCAGAAGGTGCTCGGCCTGCTCGGCGACCTGTCGCGCAACCGGATCACGATCCTGTCCTCGCTGACGATGCTGCGCCAACTCAGCCTCTCCCCCGCGCTGGTCGACGCCGAGGCCGCGGCCGCCTCCGCCAAGATCGACGCCCTCGTCGAGATGCTCGACGAGATCGTCGCGGAGGGGCACCGCGCGCTGGTGTTCTCGCAGTTCACCGGCTTCCTTGCCCTGGTGCGCGAGCGCCTGGACCGGGAGGCCATCGGCTACGAGTACCTCGACGGCCGCACCCGCGACCGGGCGGCGCGGATCGCGTCGTTCCGGGAGGGCGAGGCCCCGGTGTTCCTGATCAGCCTCAAGGCAGGCGGCTTCGGCCTGACGCTGACGGAGGCCGACTACGTCTTCATCCTCGACCCGTGGTGGAACCCGGCCGCCGAGAACCAGGCGATCGACCGGGCGCACCGGATCGGGCAGGACAAGCCCGTCAACGTCTACCGGTTGGTCTCCGCGGACACCATCGAGGACAAGGTGGTCGCGCTGCAGCAGCGCAAGCGCGACCTGTTCGACTCGGTCGTCGGCACCGGATCCGACGCGAGCGCCCCGCTGAGTGCCGAGGACATCATGGGCCTGCTCAGCCCGTAACTGTGGGCGTTCACTGTGGGCGCAACGGGCATTGAGGCTGGGCGGCGGGGCGGGCCTAGAATGGCAAGGACGCCCACGAGACATCGAGGAAAGACCGCAGTGCCTGAAACGCTCCCCCTGCAACGAGTCGTCATCCGATTCGCAGGCGATTCCGGCGACGGAATGCAGTTGACCGGCGACCGCTTCACCGCGGAGACCGCCATCTTCGGCAACGACATCGCCACTCTTCCCAACTTCCCAGCCGAGATCCGCGCCCCCCAGGGCACGCTGCCCGGCGTCTCCAGTTTCCAACTGCACTTCGCCAACTTCGACATCGTCACCCCTGGCGACGTGCCCGACGTGCTGGTCGCCATGAACCCGGCAGCGCTGAAGGCCAACCTGCGCGACCTGCCGCGCGGCGGCGTCATCATTGTCGACACCGCCGACTTCACCAAGCGCAACCTCGCCAAGATCGGGTGGGCGTCGAACCCGCTCGAGGACGGCACGCTGAGCAACTACTCGGTGCACGCGATCGACCTGACGGCCCTCGCGACCGGCGCGGTCGCCGAGTTCGAACTCAGCCGCAAGGACGCCTCGCGCACCAAGAACATGTTCGCGCTCGGCCTGCTGAGTTGGCTGTACTCGCGGCCCACGGAGGGCACCACCGAGTTCCTCGCCGAGAAGTTCGCGAAGAAGCCCGTGATCCGCGACGCCAACATCGCAGCGTTCAAGGCCGGCTACGCCTACGGCGAGACGACCGAGGTCTTCGAGGTCCAGTACCACGTCGACCCGGCCCCGATGCCGAAGGGCCAGTACCGCCAGATCTCCGGCAACCTCGCCACCGCCTACGGCCTGATGGTCGGCGCGAACAAGGCCGGGATGCAGTTGTTCCTCGGCTCCTACCCGATCACGCCCGCATCCGACATCCTCCACGAACTGTCCAAGCGCAAGGACGTCGGCGTGATGACGTTCCAGGCAGAGGACGAGATCGCGGCGGTCGGCGCGGCCGTCGGCGCCTCCTTCGCAGGGGCGCTCGGTGTCACGTCGACGTCGGGTCCCGGCGTCGCGTTGAAGGCAGAGGCGATCGGCCTCGGCGTGATGACGGAACTGCCGCTCGTGGTGGTCAACGTGCAGCGCTCCGGCCCCTCGACGGGCATGCCGACCAAGACGGAGCAGGCCGACCTGATGCAGTCGATCTGGGGCCGCAACGGCGAGTCGCCCGTCCCGGTGATCGCCGCGAAGTCGTCGACCGACTGCTTCGACACCGCGGTGGAGGCCTGCCGGATCGCGGTGAAGTACCGCACCCCGGTGATCATGCTGTCCGACGGTTACCTTGCCAACGGCGCAGAGCCGTGGAAGATCCCCAACCTCGATGAGATCGCCGCGATCGAGCCGAACTTCGCCACCGAGATCAACGGCGAGGTCGCGGGCAAGCCGCACTTCATGCCGTACGAGCGCGACCCCGAGACGCTGGCGCGCGCCTGGGCGGTGCCGGGCACCCCCGGCCTCGAGCACCGGATCGGCGGCATCGAGAAGGCGGCCCTGACCGGCGACGTGTCCTACGACCCGGACAACCACGAACTGATGACGCGCACCAGGCACGCCAAGATCAAGGGCATCGTCCGCGACATCCCCGACGTCGAGGTCGACGACCCGAGCGGCGCCGCGAAGGTGCTCGTGCTCGGCTGGGGCTCGACGTTCGGCCCGATCACGGCCGCCGCGCGACGGGTCCGCAAGACGGGCCGCGACGTCGCGACGGCGCACCTGCGTCACCTCAACCCGATGCCCGCCAACCTCGGCGAGGTGCTGCGCGCCTACGACAGCGTCATCGTCCCCGAGATGAACCTCGGGCAACTGTCGACGGTGCTGCGCGCCCGCTACCTCGTCGACGTCACCACCTATTCGCGGGTCCGCGGGCTCCCCATCTCGATCACCGAACTCGAGTCCGACCTGATCGCAGAGATCGACTCCCTGAAGGAGGAGAACTGATGAGCGCCCCCTCCGGCCTGGCAGGCGTGCCGCTGAGCATCGAGCCACTCACCAAGAAGGACTTCACCAGCGACCAGGAGGTCCGCTGGTGCCCCGGCTGCGGTGACTACGCGGTGCTCGCCGCCTTCCAGTCGCTGATGCCGACGCTCGGCATCAAGCGCGAGAACACCGTCATCATCTCCGGCATCGGCTGCTCCTCGCGGTTCCCGTACTACGTCGACTCCTACGGCATGCACTCGATCCACGGCCGCGCGCCCGCGATCGCCACCGGGGTCGCCATGACGCGCCCCGACCTGAACGTGTGGGTCGTCACGGGCGACGGCGACGCGCTGTCGATCGGCGGCAACCACCTGATGCACGCGCTGCGCCGCAACGTGAACATGACGATCATGCTGTTCAACAACCGCATCTACGGGCTGACGAAGGGCCAGTACTCGCCGACCTCCGAGTTGGGGAAGGTCACCAAGTCGACGCCCTACGGATCGCTTGACACGCCGTTCAACCCGGTCTCGCTCGCGATCGGCGCGGAGGCCTCGTTCGTGGCCCGCAGCATCGACTCGGACCGCAAGCACCTCACCGAGGTGCTGACGGCCGCGGCGCAGCACCGCGGCACCTCGCTCGTCGAGATCTACCAGAACTGCCCGATCTTCAACGACGACGCGTTCGAGACGCTGAAGGGCCCAGAGGGTGCCCTGATCGCGCTGCGCCACGGCGAGCCGATCGTGTTCGCCGACGGCCAGTACTGCGTCACGAGGAAGCCGACGGGCGAACTGGTGGTCGCACCGACCGCCGACGTCGACCCGTCGTCGATCGTGGTGCACGACGAGACGCGCCAGGACCCGTCGCAGGCCTTCGCCCTGTCGCGCCTGACGGAGCCCGGCATCCTGCGCCAGGCCCCGATCGGGATCTTCCGCAACGTCGAGCGCCCCACCTACGACGACCTCGCCCGCGAGCAGATCGCGACGGTGTGCGCCGATGACCCCGGCACGGCGCTAGCCTCGGTCATTGCCGGGAATGACACGTGGGAGGCCGACGAACGATGAGCGACGGGCAGCGGGGATGGCGTCCAGCCGTGCCCGGCGCCCGCCCAGCATCGGAGCCGCAGTCCCAGCCGACGCCCCCGCGCCCAGCGGAGGCCCCCGTCGGGCACGGTGAGCCGCGCTTCGACGCCATCGGCCTGCAGTCGGTGCTGACCCGCTCCCGGGACCAGAGCCGCTTCGTCGCCCCGGAGATCGAACCCGAACTCGAGCCGCGCAGCTTCCCGCTGCGCGCCCTGCTGATCGGCTTCGTCGGGGTCCTGGTGGTCGGTGTGCTCGCCGGCTTCGTCTATGTCACCTACCTGCGGCCGCGCGCCGTCGACCCGCACGTGCTCGCCAAGCCGACCGGCACGGCCACCAACCAGGTGCGCGCCCAGACGCCGCAGGAGATCGTGACCGCCTACTTCCAGGCGCTCGCCGACGGCGACATCGAGAGGGCGCTGGCGATGGGCCCGCGCGGCGGCAACGGCTCCGAGCGCCTCATCACCGCGTCCGCCTACGCCGCCACGCACGCCAAGACCAGCATCGCGAACGTGCAGATCCGCACCCCCGAGCAGGACGCGACGCGGGTGCAGGTCAGCTACACCGTCTCCGGCCGACCGGTGGAGGCGCAGATCGACCTGGACCGGCTCGACACCGGCGAATACCAACTCAAGCGCACGACCGTCCCGATCCGGATCAGCATCCCGGGCGGCGACTCGGTCCCGCTCGTCGTCAACGGCGTCGCGATCGACCAGGGCCAGGTCTACGAGGTGGTGCCGGGCGTCTACGAACTCGACACCGGCCTGCCATACATCGCCTACTCGGAGGCCTCGACGATCACGATGGTGACGCTGCAGGCAACCGAGGCCCAGGAGTTCTCCCCCACGCCACAACTGACCGAGGAGGGGCGGAGCGCGTTCATCAGCGCCGCCAACGCCAGCCTCGAGAAGTGCATGGCCGTCAAGCGCAAGGCGCCGGCCGACTGCCCGATCGGGATGAGCGCCGCCGCCCCCGTCGACGAGTCGAGCATCAGGCGCACCATCACCAACTCTCCGTGGACGACGGCCCGGCCCGCGCTGACCTCCAGCGACCAGAGCGTCGCCGAGATGACGGTGACCGTGCAGTACACGCTCGGCTACACCCTGACCGACGGCGGGCGCCAGCCCGAGCAGAGCGAGCAGGCGGTCGTCACGGTGCGGGCCAACATGCTCGCCTCCTCCGAGGACCAGGTCGCACCGATCTGGCGCGTGTGACGCACCTCATCCTCCGCTGCCTGACTTGGCCCGGCCACTAGGCTGGCCCGCATGACCGAAGCCATCCAGTTCGCCAACTCCGACCCCGCGATCCGCCCCCAGGACGACCTGTTCCGCCACGTCAACGGCGCCTGGTTGGCCACCGCGACGATCGACCCGGACAAGTCATCTGCGGGCGGCTTCATCGACCTGCGCGACGCGGCCGAACTGGACGTCCGGGACCTGATCGAGGGCCTCACCCCGAACGACCCGGATGCCGACGACGCGAAGATCGCCCGGTTGTACGCCTCGTTCATGGACGAGCAGCGCGTCGAGGACCTCGGCGCCGCGCCGCTGGCACCCGTGCTCGCCCGGATCGACGCGATCGACTCCCCCACCGCGCTCGCCAGGCACCTCGGCTGGTCGCTTCGGCACGGCCTGAGCCCGCTGGTGGCGCTCTACGAGGAGTCCGACCCGGGCGACCCGGAGCGCTACGCCGTGTTCAGCACGCAGGCAGGCCTCGGCCTCCCCGACGAGGCCTACTACCGCGAGGACGAGCACGCCGCGATCCGTGACGCCTACCTCGCGCACCTGACCCGCGTCTTCGACCTGGCCGGCTTCGCCGACGCCGCGGAGCAGGCCGAGGCAGTGCTCGACCTGGAGACCAGGATCGCCGCCCACCACTGGGACCGCGTGAGGCTGCGCGACCTGCGCGCCATGTACAACCCCATGTCGCTCGACGACATCGTCGCGGCAACCCCCGGCTTCGACTGGGACGCCTACCTCGAGGGCGGCGACATCCCCCGCGGGAAGCTCGCAGAGGTGATCGTCTCGCAGCCCTCCTTCCTCGAGGGCGTCGCCCCGCTCGTCGCGTCGACCCCGCTGGAGGCCTGGCGGTCCTGGGCGCGCTGGAAGGCGATCTCGGGCCTGTCGGGCTACCTCTCGCGCGCGTTCGTCGACGAGCGCTTCGACTTCTACGAGAAGACCCTCTCCGGCAACGAGGAGCAGCGGCCCCGCTGGAAGCGCGGCGTCGCGCTCGTCGAGGGCGTGCTCGGCGAGGCCGTCGGGCGCAGCTACGTCGGCCTGCACTTCCAGCCGGAGAAGAAGGCCGCGATGGACGAACTGGTCGGCAATCTGCTCGCCGCCTACCGCGCCTCCATCGAGAAGTTGGAGTGGATGACCGACGCCACCCGCGAGGAGGCGCTGCGCAAGCTGGCGAAGTTCACCCCCAAGATCGGCTACCCCGACCAGTGGCGCGACTACTCGGCCCTTGAGGTCGGAGACGACCTGGTCGCCAACGTGCTTGCCGCCAACTCCTTCGAACTGGACTACACGCTCGGCAGGATCGGCGCCCCCGTCGACAAGGGCGAGTGGCAGATGTACCCGCAGACGGTCAACGCCTACTACCACCCGCTGCGCAACGAGATCGTCTTCCCCGCCGCGATCCTGCAGCCGCCGTTCTTCAACGCGGACGCCGACGACGCCGTCAACTACGGCGCGATCGGCTCGGTGATCGGCCACGAGATCGGGCACGGCTTCGACGACAAGGGCTCCACCTGCGACGGCGACGGCAGGCTGCGCGACTGGTGGCAGCCCGCCGACCGGGAGGCCTTCGAGGCGCTCGCGGACAAACTGGTCGAGCAGTACGACGGGCTCGTCCCCGAGGGCGTCGACGGCGGAAGCGTCAACGGGAAGCTGACGGTCGGCGAGAACATCGGCGACCTTGGCGGCCTCGACATCGCCTACGAGGCGTGGAGGCTCGCGGGAGGCGACCCGGACGGCGAGCCGATCGACGGCCTGACGCCGGCGCAGCGCTTCTTCACGGGCTGGGCCCAGGCGTGGCGCGGCAAGCGCCGGCCGGAGGCCGCGAAGGTGCTGCTCGCCACCGACCCGCACTCCCCCAACGAGTTCCGCTGCAACCAGATCGTGCGCAACCTCGGCGCGTTCTACGAGGCCTTCGGCGTCACCGCCGACGACGACCTCTGGCTCGAGCCCGAGGCACGCGTCACGATCTGGTAGCCGCTGCGCCGGTCGGCGCCGGCTCAGTTGCCGATCTGCGAGGCGATCAGGCCGGTCACGATCACCGAGGTGATGGTCACGGTCGAGAAGCCGGCGATGATCATCTTCGGCAGGATCGTGCCCTCGATGGCGGCGACCTCCGCGTCGTTCTCGCCGACGCCGCGCGCGGCCTCCTGCGACAGGATCATGGTGCCGGGGAAGCCGAAGAGCGCAGTCAGGCCGATCGCGATGCCCATCGGGATGCTGAAGCCGAGCAGGCGGCCGGCGAGGCCGGCGAACACGACGATGCCGAGCACGCCGACCGCGAAGGCGATCAGCAGCGGCACGGCGAGTGAGGCGAGGTCGGAGAGTTCGACGTTGGCGAGCGGGGCGAAGATCAGGATCAGGATCGAGATCATCATCAGGCCGTAGGCGTCGATGCCGTCGAGGACGCCCGGCTTGAAGACGCCCAGTGCGCGCAGCACGATGCCGAGGATCAGCGCCACCACGAAGGTGTTGAGGATGCCCCCGGTGAGCCGGTCGATCCCGATCGACGCGAGCACCACGAGGCCCACCACGACGAGGGTCCCTGCCGTGGTGGTGAGGAACTTGGGCAGCAGGGTCTTCTTCTTGTCCTTCTCACCCTCCGACGCGTCCGCAGCGGCGAGCCGGCCCGCGCGGTACTCGCCCTGGAGTCGCTGGGCCTCGCGGCGCAGGATCAGGGTGGCGAGCGGGAAGCCGATCAGGCCCTGCAGGGCGGCGATCAGGACGGGGAAGATGGCGACGGTGGTGAGGCCGACGCCGAGCGCCGCCTCCTGCACGATGAGCACGGAGATGGTGCCGCCGGAGAGGGCTCCGATGCCCGCGACGACGTAGTCCATGGTCTCGGCCACGCCGTCGTAGCGGCCGTCGTGGATGCCGCCGCCGATGATCAGCCCGGCGATCAGCAGCGCGACGCCGATGCCGATCACGGTCGCGACGCCGACGACGAAGGTGCGCCACTGCGCCTTGAAGTCGGCGAGGCTGATCATGGTGCCGAGGTGGACGATGATGAAGCCGACGGAGACGCCGCCGAGCGCCAGCAGCGACGAGGAGGAGAGCAGGTCCTCGGGGAAGATGCCGGTGAGGAAGCCGGTGAGGAAGATGATGGAGGCGACGAACAGCGAGGAGAGCTTGGAGTTCGTCTTCTTCGCCACCAGATCGCTGACGGTCCAGATGGCCATCACGATGACGAATGCGAGTACCGCGTTCATGGGGTTCCTTCGAAGAAATAAGGTCAGAAAACAGGCGAGTTTCCAGGTTCGGGGGACGGCAAGACCGGACGCATCACCCAGCTTGGGTGACCGTTCACATTGGCCAGATCAAGGGCACGAGCAGGATCCCGACGGCCCCGTAGAGGACGAGCAGCACCAGGCCGAGGCGCCAGTAGTCCCCGAACCGGTAGCCTGCCGCCTCCATCACCATCAGGTTGGCGGGCGTCGCCACCGGCGTCAGAAGCGCCCCGGCCGCGAACACCGCGATGGCCACAAGCACCGGCACCGGGGAGATGCCGAGTTGGGTCGCGGCGGAGATGCCGATCGGGATCACGATCAGCGCGGTGGCGGTGTTGCTGATCAACTGGCCGAAGACCGCCGTGATGAGGAACAGGCCCGCGAGCAGCGCGTACGGGCCCGCGTCGCCGATCAGGTCGACGAGGCCGGTGGCCAGTTGCTCCGCCGCCCCGCTGCCCTGCATGGCTGCCGAGAGCGACATCATGCCGCCGACCAGGATGACGGTGGTCCAGGAGATGCCGTGGTAGGCCTGGTCGACCCGCAGCACCCGCAGCAGGACGAGCGCGAGCGCGGCGCCGATCCCGACCGCGGCGGGCGGGAAGGCGCCGGTGGCCAGCAGCACGACCATCAGGGCGAGCACCGCGAGGGCCCGCTTGGCGCCCGCGCCCAGCGGGACGGCCTGCCGACGCACGTGTTCCGGGTCATCGACGGCGATCAGGTTCGGGTCGGCTGCGGCCCGGTCGAGGGCCTCCCACGGGCCCTGCAGCAGCACCGTGTCCCCGACGCCCAGCCGCATGGGCGTGCGGACGTCGTGGCCCTTGTGGTGCATCGCGGCGACCACCAGTTCGCCGCTCGAGGTGTGCATGCCGCGGTAGACCAGGTCGGAGACGAACTCCGAGCGCGGCCCGATCATGAACTCGGCCGCGCCGCTGCCCCGGTCCATCAGCGGCTCGCCGTCGACCTGGTAGTGCTCGGCCAGCACCTCGGCGTGCCCGCCGAAGTCGCGAAGCGAACGCTCGGGGCTGCGCTTCGGGATCAGCCGGTGCCCGAAGAGGACCGACACGGTGATCGTCAGGGCGAGCAGCACGAGCCCGACGATCGAGATGCTGAACAGCCCCATCCGGCCCCCGCCGACCTCCTCGATCGCGTCCGAGACGAGCACCGTCACCGGTGAGCCGGTGAGCAGCAGCAGCGATCCGGCGTGGGCCGCGAACGCGGTGGGGAGCAGCAGTTCGGACGGCGAGCGTCCGCCGCGCACGGCGATCACCACCACCACGGGCGTGAGGGCGGCCACCGACCCGTTGGGGCTGATCAGCGCCGTCAGCAGCGCGACCGCAAGCATCACGGTGATCAGCAGCCGGGCGCGCGAGTCGCCTCCCTTCGCGATGATGAAGTCGCCGACCCATGCTGTCACGCCGGTGGCCTCCAGAGCCTCGCTGACCACGAAGAGGGACGCCACGAACAGCGTCGTCGGGTCGCCGAAGCCGCGGACGGCGTCCTCGAGGCTCAGCACGGAGGTCGCCCAGAGCGCCAGCGGGACGAGCATCGCGACGCCCGCAACGGGGAGCCTGTCGATGACGAACAGCACCACCGTGACGGCGAGCACGAGCAGGGTGATCACACTGTCGGACATCAGCCCAACTCCCCGCTACCGGATCACTCGGTGGCCGACAATCCGTCGGCCAACGCCAGCTCGTCCTCGTCCGTCAGGGACGTCTTGAGCACCGTTCCGCCGAGTGGTGCCATCGCCGCGGCGAACTTGTCGCCGGTGACCTTCGTGGTCAGGATCACGATGGCCGCCCGGCCGGGCTCGAGGAGTCCGTCGACCTTGTCGCGGAAGCCCCTGTTGATGCACGCCCGTGCCGCCGCCCCCGCCACGGCACCCCAGGCGCCGCCCACCAGCAGCCCGATGGCCGGGACAAGGAACAGCAGCCCGATCAGCATCCCCCACAGCGCCCCGCCGACGGCACTGGTCGCGACCACCCGCGTCGGGGTGTCGATGTGCTGCTTGCCGTCGTCATCGACCCGGACCACCGCGAGCCCTGTGAGGTTCACGATCCGGTCGCGCTGGAGCTGCAACACCTGCGCGTTGGCCCGCTCCGCCGTCTCATGATCGGGATATCCGATGATGATCAGTTCGGACATGTCGGTTACTTCTCCCTACGTTCGGGTGCTGCAACCCTTGTCGGGGCCACCCTTTGGGGCATCACCCCACACGGGTAATCCGCTCCCGATCCGGAGGCCCAAGAATGGGTGAAAAGTCGCGGCGCGAAGCGTGCCCGAGCGACGTACAATCTTTCATCTCTACCCGGCAGGGAGGCGATTTTCCGTGGCCGAGCGTTACGGTGAGGGGACTGCCGAAGGTTTGGTTGACTCCAAGACCGCATGATTCCTGAGAGGGCGTCGTG
>JAQDQK010000023.1 GCA_027658995.1 Propionibacteriaceae bacterium AM104-82
CTACCTCTAAACCACCCCCGGAGACCACCACTTACACAAACAACTTGACAAGCTCGGACCTCGATCACGACCCGAGCTTCGCGGGTCAAACACCCCTGCTTGTCGACCCAGTCAGCATCCTCGATCTCACGCTCGATCCGTTGCAGGGGGCGTTTGCGTCGATGTTCCGAGGCGCCTGGGACACCACCTAAACGGCCAACTTGGAAACTCATACCAGCGAGCTTGGCCCACCTCCGCACGCTCGCGTGACCAATCCCGGTCTCCCGCGCTACCGCGAACCCTGACTCGCCGCCAGCGATCCTGGCTAACACCATCTCCCGAACCACACCCGGATACGACACAACAACCCTCCAACCAAGGCTTGTTGCACCCACCACCTGAGCCCGCCGCCCATTTGATCGATCAGATCAGCAACGAGCAACCAAACATGCTCAAGACCCTCCCCTCACCGCGCCCCGGGCCGGACGGTGGACCGCGGCCTCAGCATGTGGTGATTGGCGCGAGATTCAATAGACTCAGCCGCATGACTGCCCATCAGACGGTTCTCGTCGTCGACTTCGGTGCCCAGTACGCGCAGCTGATCGCCCGCCGCGTGCGCGAGGCGTCGGTCTACTCCGAGATCGTCAGCTCGAAGATGCCCGTGGAAGAGATGCTGGCCAAGGAGCCCGCCGCGATCATCCTCTCCGGTGGGCCCTCGTCGGTCTACGCGGAGGGCGCGCCCCAGGTCGACCCGGCGCTGTTCGCGGCGGAGGTGCCGGTGCTCGGCATCTGCTACGGCTTCCAGGTGATGGCCCAGGCGCTCGGCGGCACCGTCAACAAGACGGGCCAGCGCGAGTACGGGCGCACCTCGCTGTCGATCAACAACGGCGGCACCCTGCTCTCCAGCATGCCCAACACTCTCAACGTGTGGATGAGCCACGGCGACGCCGTCTGCCGCGCCCCCAAGGGCTTCCAGGTGCTCGGCCGCACCGCAGGCGCACCCGTGGCTGCGTTCGAGGACGTCAACCGTCGCCTCGCGGGCGTGCAATGGCACCCCGAGGTGCTGCACACGCAGTGGGGCCAGCAGGTGCTCGAGCAGTTCCTGTTCGACATCGCGGGCCTGTCGCCGAGCTGGACCCCCGAGAACATGGTCACCGAGGCCAT
Source organism: Propionibacteriaceae bacterium AM104-82 (assembly GCA_027658995.1). Taxonomy (GTDB): domain Bacteria; phylum Actinomycetota; class Actinomycetes; order Propionibacteriales; family Propionibacteriaceae; genus Arachnia. Next base: position 1,144 of record JAQDQK010000023.1, read on the forward strand.
CGAGGAGATCCGCGCCAAGGTTGGCGACCGTCGCGTGCTCTGCGCGCTGTCCGGCGGCGTCGACTCCGCGGTCGCTGCGGCCCTCGTGCAGCAGGCGATCGGCTCCCAGCTCACCTGCGTCTTCGTCGACCACGGCCTGCTGCGGCAGGGCGAGGCCGAGCAGGTCAAGAACGACTTCGTCGGCGTCACCGGAGTCGACCTCGTGGTCGCAGACGAGACCGATCGCTTCCTCGGCGCGCTCCAGGGCGTCAGCGACCCCGAGGAGAAGCGCAAGATCATCGGCCGCGAGTTCATCCGCACCTTCGAGGCCACCGCGCGCGACCTTGCGGGCGAGCGCGGCATCGACTTCCTCGTCCAGGGCACGCTGTACCCCGACGTGGTCGAGTCGGGCGGCGGCGAGGGCGCCGCGAACATCAAGAGCCACCACAACGTCGGCGGCCTCCCCGACGACCTGCAGTTCACGCTCATCGAGCCGCTGCGCCACATGTTCAAGGACGAGGTCCGCGCCGTCGGGCAGCAGCTCGGCCTCCCCGAGGAGATGGTCTGGCGCCACCCGTTCCCCGGTCCCGGGCTCGCGATCCGCATCGTCGGCGAGGTGACCGCCGAGCGCCTCGCGACCCTGCGGCAGGCCGACGCCATCGCCCGCGAGGAGCTCACCGCGGCCCGCCTCGACCGCGAGATCTGGCAGTTCCCCGTCGTGCTGCTCGCCGATGTCCGCTCGGTGGGTGTTCAGGGCGACGGCCGCACCTACGGCCACCCGATCGTGCTTCGCCCCGTCACCTCCGACGACGCCATGACGGCCGACTGGGCGCGGCTGCCCTACGAGGTGCTGGAGAAGATCTCCAACCGGATCACCAACGAGTGCCCCGACATCAACCGCGTCACGGTCGACATCACGAGCAAGCCCCCGGGCACCATCGAGTGGGAGTGACGAAACGACCCGGCCCCGCAGGAGATGTTCCTGCGGGGCCGGGTCGTCTTGTGTGAGGGTCAGAGGGTCGAGTCGCCGCCGCCTCGACGGTTGTCGTACCAGTCGCGGGCCTTGTTCATGCCGTCCTCGGCGAGCGTCTGATCGTCGCCCTCCTTGGGGATCACCGCCCACAGGATCAGGTACAGCAGCACGCCGCCTCCTGCGAACAGCGACACCAGGACGAACGCGATCCGGATCAGCGTCGGGTCGAGCTTCAGGTAGGTGGCGATGCCGCCGGCAACGCCTCCGATCATCCCGTTGCGGCTACGAGTGAGCTTCATGACAGTTCCTTTCGGGTCTTCTTCTTGGTGCTTCGGCCACGGGTGAGTAGTAATCCGATCGTGCCTGCTGCGGCCAGAATCAGGGCGAGGATCGGTTGGACGACGGGGGCTGCCAGTTGCGGAGCCAGGAGCAGGACGATTCCGAACCCGACGGCCGCGAGGCCGAGCGAGATCGCCGCTGCATCGATACGGGGACGGTTCACGGTGCCTCCACCACCCGCACATCGGAAAGCAGCGCATCAACCCGCATGGAGGCAAGCACGGCCGGGGTGTCGATGTCGCCTGGGGTGTAGGTGACGTTGCTCAGCCGCTCGGAGATGTCGGCGTGCGGGATGTGGCCGGGCAGCATGACCTCCAGGTCGGAGGCGATGGCGCTGATCTCGAGGCTCGTGTAGGCGGTGAGGTCGACGTCGCTCAGGTCGATGACGCGGTCCGCGCCGACGACGCTGATCCGCAGCACCGTCGGGTCCTGCGCCGGGGCGGCCGCCGCCTGGGTGCTCAGCCAGCCGCAGGCGACGACCGGGACGAGCAGCACGGCCAGGAACGGCCGGGGCAGCCGCTTGGTGCGGGAAGCGGCGGCGAACACGATCGCGCCGGCGCCCAGCGTCAGGGTGCCGATCGCCAGCGCGGTGACGCCCGACAGGCCGAGCACGACGGCGCCCGCCCCGGTCGCCGCCGCAGCCAGCACCAGCAGGAGCGAGGCGGCCCACGCGGTGCGGGGGCGCACGGCTGGCTCCGGCGCTGCGACGGGGGAGTCCAGGTCGATGACAGGTAGCGGGGCGACCCAGTCGGAGTGCTGCCCGGTCGCCGCGGACATCCGGCGCCGCCAGTCGTCGATCAACTCGTCCTCGTTGGCGGGCTCGCGGGATGGGCCGCCGTCGAGGCTCGGGAGCGCGGCGCGGTTGCGGCGCAGGTACCAGCCGATCAGTACGACGGCGAGGATCGCGAGGCCCCAGGGCAGCGATGTCGTCGCGGCGACGGTCGCCACGACACCGATCGATGTGGCGATCACGAGGGTCAACTGGGCGCCACTCGGCCAGTCGCGGAAGCTGCGGATGGTGCCGTCGACGGGACGCTTACCCTCCGGGCCCGGGGTGAGGAGCGTGCCCCACGCGTAGAGCGCGAGGCCAAGGCCGGAACAGAACGTCAGGACGACGAACGCGACCCGGACGATGACGACATCGACGCCGATCCGCTGCGCGATGGCGCGGCTGAGGCCGGATCCGAAGCCCGAGGTGTCGCGACGCTGGACGCTGTGCAGGCTCTCGTCGAGCCAGCTCCGTTCCAGGTCCTTGTGCATGCCCTCCAGTCTGTCGTGATGAGGGCCGCGCTGCCATCGGGAGAGTCCCTGAGCCATCCCTGGTGTTGGCCTCGGTGACTGGCCTGGGGGCGGGGCGCGTGTCAGGCTGGACGCATGAGCCAGCTGCCCGTGACCCCGGACGCGCCCGCACGCGCGCCTCTGCGGCGTCCGAACCAGGGCCGCATGATCGCGGGAGTGGCCGGCGCATTGGGCGCCCACCTGGGGCTGAGCGTCGGGCTGATCCGGTTGGCCTTCGTGATCGCCGCGCTGTTCTCCGGCCTCGGCGTCGTCGCCTACGGCGCGCTGTGGGTGCTCATCCCACGAGAGTCTGTGCAGGTGCCGGACGCGCCCGGGCTCGAGGCCGCCAGCCGCAAGGGGATGCGTCCGACGCGTGCTGGCATCGTCAAGCCGGACGACGGGGTGCTGATCTCCGGTGGGCTGCTGGTGGTCGGGCTGCTGTGGCTGTTCGTCTCGGGCGGCACCGTCCCCTCCGGGCTGTTCTGGCCCGCCGTCATCGGAGGCGCGGGCGTCATCGTCATCTGGCTGCAGGTCGACGAGGGCTCCGAATCGGCCCAGGGCGCCAAGGGCAGCCTGTGGCACCGGCTCACACGCGGCGGCGGCATGATGAGCATCATCCGCCTGGTCGGCGGCCTTGTCCTCGTGGTCGCGGGCATCAGCCTCATCGTGGCCACCCAGGTCGGCATCGCACAGTTGCCCGGCGTGCTCGGCGCCTCCGCGGTCCTGATCGCCGGCCTGCTCGTGGTCGCGGCCCCCTGGCTGTACCAGCAGCGCGCCCGGGTGCGTCGCGCCGACGCCGACCGGTTGCGCGCGGAGGCCCGCGCCGACATGGCCGCGCACCTGCACGACTCGGTGCTGCAGACCCTCGCCCTGATCCAGCGGCAGGCCGACGACCCCGTCACCGTCGCTGGCCTGGCGCGCAGGCAGGAGCGCGAACTGCGCACCTGGCTGTATGGCGAGACCACCCGCGCGTCGTCGCTGCGCTCAGCCCTGCGCGAACTCGCCTCCGACGTCGAGGCGCGCTTCGAGGTCGACGTCGAGATGGTGTGCGTCGGCGACGCGCAGGTCGACGACCGGCTCGAGGCGCTGATTCTCGCGACGGGGGAGGCCATCACCAATGCAGCAAAGCACTCCGGCGCCTCCCGCGTCGACGTCTACGCCGAGGTCGAGGACGGCCGCGTCGAGGTGTTCGTCCGGGACCGCGGAAAGGGCTTCGATCCGTCACAGGTTCCCGAAGGGCACATGGGCGTGAGAGAATCGATCACAGCTCGGATGGAGCGGTACGGGGGGCGTGCAACGATCCGATCCGAGCCCGGCAGTGGTACCGAGGTGAGGTTGGAGATCGGCTGATGAGCGACGAGCAGGCCCCCGGACTTTCAGAGTTGCGCGTCGTCATCGTTGACGATCACGCCATGTTCCGCGCCGGAGTGCGCCACGAGATCGGCCAGCACTGCGAGGTCGTCGGTGAGGGCGAGGACGTCGCCACCGCGGTCGCAGCGATCGTCGAGACCGAACCAGATGTCGTCCTGCTGGACGTACACCTGCCCGGCGGCGGCGGCGCCGAGGTCATCAAGCAGGTGCTTCCGCTGAAGCCCGACGTGAAGTTCCTGGCGCTGTCGGTCTCCGACGCGGCCCAGGACGTGATCGGCGTGATCCGTGCGGGCGCCCGCGGCTACGTCACCAAGTCGATCAGCTCCGAGGAATTGGTGGAGGGCATGGTGCGCGTCGCAGGCGGCGACGCGGTCTTCTCGCCCCGGCTCGCAGGCTTCGTCCTCGACGCCTTCTCCGGCTCGGTGGACGTGTCCTCGATCGACGAGGACCTGGACAAGTTGAGCGCCCGTGAGCGCGAGGTACTGAAGCTGATCGCCCGCGGCTACTCCTACAAGGAGGTCGCCAAGGAGTTGTTCATCTCGATCAAGACGGTCGAGACGCACGTCTCCAGCGTGCTGCGAAAGCTGCAGTTGTCGAACCGTCACCAGTTGACGAAGTGGGCGACCGACCGCCACCTGGTGTGAGCTATCCGCGGCGGAGGCGATAGGGATCTGACAGGCCGATCTCACGGCCGACGAGCGACGCGCCGATCAAGGCTGCGTCATCGCCTAGTCCCGTGTGCCGGACGGGCGAGGGGTAACCGAGCCGGGCCTCCACGAGTTGGTCAACCAATCGCGAATAGTCCTCTCCGAGGAACAGCGGGTATCCGCCGATCGTGACGGCCTGAAGGCCGTTCAGTTCCACCAGCACCACAACGAGTCGTGACGTCGCGAGCGCGACCTCCTCGATCCCGTGCCGCGCGTCCACGTCTCCCGCTCGGGCCGCCCGCTCGATGGCCATCGCCAGGCGGCTGATCCGGTTGGGCCCCTCCTCGACCGAGACATGTGGAACGCGTGATGAGAGCGCCTCGATGGACAGGTAGGCGTTGCTGCAGCCATCCCGACCGCACGAGCAGCGCCTGTCGTTCAGGCCAAGTGGAATGTGGCCGACGTCGCCCCAGCGCGGTGGGAGGTCGAGGTCGATTCGTCCCTCGACGGCCAGCGCCATGGTCGCACCAGCGCCGATCTGTAGGTGCGCCATCCGGGACATGCCAGACAGCTGCGGCTGACGCGAGTTGGCGAGGCATGAGGCCTCGGCCAGATCGAGCACGCCGTAAGGGCTCTCCCCGGCAATCCGTCGGAAGGCGTCCCCCATGGGAACCCGTTCCCAGCCCCAGATCTCGTGCGTGATGCCGAGATCGGCGCGGCGGGCGGGCATTGCGAACCCGTACCCGAGCAGTTCATGGTCAAGGCTTGAGCGCAGCGTTGCGAACGTGTCGCCGAGGGACTCGGTGATCTCCCGCGGAGTCGGGTGCGCCGGGACGGAGGATGAGGCCCGGGTCAGTTCGGCCCCGTCGAGGCCGACGGCGAGCAGTTGGATCCGGTCGATGCGGACGTCGACGCCCAAGGCGGCGTACCTGTCGGGGTCGGCGACGAGGAGCGTGAGCGGACGGCCGCCCTGCGACGGCTCTGAACCCCCCTCGCGGAGGACTCCGAGCGTGATCAGGTCGCCGACGATTGCGGTCAGGGCCGCCCGGCTGAGCCCGAGCCGTTCCGCAAGCGCGGCCCGTGAGTGAGCCCCCTCTCGGAGAATCACATCAAGGACACGCACCAGGTTCTGGCGCCGCAGATCGGTTGCGCGCTGTGCCGTCATCTAGCCCTCTTCCTCATCTACTGGACGCAACATGTTGACGTTGGACCATTCACTACCCATAATAAACGACATGAATTAAGCCCCGTTGGGGCCGTTGGAAGGACACAGATGTCTCGATTCACCCTCTCTCGTCGCGGTCTTCTCGGACTCGGTGCTGCCGCAACACTAACCACCGGCCTCTCCGCGTGTGGTGGTGGCTCCAAGGAACAGCAGGGCGCCGACGGAAAGCTCTCGTTCCTGGTCCTGGGGCCCACCCAGGAGCTGACCACGTACCTCACCGACACGGCCATCCCTGCCTTCACCAAGGCCAGCGGCACCGAGGTGGAGGTCCAGACCTCCGACTGGGGGTCCGCCTTCCAGAAGGTGACCACTGGCGCGGCGTCGAACTCCCTGGCGGATGTCCTGGTCATCGGCGGCATCTGGACCGCTCCGCTGGTGGACAAGAACGTTCTCCTGGATCTCACCGACAAGATCTCAAGCTGGGACGAGAAGGACCAGATCTACCCCCGGATGCTGGAGGACGGTGCTTACGACGGCAAGAACTACGCCATGCCGATGGCTGCCGACGTTCGCTCGGGCATCTATCGCAAGGACCTGCTCGAAGCGGTCGGAATCACTGCCCTCCCCGAGACCTGGGACGACTTCAAGGCGGCGGCCCTCGCAGTCAAGGGGACTGAAGGCATCGTGGCGCCGATCGATTTCGGCCTCGACAAGTCAATCGGACTGCAGCAGGCCTTCGCGCAACTCTTCCTGCAAGCGGGTGGTCAGTACTGGACCGATGGGAAGGCAAGCTTCAACTCTGAAGCGGGTAACAAGGCGCTGACCTACTTCGTCTCGCTCTTCCAAGAGGGCCTGGCTGCCCCAAACATGATCTTCTCGGGTAACGGCCCCCGTCCCATCGTGGCGGGACAGGCCGCCATGAGCCTCGGCGGCGTCGCCATTGTTGGCAACGCGGAGGCCAACAACAAGGAGATCGCTGAACATCTCGTGGTCGGACCGGGGCTCAAGGCTGACGCCAGCGGTGAGGGCAGGTCCGTCGCCTGGATCAACAAACTGGCCGTGTCGCGGGGGACGAAGAACCCCGAAGGCGCGTGGGAACTGGTCAAGTACCTGGCCGCTGCGCCCCAGATGTCCGAGGTCTCCAGACTCTACGACGCTCTGCCGCCCCGGCGCGACCTTGCGTCAGCCGAGTGGATCGATGAGCGGCGCGCCCAGATTCTGGCCACCGCTGAGCAGGCCGTCTCGCAGCCGCCGAATCCGAAGATGCTGGCGCTCGGCCCCGAAGTCAACTCTCTCCTCGAACCCGCGATCCGCGGAACGGTTTCGGTGGAGGACACCCTCAAGGCGATCGATGCCAAGATCGACACCCTCTGATCAGGTGGGGCTCGAGCGCGGACAGCGTCGCGCGGGCGGTTGGCTGCTGAGCCCCGCCCTCGTCGCGCTCGGAGTCACCACCCTGGTCCCGTTGGCCTTCGCGGCCGTCCTGTCGTTCACCCGCTATGACCTGCTCAGCGATCCGGAGTTCGCTGGGCTGGACAACTACATCGCGCTGTTCACCGACCCGCGCTTTGCCCAGGCGATCGGCAACACCTTGTACTTCGCGGTCGGCCAGGTCGTCATCGGAGTGGTCGTGGCACTACTGGTCGCGATGCTGTTCAACCGGCGGCTGTACGGCGGAACGGCGATGCGGACCCTCGTCTACCTGCCACAGGCGATGAGCTACGTGACGGTGGCACTCCTGTGGTCGTTCCTGTACGACCCCTATGTGGGGCCCATCAACCAACTACTCCGTGCCCTCGGCATCGGACAGGTCAACTTCCTCACGGATCCGAACCTCGCGATGCCATCGATCATGGCACTGAGCCTGTGGCGCAACCTGGGCTACTTCATGATCATCCTGCTGGCGGGGCTCAAGGCCATTCCGCCAGAGTTACCCGAGGCCGCGCAGGTCGACGGGGCGAACTGGTTCCAACGGCTGGTTCACGTGACGGTTCCTCAGCTCGCATCACCCCTGCTGTTCGTGGCCGTGACCTGGCTGATGGGCGGCCTGCAGATGTTCACGCAGTCGTACGTGATGACTCAGGGCGGGCCCGTTAACTCGACGAGAACCATCGTCTACGACATGTATGAATCTGCCTTCCTGCGACTCGACATCGGAAAGGCCAGCGCGATCGCCGTGCTGATGTTCCTGGCAGTGCTGCTTCTCGCGATTCTCCCGAGAGTCGTCGCGGCCATGAGAGAAAGGTCTGCTGCATGAGATGGCGCACGGCACTCAGTTCGGCGACAGCCCATGTCGTCGCGTTGCTTCTTACCGCCCTGTACCTCGTCCCGCTGCTGTACATGGTCATGGTCTCCCTGGTGCCCACGGGAGAGTCAACGCTGGAGATCCCCAGCAGGCTTGAGTGGAGCAACTATCCCGCAGCGCTCTCCGCAAGTGACTTCCCCCTCTTCTTCCTCAACTCGGTGATCGTCGCCGTCATCGCCTCCGTCTCGCAGATCGTGCTCAGTTGCATGGCTGGATACGCCCTGGCGAAGCTTCCCGTCAAGGGCGCGAACACGATCATGATCCTGCTCATCGGGCTGCTCGTCCTCCCGCCAGAGATCGTGATGGTTCCCCTCTTCGTGATGGCGAACAAGTTCCCGCTTGCCGGCGGGAACGACTTCTTCGGAGCCGGAGGAATGGGCCTTCTGGACACGTATGCGGGGCTCATCCTTCCGCACCTGGCCTCTGCATTGGCCATCTTCCTGATGCGCCAGTTCTACAAGGATCTGCCCGACGAACTGGGGCAGGCCGCGCGCGTCGACGGCGCAAGCGAATGGCGGATTTTCCTGCGCATCTACACACCGCTGACGCTGCCAGCGGTTGCCGTCGTCACCGTCCTCACCTTCCAGTCGACCTGGAACGACTTCCTCTGGCCGCTCATTCAGGTCAGAAGCAATGACATGAGAACGCTCCAGTTGGGACTGAGCGTGTTCTACCAGGAGAACTCGACGCAATGGAACCTGTTGATGGCGGCGGTGATCCTGATGAGCATTCCGGTGATGGTGATCTTCGTCTTCGGGCAGCGCTTCTTCACGGACGGGATCTCGGCGGGGGCGGTGAAGTGAGCAGAACGAACTTCGTGCTCGTTCAGACCGATGACCAGGGTCGGTGGGCTGTTCCTTGGCGCATGCCTGAGTTGCCGATGCCACACCTGGCCGCCTTTGCCGAGTCGGCTCTGGAACTCGACCAGTTCTACTGCGCGTCGCCGGTGTGCTCACCTTCGCGTGCCTCGGTGCTCACGGGACGGCTGCCCTCCGCCCATGGCGTGCACGACTGGATCGTCGGCGCGCGACACCCGGAGACCTGGCCCGACCGATACCTCGAGGGCCAGGCCACCACGCCGGAGGTGCTCGCGCGTGCCGGATATCAGTGCGCCCTGAGCGGCAAATGGCACCTGGGTGATGCGCGGATTCCCGCCCCCGGCTTCGAGTACTGGTATGCGCACAGGTACGGGGGCAGCGGGTACTTTGAGGCGCCGATCTGGCGTGAGGGAGAGGCAGCAGAGGAGGAGCGGTACTTCACTCACGCGGTGACGGAGCAGGCGCTCGACTTCCTCGCCACGCGGGACGACGACCGCCCCTTCTATCTACAGGTCAACTACACCGCTCCGCATCACCCATGGGCCGACAGCCATCTGCCGGAGCATCTCGCACAGGTGGAGGGCTGCGACTTCGACTCGGTGCCACGGGAAGCACCGCATCCGTGGACCAAGGCGCGCCCCGAGTTCCGGGAGGCGTTCGCAGACCCGGTGCCCCAACTCGCTGGCTACGCGGCCTCCCTCATCGCGGTGGACGAGGGGTTCGGGCGGATCCTTGCGGAGTTGGATCGGCAGGGGATTGCCGACAACACCGTCGTCGCCTGGTTCTCCGACAACGGGTTCTCGTGTGGGCATCACGGGATCTGGGGAAAGGGCAACGGCACCTACCCGCTGAACTTCTACGACAACTCTGTTCGGGTCCCGTGCGTGGTGCGGATGCCCGGGGGTGTCACGGGCGTCTCAGACGAGTTGCTCAGCGCCGCATCCTGGCACGCCACGATCTGTGAACTGGCCGGAGTCGCTCCGCCCCGCGATGCCTACAGCGTCTCGGAGTCGTTCGCTGACGTGCTCGCTGGCACGCGTGAGGTGCCAAATGACGTGGTGGCGGTTGTCAGTGAGTACGGCGACGGGCGCATGGTCACGGACGGTCGGTACGTGTTGGTGCTGCGGCGAGGAGGACCGGACGAGCTCTACGACAATGCGGAGGACCCCGAACAACGCCGAAACCTGGTCGACGACCCCGGCATGGTCGACGTGAGGGGGCGTCTCGCGACCTCGCTCGCCGACTGGTTCGCGAAGGGGGAGCGGCCGGGCCATTCCGGCCAAGGCCGATCAGTGACCGGTTATGGACAGTTGCAGCCGGTCAGCAGAGGGCTGCCGGACGACGAATCCTACGTCCAGATCCCAAGTGTCGGGCTGGACGGCGTGCACTGAAAGAAGGAGCGGTGCCGACCGGTAGGTCGGCACCGCTCCTTCCTTAGTTGGGGTCGCGGACGGCTGTCAGGCCTTCCGCTTGGTGACCAATCCGTAGATGAACAGTACGAGCAGGGCGCCCACGACGGAGAAGATCAGACCCTTGATAGAGAAGATCTCTGCGTAGCTGACACCCAGGAGCGCACCACCCAGGAAGCCGCCGAGGAGTGCCCCGACGATGCCCAGGATCATGGTGGCGAGCCAGCCGCCGCCTTGTTCACCAGGCAGGATGGCCTTGGCGATAGCCCCTCCGAGGAGGCCGATGACGATGTATCCAATGATCGTTCCCATGTATCCACCATGCCCGGAAAAGGTGCAGTTGTAAACAACATTGGGCAGATTCGGACCCTGGTTCACACCTGATGAGTCGCCCTCACATACCCCTAAGGGGTACGGTCAGGAGCATGGATATCGTCCTCAACATCCTCGTGCTCCTCCACCTCGTCGGCTTCGCGGCAATGTTCGGCGGCGCCTTCACCCAGATGAAGGGACCCAAGCGGGTCATCAACCCGGCCATCCTGCATGGCACCATCACCCAGGTCGTCACCGGGCTGGCGCTCGTCGGCATCCATGAGGCTACCGACGGCGAACTCAACCACATCAAGATCGCCGTCAAGTCGGTGGTCCTCATCGTGATCCTGGTCCTCGTCCTGATCAACAGGAAGAAGGACAACGTCCCCGCGGGGATGTTCTTCGGCATCCTCGGCCTGACGCTGCTCAACGCGGCCATCGCCGTCCTCTGGTGAAACCCCGCAACAGATAGCAGCGGCGCCCGGCTCAAGCCGGGCGCCGCTTGCGTCTGCGGGGGACCCCTGCCGCCCCCGTCGTGAGGAGAGCCGTCAGAAGAACGGCCGCCAGGGGGAGAGGAACATCTCGGTGCCCTTCGCGACCCACGAGCGCGACCTCCATCGGTCCTCGTTCAGTTCGATGCAGTTGGACAGGTCGGTGGCGTAGATCGACTCCATCTGGGCGGCAAAGTCGCTGTCTGTGACCTCGAGGTTGATCTCGTAGTTGCCCCACAGGCTCAGCCGGTCGAGGTTGGCGGTGCCGATCGTCGACCAGTGACCGTCGATCGTGCCCGTCTTGGCGTGCACCATCGCGTCCTGGTACAGGAACAGCCGGATGCCCGACCGCAGCAACTGGTCGTAGAAGCCCCGCGACAGCCAGTCGGCCACCACGTGGTTGGAGCGCTGCGGGATGATGATCCGCACGTCGACGCCGCGGTTGGCAGCCTCGCGCAGCGCGGCCACGAAGTCCTCGTCGGGCAGCAGGTAGGCGTGCGTCAGCCAGATCCGCTCCTGGGCCCTGTCGATCGCCTCCAGGTACATGTTGCGGATCGGGTAGACCTGGATCCGCGGCGTGTTGCGGTGCACGAGGAGGTGGTTGGCCCAGGTGCGCTGCGGGTTGTCGGTGATGGCCTTGCGGCGGCGACCGAGGTTCTGGTTCCAGAAGTCGATGAACGCGTTGTCGAGTTCCGCCGCCTCGGGGCCCGTGACGCGGGCGTGGGTGTCGCGCCAGCCCGTCGCGTACAGGTCGCCGATGTTGTAGCCCCCGATGAAGCCGACCTCTCCGTCGACGCACAGAAGCTTGCGGTGGTCGCGGCCCCACGTCTTCGGCCGCCACGGCACCGGAAGCACCGGGTACAGCAGCGTGTTGACCTTCTTCGAGATGCCCCGGTAGAACTTCGGCGGCACCACCAGGTTCGCGAACCCGTCCCAGATCGCGTAGACGGCGACGCCCCGCTCCGCCGCGCGGTTCAGGGCGTCGACGAACTGCTGGCCGACGTCGTCGCCCTTCCAGATGTAGGACTCGAAGTAGACGTGCTCACGGGCCGAGTCGATCGCCTCCAGCATCGCCTCGTACAGGTACTCGCCGTAGGTGTAGATGGTCACCTCGTCGCGCTGGACCGGCACCGGGGCGTTGTGCGTGATGGGGAAGCGGCGCAGCTTGCGCTTCTTCTTGCGCAGCGACTCGACAAGCGTCATTGTCACCATGGCAAGGAGTTGGAGGATCAGCACCGACGCAGTGACACGGTTGAGGATCCGGCCTGCCTTGGCGAGGGTGGAGCGCATGCCCGACAGCTTACCGACGCACCCGTCCGCGGCGCGGTCCAGGGGGCCAGGGCAGGTAGGCTTGGCAACCGACATGAGCGACTCCCTTTTTCCCGATCTCTTCGCCGCGTTCCAGCCCGACGAGGCGGCGCCACCTCCGCGACGCGACCCCGAGGCGCGGGAGCCGAAGGGACCGATGAAGAAGGTCCCGGTCGAGGAACTGCTCGAGGGGCTGAACCCGCCGCAGCGCGAGGCCGTCGTCCATGAGGGCGGCCCTGTGCTGGTGGTCGCGGGCGCGGGCTCGGGCAAGACGCGGGTCCTGACCCGACGCATCGCCTACCTGGTCTCGGAGCGGGGCGTGCACCCCGGATCGATCCTGGCGATCACGTTCACCAACAAGGCAGCGGCCGAGATGCGCCAGCGCGTCATCGACGTGGTCGGCAACCGCGCGAAGCTGATGTGGGTCTCTACGTTCCACTCGGCCTGCGTGCGGATCCTGCGCAGCGACATCGACCGCTTCGGCATCTCGAAGACCTTCTCCATCTACGACGACGCCGACGCCAAGCGCCTGATGTCGCTCGTGCTTCGCGACATGGAGGTCGACCCGAAGCGCTTCCCGGTGCGTGCCGTGATGAACGCCGTCAGCAACTTCAAGAACGAGCTGATCGACCACGAGACCGCCTCCTCCGAGGCGGCGGGCCCTCAGCAGCAGACCTATGCCGAGGCCTACCGCGAGTACCAGCGCCGCCTGGAGGCGGCCAACGCGCTCGACTTCGACGACCTCATCATGACAACCGTCTTCCTGATGCGAGCCTTCCCCGACGTGCGCGAGAAGTACCGCCGCCGGTTCCGCCAGGTGCTCGTCGACGAGTACCAGGACACCAACCACGCGCAGTACGCCCTGATCCGCGAACTGTGCGGCGAGGAGGGTGACGGCGTCGTCGAGGGCACGCCGATGGTCGAGCCGGCCGAGCTGATGGTGGTCGGCGACTCCGACCAGTCGATCTACGCCTTCCGCGGCGCCACGATCCGCAACATCCTCGATTTCGAGAAGGACTTCCCGGGCGCCGAGACCATTGTGCTCGACCAGAACTACCGCTCGAGCCAGAACGTGCTGACCGCCGCGAACTCCGTCATCTCCCGCAACCAGGGCAGGCGCGAGAAGCGGCTGTGGTCGGACCTCGGCGAGGGCGAACTGATCGTCGGCTGGGTCGCAGACACCGAACACGACGAGGCCCAGTTCGTCGCGGAGGAGATCGACCGGCTGTCCGACCAGGGCGTCAGCCAGTACGGCGACACTGCGGTGTTCTACCGCACCAACGCCCAGTCGCGCGCCTTCGAGGAGGTGTTCATCCGCGTCGGCATGCCGTACAAGGTCGTCGGCGGGGTGCGCTTCTACGAGCGCCGCGAGATCCGCGACGCGATCGCCTACCTGCGCGCCATCGTCAACCCGGCAGACGACGTGTCGGTGCGACGCATCCTGAACGTGCCGAAGCGCGGCATCGGGGACCGCGCGGAGGCAGCCGTGTCGTCGCTTGCGGCGGGGGAGCGCAGCACCTTCTTCGACGCGCTGCGGCGCGCCTCCGAGGCGCCCGGGCTTGCGACCAGGTCGCTCAAACAGATCCAGGGCTTCGTCGACGTGATGAACATGCACCGCGGGATGGTCGCGCAGGGCAAGCCTGCCGACGAGGTGCTCACGTCGATCCTGAAGGAGTCCGGCTACCTGCCCGAACTCGAGGCCTCCACCGACCCGCAGGACCTCACCCGCATCGAGAACCTGGTCGAACTGGTCTCCGTCGCGGCCGAGTTCGTGGCCAATGCCAACACCATCGACCTCGACGAGCAGGCCGTCGGCCTCGCGGCCGGAATGCCGGAGCCGGACGACTCGCTCGCCGCGTTCCTGGAGCGCATCGCGCTCGTCGCCGACTCCGACCAGGTGCCCGAACACGAGGAGGGCAAGGGCGTCGTCACGCTGATGACCCTGCACACCGCAAAGGGCCTCGAGTTCGACACGGTCTTCCTGACGGGCATGGAGGAGGGCATGTTCCCCCACATGCGCGCCCTGACCGATCCGGACGAACTGGAGGAGGAGCGCCGTCTCGCCTACGTCGGCATCACCCGCGCGCGCAAGAGGCTCTACCTCAGCCGATCCCAGGTACGCGTCACCTTCGGGGCGCCCACGTACAACCCGTCGTCGCGGTTCCTCGACGAGATCCCGCACCACGTGCTCGACTGGCGTCGCACCGCGGCCGCCACCACCACGTGGGCCGCGTCGTCGGCGACCAGGAACCGGCAGACGAGCTCCTCGCTGCATTCGTTCGGCAAGGGCTCCGCGCCCGTCAAGACCGTCACCCAGGTCGACATCGGCGACCGCGTGCTGCACGCCAGTTTCGGGATGGGGACGGTGCTCGCCGTCAACGGCGTCGGGGACGCGGCAAAGGCCGACGTCGACTTCGGCTCCGGAGGCACGAAGCGGCTGAGCCTCAAACACGCGCCCATGGAGAAGCTCTGACGCCGCACTGAGTGGCACCTCTGACCATTGCGGCGTCGGGGTGGCAGGGACGGCAGGGCAGGCGGCTGGACGGGGCGTTGAGCAGCATCCGCGCCTCGTTGCGGATGCGAGCGCTAACAGGTGGCCGAGTCGCCATCGAACACCGACTACTGCTCAACGCCAGACCCAGCTCGCGCCCCAGGGCAAGAGAATGGCCCGGTGGAGAACCACCGGGCCATTCTCAACATGAGTGGGCTCAGATCAGCGGACGCCGAGCGAGCGCAGGAACGTCATCGGGTTCGAGGCCTCGTAGACCTTGCCCGGGGTGACGCCCGGCTTGTAGTACTCCATGTGCAGGTGGGGGCCGAAGGTGCGACCCGACATGCCCACGTAGCCGATCAACTGGCCGGGCTTGACGGTCTGGCCGGTGCTGACGACCTTGCGGCTCATGTGGGCGTACAGCGTCGAGCCGCCGTTGCCGTGCCGGATCACCACGTTGGTGCCTGCCCAGCCGCCTGCGGTGGGGCTCAGCACGACGCCCGAGGCGACGGCGTAGATGGGGGTGCCGACCGGGGCCGGGAAGTCCTGGCCGGTGTGGTAGCGCGACCACGAGCCGGTCTGGCCGAAGCTGGCGCCGATGCGGTAGCCGCTCTTCAGCGGCATCGAGCCGCCGGTGGAGCTGAGGTTCTCGATGTCCTCGTCGCTGATGTCGGAGTTGGCGACCTCGCCGGACTTGGAATCGCTCTTCGAACCGCTCTTTGAACCGCTGTTCTTGGCGGCCTCGGCGGCCTTGCGGGCCTCCTCGAGGCGACGGGCGGCCTCCTCGGCCTCCTTCTTCAGCTTCGCGCTCTGCGCGTCGACGAGCTTCATGTCCTCGTCCATCAGGCGCTGACGCTCTTCCGCGGTCATCGCGGTGTAGGCCTTGACGGCGTCCTCGGCGGCGACGCCCATGTTGGCGGCGCGCTCCTTGGCGTTCTCGTCGGCGACGGCCTCGCCAAGGTTCGAGCGGACGGAGTTGCGGCTGACCTCTTCGGTGCGATCGGCGAACCCGTCCTCGACGGCGGCCACCGCGGCGGCGGGCACTGCGACGGCCGCTTCCGGGTTCTCCGCGGAGGTGTCGAGGTTCGTGCCACGGTTCGCGAAGGCGAACGTGAAGAGCGTTGCTGCCGCTACGGCGCCTGCGACGCTGAAGGCGACCAACTTCTTGCTGAGACCAAATGCAAGGGCTCCACGGCGTGCCCGGCTCGGTGCGCTGACACCGAGTTCGGCAACGTCGTCAAAGTCGACCTCTGCTGCGCGCTTGGCGTTGCGCTGTGCGGTGTCGTTCACCTGACTCCTGACGTCACATGGTCATCCCTGCGGGATCTTCCGTTGGGAACCTTAACAGTTCTCAGGATTCTCTCAAAATCGGGTCAGGTTAAGCGTGCGGTCCCGCTCAAGAAGCTTGTCCGGATGCATCAGAGGGCGGGTAGTCTTGCGGCCGTAGTCACCAACTCACTCAAAGGAACACTGTGGATCTCTTGGAGTACCAAGCGCGTGACCTGTTCGAGCGGAGCGGGGTTCCCGTGCTGCCCGGAAAGACGGCCACAACGCCCGACGAAGCTGTCGCGGCCTATCAGGGGCTGGGCGCCGACCTCGCCGTCATCAAGGCACAGGTGCGCACGGGAGGACGTGGAAAGGCGGGCGGCGTCAAGCTTGCCCGCGGCCCGGAGGCCGTCGCCAAGACGGCTGAGGACATCCTGAACCTCACCATCAAGGACCATCCGGTCGAGGTCGTGATGCTCAGCCCGGGCGCCGACATCGCAGAGGAGTTCTACTTCTCCATCCTGCTCGACCGCGCAGCGGGCGGATACCTCGCCATGTGCAGCATCGAGGGTGGCGTCGAGATCGAGACCCTCGCCGTCGAACGGCCCGAGGCGCTCGTCAAGGTGCCGCTCGACCCGGTCGAGGGCATCACCCCCTCCGTGGCGCAGCGCATCGTCGCCGAGGCGGGATTCCTGCCTGAGGACCACGAGGCGGTCGGCGCGGTGCTGCAGAAGCTGTGGGAGGTGTTCCGCGACGCGGACGCTACCCTCGTGGAGGTCAACCCGCTGGTCAAGACCGGCGACGGGCGCATCATCGCCCTCGACGGCAAGATCACCCTCGACGACAACGCCGAGTTCCGCCACCCCGACTGGGAGGCCTACGACGAGAACACCGGAGCGGTCGACCTGGAGAAGCAGGCCCGCGAACTCGACCTCAACTACGTCAAGCTCGACGGCACCGTCGGCGTGATCGGCAACGGCGCGGGCCTCGTGATGAGCACCCTCGACGTGGTCGCAGCGGCGGGCGCCGACCTGCCCGGCTCCCCGAAGCCGGCCAACTTCCTCGACATCGGCGGCGGCGCGTCAGCGGCCGTGATGGCCAACGGGCTGCGCATCATCATGAGCGACCCGCAGGTGAAGTCGGTCTTCGTCAACGTGTTCGGCGGCATCACCGCGTGCAGCGACGTCGCCAACGGCATCGTCAACGCGCTCGAGATGCTCGGCGACGAGGCGAGGCTTCCGATCGTGGTG
Organism: Propionibacteriaceae bacterium AM104-82; assembly: GCA_027658995.1. Lineage (GTDB taxonomy): Bacteria > Actinomycetota > Actinomycetes > Propionibacteriales > Propionibacteriaceae > Arachnia. The sequence continues at coordinate 18,546 of JAQDQK010000023.1, forward strand.
CGTCTCGACGGCAACTCGGTCGAGGTCGGCAAGGCGATCCTCGCCGAGGCCAACCACCCGCTGATCACCGTCAAGAACACCATGGACGACGCGGCCCGCACCGCCGCCCGCCTCGCCTCCGAAGGGAACTGAGACAAGATGTCCATCTTCATCAACGCGTCCTCCCGCGTCCTCGTGCAGGGCATGACCGGTAAGGAGGGGCGCAAGCACACCCAGCGCATGATCATGTCGGGCACCCGCATCGTCGGCGGCGTCACCCCCGGCAAGTCCGGCGAATCGGTCCTGTTCGAGGAGGACCCGGTACCGGTGTTCGGCTCGATGGTCGAGGCTGTCGCTGCGACCAACGCCGACGTGTCGGTGGTGTTCGTGCCCCCGAAGTTCGCGAAGGCGGCCGTGCTCGAGGCCATCGAGGCCGAGATCGCGCTGTGCGTCGTGATCACCGAGGGCATCCCCGTACACGACTCCATCGAGTTCCTCGCCGCGGCCAAGGACTCGGGCACCCGGGTCATCGGCCCCAACTGCCCGGGCCTGATCTCGCCCGGGAAGTCCAACGTCGGGATCATCCCCGCCCACATCTCCGGGCCGGGCCGGATCGGCCTTGTGTCGAAGTCCGGGACGCTGACCTATCAGATGATGTACGAACTGCGCGACCACGGCTTCTCGACCGCCGTCGGCATCGGCGGCGACCCCGTCGTCGGCACGACCCACATCGACGTGCTGCAGGCCTTCCAGGATGACCCGGAGACCGACATCATCGTGATGATCGGCGAGATCGGCGGAGACGCCGAGGAGCGGGCCGCCGAGTACATCGCGGCCAACATCACCAAGCCGGTGGTCGGCTACGTGGCCGGGTTCACCGCCCCGCCCGGCAAGACCATGGGCCACGCGGGCGCGATCATCACCGGCTCCGCAGGCACCGCAGCCGCCAAGAAGGAGGCGCTGGAGGCCGCGGGCGTGCTGGTGGGGGAGACCCCCTCGCTGACCGCCCAGCTCGCCAGGGACGCGATCGCCCGGCTGCGCGGCAGCCGCTGACGGGTTCAGCAACGAAGAACGCCCCGCGGATCTCCGCGGGGCGTTCTTTACGTTGCTCAGACGGTCTGGCTCAGCCGGCCTGGGTCAGTCGCACGGCGATCCGGTCGGCGACCTGCGCCAACTGCGCGTCGCTGAACTTGTAGGTCTCGGCGACCGTGACAAGCGAGTAGGAGACCCGGGCACCGGTGATGGTGATCGTGGCCTGCCAGTTGTTCGCCTTGTCCTCGCTCTGCGCGCGGGTGATCTGGAAGATCCGCGACGACGCGGTCGCGCCGTCCTTGCCGGTCGAGGAGACGGCGGGCAGTTCCTTGATCGTGGAGCCGAGCAGCCGCGACTTGCAGCTCGCGATGTTCTCGACGAGCTTCTTGTTGAAGGCGCCGGCGGCCTCGGGGCTCTCGAACGTGAACACCGCCTGGTCGAGGCCGAACAGCGCCGGGGCCTGATCGTCCTGGGCCAACTGGTAGTGCGTGAGCTCACGCTCGGTCGGGCCCGACTCTGTCACGAGCGACATGTTCTCGCAGCCGGTGCCGAAGGTGCCGCTGAGCGGTTGCTGGCCGCTTGCCGACCACAGGCCCGCGCCGGGACGCACCCGCGGCAGGTCAGAGGGAACCAGCCAGCCTGCCGGCTCGGCGGGCGGCACGACGCCGGCCGCCACGACGGGCTTGACCTCAGCCTCGACGCCCTGCCCCTTGTTGATGGCCTGCTGCGGGCGCACCAGTGCTGTCGCAAGCGCCTCGGCGGGCACCGTCTCTCCGAGGCGGCGGACCTCCAGCAGTTGCAGCGCCGAACCCTCCTGGGTCAGCAGCAGCGTGCGGTAGTCGGGTGTCGCGTCCTCGGTGACCAGGTTGATCTCGAACGTCTGTGTCGCGAGGCCGGTGACGGTGCTCGACCCGACGATGCGCGCGGGCACCAGTTCGCTCGCGCAGTTCGACAGCGCGCCGATCCTTGCCTGCAGGACGGAGGCGGCGGCGGCCTCGTCGGCGTAGATGTCGATCTGGTGCAGCGCGGCCAGCTTGTCGTCGTTCTGCGTCGCGAGCGAGCGCTGGAGGCTGTGGGTGGGGTTGACGCCCGTCTGCAGCGACGTGAGGCAAAAGGCGAAGCTCTTGTGCTCGGCCACCGACTGCGTGGTGGCGACCTCGGACCAGCTCGCGGCCGGCGCGATCGCCGTCAGATCGGCGGGGGTCAGCAGGTCGGCGACCGTGGTCGGCTCCTGCGAGGCGCTCGCACTGGGGCTCGCGGTGGTGGCCGTGGGGGTGGGCGACGGCGACGGCTCCGTGCCGCGGATGCCGCGGGCGACGAAGAAGGCGATCAGCGCGAGGATCAGGGCGACGGCCAGGCCGCCGAGGGCCCAACCGATCAACCGCCTGCGGTGCGCATCGAGCCAGTGCGGCTGCTCCGCGGTCTCGGCCTCGACGGGGGTGGTGCTCGACATCGCGGAGCGGCGCGGAGCGGGGCTGGGGATCGCGGAGGTGGAGGAACGCGGCAGGGTGGGGGCCGGGATCGGCGTGCTCTCCGCGCGGGCCGCATCCGGCTCAACGGGGGCTGGCTGCTCGGACGCCTCACTGCCCGGCCGGGCGAAGGGGTTGGCGGGGCCTGCGACGACGGACTCGACCGCGTCGGAGCCGCGCGTGGCCACCGCCGGTTCGTCCCCCAGGCCGGGAACCTCAGCTTCCTTGCCCGACGAGCCGCGTCGCGGACGGGACCCGTCCGCCACTGGGGTATCGTCGAACGCGTCGGTTTCCGGCTCGTCGGATGCCCAAGCCCGACGAGGGCGCTTAGCCTCACCATCTGACATGCCATCACCTCCCAAACGACCAGTGAACATGCCGGTGTCGTTGGGCAACACTACCGGGAGAGCAAAACACAATGCGAGAACCTCAAGGGGAGGTAACGGGTGGCCAGGACTTCAGCTAAGCCGCGCACCATCGCGGTCGATGTCGATGAGGCCCCCCGCAAGCAGCCGCGCGAGTGGCCCTGGCCGTGGTACGTCGCCGCCGTCCTCGGGCCGATCGCGGTGCTTCTCGCAGGGTGGCTGATTCTCGCCGCGCTCGGCGCGGTCGGCTGGCTCACCTCCCCGGAGGCGGACCTGGGACCAGCCCTCGCGCTCGCCACCCGGTTCCTGGTGCTCGCGCACGGCGCGCCGCTGGAGATCGGAGGGCTGCCCGTCAGCATCATCCCGCTCGGCATCACCGCGACCCTGATCCTGCTCGCCGTGCCGGTCGCCGCCTTCGCCGCGCGACACGCCGCGGGTCAGAGCGCCGACCCCGACGACACCGGCAAGTTGTGGGTCGACGGCGAGGCTCTGACGCTGAAGGTCGGCGGCACGTTCGCAGGCGTCTATACAGTCGCCGTCGCGATCCTGATGGGGGCGCTCGGCGTGCTGTCGCTGCGCGGCCTGATCGGCGCGCTCGCGGTCGGCGTGGTGGCGGGGCTCTGGGGTGCCGCGCATGGCGTCGGGTTCGACCCGACCGACGCGTGGCCCGAGTGGCTGCGCAGCGTGCCCCGCGCGATGGGCGCCGCCCTGCTGCTGGTGCTTGCGGGCGGCGCGGCGGTGCTGGTCGTCGCGCTCTGGGCGGGCCGCGACCGGGTCGGCGAGATCGTCACCAACCTCGACGGCGGCGCGGGCGGCCTTGTGCTGCTGGTCGCGCTGCACCTGGCATACCTGCCCAACCTGATCCTCGCCTGCGTGTCCTGGATGCTCGGCGCGGGCGTCACCGTCGGCGACGGCAGCCTCATCACGTTGACGTCCTCCGAGGCGGGCCTGCTGCCCGCCGTTCCGATCTTCGGGATCGTGCCGCCACCCGACGGCGGATCCGCGGCGCACCTGTGGTGGCTCGCGGTGGGCGCCGTGGCGGGCGCCATCGCCGCTCTCGTCGTCACGCTCGCACGGCCGCGGGCCCGCTTCGACGAGACCGCGCTGGTCGGCGCCCTCGCAGGCGTCCTTGCGGGCGGCTTCGTGGTGGTCGCATGCGCCATCGGATCCGGGTCGCTCGGCTCCGACCGGCTCGCCTTCGTCGGCGCCCGGCTGCTCGAACTGGCCATCTTCGCGCCGACTCTGCTCGGGCTCTCCGGGATGGCCGTCGGCCTCGTGCTCGGCCTGCTGCGCCGACCGCGCACCGCCCCGGAGGCCGTAGAGCCAGCCGCCCAGGAGGCCGTAGAGTTGGGCGGGTGAGCACCCGCGTCGTCGTCCTCCTCTCCGGATCCGGCACCCTCTGTCAGGCGTTGCTCGACGCCATCGACGAGCGTGCCGTCGACGCCGAGGTCGTCGCCGTCATCTCCGACCAGGCAACCGCACAGGGCCTCGACAGGGCCCGCAGTCACGGGATCCCCGCCGTCGCGCACCCACTGCCCAAGGGCGCCGACCGCGCCGCCTGGGACGCAGAACTCGCCGACCTCGTCGAGACCTTCTCACCCGACCTGGTCGCCTCCGCGGGCTTCATGAAGCTGCTGGGGGAGGACTTCCTCGCCCGCTTCGGCGGGCGCACCATCAACACCCACCCCGCGCTGCTGCCCAGCTTCCCCGGCATGCACGGCCCGCGCGACGCGCTGCGCGCCGGGGTCAAGGTCGCGGGAGCCACCGTCTTCGTGGTCGACGCGGGGATCGACACCGGTAGGATCCTGCTGCAGGGAGCGGTCGACGTGTTGCCAGGCGACGATGTCGATTCCCTGCACGAACGCATCAAGGTGGTCGAGCGCCGCCTGCTCATCCAGGCCGTCTCCGAATGGAAGAAGGAACACCCGTGACCGATCAGATCCCGCTGCGCCGAGCACTGGTGTCCGTCTACGACAAGACCGGGCTGCTCGACCTGGGGCGTGACCTCGCCGCCGCGGGCGTGGAGATCGTCTCGACCGGCTCCACCGCTGCCAAGCTGGCGGAGGCGGGCGTTCCCGTCACCCCCGTCGAGGACGTCACGGGCTTCCCCGAATGCCTCGACGGCCGCGTCAAGACGCTGCACCCCAAGGTCCACGCCGGCATCCTGGCCGACCGCCGCCTCGAGAGCCACCGGGCCCAACTCGACGAGCTGTCGATCGCGCCCTTCGACCTGGTGATCACCAACCTGTACCCCTTCGAGGCGACCGTCGCCTCCGGCGCCTCGCAGGACGAGTGCGTCGAGCAGATCGACATCGGCGGCCCCACCATGGTGCGGGCCGCGGCCAAGAACCACCCCTCGGTGGCCGTGATCACCTCCGCGGAGCAGTACCCGGCCCTGCGCGCGGCCCTCGCCGCCGGTGGCTTCACGCTGCAGCAGCGCAAGGAACTGGCCGCCGCGGCCTTCATCCACACCGCCAACTACGACGTCGCCGTCGCCAGTTGGATGGGCAACGTGCTGACCGATTCCTCCGACGGCAGCGGCTTCCCCGCCTGGGTGGGCGGCACCTGGCGCAAGGTCGCCGACCTGCGCTACGGAGAGAACTCGCATCAGGGCGCCGCCGTGTACCGCAACGGTGACGGCCGCTCCGGCCTCGCCGACGCGACGCAACTGCACGGCAAGGAGATGAGCTACAACAACTACGTCGACGCAGACGCCGCCCGCCGCGCCGCCTACGACTTCGACGAGCCAGCCGTCGCCATCATCAAGCACGCCAACCCGTGCGGCATCGCGATCGGCGCCGACGTCGCCGAGGCGCACCGCAAGGCCCACGCCTGCGACCCCGTCTCCGCCTTCGGGGGAGTGATCGCCACCAACCGCTCCGTCTCCCTCGCGATGGCCGAGCAGGTCGCCGAGATCTTCACCGAGGTCATCGTCGCGCCCGGCTACGACGAGGGCGCGGTCGAGGTGCTCGCCAGGAAGAAGAACCTGCGGATCCTGATCGCCGACGGGACAGACAACGGCGGCGTCGCGCTGCGCCAGATCGACGGCGGCATGCTGCTTCAACACTCCGACGCCATCGACGCCGACGGCGACGACCCGGCCAACTGGACGCTCGCGGCGGGCGAACCCGTCGACGAGGCGGCGCTTGCCGACCTCGCCTTCGCCTGGCGCGCCGTCCGCGCCGTCAAGTCCAACGCGATCCTGCTCGCCCACGACGGCGCCTCCGTCGGCGTCGGCATGGGCCAGGTCAACCGCGTCGACTCCTGCCACCTCGCCGTCGACCGCGCCGGTGAGCGCGCCAAGGGCTCCGTCGCGGCCTCCGACGCCTTCTTCCCGTTCGCCGACGGGCCGCAGGTGCTGCTCGACGCGGGCGTGCGCGCCATCGTGCAGCCAGGCGGCTCGGTGCGCGACCAGGAGGTCATCGACGCCGTGGCCGCGGCAGGCATCGCCATGTACTTCACCGGCACCCGACACTTCTTCCACTGAGAGGCACACCGTGACCGCGCAACCACTCGACGGCAAGGCGACCGCAGCCGCGATCAAGACCGAGCTCACGACACGGGTCGCGGCACTGCGTGAGCGCGGCGTCGTGCCCGGCCTCGCGACCGTCCTTGTCGGCAGCGACCCGGCAAGCCAGAACTACGTGCGGATGAAGCACCGCGACTGCGAGCAGGTCGGCATCGAGTCGATCCGGGTCGAACTGCCCGCCGACGCCACCGCGGAACAACTCCGGGAAGCCATCGAAGGCCTCAACGCCGACCCGGCGTGCACCGGCTACATCGTGCAACTGCCGATCCCGCGGCACCTGGACGAGAACTGGGCGCTCAGCCTGATCGACCCCGACAAGGACGCCGACGGCCTGCACCCCATCAACCTGGGCCGCCTCGTCCTCAACGAGCCAGCCACCCTGCCGTGCACCCCGCGCGGCATCGTCGAACTGCTGCGCCGCCACGACGTGCCCATCAAGGGCGCGGAGGTGGTCGTGGTGGGTCGCGGCATCACCGTCGGTCGCCCGCTCGGGCTGATCCTGACCCGCCGCAGCGAGAACGCAACCGTCACGCTGTGCCACACCGGCACCCGCGACCTCGCCTCCCACACCCGAACCGCGGACATCGTGGTGGCCGCCGCAGGCGTGCCGCACATGATCACCGCGGACATGATCCGCGAGGGCGCCGCCCTCGTCGACGTCGGGGTGAGCCGCGTCGACGGCGTCACCACGGGTGATCTCGCCCCCGACGTGTGGGACAGGGCCGGCTGGGTCACGCCCAACCCGGGCGGCGTCGGGCCCATGACCCGCGCCATGCTGCTGAGCAACGTGGTGGACCGCGCGGAAGCGCTGCATGGCCGATAAGCCGGACAAGCCGGCGGAGTCCTACCCGAGCAACCCGTGGCCGCTGCTGCTGGTCGCGGCCGTGCTGTCGGCGGGCACCGTCTACGCGGCGCTCGGCCACTGGAAGCGCGGGGCACTCCTGATCGCAGGGTCGCTGTGCCTCGGCGCCGCGCTGCGACTGGTGCTTCCCCGCACCACCGCCGGCCTGCTGGTAATCCGCCGCCGCTGGATCGACGTCACCGTGATGGCGGGCATCGGGCTCGCGCTCGCCGCGGTCGCGCTGATCGTCCCCCCGAGCTGAGCAAAGAGAAGCACAAGAGAAATAGGAAGGGCCCCCGACGCATTGCGCGCCGGGGGCCCCTTCCTGCTGTGGGCGCCTACTTCACGGGGAAGTACCACGCGTTGACGCCGTCGCTCGCGCTCTGCCACGAGATCACGAGCGAGCCGCCGTCGGCCAGCGCGGAGCTGACCTGCTTCGACATCTTGAAGTGGACCTTGTCCTTGCCCGGCTTCACCTGGTAGGTGAGGCTGTCGAGCAGGTGCCCGCCCATGTCGGTGCCCCACGGAGCTGCCGTGATGTCGTCGGGCGAGCAGGTGGAGAACCCGAGGGTGTCACCCTTGCAGCTCGACTTCCACACCGGAACCATCCCGTAGTCGCCCTTCCAGGCGTAGACCCGAAGGGTGCCCGCCTCGCTGGAGGTCAGGTCGATCATGGCCTGCGCCGGGTTGGTCTTGACGCCAGTGATCTTCAGCGCCCTGCTCGGCTGGAGGCCCGAGATCGACACGCCGCGCGTGGCGGACTGGTAGATCGTCTGCGGCGACTCCACGCCCATCAGCGCGGTGTCCGGGATGATCGGCTTCGCCGGGCTCGTGGACCGGTCGGCGGGAGCCTGGTAGCCGTCGAGGTAGGCGTGACCCCAACGGTAGGGCTCGGACTGCTGGCTACCGAACGGCGACCACGCGGTGCGCGTCTTGCCGATATAGGTGGTCACGTCCGAGTCGTACGGCGTCACGTTGAGCCCCAGGTACTTGGGGTCGACGTCGTTGCTCGCCTGGGCGCCCGTCGGGGCCTTGCCCGTCACGACCGCGGCGGGCAGGTTCTTCAGCGGGATCTTCGTCTCGACGGTGTAGCTGCCGCCGGCGTAGGTGCCGTCGGCGTTGCGCGTCACCTTGACCGCGACCTGCTGGCCGGGGGAGTTCGGCGCACCCTCGATCGTCGAGGCGAGCGGCCCCGAGGAGAAGCCCTGGTGGTTGTCCGCGTCGCGGCTCCAGCACGGTCCGTCGGCCCCGTTGCCCGCCGACCCGCTCGGGTCGTCGGTGTAGGGCAGGATGCCCGACTTGAACGTGGTGGACGTGTCGCGCGACCCGCCGACCGGGTCGAGCAGGACCTCGACCGAGTCGACAAGCCAGTGACCGAAGCAGCGCTCCGGCGGGGCTGCCGCGCTCACCTTGTCGTCGACGACGGTGGCGACCACGTACAGGTCGTCGCCGTTCCAGCTCAGCCGCATGGTCGAGCCGTTGCCGCAGTCGACGCCGTTGGGTGCGCAGTCGGCACCCTCCCACTTGCGGCCGATGTCGAGCGCAGGCCCGTACCCGTCGTCGGCGACGCCGTCGATGGTCGGGGCCGTCGCGGCCTGCGGGATGACGGTGGTCGGCACGACGTAGAGCTTCAGCGTCTCCGTGCTCGTCGAGGCCGCCTGGGTCGCCGTCGTGGTGATGGTGACGTTGGCGTTGGCGCCCGCGGGCGAGGCCGGGTTGGTGTGTGTGACGACGAAGTTGACCGTCGTGTCCGCGCCTGCGGCCAGGCCGGAGTACGGCTTGGACGCCGCGTCGGCCGTCATGCCATCGGGCAGGGTCAGCGCGACCGTTCCCGACTGGGCGGTGGTGGTGCGGTTGCTGACGACGACAGGCACCGTGATGGACTCTCCAGCCCCGATCTGCCGCTCCGCATTGGAACGGCCGCCAACGTGGCTGAACTCGTCAGCCCACTGGTCGTACTCGGAGTAGTTCCCCCAACGCTGGAAGCGTCCCTCGACGCCCGCGACCAATTCGATGCGGGTGTCGTTGTACGCGGTGACCGAGCCGTTGTCGAAGGTGGCCGAGATCGGGTAGCGCTTGAGTTGCGCGTCCGCGGCCGGGGTGACGGTGAGCGTGACGCTCGCCGTCGCGCCGTCGGTGACGGGACCGAGGGCGGTGGAGCCGCTGACCTGCCAGCCGGCGGGGACCTTCAGCGCCACGTTGCCAGCGGCGAGCGTTCCCTTGCCGGACTTGGCGGAGACCTTCACGGTGAATGGCACGCCAGGGGCCTGGAAGTAGTCGCTGGTCTCGATGGCGTAGGTCGAGCCGAGCGGCATGCCGCCGGGATCGGGGAGCACCGAGCCGTACAGGATCGCCTCGTCCTTCGCGTTGCCCGCCGAGCCGTTGGGCTGGAACGGGACGACGGACTGGGCGATGCCGTAGCGCAGGCACTGCGGGGCGTAGACGCCCGTGAACTTGGGTCGCGCCTGGGTCGCGTGGACCATGAAGCCCTCGCGCCCCGTCTGCGCCCACGTCATCTTGGTGCCTGCGGGCTGGCCCTGCACGTTGCCCTCGAGCCACGTGTACGGCGAGTCGTAGCCGCTCCAGGTGCCGACCACCGTGAACGGGTTGTCCGCGGCGGGCACGAAGCCGGCGTTGCAGTTGGCAGCCGTCGTGGTGCCGCCCGTGCCGGTCGTCTGGCCGCCTGAGGTGATCGTCTTGACCTGCCACGGCTGCACCGCGTCCGGCCCGACGAGTTGCTCGGGGAATTTGGTCGGATCGGCGGCCATCGCGGCCGCCTCCCACACCACGCGCCCTGCGTACTGGTGGTTGCCGTGGCCCACGGCCATCGACGGCGAGAAGCCGACCAGCACGTCAGGCCGTGTCTGCCGGATCACCCGGACGACCTGGCGCTGGATGCGCTCGGAGCCCCACACCTCCTCGGTGAGCGGTGCGGAGGTGTTGTAGAAGAAGTCGACAGCGTCGATGTTGTAGATGTCGAGCGTTCCCGAGCGGTAGTGCGAGGCACGGTCCTCGTTCTCGCGCCGCAGGCCGAGGTCGGGACCGGCCTCGCTGCCGACGGAGTTCGAGCCGCCCTCACCGCGGGTCAGCATGATGATGCCGCACTGGACGTCGTAGCGCTCGTGCCAGACGCCGCACGGGGTGATGAACGAAGCGTCATCGTCGGGATGGGCCCACAGCCCCATCACGTTGATCTTGCTCGCCGTGGCCTCGGTGCTGACCGAGGACGCCGGAGCCGGTTTGTTCTCCTTCGCCGAGGCTGGCACGACCATCGAGAAGCCGATGGTCAGAGCTCCAGCCAGGGCCAGGAGTCTCCCGACGGTTGATCGTTTCTGCATGTGAAAATCCACCTTCCGAATGCGGACGACGCCGTCCGACCCAGTTGTGTCCCCTTGGACGCGTTCACTTTAGGCTGAATTTGCAGGAGATAGCAATGGTTTGCACGATAATGATTGAATTAGCGTAATGCCTTGTCAGCGGAATTTCGTCGCTCACGGGAGGGCCGGTTTTGGGCGCGCTCGATCCACCGTCGACCGGCCGGGAATGGCCGGTCGGGCCTCCGCTCGAGGGGTCAGCTCGCGGGCGGGGGAGTGAGGCCCTCGACGCGGCCGGGGCGGTAACCCAGGTGCGATGCGAGCGCGAAGGTCCCCTCGGCGCGGCGGACGCCATGTACCTCGTGCGTCGGGATCAGGTCGCCCAGGAAGCCGTAGTCGCGCGCCACGTAGGCGGCGCGCAGGTCGCCGTCGGCGGCCTGCTTCGACACGGTGCGCCACCAGTCGGCGATGTCGCCCCAGCCGGGGGCCGCGAGCGAGCCACCGAAGCGACGCACCGCCATCGACGCGCACAGCGTCGCGAACCGCAGCCGGACCTCCAGCGGCCACCCCGCGAGGGTGCCGAGCACGATGGACGCCGCGAAGACGTCTCCCGCGCCCGTCGGGTCGATCGCGTCGACCGGGACGGAGGGGCAGAACGCCTCCTCGCCCGTCGACCCGTCGATCGCGAAGCTGCCGCCGACGCCGTCGGTGACGACCGCGAGCGGAACCAGGTCGGCCAGTTTGCGGACCGCCTCGGTCGGGCGCTCGGTGCGCGTGTAGGCCATCGCCTCGACCGCGTTGGGCGTGAAGGCGTGGCAGAACTCGAGCGGCGCGAGCGTCGCCTGGTCCCACTTGCCCGTCTCGTCGAAGCCGATGTCGGCGAACAGCAGCGTGCCGCGCTCCTGCAACGTCTTCCAGTAGGGCCCGACTGAGTTGAGGTCGATCGCGGCGGCCCTGGCTGCGGGCGCCTCGAGCAGCGCGGCGTCCATCGGTTCGGGCAGGTCGTGCGCGTGGCTGACCATGCCCCGGTCGCCGCTGAAGGCCATCGAGACCGTGATCGCCGAATGGAAGTTGGGGAAGCGGCGCGAGGCCGACAGGTCGATGTGCTCGTCGTTGGAGAGCACGTCCCACATCCAGTCGGCGTACGCGTCGTCGCCGAAGCCCGTGACGAGGCCGGTGCGCAGCCCCAGCCTCGCGGTCGCCGTCGCCAGGTTCGCGATCCCGCCGGGGCAGGACCCCATGCCGGTGGAGTACAACTCCTCGCCCGGGTCTGGGAGCCGCGGCAGCCCGGAGAAGATCAGGTCGAAGAACAGCGGGCCAGTCGTGAGGACGTCGAGCGGCGGCTCGCCCTCATTCCTGGACGAGGCGAGCGGGTCCCAGGACCAGCAACTCTCGCACTGGGTCTCGTCGTGGTCGTGCCCGTCGTGGACTTGATCGGTCATTCCTTTGCAGCCCCCTCGAGCATGCCGTTGATGAAATAGCGTTGCAGGAACAGGAACGCGACGACGATGGGCGCCGCGATGATGACGCCGGCAGCCGAGAGCAGCGCATGGTCGGCCGTGTACTGGCCCTTGAAGATGGACAGGCCGAGCGGCGCGGTGCGCCAGACGCCGGCCGGGCTCATCACCAGCGGGATCAGGAACTCGTTCCAGGTCCACATGAACATCAGGACCGCGACCGTCGCGATCGACGGGAGCGCGGGCGGAATCATGATCCGCACCAGCGCCTTCATGCCGCCCGCTCCGTCGATCGAGGCGGCCTCGATCAGGTTGGGCGGCATCGCCCGGAACTGGCTGCGCATCCAGAAGGTGCCGAAGGCGACCGACTGTGCGATCTGCGGGAGCGCGACCGCCCAGATGGTGTCGGTCAGGCCGAGGGTGCGCAGGTCGAAGAACAGCGGGATGACGATGGCCTCTGCCGGGACCATCAGGCCGAGCAGGAAGAGGTAGAACAGGAAGGTGGAGCCCCGGAAGCGCATGGTGCCGAACGCGTAGCCCGCAAGCACGGAGAGCGTCAGCGCGACGCTGACCACGAGCAGGGCCACCAGCACGGAGTTGGTCAGCGCCGAGCCGAACTGGCCCAACTCCCACGCCTCCGCGAAGTTCTCGATGTGCAGGCCGGGGTCGGTCACGCCGATCTTGGGGCGCAGCGCCGTCACCACGATGGTGAGGATGGGGAAGATCGCGTACAGCGCGAACAGCGTCAGGATGACGTAGTTGGCGGTCTTCTCGACTGCTGAGACCCTCATCGCTTCTCCTCCCCGATGCGCGAGACGACCACGTTGATGAGGAACACCAGGATCGTCAGGACGACGGCAACCGCCGACGCGGAGCCGACCTCCTTGAGGTTGAACGCCCGGTTGTAGACCTCGTAGCTCGGCACTGTCGTCGCGGTGCCTGGGCCGCCACCCGTGGTGACGTAGACGAGGTCGAAGGTTTTGAGCGCCGCGATGATCGTCAGCACCAGGGCCGTGGTGATCTCGGCCTTGACCGCGGGAAGCGTGATCGCGAAGAACTCGCTGATCGGGCCAGCGCCGTCGAGGCGGGCCGCCTCGTACTGGTCGTTGGGGATGCGTCCCATGCCGGCGAGCAGCAGCAGCATCACCAGGCCGGTCTGCAGCCAGAAGCCGACCATGCCGACGGCGGGCAGCGCGAACGTTGCGTCGCCGAGCCAGCCGCGGGTGAGACCCTCCAGGCCGATCGCGGAGAGCATCGCGTTGAGGTAACCGTTAGGGGCGTAGATCTGGTACCAGGCGACGGCGACCACGACGAGCGCGATCACCTGGGGCATGAAGATCAGGACGCGGAAGATGCCGAGCCCCTTGACCCTGCCCCTGCGCAGGATCGCGGCGAGCACGAGGCCCACCACCAGCGGAAGGATCGAGTAGAAGAGGATCAGTGTCAGCGCGTGGGTGACGGCGGCGAGGAAGCGGCGGTCGCTCAGCAGGTCGACGTAGTTGCCGAGCCCCACGAACGTGGACGGGCCGAAGCCCGGCCAATCGTAGAGCGAGAACTGAGCGGCCCTGAGCAGCGGGTACAGCAGGAAACCCGCGTAGACCAGGAACGCCGGGAGGAGATACAGGTAGGGCGTGAACCTCCCTCGGACGACCGCCGAGGGAGACTCCCGCCGCTTCCGCGCCGCCGAACTCACTATCCCGTGAACTTGCTGTAGTCGGCCTCGAAGTCGGCGAGCACCTCATCAGGGGTGCGCTGCGCGCCGAGGACCTCCTGCAGGCCCTGGCCTGCAGTGTCGGAGAAGGACGGCGTCGCGTAGTCGAGGTACGGCAGCAGCGTGCCCTCCTGCGAGACCTTGTCGAAGGCCTCGAAGATCTCCTTCTGGACGCCCTTCTCCGGCGCGAGCGCCGCGGTGTCGAGCACCGGGAAGCCGCCGTTCTCGGCGATCAGCTTCATGGCGTCGGGGGTGGTGATGAAGTCGATGTAGGCGGCGGCCGCCTCGACCTGCTTGGCCTTCGCCGGGATCGAGAACGGGATGCCGGTGCCTCCGGTGGTGGCCAGCTTGCCGTCGACGGCGGGCGGGGGAGCGATGAAGTGCAGGTCCTCGCCCATCACGGCCTCCATATCGGTGCCGAGCCACGAGCCGCCGGGCAGGAACACGCCCGTGCCCTTCGTGAAGTCGTTCCACGCCGCGTCGTAGTCGGTGCCGTTGGGGGAGCCGCCGAAGTACTTCTTGGCGCCCCAGTCGGCGAACTGCTGCATCGCCGCCTTGTTCGGCTCATCGGTCCACGAGGCGCCCGCGTTGCCCATGCCGAGCTTGACGACCTCCTCGGGGGCGACGTACTTGGCCTGCAGCGGTCCGAAGACGTGCAGCGCGGGCCACTTGTCGACGTTGCCGAGCACCATGGGCTGCTCGCCCTTTGCCAGCGCCGCGTCGAGAGTCGAGAAGTACTCGTCCCACGTCGTGGGGGCCTTGATGCCGAGCGCGTCCAGCTTCTTCTGCGAGTAGAAGATGCCGACGATCTCACCCGTCTGGGGCAGGCCGTACAGGTTGCCCTCGCCGAAGGTCTTGGCGTCGGCGCTGTAGCGAACCTTCGACAGCACCGAGGCGGGGAAGCGGTCCTCCCAGCCGTAGGCGGCGGCGAACGGCGACATGTCGGTCAACTGGCCGGCCTTGACGAACTGGCCCATGTCGGCGCGCGCGTTGTTGACCTGCATGACGTCGGGGACGTCGTTGCCGCTGAGCGCGAGCGAGGCCTGCGCCTTCAGGTCGTCGAACGACTGCGACTTACGGTCGATCTTGATGTTGGGGTACTTCTCCTGGAAGGCCTTGTTCAGGGCGACCAGGGCATCGTTCTGGCTGCCCCGCACCTCCTGGTCCCACACCACGAGCGTGATGTCACCGAGCTGGCTCGGATCCTTCGACGCTGCTGCGCTGGGGCTGGTGCCGCCAGGCTTCTGGGTCTGGGTGGGCGCGTTTTCGCCGGGCGCGCACGCCGACAGCACGCCGGCACCGGCCACACCGGCCGCACCCAGCACGAAGCTGCGGCGGGTAAACGGGCGAAACGACATGGTTGGTCCTCCTTGACTAGCTCGTGGCTCGATAATGCCATGAATTGCGTGGGTTTGCTCGAATCTTTTCCATCCTGCTCTAAATTCGCTGCTAGGGTCGAGCCATGCTGACCGATGTTCGTCAGCGACGGACGGTCGAACTCGTGTACCAGCAGGGGTCGGCATCCGTTCCGGAGCTGGCAAAGACGCTTGGGGTGTCCGAGGCGACCGTTCGCCGCGACCTCGACCACCTGGCCGACAGCGGACTCCTCGACCGGGTCCGCGGCGGAGCGTGCCGTCCGCGCAGCGTCAGACCAGAGGCCGACGCCTCGGCCTTCGACGTGGTGGCGACGCAGGAGCCCGCCGAGAAGCAGGCGATCGCCCGCGCGGCCGCCCGCCTCGTCGAGGACGGCGACGTGGTCGCGCTCGACATCGGCACCACCGTGTTTTCGATGTGCCCGTACCTGCGCAACAAGGACATCACCGTCGTGACGGCCTCGCTCGCGGTGGTCCGCTCGCTCGCCGACGCGCCCAACATCGACCTTGTCGTGATGGGCGGGGTGCTGCGCCCCAACTACGAGTCGATGGTCGGCGTGCTGACCGAGTCGTGCCTGCGCCAGGTCCGCGTCGACGTCGCCTTCCTCGGCGCCGCGGGCGTTCGACCCGACGGCGCCGTCGTCGACTCCACGCCGAGCGAGGTGCCCGTCAAGCGCGCCATGATGGACATCGCGACCAGGAGTTGGCTGCTCGTCGACCATGCCAAGTTCCCCGGGGTGGGATTCCTCGAGATCAACCCCGTCACCCGCTTCACCGGACTCATCACCGACCGCCAACCGACGGCCGATCAGCTCACCGTTCCGCCCGATTCCAGCCTGGAGGTCCTCGTCCCATGAAACTTGTCATCCTCGGCGGTGGTGGTTTCCGTGTCCCGCTCGTCTACGACGCAGTCGCCAGTTCTGCGCTCGGCCCCGACGCCGTCACGATCGACGAGATCGTCCTGCACGACTCATCGCACGACCGCCTCGACGCGATCCGTCGGGTCATCGACAAGCACGCGGCCGACTTCGAGGACCCGCCGCGGGTCGGCTACACCACCGACCTGCGCGAGGCGCTCGTCGACGCGGACTTCGTCTTCTCCGCGATCCGGGTCGGTGGCACGGAGGGGCGCATCAAGGACGAGCGGGTGGCGCTCGATCTCGGGCTGCTCGGCCAGGAGACCATCGGCCCCGGAGGCCTCTCCTACGCGCTGCGCACCATCCCCGTGATGCGTGAGGTCGCGCAGACCATCGCCGAGGTCGCACCGAAGGCATGGACGATCAACTTCACCAACCCGGCGGGCATCGTCACGCAGGCGATGCGCGAGTTCCTCGGCGACCGGGTCGTCGGGATCTGCGACACCCCCATCGGGCTGGTGCGCCGCGTCTCCCGCGTGCTCGGCGCCTCGCTCGAGAACGACCAGGACCGGATCGCCTACGACTACATCGGCCTGAACCACCTCGGCTGGCTGCGCTCGGTCACCATCGACGGCGTCGACCGGCTGCCAGAGGTGATCGGTTCCGACGAACTGCTCGACCAGATCGAGGAGGCGCGCGTGGTCGGCAAGGACTTCGTGCGCGCCATCGGCTCGCTGCCCAACGAGTACCTCTACTACTACTGGAAGACGGAGGAGGCGATCCACAACATCGTCGCCGCCGACGAGACCCGCGGCCAGTACCTGGCCCGCCAGCAGGCCGACTTCTACAAGCGGATCGAGGAGGCCGACTCGCCGCTCGACGCGTGGAAGGACGCGCTGCACGAGCGCGAGTCGACCTATATGGCCGAGAGCCGCGACGCAGATGAGGAGCGCCGCGAGGAGGACGTCGCGGGCGGCGGCTACCAGGAGGTGGCGCTGCGGCTGATGAACGCGCTCGCCACCGGGCGGCCGGAGCGGATGATCCTCGACGTCGGCAACGGGGGATCGCACCCGCGCGTCGTGCCCGAGCTACCCGACGAGGTCGTCGTCGAGGTCGGCTGCGTCGTGGACGCCGACGGGGTGCACCCGCAGCCGGTCGCGCCGCTGGGCCTCAGCGAACTCGGGATCATGGCCCGGCTCCGCGCGTCGGAGCAGGCGATCGCGGAGGCGGCCGCAACCGGCGACGCCGAGCGCGCCTGGGTCGGCTTCTCGCTGCACCCGCTGGTCAACTCGCCCCGGCTGGGGAGGCAACTGCTCGACGGCTACGTCGCGGCCCACCCGCAGCTTCAGGAGTTGTTCGCTCAGCCCCGGTAGGCGAAGGATCCCCAGTTGTCGCCGGGGCGCGACTGCATGGGCTGCCAGGTGGTCTCGCCGAGCGCCCGCTCAACCTGCGGGCGCTGCTCGAGCAGCAGGTCGACCAGTTCGCGGTGCGCGCCGAGCCAGCCCGCGGGCGGCTCGCCCGTGGTGAGCCTGTCGAGCCGGCCGCGCAGCAGCGCGAGTTCCGTCACGTTCTGGACGAAGTCCCTCAGCAGGGCCTTGTCCTGACCCTGCGCGTTGCCGATCGTGGTCTTGCGCCTGCCGAGGTCGGCCAGCCAGCCCGCCTGGCTGGCCGTGATCCAGCCGAAGTGCACCAGCACCGGGAGTTGGGCCAGCACGGTCGCCTTCTCGCGGCTGCGGGACATCACGCCCAGCACGATCAGCAGGGTGAACACGACGATCTCGATGCCCGCCGTGATGAACAGGCCGTTGGGGCCGAAGATCGCCGACGATGTGTTGTGCACGAAGTGCAGCAGTACCGCAGCGCACCAGCCGAGGAACGGGAACAGCAGTTTCATGGCGCCGCGGGCGTTGAAGCCGAGCCAGATGCCGATCGAGACGATGATCGTCAGCATCGGGTGCAGGAACGCCACCAGGATCAGCCGCACCAGCATCATCTGGATGCCCTCGCCGACGGTCTCGGGCTGCAGCGCGTAGCCGATGTTCTCGATCCAGGAGAAGCCGAGCCCCACCATGCCGCCGTAGATGATGGCGTCGGTCAGCGAGTTGAACTCCGCGCGGGCGCGCTTCGACGTGAGCAGCACCACTACCAGGAAGGCCGCCTTCGTCGACTCCTCGATCAGCGGTGCCGAGTAGCTTGCCGTCAGCGCCCAGTCCTCCGTGGTGAGCAGCACGACGGTGTTGACGATGCCGCTGATGAAGGCCGAGATGCCTGCTCCCCACAGGAACGCCCCGATCACGAACAGCGGCGGCTCCGGCTCCCACTTGTCGAGCGACTTCAGGAACAGCACCCCGAGACCTGCCACGACCGAGAAGACGCCGACGGCGAGCAGCGACATGACCGGCGGCCGGTCGAGCACCACAAGCATGCCGAGCAGCGTGCCGATCGCCCCGAAGATCACGATCAACAGCGGAAGCACGAAGGCCTGGGTCTTGCGCTGCTGCCGCGGGGGCTGGGAGATCAGGAACTGCTGCCCGGGAGGCCCGGGGAACGGGCCCTGGATCGGGTATCCGGGCTGCGGCTGGCCGGGGGCCGGGAACTGTCCGGGGAAGGCGGGCGGCGGGTACTGACCGACAGGGGCGCCCGTCGCGGGCCCGCCGATCGGGGCGCCGGCCTGGTTGGGGGCGCCGGGCTGGTTGGGGGCGCCGACGGAGCGACGGGGGAACTCGTTCTGGGGTGGAAGGCTCACCGCCTCAGCGTAGGGCGAGCATGGTCCGGTGGGTGGAAAGAGTGGTTGCGGAGCCTGATTAGGATGTGGGTTATGCCTAACGAAGCGCCGGGTGCCGCCACCCAGGCCGACGCACGCCCCGTCGACCCGCGAGAGATGCCCTCCGACCGCAGCCGCTACTTCCTGTTCGGCGAGATGCTGCTGTTCGCGACGCTCAGCCTCGTGGCGTCGTTCGTGCTCAGCTACGACGCGATCCTGCTCGCCAAGGACCCCGACACGGTGCTCGCGTGTTCCATCAACGCGATCTTCGACTGCGCGAAGGTGGGGCTGACGCCGCAGGCCAACGTGTTCGGCTTCCCGAACGCCTTCCTCGGCCTGATCTCTGAGCCGGTGGTGATGACCATCGCCGTCGCGTCGCTGTTCCGCACCCGGTTCCCCAAGTGGTTCATGTTCACGGCAAACGTCGTGTACCTGCTCGGCGTGATCTTCGCCTACTGGCTGCTGTTCCAGTCGACGTTCGTGATCAACGCGCTGTGCCCGTGGTGCGTGCTCGTGACCATCTCGACGACGTTCGTGTTCTGGTCCATGACCCACTGGAACATCCTCGAGGGCAATCTCTACGTCTCCCCGGGCCTGCTCGAGAAGCTCAGGAAGTTCGCCAGAGACGGTTGGATGACCATCACGCTGATGGCCTGGCTCGCCGTCGTCATCGTCATCGAGGTCCTGAAGTGGGGCTTCCGCGTCTTCTGACAGGGCGCTGGCGTCGCACCCCGTCGGGGGCGGTAAAGTCGTGGCCACAGGACCTATGAGAGGAAATGAGAAGTGAGCACTGAGGCTCCCGTCAAGATCGCCGTAACCGGCGCCGCAGGCCAGATCTGCTACAGCCTTCTGTTCCGCATCGCCAGCGGTGCGCTGCTGGGCGATCGCCCCATCGAACTGCGCCTGCTGGAGATCACGCCAGCCCTGAAGGCGCTCGAGGGCGTCGTGATGGAACTGGACGACTGCGCGTTCGGCAATGTCGTCAACATCGAGATCGGCGACGACCCCAAGAAGGTCTTCGACGGCGTCAACCTGGCCATGCTGGTCGGCGCCATGCCCCGCAAGGCGGGCATGGAGCGCGGCGACCTGCTCTCCGCCAACGGCGCGATCTTCACCGCGCAGGGCAAGGCCCTCAACGAGGTGGCCGCCGACGACATCAAGGTGCTCGTCACCGGTAACCCGGCCAACACCAACGCGCTGATCGCCTCGAAGAACGCCCCCGACATCCCGGCCGAGCGCTTCAACGCGCTGACCCGCCTGGACCACAACCGCGCGCTCACCCAGCTCGCGCAGAAGCTGGGCGTCTCCGTCAACGACATCAGCCACATGACCATCTGGGGCAACCACTCCGCGACGCAGTACCCCGACCTGTTCAACGCGCTGGTCGGCGGCAAGAACGCCGCTGAGCTGGTCAACGACCAGGCCTGGATCGAGGAGACCTTCATCCCGACCGTCGCCAAGCGCGGCGCGGCGATCATCGAGGCCCGCGGGCTCTCGTCGGCCGCCTCCGCGGCCAACGCCACGGTCGAGCACATGCGCGACTGGGTGCTCGGAACCCCCGAGGGTGACTGGATCTCGATGGCCGTGCCGTCCGACGGCTCCTACGGGGTGCCCGAGGGTCTCATCTCGTCGTTCCCCGTCACCGTCAAGGACGGCGAGTACTCCATCGTCCAGGGCCTCGAGCTGAACGACTTCTCCCGCGCGAAGATCGACGCATCGGTGGCCGAACTGGTCGACGAGCGCAACGCCGTCACCGAGCTCGGCCTGATCTGAGCATCGCCCGAACGCCGAGCGGCCCGCCCCATCGGGGCGGGCCGCTTCGCGTCTGCGGGGCTCAGTGGTCCAGGGCGCCGGCCGCTCCTGCGCCGGTCATGGACCTGACCTCCATCTCGGCGGACTGGTCGGCGTAGGCGGCGCCGTCCGGCTTGATGATCGAGACGAACCAGCCGAGGAAGAATCCGACGGGCACCGACACGATGGCGGGGGAGTCGATCGGGAACCAGGCGAAGTCCAGGTTCGGGAACATCGAGTCCTTGGTGCCGGAGACGGCGGGGGAGAAGATGATCAGCACCACTGCGGTGATCAGGCCCCCGAAGATCGACCAGACGGCGCCTGCGGTGGAGAACCTCTTCCAGTACAGCGAGTAGAGGATCGACGGCAGGTTCGCCGATGCCGCCACGGCGAAGGCGAGCGCGACCAGGAACGCGATGTTCTGCCCGTTGGCCGCGATGCCACCGATGATGGCGATCACGCCGATCGTGATCGACGTTCCCCTGGCGACCTTGACCTCCTTGGCCGGGTCGGCCTTTCCGTCCTTCAGCACCGAGTTGTAGATGTCGTGGGCGAACGAGGCGGACGCCGTGATCGTGAGGCCGGCGACCACCGCAAGGATGGTCGCGAACGCGACGCCCGCGATGACGGCCATCAGGATGGTGCCGCCCAGTTCGTAGGCAAGCGCGGGGGCCGCGGCGTTGGCGCCGCCGGGCATCTCGGCGATCATCTTCGGGCCGACCAGCCACGCGGCGCCGTAGCCGAGCACCATGGTGAACAGGTAGAAGGCGCCGATCAGGCCGATCGCCCAGGTCACCGAGCGGCGCGCCTCCTTGGCGGTCGGGACGGTGTAGAAGCGCATCAGGACGTGCGGCAGGCCGGAGGCGCCGAGCACGAGCGCCATGCCCATCGAGATCAGTCCGACCGGGTTGGTGTACTTCTCCATCGGGGCGAGCAGGTCGTAGGTCGAGCCGTCGCCTGCCGACTTCGCGATGGCCTCGCCCAGCAGCGTGGACATGTTGAAGCCGACCTTGGCAAGCACCCACACCGTCATGGCGAGGGCGCCAGCGATCAGCAGCACGGCCTTGATCATCTGCACCCAGGTGGTGCCCTTCATGCCGCCGATCAGCACGTAGCCGACCATCAGCAGGCCGACGATCGCGATGACGATGTTCTGGCCGACGAGCGACTGGATGCCGAGCAGCAGCGACACAAGGGCGCCTGCGCCTGCCATCTGGGCGAGCAGGTAGAAGAAGCTGACGGCCAGCGTCGACGTGGCCGCGGCGAGCCGGACGGGCTTCTGCCGCATCCGGAAGCTCAGCACGTCGGCCATCGTGTACTTGCCGGTGTTGCGCAGGGGTTCGGCGACAAGCAGCAGCGCCACGAGCCACGCGACCAGGAAGCCGACGGAGTAGAGCAGGCCGTCGTAGCCGTACAGCGCCACGGCGCCGACGATGCCGAGGAATGACGCCGCCGAGAGGTAGTCGCCCGCGATCGCGAAGCCGTTCTGGCGTCCGTCGAACTGGGCGCCTCCGGTGTAGAAGTCGCCCGCCTTCTTCTTCCCGCCGCGCGTGACGCGGATCACGACGAAGAGGGTCACGACCACGAAGGCGGCGAAGATCGCGATGTTGATGATCGGATTGCCCAGCTGGGTCTCGAGTAGCCACATCATCGTGCGCTCGCCTCCAGTTCGTCGCGCAGTTTCTCTGCGATGGGGTCGACCTTCTTCGTCGAGTACCAGATGTAGAGCCCCGTGATCAGGAAGGTGCTCGCGAACTGCGCGATGCCGAACAGCAGGCCGACGGTCATGTTGCCCGCCACCTTCGTCATCATCAGGTCCTTGGCGAAGATCGAGGCAAGGACGTAGGCGAAGTACCAGGCCAGGAAGACCGCGGTCATCGGGAAGGCGAAGGACCGGAACGTCCTGCGTAGCCGTGAGAATTCGGGCGATTGTTGGACTCGATGGAACTCTTCGGCCGAGATGGTTCCCGGGGTCGAAGGCTGGTGGGGGTCGGTCATGGCGTTGAGCTTTCCTCCGAATGGGTGCGCCTCATTGCGCGAACGCGACACTAGCAACCCGCGCAGGGCAAGTGCGCAATATCGACGAAATGATTGCCTTTGGTTGACTCCGGCCATTTGTCACCTCTTGTTTGGCGCAATGGGTCGCGTGCAGGCGACGCCGCGTCGTCACGCGTGGGGGCCGTGCGCTGGGGGCGCTAGCATTGCGCCCATGGATCAGCTCGTCGTCACGCTCGACTGCCCCGACCGTCCCGGCATCGTCCACGCGATCACCGGCGCGATCGTCGCCGTCGGAGGCAACATCACCGAGCTGCAGCAGTTCTCCTCGCCTGACACGGGCCACTTCTTCACCCGCGTCGCGGTCGACGCCGAGGACCGCGATGCGCTCGAGCGGGCCGTCCTCGAGGCGACCGCAGGCTTCGACGCGCACCTGCGGGTCGACGACGCCAACCGCCCCGTCCGCACGCTGCTGCTGGCATCCAAGGCGGGCCACGCCATGAACGACCTGCTGTTCAGGAGGCAGGGCGGCGAACTGCCGATCGACGTGGTGCGGATCATGGCCAACCACGAGGTGCTCTCCCCGATGGCGGCCTTCTACGGCGTCGACTTCGAGGCCCACGCCGTCACCCCCGAGACCAAGCCCGACTTCGAGGCACGTGTGCGCCAGGTCGTCGAGGAGGAGAACATCGAGCTGGTGGTGCTCGCCCGCTACATGCAGATCCTCAGCCCCGAGCTGTGCGACTTCCTCGCCTGGCGCGCAATCAACATCCACCACTCGTTCCTGCCCGGGTTCAAGGGCGCCAACCCGTACCGCCAGGCGCACACCCGCGGCGTGAAGCTGATCGGCGCGACGGCCCACTTCGTGACGAGCGACCTGGACGAGGGCCCCATCATCGAGCAGAACGTGGTGCGGGTCGACCACACCATGAACGTGGCGAAGCTGATGCGCAAGGGCCAGGCGCAGGAGTCGCAGACCCTCGCGGAGGCGGTCCGCCTGTTCGCCGAGCATCGCGTCCTGGCAGACGGTGACCGCACCGTCATCTTCCGGTAACGGGGGAGAGAGCCTCCCGTGTTGGCCGACATCTCCCTGATCTTCGTCTTCATCCTGATCGGCGGCACCTTCGCTGCCGCCGAGATGGCGATGGTCACGCTGCGCGAGAGCCAGGTGAAGCAGCTCGCCACCAAGGGCAAGCGCGGCCGGGCCATCGAGCGGCTCACCAGCAACCCGAACCTGTTCCTGTCCGCCGTCCAGATCGGCGTCACCGTCTCCGGCATGCTGTCTGCGGCCTTCGGTGGCGCCACCATCGCGGAGGCGATCGCGCCGGTGCTTGTCTCGTGGGGCATCCCGCAGTCGGTGGCGTCCCCCGCTGCGCTGGTGCTCGTGACGGTGGTCATCTCCTACTTCTCCATCGTGATCGGCGAGCTGACGGCCAAGCGGCTCGCGATGCAGCGCGCCGAGTCCTTCGCACTCGGTCTCGCCCCGCTGGTGTCAGGGATCGCGACGCTGGCCCGCCCCCTGATCTGGTTCCTGGACGTGTCCACGAACTTCCTGGTCCGGCTGCTCGGTGGCGACCCCGACCTGGCGAAGGATCAGGTCAGCGACGAGGAACTGCGTGCCATGGTCTCCAGTTCCGCGACGCTCGGCGACGTCGAGCGCTCCATCGTGGACGAGGTCTTCGACGCGGGGGAGAGGTCGCTGCGCGAGGTGATGGTGCCGCGCACCGAGGTCGACTTCCTGCCGGCGGACATGCCGATCGGGATGGCCTACCGGGAGGTCCGCGGGGCGCCCCGCTCCCGCTATCCCGTCACCGACGGGTCCAACGACCGGATCCTTGGCTTCATCCACGTGCGCGACCTGATGGACGTGGAGGGCTCGGCCCGCGACGGCGACGTCCGCACGCTGGTGCGCGACGTCCTGTCCCTTCCCGAGACCGTCAAGATCCTGCGCGCCCTGAGCGTGATGCGCGCGGCCCGCTCCCACATGGCCATCGTGCGCGACGAGTACGGCGGCACCGCGGGCATCGTCACGATCGAGGACCTCGTCGAGGAACTGATCGGCGACATCACAGACGAGTACGACGTGCCCGACGACGCCGAGCGCCGCGAGGTCGACGAACTGGACGGCCTCACCACCATCGAGGAGTTCGCCGAGCTGACCGGCTACACCATGCCGGAGGGCCCCTACGACACGGTCGCGGGCTTCTTCATGGCCGAGTCCGGGCAGGTCCCGCAACTAGGTGCCACCGTCGAGTTCAGCCTTCCTCCGGAACACGACGAGGAGGGGCCGCACGCCAGGTTCACGCTGGAGGTGACGGCCGTCGACGGTCGCCGCGCCTCCTGGTTCGCCGTGCGTCGCGGCGCCGTGCTCGAGGTGGACGACGATGCCTGACGACGGCGCACGCCTCCTGACGGGCCCCAGGGTCGAGCCGCTGCTGCGCGCGGCGGTGGAGCATCAGGGCGGCCAACTGCTCACCTGGTCGCTCGACCACGTCGACGCGGCACCCGAGCAGTCCACGACCGCCACCTATGTCGCGCAGGTCGCCTGGCCGCACGGGGAGCGCACCGAACTGCTCGGCGTCAGCGCCCGCACCGGGGACCTCTCCCCGAGCGACGCCAGGGCCGACATCTTCGAGGACGGCCACCGCAAGGTCGCCGTCTGGCTCTACCCGAACGACCCGGACCTGCTTGGCCTGCCGAGGGCGGCGTTCCCCGACCGGATGGCCGAGACCCTCAACGCGGGGACGGTGCTGGCGCGCCCGGTGACCGCAGAGCAGTTGTCGCTGTCGATGATCGCCTACCGCCCCCGGCGCCGGGCGGTGGTGAAGGTCGTGGTCAACGACCCCCGCGAGGTGTTCTACGTCAAGGTGCTGCGCGAGAAGGTCTTCGCCGACATCCACCAGAAGCACCAACTGCTCCGGCAGGCTGGGTTGCCCGCGCCCGAGGTGGCGCTGACGACGGCAGACCACCTGCTCGTCACGCGCGAACTGCCTGGCATGGCGATGGCGCGGGCGCTGTTCGAGCCGGGCGACCCGTGCAGCCCCGAGGAACTGATCAGCCTGCTCGACGCGATGCCTGCCTCGGTGGCGGCGTTGGAGCGGCGCCCACCCTGGTCGGACGCCGTGGGCCACTACGCCCGGATGGTTTCGGCGACGCTGCCGGAACTGGGTGAGGAACTCGGCTGGCTGTCCAACCAGATCTCGACGGGGCTCGCCCGCTTCCCGCTCGGCAACGAGCCGACCCACGGCGACTTCCACGAGGGGCAGTTGCGGGTCGCCGGCGGCCGCGTGGTGGGAATGCTCGACGTCGACACCATCGGCCCGGGCCGACGTGCCGACGACCTGGCCTGCCTGATCGGGCACCTGTCGACCATCCAGCGGATGAACCAGCAGCAGGAGGCGAAGGTGCGCGACCTGCTGGCCCGCTGGGTGCCGGTCTTTGACCGCCGCGTCGACCCCGTCGAGCTGCGGCTGAGGGCGGCCGCAGTGGTGATCTCCCTTGCCACCGGTCCCTACCGGGGCCAGGAGATCGACTGGCGGGAGCAGACCATCGGCATGGTCCGCTCCGCGGGGGCGCTCGTCAGGCAGGTTACCCCCGGCGGGTGAGTCCACACTGCGGTCACCCATCCCACAGGGTGAAGCCGGGCCTATTGTTGCGGGTCTATAACTTTCCCTCCTCCGAGGACCACTTCCGCGGTGCGCGGCGGTATGGTCGACTCTGCCCAAAGTCATCTCCTAGGAGGATCCCTTCGTGAAGAAGTCCCTGCTGAGCGTCCTGGCAATCGCCGGCGCCTCTGCCCTCGCTCTCGCCGGTTGCGCCGCGCCGCCGGCCGAAAACTCCGCTGCTCCCACCGACAAGGCGAGCACCCCCGCTGACACCTCGTCGCCCGCGGCCACCGACAACGGTGGTGGCGACGCCGCCAACTTCCTCGCCTGCATGGTCTCCGACGCCGGCGGCTTCGACGACAAGTCCTTCAATGAGACGGCCTACAAGGGCATGATGGACGCCAAGGACAAGCTCGGCATCCAGACCAAGGAGATCGAGTCCAACGCCGAGTCCGAGTACGCGGGCAACGTGCAGTCGATGATCGACGCCAAGTGCAACATCATCGTCACCGTCGGCTTCGCCCTGGCCAGCGCCACCGAGGCGGCAGCCAAGCAGCACCCCGATGTGAACTTCGCGATCGTCGACAACTCCTCCTTCGAGGGCGTCACCAACGCCAAGGGCCTGATCTTCAACACCGCTCAGCCCGCGTTCCTGGCCGGCTACACCGCCGCCGCCATGAGCAAGACCGGCACCGTCGGCACCTTCGGCGGCGCCAACTACCCGACCGTCTCGATCTTCATGGACGGCTTCGCCGAGGGCGTGGCCTACCACAACGAGTCGAAGGGCACCAGCGTCAAGGTCCTCGGCTGGGACGAGGCCAAGCAGGACGGCCAGTTCATCGGCGGACAGAACCCCTTCGGTGACATCCCCGGTGGCAAGAACACCGCCAACACCCTGATCGCCCAGGGCGCCGACATCATCATGCCGGTCGCCGGCCCCGCCGGCATCGGCGCGCTGCAGGCAGCCCAGGAGTCCGGTGGCAAGGTCAACGCCATCTGGGTCGACACCGACGGCTTCGTCTCGGCCCCCGAGTACGGCCCGCAGATCGTCACCTCGGTCGAGAAGGCCATGGATGTGGCCGTGTTCGAGGCCATCTCGGCGGCCAAGGACGGCAAGTTCAGCTCCGACCCGTACGTCGGCACCCTGGAGAACGACGGCGTCTCGCTCGCGGACTTCCACGACTTCGCCGACAAGCTGCCCGAGGGCCTGCAGGCCGAGCTCGACCAGGTCAAGGCTGACATCATCAGCGGCAAGATCACGATCAAGTCCCCGAGCCAGCCCAAGTGAGCTGATCACGACTGATCACTAGGGGGAGGGGCGCTGGAAAGCGCCCCTCCTCCCTTCTGCCCCTACACACGCGGGCAGGTTCCCAACCGCTACGCTAACCCCACGCCACCGTCGGCGAAGGAGGATGTTTCGACGTGACCGAGACACAGGAAGTGGCCGTGACCGAGGGCAGGGCACCCGTGCTGTCGCTCCATGGCATCACGAAGAGATTCGGGTCCCTGACCGCCAACGACTCCATCACCATCGATGTGGTGCCAGGCAGAATCCATTGCCTGCTCGGCGAGAACGGCGCAGGCAAGTCGACCCTCATGAACATCGTCTTCGGGCTCCTCGAACCCGACGAGGGCGAGATCCGGCTCGGCGACGAGCCGCTCCACCTGACCAACCCGAAGCAGGCCATGGCGGCAGGCATCGGCATGGTCCACCAGCACTTCATGCTGATCCCCGTCTTCACCGTCGCGGAGAACATGGTGCTCGGCCACGAGCCCGGCTCCGGCGGCATGCTCGACCTGAACTCGGCCCGCAAACTGGTGCGCGAGCTCAGCGACCGCTACAAGCTCGACGTCGACCCCGACGCGCTCGTCGAGGACCTGCCCGTCGGCATCCAGCAGCGCGTCGAGATCCTCAAGGCGCTCGCCAAGGGCGCCACCTACCTCATCTTCGACGAGCCGACCGCCGTGCTCACCCCGCAGGAGATCGACGAACTGATGGTCGTCATGCAGTCCCTGCGCGACGAGGGCAAGGCGATCGTGTTCATCACCCACAAGCTCCGCGAGGTCCGCGCCGTCGCCGATGACATCACCGTGATCCGCCGCGGCAAGGTCGTGGGAGAGGCCGACCCCTCCGCGCCCGAGGTCGAACTGGCCTCCATGATGGTGGGCCGCAACGTTTCGCTGCAGGTCGCAAAGGACGTCTCCGAGCCGGGCGCCGACCGCCTGGTGATCGAGAACCTCACGGTCGCCGACCCGTCCGGCGCCGTCGCCGTCGACGACCTGAGCCTCACCGTCCGCGGCGGCGAGATCGTCTGCATCGCGGGCGTCCAGGGCAACGGGCAGACCGAACTTGCCGAGACCATCCTCGGCACCATGGTCCCGCTGAGGGGCACCATCGACCTCGACGGCGTCGACATCACCCGCGCCAAGCCGGCCAAGACGCTCAAGGCTGGCCTCGGGTTCGTCCCCGAGGACAGGCACCGCGACGGCTTCGTCGGCGAGTTCTCCATCGCGGAGAACCTGGTGCTCGACAACCTCGACGAGTACTCCCGGCTCGGCGCCCTGAACCTCAAGGCGATCGCCGCGAACGCGGAGGAGCGGGTCACCGAGTTCGACATCCGCTGCACCTCCTACACCCAACCCGTCCGCGCACTGTCGGGCGGCAACCAGCAGAAGGTGGTGCTCGCCCGCGAGTTGTCCCGCCCGCTGTCGCTGCTGCTCGCCAGCCAGCCCACCCGCGGCGTCGACGTCGGCGCCATCGAGTTCCTGCACAGCCGGATCGTCCGGGAGCGCGACCAGGGAACCGCCGTGCTGATCATCTCCACCGAACTGGAGGAGGTCGAATCCCTCGCCGACCGGATCGCGGTGATGTACCGCGGCAAGATCGTCGGCCTCGTCGCCCCCGACACGCCTCGCGATGTGCTCGGCCTGATGATGGCGGGCATCGACTATGAAGACGCAGTCGCTACGGTCCAGGAGGTCCAGAGCAATGAGTGAGAAGGTCTCCGCACCGCGACCGGCGTGGATCCAGTCGACCATCATCACGGTGGCGGCGCTTGTCCTCGCCTTCGCGCTCGGCGCGATCGTGATGGTCTTCGCCGACGCAGATGTAGCCTCCAAGTGGGCCTACTTCTTCTCCCGCCCCGGTGACGCGCTCGGCGCCTCCTGGGAGAAGATCTCGTCGACGTTCTACGCGATGTGGGTCGGCTCGATGGGATCCTGGGTCGCGATCACCGACACCACGGCCGCCGCTGCCCCGCTGATCTGCGCGGGCCTCGCCGTCGCGATCGCGTTCCGCGCGGGCCTGTTCAACATCGGCGCGCAGGGCCAGTCGATGGTCGGCGCCATGACCGCCGCCTACGCGGGCTTCACCTTCACGGGCCTGCCGATCTTCATCCACCTCCCGCTCGTCATCATCATCGGCATGCTGGCAGGCGCGGTGTGGGGCGGCATCGTCGGCGTCCTGAAGGCACGCACCGGCGCCCACGAGGTCATCCTCACCATCATGATGAACTACATCGCGGTGAACCTGCTCGCCTACCTGATGAAGCAGAAGTGGATGAAGGACCCGGACCGCTCCGACCCGATCTCGCCCGTGCTTGAGTGGACGGCGACCATGCCACGCCTCGACGGCACCCGCCTGCACCTCGGATTCTTCATCGCGATCGCCGCGGCGATCGTGGTGTGGTGGCTGCTGGAGCGCACCAAGTTCGGCGTCCACCTCAAGGCGATCGGCCTGAACCCGAACGCCGCGGCCACCGCAGGCGCAAGCGTCCCGAACGTGACCATGACGACCATGGCCATCGCAGGCTCCCTCGGCGGCCTCGCCGGCGTCATGATGGTGACCGCCCCCGAGCGCCTCACCGGATTCCCGCCCCAGATGACCGACAACGTGATCGGAACGCTCGGCTTCGACGCCATCACCGTCGCGCTGCTCGGCCGCTCCAAGCCCATCGGCGTGATCTTCGCAGGCCTGCTGTTCGGCGCCCTCAAGGCGTCGCGCCGCACCATGATCACGATGGCCGACACCCCAGACAAACTGACCGACCTGATCCAGGCGCTCATCGTGCTGTTCGTCGCCGCGCCCGCCTTCGTGGCATGGCTGCTGCCGTTCCTCAAGGAACGCAAGGTCCGCAACGAGAACGTCCCGTCCGCGAAGGTGGCCGAAGCATGAGCACCGAAACGACCGTCATCGACCTGCCAGAGGTGCGCAGGGTCGAGTCGCCACAGGCCCGCAACCAGCGCATCTCGACGGGCGTGCTCGTCACCGTGCTCGGCATCGCGCTGCTGATCATGGCCTTCACCGTCCACAAGGACGCCGCCATCGCGCTGTCCAACCTGCTCGACGACGTGCAACTGCCGACGCTGCAACTGCCGGGCACCGCGACCGTGCTCGGCTGCGCCGTGCTGGTGATCGCCGCGGGAGTCGGCTACCTCAGCGGGCGGCTCAGCAAGAACCTGCGCACCGTCGCGGCCATCGTCGCGGGCATCGGCATTCTCGTCGGCTTCATCGCTTGGGCCGGCGCCAGCTCGGACAGCCCGTTCACGCTGTCGATGCAGTTGCAGCTCACCCTCGAGTACGCCACGCCGCTGGTGTTCGGCGTGCTTGCCGGCGTCCTCGCAGAGCGCGCGGGCGTGGTCAACATCGCCATCGAGGGCATGTTCCTGACCGCCGCCTTTGCGGCGGCGCTGACCTACTCGCTGACCAAGAGCACCTTCGCGGCCCTGATCGGCGCTGCGCTCGCCGGCCTCATGATGGCGGGCGTGCTGGCCCTGTTCACGCTGCGCTACCTGGTTGAGCACGTCATCATCGGCGTCGTGATCAACGTGCTGGCAGCCGGCCTGACCGGCTACATCTACCAGCAGTTGGTCGCGAAGGACCAGGCCACCTACAACAGCGTCAAGGCCATGCAGCCCATCAAGATCCCGGTGCTGAGCGAGATCCCGTTCTTCGGGCCGCTGCTGTTCCAGCAGCGCCTGCTGACGTACCTTGCGTTCATCTCGATCTTCATCGTGTGGTTCCTGCTGTTCCGCACCAAGTGGGGACTCAGGGTCCGCGCGGTCGGCGAGCACCCGCACGCGGCAGACACCGTCGGCATCAACGTGATCTGGACCAAGGCCTCCGCGGTGCTGCTCGGCGGCATCTTCGCGGGCCTCGGCGGCGCCTACTTCACGCTCGGCTCGGTCGGCGCGTATCAGGACAACAACCCGACGGCGGGCAACGGCTTCATCGCGCTCGCCGCGGTCATCATGGGCCGCTGGCATCCGCTGCTCGGCGCCGCGACCGCCCTGTTCTTCGGCTTCGCCCGGGCGCTGGCCCAGACGACCAAGGGCATGGCCCTGCCGATCCCCAGCGACTTCATCGAGATGCTGCCCTACCTGGCAACCATCGTCGCCGTCGCGGGCCTCGTCGGCCGGGTGCGGGCACCCGCCGCCGACGGTGCCCACTTCGTGAAGAGCCACTGATGGTCATCGACTGGGAGGCTCTGAAGGCCGAGGCGGACGCCGTCGCGGGGCGCGCCTACGCCCCGTACTCCAACTACCAGGTCGGCGCGGCGGCGCTCGTCGACGACGGCCGGGTCGTGGTGGGCTGCAACGTGGAGAACGCCGGCTACGGCGTCACGCTGTGCGCCGAATGCGGGCTGGTCTCGACGCTGATCGCCACCGGCGGAGGCCGGCTCGTGGCGTTCACCTGCGTCAACGGGAAGGGCGAGATCATCACGCCATGCGGGCGGTGCCGCCAACTGCTCTTCGAGCACGGCGGGCGCGAGTTGGTGCTGCAGACCCCCGACGGGCTGCGCACCATGGACGAGATGCTGCCGCAGGCCTTCGGGCCGGACGACCTGGCCTGATACCGGCGACCTGACAGCCCTCGGCACGCCCACTAGATTGTCCCCATGCTGACTGCCGACGTGATCCGTAAGCTCCCGAAGGTCGCGCTGCACGACCACCTCGACGGCGGGCTGCGCCCCTCCACCGTGATCGAGCACTGCGCGGAGGTCGGGCACGAACTGCCCTCCACCGACCCGGAGCGGCTCGGCGCCTGGTTCTACGAGGCGGCCGACTCCGGCTCGCTGGTGCGCTACCTGGAGACCTTCGAGCACACGGTCGCCGCGATGCAGACGGCAGAGCACCTGCGAAGGGTCGCCCGCGAGTTCGTCGTCGACCAGGCAGCCGACGGCGTCGTCTACGCGGAGGCGCGCTGGGCGCCCGAGCAGCACCTGCGCCTCGGCCTGACCCCGGAGGCCGCCGTCGAGGCGGTCCGCGACGGGCTCGCAGAGGGAATGCGCGAGGCGGCGGGGCAGGGCAACAAGATCGTGGCCAGGCAGATCGTCACGTCGATGCGGCACGCGGAGCCGACGCTGCAGATCGCCGAACTGGCGCTCGCCTACCGCGACGACTCGGTGTGCGGGTTCGACATCGCCGGCGCCGAGGACGGCTTCCCGCCGTCGCGCTTCGAGCCCGCATTCGACTTCCTCAAGCGCAACAACATGTTCTTCACCATCCACGCGGGGGAGGCCTTCGGGCTGCCGTCGATCTGGGAGGCCGTGCAGGTGTGCGGCGCGAACCGGCTCGGGCACGGCGTGCGGATCGTGGAGGACATCGAGATCCAGGACGGCTCGGCCCGGCTCGGGCGGCTGGCGGGCTACGTGCGCGACGCGCGGATCGCGCTGGAGGTCGCGCCGTCGTCGAACCTGCAGACCGGGATCGCCACCGAGATGAAGGATCATCCGGTCGAACTGCTCAAGGACCTCGGCTTCAACGTCACCATCAACTGCGACAACCGGTTGATGAGCGCCACCACCATGACGCGCGAGTACGAGCGCCTCGTGGAGACCTTCAACTGGGACCTGGACGACATCGAGTTGACCACCATCAACGCGATGCGCGCGGCCTTCCTGCCGCACGACCAGCGCGAGTCGATCGTGCGCGAGGTGATCCGCCCCGCCTACGACGCGGCCCGTGCGCTCTGAGATGCGCCCGATCGTCCCCGCCCCGGACGCCTCGTCGCGGCGGATCAGCCTGCGCCGCAGGCAGCCGGGCGGCGCGCTGAGCGACGTCGTCGGGCACCTGGTGGCCGCCAACCACGAGTGGCTTGTGGTGCTCCCGGAGGACCGCGGCGCGGTGTGGGTGCCGCGCGCCGAGGTCGAGACGATCAGGGAGGTGCCCGAGCGGGTCGTGCTGCCCGCCTCCAGCGCCGAGCCCCTCGAGCGGGCCCTCGACCCCACCTGGCCGGGGCTGCGGCGTGCCCGCCTCGGTGGCTGGCTGCTGCGGCAGGGCAGGGGCGTCACGGGTCGCGCCAACTCGGTGCTCGCCGTCGGCGACCCCGAGGTGCCGTTCGAGGAGGCCCTTTCGCTGGCGCGGGAGTGGTACGAGGGCCCCGTGACCCTGCAGGCGGTCGTCGGAGGCAGGCGGGCCGCCGAGGCGCTGGCCGCCGGTTTCGTGGCAGCCAAGCCCACCATCGTGATGACCCGCCCCGCGGCGGACCCGCCGGCGGTCGACGAAGAGGTCGTCGGGGATGGCTCCCCGGATGAGGCGTGGCGCTCAATCTGTGGCGTCTCGGGAGACCGGCTCGCGGAGGTGACGGTTGCGCCCGCCAGGTACCTGCGCCTGGGTGATCGGGCCGCGGGCCGCGTCGCGCTGGCGGGGCAGTGGGCCGTCCTGACGTGCGTCGAGGTCGTCGAGGGGGAGCGGGGCCGTGGCCTCGGCCGTCGGATCACGCGGGCGCTGCTGGCAGAGGCCGCGCGGCTGGGCGCCAAGCATGTGGCGCTGCAGGTCGAGGAGAGCAACGCGGTCGCGATCGCCCTGTACGACTCCGAAGGCTTCGAGGAGCACCACCGCTACTGCTACCTGACGCGGGCCGACTGACGCTGGTTGAGCCGGGCGCAGCCGCAGCGCGCGTCGAAACCCGGGCGCTCAGACGCGTTCGGCGAAGACGACCAGGTTCGGCTGGTCGGCGAGCGGGACGCGCGGGTCGATCAGGCAGGTCAGGACCACCAGGTCCGAGGAACCCTCCGACCAGATCCTGGCGTCGTCCGAGGTGGCCGCCCGTGCCTGGACCTCGACGGCAGTGACGACGTAGCGCACCGCGCCGAGCAGCACCGGGTCGCCGGGGGAGATCCGCACCGACGGGGCCTCCGCGGAGCCCTCCCGGTCAGCAAGCGCGTTGCCCGGCCCGTTGCCGCCGCGCACCGAGTGCATCGCGGCGACCACGGTGCCGGAGGCGGGGTCGTCCGGGTCGCCGAAGTCCCGGTAGAGGTAGGCGTCGGTCAGGCTCGGGGGATTGATCACCCCGCCGACCGTCACGGCGGAGCGCAGCGGCACGCGTAGCCCCTGCGCGGGGGCCTCGAAGACGCCTCCGGTGTCGCGGGCCGACACCTCCTCGTCGCTCGGCAGGTCGACGGGGATCTGGCGCCCCGCGAGGTCGACGGGCGCGTCGGGCGACACCAAGGGGGACCAGGTCAGCCAGCGCAGTCCGAGCAGGACCGCGACCGTGGCGGCCGCGACCGAGAACAGCGTCCATCCGACGCCGATCCCGGAGCGGCCGCCCCGGCGGATGGTCACGCGCCGCGGCGGCGGCGCGCCATCATGAGACCGGCGACCGCTGCGGAGGCTGCGACGGCTGCTCCGATCAGCGGTCCAAAGGGACGGTCTCCGCCCACCCCAGCGCCCGTCTGCGCGTCCGGCCCCTGGGGGGTGGGGGCGGGCGTGGGCGTTGAGGGTGAGGTCTTGAAGGTGTTGATCACCGTGAAGCCGGCGTCGTCTCCGACCACGACCCGCTCCGGGCTGATCCGGCTCTCGTCGGCCCCGCCCGTCTCGGTCTCGGTCGCGGTGCAGGTGGCGCCCCGCGGCAGGTCGGAGATCACGGCGTCGAGCCCGCCCGCGCGCGACAGGGTGACCCGCCCGCCGTCCGGAAGGTCGATGGCCTTCGGCTCACCGTCGACGTCGACGCTGCACTCGAGGCTCACCACGAAGGTCGCGTCGCCGGGGACGGACGCGGCGCCCGGCCCCTCGAGGAGCTTGTGGATCGCCACCTCGCCCAGGTCGAAGTGGTTGACGACCTCGATGCGGGCGGCCGCCTCGGGGCTCAGCTCCACCGTGTCTGCGGGCGAGAACTCGACGCTGGTGGCGCCGCCGCTGACCGGCTCGGCCAGCGAGCAGGTCGCGTCGGCCCACAGGTCGGTGATCCGCGCCTCGTAGCCGTGCTCGCCGCCGAAGGGCAGCGAGTCGTGCCACACCTCACGGCCCGAGTCGTCGACGCAGGTCACGTCGACCAGGAAGGCGTCGGTGCTGTAGGTCTCGGCGCCGGGGCCGGTGACGACCTTCCCGATGGCCAACTCGGAGGTGCGGAACGCGTTGCGGAACACGACCGCGTTGGTCGCGGCGCCCTCCACGTCTGCGATCAGCACGCCCTCGGCGGTGGTGCCGTCGGCCTCCACCTCCGCGTCCTGCGCCCGCCAGGTGCTCTCGACGGAGGCTTGGTTGGCGGCAGCGTCCTCGGTGATCTCGCACGCGGTGCCGGCGACGAGCCCGGTGAGGGTGCGCAACTCCCCGTCAGACAGGAAGACGCGCATCGGCTCACCCGCGGTGAAGCCCTCCGCCACGACCGGAGCGTCGAGGTAATGGCAGGCCACCGTGAAGCCGAACGGCCCGTGGTCGACCGGCTCGCCCGCGGCGTCCAGCGCGGAGGTCGTGACGACCTTGCTCACCTCGAGGGAGGCAGCGTCGAACGTGTTGGTCACGGTGATCCGGGCGGCCTCGTCACCGACGGTGATCCGCTCGGGGGCGATCGTGGTGGCGGCCGCCCCGCCGTTGTCCGGCTCCGTGAGGGTGCACTCGGCGCCGACGGGCAGTTCGTCGAACGTGGCCGACAGCCCGGTGGCGGGGGAGATGGTGCGCAGCCCGTCGTCGTCGAGGGCGACGGGGAGCCGTTCGCCGTCGACGTCGGCCTCGCACGCCAACTGCAGCGTGAACTGCGTGTCGGGGTGCAGGAACTCCGCGCCGGTGCCGTCGATCACCTTGGTCACCTCGACCGAGCCGACCTCGAACGTGTTGGTCACCGTGACGGTGGCAGGCGTCTCGGGGTCGAGCGTGACGGGCCCCTCGGGGGAGAAGCCCACGCGGGTGGCGCCTCCGGTGATCGGCTCCGTGACGGTGCAGGTCGCGTCGGCCCACAGCCGCTCGATCGTCGCGCTCATGCCGTGCTCGCCGCCGAAGGGCAGCTCGCCGTCCTACACGACGCGGTCCTCGGCATCGACGCAGGCGACGGCGACGGTGAAGGCGTCGGGGGAGTAGCGCTCGGCGCCGGGACCGGTGACGACCTTGTCGATCGTCAGCTCGGACGTGAGCATCTCGTTGCGGTAGGCCACCGAGTTGGCGCTCTGGCCATCGATGTCCGCCGCCAGCGTCCCTTCGGTGGTATGTCCATCCACCACGCTGGCGACGGACCCGGTGGTCCACGTCGCGCTGACGGAGGCGACGTGCGGCGCCTCCTGCTCGCTCACCCGGCACGAGGTGCCGGTCGCAAGGCCCGTGAGGGTCGTGCTCTGCCCGTGGCCGAGGCTCACGCGCATCTCCTCGCCCGCGGTGAACCCGGCCGCGACGACGTCGCGCCCCTGGAACGTGCAGGCGACGGAGAAGTCGAAGGTGCCGTGGTCGATGGGCTCGCCGTTGGCGTCGAGCGCCGGGGAGGCGACCGACTTGGTCAGCGTCAGCGACGCCGCCGTGAAGGTGTTGACCACCGAGATGTCGACGGGCTCGGCGCCCACCGTCACCGTGGCGGGCTCGATGCTCGTCGCGACAGCGCCCCCGGCGTCAGGCTCGGTGAGCGTGCATCGGGCGCCGATCGGGAGGTTGTCGAAGCTGTGCTCGAGCATGGTGGCCTTCGACAGCGTGACGCGGCCGTCGTCGGGCAGCGGCACGTCGACCTCGGTGCCGTCGACGTCCGCGACGCAGGCGAGCTGCACCTCGAACTCGTTGACGGCGTCGATCAGGTCCGCGCCGTCGCCGTCGAGGGTCTTGGCGACCCGCACGGAACCGACGTCGAAGGAGTTGCTGACGGTGACCGTCGAGGTCTCGCCGGGAACCAGGGTGAGCGTGCCGTCGCCGGGGGCGAAGGTCGTCGCGGTGGCTCCGCCGGTGCGGGGCTCCGTGACGGTGCACGTCGCGTCGGCCCAGAGGCCTTCGATGGTGTGGGTCAGGCCGTGCTCGCCGCCCAGCGTGATGTCGTCGTTCCAGACCTCGCGGCCGGATGGGTCGACGCATGCGACGTTGAGGCTGAACTCGCCGCCGCCGTACAGCTCGGCGCCGTCCCCGATGACCAGCTTGGTCAGGGCCAGCTTGGAGGTGAGGAACGCGTTGGCGAAGTCGAGGCTGTTCTCGCCGCTGGCGAGCTGCCCGTTCGCCGCCCCGGTGCCGGAGGCGATCTCGTCCTCGCCCGCGGTCCACTGGTAGCTGACCGTCTCCAGGTTGTCGGGGGTGGCCTCGGTGACGGTGCACGCGGCGCCCGCGGGCAGGCCCGTGAGGGTGCGGTTTTCGGCGTTGCCGAGCGTGAACTTCATGGGCTTACCCGCCTCGAAGCCCTCCGCGGTGACGGGGGAGCCGAGGAAGGTGCAGGTGGCGGTGAAGTCGAAGGTGCCGTGGTCGAGCGCGGTGCCTTCCTGATCCTTGGCGCTCTGCGTGACGCGCTTGGCCACCTTGAGGGACGCCAGGTCGTAGCGGTTGGTTGCCGTGATGGTCGCGGCCGTAGCGGCGTCGCGCTTGTTGACGATCACCGTGGTCGCCTGGAAGCCGGAGGCCCCGGAGGCGGAGGTGTCCTCGCCGACAGTGCAGCTTGAGCCCCACGGGATGTCGCCGACGGTGACGGGCTCGCCCGCCCCGAGCGACACCTTGGCGCGCTCGCCGAGGGTGACGGCCTCGCCGACCGAGGTGCAGGCGAGCGTCAGATCGAAGCGGTCGGGGGCGAAGGCGCTGCCCTCACCGGTGACCAGCTTCTCGATCGTGACGGGCGCGACCGCCAGCGCGACGCCCACCTTGTTCGCCTCGTTGCGGCGCACGTGTTCGGCCTTGTCGCCGTTGCGGGCTGTCGCCGACTGGGCGATGTTGTTCCAGGCGATGGTGTCGCCGTCGACCGTCGGGGACTGCGCCGGGGTCGTGGTGGTGATGTC
Source organism: Propionibacteriaceae bacterium AM104-82 (assembly GCA_027658995.1). Classification (GTDB taxonomy): domain Bacteria; phylum Actinomycetota; class Actinomycetes; order Propionibacteriales; family Propionibacteriaceae; genus Arachnia. The sequence goes on from JAQDQK010000023.1 coordinate 56,795, forward strand.
GGCGACGATGGTGCCGAGCGGCCTGAGCGGCTGGTCGGCGAGGTGGAAGGTGAACCTCAGGCCCTGTGCCTCCTCGGGGAGCGGCACGGTCCAGCCGTTTTCCGGGTTGGCCTTCTGGCCGACCGACTTCCAGTTGTTGGTGGTGCAGGTGGGGGTGGCGTTGAGGTCGTCGCCGCACAGGTCGGGGTTGCTGCTCCAGTCGACGGAGATGGAGCTGACGGTGCCCTCGACGCTGCCGACGAAGGTGACCTGCTTGGGGATCGGGCGCCACTTGGAGCCGCGCGGGCTGCCGGTGATGACGCCCGCGTCGCCGATCGCGGGGAGCTGATCGAGCGCGGTGACCTTCTCGAGCGGCAGGTTGCCGATGTTGGTCCAGCGCAGGCGTCAGATCTCGTCGCCGCCGGGCTTGGTGACGGGGACGCAGCCGCCGCGGTAGAAGAGGTCGGCGTCGGGCGTGCAGCCGGTGGCGCGGGTGTCGAGGACGCCCAGTTCGGTGTCGACCGCGCGGACGAACTTCGTCCCCTGCAGCGCGCCGGAGCGCAGCACCGTCACCTTGGCGGTGGTGGTGCACTCGTTGCCGACCAGGGTGCCGGAGCAGGAGTCCCACGGCCGCTCGCCCGAGATGCCTGTGGTGTTGACGACCTCGGTGGCCGCGTCCAGGCCGGGCCTGAAGGAGAGGTTGACACGGATCGTGTAGGTCTGGCCGACCTCAAGCACCGAGCCCTCGGCGAAGCGGAAGGTCAGGCCCTGTGGGGTGGCGTCGATCTGGACGTCCTCCAGCGCGGTGGGCAGCGGCGTTCCGTTGGCGGGGAGCGGCGCGGCCCCGGTCAGCGCGAGCGTGTAGACCGACGCCGGATCGGCCTCGGGATCGATGAGCAACTGCGGGCCCTTGGGATCGGAGGGGAACACGTCGGTGATCACCGGGTCGACGATGGGCACGCTGGGGTCCGCTGAAGGTTTGGTTGACCTCCGGGTTTATGCCGCCAGTGTAGCGGCTGGGT
>JAQDQK010000024.1:0-1094 GCA_027658995.1 Propionibacteriaceae bacterium AM104-82
AGTGTGTCTGCTTCCTAATCAGGAGCCACCCCTTACACAAACCATCTGACACCCTCGAAGGTCGTCACCGACTCCGACCCCCTCGGCGTCGCCCTGGTGGTCTCTGATGCCCACGCCGGGATCAAGGCCGCGACCAAGGCGATCCTGCCCGGAGCCGGCTGGCAACGCTGCCGGGTCCATTTCGCCCGCAACATCACCGGTCACCTCGGCTCGGCCCACTCCAAGCCCGTGAACGCGTTGATCTCCACCATCTTCGCTCAAACCACCCCCGAGGCCGTCACAGCCCAGTACCAGCAGGTCACAGACGGTCTCCGCGCCGGGTTCCCCGACATCGCCGCGATGCTCGAGGCCGCCGAGCCGGACCTGACCGCGTTCGCTGGCATGCCGCGGGAGCACTGGCAGAAAGTCTGGTCGAACAACCCCATCGAGCGCCTCAACCGCGAGATCAAACGACGAGCCGACGTCGTCCAGATCTTCCCCAACCGGGACTCCGTCACCAGGCTCGTCGGTGCAGTCCTCCAAGAACAACACGAGGAATGGCAATACGGCGAACGTCGCTACCTCTCCGAAGTCTCCATGCGCAAACTCATCAAAGTCCTGCACAACACCGACCAACCCCACCCAGAACTACTCTGGACCGCCTAACCCAACCAACCACCAGGAACGACAGTTACACCACCAAGCCGGACTTGACCCCCCAAGAATGGGGCACGGTCCCAGCACCGGGCGCCAGAGGTTTCGACCGATGAAGCGACGCTCCGCGCCCCTTCATGGCTCAACCAGCGGCATCCACGCACCACCACCGGCCACCCGGACACCTGACCGGGACCGTCCACCGCAGACGGAGGCCCCCAAGAATGGGGCACGGTCCCAGCACCGGGTGCCAGAGGTTTCGACCGATGAAGCGACGCTCCGCGCCCCTTCATGGCTCAACCAGCGGCATCGACGCACCAACAACGCCGCCCGGACACCTGACCGGGACGGTCCGCCGCAGACGGGGCCGCCAAGAATGGGGCCTGGTCCCAGCACCGGGTGCCAGAGGTTTCGACCGATGAAGCGACGCTCCGCGCCCCTTCATGGCTCAACCAGCGACA
>JAQDQK010000024.1:1104-54876 GCA_027658995.1 Propionibacteriaceae bacterium AM104-82
GCCGGACCGCCTGCGACGAACCCAGGCCAGGGGGGCGACCCGTCGGGCGCGCCGGGGCCGTGCAACGACCCGCGACCACAACACCCACCGCCAGCCAAACGTGACAACGGACGGGCACGGACAGGAGGCCGGGCGGCCTCACAACCCGGGCGCAGGCAACCAACAGACGAAGAAGAGACGCACCAACAACAGCCGCCCGGACACCTGACCGGGACCGTCCACCGCAGACGGAGGCCCCCAAGAATGGGGCACGGCCCCAGCACCGGATGCCAGAGGTTTCGACCGATGAAGCGACGCTCCGCGCCCCTTCATGGCTCAACCAGCAAACGCCTCAGCCGCGCCGGGACCGGACCCAGCGCGACCCGAGTCAGCGTGAAGCGGGTCAGTACAGCAGGGCCATGGCGGGCTCCGCCAGTATCGACGCTACGTCGTGCAGGAACCGGGACCCCTGCTCCCCGTCGATGATCCGGTGATCGAATGCCACGGCGAGCGTCGTGACCGACCTCGGCTCGACGCGTTCGGACGCGCCCTCGCCGACCACCCACGGCCTGCGCTGGATCGCGCCCATGCAGAAGATCGCCGACTCGTCCCCGTTGATGATCGGGGTGCCCGCGTCGATCCCGAAGACCCCGACGTTGGTGACGGTGAACGTCCCGTGCGCGTAGTCCCCCGGCTGCAGTTTCCCCTCGCGGGAGACCTGCACGAGCCGGTTGATCGACTGGCACAGTTCCAGCAGGCTCAGGCGTTGCGCCGCCTTGATGTTGGGAACCATCAGCCCTCGCGGCGTCGCCGCCGCGATGCCCAGGTTCACGTCGCGGTAGTAGACGATCTCCTGACGTTCCTCGTCCCACGACGTGTTCAGGTCGGGGTTGCGTCCGAGCGCGAGGCAGATGGCCTTCGCGTAGATCAGCAGCGGCGACACCCGCAGGCCGGCGAACTCGCGGCGCTCCTTGAGCCGCTCGACGAACTCCATGGTTCCCGTCACGTCGACGGTGGTCCACTCGGTGACGTGCACGTGCGTGTTGACGGAGCGCACCATGTTCTCGGCGGTCAGCTTCCGGACGCCCTTGATCGGCACCCGCCGCTCGGCGCGACCCTCGAACGGGTCGAACCCGCCGAGCCCCTCCGTCGGGCCGAAGCCGCCGCCGAAGTTGGAGCCGCTGAACGAGGTGCCGGCGTAGCTCTGCGGCTCCTCACGGGGACCCTCGTCGAAGGTGGGGCCGGACTGGAAGGACGCGTTGTCGTTGATGATGCGACCCTCGCGCGGCTGCTCGTCGAGGAAGCGGAACGCGGCGGCCGCCTCGACATCTCGGCGCGTGATGGTTCCGTCGGGGCCGGTGCCGACGACGTCTGTCAGGTCGACGCCCAGGTCCTTGGCGTACTTGCGCACCGGGGGCTTCGCCTTCGCGGCACCCGCCTCGGAGGCGAGCACCAGTTGCGACTCGGCGGGCGCCCGGCCCGGGGTCGGCAGCGGGTCGCCCTCCGCCTCAGCCGTGACGGCGGTGGCGGGGTGCACCTCGTCGGTGCGACGACCGGGCTCGTGCGGTTCGTAGGCTGCCGACAGGGCCTCCGACGCCCCGACGCGATCCTCTGCTGCTCGGCCGCGGCGCTTGCGCCGTGACGGTGCCGACTCGCTGGCGCCGTAGCCGACCAGGTTGGGGCCGGCCTCGTCTGCGTCGGCCTCGTCGTCCTGGATCTCGACGATGGGGGTGCCGACCTCGACGGAGGTGCCCTCGGCGACGAGCAGCCCGGTCACGGTGCCGGCGTAGGGCGACGGGAGTTCGACGAGCGACTTGGCCGTCTCGATCTCGACGAGCACGTCGTTGACCTCGATGCTCTGGCCGACGGTGACCCGCCAGGCGACGATCTCGGCCTCGAGTAGCCCTTCACCGGGATCCGGGAGCAGGAATTGGCGCAGCATGGGGGCTCCTTCAGTAGGCCAGCGACTGGTCGACGACGTCGAGGATGCGGTCGACGGAGGGCAGGTAGTCCTCCTCGACCCGTGCGGGCGGGTAGGGCATGTCGTAGCCAGCAACCCGCATCACCGGGGATTCCATCACGTAGAAGAGGTCCTCGTGCAGCTTCGCGGCGATCTCGGCCCCGATGCCAAGGGTCCGGGGAGCCTCGTGGACGACGATCGCGCGCTTGGTGCGCCGCACCGAGGAGATCAGCGTCACCCAGTCGATGGGGCTGATGGTGCGCAGGTCGATGACCTCGAGCGAGGTGCCCTCCTCCTCGGCGACCACGGCCGCGTCGAGGCAGGTCTTGACCATCGGGCCGTAGCAGATCAGGGTCGCGTCGGTGCCGTAGCGGGCGATGGCCGCCTGGTGCATCGGCTGCGGCTTTGCGCTGAAGTTGACGGCGCCCTTGACGTGGTAACGGCGCTTCGGCTCCATGAAGACGACCGGGTCGTTGGACTGGATGGCCTGCTGGATCATCCAGTAGGCGTCGTTGGCGTTCGACGGCGAGACGACCTTGAGGCCCGGGGTGTGGGCGAAGTAGCCCTCCGGCGACTCGGAATGGTGCTCGACGGCGCCGATGCCGCCACCGAACGGGATGCGGATCACCATCGGCATCGGGGTGCGCCCGCCGGTGCGCATGTTCATCTTCGCGACCTGGGTCACGATCTGCGCGAAGCCGGGGAACACGAAACCGTCGAACTGGATCTCGACGACGGGCCGGTAGCCGCGCATCGCGAGGCCCACGGCGGTGCCGATGATGCCCGACTCGGCAAGCGGTGAGTCGATCACGCGGTTCTCGCCGAACTCGGCCTGCAGGCCCTCGGTGATCCGGAACACGCCGCCGAGTTTTCCGATGTCCTCGCCCGCCAGCAGCACCTTCGGGTCGGCCTGCAGCGCGCGGCGCAGGCCGCGGTTGAGGGCCTTCGCCATGGTCAGCGTCTCGTTCATGCGTCCTCCCCTGCGGCGTACTCGGCGTACTCGCGGCGCTGCGACTCGAGCGCGACGGTCGGCTCGGCGTAGACCGTCTCGAACAACCGGTCCATGGTGGTGTCCTTCAACTGGGGAATGGTCGCGCGGACCTCGGCGCCGAGCACCTTGGCGTCCTCCTCGACCTGGGCGAGCCACGCGTCGTCGACGGCGCCCTCCTTCCTCAGGTAGCGGGTGAGCCTCAGGATCGGGTCGCGGCCGCGCCATTCCTCCTCGTCGGAGGACTCGCGGTACTTGGTGGGGTCGTCGGAGGTGGTGTGTGCGCCCATCCGGTAGGTGAACGCCTCGATGAAGGCCGGGCCTTCACCGTTCCTGGCCCGGTCGAGGGCCCAGTCGGTGACGGCCTTGACGGCGAGCACGTCGTTGCCGTCGACCTGGATGCCGGGGAAGCCGAAGCCCTTGGCGCGCTCGAACAGCGGAATGCGCGACTGGAGCGCGATCGGCTCCGAGATGGCCCACTGGTTGTTCTGGCAGAAGAAGACCACCGGCGCGTTGTAGGAGGCGGCGAACACGTAGGCCTCGTTGACGTCGCCCTGGCTGGCCGCGCCGTCGCCGTGGTAGACGATGACCGCCGCGTTGTCGTCGGGGTTCTCGTTGCCGACGGCGCCGTCGAGTTGCAGGCCCATGGCGTAGCCGGTGGCGTGCAGGGCCTGGCAGCCGATCACGATCTGGTAGTTCTTGAACGTCTCGAGGCGCTCCCAGTCGCCGCCGTCACAGCCGCGGAACATCGCGAGCAGGTTGGAGTAGGGCAGGCCGAGCACCATCGCGACGGCGTGCTCGCGGTAGGAGGGGAACACCACGTCGGGCGTGCGCAGCGCGTGCGCCGAGCCGACCTGGGCGGCCTCCTGTCCGAGCAGGGGCGTCCAGAGCCCCAACTCGCCGTGGCGTTGCAGCGCCGTCGCCTCCGCGTCGAAGCGGCGGGCGAGGATCATGTCGCGCAGATAGCCGACCAGGTCCTCTGTGCTGCCAGTGAACTCGAAACCCTCGTTGTGGACGCGCTCACCTTCCGGTGTGAGCAACTGCACCATGTCGTGGCTCTGACCGCGCACGCGGACCCCTTTCGACAACCTACGAAACCGTAACTTACGCCAGCGTAGCTTACGGATCCTGAGGAATCGTGACCTCGTTTCACACAATCATGGACCCCCATCTTGTGGGGAACCGACAACCCATGGAAGTTCATCCGAGCCGTTGCCGGGAGAATCTCAGATGATTCTCAGGTGACTTTCAGGTGAATTCGACCGTTTCACGATGCGGATGACCCGGGTTGCTTAGAGTGTGGAAACCATGTCCATCGGCGGGCAGGGAGCCCGCCCTCGTGCATTCCTACGAACCAGCTTTGGGAGAAAGATGATCACGATGACCAAGCGGACGACGGCGACACTCGCCGCCTCCGCGCTGGTGGCGAGCGGCCTGACGTTCGCGTCGCTTGCCCCGACCGCAAAGGCGGACGTCAAGGAATGTGTCGCACCAGACGACACGATCACGGTGTTCGGCTTCAACGATTTCCACGGCCGCGTCTTCAACGACCTGTCCTCGCTCGACAACCCGTCCGGCTACCTCGCGGGCCGCCTCTTCACGCCCGTCGAGCAGGCGCGCGCCGCCCAGGGCGAGGATCACGTGCTGCTGCTGTCCTCCGGCGACAACATCGGCGCCTCGACCTTCGTGTCGATGATGGCCGACGACAACCCGACGCTCGACATCATGAACGCGGCCGGTCTCGAGGCCTCCACCGTCGGCAACCACGAGTTCGACAAGGGCTGGAGCGACCTGGCAGGCCACGTCGCGGGCAAGGCCAGCGGGTTCTCCTACCTGGGCGCCAACGTCTACACCAAGGGCACCACCACCGTGCCCGCGCCGTTGAAGGCCTACGACATCATCACCAAGGCGGGCATCGACATCGCGATCGTCGGCGCCGTGACCGGCGACGTGCCGTCGCTCGTGTCGCCCGGCGGCATCACGGACCTGACGTTCGGCGACCCCGTCGAGGCCGTCAACCGCGTCACCGAGGAACTCCTCGACGGCGACCCCGCCAACGGCGAGGCCGACATCGTGCTCGCGTCCTTCCACGAGGGTGCCGCCAACAGCAAGCTCACCGCCGCCGAGAACGCCGCCTCGTCGGCCGCCTTCGACGACATCTACCGCAAGGTCGACAGCCGCGTCGCCGCGATCTTCAACGGCCACACGCACCAGTTGTACAGCTGGGACGACGTGAACGGCAGGCCGCTCCTGCAGGCCAAGTCCTACTCCGAGAACCTCGCCCAGTTGGACCTCGAGGTCGACACCACGGCAAAGGCGCTCTGCAGCGCGACCGGTTCGACCATCGAGGCCGCGGAGGCCTCCGACGAGTCGTTCCCGCGGATCAAGGAGATCAACGAGATCGCCGCGGCGGCCTACACGGTCGCCATGGAGAAGGGCCAGCGGGTCATCGGTGACGCGACCGAGGCCATCTCGACGCCGCTGGAGGGCAATGCCGACACCCGCTTCGTCGAGTCGCCGATGAGCAACATGGTCGCCCAGATGTTCAAGGAGACCCTCGGCGCCGACGACGACACCTTCATCGGCGTCCAGAACCCCGGAGGCACCCGCGACAGCTTCGACAAGGGGGACATCACCTTCCGTGAGGCGGCCCTGACGCTGCCGTTCGCGAACTCGCTGTTCACGACCCAGATCACCGGCGCTCAGTTCAAGACGGTGTTGGAGCAGCAGTGGCAGCGCGACCCCGAGGGCGAGGTTCCCTCGCGGCCGTTCCTGGCGCTCGGGCTCTCCGACAACGTGAGCTACACCTATGACGAGTCGCTCCCGGAGGGCTCCAGGATCACCTCGATCATGGTCAACGGCCAGCCGATCGATCCCGCGGGCACGTACACCATCGGATCCGGATCCTTCCTGATCTCCGGTGGCGACAACTTCGTCGAGTTGGCCAAGGGCAAGAACACCAAGGACACGGGACGTGCGGACCTGGAGGCTTGGGTCTCGTGGGTCGAGGACAACAGCCCGCACAGCCCCGACTACACGATGCGCGGCGTCTCGACGAAGGCCCCCGCTGGCCCGCTGGTCGTCGGCGGCCCTGCGCTGACGTTCACCTTCGGCCAGGCGCTGAAGGACGGCGTCGCACCGCAGACGCTCGACATGCTGCTCGCCCCGGAGGGCGCGAAGGTCTCGCCGCAGTTGTTCAACTCGACCATCGAGGCCTACCTCGGGTCGACGCTGATCGGCACCGGCAAGGTCACCGACGGCGCGGGGACCGTGTCCGTCCAACTCCCGGCAGGCTTCACCCTGCCCGCGGCGACGGCACGCGCCGCGACCGAGACGCAGATGCTGCGCTTCGTGGTCAAGGAGTCGGGCACCGAGATCTGGTGGCCGATGGAGGTCAAGGGAGAGGACTCGACGCCGACCCCTAAGCCGACCCCGACGCCTAAGCCCCCGACGAAGCCCGGTCCGCCCTCGACGGGCGTCTGAGTCTCGACGGGCGCCAACGGCGTTCCAGTTCGACAGCGGGAGGGGCGGGGCCAGTCGACCCCGCCCCTCCTCGCGTCCCCCGGGCGCTGCTCGGGTCGGGATTTGAGCATGTTTGGTAACTCGTTCCGATCTGAACGTTCAAACCGTGCCGAAACGGCAACGAGCAACCAAACATGCTCAAGTGAAGACCCGACCCAGCAGAAGCGGTCAGTCGGCGAGGGTGGCGACCAGGACCGCCTTGATGGTGTGCATCCGGTTCTCGGCCTGGTCGAAGACGATGCTGGCCTCCGACTCGAACACGTCGTCGGTCACCTCGACGCCCTCGATGCCGAACTGCTCCTTGAGGTCGCGGCCGACCGAGGTCTCCAGGTCGTGGAACGCCGGGAGGCAGTGCATGAACTTCACCTGCGGGTTGCCGGTGGCGGCGAGCAGTTCCGCGTTGACCTGGTACGGGCGGAGCAGGGCGATCCGCTCGGCCCACACCTCCTTCGGCTCGCCGAGCGAGACCCACACGTCGGTGTAGACGAAGTCGACGCCACGCACTCCCTCGGCGACGTCGTCGGTGACGGTGATCCGGGCGCCGGTGTCCTCGGCGATCCTGCGGGCCTCTGCGACCACATCTTCGGCGTTGTGCTGCGAGGCGGGCGCCACCATCCGCACGTCCATGCCCATCAGGGCGCCGGAGATCAGCAGGGAGTTGCCGACGTTGTTGCGCGCGTCGCCGAGGAACGCGAAGGCGATCTCGTTCAGCGGCTTGTCGCAGTGCTCGAGCATCGTCAACTGGTCGGCCAGCATCTGCGTCGGGTGCCAGTCGTCGGTCAGCCCGTTGTAGACGGGCACCCCGGCGTTGGCGGCGAGCGTCTCGACGACGTCCTGACCTGCGCCGCGGTACTCGATGCCGTCGTACCAGCGGCCGAGCACCCGGGCCGTGTCGGCCGCGGATTCCTTGTGCCCGATCTGCGAGCCGGACGGGTCGAGGTAGGTCGTGGTGCCGCCCTGGTCGGCCATCGCGACCTCGAAGGCACACCTGGTGCGCGTCGACGTCTTCTCGAACAGCAGCGCGACCTGCTTGCCGACGAGGCGCCGATCCTCGCGACCCTCGCGTCGCTGCGCCTTCAACTCCGCCGACAGGTCGAGCAGCGAGCGCCACTCGTCGGGGGTGAAGTCGAGTTCCTTGAGGAAGCTGCGGCCGTGCAGGTTCATCGTCGCGCCTTTCGTGGTGAGGCTTCAGGATAGTGGCCCGACGCCGGGCGGTTCCGGCTGCTCACGCCGAGGAGCCGGGGTAGAGACGCGCCCCCGCGCCGATGTGAGAGTCAACCACGCTGTCGCGCCCGACGATCGCGATGGCGTCGGCGTCCGACAGGTCAGCGTCGGCAGAGCCCACCAGCGCACCTGAGCGCAGTTCCGCCCCGGCGTCCAGGATGCTGCGGAAGGCCCGGGCGCCGGATCGGACGACCACACCGTCACCCACGACGCACTCGACGAGCGTCGCGCCCGGCTCGACCACCACGCCGGGCGAGAGCACGCTGCGCGTCACGCTCCCACCGATGACGCAGCCGGGGCTGACGAGGCTCTCGTGGAGCTCGGCTTGCGCATCGATGCGTGCGGGCAGCATCTGCGGCTGATGGCCGACCACCGGCCATGCCCGGCTGAAGAGGTCTGTCTCATCGCGGACCAATTCGAGGTGCGCGTTGAGGTAGTGGTGCGGCTGACCCAGGTCGCGCCAGTACCCGTCGAGACGGTGCCGGTACGTCCGCCCACGAGCCACGAGCCTGGGGATCAGTCGCTCCCCGAAGTCGCCGAGGCCCGGGGTCTCCAGCCCGTCCTCGCCGGTCGCGTTGATCTCCCGGTGCAACTCCTCCAACACCTCGATGAGGCTTGCGGCGCTGTAGACGATGGCCTCGACGGCCACCTCGGTCCCGAGGGGACGCTCCGGCTTGTACTCGAAGCCGGTGACCCTGCCGAGCCGGTTGACCTCCAGGACGCCATGGTCGCTGGCGACCGCGCCGTGCAGGTCAGAGATGTCGGTGGACAGGACGGTGGCCTCTGCCCCCTTCGACACATGCGTCTCGATCAACGCCCGATAGTCGACGCGGTACGCGTGGTCGGCGCTGAGCACCAGGACCAGGTCGGCGCCGTGTGCCCGGATCCGGTCCCGGAGCATGAACAGTTCGTCGGCATTGCCCGCGCTACTGCCCGACTCGTGCGTCGTGAAGCCCTCCTGCTGCGCCACGATCGCGAGGCCGCCGTAGGTGCGGTCGAGGTCCCACGGCCGTCCGTTGCGCAGCGCGTCGGCGACGGCACCTGCCTGGTAGGCGACGCTGACCCACACGTCGGAGATCGCCGAGTGCATCAGGTTGGACAACACGAAGTCGATCAGCCGGTAGCAGCCGGCAAACCGCAGCGCCGGCTTCGCGTTCTCCGCCGTGAGGACGTCCATCCGTCCGCCCGCTCCGCCCGCCTGCACCAATGCCAAGATCTTTGGGCCCGTCATCCGGGGAGCCTACCTGCACCGCATGTCAGGGCGGGGTTCGATCAGTCGGCGACCGCGTCCAGGATGGCGGGCATCGCGGCCTCGATGTCGGCAAGCGTGTCCTCGAAGCCCGCCTGGTCGCCGTACCAGGGGTCGATCAGCGCCTCCCCCTTCGGCTTGGAGGGGTCGAAGTCGTTGAGCAGGGCGATGTTGGCGCCGGGTGCCATCGCCAGCAACCGGTCGACCTGGAACGGCTCGACGGCGACCACCAGATCCGCGTCGAGCAGGTCGGCGGGGTTCACCTTCCTCGCCCGGTGCCCGTCGGCGTCGTATCCGTGCGACCTGAGCGTCTTCACCGCCCGCCGGTCGATGGGGCTGCCCGACTCCTCCGACGAGATGCCGAAGCTCTCGACGGCGACGTCGAGGCCCCGCTCCTGAACCTCGCGGCGCGCCACCCGCTCCGCCATCGGCGAGCGGCAGATGTTGCCCCAACAGACGAAAACAAGCTTGCTCATCGCGCCAGCCTATCGACGCCGCGCAGAAGCGCCGGGTGACAATCGGCATCGGGCACTAGACCCAGGTAGGATCCAGGCAAGCAGAGGAAGGTGACAGGGTAGAGCCATGCAGATCCTGGTGGTAGACGACGATCAAGCCGTCCGCGATTCGCTCGCGCGTTCCCTGACCTATTCCGGTGACGAGGTGCAGACCGCGGCCGACGGCGTCGAGGCGCTCGCGAAGCTGGTCAGCTACACGCCCGACGCGATCATCATGGACGTCATGATGCCGCGGCTCGACGGCCTCGAGACGACCCGGATGCTGCGCGACGGGGGCAACGACACCCCGATCCTGATCCTGACCGCCCGCGACGCCGTCGGCGACCGCGTGGACGGTCTCGATGCGGGCGCCGACGACTACATGGTCAAGCCCTTCGCGCTTGACGAGTTGCTCGCCCGGTTGCGCGCGCTCACCCGGCGCTCGAAGCCGACGCCTGAGGCCGAGTCCAAGGTGCTCAACTTCCAGGACGTGACGCTGGACACGCAGCACCGCGAGGTGACCCGCGGCGGCCAGCACATCTCTTTGACCCGTACCGAGTTCGCGCTGCTGCAGGTGTTCATGGAGAACCCGCGCCGCGTGATGGAGCGCAACACGCTCCTCAACGAGGTGTGGGGCTTCGAGTTCCCGACGACGGCGAACTCGCTTGAGGTCTACATCGGCTATCTCCGACGCAAGACCGAGGCCGGAGGACGGCCGCGGCTGATCCACACCGTTCGTGGCATCGGCTACGTCCTGCGTGAAACTCCCCCGTGATCTCCAGCTGGTGGATCCGGATCCGACGCGCCATCGGCCGCCTCGTCAGTGGGCAGTCGCTCCAGTGGCGGCTCGCGCTCCTGACCGGCGCCAGCGTCGCGATCTCGGTGTTACTCGTCGGTGCGACCACCTTCACCGTCACGCGCTGGTCGCTGCTCGACCAGTTGGACCGTGAGCTGGTCCAGGTCGCACAGAACGCCACGGCCTCCGTCGCCGCCGACTACGCAGACATGGGCAGGCTGTCGGCCGGCCTGCTCGTCGCCTCGAACGGGCTGCTCGCCGTCGTCGGGGCCGACGCGTCGGTCGCCCAGATGCCGGGCCAGTCGCGCGACATCGCGCCCACCGCGACCGAGGTGAGCATCGCGCGCCTGCAGTTCGGGTCCTCGGCGCGCACCCTCGACGCCGACGGCGTCACCTACCGCGTGGTCGCCGTCCCGATGCGGATCGACAGCTCCACGCCGGTCGCGGTGATGTTCGCCCGGCCGATGAGCGGCCTCGAGACGACGCTCGGCACCTTGTGGGTCGTGCTGCTGATCGCCGGCGGCCTGGGCGTCGCGACCGCGACGCTCGCGGCCCTGTGGACCGGGCGGGCGGTGCTCGCCCCCGTGCGGCGCCTGTCGCAGGCGGTGAAGTCCGTCACGCAGACCGACGAGCTGAACCCGATCCGGATCTACGGACGCGACGACCTCGGCGAGCTCACCCAGTCCTTCAACACCATGCTCCGGTCGCTGGCGCAGTCGCGCGAGCAGCAGCGACAGCTCATCGCCGACGCGGGCCACGAGCTTCGCACGCCGCTCACCTCGATGCGCACCAACATCGAACTGCTGGTCGCCGACGACACCTCCGGCATGCTCCCCGAGGGCGCCCGCACCGAGGTGCTCGGCGACGTCGCCGCCCAGCTCGGCGAGTTCTCCGCCCTGGTAGGCGACCTGGTCGCGTTGACGCGCGACGACCACCTGCAGCGCCCCCACGAACTGGTCGACCTCGCCGACATCACGGTCGCCGCCGTCGAGCGCGCGAGGCGGCGCGGGCCCGGCATCGAGTTCGACATGTCGTTGGAGACGACGCCGATCATGGGCGACCCGTCAACGCTCGAACGCGCCATCACAAACCTGCTCGACAACGCCGTGAAATTCTCCCCGTCCGACGGCGTCATCCGCGTCCACCTCGAGGAGGGCGAGCTGACGATCATCGACCAGGGCCCGGGTATCGAGGAGGACGACCTTCCCCTGGTGTTTGACCGGTTCTACCGCTCCGACAAGGCGCGCAACACTCCCGGCACTGGACTCGGCCTCGCGATCGTCGCCCACACCGCGGAGGTGCACGGCGGCTCCGTCAAGGCGGGCAACCAGCCGGGCGCCGGCGCGAAGTTCACGCTGCGTCTCCCGATCCTCGAACCCCCACTGGAGGCCTTCGAGTAGCGTGCCTCACCGGTGCGCGAGGCGACCCGTCGTGCCAGTGGCTACCGGGTGAGGTACACGGCTCACCCATTAGGTCCTGCCCCTCGGGGGTGGTGCGCCACGCGAGAGGCCCCCTCCACAATGGTCGTCAACCCGGCCGGAGCGGGCCTGACAACAGGCTCAATCCCGCATCACCTGGATGCCACCGTCGCTCTGGTCTGAGCTACTCGAAAGTGTGACCTTGGCCGCCAGCGCACCACCCGTCCCGATCATCATCGACACCGATCTGGCGATGGGGGTGCCCGGCTCAGACGTCGGCGACGGCTACGCGCTCGCGCTTGCGCTCGCCGACCCGGACATTCAGGTCAGGGCCATCACCTGCGTCCACGGCAACGCCGACGTCGACAGCGTGGTGCTGCTGAGCAAGGAGATCCTCGACCGGTTGAGGCACCGGCACGTGCCCGTCTACCGGGGAGCAAGCACGCCGCTGTGCGCGTCGGTGCGCCACCGCGAGGCGTTCCCGACTCTCGCCGAGCAGTTCGGGCACCACACGGCCGACGCCGGGCCCGCTGCGGCGCGGATCGCCGAACTGGTGGCCGCGCACCCGGGCGAGATCACCATCGTCGCCATCGGGCCGCTGACCAACGTCGCGACGGCGCTCGACATCGACCCGGACCTGCCCGCTCTTGTGCGCGAGATCGTCATCGTCGGGGGGCAGGCCTCCACCACGGACGGCGACCCGCCGGAACTGAACTTCTCCACCGACCCGGCCGCCGCCGCAGCGGTGCTCGGCAGCGGGGCGCCGATCCGGGTGCTGGGACACGACGTCACCGCACGGGGGCGGCTGCGGCGCGACGAGGCGGCCGTGATGTCGATCGGCGGCAACAGCTTCGAGCGGTACGCGGGCAGGCACACGATGGCGTGGATCGACCACCTGGGAACCCTCGCCGAAGGGACGCGACGCGGTGCGACCTGTGCGCTGCACGACCCCGTCGCGGTCGCCGTCCTGACCCGCCCGCATCTGGTCGACTGGGAGCCGGCTCACGTCACGGCCACCGTCGCCTACCCGCTGAACGGGGATGTCGACGCCTCGCCCAACGCCCTGCTCGCACGCGCCCTGGACGTGCCGGGCTACCTCGCGCACCTGTTTGAGGCGATTGAGGGCCTCGACGCCAAGGACTGAGCCTCGGCTCAGTCGTCGAGCGTTGCCTGGCCCGAGGCCGTGTCGACGCGGACCTCGACGGTGTCGCCGCCCTCACGGATGTTGACCTCGTAGATCAGCGCGTTGTCGTCCCAGTCGAGCTTCCACTCGCTGACGGTGCCCGCCTTGACGCCCTGCGCGGCCTTCATGGCATCCGCCGGGCTCATCGCGGTCAGGTCGATGGCCTTCTCGGTGCCGTCCTCCGAGTCGGTCTCCTTCTTCAGGACGGCGCCGGAGGTGGCGTCGAGTTCGAACTCGTGGTCGGTGCCGCCGTCCTGGATCTCGACCTTGTAGACCCACGCCTTGTGGAACGCCGAATACTCCAGTTCGAGGTTATGCACGGTGCCGGAGGCCTCGGCTGTCGCGGTCTCCACCGCCTTCTCCGCCGCGATGAACCCGGTGGCCGTGGCCAGGTCCGTGTCTTCCGCGGGACCGGACGCCATGTTGTTCGGCTGCTCGCTCCCCGTCTGGGCCGGCTGCGTCGGCTCGGCGGACGCTTCAGGGCTGGCAGGCTGGGCCTGGGTGGGGGCGATCGGCGGCTGTGGGCTCGGGGTGCCTGAGTCGGCCCCGGAGCATCCCGTGAGCAGGAGCGCGAGGCCCGCGAGGGGGGCACCGATGGTCGTGGCAACGTTCTTCATGGTTTCCTCCTGCTTCCACCGTCTCACGCCGAAGGCCTCCACTCAAGCCGTTGCCGGAACCGCCGGAGGCTTCCAGGTTGGGAGCGCCTGCGCTGAGCAGCGTTCGGGTTTCGACGACGGTCGCGCCGCGAGTGGACGCTGACGGCGCGCAACGCGTCCCGATCACTGCTCAACGCCTACCTTCACCCGGCCGCGACGGGCACCCCCCGTCCGGTGCTCGGCAGCCCCGGTGTCGGTCGGGTTGACGGCGCCGCCGATGGAGAGCCCGACCCGGTCGGCGTGGTCGTGGGAGAGGTCGACGGCGCGCTGCTGGGAGAGGTCGACGGCGTGGCCGAGGGCGACGCGGGCTGCGAGGCGGACGGGGAGGTCGACGGGGAACTCGTCGCGCTGGGCGACGGGGAGGCCGACGGTCCGGTCGCCAGCCTGGTCAGGAACACGTCTCCCGCCCCCGCGTTGGTGAACCCGGTGGGCGCGCCGAACGTGAGCCCGGTCGCCCAGACGCCCTTCGCGCCTGCGGCGGCGCTCAGGTTGGTCTCGTCCCATTCGTCCGAGCCGTCGCGCTCCCGCGAACCGAACTGGTCGATGCCGGACACGTCACCGTCGGCGGAGATGGCGAAGCCGACGACGTCGACCCCGCCGTGCGAGGTGCCCATCGCGCCGTAGGTGGCGGCCAGCGCGTACGCGCCGCCGTCCGGGGTCGCGACGATGGCGCCGCCACGGTCGTCGGTCGAGGTGCCAAGTTGCGTCACCCAGGTGGGGCTCAGCGCGGCTGCGCGTGCCCGCGGGTTGGGCGCGATCGACGCGACGAAGATGTCGTTGTCGCCCAGGTTGGCCTCGCCGAGCGTTCCCTTGGTGTGGCCGATCGCCAGCACCTGGCCGTCGCTCAACACCGTGACTCCGGTGACCTGCTCGTTGGCCTCTGTCGCGAGCGGGGCGATCCAGCCGCGCACCCCGTCGGGGCTGCAGCCCGCGACCCATCCGTCGCCGGAGCCCTTGCCCGGCGCGTCGGGAAGGCCGTCGGTCGCGATGCCGCCGAGCACCAGGCCCCCGTCGGAGTCGGCGGCCGCCGTCATGGCCTTGTCCTCGCCCGCGCCGCCGAACTGGTCGACCCAGAGCACCTGGCCGGTGCGTGAGACCCGCGCCGCGACGATGTCCTTGTCACCCGCGGAGGGCTGGTCGCCGACCCGGCCCGACGTGTAGCCCGCGAGGTAGATGCCGCCCGCGCCGTCGGAGGCGACGCCGTAGGCGCGGTCCGCGGCACCGGGATCGCCGACCTGGGCCGACGCGACCTGCTTGCCGTCGGCGTCGAGCACGGCCATGAACATGTCGTCGTTGGCCCGCTCCTCCCCGGTCGCCCAGGTGCCGCGCGTGTAGCCGCCGATCAGCACCTCTCCGTCCTCGCCCTCGACGACGCCGTAGGCGCGGTCGTTTGCGGCGGTGCCGAGCGTGGTCTGCCACAGCGTCTTGCCTGCGGCGTCGCGGCGGAGCACCACGACGTCCATGCCGCCGAGCGGGGTGTGCCCTGGCATCTCGCCGGCGACGTTCAGCACGACCGTCGTGGACCCGTCGGCGTGCTCGACGACTCCCCCGGCCCGATCGTCGCCGCTGGTGCCGAACGCCTCGGCGTCCCAGCCTGCTGCGGGCTGGGTGCGTAGCCGCGAGGCCACGTCGACGATGCCCTCCCTGAAGGCGGGCTGCCAGACGTCCCAGTCGTGCCCGCCGTTCATGATCCGCAGTTCCGCGGTGACGCCGGGCACCCGGCGCGCGGCGTTGTAGAGCAGGGCCGACTCGAGGTCGATGTCGTTGTGGGCCTCGGCCGGGTCGGGGTTGGGCCACTCGTCGTCGCCGACGGCGATGAACAGGTGAACCGGCAGGCCCGCGTCGAAGCGCTCGAACGTCGTCGGGTAGTTCAGTTCCTCGTAGCGGGCCGAGTCGAAGAGGCTGGCGCCGACGCCGTAGCCGCCGTACTCGCGGGCCGATGAGTCGGCCGGCGGGAGAGGGGTGTAGACGGCGGGGCTGAGCACGATGGCCGCCGAGAAGTCCTCCTGATGCGCCGTCGAGAACCGGAGCGCTCCGGAGCCGCCCATCGAGTAGCCGCCGACGGCGCGCGCCTCCCGGTCGGCAACGGTGCGGTAGGTGGCGTCGATGTGTGCGACCAGGTCCTTCGACAGCGCCGTCTCGACGGCGACGCCGGGCCCGCCCGCCGCGGTGCCGGTGTAGAGCGAGTCGGTGTACCAGGAGCCGCGGTCGTTCCACGGCGCGTCTGGCATCACGGCGATGATCGGCTGCATGTCGCCGTCGCCGATCAGTTCGTCCAGGTCGGCGGCGACGCGCGGCCAGGCGGCGGAGGTGTCTCCGCGTCCGTGCAGCAGGTAGACGACCGGGTAGCGATCGGTGCCCGCGTCGTAGCCCGGCGGCAGGTAGACGTTGTAGTCGACGGCGCCCGCGGCCGTCCCGTCGACGCGACCCGCGACCACCTGGCCGTGCTTGGCGCCCTGCTGGGTCGTGACGAGGATCGCGGCCCCTGCGGCGGTCAGTGCCGCGACGAGGGCTCCCGCGAGGGCCGCCCTCCAGGTGCGTGCTTGCATATCGGTGAGCCTCTCGGTTCGGGCGGGCGACGGTGCCCGGTTCTGCTGGTGGCCGGGTCGCGCGACCCGGCAGGGTCGCGCCTAGTCGGTGGCCAGGGCGATCGTGCGGCGGGCCGACTCGACCATGGCGAGGTCGAGGAAGGTGCCGTCGGCGAGTTGCAGGGCGCCGACGCCTGCGGCGACGGAACCCTCGATGCGGTCGAGGACGGTGTGCGCGCGGGCGACCTCCTCGGCGGTGGGTCGGAAGGACTCGCGGATCGTGTCGATCTGCCTGGGGTGGATGGCGCTGCGGCCGAGGAAGCCCCGTGCCCTGCCGTCTCGGCACGAGGCGGCGAGGCCTTCGAGGTCGGTGACGTGCGTGAAGGCCGACATCAGCGGCGACGGCAGCCCGGCGGCGCGGGCCGCGTTGACGATCCGGCCGCGGACCCAGTCGAGGCCTTCGGCGGTGACGCCCAGGTCGGCCTTGAGGTCGGCCTCGCCCAGGCCGAGGGAGGCGACCTGTGGGCAGGACGCGAGGTCGAAGGCGCGCTCGACGCCGAGCGCCGACTCGATCAGCAGGTGCAGGTCGCGGCCGGGCAGCCTGCGCGCCAGGTCCTCGATGTCCTCGACCCGCTCGGCCTTGGGGATCCGTGCGGAGACCCAGGTCGGCAGGGCGGCGAGTGCCTCGGCGTCGGCATCGTGCCAGGGCGTCCCGACGGCGTTGATGCGAACCTGGACGACGGGTCGGGCCGCTGTCGGGGTGGCTGGTCGGGCTTGATCCTCGGCCCCGGCGTCGGTTTCGGACCCCTCGACAAGCTCGGGGAACGGGCCAGCCTGTTCGGCGGCCACGGTTGGCTGAGCCTGTCGAACCCTCCGCTCCTCGTCGTCGGTTTCGGACCCCTCGACACGCTCGGGGAACGGAGATTCGACCAGCTCGGGGAACGCGGAGCGGGCCAGGTCGGGCAGCGTGGCGAGCACGCCCCGGGCGGCGTCCTTGGCCGACGGTGCGACCGCGTCCTCCAGGTCGACGATGATGCCGTCGGCCCCGCTCGTCAGGGCCTTGCCGATCCGGTCTGGCCGGTCGGCGGGCACGTACAGGAGCACCACCACTGGCCTGCTCATACCGCCCCCTCCTCACGGAGACGGGCGACGGCCTCGGCGTCCAGGCCGAGGTCGGCGAGCACCGCCTCGGTGTCCTGGCCGTGCGCGCGACCGGTGTGCGCGATGACGCCCTCGTGCTCCGACAGCCTGAACAGCGGCCCCTGCATCAGCATCGGGCCAAGCTCTGGATCGTCGATCTCGTGGATGGTGCCGAGCGCCCGGAACTGCGGGTCCTCGACGATGTCGTGCGCGTCGTAGATCGGGGCGACCGCCGCCTGGGCGGCCTCGAATGCCGCGATCACCTCGTCGCGGGAGCGCTCGGCGATCCAGCCACCGACCGCGTCGTCGAGTTCGTCGGCGTGCAGCGCGCGGTCGGCGCCACTCGCGAACCAGGGCTCATCGATCAGTTCGGGGCGCCCGACCAACCGCATCACGCGCTCTGCGATCGACTGGGCCGACGTCGACACCGCGACCCACGACCCGTCCGCGGTGCGGTAGGTGTTGCGGGGCGCGTTGTTGACCGACCGGTTGCCGGTGCGTGGCTGGACGGTGCCGAGTTGGTCCCAGCGCGTGATCTGCGGGCCGAGCATCGCGAGGATCGGCTCGATGATGGCCGTGTCGACGACCTGCCCCTCACCCGTCGCCTCGCGGGCGTGCAGCGCGACCATGATCGCGTAGGCGGTCGACAGCGACGCGATGCCGTCGGCCAGCCCGAACGGCGGGAGCGTCGGCGGGCCGTCCGGCTCTCCCGTGGTCGCGGCGAACCCGCTCATCGCCTCGGCGAGGGTCCCGAAGCCGGCGCGGGCCTTCATGGGGCCGAACTGTCCGAAGCCGGTGACGCGGGCAAGCACGAGGCGCGGGTTGGCGGCGAGCAGCACGTCGGGGCCGAGGCCCCAGCGTTCGAGGGTCCCGGGGCGGAAGTTCTCGATCACGACGTCGGCGGTCTCGACGAGGCGCAGGAAGACCTCGCGCCCGCCGTCGCTGTTGAGGTTGACCGTGACCGCCCTCTTGTTGCGGCCGAGCGTCTTCCACCACAGGTTGACGCCGTCGCGCGAGACGCCGTGCGAGCGGGACGGGTCGGGCCGGTTCGGGTGTTCGACCTTGATCACGTCCGCGCCCATGTCGCCCAGGTGCATCGCGGCCATCGGGCCGGCGAACAGCGTCGAGGCGTCGATCACGCGCAGCCCGTGGAGCGCGCCCCGCGAGGGGTCGGTCCCGGTGCTCATCGCGCCTGCCTCCCGTCGAACGCGATCCGGAACCCGACGGTGGCGCCGCGGTCGAGGCCGAGGCCGGGGATCAGGTATTTCACGGCGTAGTCGGGCGCGTGCAGGCCGCCCTCGACGTACCAGTCGGAGCCCTCGGCGAGGTAGCGGCTGCCTCCCTTGAGCATCACGAACCGGGTGCGGCCGTCGCTGTGTTCGGACTCGGTCCAGTTCCACACTTCCGGGGCGCCGCGCTCGAAGGCGGGGCTCTGGGCGGCGAGTTGCCACTCGTCCTCGGTTGGCAGCCTGCCGCCTGCCCATTCGCAGTAGGCGCGGGCGTCGTCGAGGCCGACGAAGGTGACGGGCCGGTCGGCCTGCTCGGGGGTCGGCGCGCCGTCGACCCAGTGCGCCAGGAGGCGGTACCCGTCGGCGGGACGCCACCCGCTGTCGGCGAGGAAGGCGGCGAACTGGGCGTTGGTCACCTCGGTCGGTGCGACCGCCACCGGCGCGACGAGGTGCGCCTCGCGCTGCAGGGTGCGGGCGTCGTGCAGGCGCGGCACGAGCGGCTTCCATTCGTCGACGTAGGGCGCGCCCTGGTACATGCCGGTCTCGCGGGCCCGGTGCCGCACTGTCAGCACGTGGTCGCCCGATGGCACCACGATCGAGCCAGCGGGCGGGACCCCGAAGCGGGGCCGCGGCACGACCCGTCGGGCGAGGCGGTGTGGGAAGGACGCGTCCGGCTCGACGGGTTGCTCGGCCAGGTCGGCCGCGACGGCCGCGGCCCAGGCGGGCACGGCCGCGTCGGCGGCGACGGTGAGGGCTGCGGCCACCCCTCGGGCGGGCACGTGCACCGTGCCGCCGGTGGGCTGCAGCCCGGCGCGGCGTTCGCCGTCCCCCGGGTTCGGGGTCAGCGCGAGGGCGTCGGGAGGCAACGCGGGGCCGTGGTAGTCGGTCTCGGCGCGGTTGGCCAGCGTCCACAGCGTGACGGGGCCGAGCGTCCAGGCCGACGCGTAGACGCCTGCCGCCTCCGCGGCGGGGTCGAGGTCGGCCAGGGGCGTCCACACGCCGTCGAGGAGGAACTCGGATGCGGCGCGCTGCACCGTCAGCATCCGCTTCATGGTCGCGGCGTCGCGCCGGTTCCAGCCGACCCAGACGCCGAAGACGACCTCCCACACCATCATGCCGACGCCGTTGAGCCAGGCCGACTGCAGTTCCTCGGAGTGGTCGCGGTGCCAGCGGCGGATGTGGTGCTGCATGTGGCGGCGCTCGAACCAGTGCGCCCGCAGCACGCCGGGCACGGGCGAGTCGGCGAAGAACTGCGCCCACGACGTCGAGTGGTCGGCGATCCGTTCGACCGGGAGCTTCGACTCGCCCTCCAGCACGATCCCGGGGCGGGCGGCCTCGAGCCGGGCTACCAGTTCGGGCTCGGCCTTCTTCAGGGTGTCGAGGAAGACGCCGTCGGCGCCGAGGTCGCGCACCAGCGCGGCGAGTTCGGTGAGGTCGTCGTCGCCGCGCCGGGTTCCGGTGTCCCAGGGGTTGTAGTCGACGAAGACCCGCACGCCGAGGTCGTGCAGGCGCCGCACCAACTCGGCGATGCCTGGGACGTCGCGGTAGTAGTCCCACTGGTTGCGTTCGTCAATGCCGATGATCGGGTAGGCGTGCCAGAGCACGACGGCGTCGAGGCCGCCGAAGCGTTCGCGGGCGTCGTCGAGGAAGCGTTCGGGGGTGAAGCGGCGCTCCTCGAAGGAGTAGAAGAGTTCGTCCCAGAGCCACACCTGGGCGACCGTGAAGCAGGTCGCCGCCCAAGCGGCCTCCGGCCGGTCGTAGGCGGACGCGTCGAAGGCGTGCCGTGCCCGTGCGTCCTCGCGCCAGCGGGCGAGGCTGTCGCGCCACCGTCCTCGCTCGGCGACCTCGGCTGGCCCGACGAAGATCTTGCCCTCGTCGAGGGCGACCAACTGCTTCCCGTCCAGTTCCCCGGCGGGCACCTCCATCGGCTTGTCGATGGGGCGAGGTACCAACGGGTCGAATGCGTACATGTGTCCTTCTCCTCGGCCGCCTGTCGGCGGGTGTGTGGTGGGACCCGGCCGCTCCCCCCGTGGCCGGGCCCCGGTCTTCAGGCGCGCGCCAGGGCCAGGGTGCGCGCGGCGAGTGCGGCGATCGGCTGGTCGCCGCCGGGCATCGAACTGGCGATCCGGCCCTTGATCGGCTCGACCCATTGGGCCCCGATGCCGTCGACGCCGCGGAGGGCCCCGACGACCGCGCCGACGGTCGCACCTGCCGAGTCGGTGTCCCAGCCGGCGGTGACGGCGAGCGCGATGCTCTGCCCGAAGTCGCCCCTGCCCGCGGCGAGCGCGTAGGCGATCACGGCGGCGTTGTTGAGGACGTGGACCCAGTGCAGGTCGCCGAGTTCGGCGTGGATCCGGTCGAGCGCGGCGCGGATGCCCGGCTCGGTGAGGTCGGTGTCGGCCGCGGCGGAGCGGCCGAGCGCGATCGCGCCGGCGAGCCTGCTGCCGGGCGGCACGACGGTGGAGGCCAGGTCGAGGACCTCGTCGACGTCGGAGGCGACCATCGACGCGGCGCCGAGGGCAGCGGCCCACATGGCGCCGTAGACGCCGTTGCGGGTGTGGCTGAGCCGGGCGTCGCGCCAGGCGAGTTCGGCGGCGGCCAGCACGTCGCCCGGGTTGATCCAGCCGAACACGTCGGTGCGGATCAGGGCGCCGATCCACTCCCGGAACGGGTTCTCGTGCGTCGCGGTCTCCGGCACGGGCCGAGCCTCGAGGATGTTGCGCAGCGCGATCCGCTCTGCGGTGAACACGCGGCCGGCAGGAAGGTTCTCCAGCCACAGTTGGGCGACGTCGTCGGTGCTGAAGTCGCGGCCGTGGCGCTCGACCAGCGCAAGGGCGAGGATCGGGTAGTTGAGGTCGTCGTCCTCGGGCATCCCGTCGATGTTCTCCTCCAACGACGTGGGCCGGGAGCGCTTGTTCCAGGGCCAGCGTGCCGCGACGTCGTCGGGCAGGCCGACCTCGGTGAACCACCGCGAGATGGGCCAGCGTCCGGTCGCCCGGGCGATCTCCTCGATGCCCTGCCGCGGGATCTTCTCGACGGGCTTGCCGAGCAGGCAGCCCGCGGCCCGGCCCGTCCAGGCGCCGAGCAGGCGCGACTCCAGATCCCGGCCCGCGGGGGCGACGGCAGCGGCGGGAAGCAGCGCGACGATGTCGGCCCACTCCTCCGGCTGCTCCGGGTCGGGGGTGGCGGGGAGCGCGTCGAGGTCGGCGAGGAGTCGCCGCGCCAGGTCGCGCAGTTCGGGGGTTGCGGGGTTCGGTCCGGCGCCGCTGACGGCGGGAACCGGGTCGCCTCCGGCGGCGATCCAGGCGTCCCTGACCGCGTCGATGGCCTTACCGTCGGCGGCGGCCGCGACGAACTCGTGCGCGAGGAGGTCTTCAGGCTGGGCCCAGGTGAGCCTCATGCCCGTCCCTCCCCGATGCCCTTCAGGAGGGCCAGCTTGGCGGTGGCTGCTGCCCGGTCGTCGTCGGCGATGGCCCGGGCGGCGCGGCCCATCAGTTCGCCGGTGCCACGCAGGTCGAACCTGCTCGCCTTCTCGATGTCGTCGACCCATTCGGTCGGCACGCTGTCGACGCCGCCGAGGCCTGCCGCGACGGCGCCCGCCATCACGGCGATGGAGTCGGCGTCGCGGCCGTAGTTGACCGAGCCGAGCACCGACTCGCGGAAGTCACCCTGGTAGCCGAGCAGCATGCCGACGGCGACGGGGAGTTCCTCGATCGACTTGGTGCGCGAAGGGCGCCTCGCGTCCATCGACATGTTGCGGTACTCGGGGCCGACCGAGTCGAACGGGGCGACGGCCTCGCGGATCACGCGGCCGAGTTCGCGGCGCTCCTCGTCGGTGCTCGGGCGGGCGATGCCCTTGACCGCGTCGCGGACGGCCTCGAGCGCGGCGCGGGTGCCGTCGTGGGAGACGCGGATGGCGTGCTCGACGACGCCCTCGACGGTGGCGCCGGGAGCGACGGAGGCGGCGACCATCGCGGCGAACACGCCCGCGGCCTCGCGTCCGTAGCTGGACTGGTGGGCCCCCGTGATGTCGATGGCCTCGGCGTAGGCGGCGTCCGGGTCACCCGCGTTGGCAAGCCCGACGGGGGCCATGTACATGGTCGCACCGCAGTTGACGACGTTGCCGACGCCCGCCTCGCGGGGGTCGACGTGGCCGTAGTGCAGGCGCGCGACGAGCCACTTCTCGGCGAGGAAGACGCGCTGCAGGATCAGGGCCTCCGCCTCGAACTCGGGGATCCAGCGGGGCTCGCCGATCATCAGCGGCACGAGGTCCTTCGCCACGTCGTAGGCGTCCAGGTGGCGGCGGCGCTTCGCGTAGACCTCGACGAGCAGCCTGGTCATGAGGGTGTCGTCGGTGATGTGGCCGTCGCCCTTGTGATACGGGGCGATGGGGCGTGCGGTGCGCCAGTTCTCGAACCAGGGCTCGACGATGCCCGCGACCCGGCCCCCGTGCCGCTCCTCGATCTGCTCGGGCGTCCAGCCCTCGATCGCCCCGCCAAGGGCGTCGCCCACGGCGGCTCCTGTGATGACGGCGACGCAACGGTCCTGCAGCCAGCTCACAACGTGCTCCTCTTGCATGAAAGTGTTTCGGGGCGGTCGCCCTCGGGCGACCGCCCCATGATGGGTTAGCGGTTGACCTGGTCCCAGCCGTCGGTCAGAGCCTTCTGGAGGCCTGCCTTGTCGATCTCGTTTGCCAGGTAGCGCTGGAAGGCGGGCGTCGCCACGGTGTCCTTCCACTGCGCGTACGCGTCGGCGAACAGGTACGGGGCATCGGTCATGTGCGCGCCGGACTTCAGGATGTTGTCCCAACCGGTCTCACCCTCCATCTCCTTGGCGAGGGCCTCCTGCGCCGAGGTGGTGGCGGGGATGAGCGCGTCGGCCTTGTTGACGGCCGCCAGGTTCTCCGTGTTCGTGAAGTACTCGATGAACTGCACCGACTCCTCGACGTGCTCGGAGTCGACGTTGACGGAGAGGGTCTGCGGGTTGGCGGCCTGCTCGGCGCCCGCGGTGCCCTCAAGCGGCGGAAGCACCGTCCACTCGAAGCCCTCGGGGGCGTCCTTTGCGATGTTGGCCGCCTGGTAGGAGCCCTGGATCGTCATGGCGATCTTGCCGTCGTAGAAGTAGGGAAGCGTCTTGCCCCCGGACTGGGTCAGCGTGACGGGCAGCAGCGACTTGTCGGTGTAGGCCATCTCGTGGACGAGTTCGGGGATCGCCAGTTCGTTGTCGCCGACGTTGATCTTGGCGTCGGTGCCGGTGCCCTCGAAGAAGGTGCCGTCGAAGCCGGGGCCCATCGCCATGAAGGCTGCGGTCGGCGAGGCGAGGCCCCAGCCGATGCCGGAGACGCCGTTGGCGGTGGCCTTCTTGGACATCTCACGCAACTGGTCCCACGTCATGGTGTCGCCGGTGGGAACCTCGACGCCCGCGTCCTTCAGCAGCTTGGTGTTGGCGAAGACCATGTAGGACTGCAGTTCGGTCGGGTAGGCGACGATCTGGTCGTCGACCGTGACCGACTTGAGGATGCCCTCGGGGATGTCGCTCTTGCGCTCGTCCGACATGTGCTCGCCCAGGTCGGCGAGGTAGCCGTCGCGCGCGAAGGGCACGATGCTCGCGGCCTCGTAGTGGATGATGTCTGGGGCGGCGCCGCCGTTGAACTGCGCGATCAGCTTGTCGTAGATGCCGTCCCAGCCCGCCGGGACGATCTCGACCTGGATGTTGGGGTTGTCGGTGTTCCACTTGTCGACGATCTGCTTGGTCACCTCGATGGTGCCCGGCTGGTCGGAGAGCGACTGGAACTTCAGGTCGACCTTCTCCGCCGGCTGGGCGTCGCTGGTCTGTCCGCCGTCGGTTGGCTTGGTGGTCGGGTCGTCGGCCGCGCCGCCACAGGCCGTCAGGCCCAGTGCAAGGGCCGCGAAACCTGCGGCAAGGGTTGCGCCTCGTCTCATCATGATGGGGACCTTTCTAGTCGTTGAGCGATGGTGTGTTGTCGGGTTGGTGGGGGTTGGGTCAGCCCTTGACCGCGCCTGCCATCAGGCCGCGGGTGAGCTTTCGTTGCATGATCGAGAAGAAGACGATGCTGGGGATCGCGGCGAGCACCGAGCCGGCAGCCAGCGGGCCGAGCGCCACCTTGCCCTCGCCGCCGATGAACATCTTCAGCGTGATGGGCAGGGTGTAGTTCTCCGGCGACTGGAGCAGGACGAGCGCGAAGAAGAACTCGTTCCAACTCGACACGAAGGAGAACATCGCGGTCGCCACGATGCCTGGCACCAGCAGCGGGAAGATGATCCGGGCCAGCACCTGGAGTCGGCCAGCGCCGTCGACAGAGCCTGCCTCCTCCAGGTCGACGGGGATGCCCGCGACGTAGCCCTGCAGCATCCACAGCGCGAACGGCAGCGTGTAGGTGGTGTGCACCAGCGTCAGGCCGACGAGGCTGTCGGTCAGGTTGAGCGTGCGCAGGATCAGGAACAGGGGAAGGATGATCAGGATGACGGGGAAGACCTGGCTGACCAGGATCCAGCCGACGCCGACGGCGCGGACCTTGCCCTTGATCCTGGCAAGCACATAGGCGGCGGGGATCGAGATCAGGATGACGAGCAGCGTCGATCCGAGCGCGACGACGAGCGAGTTGAACGCCGACGACACCAGTCCCTGACGCTCGAGCGCCAGCGGGTAGTTGTCGAGCGTGAAGTTGCGCGGGATCAGGCTGATCGACAGCGAGTTGAGCTCGGCAGAGGACTTGAACGAGGCCGAGATCAGCCACAGCAGCGGGAACCCGAGGAAGATGATGTAGGCGAGCAGCGCGAGGTACTGCGCGGGGCGGGCGAGGCGTCGCATCACTTGGCCTTCCTTCCGTCGTCTTCCTGGCGGAACTGGGCCCACAGGTACACGGCGAGCAGCGCCACGACCACGACGACGAGCACCACGCCCATCGCGGCGGCGTAGCCGATGTTGCGGTTCTTGAAGGCCTCGAGGTAGGTGAACAGCATCGGCAGCATGGTCTTGCCGCCGGGGCCGCCCTCGGTGAGCACGTAGACGAGCGAGAACGAGTTGAAGTTCCAGATGAAGTTCAGGCTGGTGATCGAGGTCACGATGGGCCGCAGGCTCGGCCAGGTCACCGACGCGAAGCGCTGCCAGGCGTTGGCGCCGTCGACGGAGGCCGCCTCGTTGAGTTCCTCGGGGATCTGCTGCAGGCCCGCCAGCAGCGTGACGGTGGTCTGCGGCATGCCGACCCATACGCCCACCAGCACGACCGCGGGTAGCGCCGTCGAGAAGTTCGCGAGCCAGTTCGTCTCGCCCGAGAGGCCGATCGCGCCGAGCACCCCGTTCAGGGGCCCGTTGGGGGCGTAGATCATCTGCCACATGATCGCGACCACCACGGGCGGCATCGCCCAGGGGATCAGCGCCAGGACGCGGGTCAGGCCCTGGAACTTGAGGTCGGAGTTGAGCAGCAGTGCGAGGCCGAGCGCGAAGAGCAACTGCAGCAGCGTCACGGAGACGGCCCACACCATGCCGATGCGGAAGGACTGCCAGAACATGGCGTTGCTGAACAGGTCGATGAAGTTGTCGACGCCGACGAACTCGTACTTCGGCCTGCGCACCAGTCGCGCGTCGGTGAAGGCGAGCGCGATGCCCATCACCAGCGGGGCGACGCTCAGGACCAGGATGGGGATCAGGGAAGGCAGGACGAGCACGGCGGCTTCGCGGCGACGGGACTTCTCGAGTCCCGACACCCTTCTGCGCCTGCTCGTAACCGTGGCGGTACTCAACGGGTGCTCCTCACACTCGACTCCCGGATCATCAGCGCGGGGCCGATGGTCGAGAGTTGGGGGGCTTGTTGCGATTCGGACAGTCGGGCGAGCATCAGTTCCGCGGCCACCCGGCCTCGTTCGGCCGTCCCGAGGGAGACGCTCGTGAGGCTCGGCAGGACGGCGCGCCCGATCTCGGTGTCGTCCATGCCGGTGACGGCGAGGTCGTCGGGGACGCTGAGCCCCCTCTCGCGCGCGGCGCGCAGCACGCCGATCGCGAGGAGGTCGTTTGCCGCGACGATGGCGTCGACGGGGCCGTCGATGCGGTCGAGCAGGCGGTGGGCCGCCCGGACGCCTGCGGTGACTGTGAAGTCGTCTGCCACCTCGGTGCCGAGGCTCTCGCCCGTGAACGCCGGGTCGCCGACGGCGGCGTCGAAGCCGCGCTGCCGGTGCTCGCCCGGGGTGGTGTCGGTCGGGCCGTTGAGGAAGGCGATGCGGCGTCTCCCCTGCTCCATCAGGTGGGCGACGGCGATCCCGATGCCCATCGCGGAGTCGGTGGAGACCGAGTCGATGCCGTGGTCGAGCAGGGACCGGCCGATCGCGACGATCGGCACCTCGGCGGAGCGCACCAACTTGACGAACTCGTCGTTGACGCGCAGCGGGGAGATGATGACGCCGTCCACGTGGCCGTCGTCGAGGGCCCGCAGCACGGAGATCGCGGAGTCGGCCTGGTCGCCCATGCTGGAGACGACGGTGCGGTAGCCGTGCGGGGCGAGCACCGCGTGGATGGCCGACATCATCTCGACGTAGACGGGGTTGCCGATGTCTGCGACGGCGAACTCGATCTGGAAGGTCTTCTTCATCCGCAGCGAGCGGCCTGCCGCGTTGGGCCGGTAGCCGAGTTCGTCGGCCGCCGCCTGCACCTTCTCGACCATCGACGGGCTCGCGCCGGAGCCGTGCAGCGCGCGCGACGTCGAGGCGAGCGAGACTCCTGCGAGCCTCGCCACTTCGTGCAGTGTCGCGCGGTTGGACATGTCATGCCTCTTCGTCGAGCTGATTGGAAACGTTTCCAAGAGTGGTCTGCGATGACCTTTGGAATCGTTTCCAATGGGGTTGAGGTAGACAATTCCAGCCAACCCCGCTCCTGTCAAGGGGTTGAGCCGTTCTGGCCCCTGGTTCGGCGGCGCTCGCGACGCGTCCAGCCGGAGCGGCGGGGGCGGTCACCCCTGGGCGGCGCTCACCAGGAGCGAGACGAGGATCGCGACGATCACGGTGTTGAAGACGAACGCGAGCATGGCGTGGCCGGTGAGGCCGCGGCGCATGTAGGTGCGGGCGGCCGAGACGTCGGTGGTGCCGAAGGTGGCCTGGACCGCGAACGCGAGGTAGAGGTAGTCGGAGAAGTTGCGTGCGTGATCGTCGGGGAAGATCAGCGCGGTCCGGTGCCTGTCGAGTCGCGCGTAGTAGGCGGCGTAGGTGACCGCCACGTCGACCCAGGAGGCGATCACCATCATGATGGTGATGCCCATCACGATCGGCGGCAGTCGCAGGCCGGGGACGGTCAACACGAACAGCACCCCGAACATCGCGACCAGCGCGATGGACACCGACCAGACCGGCCCGTCCGAGCCCACCAGGATCGTGCTGAACTTGTTCTTGCGCGGCGGGACCGCGTCGGTCATGGCGCGGTTGAGGTCATCCCCGCTCAGCCCGCGGAAGGCGAAGTAGGTGGCGACCCCGTGGCACATGGAGAACGACGCCGCCGTCAGGCACAGGACCAGGATGATGCTCAGGCCTGGATCCAACCCCATCGACCGTGTCAGGGGGAAGCCGATCGCCACGCCGATCAGGACGCCGGATCCCGACGAGAGCAGCGCGCGCGCCATCTCGGAGCGCGGCCAGAGGCGTCGGACCGGGGCGGTCGTGGGGGCTTCCATGCCTCCTGACCCTACGATCGGCCAGGTTCACGTCCGGCGCTTCGCGCCCCTTCTCAGACCTATGACGCCGGCTCAGGCTGGGGCCGTGATGGTGATGTCGGCCCCGAGGTCGAAGAAGGTCTGCGTGAGGGTCGAGGACTGGTCGGCGACGGTCAGGGTCCCCTGCGCCCCGACGGGCGTCCAGTCGTCGCCGTACCAGAGGATGAACTCCTGGACGGGCATGGACTGCCAGGCGAAGGGCTCCGCGTTGGTGATCCGGTAGGCCTCGACCGTCTCACCCGAGGGCAGTTCGCGGGTGGCCGTCTCGGGGTCGATGCGCCACATCGCCGACGCCGCGATGAGGTCGGCGGTCATGGCCGGGTCGGAGAAGATCCGGTACAACTCGCCCGTCACGCCCGCCAGTTGCTCCTGCTGGTCGCCCGACCCGGTGTCACCCTTGACGGGTCCCTGGCCCTGGTCGAGCCAGATCTGGCCGTCGACGTAGGTCAGGTCGACCTTCTGACCCGACGATTCGCCTGCGAGGTGGAAGGCGTAGTCGGGGGCGTAGGTGAAGTCGACGGTGCCGCTCACGGTGTCGGAGGAGAGGTTCATCCGGCCGGAACCGAAGCTGCGCAGCGCGTCGGCGACGCAGCCGCCGAGGTCCGCGCCCTTGAGGTCGGCCCCGAGGGTGAGGGGGACGCCCGCGCACGAGGCGGGCACCTCGCGTTCCGCTTCGGCGGTCGGCGAGGCCGTGGGGGTCTCGACCGCGCTCGGCGAGGGCTCGGCGACGGGTGCGCTGGCGCTGGGCTGGACGGCGCTCGGGGCCTCGGACTGGGCGGTGGGGCTCTCCGGCGGCGCGGCGGACGAGCAGGCCGTCAGGACGGCTGCGAGGGCGATTCCTGCGCTGGCGAGTCGGATTCTCACGGTTGGCCTCTCGGTCGACGGGGTGCCGCCCCATGCTCGCACGCGCCGGGGTCTGTCCCGGGCCCTCCGGCCGCGTCGTCCACGCTCGTCTGCCTCGTTCGTCGAGCCTGTCGGGCCGTTCGTCGAGCCTGTCGATCGTTCGTAGAGCTTGTCGAGACGTCCGAACACCGAGCGGGGCTCTCGGACCCTTCGACCCGGGGCGCGACTACGTCGGCCGCCTGCCCAGGGAACGACGGTCAGTGCGACCGGAAGGCCTCGGCCAGCCACCAACTCCCACCGTCGGAGGCGATCTTGGCGTCGATCACGAGCGGGCGACCCTCTCCCGCAGGCCGCTCGACGCAGGCCCTGACGGCCTCCGTCATCGCGGGCAGGTCGGCCACGGAGCGGACGGTGATGCCGTCGGCGCCGAAGCCGCGGGCCACGGCGGCCAGGTCGGTGTCTGGGAAGACGACCGCGTCGTCGGAGGACCGGAAGTGGTGCACCTCTGCCGAGTAACTGGCGTCGTGGTAGACGAGGACCACCAGCGGGAGGCGGAGCCGCACCGCCGTCTCCAGGTCGGCGATCGCCATGTGGAAGCCGCCGTCACCGGTGCCGAGCACGGGGATGCGGTCGGGCCGGGCGACCGCGGCGCCGATCACCGTGGCCAACCCGAGCCCGATCGACTGGAACGCCTGCGTGAAGCAGAAGCCCGCCACGTCGGGCACGTCCAGGAACTGGCTGGGGTAGCCCATGAAGTTGCCGCTGTCGACGGCGACCACCCGCTCGGCGGGCAGGGCATCGTCGAGCGCGATGGTGACGGTGCGGGGGTCGATCCGGCTGTCCTCATCCAGGGGGTCGAAGTCGACGTCGCGCCAACGGCCCTCCGCCGCGATCCTGGCGAGCACCTCAGGGGTGCGGTAGCCGACCCCCGACCCGGGAAGCAGCGCCGCGACGTCCTCGGCGACGAGCGCGCTGTCGCCCACCACGCCCAGGTCGACGGGGCGGTGGGCGCCGATGGCGAGCGGGTCGAGGTCGACCTGCGCGAGCCTCGCCTCCGGCCCGAGCAGCCTCCCGTGCCGCGTCGTCCAGTTGTTGAGCGCGCACCCGAAGCCGACCACCACGTCGGCATCGGCGATCAGTTCGGCCGCGAGCGGGGTGGCGAAGCCACCGGAGATGCCGAGGTCGGCACCGTCGTGCTGCGGCGGGTTGCCGTCCGCGTCACCCCGGAAGAGGCCCTTGACGACGGCGCTGGTCGCAAGCAGCGCGCCACACGAGCGGGCGAGCCGGGCGATCGCGGCGCCTGCCTCGCGCGCCCCGCGGCCCGCGATCAGGACGGGTCGCTCTGCGCCCGCCAAGAGGTCCGCAAGCGCCTGAGCGCTAGCGGCATCGGGCCTGGTGGCGCGGGGGTCGACGCGGTGCCCGCCGTGGCCGAGGGACCCAACGGTCGGAGAAGGAGTGGGGAGTTCGAGCAGGTCGATGGGGACGCTGAGCACCACGGTGCGGCGATCCCGGACGGCGATCGTCCAGGCCCGCTCGGTGTCGACGGCGGCGGTGGCAGGCGAGTAGACGCGCTCGGCGACGGCGCCCAAAGCGCGCGCGGCGGCGTCCTGGTCGATGCGGAAGTTGTTGAACCGGGCCGCGGGCGGCGCGTCGGCGGTCAGCACGATCAGCGGGGTGCGGGACTTGGCGGCCTCCGTCACGCCCGTCAGCGCGTTGGTGAAGCCGCAGCCCTGGTGCGTCGTGACGACCGCGAGCCGCCCTGCGGTGCGGGAGTAGGCGTCGGCCATGGTCGCGGCGCCGCCCTCGTGACGGGCCGCGGTGTAGGGCACGCCGGAGTCACGCATGGCGCGCACCATGGCGAAGTTGCCGGAGCCCACGACCCCGAAGACGTGCCCCACCCCCAGCTTGGCGAGGGTGGTTGCGACGACCTCGGCGACGTTCACCGCTCGACGAGGGCGAAGACGCGCGTCGGCGACCCGGTGCCGTCCACGATGGGCAGCGGCGCCACGACGATGGTCGCGCCGGTCAGCGGGAGGCGGTCGAGGTTCCGCAGCGACGTCAGCCCGTAGGTGTCGGCGCCGAGCAGGAAGTGGTGCGCGGGGAACGGTGGCTCGAAGCCGCCCGCCTGGCCCGAGTCGATGCCGACCGTCTCGACGCCGTACCCGACGACCCGGGGGTTGTCGGCGAGCCACTTCGCACCCTCCGGCGTGATGCCAGGGGTGTGCGGGCCGGCGTCGTCGGCGTTGAGGAAGCTCTCCTTGCTGCCGGATCGGGCCGCCCAGCCGGTGCGGAACAGCAGCCAGCAGCCGTCGGGCAGTTCGCCGTGCTCCGCGATCCAGGCCTCGAAGTCGGCGGGCGTGAGCGCAAGGTCGGCGTCGGCCTCGACCTCTGCCGTCCTGTCGATCACGACGAGCGGGCCGACGAGCCGGGCCGGGTCGATCCGGTCGACCGAGACGCCGTCGCGGCCGGTGATCCAGTGCGTCGGCGCGTCGAGGTGGGTGCCCGCGTGCTCGCCGAGCGACAGGTCGTTCCAGGCCCAGGCGGGGCCCGCGTCGTCGAAGTTCGACACGGGGGAGGTCGACAGCGCCTTGGTGTTGGCGAACGGGGCGGGCAGTTCCAGGATCACGGTGTCGGGACCGAGCGGGCTGGTGAGGTCAACGACCTCGACCGATCCGTCGGCCAAGGCCGCGACAAGTGGGGCAAGGACGGACATCGGTGGCTCCTTCGGCGTCGTTGCCCGGATTCTGGCACAGCGTGGGCCGGACGGCCGCGTCGTCCACGGACCGCCTCCCGACGCTGGCGCACCCCTCGTCCCGGTGGCCCCACGGGCGGTTAGCATGACGGCACCGCGGGGCTGAACGACCAGTCCTCGCCCGCATGAGAGGCTCCCCTGTGGCCTTACCCGAGAGCTTGCGTCTGTTCGTCTCCGAGCCGACCGTGACCAACGCAGCAGAACTGCGCACCGACATCCGCAGCCTGCCCGGGTTCGATCCCGCGGCCAGTTGGGTGCAGGTCGTCGAACCGCTGATCGAGGCCGGCCGCCACCAGGAGGCGCTCGACGCGATCACCGCGACGCTGCCCGCCTCCCTGATGAGCCCGGTGATGCACCTGCTCGCGTCGCACTGCTATCGCGCGCTCGGCCGAGACGAGGAGGCGCGCTTCGAGGCGACGCTGACGGAGGCGGCCATCCGACTCATCACGGCGTTCGGCGACGGCGACGAGGCCTCGCCCTGGCCCGTGCTTCGCGTCGGCGACGAGTACGACGCGCTGGTGGCGCTCGGGCTCCGGTCCACCAGGCAGAGCGTCTACGAACGCGGCGCGCGCATGTTCGACGTGCACGAAACGGCTGACGATCGGGAGGTGTGGTTTGAACTGGTCGGATGAGGCGCAGGGGATGGCCCTTGACGAGCGCGTGATCGCCCGCGCGGTGCCGGGAGAACTCGTGTCGGTGTCGGTGGCGCCCGAACTCTTCACGCGCGAACGCAGCAGCGAGGTCCTCGACGCGATCGTCGTGGCGGTCAACGCCGCCCTGACGGACGCGAACGCGGCGGCGCTGCGCCACCTGGCCGACTTCGGCCACGAGAGCACAGCAGAGACCATCGCCGAACTCGAGGCCCGGGCCAGGGCACTCCTGGAGGAAAGATGACAGACGTCAAGTTCACGCCGTCCACCTGGGACGCGCAGGCCGGTGTGGTCGACGCGCAGGCCGCGGCCTTCACGACGGCGGTCACCTCGGCAACCACCTCCACCCAGGCCAGCTCCGGCACACCCGTCGATGCCGCCCTCTCAGGCGTCATCGGCCCACTCGTCACCGCCGGGGCGAGGAAGGCAGCAGACAGTGCCACGGCGCTCAAGGCCGAGGCGGCCAAGATGCGCACCTGCGCGGCGCAGTACCGGGCGGTGGAGGCGAAGGCGACGGCCGACATCGAGGC
The DNA here is from genome assembly GCA_027658995.1 of Propionibacteriaceae bacterium AM104-82. Taxonomy (GTDB): domain Bacteria; phylum Actinomycetota; class Actinomycetes; order Propionibacteriales; family Propionibacteriaceae; genus Arachnia. The sequence continues at coordinate 33,961 of JAQDQK010000024.1, forward strand.
CTTCCTCAAGAGCTGGGACGGTAACTGGTGAGCTGGGTATACGACGCCACCGGGGTGCACCCTCCGACGACCCCGAGCGGGACGCTCAGCGGTCACAGCGGCACCTGGCGGTCGGTCGCGTCGAGCGCTGAGGACGCCATGACGAAGGTCACCCTCGCCGTCTGGGACACGATGGAGACCAACCACGGGCCTGCCATCGATGCCTTCTCCGCGTTCATGCGGAGCCCCTCCAGCGGCGCCGGTCTGCTCAACGAGTTCCACGGCGGAGCCACGGCATTCAGCCGCGCGCACGAGCAGGCGGCGACGGCGGTGTCCAGTTGTGTCGTGACCATGCGACTGACGGCAACGGCCACCGAGCTGTACGTGAAGGCGGTCTCGGTGCTGCCTAACGGCGCGGCGCTGAAGGCGGCCCAGTTGCTGCGCGCGAGGTCCTCGCTGCAGTCGGCCGAACGGCGGGCCATCGCCGCGATCGTCGCCGCCTACAGGGCCGTCGATTTCGGCACCGGCCAGTCGAGCGGCCCTGACGACCGAGGCCGTTTCGACGAGCAGGTCGGAGACATGTGGAGTGCGCTCTCCGACGACGACCGCGCCAAGATCGTCCAGCAGATGGCCGACGACCTGGCCCGCGAGTACGGCATGGATGTGCCGGTCAACGTGAAGATCGGCGACCTGACCAGGGCGGACGGCAGTGTGCCCAACGGCTACTGGGATCCGAACACGAAACCCCCGACCCTCGCCCTGCACGAGCCAGCGCTGAGCGATCCGCGACTGCTGCACACCGTCGCCCACGAGATCCGGCACGGCTACCAGAACCACCTCGTCGCGGACAAGAACTACAAGCCGGGCTGGATCGAGCAGATGATGATCAACGCGGGCGTCAAGAAGCACCCCTTCGACGAGCACAACGTGCCGCGCGAGGTGGTCGAGCGGTGGGAGAAGAACCTCGCCCCCGGTGGATACGTTCGGGACCCGTGGGACCGGTACGCCGCTCAGCCGGTCGAGCGCGATGCGCGGGCGTCCGGTCGGGAGTTCCTCAACTCTTTGTCCGAGGAGAAGCTTCGTGAGTATGCGGAGAAGGCCGGGGTCGACATCCCATGATCCCGAGGCGCCTGGTCCTCGTCGCCACCGGCGCCCTCGGGCTCGGTGGATGCGCGCTGACCACTCCGGATAAGCCGTCTGGGCCGACCTCGCCGGAAGGGCAGGGCTGCCTCGCCGGCCTTCCCGCCGGGCGCAGCGTCGCACCGGACCTCCCGGAGGGCCAGGTTCGGGTGGCGGGGAGCCTCGCCGTCTCGCCTGATGACCGCTACGCGGCCTCGCTGAGCCCGTTCGGAGGCAGGGCGGCGCTGACGGTGTGGGACGCCTCAGACGGACGGATCGTCCAGCGCATCGAGGGTGTCTCGGGCGCGAACCTGTCCTTCGCCGGCCCTGAGACGCTGGTCTTCTCGTCGGGGGCCGCCGTCGGCATCGTCGGAGTGGACGGGGCCAACCCGCGCCACCTGGTCACCGGGCATTCCGCGGCGACGGTCGCTGGCATGCCCGACGCCAGCATCGCAGGCCTTGCCGCCAGGGACGGGGTCGCCGTGAGCGTCGGGGCGGATCAGACGGCCCGCTGGATGCGGCTGGACTCATGCACCGTCGAGGATCCGATCGGGCTTGAGGGAACGCCGACGTCGATCTCGCTGGTCGGCGAGCACACCGCGCTGGTCAGCGGCTGGCCGGGTGGCGTGGTGGAGGTGCAGCGGTCGGGGCAGTCGAGACGGGTCCTGGACGACGACGCCTACCTGGTGATCTCCGGCATCGGCGACGCGTTCCGCGCGGCGGTGGTGAAGAAGTCGGGCAACCGGATCGTCGTGCTCACGGCGTCCGGGGAGATCGTCCGCGAGATCACGACGTCGCGGCGCGCCACCTCGGTGGCCCTGGACACCGAATCGCGCCTGGCCTACGTCGACCTCGACCATCCGGGGTTCTTCATCTCGGCCCCCGGCTCCGACGAGGGCGTCCTCGTCGAGTCTGTTGAGGGGACGGGCGCCGTCGCGTTCGCCGGAGGGTCGGTGTTGAGTTGCTCCCTGGCCATGGGAGTCGAGAGGTGGAGCCTGGACGGCGCCGCGCTCGGCCGGTTCGAGGCCCCGTGAGGGCTGGCTGAGCCACCCGTCGAGCCGTCCGCCGTCCGGGCGCGCGGTGCCCATTCATCGCGGTCCGACAGGACCCGTCGGCCCTTTCTGCACGATCGGGGGCGCGACCCGGCCACCGGACCGACACGACCGCTCAGTTCAGCTCAGCGCCTGCCAGTCAGTTCTTGCGGCCCCACTTGAGGTAGACCAGCGGCAGGATGCCGAGCGAGTTGACCAGCGCCAGGCCGCCGACCCACAACTCCTTGGGGCCGTTCAGGTCCTCCTGATCGCGCCGGGCGATGTCCATCAACGCGTAGGCGCGCAGGCCAGCGTCGGCGAGTCCTCCGACGCCGAGCAGGAACTTCGCGGGCTTCGGCAGGTTCTCAAACTTCTTGGCTGTGCTCATCGTTGTGCCTCCTGATCCCCAGCGTAACCCCACCGGGCGGAGCGGCTCAGGGATGCCGGTGCTAGCTTCGAGGCATGTCCGATCCGGCCGACATCCCCCTCCTCGAGCACGACCCGAGCCCGTCCGCCCTCATCGAGCCGACGGCGCTGATCTCCCCCCGCGACGACATGCCCAAGGCCTGCGTCCTGACGTGGTTCCGCGACGCCGCAGAGCGAGCGGTGACCGACACCTTCGGCCGCAGGATCATGCAACTGCCTGGGAGGACGGGCCGCGTCCCGTCTATGAGATCGAGCACGAGGGGCGTCCTGTCGCGCTCGCGCCGATGCCGGTCGGAGGTGCGCCGTCCGCGGCCGCCCTCGAGGAACTGATAGCGCTCGGCTGCCGCTCTTTCGTTGCCTGCGGCGGCGCTGGCGTGCTGCGCCCCCTGCCGCTCGGCGACCTGGTGCTCGTCACCTCCGCGCTGCGCGACGAGGGCGCGTCGTACCACTACCTGCCGCCGTCGCGGGTCGTCGACTCGGACGGGCACGCGGTCACGGTGCTGCGCGACACCCTCACCGACCTGGGAGTGCCCTTCACGGAGGGCCGCACCTGGACCACCGACGCCATCTACCGCGAGACCCCCGAGCGGATCCGGCGGCGCACCGAGGAGGGCTGCGTCACCGTCGAGATGGAGGCCGCGTCGGTCGCGGCGGTCGCCAGGTTCCGCGGCGTCCGCCTCGCCCAGGTGCTCTACGGGGGCGACGACCTGACGGGGGAGGTGTGGGACGAGCGGTCGTGGCAGTCGCGCCACGACGTGCGCGACCGGCTGATCCGGATCGCGGCGACGGCGGCGCTGCGCCTCGAGCTGCCCTGAAATCCGGGTCGGGCGCGCCGGTTGGTGGCAGGATCGCCGCCATGGGAACGATCGACGACTACCTCGCAACGCTCGACCCCGCGGACGCGGCGATCATCGCACGAGCCTACGAGGTGGCCCGGAAGGCCGTGCCGGAGGCCGAGCAGGGCACCGGCTACGGGATGCCAGCGCTCACGTACAAGGGCAAGGGGCTGCTGTCGGTGATGCGCGCCCGCCATCACTTCGGCGTCTACCCGTTCAGCGGCAAGGTGGTCTCCGCCGCCGAGGACCTGCTGGAGGGCGTCGACCACTCCAAGGGCACCATCCGGTTCCAGGCAACCTCGCCGCTCTCCGACGAGGTGGTCGAGCGACTCGTGACGCTGCGTCGGGCCGAGCTCGACTGAGGATGGCGCTCCCCCGACAGGTCAGCGACGACGAACGCCGCGCCCGGCTCGGCATCAGACACGCGCTGGCCCCCTCCCATCGCGCTGCCGACGCCGTCGGCGCCGCCCGGGCGACCGTCGCGCTGCACAGCACCGAGCCCGCCAGCGTCGTCCTCTCCGCCCTCTCGCGCACCGACGACCTCACCGCCGAGGACATGGTCGCGGCGTTCGACCGCGGCGACCTGGTGCGCCAGGTGTCGATGCGTCGAACACTTTTCGGCCTGCCGCGCGACCTGCTGCCCGCCGCCCTCGGAAGCATCTGCACCCGGATGGCAACGCGGGCGCGCAACGAACTGGTCAAGGGTGCTGCCGCGGCGGGCAAGACGGACCCCGAGCGGTGGGTCGAGCGGGCCGTCGACGCCGTCGAGGCCGAGCTTGAGGCGTCGGCGCCCTTGACGGCCGCCGAGATCCGGGAGCGGGTGCCCGCCGCCGACGGCCGCTACCCGCAGGGCGCAGGGACGAAGTGGGCCTCGATGGTGCAGTTGGCACCGAGGGTGGTGCTGCTGGCCGCCATGCAGGGTCGCGTCGTGCGCTGCGGCGAGCATCCCGACTGGCGGATCAGCCGCCCGACGTGGACGACCATGCGGCGACGACTCGGCGAGGTCGCCCCGCTCGATGAGCGGTCCGGCTACGCGGAACTGGTGCGCAGGTGGCTCGCGAAACACGGGCCGGGCACCGTCGAGGATGTCGCGTGGTGGCTGGGCGCGACCAAGGGTGCCGTCCGGATGGCGTTGGGCGATGTCGACGCCGTCGAGGTTCGGCTGGCCTCCGGTGCGACCGGGTGGCTGCTGCCCGACGACGCTGGCCCGGTGGACGATCCTGGGCCGTGGGTCGCGCTGCTCCCGGTGCTCGACCCGGCGATCATGGGCTGGCGCGACAGGGACTTCCTGCTGGGGCGGCACGCGCCGCTGCTGTTCGACTCGGTCGGGAATGCGGGCACCACAGCGTGGGTGGACGGTCGGGTCGTCGGGGTGTGGGTGCAGGACGACGCGGGGCGCGTCGAGGTCCGGCTGCTGGAGCAGGTGCCGACGCCCGCGCGCGATGCGCTGGAGGACGAGGCGGCGCGGCTGACCGGGTGGCTCGAGGGTCGACGGGTGTTCCCGGTCTACCCGTCTCCCGCGATGCGTCAGGCCCGGTAGCGGCGGAACGCGGGGAACGCGAGCGCGACGGCGAGGATGCCGACCAGCACCAGCAGACCTCCGCCACCGGACGCCCAGGCGGGGCCGACGACCTCCGACGCGGCTCCGTGCAGCACGTCGGCGACGCGTGGTCCTCCCGCGACCACGACGATGAACACGCCCTGGAGCCTGCCGCGGACGTCGTCGTCGGCGGCGCTGAGGAGGATCGTCTGGCGGAACGAGGCCGAGATCATGTCCGCGGCTCCGCCGACCACCAGCATGCCCAGCGCGGCGCCCAGCATCAGTCGGCTGGCGAGCGGCGCGAATCCGACGAACAGCCCGAAAAGCGCCATGGCGGCTCCCCAGGCGGAGATGGCGAGCAGCACCGCGATCCCCTGCCGTCTGACGCGTGAGACCCAGCCGCTGAACACGCCACCGAGCACGGCACCGGCTGGCATCGCGGCGAACAGCAACGCGAACTCGATCCCGCCCTCCTCGGGGCCGCCGAACGCGACGTGGGCGATCTCGGGGTAGAGCGCCCGGGACATGCCGAAGATCATGGCGATGAGGTCGACGAGGAAGCTGAGCAGCAGGACCTTGTGCCACGCCAGGTAGCGCAGGCCGTCGATGACCGAGCGCAGCCCCGGTGATCCCGAGCGGGATTCGACGGGCAGCGGGGGCAGTCGGTAGACGGCGTACAGGGTCGCGAGCAGGGTGACGGTGTCGATCAGGTACAGCCACGAGTAGCCGAGCACCGGGATCAGCGCGCCGCCCACGAGCGGCCCCGCGATCGCACCGGCCGACATCACCGTCATGTTGAGGGCGTTGGCGGCGGGCAGTTGTTGCAGTGGGATCAGCTTGGGCAGGATCGCGACCCGCGTCGGTTGATTGACCGCGAAGAAGGCCTGCTGCAGCGAGAACAGGCCGAGCAGCAGCCACACGTTGTTCAGCCCCAGGAAGGCCTGTAGCCAGAACAGGCCGGAGGTGACCACGAGGCCGATGGTGGTGATCTCGAGCAGGCGGCGGCGGTCGACGTGGTCGGCGAGCGCCCCGCCCCAGAGCCCGAACACGATGAGGGGGACGAGCCCGAAGATGCCCGTCAGGCCGACCATGCCGGAGGACTCGGTGATGGCGTAGATCTGGGCGGGGACGGCGACGACCGTCAGTTGGGCGCCGATCACGGTGACGATGTTGGCGACCCAGAGGCGCCGGAAGTGCGGCTCCCTGAGCGGCCTGACGTCTGCAAACAGGCCGCGCATCCGCTCGGCGAGGCTCACCGCGTTGTCGCTTGGACGATCACGTCGTCAGGCTACTCGCGCTGGCGGTCCACTCGGAATCCGTCCGTGGGGGTGTGCAGGGTTGGACGAACTTGTCGCTCTCGGCTGACCCTGTCCGCGGTCCCCGGCTTGTCGCGGGGGCTGTGGGCTGGATTGGGCGCCCCGGTCGCTCTTGGCGAGTCGTCCTCGGGTCCTGGCTCGTCGCGGGGTCGGTTCGCGGTCGGTGCGCTGTGTTGGGGGCCGCTCTTGAGCATGTCCGCCGCTCCAGGCCCATCGAGGGGTCGGTCCGCGGGAGGAGCGCTGCGTTGGGGCCTCTCTTGGCTGGTCTGTCAGCGGTTTCCCTGGTTCGTCCAGGATCGGTCAGCGACACCACGACGAGTCGCCGTCGCTGCCCCGTCGTGATCGGCGGAGGCGTGCGCGACTCGCTACTTCTGGTGACGAGGCGCGTGCTATCCGGCGAGGCCGAGCGTCCTGAGTTGCCGCCACTGCAGCACGGCCCATGGGCTGATCAGGAACGGCGCGTCCTCAACGACCCGGTCGAGAGCCTCGGTGCTGACCCAGTCGAAGGCGGCGACCTCGTCGGCGCGGGGGCTGGGCGCGAGGTCGGCGTCGAGCAGCCAGACGGGGCAGATCTCGTTCTCGACGACGCCCGAGTCGTCGACGGCGCGGTAGCGGAACTCCGGCAGCGCCAACCGCAGGGCGGAGGCGTCGACGTCGATGCCCAGTTCGGCGCGCCCGTGCCGGACGATCGCGTCGGTCGGCTCCTCGCCGAGGTCGGGGTGGCCGCAGAACGCGTTGGTCCAGACGCCGGGCCAGGTGAGCTTGGTGATCGCCCGGCGCGACATCAGCCAGAGCCCTTCGGAGTTGCGGACGTGGCACGAGAAGGCGCGATGCAGCGGGGTCGCGTCGGTGTGGACGCTCAGCTTCGGCGCGGTCCCGAGGACGTTGTTGTCGTGGTCGACGAGGATCACGTTGAGCCCGACGGCGGCGTCGTCGGTGGGCAAGCTGAGGTCCTGGGGCGCGGTCATAGGCCGGACCATACCCACCCAGTCACGGAAGGACGAACCGGCGCTCGCCCAGGTCGCTCCGGCGGCAGGCCCCAGCACCGTTCCCCGAGCAGGGGGCGACACCACCCCCGACGGCGGATCCCAAGCAGGGCCAGCATCGTTCCCCGAGCAGGGCGCCTGCGCCCGTGTCGAGGGTTCCGACACCACACACCGCCCATCACCGACGGAGCCAGACAGCGACCAAAGAACCGGAGGCCTCGACCAACCTCAGCTTCCGGGGTGCGCAACGGCGGACGGCCCCGGTCCTGGGCCGCGCGGCCGATGATCAGTAGCCCTCGTCGTCGGCCTCGGCGACGTCCCCGGCCTCGAGTTCGGCGTCGGCGTACTCGTCGTCCTCGGTGTAGGAGTAGTCGAACGTCGCGTTCGGATCGGGCTCCTCCTGCGCGAGGTACTCGTCGATCGTCTCCCCCTCGCCGGTGTCGTTGCGCGCCTCGTGCGGGCGCAACTCGGCGTCGGTGGGCAGGTTCGGGTCGTCGGGCACCCAGAAGGCCGGATCGGCTCCGTCGTCGATCAACTCGTCGCTGCCGAGGTCCTCGGCCGTGACGATCCCGTAGGGGTGGCTCTCCTCGGCGATCTGCTCGGCGTCGAGGGACTCCAGGCCGTCGGGGTTTCCGTCTTCCAGGTCGAAGTCCAGCGCATCCTTGTCTTCACTCATGGACCAACACTGCACGCCCATCCGGCTTGGGACAAGACCCGATTCTGGCCCGACGCCGAGACGTGGCGGGATTGGGACGCATGCATCCGCCCGACCACGGAGGGAGGCACGAGCACGGAGCCAAGTGCGACAGCGATGCCTCTCACGGTGGACGGCTGGGCGCGGCGCGGGTGGCTCGTTGAGCATGTTTGGTAACTCGTTTCGGATCTGATCGTTCAAACTCGGCGTGTCGCGCAACGAGCAACCGAACATGCTCAAACCCTCACCCAGCCACCAGGCGACGGGACTCTACCGACCCAACTGGTCGCGGCGCAGGTACAGGTCGCGCAGGAGCGCGATCTCGGCGCCGTGGTGGATGACCTCGCGGTGGATGTGGATCACCATCGCGGCCATCGAGTCGCTCTCGAAGCCCGGCTCGCGGCAGTTGAGGCGCAGGTCCTCGTCCGTCAGCGACTCCACGCCCGCGCGCCACCTCGCCTGCCCCGCGTCGAGTTCCGCCAGGGCCTCGGCGGCGCTGAGCGGGTACGAATACTCGTGGTGGTTCATCGCAGGCCCGCCGAAGTAGCGGGCGTTCCGCTCACCGAACACCCCGGCGATGATGTGTCCCATCCGCCAGGCGATCGTGGTGACCGGTTCCGGATCGGGGACGGGGATCTCGAACTCGATCACGCCAGGCCCGAGGCCGAGCACGCCGTCGCGGCCCTCGTCGATGCTGCGCACGGTCCACGCGTCGGGCACCGGCCGCCAGAAGTACTCGTCATTGCTCAGCCCTTCGAGGCGGGGCCGCAACTGGTTGTCCCAGTGCCAGACGAGTTGGTTCAGCAGGTCATCGCGCCACTCCGTGCTCACGCGTCCGCCCCGATCGTCAGGCGCAGCACCTGCGCGTTGGGCAACCGTCCGAGGTCGGCGCCGTCGACGAGAAGCTTCGAGTCGCGCACTCCCCCGCCGATCACGACCGGCCCAGCGGACGCGACCGCCTCGTCGACGAGGATTGGCCAGTCCGCCGGCAGCCCGACGGGGGTGATGCCGCCCTGCGTCATGCCGGTGAGTTCCTCGGCGGTCGCCTGGTCGGCGAACGACAGTTTGCGCATCCCGAGCGCCTTGCGGACGGTCTTGTTGACGTCGGCCTTGTCGGTGGCGAGCACCATGACGGCGGCATGCACGCTGTCCTCACCGCGGCGCCCGAACACGACGACGCAGTTGGCTGATGCCTCCGGGGCGACGTCGTAGGCCTCGCAGAACGCGGCCGTGTCTGCGAGCGTCGCGTCGATCGCGGCGACCCGCGCTCCGGGCACCGTGTCGGCTGCCGCGGCGACCGGGGCCGCGACCAGTTCGGGGCGCGCCGTCAGCGGTTCCCAGTCCAGATTTCCTTCTGCTGATGCCATGCCGATCAGGCTACAGCTAGCCTTGCGGCGTGCCCGGCTCAGTGGCCGAGGCCCTTTCCATCGTCGTGCTGGTCGGGGTCCTGGCGTTCGCGATCGCGAGGCCCCGCGGCCTCCCCGAGGCGGTTGCCACCGCCCCGGCCGCGCTCACGCTCTGCCTGCTGGGCGTCGTGGGGTGGTCGACGGCGTGGGAGCACGTCCTCGCGATGGCACCCACCGTCGCCTTCCTGGCCGGCGTGCTGATGCTGAGTTGGCTGTGCGAGGCGGAGGGCATGTTCGCGGCCGCCGGGCAGTGGATGGCGCGCAAAGCCAGGGGTCGACCCGTGGTGCTGCTCGGCCTGGTGTTCGTCGTCGCCTCTCTGACGACAGCAGTGCTCAGCCTCGACGCGACCGTCGTGCTGCTGACCCCGGTGATCTTCGTGACGACGTCGAGGGCGGGTGTGCGACCGCGCCCGCAGGTCTACGCGGCGGCGCATCTGTCGAACTCGGCTTCGCTGTTGCTGCCGGTGTCGAACCTGACGAACCTGCTGGCGCTCGGCGCATCCGGGGTGAGCTTCCTGACGTTTGCGGGGTTGATGGCGGGACCGTGGCTGGTGGCGATCGCGATCGAGTACGTCGTGTTCCGCTTCTTCTTCGCCTCGGACCTGAGCGTGCGTGGTGTGCCGCGCGAGGTCGTCGACGAGGCGCGCATGCCGCGCTTCGCGCTGGTCGTGCTGTGCCTGACGCTGGTCGGCTTCGCGGTCAGTTCGCCGCTGGGCATCGAGCCGTTCTGGGCGGCGTTCGCCGGGGTGGCCGCCATCGCGGTCAAGCGGCTGTTCCGACGCGAGGCCGCGCCCGGTCCGCTCGCGATGGGCCTCGTCAAGGCCGCCAACCCCTGGTTCCTGCTCTTCGTGCTCGGCCTCGCGGTGGTGGTGCAGGCGGTCGTCGGGCACGGGATGGCAGACGCGCTGCGGTCGTTCCTGCCGACCGGTTCCGACCTGCCGAGCCTGCTGCTCCTGGTGCTGATCGCCGCGGTGCTTGCGAACCTAGTCAACAACCTGCCCGCGGTGCTGGTGCTGCTGCCGCTGGTGGCCCACGGAGGTCCGCTTCCGGTGCTGACGGTGCTGATCGGCGTCAACATCGGCCCGAACCTGACCTACGTCGGGTCCCTGGCGACGCTGCTGTGGCGGCGGATCGTCGCCGACCACGACCACGAGTCCGGGCTGGGCGAGTTCACCCGACTTGGCGCCCTCACCGTGCCGGTCAGCCTGGTGGCGTGCACCATAGCCTTGTGGGCCGCGGCCCGCGTGATGGGAGTGTGACGATGAAGGTCCTTGTCTGGGTGGAGCCGGCGACGTGGCCGGCAGTGATCGACGCGGCGAGGGCGCTCAGCCACGAACAGATCACGCTCATCGCCGTCGACGATCCGGGCGAACATCCCCTGCCCGAACTGTTCGGACGGGGAAGGGGCGCGGGCTCGGAGGTCGCGTCGATCGCGGCGGCGGAGGCAGAGGCTCTCCTCGCGCAGGCTTCGGAGGCCCTCGGCGTCGACTGTGCGACCCGGGTGCTGCACGGCAGGACGGAGCGGGTCGTCACCGAGGCGGCCGAGGACGTCGGACTGCTGGTGCTGGCCCGCGACGGCGACCGGTCCCGACTTGGGCCGCACAGCCTCGGCAGGCACACGCGCTTCGTGATCGACCACGCGCCCTGCCGGGTGCTGCTGATCTGGCCGGAGAACCCTCCGGCGCTGGCGACGATGCCCGCGCCGCCCGCACACGACCGACCGCACTGAGGACCGCACAGGATCGGTCTCGCCGAGTTGGCCGGTGCGGCTGGCTGCGGGCGGCGGTGCCGGGTGGGGCACACAGAGGCCAGCGGTCGGCGGCACCGTCCGGAACAGACAGGCAATCGGCCACGCTGGTCGGCCACCGCGACCCCGCCCCCGCCGAGGGTTGGGCGCAGGTGCGGGATCGGCCTCGCCGTCAGCCGCGCTCGAGCAGCGCGGTGGCCGTCGGTTCGTCGGTGACGAGCGCGTCGATGAGGTGACCGGCGATCGCGCCGCGGATCGCGTCGACCTTCTCGACGCCTCCCGCCACGCCGACGACGTTGCTGAGCTTGCGCAGTTCGTCGAGACCCAGCCCGATGCGTCGGCGCGACCAACTCGTCTCGACGACGCGGCCCTCGAGGTCGTACCACTCCCCCAACATGTCGCCCACGGCCCCGCGCGCCGCGAACTCGGCGACCTCGTCGTCGGTCGTGACGCCGAACGTCACGGCGGAGCCTCCCGCGGTCGCCGCGCCCATGCCGGTGAGGGTGACGACGGCGGAGCGGGCGAGGTCGAGCACGTCGCGCACCGCGTCCTCGCCCCTGATCGCTTCCGCGACGGACTCGCTGGAGACCAGCAGGGGCGCGGGCAGCGTCCGAAGCCGCTGCAGCACGTGCGGGCTGCGCGTCAGGACCTCGTCGATGGCGCTGAGTTCACCCGCGGTCGCGACGAACTGAACCCCGTCGAGGGACTCCTCGGACAGCATCGACAGCGACCTGGCGACCGAGTCGCCCCAACTGACCCCGACCACCGCCCCGGGATGCAGGTGACGGCGCACAAACGCGGCCAGCGCCGCAGCGACCCGCTCATTGGTGCGTTCACGCGAGAGGCGACCCTGCGCGGTGGGCACCACGACGGCGTCGCGGAGCCCGAAGCGTTCCCGCAGCCGGGTGGCCAGTTGCATCGCGGAGAGGTACTGCGCGTCCAACTCGATCCGGACGATGCCCTGCGAGCGGGCGGCCTCGAGGAGGCGTCCGACGGTCTGGCGCGACACGAACAGCCGGGTCGCGATCTGGGCCTGCGTCAGGCCGTCCTCGTAGTACAGCCAGGCGGCGCGGACGACGAGGTCGATGTCGTTCGGGGCCGGGTTGAGCACCATCGGGGAGTCCTCCTCTGCACGGTCGTGTCGTGAGCATATGCCCAGTTGTCATCCGGAGCCTGTCCGGGCGGCGGGCCGACGCCTAGATTGGTGTCAAAGCAACGACAGAGAGGCCTGCAGTGAGCCAGATTCCTGCCCAGCAGCACGCGATCCAGATCGTCGGCGTCGACGAGATCGTGGTCAACGACTCCAAGCCCGTGGACGAGGTGGGGCCGCATCAGATGCTGCTCCAGGTCGAGGCCTGTGGCATCTGCTTCAGCGACACCAAACTCCTCCACGCGTTCGACTCGCACCCCCGCAAGGCCGAGGTCGTCGAGGGCATCTCCGCCGAGGCGCTCGCCGAGATCCCCGGCTACAAGCCCGGCCCGCTTCCCACCGTCCCCGGCCACGAGCCCGTCGGACGGATCGTGAAGGTCGGCGACCAGGTCACGCACTTCAAGGAGGGCGACCGCGTCCTCGTGCAGGCCGACTGGAAGCACCTGCGCACCCCCAAGTCGAACGGCGCGTTCGGCTACAACTTCGAGGGCGCGCTCCAGGAGTACGTCGTCATCGATGAGCGCTGCGTCATCTCGCCCTCCGGCGAGGAATTCCTGATCCACGTCACCGACGGCCCCTCCGCCGCGGCCGTCGGCCTGATCGAGCCGTGGGCCACCGTCGAGGGCTCCTACGCCTGGGCCGAGCGCAACCATGTGCTCGACGACGGCAACCTGCTGGTTGTCTCCGACGGCGAGACGCCCGGCCTGAAGGACCTGACGGCCGAGCACGTCCCCGGCGAGATCGTCACGATCGCCCCCGCCGACGTCGACGCACTGGTCGGGCAGAGCTTCGACGACATCGTCTACTACGGCGCCGACGCCGAGGTCATCGAGAAGCTCGCCGCGCTGCTCGGCACCCGCTCCGTGATGTGCGTCGTGCTCGGCGGAGCGACGATCGACCGGAAGGTCGCGCTCGACATCGGCCGCGTGCACTACGACTTCATCCGCTTCGTCGGCACCACCGGCGACGACCCCGCCGAGGGTTACGCCTGGATCCCCGCCAACGGCGACCTGCGCGAGGGCGACAACATCGTCATCATGGGCGCCGCCGGGCCGATGGGCCTGATGCACACCATGCGGGCCGTCACCTCCGGCGTCCCCGGCATCAGCGTCACGGGCACCGACCTGAACGACGACCGCCTCGAGCACCTCGCCGCGACGGTCGACCCGGTCGCCGAGGAGCGGGGCGTCCCCGTCACCTACATCAACACCGGCACCACGGCGCTTGAGCCCGGCTACACGCACATCTCGTGCATGGTCCCGGTGCCCGGGGTCGTGTCGCAGGCGGTCGACCTGGCCGGCGACGGCGCGATCCTCAACGCGTTCGCCGGCATCCCCGCAGGCACCCTCGGCGAGTTCGACCTGCAGGGCATCATCGAGCGCCGCGTCTTCATGCTCGGCACCTCCGGCTCCGACGTGTCGGACATGCGCACGGTGCTGCGCAAGATCGAGGAGGGGATCATCGACACCCACATCTCCCTCGACGCCGTCACCGGCATGGCCGGCTTCCGCGACGCGATCGATTCGGTGATCAACCGCACCTCCGGCGGCAAGATCATGGTCTACCCGATGCTGCACGACCTGCCGCTCACCCGCCTGGTCGACATGGGCGAGAAGCTTCCCCACGTCGCCGCCAAGCTGAACGACGGCATCTGGACCAAGGAGGCCGAGGAGGCCCTGCTCGCGGGCGAGTGACCTCAGCCGAACCAACGGCGGCCGGGCGGCATTCTTCGCCCGGCCGTCGTTCGCGTTCACGCCCGGGGGCGGCGCCTTGAGACGAGCCACGCCGCGGCCAACAGGAGCACGAACTCGACGGCGCTCAGGCCCAGCAGGCCTGCGCCGGTCAGCCCGTCAGGCGCGGCGAGCAGGTTGATGCTGGACAGAGGGAGGGCGTGCCCGAACACCGCGGGCCACACGCTGCCGAACCGGACCACCAGCGCGCTGAGGAACATGCCGAGCGCGAACAGCCCGACCGTGCTGGCGAGTCCCTGCTGCCAGGGCAGTTGTCCCTGAAGCACGAGGACCCCGTGCACAGGTATGTGGAACGCCACCCAGACGGCGGAGACCATTGCGCTGGCGCGCCAGAACCCGTGGGTCGCCAGCAACCGCTGCAGGAAGCCTCGCCAGCCGACCTCCTCGCCGAAGGTGCTGAGCGTGATCACCAGCAGCGTGACAAGCAGGGAAGGCGCGGCCCCGAGGAGCACCTACCCGTCCTGGAACGGCGCGAGGCCGAGAAGCGAGCCGACGAGCGCCGCGACCACGTGGACGGCGAGCAGGCCGAACACGCCGACCCCGACGCCGGCGAAGAAGCGGCGTGCCCCGCCGGGGCGGAGCGACCACCAGCGGGAGACTCCCCCGTCAAGCGGCACGAGTCGCATCACCAACAGCGAGACGAGCGCCGGGATCCACCGTCCGAGGATCACCACCCACGCGGGTAGCTGGATCCCGAGGGCGAGGAAGGCCAGGGACACGACGGTGATCGCGCCGAGGACGATCAGGACGTAGAGACGCGCGGCTCTCGGATAATTTGTACGCTGCACAATTAGAGAGGCTAGCATTGTGATGTGGCAACGAAGAAGCGCGGACCGCGCGGTGACATTTCGACCAACCTGCTGCTCGACGCGGCAGAGGCCGTGCTTTCGACGTCGGGTCGGGTCAGCCTGAGCCTCCGGTCGATCGGCAGGCAGGCCGGGGTCGCACCCAACGCGATCTACACCTATTTCGCCGACCTCGACGACCTGACGATGGCGCTGGCCGACCGCTTCCTGACCACGCTCGACCTCACCCTCCTCGAAGACGACCCGCCCGAGCAGGCGCTGCGCGCCTTCGTGACGGCGACGCTGACGAGGTTCGAGTCCGCCCCAGAGCACGTCGCACTGCTCGCCTCCAGCAGGATCGCCGGATCAGGCGCGATGGGCCTGAACGAGGCGCTGCTCCGGTTCTTCGGGCGCGCCGGACTGGACGAGGACGACGCAGTGGCCGCGACCGAGTTCGTCACGGAATGGGTGCACGGCACGGCGGCCCTTTCGTCATCCGAGGAACCCACTCCGGCGTTCGTCCGGACCCTGTCCCGGCTCGACCCGACCGCCTGGCCCCTCACGGCGTCGATGCTCTCGCGCCCGAGCCCCGGCCGAAGCGTCGACCTGCTGCTGCGCGCCGTCCTCCCCCCGGCTCGAGAACCCCTGCCGGACTAAGGACTTGAGCATGTTTGGTTGCTCGTTGCCCGAACGGTCGCATTTGATCGTGCCAATCGGCAACGAGTCACCAAACATGCTCAACGCGACCCCGTGGCGCCAGCACCGGTGGAACGCACCCGTCCCGCGGAGCGGTCAGTGACCGCGCAACTTGTCGATCGCGCGGCGTTCCCGCTTCGTCGGGCGCCCCGCTCCCCGGTCGCGGACCGCGACGCGTCCCACCATCTCGGGGATCGGCGCCGGCTTCTCGGGGGTCCGGTCGATGTAGGCGGCCTGCGCGAGCGGGGCGCTGACCCGCTTCTCAAGGCTGGGGTCGAGGACCTCGATCAGCTTCTCGTCCTGCTCCTTGCGGACGCGCACCTTCTGGCCGGCGACGACGGGCTGGGCCGCCTTGGCGAGGTTGTCGTTGACGCGGACGTGCCCGCCGCGCACCGCGGCGGTGGCCATCGAGCGGGTCTTGTACATCCGCACGGCCCAGAGCCAGGAATCGAGTCGCGCCATTGGCCCAGCTTAGGCGAGGGGTTAGCGTTGGGCGCGTGGCACACCACGGCGAACACCTCACCACCGCATCGCTGCGCGAGCAGATGGAGTCGCTCCTCGACCAGCACCGCGCGATGCTCACCGCCTCGCTGGCCGGACTCACCGAGGAGGAGGCGCGCCGGAGCCTCGTGCCGTCCTTGACGACGCTGCTCGGGCTGGTCAAGCACGCGACGTTCGTGGAGAAGGTCTGGTTCGACGAGGCGGTCACCGGCCGCAGCCGCGCCGAGATCGGCATCCCCGTCACCGTCGACGAGTCCTTCACGTTGACGCCCGGCGACACGATCGCGTCGATCACCGCAGCACACCTCGACGCGTGCGCGGCCTCCCGCGCCGCCGTCGCCCACCTCGGCCTCGACGACCACGTCTCCGGCAACCGACGCGGCCCGCTGCCGCTGAGCTGGATCTACCTGCACGTCCTTCGCGAGTTGGCCCAGCACTGCGGCCACGCCGACATCCTCCGCGAGCAGGTGCTCGCCTCGCGCTGAGCGCTGGTCCGGCGTTGAGCAGCATTCCGTGTTCGACGCCCGCAGCCTGCACGTCGAACGTCTCGCCCAACACCGCGCCGTCGGGGCCGGGGAAGGCCCCGCGCTCCAGCCCCGGCCACGTCGCGCTGAGCGCGGGTCCGGCGTTGAGCAGCATTCGGCGTTCGATGCCCGTGGCGCACACGTTGAACGTGCCAATCGGCACCCACTTGCGACTACTGCTCAACGCCTGAGCGCCCACCGCGCAACCGGCACCACAGACAGCCGACGGCGACTGCGGGCTCGCCGACCCGCGTCGCACCGTTCGACGGTGACCGGTAGCGTGACGACAACGTCTACCGGAGGGAGCGCCATGGAGCGCAAGGCCATCGTCACGGGTCACAGCAGGGGGCTCGGCGTCGGGATCGTCGCCGAACTGGAGCGGCGCGGCTACACGGTGCTGGGCATCTCGCGCAGCGCCGGTGAGGCCCTCGACCTGTCCGATCCCGCGGCCGTGACGGCGTGGCTGGCGGGAGACACGGTGCGCGGCTTCCTCGCGGACGCCGACCAGATCGTCCTGGTCAACAACGCCGGCCTGCTCGGCCCCGCGACCCTTGCCGGCGAACAGGACGCCGCCGCCACCATCGCCGCGGTCAATGTGAACGTGACGGCGCCGATCCTGCTCACCAACGCCGTCCTCAACCATCGACCGGCCGACGTGCCGGTCCGCGTCGCACACATCTCCAGCGGCGCCGGACGCCGACCACTGGAGGGCTGGAGCGTCTACTGCGCCACGAAGGCCGCCGTCGATCACCACGCCACCACCGTCGCGGCCGAGGGCCAGCCCGGGGTGCGGATCGCAGCGATCGCGCCCGGCGTGGTCGACACCGGCATGCAGGCCGAGATCCGCGGTTCCGAGGGCTTCCCCGGCCGAGCCGACTTCGTCGCGCTGAAGGAGGAGGGCCAACTGGCCGACGCGTCCCAGGCCGGTGCCGCGGTGGTCAACCTGATCCTCGCCGACGACTTCGGCACCGAGGTACTGACCCGGATCTGAGCGACCGCACTTGGCGCGCGCGGGGCGCAGCGACGGGTTGCGCGTCAGCGTGGCGAGGCCCACCCGGAGGCCCTCTAGCGCACGCTGCCGCGCTCTACGGGTGCCCCGACCAGGGGCC
Source organism: Propionibacteriaceae bacterium AM104-82 (assembly GCA_027658995.1). GTDB lineage: Bacteria > Actinomycetota > Actinomycetes > Propionibacteriales > Propionibacteriaceae > Arachnia. The sequence goes on from JAQDQK010000024.1 coordinate 51,557, forward strand.
GGTCAGGGATCCAGGACGGGCGTGGGCTTCCGCGAACAGGCCGAGCGGCCACCAGGCCGTCGGAGACACGCGACCCGACCACCCCCTCAGGGCCACCACTGCGCTACGAACGTCCACCGGGCGTCACGGTCAGTGCACCGCGGTGAACCGCGCTGGGAGCGGCTCACCGCGCCGAAACGGCACGCCGGAGGGCCAGCGCCGCAGCTCTCCGAGCCCTCGCTCAACCCGTTAGGCCGCAACGCCAGCACGCGATGCCTCCGGCGTCTCCGCACGCTCGATTCCGGCGACATCGGACGGTTCCCCCGGGGCGAAACGGGACTACTGTGGAATGCGGCAAAGGAGAACGAACATGTTTCGTATCGCACCGCTGAACAGCTTCGGACGCGCCGACATTGCCACCGCGGGAGGCAAGGCTGCCAACCTCGGCGAGCTCACCCGGGCAGGCTTCCCCGTACCCGACGGCTTCGTGATCACGACCGCCGCCTACGACGAATACCTCGCCACCCACCACCTCAGATCCGAACTCGCGTGCGCCCGCACCGGCGAACAGGCGCGCGCCCTCTTCGACCGGCCGATCCCTGAAGACCTGGCCGACGCGATCCGGGTGGCCTATCACGACCTGGGCGCCGGCCCCGTTGCGGTCCGCTCCTCCGCCACCGCTGAGGATCTGGAGGACGCATCCTTTGCGGGTCAGCAGGACACCTACCTCAACATCGACGGTACCGAGGCCCTCCTCGACGCGGTGCGCCGCTGCTGGGCGTCGCTGTGGACCGACCGCGCCATCGCCTACCGGTCGCATGCCGGGGTGCGCGACGCGAGCCTCGCCGTCGTCGTCCAACGACTGGTCGACGCCGACGCGGCAGGCATCATGTTCACCGCCAACCCTGCCAACGGACGCCGCCGCGAGACCGCCATCAACGCCTCCTTCGGGCTGGGCGAGGCGGTCGTCGGCGGGGAGGTGACGCCCGACGAGATGGTCGTCGCCGATGCGCGCGTCACGTCGAGGACGACCGCAGACAAGGCGGTGCGTACCGTCACGACACCCGATGGCACCGCGACCGAGCCGACCCTGGATGAGCAACGACGCGCCCAGGTGCTGACGGACGCCCAGGCGGTCGCGCTTGCCGATCTGGGCAGGAGGATCGAGCGGCACTTCGGCGCCCCGCAGGACATCGAGTGGACGCTCACAGACGACGGGTTCCAGATTGTCCAGGCACGTCCCATCACCGCGCTTCTCGACGAGATCGGGCCGGTGCCGACCGAGTGGCCGCTCGAGCGACGCGACGGCATGTACATCCGCGCCTCGATCGTCGAGCAGTTGCCCGATCCCCTGTCTCCCCTGTTCGCCGACCTCATCCGGCCGTCGGTGGCCGCTTCGCTGCGCACGGTGCTGCAGCGCTACTTCAAGGACGGCGTCCTGGAACCCGACGACATGGACTTCCCCACCGTCAACGGGTTCGCCTACTACTTCTACTCCAACGCCGGGATGTGGCGGCTGATGAAGGCCTCACCGACCGCGATGCCCGTGGTGTTCAAGCCGGGGAGCGACCTCAACGGCGTCACCATGTGGCGAAACGTCGGGCTGCCCGCGTACCGGGAGGTCGTCGACCGGTGGCGCGACGTCGACCCCGCGAGCCTCGCGGCGACCCGGCTCCTGGAGGCCGCCTCGGAACTGATCTCGGCGGGCGCCGAGTACTACACGTTCGTGCAGGCGCTCATCCCGCAGTCGGCCTCTGCGGAGATCGCCTTCACCAAGCTGTACGAGGCAACCGTCCGCCACCCCGGGCGGCCGCCCGCGCTGACCTTCCTGCTCGGCGCCGAGTCGGAGCCGATCCGCGCCGAACGCTCGATCTACCGGATCGCGCAGTGGTGCCGCCGCTACCCCGACGTCGTCTCGGCCCTGGCCGCTGAGCACGCGGTACCCGCCAGCCGACGCACGCAGTTCGACGGGCTGCTGCGGGAGCACCTGGACCGCTTCGGCCACCTCACTTACAACCTCGACATCATGCAACCGGTCGCCGCCGACGACCCGTCCGCGGTCATGGTGGCGCTGAGGTATGCCGTCTCGGGCCAGGCGACCGACCCGGACGAACGACTGGCCCGGCTGCGCGCCGACCGGGACTCGGCCACCGAGTGGCTCTGGGGTCACGTCGGACCGGTGCGACGCGGGCCGCTCGAGTCGACGCTCGCAAAGGCCCAGGAACTCGGCCCGCTGCGCGAGGACGCGCTCGCCGATGTCGGCCTCGGCTGGCCCGCGGCGCGCCGGATGCTGCGCGAACTCGGTCGCCGATTCGCGGAGGCCGGCTTCATCGACACCCCTGACGACGTGTTCTGGCTCACCGTCGACGAGGTCCGTGGCGCGGCAGGGGCGCTGGACGACGGCCGGGGCGTCGGTCCGTCGGCGAGCGCGGCCGTCACTGGTCGCCAGGTCCAGTGGCGCGGACGCAGGCAGGTCGCCACGCCTCCGGGATGGCTTCCCGCGGGCGGCCTGTTCCACCGGATGTTCCGCCGGTTCATGCCGAGCAACGAGGCACCCCAGGACGGCGACACACTCAAGGGCCTCGGCGCCAGCGGCGGCACGGCCCACGGCCCTGCGCGCCTTCTTCGCGGCCCCGAGGACTTCCCGACGATGCGTCCCGGCGACGTGCTGGTCGCCCCGATCACGACGCCCGCCTACACGCCGTTCTTCGCGATGGCGTCGGCCGTGGTCACAGACGTGGGAGGCCCGCTGTCGCACAGTTCGATCGTCGCGCGGGAGTACGGCATCCCGGCGGTGCTCGGCACGGGCTCGGCGACCGCCCGGATCCACAACGGCGACGAGTTGACGGTCGACGGCGACCGAGGCGTGGTGCTGCTGCCGACCGCGGGTTGAGCCCCTCCAAGGCGAGGAGAGCGCCGCCAAGGCGAGGAGGGCCCCGCCGCCGCTGGTAGAGCCATGAAGCGTCGCCGCCGCTGGTAGAGCCGCGAAGCGTCGCCGCCGCTGGTAGAGCCATGAAGCGGCGCGCAGCGTCGCTTCATCGGTCGAAACCAATCCGTACCCACCCAGAGACCTCACCACCGCACCCGGCCACGAAGCGCAACCTGACCAGCACACACCCCTGCGCCGGGTCAGCGCAGAACCTCACGAGGATTTCGACGCAGCAGCAGGCGACTCCGTCGCCGCGGCTGGCTCAATCAACGGGCCCGCTGGTTGAGCCATGAAGCGGCGCGAAGCGTCGCTTCATCGGTCGAAACCAACCCGCACATGCCAAGAAGTCCTAGCCACCGCGCCTCAGAGGCACAGGCACCTGCCAGAGGTCTACGCGGAACGTCACGAGGAT
>JAQDQK010000025.1 GCA_027658995.1 Propionibacteriaceae bacterium AM104-82
CCTCCGAACCCTCGAAACAGTCCCTCGCGGCTTGACACGCAACATAGGGACACCCCCCGAACCACAACGCCCACCGGACAAGGCGGAAGCCTCACGAGGCTTCGACCGATGCGGACCGCTCACGCGCTCCGCACGCCGGTTGAGCCGGGCAAAGCCGCGAAGCGGCGCAGCCCGCGTCGAACCCCCCCGAACCACAACGCCCACCGGACAAGGCTGAAGCCTCACGAGGCTTCGACCGATGCGGACCGCTGACGCGCTCCGCATGGCTCACCCAGCGGGGCCACGACTGATTTCGACCTTCCCGCGCTCCGCATGGCTCACCCAGCGACTACTTCGGGCTGGGTGCGACCTCGACCAGAGTGCCCGCGAAGGCCTCCAACTCCACAAAGTCGGTGTCCGCCGTCACGACCGAGGTGACGTCGTCGGTCGTGCTGACCAGGCTGCGGGTGCGACCGTCGTCGCTCTCGTAGCGTTCCCAGGTGCGGCCGGCGAGTTCGACCTCACCGCCGACCGGCTTGCCCTCACGGGTGACGGTGTCGATGAACCGCGCGACGTCGCGGTTGCGCTGCTGGACCCCGTAGTAGATCTCGTCTGGCGACAGGTAGCCCACCTGCCAGGAGTCCCCGTCGGCGGGCTCCGACGTGATCCACGGGTCCCCGTCCTTTGCCCAGGCGACCCTGACCGCCGTCCAGTCGTCGCCGAGCCCCTCGGAGCGCAGCAGCGGGTAGGGCGACTCCGCCTTGGCACGGGTGAGCATGCCAGCGACGTCGGCCTTCTCCCGCTCCTGATCTGCGGGTTGGGTGAAGAAGAACACGATGAGAAGCACCGGTACCAGGATCACGGCCATCGAGATGATCATGTCTCGGGCCCTTGAGTTCTGGTTGCGCGCCATGACGGCCATCGTAACCGGCCCGCAAGGAGGCGCTGAATCGTGACGTCACCGTCCGAAACGGCGCTCCCGGTGCGAGTAGGAGCGGAGCGCCCGGACGAAGTCGACGCGACGGAAGTCGGGCCAGAGCGCCTCGCAGAAGTAGAACTCGCTGTGGGCCGACTGCCACAGTAGGAACCCGGAGAGCCGCTGCTCCCCCGAGGTGCGGATGATCAGGTCGGGGTCGGGCTGGCCCTTGGTGTAGAGGTGCTTGGAGATCTCGTCGATTTCGAGCGTGCGCGAGACCTCCTCGAGCGTCGCCCCCTCCTCCGCCCTGGAGGCGAGCAGCGACCGGACGGCGTCGCGCAACTCCTGTCGGCCGCCGTAGGCGATCGCCACATTGACGTGCATGCCGTCGACCTCTGCGGTCGCGGCCGCCGACTCGTTCAGGGACTCGACCATCTCGGGCGGAAGCAGTTCAAGGGCGCCGACGGCCTGCACCCGCCAGCGACCGGTGGCGGCGAGGTCCTTGACCAGCGCGTCGATCACGGCGAGCAGGGGCCGCAGTTCGTCGTCATCGCTGCGCGAGAGGTTGTCGGTGCTGAGCACCCAGAGCGTCACGACCTGCAGGTCGGCCTCGTCGCACCACTCAACAAACTCCATCAGGCGGGCAGCCCCAGCGCGGTAACCGGCGACCAGTGGCTCCCCCGGCGCGTTCATCCGTGCCCATCGCCGGTTGCCATCCGCAAGTACCGCAACATGCTTGGGGAGGCTGTCCTTGTCGATGCCCTCGAGCACCTGGCGTTCGTAGGTCGTGTAGAGCCATCGAGGCGGCCAGTGCCGCTCGAGCATTCGACTCCACCAGGACATGAACGAAGCGTAGCGTGGGCTTGGAATCTCGTCTCGGACCGACTAACCTACGGTAGCGTAAGTTACGGAAGCGTAGGTATCTCTGATGACTGCAACCATGACGAGGGAAGGTGCCCCCGTGGCAACTGCACAACCGGTCGCCGAGCCGCCCATCAAGCCGAAACTTCGCGGCTGGCTGCACCTCGGCATGGCACCGATCGTGCTGATCACCGGGCTCATCTTCACCATCTTCGCCCCGACCATCGAGGGCCGCATCGGCTGCGGCGTCTATACGCTCACCGCCGTCCAACTCTTCGGAACCAGCGCGGCCTACCACCGCGGCAACTGGTCACCCAAGGGACTGTCGATCTTCCGGCGGATCGACCACTCCAACATCTTCGTCTTCATCGCGGGCACCTACACCCCCCTGACTCTGACGCTGCTGACGGGCACCTCCAGGTGGAGCCTGCTGATCCTGATCTGGTCGATCGCGATCCTCGGGGTTGTGTTCCGCACCACCTGGCTGAGCGCTCCGCGCTGGCTCTACACACTGCTGTACGTGGCGATGGGCTGGGCCGCGGTCGGTTGGCTGAACCAGTTCTGGGCCAACGGCGGGCCCGGCGTGGTCGTCTGCCTGCTGGCGGGAGGGCTCGTCTACTCCCTCGGCGCCGTCGCCTACGGCACGAAGAAGCCGGCGTTGTCGCCGAAGTGGTTCGGCTTCCATGAGGTCTTCCACGCCTGCACGATCGTCGCAGCGATCCTGCACGCGATCGCGATCGGACTGGCGGTCTTCTGACGCGATCCGTCGCCCGCCACTTGGCCGCCCGGTAGCGTGGCGACATGACGCAGCCCTTTCCGACCGACTGGTCGCACGCACTGATCCTGGTCGCACATCCCGACGACCCCGAGTACGGCCTCGCGCCCGCGATCAACCACTGGACGCGCACCGGCAAGAAGGTGACCTACATCCTTGCCACGAGCGGCGAAGAGGGCATCGAGGGGATGCCTGCATCCGAGGCGGGCCCGCTGCGCGAGCAGGAGCAGATCCGCGCAGGCGCGCAGGTCGGTGTGCACGACATCGAGTTCCTCGGCCTTCCCGACTCCCGGCTCAGCGAGGCCCCCGACCTCCACGAGCGCCTCACGGCCGCCGTCAAGGCACACCCGGACACCGACCTGGTGATCAGCCTGTACCGCGGGCCCGAATGGGGACCTGGGATGCCCAACCAGGCCGACCACATCGCCTTCGGGGACGCGGCTGTCGACGTCGTCGCACCGCTGGGCATCTGGCAGTTCGAGAACGGTCCCGAGCCGACGCACCACGTCGAGGTCAGCGACGAGGACGTGCAGGCGGCGATCGACTCGCTCGCCGAGCACGAGGTGTACCTGCGGGTGCTCGACCCGACGACCCCGGTCGCCGCGCAGGCGCGCGCCCAGGTCTACCGCTCCATCAGCCGCGACCAGGGCTGGATCCGCGTCGGCCTTCGCCTGATCAGCCGCCCCGCCTGACACCCTCCTCGCCGCGCCGCCGTCACTGTCGACGACGCGGCGAGGCGCGCGCGAACCAGTGCGGGCTCGGGTCGGGACGTGAGCATGTTTGTTGTCTCGTTGCGCGACACGCCGCGATTTCGCGGCTCTAGAGCAAACGAGCAGTCGAACATGCTCAACGCCACACCCCAACCACCGCCCCTCCGCGCCACAGGAGGCTCGATCGGTGACTGCGGGGGGGGTCCAGGACTTGAGCATGTTTGGTGTCTCGTTGCGCGACACGCCGCGTTTTCACGGCCCGAGAGCGAACGAGCAGCCGAACATGCTCAACGCCAGACCCAACCACCGCCCTTGAACGGCGGAGGGCCCGCCCAGAGACCGGGAGGAGGGACGGGGAGTTCGGTGAACGGTAAATGACAATTGTGTGATTCGACGACGCGCGGGCGGACCGCGGGTTATCGTCTCGTCATGGAGAGAGGCTCCATCGCAGCAACACAAGTCCCCTGACCTTCGTACTCGGGGGACGGACGAAGCACCGCCCCCGGGAAGGGAGCAACAGTGCTCACCACGTCTGACCAGCCAACAACCTCCACCTCGACGGCGAGCGATACCGCGATCCGCACCTACGTTGTCGACACCTCAGTCCTCCTGTCCGACCCACGGGCGATGCTCCGGTTCGCGGAACACAATGTGATCCTGCCGATCGTGGTGATCACGGAACTGGAGGCCAAGCGCCATCACCCCGAACTCGGCTACTTCGCCAGGAGCGCGCTGCGGCTCCTCGACGACCTCCGCGTCGAGCACGGTCGCCTCGACACCCCGATGGCCATCAACGAGGACGGCGGAAACCTGCGCGTCGAGTTGAACCACACCAGCCAGGAGGCACTACCCCTCGGGTTCCGGCTCGGGGATAACGACACCCGCATCCTGGCCGTCGCCCTGAACTACGCCAATGAGGGCCACGACGTGGTTCTGGTCTCGAAGGACCTGCCGCTGCGCGTCAAGGCAGCCGCCGTCGGGCTGGCCGCCGAGGAGTACCGCAACGAGATGCCCACCATGACCGGCTACACCGGGATGGCGAGCCTCGACGTCGGCACGGAGGAGGTCGCCACGCTCTATGAGACCGGTGGCCTCGACCTGGACGCCGACGTGCCGGTCAACTCCGGCGTCGTCCTGCACGCCCCCGGCTCGAGCGCGCTGGGCCGGGTCAAGAGCGATGGCCGGATCGGTCTCATCAAGCAGGATCGCGAGGTGTTCGGCATTCGGGGAAGGTCTGCCGAGCAGCGCGTCGCGCTCGACCTGTTGATGGACGACTCGGTAGGGATCGTCTCGCTCGGCGGTCGCGCGGGCACCGGCAAGTCGGCGTTGGCGCTGTGCGCCGGGCTGGAGCAGACCCTGGAGCAGCGCAAGTTCTCCAAGGTGATGGTCTTCCGGCCGCTGTACCCCGTCGGAGGGCAGGACCTCGGATACCTGCCCGGCACCTCCGCGGAGAAGATGCAGCCGTGGGGCGAGGCCGTGTTCGACACCCTCTCCGCCGTGACGAACAAGTACGTCATCGAGGAACTCCTCGCGCAGGAGATGATCGAGGTGCTCCCGCTGACCCACATCCGCGGCAGATCGCTGCACGACGCGTTCGTGATCGTCGACGAGGCCCAGTCGCTCGAGCGCAACGTGTTGCTGACGGTGTTGTCGCGGATCGGCCAGAACTCGCGGGTGGTGCTGACCCACGACGTCGCCCAGCGCGACAACCTGCGCGTCGGTCGGCACGACGGCATCGTCGCGGTCGTGGAGAAACTCAAGGGCAACCCGTTGTTCGCCCACGTCACGCTGACCCGCTCCGAGCGTTCCCCCATCGCGGCCCTGGTCACGGACCTGCTGGAGGGCGACCAGGTCGGCTGACCTACCGTTCGCGTCGAGCCCCGGGTGACTGGTCGCCCGGGGCTCGACGCGTCGACGGGCGGGCAATCGGACGTCTCGACAAGCTCGACGAACGACCCCCAACACCCGCGCGAACCTCGGACGCCTCGACAAACTCGACCACCGGTCCCCGAGCCCGTCGAGGGGTCCGCAACCCCCACGCGACGCTTCCACCAGGGCCGACCACAGTGCCGCCGGGCAATCGGACGTCTCGACAAGCTCGACGAACGACCCCCGACACCCAGTGCGGATCTCGGACGTCCCGACAAACTCGACCACCGATCCCCGAGCCCGTCGAGGGGTCCGCAACCCACCACCCAACGCGACGCTTCCACCAGCGCCAGCGCCCGAACCGGGCGAGCGGCTGTAGCCACAGCACCGCTGGGCAATCGGACGTCTCGACAAGCTCGACGAACGACCCCCGACCCTCTCGCGAACCTCGAACGTCTAGACAAGCTCGACGACCGGTCCCCCGAGCCCGCGCGGACCTCGTCACGACAAGCGCGACCACCGATTCCCGAGCCCGTCGAGGGGTCCGAAACCCACCGCCAAGCCAACGCTTCTCCCAGGCCGACCACAGGTCCACTAGCCAATCGGACGTCTCGACAAGCTCGACGAACGACCCCCGAGCCCACGCGGATCTTGGACGTCCCGACAAGCTCGACGAACGGACCCGACGGACGCCCGGACGGCGAATCCACGGCCGACCCGGGCGACACAGACCGCCGCCACGGGACGGAAGTCGCCGGCCTCCTGGAGCCCCAAGCCCGCGTGACAGCGCCGCACGCACGAGCGACCTGGACAAATCGTCGCAAAAGTAGCGGAATTATCACGATTCGTGAATCTATTTTTGTCGAGATGTTGACGGAAAAAATCAAGGCAAGTTAGCTGTCCCGCATGGATTCAGAGCGGAACGCCAAACTGCAGCACCGAGGAGCCGTCCTCGGGTTGCTGCATTCGGGCGTCCACCTCACCCGCGGCCAGATCGCGAGCAGGCTCGGCATCACCCGCTCGACCATCTCGGAGGTGCTGACCGACCTCCAGGACGAGGGCGCCGTCGTCGTCTCCGAGGTCACGCGCAGCGGAGGACGCGGCCGACCAGCCGAGGTGCTGTGCGCCAACCCCGGCGCCGCCCGCTACATCGCCGTCGACTACTCCCACACCCGCGTGATGGCATGCATCGCCAACTCCACCGGCCAGGTGATCGCCAGCGGGACCGCCTCCTACTCCCCCGACGACGGCTGGGAGCGACGCTGCCGAGCAGGCATCGAACTGGTCCGCGGCCTGGAGGGCGACGACGTCCACTTCGGCGCCCTCGGGCGCATCGCCATCGGGCTGCCCGGCCCCAACTCGGCTACCTGGGACTCGGGACTTCCGAGCGCGACCCGCGCCGAGCCGTTCCACATGGTCAGCGCCCGGATCCGCGAACTCTTCAGCCAGGCGTTCGGCGTCGGGGTGATGGTCGACCACCACATCCGCCTCGCCGCCCTTGCCGAGGCGTCCGCCGGGCGATCCACCGCCATCCGCAACCTCGTCTACCTGCGCATGTCCACCGGCATCGGCGGCGCCGTGATCAGTTCCGGCTCGGTCGCGCAGGGCGCGCACCAGCAGGCGGGCGAGATCGGCCACTTCATCGTCGAACTCGACGACGACGCCCTTGAGTGCCGCTGCGGCAGGCGCGGCTGCCTGGAGACGGTGGCCTCGATCGACGCGCTGGCCCGGGACTGGGCCCAACTCAAGGGCCAGTCCCCCGACCGTGTCGCGTTTGAGTCCGCCGCGGCAGACGCCGATCCCGACGCCGTCGCCCTCCTGGGGGTCGCGGCGCAGCGCGTGGGCCGGGTCCTAGCGATGGCCGTCCTCGTCAGCGACCCCGGCGAGGTCGTCCTCGCAGGAGAGGTCGTGCGCTACCTTCCCGATTTCGTCGAACGCGTCCAGGCAGCGCTCTGGCCGTCCGTCCTGTCCACCCAACACGTCCCGGTGCGCCACAGCAACCTCGGAGAAGAGGCAGGCGCCATCGGGGGGATCGTCGCCCTGATGGCCCAGCAGCGTGCCACCGAACCCCAGAAGGAGGCTTCCATGAGCCCCAACCGACTAGAAGTGACGGGAGCGCCGCGTGTCGGATAACGCAACCGGCACCGTCCAGTACGCCGACCGGGAGGTCGCCGCGGCCGCGGCCACCGACCTCACGCCGCCCAAGAAGCAGCGCCCGACCCTGCTGATCCTCAACATCGTCACGATCTTCCTCGGCATCGGCATCTGGTGGCTGGTGTCGCTGTCCGGCATCAAGCTTCCGACGCCGCCCGAGGTCGTGCAGGCCGCCATCAAGATGGCAGCCAACGGCACCCTGTGGACCGACCTCGGCGCCTCCCTTGCCCGGGTCCTGACCGGCTTCGTGCTCGGCACCGCGCTCGCGATCCCCGTCGGCTTCCTGATGGGCTGGTACCCATGGGCGCGCGGGCTGCTTGAGCCGTGGATCCAGTTCTTCCGCACGGTGCCGCCGCTTGCGATCATCCCGCTGATGATCGCGCTGCTCGGCATCGGCGAGGTGCCCAAGATCTTCGTGATCTTCCTCGCCGCCTTCCTGTCCTGCGTCATCTCGACGTTCCAGGGCGTCGTGCAGGTCGACAAGACGCTGATCAACGCTGCCCGCGTGCTCGGCGCGAAGGACGGCACGATCTTCGCGAAGGTCGTCATCCCCGCCTCGACGCCGTTCATCCTCGTCGGCATGCGCGTGGGCCTCGGCTCCGCGTGGGCGACCGTGATCGCCGCCGAACTGATCGCCGCCCAGGTCGGCCTGGGCTACCGCATGCAGCAGGCCCAGATCTACTACCAGCTCCCCGTCATCTTCGTGGGCATCGTCATCATCGGGGCGATCGGCCTCCTGATGGACCGCGGGCTGTTGTGGGTCGAGAACAAGCTGACCAGTTGGCAGGAGCGCCGATGAACCCCAAGATTCAGATCCGTGACGTCCGGAAGGTCTTCGACCTCGGCAAGGAGCGCTTCGTTGCGCTTGGCGGCGTCTCGCTCGACCTCGTCGACAACGAGTTCGTCACGGTTGTCGGCCCCTCCGGCTGCGGCAAGTCCACGCTGATGAACATGCTGGCGGGGCTCGAGGAGCCCACAAGCGGCACGGCACTGGTCGACGGCAAGCCCGTCAACGGGCCGAGCCCCGAGCGCGGCGTCATCTTCCAGCAGTACGCGCTGTTCCCGTGGCTGACCGTCCGCAAGAACGTCGAGTTCGGCCTGAAGAACGCAGGCGTGCCAGCCGGGGAACGCCGCGAGCGCGCCCAGCACTTCATCGACATGGTCGGCCTCACGGACTTCGCCGACGCGCTGCCCAAGATGCTCTCCGGAGGCATGAAGCAGCGCTGCGCCATCGCCCGCGCCTACGCCATGAACCCGAAGATCCTGCTGATGGACGAGCCCTTCGGCGCGCTCGACGCCCTCACCCGCGTCCGCATGCAGGAGCACCTGCTGCAGACCTGGGAGCAGGAGAAGCGCACCGTGATGTTCATCACGCATGACGTCGACGAGGCCGTCTACCTGGCCAACCGCGTCGTCGTGATGGCCGCCCGGCCGGGGCGCATCCACAAGATCATCGACGTCAACCTCCCCTACCCCCGCACCGAAGAGGTGCGCCTGAGCCCCGAGTTCGCCGAACTCCGCAACGAAATCTGGTACGCCGTGTACCACCAGGACCAGGTCGACGACGAAGCCGTCGCTTCCTAAACCCCCGAAAGAGGACCCCTTCCATGAACATGCGCCGTCGCACCCTGCTCGGTTCCCTGCTCGCCGTCCCCGCCGTCGGCGTCCTCGCCGCCTGTGGCGATGACAAGCCAGCCGCTGGAGGCTCCGAGAAGCCCGGGGAGCTGACCCCCATCACCTACGGCTACATTCCCGACTTCAACGGCACCAGCCTGCTCGCGATCGCCAACGATCAGAAGCTGTGGGAGAAGCACGGGCTGAAGGCCGACCTGAAGTCGTTCACCAACGGCCCGCTGCAGATCCAGGCGATCGGCACCGGCGACCTGCAGTTCGGCTACATCGGCCCCGGCGCCATGTGGCTGCCCGCATCCGGCAAGGCCAAGCTGCTGACGATCAACGGCGTCGGCCAGGCCGACCGCGTGATCGCGCAGCCCGGCATCAACTCGATCCAGGACCTGAAGGGCAAGAAGGTCGCCATCCCCGAGGGCACCTCTGGCGACATGATCGTCCAGCTCGCCCTCGAGCAGGCAGGCATGACCATGGATGACATCGAGAAGGTCGCCATGGACGCCGCGACCGTCGTGTCGGCGTTCGCGTCGAAGGACGTCGACGCCGCGGGCATCTGGTACCCGATGATCGACACCATCAAGCAGCAGGTCCCCGACCTCGTCGAGCTTGCCAAGAACACCGACTTCGTCGACGTCATGCAGTTCCCCAACGTGATGGTCACCGGCGAGGACTACGCGGAGAAGAACAAGGAGACCACCATCAAGGTGCTCAAGGTGCTGCGCGACGCCATGGACTACCGCGTGGACAACCTCGACGCCACCGTCGAACTGGTCGCCAAGATGAACGCCGCGGAGGTCGATGCCATCAAGGCTGACGCCTCCAACGGCAAGTACTACAAGGCCGCCGAGCTCGACAAGCTGACCGAGGACGGCACCATCGACACGTGGCTGACTGCCATGAACAAGTTCTTCGAGACCAACGGCAAGATCGAGGGCACCCCGGTGGCGCCCAAGGACTTCTACGTGGGCGACCTGTTCGTCGAGGCGGGTAAGTGACCGCTCCCAAGAACGTCATCTTCTTCCTGACCGATCAGCACCGGGCGGACACGCTCGGCGCGTACGGCAACCAGGTAGCCCGGACGGGGCACCTGGACGCGCTGGCCGCGTCGGGCACCCGGTTCGACCGGTGGTACACCCCGACGGCGATCTGCACGCCAGCGCGCGCCAGCCTGCTGACCGGGATGGCGCCGTTCAGGCACAAGCTGCTCGCCAACTACGAGCGCAACGTCGGGTACCAGGAGGACCTCCGGGAAGGCCAGTTCACCTTCTCGGAGGCCCTCCGGGGCGCCGGCTACAACTGCGGCCTGATCGGCAAGTGGCACGTCGGCACCAACAAGGAACGCGACGCGTTCGGCTTCGACGGTGCCCAACTGCACGGCTGGCACAACCCGGTCGAGCATCCCGACTACCTCGCCTATCTCGAGGAGCGGGGCCTTCCTGGCTACGAGATCAGCGACCAGATGCGCGGCACGCTGCCTAACGGCGGCCCAGGCAACCTGCTCGCGGCGCGGCTGCACCAGCCCGTCGAGGCGACCTTTGAGCACTACCTCGCCGACCGGACCATCGAGTTGTTGCGCCGCTACGCCGCGGAGCAGCGCGACACGGGTCGCCCGTTCTTCCTGGCGCTGCACTACTTCGGCCCGCACCTGCCCTACATCGTCCCCGACGCGTACTTCGACATGTTCGACCCCGATCAGATCGAGCTGCCCAAGTCGGTGGCCGAGACGTTCGCGTCGAAGCCCCCCGTGCAGAAGAACTACTCGGCGCACTGGACCTTCGACAGCATGAGCGAGGCGGAGAGCCGCAAGCTGATCGCCGTCTACTGGGGCTATGTGACGCTGATCGACGAGCAGATCGGACGGGTGCTCGCGGTCGCAGAGGAGCTCGGCCTGATGGACTCGACGGCGTTCTTGTTCAGCTCCGACCACGGCGAGTTCACGGGCGCGCACCGGCTGCACGACAAGGGCCCGGCCATGTACGAGGACATCTACCGCACCGCTGGCATCGTCCGGCTTCCCGGGGCGCCGGAGGGTCAGGTCCGACGCGAGTTCGTCAGCCTGCTCGACTGCACCGCGACCATCCTTGACTGGTGTGGCCTCGACCCGGCCCCCGCGGTCGACTCGCGCTCGCTGGTGCCGCTGGTCAGGGGCGAGGATCCCGACTGGGACGACGACATCGTCTGCGAGTTCCACGGCCACCACTTCCCCCTGCCGCAGCGGATGATCCGCTCCGACAGGTACAAGCTGGTCGTCAACCCGGAGTCCGTCAACGAGTTGTACGACCTGGTCGTCGACCCGGACGAACTGCTCAACCGGTACACGCATCCCGAGATGGCCGCCGTCCGCCAGGACCTGCTGCAGCGGCTCTACACGCGGCTGCGGGACCGGGGGGACAATTTCTACCATTGGATGACGTCGATGTTCGACGTCGGAGGAGTCGACTACGACCCGAGCATGTCGGGCCTGGATGAGTCGACCTACGCGCCCGAGGAGGCAGCCAGATGACAAGGCCGAACATCGTGTTCGTGATGTCGGACGACCACGCCGCGCACGCGATCTCCGCGTACGGGAGCAGGGTCAACTCGACGCCGAACATCGACCGGATCGCCACCCAGGGGGCGCGGCTCGACGCGGTGTACTGCACCAACTCGATCTGCACCCCGTCGCGGGCGACGATCCTGACGGGCGCCTACAGCCATGTCAACGGGGCCTGCTCGATCTACTCCGAGTTCGACTACCGCGTGCCGACGTTCGCCGAGGTGCTGCACGACTCGGGCTACCAGACGGCGCTGTACGGCAAGTGGCACCTCGGGGTCACGCCCAAGGCGAACCCGCAGGGCTTCGACGACTGGCGCATCTTCCCGGACCAGGGCGAGTACGTCGACCCGCTGATGTACGGCCCGGACGGCGAGGAGCGCGTCGAGGGCTACGCCACCGACATCGTCACCGATCTCAGCCTCGGCTTCCTCAACGCCGTCGACCGGGAGCGCCCGTTCGCGCTGCTCGTCCATCACAAGGCGCCGCACCGTCCGTGGGTGCCGCACCCCCGGCACGCCGAGCTGTACCCGGTGGGGTCGATCCCCGAGCCGGAGACGATGTGGGACGACCACGCGTCGATGAGCCGGGTCGTGCAGGACGTGAGGATGACGCTGGACGACCTCACCCTCGCCGACGTCAAGGAGCCGGTCCCCTCCGACCTGGAGGGCGACGAGCGCTGGCGCGAGCGGTCGAGTTGGAAGTACCAGCGCTACATGCGCGACTACCTGCAGACGATCCAGGCCATCGACGACTCGGTCGGCACGCTGCTCGACTGGCTGGACGCGGAGGGGCTGGCCGAGAACACGGTGGTCGTCTACACCTCCGACCAGGGCTTCTTCCTGGGCGACCACGGCTGGTTCGACAAGCGACTGATGTTCGACGAGTCGCTGACGATGCCGATGCTGATGCGCTGGCCCGCCGAGATCGAGCCGGGCTCGCACGTCGAGGCGATGATCACCAACGTCGACTTCGCAGCGACCTTCCTCGACATGGCTGGCGAGTCGGCCGAGGCGCTGCCCGCCCAGCAGGGCCGCAGCTTCCGTCCGCTGCTGCGAGGCGAGACCGTCGAAGACTGGCCGCAGTCGATGTACTACCGCTATTGGGAGCACGACGACCCGGAGCACCACGCCCCCGCGCACTACGGCGTGCGGACGGCGACGCACAAGTTCATCCACTACTACAACGACGGGCTGGGTACGCCCGGGTCGTCGGACCGGGTGATGCCGAGCGAGTTCGAACTGTACGACCTGGTCGCCGACCCTGCCGAACTGACCAACGTTGCCGACGACCCGTCCTACGCGGAGATCCGACGCGACCTCGAGGCCGAGTTGGCCCGGCTGCAGGAGCTCTACGGCGACCGCCCGTACGAGGGCCCGGACACCCCGCGCCTCGACTGGTCCGTCTGAGCGTCGCGGCGGCCCCGTCCTCGTTACGGGGCCGCCTCCCCACGGGCCGGCAGCGCCTCGACGGCCGCGGGTCCGCCGAGCGGGTCGAGGCGCGTCACCTCCGCGCCGGGGTGAAGCCGCTCGTCTTCGAGATAGAGCGCGACCGCCTGCTCCTCGTCCGTCACCAGAAGCGTGGCGAGCCTGTCGATCAACTCCAGGTCGATCGACTCGTCGGGGTTGTCCATGCCGCCCCACACGTCCCACAGCAGCAGTTCGTCCCCCGCCAGGTGCGCGGCCTCGTAGATCACGTATTCGCGCACGAACTCCGGGCCGGAGATCTCCGGAACGTCGGGACCGACGCCGAAGTTGGAGAGGTCGCGCTCACCGCGGCGCCACGCCAGCCAGGCCTGCGCTGCCGTCAGGAACGCGCCGTCACCCGACTGATCGAGGTCATGCGGCGAGAAGTCGGCGCCTGCGTCGACGAACTCCGGATCGAAGCGTCGCCACCGTCCGTCCTCCCAGACCTCCGCGACCACGTGGTCGGACCACCAGTGGGGCAAGAAGTAGGAGGCGAAGCCGACGCGCGTGCGGGCCGGGACCCCATGGGAGCGCAGGATCGACACGGCCAGGAGCGAATGGTCCCGGCAGCAGCCCTGGACCCGCTCCCTCGGAGGCCGGGGCTCGGCGAGGGGCGACCGGTGTCGGGACTGGTCGGCGTCAAGGATCTCGGCGACGGTGCGCAGATGGATCTCTCCCGCCGTCGACGGGTCGAGGTCCTCGGCGCGGTAGTGGCCGATCACGTTGGTCACCGCCCGGGCGATCGACGCGACGTCGGCCTCGACGGCGCGCACCAGGGTTTCGTGGTGGCGCGGATCCGAGTAGGGCGAGTGCCGTGCACTGTTCATGGACACAGCTTGGCACCTGACATCGTGGGAGGGTCAACGACCCTCGGCAAGAACGCTCGCGATCTCGTCGAAGCCCTTGTTTCGCGCGTGCTGAAGAGCGGTGACGCCCTCCTTGTCTGCGATCGCCGGGTCGGCCCCAGCATCGAGCAGGGCGGTGACGATCTCGATGTAGGGCCGCGACCCGTCGCCGAGGATCACGGCCTCGAGCAGCGCCGTCCAGCCGAGGTCGTTGACGTGGTTCACGTCGATGCCTACCTGGACGACCCTGCGCACGTAGTCGACGTGGCCGCGTTCGCTGGCCGGGATCACGGAGATGCCGCCGTAGCGGTTCCTGATCGTCATGTCCGGTCCGGCGGGCAGCAGGGCTTCGAGCATGTCCACCGAGCCGGTCACACCCGTCACCAGCCAGGGGGTGTCGTGCTGGTCGTCGAGCGCGTCGGCGGAGGCCCCCATCGCGACAAGCACGTCGGCGACGGGTAGGTGGTCCTCGGTGACGGCGAGCAGCAGGGCCGTGCGACCTCTGACGTCCCGGGCCTCGATGTCGGCCCCGGCGCGCAGCGCGAGGGCGACCATGTCGGCCTCACCGCCCGTGGCCGCCTCGAGCAGCGTGGTGTCGGGGTCGGCGATGTCGGAGTATTGAGGGATGGCGCTCAGGAAGGCCTCCTGCGCGCGGAGCCCCTTCTCTGCGGCCATCTGCAACGGCGTCAACTTCTCCTGCCCCGACGGCCTGTCCAGTTCCACGCCTCCCGCGACGAGCACCCGCAGCGTCGTCGCGTACGGGTAGTCGTCCTTGCCGAGCCACGTCGCCTCATGGATGGCCTGGTAGCCGAGATTGTTGACGTGGTCCCGGTCGATGCCCGCGCGCAGCAGTTCGCCGACCTCGTGGAAGTGCCCGCGCTCGGCGGCGCGGATCAGTGCGGTGCCGTCGAAGCTGTCCTTGTCGTCGACCGTCGCCCCGTTGGCCAGGGCGAGGCGCAGCAGGTCGAGGTGCCCCTCGCTCGCCGCGATCAGGTAGGCCGACTGCTGGGTGTCGTCCTTGGCGTTGACGTCGGCCCCCTGCGCGACGAGGTCGGTCGCGGCGGCGAGATCGCCCGCCAGGAAGGCCTGGCGGAGGGCGGCGTCGGGACCTTCGTCCGGCGTCGACTCACTGGCCTCTGGGGTGGGAGCGGCGCTGGGGGTCGCCGTCGGGCGGGCGCTCGGTGCGCCGTCGCTCGGGCCAGTCGACGGCGATGGCTCCGGGGTGGAGCATGCCGCGAGCGCGGTGACGGCCAGGACGAAGGCGGCGGTTCGGAGTCGGTGAGGCATGGCGTCTCCTTCTTGGTATACCGGATCAGCCTAGTCGCGGGGTCGCTCACCTCCGGCGCTCCGCGGGGTCGCCCGATCGCGCCACCCGCTCACACCGGCGTTAGCGCCCGCTCATTGCTCAGCGCCCCCGGCCGCAGACTCCCGACGGCTTCTCCGTCAAGCAGACTCCCGACGGCTTCGCCGCCAGCGACCGCGCCCCGCTCACCGTCGCCCGCTGGTTCTGCCCGCTCCGCCGCAGTCCCCCGTCGATGCCCCGCTCTCGACTCGGCGCTCGGTAGGGTGATCCGGTGCTCACCGCCGTCGATGCCCTCCCCTTCCGTCCGCGGCGGATCGCCATCGCGGGCGTCTCAGGCGTCGGCAAGACCACCCTCGCCGGCAGGATCGCCGCGATCGTCGGCGCCCCGCACACCGAGATCGACTCGCTCTACCACGGCCCGAACTGGGTTCCGAGGCCGGAATTCCTCGACGACGTGCGCGCCCTCGTGGCGGCCGAATCGTGGGTGACCGAGTTCCAGTACCGGGTGGCACAGCCGGTGATCGCGGCGCGGATGGACCTGCTCGTCTGGCTCGACCTGCCCTACTGGCGTGTCAACTTTCCGCGCGTGGTGTGGAGGACGCTCAGCCGACGGGTGACCGGGCGACCGATGTGGAACGGCAACACCGAGGGGCCGCTGCGTCGGATCTTCACCGACGAGGATCACATCATCCGGTGGTCGGTCACTCACCGCAACCGGGAGCGCGACTCGCTGCCCCGCCTTGTCGAGGCGAAGGGCTGGACGACGGTGCGACTCGGCTCCACCCGCGACGTCGAGCGCTGGCTCACCGGCCCGCTGCGCGACGCGATGGCCCGGAAGCGCGCTTGAGCATGTTCCGACGCTCGTTGCGCCGCGAGGCCGATGTCAGCGCTCGCAGCCACCCGTTCCTGCACGACGCGGCCCCCGCCGAGGCCGAGACTGCGGCCGAGGCCTCCTCCCAATAGCTTCTTCGGCGCTGGGGGCGGCTCATTCCTTGAGCATGTTTGGTAACTCGTTTGCGATTCGAACGTTCAAACACGGCTCAGGGGCCAACGAGCAACCAAACATGCTCAAATCGAGAACGAGCAGCCGAACATGCTCAAACCCCCACCCGCCCGCACGCCAGCCGGCCTCGGCCAAGCCCGGGAAACGGCGACTAGACGCGCGACCAGAGCGGCGTCTTCAACTCCGAGTACTGGCTGACCGGATCGAAGCAGACCGTTCCGCGACACACGTAGGCCAGCCCGTCGACGCGGTCCTCCAGGTGCGACCCGAACCCCTCCGCACCCTCCGGAGCCGTCAGCACGATCGACCCGGCGGGAGCCAGGCGCCAAGCGGCGCGCGACAGTTCCGAGAACGGATCGGACGACACCACGACGGCGACCGCCGGCTTCAGCCCGCGACGGGCCTCGTCGGAGATCATCAGGTCGGCCATCGCGGCACCCGCGAACCGGGGCGCCTCCCCCACGATCGACCAGGTCGTCCTTGCGGCCTCGTCGGCCCGTGCGACCAGGTCCGGGCGCTCTGCGAGCAGGCCGACGGCGCGGAGCCCCGCGATCAGCGCCGACGTGCCGCTCGGGGTCACGTTGTCGGTCAGCGACCGCGGCCGCTGGAAAAGGCCGGTGTCGACGGCGTCGTAGAAGCCGCCGTCCGGGTGCGCGAACGCCTCGACGGCGCGGTCGGCCAACGCGGCGGCCCGCCCCATCCAGGTCGGGTCACCGGTGGCGGCGGCCAGCGCGGTGAACGCCTCGATGACGGCGCCGTAGTCGTCGGCGCCTCCCTCGGCCGGGTCGACCTGACCGTCGCGGGACGAGCGACGAAGCCGTCCGTCGACCAGGTGCACCGACGCCAGGTGTTCGGCGGCGCGCTGCGCCAACTCGAGCCAGCCCGGCTCGTTGAAGATCAGCGCCCCGGTCACCAGCGAGGAGATCATCCAGCCGTTCCAGGCGGCCACGACCAGGTTGTCGGAGGCGGGACGGAACCGGTTGGTGCGCTCCTGGAGCAGCAGGCCGGCGACCTCCTCCAGCTTGGCGAAGTCAGGGCGGCCGCGCAGTTGCAGCGTCGACAGGCCGTCCTCGAAGGTGCCGCCGCGGGTGACGTGGAAGACCTCGGCGGCCCAGTCGCCCAGTTCGGCCCCGAGCGCGTCGTCGAGCAGTTCGGGGTTCCACAGGTAGAAGATCCCCTCGTGGACCGCCCCGCGGATGTCGCACGAGTCGGCGTCGAGGCCTGAGATGAAGGCACCCTCCTCGGAGACCATCTCGCGCTCCAGCCATTCGACGATGCCGTAGGCGGTGCGCTCGTACAGCGCGCGCAGGCCCTCGTCATGGTCGGCGGTGCGCCGCCATCCGCGCACGTAGGTGCCGAGCAGCAGCGCGTTGTCGTAGAGCATCTTCTCGAAGTGCGGCACGACCCACCCGGGGTCGACGGCGTAGCGGTGGAAGCCCCCGCCGACCTGGTCGTAGATGCCGCCGCGGGCCATCGACTCGAGCGTGCGCTGGGCGATCTCGAGCGACTTGGGGTCGCCCTTGACCAGCAGCGCGTCGAGCAGGGTGGGGGCCGGGAACTTGGGCGCGGTGCCGAACCCGCCGTGGATCAGGTCGAACTGCTTCTCCACCTCGTCGACGGCGTTCCTCAGGTCGGGCGCGGCCTCGGAGGGCGCGTCGTCCTGGCCCGCCAGCGTCGCCACGATGTAGTCGGCCGAGCCGCGCAACTTGTCGCGGCGCGAGTGCCAGCCGTCGGCCATCGCGCCGAGCACCTGCATGAACGACGGCATGCCCGGCTGCGCCTCGGGCGGGAAGTAGGTGCCGGTGAAGAACGGCTTGGCCTCCGGGGTCAGGAACGCGGTCATCGGCCAGCCGCCGTTGCCGTTGTTCATGGCCTGGGTCGCCGTCATGAACACCGCGTCGACGTCGGGCAACTGCTGCCTGTCGACCTTGATGGGCACGAAGTGCTCGTTGATGTAGGCGGCCACCTCGGGGTTGTCGAAGGACTCGTGGCTCATCACGTGGCACCAGTGGCACGACGCATACCCGATGCTGAGCAGGATGGGGACGTCGCGGGCGACGGCCTCCGCCCTGGCCTCGGGCGACCATTCCCACCAGTCGACGCCCTGGTGGGCGTGCTGGCGCAGGTAATCGCTGGACGATTCTGAGAGGCGGTTGACCATGGAGTCAGCCTAGTGGGCCTGTTGCGTCCCGATTCCCGGGAGCCGCTCGGTGCGTGAGGCACACTGGAGGTATGAGTGAGACCGGGACCCCCCAGAAGCAGTCGCGCCTAGTCCAGGCGTTCATCGTCGTCGGCGGCCTGCTCGCCCTGATGTGGGCGCTCGAGGGGCTCGACACCGTTACCGCAAACGCGCTGGACAACTTCGGCATCGAGCCGCGGAAGCTCAGCGACCTGCCCAACATCCTGTGGGCTCCCCTGCTGCACTTCGGCTGGGGGCACCTGATCGCGAACTCGGTTCCCTTCCTGGTGCTTGGCGTGGTCACCTACCTGTCCGGGCCCGTCAAGTGGCTCGTCACCACGGTGATCTCGACGATCATCTCCGGCCTCACCGCGTGGCTCCTCGCGCCGGTTTACAGCTTCACCGCCGGCGCCTCGGGCGTGATCTTCGGCTACCTCACCTACCTGCTTGTCCGAGGCATCTTCTCGCGAAAGGTCGGCCAGATCGTGATCGCCGTGGTCGTTCTCGCGGTCTACGGCTCCGTGCTGCTCGGCGTCTTCCCGACGGCGGCGGGCGTCAGTTGGCAGGCCCACCTCGGCGGCGCCATCGGCGGCATCCTCGCGGCCTGGCTGCTGCACAGCCGCGCCCGCAACCGCAAGCCCCAGCAGATGGCCTACTGACCCGCTCGACGGCGGACTAGATCATGAACTCGGGCACCAGCGGCTGCGGCCGCAGCCCTGAGAACAGGTCGTCCTCCGGAATCATCGTCGGCACCTTCGAGACCACCAACTGGTAGTCCTCCGTCGGCCACCCCGCCTGCTGGATCGCCAGCGGAACCGCGAACCACGGCCCGTCCGGGTCGATCTGGGTCGCGTGCGCACGCAGGGCCTCGTCGCGGATCGGGAAGTACTTGGCGCACTCGATGAAGGTCGTCAGCCTTCCATAGGAGAACGGGTCCTGGTCGAGGTGCGCGAACTGGCAGTCGAGGCCCTGCTCGTGCATGGCCGACTCGAGTTGCTCGGCGCGCCTGCTGTGGAAGCTCATGTGGTAGTACAGCTTGGCTGGCTGCCAGGCGGGCCCGTGCTCGGGCCACAGGTCCGGGTCGGCCGCGGCCTTGAACGCCTCGAGCGTGATCCGATGGCACATCACATGGTCTGGATGCGGGTAGCCGCCCTGCTCGTCATAGGTCGTCACGACGTGCGGGCGGAACTCGCGGATCACCTTCACGAGCGCCCCTGCCGCGACCACCGGGTCGACCAACCCGAACGCGTCGTCAGGCAGCGGCGGCAACGGATCGCCCTCCGGTAGCCCCGAGTCGACGAACCCGAGCCACACCTGACGAAAGCCCAGCAGGTCGCGGGCCCTCTCCATCTCCCTCGCGCGGATCTCGGAGATGTTGGCAAGCACCTGCGGGTCGTCGGCGAGTTTGGGGTTCAGCACCGAGCCGCGCTCGCCGCCGGTACACGTCGCCACCATGACCTCGACACCCTCATCGACGTACTTCGCGGTCGTCGCCGCGCCCTTGCTCGACTCGTCGTCGGGATGGGCGTGGACGTGCAACAACCGCAACTGGGTGGGCGGCAATCCGGGCATGGTCGGTATTGTGCCGCAGTCCCTGGTGGGCACCGCCTGGTCGTCTCAGGGCACAATGGGACGCGTGACCGACGACGAAGCCCGCATCAAGGCCCGCTACCCCAAGCGCTCCCCCATCGACTACGTGCTCGGCATCGGCGCGTCCGTCGCGGTGGTCGCCGCGATCGCGCTGGTGCTCGTCGACGGGCTCGACCGTGCAAATCCGCCGGTCGCAGCGATGGTGCGCGGCTTCACCGTGATGAGCCCCTCGGAGGCCGTCGCGGAGGTCGTCGTGCAGCGCAGCGACCCGAGCGTCCAGGTGGAGTGCAGCCTCTACGCGCAGGCGCAGAGCTATGAGCGGGTCGCGGAGCGGACGTTCACCGTCGGCCCGGGCACCGAGAAGCTCACCACCGTCGAGGTTGGCCTGAAGACCACCAAGGAGGCCACGACGGTCACCATGGAGGAGCCGGCCTGCACTTTGCTTGGCTGATAGGCTTGCCGGATGTCTGAAACTTCTGCCGACGTTGTGTGGCTCACGCAGGAGGCCTACGACAAGCTCGAGGCCGAACTCGAAGAGCTGAAGACCGTGGGCCGCCCCGAAGTGAGCGCCCGGATCGCCTCTGCCCGCGAAGAGGGCGACCTGTCCGAGAACGGTGGCTACCATGCCGCCCGCGAGGAACAGGGCCAGATGGAGGGCCGGATCCGCCAGTTGGAGGACCTCCTCCGACGCGCCGAGGTGGGCGAGCCGGAAGGCGCCCACGACGAGGTCACCCCCGGAAAGCTCGTCACGGTCGCCTACGACGGCGACGAGGACGACACCGACACGTTCCTGCTCGGCTCGCGCGAGGTGCTCGCCACCGACGAGTCCGTTGAGCACGCCGTCTACTCGCCGCAGTCGCCTCTCGGCGCCGCAGTGCTCGGCGCCAAGATCGGCCAGGAGGTGCGCTACACCGCGCCCAACGGCAAGGAACTGATGGTCGTGGTCATCAAGGTCGAGGTTCTCTAAACACCCTCAGACATCGACGATGGCCGCCACCTCTTGCAGGTGGCGGCCATCGTCGTGTCGGGTGTCGTCAGGTGGTGCGGGGCGTCAGCCGAGCAGGCGCGCCGCGTCCTCCGGGCTGATCTCGCCGCGCGCGACGCGCTCGAGGATCTGGTCCTCGGGAGAGCCACTGCTCGGCACCTCGTCGCCGTACTCGGTCGGCTCGTCGTCCAGTTCCTCGCTTGAGCGTGACGGCTGCGCAGGGCTGGCCTGCGATGCGGGCTCACCGTCGAGGCCGAGCTTCCCCAGCACCGCGTCGAGCCGGGCGCGCGCCGTCGGGTAGGACACCTGAAGGTGCTTCTCGACCTCGCGCAGGTTGCCGCGCGACGCGAGGAAGACCTTCAGCAGGTCGAGGTCGGCCTGGTTGAGGTTGCAGAACTCGCAACTGGCGAACTCGCCGGCGATCTCGGTGCCGCAGTGCAGGCAGCCCTTGCGGGTGGTGATGAGGGTGTCGCCGCAGACGGGGCACTCCGACGGCGCGTGGTACAGATGCTTGGCCATTTACTCGCCCTCCGACTTGATCGTTGCCATGCCCATCACGACCGCGACGTCGAGCCGGGCCGAGCCGTTGCCGACGACATACTCGTCGACCTTGTCCCCACCGTCGGGCCAGGAGATCCTGCCGAGCTTCGCCTCGCCGCGGATCGTCACGTTGGCGCCCTTGGCCAGGGTCACCGTGAGCGTGCCGGACTCGACCTTCAGCCGGGATCGGCCGACGCTGATCGGGCCCTCGACGCTGATGCCGCCCGCCTGGCTGAGCAGGTCCTCGACCTCCTCGACATCCTCGAGCGTCGACCCGCCCGCCGTGACGCGGATCCGCCCGAGGCGCGGGACGCCGACCGTGCGCAGGCCGCCGGTGGTGACCTCGGCGTCGACAATCAGGTTCGGGTTGACCCGGATGACCAGTTCCTTGCCGAGGCCGATGTCGCGGATGTCGTCCCAACTGCGGGGCGGCCGGATCAGGGAGAAGCCGCCGAAGTTGGGGCCGATCTCGCCGGTGGAGTTGACCTCCATCACGGTGCCGACGCGGCGCAGCACGTGGGGGCCGTCGATGGTGAGGGTCGAGACGCTCTGGTCGCCCTCGATGCGGACGCGGCGCCCGACCGAGGTGACGGAGATGCGGGAGAGCCCCCCGGCCTTCGGGCCGCCCTTGCGGGTCGTGTCGGCCGGCGGCTCCTTGGGGGCCTGCGGAGCCTCGGCGGCACGCTTGGCCGCCTCGATCCGCCTGCTTGCTTCCTGGGCGTCGATGCGCCCAGCGGCCAGATCGTCGAGGATCGGTCCGAGGTCAACGTTACTCATGTGTAAATGGTAACCCGACTTGCCAGAATCTAAAACAGAATTGAAATATTCGTATCTCATCCCGCCCCGGGGTCGAGGTTGCGCTACGCGAGCAACCCAAGGTCGCACGGGTGGAACCGCTGGTTGAGCCGCCCGGGAGCGAAGCGACCGGGCGCGTCGAAATCTCTGACACCCGACAACGCCAGCCAACCCCATTGACCCGAACCAGACCAGGACGGGGTCGCCACCCCTGCTCGCTCGACTCAGAGTCGGCCCACCCAGCACCATTGGTCGGGCCAGCCCCAGCGGAAGAGGCGCCCGGTGGATCGCTGGTTGAGCCGCCCGGGGGAGCGACGCGACCGGGCGCGTCGAAACCTCTGGCACCCGACAACCCAGCCGGACCACAGACCCGCACGCGAACCCGTAAGGTTCCCAAATCAAGCACCGCCGATCGAGCCAGCCCCGGCCGGGAAGGGCGCCCGCGTGGATCGCTGGTTGAGCCGCCCGGGAGCGAAGCGACCGGGCGCGTCGAAACCTCCGACGCCCGACAACCCAGCCGGACCCCAGACCCCTGCACCCGCACGGATGGTCTCGCCCCTCTCTCTCCGCCCGCCGTCCGCTCAACCAGGAGCTCCCCACCGTCTCCCCTGCCGTCGACGCCACCGATGTGGAAGGCTGAGCCCATGCCGCAGCCACTGAGCCAACTCGTCGCACCCGACTGGGCCGAGGCGCTCGCCCCAGTAGAGCCCCAGGTGAGCGCGATGGGAGAGTTCCTGCGCGAGGAGATCGCGGCGGGGCGCTCCTACCTGCCCGCCGGGGAGAACGTGCTGCGGGCTTTCACGCTTCCGCTGGCCGACGTGCGCGTCCTGGTGATCGGGCAGGACCCCTACCCGACTCCCGGGCACGCCGTCGGGCTGTCATTCTCCGTCGCCCCAGAGGTGCGACCGCTGCCCGGTTCGCTGCGCAACATCTACCAGGAACTCCAGGCCGACCTCGGAATCGCGCCCGCCCAGCACGGCGACCTCACCCACTGGTTCGACCAGGGGGTCCTCCTCCTCAACCGCGTCCTCACCGTGCGACCCGGCACACCCGCGTCGCACCGCGGCAAGGGCTGGGAGCAGGTGACCGCCCGCGCCGTCGAGACCCTCGCCGCCCGCGGCGGGCCACTGGTGGCGATCCTCTGGGGCCGCGACGCACAGACGGCGACCCCGATGCTCGGCGACGTGCCCATCATCGCCAGCGCGCACCCCTCCCCTCTATCGGCGCGCAACGGCTTCTTCGGGTCCCGGCCGTTCAGTCGCACCAACGCCCTGCTCGAGCAGCAGGGAGCAGCACCCATCGACTGGGCCATCCCGGAGACGGTGGCACACTAGGCACATGCCGTACCGCCCGAAGTCTCCGCAGGACCCGCACGACGGCGCCGCGCCCTCCGCTGAGGACGCCGCGACCCCCAAGCCGGTCGACGCGCCGCAGGCGACCCCGGACGCCCAGCCTGCGACCCCCGACGGGCCGACGAAGGCCCGCAAGACGCTGTGGCTGGTCGGCATCGGCGTCGGGCTGTACTTCATCGGTACCGGCATCTACCAGGCGATCATGGCGGGACAGTCCTGAGCCTTGCCGCCGCGGGTAGCGTGGAGGCATGGACATCGACGTGCTCGCTTGGCTGAACGGAAAGCTTTCGACCCCCAAGATGGTCGCCCCTGAGGACGCGCTTCCAGGCCGTCCCACCCCGATCCTCGACCCGATCCCCGTCCACGAGGTCCTCGGCCTCCCGCTCGACGAGGTGCCCGAGGGTGCCGAGGTCGCCTACTTCGCGCTCGGCTGCTACTGGGGCGAGGAGCGGATGTTCTGGCAGACCCCAGGCGTCCTGAACACGGCGGTGGGCTTCGCTGGCGGCTTCACCCCGAACCCGACCTACGCGGAGTCCTGCACGGGCAAGACGGGCCACACGGAGACCGTCCAGGTCGTGTTCGACCCGAAGCGCGTCACCTACGACGACCTCCTCGAACTGTTCTGGGAGAACCACGACCCCACCCAGTTGAACAGGCAGGGCAACGACAACGGAACGCAGTACCGCTCGGCGCTGTTCCCCGTCGACGACGCCCAGCGCGAGGCAGCGGAGCGCAGCCTCGCCTCGTTCCAGCAGCGACTCGCCGAGCAGGGGTTCGGCACGATCACGACCGAGATCTCGCAGGATCGTCCGTTCTACTACGCGGAGCGCGAGCATCAGCAGTACCTGCACAAGAACCCGAACGGTTATTGCCCCATACATGCAACGGGCGTGAAGTGTTCACCCTAGACTTGGCAAGGTGACCCCAGACCCCAAGAGACGCGCCGTTATCTACGCACGTGTGTCCTTGGATCTGCGCGATGGCGCGGGTGTAGAACGGCAGGAACTGGAGTGTCGCAAGCTCGTTCAGCAGCGTGGGTACGAGTTGGTGGAGGTCTGCATCGACAACAGCCTCAGCGCCTACAGCGGGCGCCCTCGTCCCGGCTTTGAACGGTCGGTCGAACTCTTGTCCAGCGGCCAAGCTGACGTGTTGGTGGCTTGGCACCTGGATCGCATAACGCGACAAGTTGACGACATGCAGCGGCTGCTGCGGATCCGCAATCTGTACATCGACACGGTGCGCGGCGCTCCCGTGGACATCAACGACGCCTCCGCCGTACTTATGGGCCAGCTACTGACGGCCTTCGGGAGCTTCGAGTCCAGACACAAGGGCGAGCGAGTCCTCGCTGCCCAGCGAGCGAAAGCCCAGAAAGGTGAGCTTTGGCACAGGCTCTGGGGCTACGAGGGTGGGATCGTCACGCAAGACGCCCGCTCGGCTATTCCCGCGATGTTCGATGCCTTCGTCCGAACTCACAACATCGAGGATGCGCGGCGCGCCTTCCACGAGTTGGCACCGACCGCACCTTGGTCACGATCGGCGATCAGGCGACGACTCGAACAGCCCGCCTATGCCGGCATAGTCATGCTTCAAGGCGCAGAACTGGATGTGCCAGCGAAGTGGGAAGCGTTGGTAACGCGCGAGACCTTCCAACGGGTCCAAGCGATCTTGAGGTCGCCGCTTCGGTTGGCCACGAGCCACCAACGCGGCATTGCTCAGGCCCTTGGGACCGGACTCTATGTCTGCGGAAAGTGTGGCGAGAAGATGATGGCAGGAGGCACCCTCTATGGCACCAACGGGTCAACTCCTGCCTACAGATGCCGTTCGAACCAGCATCTCAACCGAAGCCGCCAAGCAATTGACACAGGTGTTTTATCGCTCCTCCTGTGGCACTTGGAGACCGCGAACATTGGTCAGTCGCTGTTGCCGCGAAGTGACACCCAGGACACCAGAGCGGGACAGCTGGCACAGGACCTCGACGAGCGGGACCGGCGGCTTCAACTGCTCCATGATGACTATGCCAGCGGGCTGCTAGAGCCTAGCTACGCTCGCGCAGCGATCGCACGGCTGCGCTCCGAAGTTGCAGTGCTCCGCGAGGAGTTGGCCTCGCTCGGGATAGATCCGGACATTGCACCTCGCCCCTACTCCGTCACCGCCACGGTGCTGTCTCTGCCATTGGCACCCCTACGCGACTTGGTTGCCGCAACGATGGTCGTGACACTGAACGACCGCAAGGCTGGCGGCGCGAGAGTTAAAGGCGGCACCGTCGGATTGCGTCCTGGCGATATCAGCGTTCAGTGGCTCGTGGAACCGGGCGAAGCGGAACTACGCGGTCACCACGAAGTGCTGGACTGGGGGCTCGAAGGGTTGCCCCTGCCACCTCTGGCGCCATGGCTGGCCGACCAGTTGACGGACTATGGCCTCGCCGAAGCCGTCCGCCGTCGGGTGTGGCAGGTTGTGGCACCCTACGTGGCCGGCAACGACTGGGACGTCGCCGGCATGTTCGACACCGGCAAGGGAGCCCTAGCTGACTTGCACCGAACCTTCGGCTAGCACCCGGTACACAGTCGACCGGCCGACGCCAAGCATGGCGGCAATCTCACGAACGGGAACACCCGATGCTGCCAGGCCGCGGGCCTTGACCTCACCGTCGCGATCAAGCACGCGCGGCCGGCCACCAACCCTCCCCTGAGCGCGCGCCGCCTCCAAGCCAGCCAACGTTCGCTCCCGCAGCACGTCCACCTCGAACTGGGAAAGAGCCGCCAGCACGGTCACCAGGAGGCGGCCGGCGGGCGTCGAGGTATCGACGGCCTCCGACAGAGAGACCAACGTAACCCCCTGATTGTCGAGCCGTTCCAGCAACCCAAGCAGGTCTGTGGTGCTCCGGCTGATGCGGGACAGGGAGTAGACGACCACAACGTCACCCTCCCGAATCCAATCCAGCATGGCTTGAAGGCCGGGGCGGTCAAGTTTCCGCCCGGTGATGCCTTCGTCCACGAACGCCTTGGCGGGAGACCAGCCGGCGCGTTCGATGGAGTGTCGCTGCGAGACGGTGGACTGGTCTCGTCTGGTCGAGACCCTGAGATATGCCACAACCGTCCCAGAAACCTCGCGGGGAGGAACTGGGACGGTTGGG
Source organism: Propionibacteriaceae bacterium AM104-82 (assembly GCA_027658995.1). GTDB lineage: Bacteria > Actinomycetota > Actinomycetes > Propionibacteriales > Propionibacteriaceae > Arachnia. Next base: position 26,618 of record JAQDQK010000025.1, read on the forward strand.
GTAGTGGGACGGGTTGTGGGACGCACGCCCCCTACAGTGTCAGTGCGTCCCGCAAACGGTCGTTAGTGGGCCCCGCTCGCTGAGTCGCCTTCACGCTCGGCGTCCGCGTCAGGCAGCTGCATCTCGCCATTTTCGAATCGTCACGTGACTGACCCCGGAGGCGCGGGCCAAGGTTGCGATTGGCACTCCTGACCGGGCCGCTTCTGTCAGTTCTTCCTTCAGTGCAGAGCGGGAGTAGGAAGCCTGTGTGCCCAGCTGAGTGATTCGTTCGAGTCGGTCGAGCTTCCTTCGCTCTCGGTCGATGTCGAGCTGGCTGAGCCCGCGAGCATCGGAGCGCTTGCGACGCGGTCCGGTGGCGGCCTTTTGCCGGGATGCACGGTCCGAGTGGACACGTCTGATGAGGGCGATTCTTGGGTCGAGTTCCATGAGGTTCTCCTTCTGTTGGTGCCCCCTGCCCCCTCATAGGGAGGGGGGCAGTGGGACAGGGTGGCAATCGATGCTTGTCCCCGCGGTTGGGACAAGACGAAATGCGGTGCGACAGGGGGCGTCGTCGTCAACCAAGACACCCTGCCCGTCGCTGTTCCCCTCGACTGGACAGGGAACTGTGTCCCCGGCGCGGGACAGGTCAATAGGCGTTCCATGTCATGGCTTCCGGGTCGTAGGGTTTGAGCACCGTGATGAATCGCCCGCCTCGGGGTGCGGGCGAGAACGCCGCATAGCCCAGTTCGACCAGCTCTGCGAGTGCCGTGTCGACGTCTTCACGGCGCCGCGGGACAAGGCGACGAACATCGGCTTGGGTCAGGTGCTCGCTGGCTCGTTGGGTGATACACAGGCCGACCTGGTCGACGAGATCACGCCGGCGGCCAGACAGCTGTGAATCGAGCTGGATGCTCATGTTGTGGGTGACGCGGTCGCTGACGACGGTGGCGAAAGCGACGAGGTCACCAGCGGTGGTCAAGCCGCGCACTCGTCCCGGGCGGTCCTTGTCCACATGGAGTTCGAGGCGGCCGGTACGTCCTGGCGCAACGGTTTCCGTCATGGTGATTCGCAGGCTCGCTCCGTCGACCTTGGCTCGCTTGGCTTGGCTGCCGCCGGCGCCTCGCTCGCCGGTGTCGCGTCGCTTTCGCACATGGTCGACCGCGATGACTGCCGCGCCGGTGTGCGCAATGGGGCGCAGGACGCCGTCGTAGAAGCCGGAGACATCGGCGGCGGAGTTCGGGTCACAGCCAGCGAGGTGCAGGGCACTGTCCATCCCGTCAAAGACCACCAGCTGTGCGCCCGAGGCGATGCGGTTCGCGTCCTCCCCTGCGGGTGGGTCGTCTGGGCTACCGACGCGGACGCGGGCGAGGTCAGCGTCTGCCAGCCCCACCGTCCTGAGTCTGCGGACGATAGATGGCAGGGAGTCTTCAAAGTCGAGGTAGACGGCGAGCCCGCCATCGGTGACGACTTGTCGTAGGGCCTCAACGGCCAGCCAGCTCTTGCCGCTCTCGCTGGCTCCAATCAAGCTGTTGACGCGGCCGCTGTACAGCAGGCCTGCGCCGTCACCCCGGCGAAGGATGGTCGCCTCGTCATCGGCGCTGACGGTGATGTCGAGCGCCGGCTGCGGAATCCACGTTGACATCATGACTGGGCCCCTTCGAGCCACTCGCACAGGCACCGTGCCGGCGGGGGCTCTTGCCCCATCCGCGCGACCGCGCCGGCCACTGACCGCTGGACTTCGAGGAGCGCCTCGTGTGGGGCACGGCGGCCGGACCGTCCACGGGTGGTGACTTCAGCCACGAACGCTTCGGTCACCGACTCGATGGCCTTGGCGAAGCCCGGGTGCCCATCCGAGGCGGTCCGCACCAGACGTGCCACCACGCTGTTCAGCCGGGTGTGGGCCGACTCGCCCCCGTGTGGCCAAAGGGCTCTTCGGCCCATTTCAGGGCAAGGGCTGAGCGAGGCCCGGCGCGCCTCCATCCAAGACTGCACTTCTGCATGGCTTGCTGGCGCTGCGGACCAGGCTGGCCTCGCTTCGGATGACAGTGCGGTGACCCATGCTGTTGGGAGTTCTGCAAGGTCATGCTCTTCGGGCAGGAGCTGGACGCTGGCGCCGCTCGGGTCGCGCCATTGATAGGCCATGCCTTCGGGATGAAGCGAGGGAGGCACGACTGCGTAGCGATGGCCCCACCACACCAGTTCGATGCCCGGGCCGACATCCGACCACTCGAGTCCGGCGGGGACCCGGAACCACCGGATGCCCGAAGGAATAGACCGAGCCGAAGACACCCACGTCGGAGGGAGGGTCCCAAACTTCGACTCAAGGTGGCTCAGGGTGTCAAGGGCAACTTTGTCTCCATAGGCATCAACATCGACACCGACGACAGTTGAGGGCAGGCGGACGGCGATGTTGCCGCCGTTACGCCTCCAGCGCGCCACTGTCTCGGGCGTGGGTGCGCTCGCCAGCCGCCCCGTCGTGCCCGTGGGTGGGGGTGCCTTCCGGCGCTGTGGCAGCACCACGACGGTCCAGCCGGCCCCAATGTAGTCAGGGGCGGCGATCGTGAATGGTGAGAGCGCCATGTGTGTGGTCCTTCCTGCGGGGGGCTGGTCTCCCAGCCCCCCGCGCTGTCTCATGAGATGAAGTTGGTGCCGTCATCCTCGAGTTGGCCACTCGCCTCTGATGGGTCGATGAGTCGAACGTTGAAGGTCTTGCGCTGCAGGTCCGTGCCCGGGATGTCCTCAATGCCCAAGAGCGTGATCTCGATGGTGGAATCGAGCGACGGGGCGAGCGCGACCAACTTTCGGACGAGGTCTCTGGATGAGGCGGTGAGGTATCGCTCCCCCTCGGGGGTCATCAATGTCAGGTGCGGCGCACGGCCACCGTCGTCGAACTCCCTCGCTTCGAGAGCGACCAAGGTCCCCGAAATCGAGTCCCCGATCGTTTCGAACCGCACGTTGGGGTCGATGAAGGCGTCCCAGGTGGCGGATGCGTTGGTCTTGAAGCCCTTCATCGCGCCACCTCCGACTTGTTCACACCTTGGTGGTTGTACGTGATCCAGCTCTCGACATCAGCGATTCGGTAGCGGATCCGGGACCCGACGCGCACGAACGCGGGGCCTTGCTGGCGCTGACGCCAGTTGCGGACTGTGCCGGGATGGAGCCCGAGCATGCGGGCCGTTTCGGCAGTGGTGATGAGTTTGTTCTCTTCCATGACACCATCGTGCATCCCATGACGTAGTATTACCACGGGACAGAATTACTCATTATTGGGATGGCTTATGCGTACGCTGGAAATCACCTACAACCAAGCGCTGACCAAGGCCCAGAAGATCAGAGGTCTCCCAGTTCGCGTGGTGCAGGCGCGGCTCAAAGAACTCGGCCAGAAGTTGAGTCTGGCTTCGTTGAATCGTCGTAGGTGGGGTGAGCAACCAACTCCGCTCCCCGACCTTGCGCTGTGGTCCAAAGCATGCGCTGTGCCGCTTCACGACATGCTGGACACCGACCCAGCCTTTGCGGCGGGCCGAATGCGACGGACAATCATGGCGATTGACCGCCTCCTTCGTTGGTACCAAGAACTCGAAGCCGAACTGGGACCAGACTGGATGGGGCGAAGACGCCAGTCGGACCGAGAGACGTGGCAACTGGCAGTGGAAATCGAGGTTCGCCTTTGGCGAGAAGTTCGCGGGCTGAGCTACGAACAACTTTCGAAACGCTGTGCTGAGCAGGGCTGGGATGTGGGGAGCAGCGTCCTGCACCGAATCTGCACAGCTAAGGGCGGCAAGCAACTCGATGTGGACGAGCTGAACGCGTTGGCTCGGGCGTTCGGCCATGCCAACTTCGGCGAAATGGTGCTCGCAGACCCAAATGAGCCTGAGGAGCCGGAAGTCCTGCGTTGGGAGGATGCCCCGATGGCGGGACGACAGTCGTCGCATCGCCTCTTGGCGCAGCTCATGGAGGACGACCAACAACTTCAGTTGGAAGTTGAGCTCGGACGACTTCGGGCACGGATCGAGCGCCTACAAAGAGAGCTTGTCGACGAGCACTACCGTCATCCCAAGACTGATCCCAACGGGGACCCCATCGCGGGTGCGTTCCCGCCGTTCATTCTGCCCGCGTTCCTTCGACGACCGTCAAACTGGGGCTGACGCGACTGTGTCCCACAAGCCGATCTGTTCGTTGCTGTGCCGTCGCTCGCGCTCCTCATCGGTTAGTGCGTAGTCGAGGCTTGCCGACTCGAAGCGCTTGAACTGGTAGATGGCGTGGTTGAGGTGGTTGGCGTTGAACAGTCCGATCTGGTTCAGCGTCTTGAAATCGTCCACCGTTAGGCCGGTCACCCGCTCAAACAGGGCCGAGTCGAGAGACTCGATGACGTGCTTCAGGGCTTCTTCGCGGTAATCCGTGGTGTACATGAACACCGGGATCTTGGCGAGGAACTTCTGGAGCTTTTCGCGGATCTCCTTGCGCTTGGAGGCGGTCTCGGTCTGCTTCTTCTTCTGGTCGCCGTCGAGCTTGCCACCCTGTTCGCGCTTGGCCTTCTTCAGGTCCTTCGTGTTCGTGATGACCGTCTGGGCATGATCGACGAGGGCCCGGAAGTCTTCGATGTTCTCCAGCGACTCCATGAGGGCTGGCTGGGCGAGCACAGCTCCCAGCGTGTGCTCGTTCACCGAGACCAAGGTCGGCGAGTTCCAGCGCCGTGCGAGCGCCGCTGCGCCGATGCCAGCGGTGGCCCAGTCGAGCACGGCGGTGGCATCGAGCTGGGTCATCGCGCCGCCGGTGAAGCCGTAGATCGGTAGGTAGTTGATCAGCTCGCCGATCGCCTGAGCGGGCGTGGTGTCGGCCGTGGTGGCCAGCTTGGCACCGTACTCGGCCACCAGAGACAGTGCCCGGTTGGGGTCGAACTCGAAGACGTAGCAGACCGGCTTGCGCAGGTCGAGGTTGCCCTCGGCGTCGATGTAGGCCCATGGGGACTGAACGCGGAACGCGGCCTGGAAGTAGGACTCAGGGCTCTTCAGCGAGCGCAGCATGAGGATCGCTCCCCACTCGCGGACGGTGACGCCGGTCATGAGCTTGCCGACAGACAGCGTGATGGAGCCGACGCCGTTGCCCTTCTTCACATCCTCGATCGCCGCCTCCACCGGGGGCAGCGCGGCCATGCCTTGGCCCGCCTTGTTGCCGGCCGCGACGACGATCTCGAACTGGGAGAAGTACGGGTGCTGGGCGAGCAGGTCTGCCATCGCGAAGCAGGCCGCGACGTTGTTCATGTACCAGACGGAGTGCTTCACGGCATCCTTGAAACGAACCGCCTCGAACGGGAACGGCGGCTTGTCCTGGGTGAGCACTTGCAGCTTCATCTGGTCCGACAGCTTGCCGCGCAGCATCTCCAGGAACTCAGCGACCTCGTCAGGCCGCTCGAAGGCGAATGTGCCATCGTCGGCCTTGGTGGCCTTGAAGAACTCGTTGAGGCTGAACCCGTTGAACTCGCCGTCTTCGGCGTACTCAGCGGCGTCCTTGCCCATGTCGTAGGAGTACATCTCCATGCGGGGCAAGGTGGCGTACGGGTTCGGGCCCCCGGCCGGGTCCCAGTCCTGCTTCTCGCGCTGCTCGTCGACGTAGGTCCAGTTGAAGATCGCATCCTCAGTGAACTCACCGTCGGTGATGGCCCGGAACGGGGTCCCGGACAGGTAGAGGTAGTGGTCCGCCTTGACCTTCAGCTCCTCGGTGAGGTCCTCGGTCGTGACGCCGTCGTCGTCCTCGTCCAGGTCACGAATCCCGGCGAGCTCCTTCTGGTCGGCTGGGTCGTAGAGCTCGCGAGCGGAATCGCGCCAGGCGCCGAAGTGGTACTCGTCCAGGACGATGGCATCCCAGTCGATGAGGTGGATGACCTCGTTCTTGGCCTTGATGTTGCCGTCGGCATCACGGCCACCCAGGTCCTGGAGTGACGCGAACCAGACCACTGGTCCGGCGTAGTCCGCCGCGTCGTCGCGCTCTTCAGCGGTCGACTCCTTGTCGACGTAGCGCCAGCCGTCGAAGTCGACGTGGCTGACCAGGTCGTCGTGCCAGGCGGTGGCCACGGCGGGCTTGAAAGTGAGGACCAAGACACGCTGCCAGCCCATCTCCTTGGCCAGCTGGTAGGTGGTGAAGGTCTTGCCGAACCGCATCTTGGCGTTCCACAGAAACTTGGGCGCCTTGGTGCCAACGTGGTTGCGGAAGTAGCTGGCGGTCAGGTCCACGGCGGCCTGCTGCTCGGGGCGCATGCCGAACGACTGGGTCCGCTTGGGCTGGTAGGCGATGCCGGAGCGCACCACCTGGATGGCGGCCTTGACCTCGTCGAGGGTGGCCTCGAACCACTCGCCGCCCGTGCGGTTGATGCCGGCGGCCACGAGTGCAGTGTGGACGTCGTGATCGGAGAACTCCGTGCCGTCAGTGCGGGTGGCCGGCTCGTCGAGCAGGATGTCGACGCCCTTGAGGCCCGGGTAGGCGGTGTTGAGCTGCTGCTTCACACGGGCGCGGGCCGTCCCCTTGGTGGTCTGGCCGACCTTGACGAGGCCGACGCCGTCGACCAGCGCCGTGCCCTCGGCGCGGGTCCACGGTTCGGTGTCCTTGCCGAGGACGGTGTAGACGTAGATCCGGTTGCTCACTCGTCATCCTCCGGCTCATCGTCAACTGCACCCGGCCGGTACTTGGAGCCGCCGGGCAGGTGGCTCGCTGGGATCGGCGAGTCGAGAGACCAGTTCACATCACGGGGCGCGATGGCACCCTCGACATACTCACGCTCGTCACGGGTGAGGCCGAAGTTGTCGTACAGCTCCTCATCGGTCCACGAGCGAGTCATGTCCAACATCGGGACGAATCGGAATCGATCGGGGGTCAGGTGCTGAGTGATCTTGCGCTGAAGCACCAAGAACCTATTGGGCTGACCCCGTTTCGTAGGTCCAGTCGTTATGAGAGTCGTCCTGTTGCCCGCGGTCAGAGACTGGTCAGATCATGACGAACAGCAGGAAGCGTCACACCCCGGAGCAGGTCGTCCGTAAGCTCGGGCAGGCCGACAGGATGCTCACCGATGGTCAGGACGTCGCGGCGGTGTGTCGGGAGCTGGGGGTGTCCGAGCAGACGTACTACCGGTGGCGGAACCAGTACGGCGGCCTCAAGGCCGACGACGCAAAGCGCCTGAAGGAGTTGGAGAAGCAGAACGCGACCCTGAAGCGTCTGCTGGCGGAAGCGGAGCTGGAGAAGGCTGCGCTCAAGGAGCTGGCTGAGGGAAACTTCTAGGCCCGGGCAGGCGCCGCGCCGCCGTCGATCACCTCAAGCGCAAGTTGCGGGTGAGCGAACGGATGGCGTGCCGTCTGGTCGGGCTGAGCCGCTCCGCGTACCGGCGACCGCTCAAGGGCGACACGGTCACGGACCCGGATCGGGCGCTCAGGGAGTGGCTGCGCGCCTGGGCGAAGGACCATCCCCGCTACGGGTATCGGCGGGCGTATCACGACGCCCGCGCCGAGGGGTGGGTGGTGAACCACAAGAAGATCCAACGCCTGTGGCGTGACGAAGGGCTCCGGGTCCCGCAGCGGCGTCGACGCAAGCGCGTCGGGTCCTCGACCGTCGACGCGCCGACGGCGGACGCGCCGAACGTGGTGTGGGCGGTGGACTTCCAGTTCGACGCCGACGAGCACGGACGATTGATCAAGATCTGCTCGATCGTCGACGAACACACCCGGGAGTGCATCGGCGGCCTCGTGGAGCGCTCGATTACCGCCGACCGACTCACCGCCCACCTCGAGGACCTCGTCGCCGCCCGGGGCGCCCCGGCGGTGCTCAGGTCGGACAACGGGCCGGAGTTCATCAGCGAGGCGATGGCCGACTGGGCCGGCACCCGCACCGGCCTGTCCTACATCCCTCCGGGCTCGCCGTGGCGCAACGGGTACGTCGAGTCGTTCAACAGCCGGATCCGCGACGAGTGCCTCAACATCAACAGCTTCTACTCGCTGCTGCACGCACAGGTCATCATCGGCGACTGGAAGGACGAGTACAACCACCACCGCCGGCACTCCTCGCTCGGCTACCTAACCCCAGCCGAGTACGCTCGGCAGTGCACCCATCAAATGGAAACCGACGACTCACAGAACGTCCGGACCGAATGAAGGGGGCGGCTCACTATAGAGGCGAGTCGTCATGTAGGAGGCGTAGTTCTCGGTCTCATCACGGGTGTCGAAGGTGTCGGCGATGAGATAGGTCTGCGTGCAAGCGGAACCAGGAGCCAAAGCAATGGGCTCTCCAAGTACGTGTGAGATCTCCCGACCGTGCCCATCCCCAGCCATGGGGATAAGCACCTTCCACCGGTCGACCCAGTCGTGAAGCCGCTCGAGCTGGTCAGGGCGGACGTAGCCAATCCGCGAGCCGTAAACCACCGGGACACTGCCAGGGAAGGGCTGGTCCTCGGAGCCACTGAAGTTGGTTCGCAGTCCGAAGGGCACTTGGGGCCCGAACCGCTCCTCCACGCTCGGCAGCCCAGCACCTAGAACCTTCCTGACGATCGAGGCAGCTCGGTTATCCCGCATCAGGACGCCGTCACCAGCGCGAAGATCACGGGTCATCGTGGAGACGATCTTGCCGTCGATGCGGGTCGAGAACTCGCAGTCGCCATCGTGGTCGCGATCCCAGAGGAAGTAGGAGACGCCACCCTTGATCTCGACGCCCGGGAAGCAGTCGAAGAGCTTGGGGTTGTCCACCAGCTTCGCCAGGCGCCGGTCGGCAATCATGCGCGCACGGAACTCATTGAGACCGAGGCCGCCCGCGAACCAACGCGAGGGGGTGATCATCACCAGGTACCGGGGGTCGAGGTCGATGGCCTGCTCGACGAACTTCTGGTAGATCGGCATGGTTCGGGTGTTGCCGTCTGAGTCGATTTGGTACGGCGGGTTGCCGACGATCACGTCGAACTTCATGTCTGCCATCTCCTTGGTCGGGTAGGCGCCGTGGATGAACGAGTAGGCGTAATTCTCGCGGCTGTCACCTCGTTCGAGGTCTTGCGGTGCGTTGCATAGTGCGCAACGACCACCGCCGCTGAAGTCATGCTCAGCCGGGACGAAGGGCAGGTTGCCCTCGGGGTCGTCGAAACGCACCACGCTGTGGGTGCCGGAGGCGTCGGCGGCGCAGTAGACGCTTCGGCGGGAGATGATCCCGGTCATCTCGGTGATCGACGCTCCGTGCAGCATGTTGCGGAAGATGTGCTCGCGGCGCTTGACGAAGTCGGGTTCCCATTCGGCCAACCCGTCGAACAGGCGGGTGGCCACCTCCCGCAGGAACACCCCGGACTTGCTGAACGGGTCCAGCCAGACGAAGTCGGGGCGGCTCCAGACGTCGGTTGGCAACAGGTCCAGCATGGCTCGGGCCACCTTGGGCGGCGTGGGCACCTCATCGTTGGACAGCTGCGCCAGGCAGTCGAGGATGTCGGGGACGTGCGCCCCGAATCGGGTCGTGGTCGTCATGCTCGCACCTTCTTCGGGGCCTTCACGGGCTCAGGGTTCTCTATCAACAGCGAGTAGTGGATCGGCGCAGCATCGCGACGAGGTTCAGTGAACGCAGAGAAGAGGTCGTCGCCCGCTTCTCCTGCGGTGGACCACTCACGGGTGAAGGTGCCGTTCCGGCCCGGCTGGTAGTCGACCCACTCGATGGTGTCGAGATCGGTCAGGGTGTTAGCCAGCACGATGTTGGTTCCCAGGATGGCCTCGACGGCACTCGCGAAGCCGGGCGTGGGCACCTTGGTGTTGAGGTCGTTGTCTAGGTGGGACTGCATGACGTGCTTGAGTCGCTCCTTGGACTCCGCGACGTTCTCGGGATCGATGTCGACGGCGTAGATCGAGGCCAGAGCGCGCAGCAGCCGGTGTTCGTAGAATTGGGTCGACGCGTAGCGCAGCGAAGTGACGTGGGCGATCTTGCGTAGCAGTATCTCTTCCAGAAAGTTGCCCGAGCCGGCCGCCGGTTCGAAGAACTTGCGGTCGGTGTTGTTGGGGTCAGTCTCGCTGGGGAACATGTCGGGGACCAGGTCGAGCATCGCCGTGACTTCGCGGGTGTGCGTGTAGACCTCGGCAAGGTCACGAACACGCTGGCGCGTCTTGATTTGCACTGCTAGGCCCTTCCACGATCCCGTTCGAGATCGCCGATGTCACCGTCGGACAGAGGGCGACCCCGCCACACGTTAGTGACCCGCGCCGAGCTGAGCTGCGCACGCAGACCATCAATCACCCCAACTATCTCGCCGCGGATCTTCATGTCGACGTCATCGTCCGTCTCGGGATTCCCAAGCATCGGCGCCGCGGCAAGATACGCCGCCTCGCGTTCATCATCCGCTCCGAATGGGATGTGACGGAAGACAGTCCCCTTCGTGATTGGCAATTCCTCGGACGACGCACGCAGGAGGGCCGCGAAGCGGGCTTCGGCTCGCGTGCGTTCGAGCCCCGAGCCGGGCGCAGGCCCCGTCGCCTCCGCTGCCAACCAGTCCGCTACCCCAAGAGCGTGCAACTCCTCGAAAGCAGCCATCAGCGCCACGGCGTCTGTCAGCCGGTCGCGCAGGTGCTGACGGCGCCGGTCGCCCGACACGATCCAGAGAGAGGCACCCACCGCCAGCACCGCGGCGACTGCCGCGACTGACGTACTCACGGCGGTGACCCACTCGAGCATCCTGAGCCCCTTCCACTGTTCAGGACCATTGTTCCTTGAACGACTGACAGACGGGTGGAGGCGGGCCGGGCAAGGGCCCGAACGCTCTGCCTCATCCTGAAATGCGACGGCAGGGGGTGGCGCTCAGTCAGGCGTATCGCGGGTCGCTTCGGCGACAGCCAGTCTCAAGCCGGCTTCTGCGTCCTCGACAGTCCCCCAAGACGACGTGGCCACGGCTCGCCCGAGGGCATACATCGTGCGTGAGTCGTGGGCACCAAGCTGCCTGGCCGACCATGCCAGGTGTCTAAGAGCGTGGAGTGGAACTGCGTTGTCAGCTACGTGCTCCAGCGCGTACATGACTTCATCCAGACCGTGGACTGCTGAGAGCGCAACGGCAACCACTGACGGTTCACACCAGGCGTCCGGAGCGGCGTAGTTCAAGTCGGTGTCGTCGGCGCCGGCGGGAGCACCCCAGTCGCCACGGTCGCCAAATGGCTCACCGTCAGGCCACCACGCGCCGGTTTCCGCATCGTCCGGCGTATCGCCAATGGTCGCACCGCAGATTGCCAGGGAAGGATGCAGCAGAGGCGAGTCTGAGTACTGATGAGCGAGACCGACGCCACGTAGGAGCATGGACCACATGGCCAGCCACAGCGAAGGTCGACCATCGCGAGTTGCGTCCATCATTCGCATGCAGCGGCTCAACACGCGGGGGTCCAACAGAGGCTCAGCCAAGGCCAGACTGATGCCCAGGACTGCTTCACGGCAGGTCCGCGGCGACTTGGGAAACCATGCCTCAGCGTCACCAATACGGTCTCGACTCGTCACCCATCTACAGTGTCAGCGTCACGGAGGAACCCAGATATGGCGGCAGATTCGCGGGTGAAAGCAAGACCGGGATTCCCCAAGGGACGCTAAGATTCTGAGCCGTCACCCGACCCCGATTCCTGACTCCCACGCCTGGAGACCAAGTGCGACTTCCGGGCGAGCAGGTGGAGCAGCCAAGGCCTGAGTGCCGCGCGCGCCTTCCATGCCGAATTCGGACCCAGCGCGGCCCAGCGCGGCGGGATTCCTGCCAGCCGGTCGCTGGGAGCGCATGGGGCTCATCGTGACTGTTCCCATGGCGCCATTGCCACGGCCCGCGTTGGGCTCGCATCACGATGGGCCCCCGCCCATCGCCCAACTTTGCTTCCGTCTTCAAGCTGCGGCAAGGCCGGGCCTGATGGAGCAATCTCGCCCGGCAGGACCGAAGGCGGGGTCCCAACGACCATCAAGCCGAGCCGACTCGACCCGAAGCGCCGACCGAGGGCCCCCGCGAGATGCCTCGGAGCACTCGTCGGTTGGCGCCTCAGAACCAGTGGCGCGGAGCACTACGCGTCTGAAGCCGCGACCGGGCTCGCAGTGCAGGCCGAAGGCCGGAGAAGCGAGCCCTGACATCGTCGTAGACGTCAACCGCGCCGGACTCATCAGCGATCGTGACCAGCAGCGCAAACGGGACCGTGGTGGGAGAGTTGTCGAGAGCTCCACTCCTCCGCGCTACATACGCAAGCTCCAGTCTCGGCAGTTCGATCTCCCCCGGTTTGAGGCTTACTCGATAGTGGCGAACGGTCTCCCATTTCCCGCTATCGCGGAGCTGAGCCTCCGATGCGCCCGCCCGGGCCGCTCCCAGCGTCTTCGTGACCGGTTCTTGGCTTGCGGTCCATCCCTCCGATAGGAGAGCAGCAGCATCGGAACTACCAATGTCGAGAGTCGTCGCTGCGCCGGGCGAACCCTTCGGCGGCCGAAACGTGAAGTTCCTGTGATGGGGACGCAGCACGAGCTCAAGTGACGCCCTCGTGTACTCGGTGGGCTGGGTCGGGTCGACCGGGGATGCGTACGCAAGCGTGATGTTGAGCTTCAAGTCGGTGCCGGATGAGACGGGGACCGGAACTTGATACCCCAACAGGTCACTTCGTTGGATCTCGTCAACGTAGAGAACGTGCACTTCGTTCGGACTACATTCGAGCATGTCCGCGAAGGTGAGCGGGTGGCGACCATACCCGATCTCGTCCCGCAGCTTTACGTGCTGCCTCGGGCGCTCAGCGAAATGCGCTGCAAACGCCCGCAACACGCTGCTGTTCACACGTGGAAGCCGGGTCACAAGGTCAGCCAGGGCGTGTGTTGTCACGGGCGCAGCGAAACTGGTCCCAGCGGCTTCAAGGAAGCCGCCATCAGCGCGGATCACATTGAACATCCGACCCGCTGCGCCACCGAATTGAACCCCAATAGGTTGGATTCGTGCCCCATGTCTGCCAGGCCCCATGGAGGAGTAGTCAGCACGCTCCCACGGCGTCTCGGGTGCCGGCGCGTTGCACGCGCCAACCGCCAACCCGTTCGCCATGTCGGCAGGTACCTGCACACGGTGGAGTCCGGTCGATTGATCCTTATCACCATGGTTCCCGGCCGCAACAACGAAGAGCACATCCTTGTCCCACGCGAGCTGGTCAAGCTCACTCGTCCAACGGTTGGGTTCCATGTCGTCTTCGACCGCAAGCTCCGGGCCCAGACTCAGGTTGACGAGGCGATGTCCACGGGTCTCGACAGCCTCCTTGATCCTGTCAAGAACCCAATAGCCCTCGAGGTCCGCTGGGATGTGGGGAGCTGGAAGTACCCTGTAACTTTCCACTGGCAGCGGCGGGGTGGGTGCCTGTTGGCCGGGCCCAACTAGGCGCGCACCTCGTCCAGGGTCATTCGCGGGAGGCTACGGATGCCTCAGCTCAGGGAACTGACAGCGCGTCAGGCGACTTCCGCGGGCGTGGGGTGCACCTCGACGCCGAGTTCGGTGAGCAGTTCGGTGATCCGGCGGCGGATGTCGTCGCGGATGGGGCGCACGGAGTCGACGCCCTGGCCGGCCGGGTCGTCAAGCTTCCAGTCGAGGTAGGTCTTGCCGGGGTAGAACGGGCAGGCGTCCCCGCAGCCCATCGTGATCACGACGTCCGAGGCCTCCACCGCCTCGCCGGTGAGGATCTTCGGCTTCTCGTGCGAGATATCGATCCCCTCCTCCAGCATGGCCTCGCGCACGGCCGGGTTGATGGCGTCGGCGGGCGCGGAGCCGGCCGAGCGCACCTCGACGGCGCCGCGCGACAGGTGCTGGGCGTAGGCCGCGCCCATCTGGGAGCGGCCCGCGTTGTGGACGCAGACGAAGATGACGGATGGCTTGTCGGTCATGGGGTGCCTCTCTGGTGGCTCAGTTGGTTGCGGGTTCGGGCAGTTCGTCGATGAGCTTCCGGACGCGGCGCTCGATCTTGTCGCGGATGCGGCGGACGTCGCCGAGGTTGGCCTCGTTCGGGTCGTCGATGTCCCAGTTCTCGTAGCGCGTGCCCGGGAAGACCGGGCAGGCGTCGCCGCAGCCCATGGTGATCACGACGTCGGCGGCGCGCACCGTCTCGTCGGTCCAGGGCTTGGGGAACTCGCGCGAGATGTCGATGTTGCGCTCCGCCATGGCCTGCACAGCGACGGGGTTGACCTCGTCGCCCGGCTCGGAGCCGCCGGACCAGGCGATGGCCTTGTCGCCGGCGAGGGCCTCGAAGAAGCCGAGCGCCATCTGGGAGCGGCCGGCGTTGTGGGTGCAGAGGAACAGGACGACGGACTTGCCGTCGTTGCGGTGGCCCTCGAGGCGGGCGACGGCCTCGAGCCGCTGCCGCGCGAAGCGCTCGGCGATCAGGGGCAGGAACTTGCGGATCTTGGCGCTGGCGGCGAACTGGTCGAAGGAGCTCACGAGGAACCGCTCGATGGTCTCGGTGCCGAAGAACTGGCGGAAGTCGTCCTCGAGGCGGGCGGTGGCCTGCCTGAGCGCGTACTTCTCGTCGAGGGCAAGGCTCTCCCAGGTGCGTTCGGTGGTCATGACTCTTCTCCTTGGATGCTGTGGTGCAGTGCGTCAATGCGCTGGGCCAGCTCGGTGCTGGCGGCGTCGAAGGCAGCCGGGGTGTCGGACATCACGGGATCCGGGATGGACCAGTGGAGGTGGGCGGGTTCGATCTCGCGGCCTGCCGAGTCGCAGACGGAGATGATCAGGTCGTCGTCCTCCAGCAGGCCCTGGGCCTGCCGGGGGACGGCGTGGCTCAGGTCGAGCCCGAGGCGGCCGGCGGCGCGGACGGCGCCGGGGTGGACCTGCAGCGCGGGATGGGTGCCGGCCGAGACGGCGGGGATGTCGCTGGCCCGGTGCCACAGGGCCTCGGCGAGTTGGGAGCGGGCGGAGTTGGCGGTGCAGACGAAGGCGATCCGCTTAGGCCTGGCCATCGGGCGCGACGGCAGGACGGCGCGCGCCACCTGGGTGAGTTGCACATAGCTGCTGCGGCCGTCGACGTCGGAGCGGCGCTTCCGGACGAGGCCTGAGTCCTGGAGGATGCCGAGGTGGTGGGTGAGGAGGTTGCCAGGGGTGCCGAGGGCATCGGCGAGGGCGCGCGGGGTGAGGTCGCCGTGTGCGAGTTCATCCAGCAGGGCGAGGCGGGTGACGTCCCCCAGCGCGGCGAACATCCGGGCCCTCTCGGCCAGCTCCATGGACACTCCTTCAATCAAGATTGATTCAATCCTAGTTGAATTATCTTCCGGTGTCAATAAGCGCACCCCCGTTACCTTCTAGGTAGCCCCGATGGTCGGGGTTCTGGTCGCCAGGCCCGGCATGACTTACTGCCCCTGTCGTTGATGATCCGGGGGGTGTTGTCACCGGGTCCTGGTGGCGTGGGTTGATCGCTGATAGGGACACGGCCCACCGTGCCTCGGTGTGGTCTCTTCGTAACGTGGGTGCCGACGATCTTCGCCTGACTTGGTGACCAGAATGAGTCCTTGAAGGAGGGGACTGTCATGGACCAAGACAGGTTCGACGTCTTCGTCGGTCTCGACGTCGGCAAGGAACACCACCACGCCACCGCCCTCAACACGGCAGGCAAGCGGGTGCATGATAAAGCCCTGCCGCAGGACGAGTCCGCGCTGCGGGAGGTGTTCGACAAGCTCGCTGGCTACGGGTCGGTGTTGGTGATCGTGGACCAGCCCGCGACGATCGGCGCCCTGCCCGTGACAGTGGCTCGGGCGCTGGGCATCGAGGTCGCCTACCTGCCCGGGCTAGCGATGCGGAGGATCGCCGATCTGCATCCGGGCAACGCGAAGACTGACGCCCGTGATGCCTACATCATCGCCGAGGCTGGCCGGTCCATACCGCATGCGTTGCGCCGGGTCGGAGGCGATGACGATCTGATCGCCGACCTGGCGGTGATTGTCGGGTTCGATGACGACCTCGCAGGCGAAGTCACCCGCGTCTCAAACCGGATCCGCGGTCTCCTGACCCAGATCCACCCAGCACTGGAACGCGCCATCGGCGGCGACATCGGCCACCCGGCGGTGTTGGCCCTGCTGACGAAGTTCGGCGGCCCAACCGGCCTCGCCGCCGCCGGCAAGCGCCGACTTACCACCACCGCCAAGCCTCTTGCGCCACGCATGCACGAGCGCCTCGTCCAAGCCATCGTTAAGGCCCTGACAGAGCAAACCGTCACGGTTCCAGGCACCCGGGCAGCCGAGTTGGTCCTGCCCCAGCTCGCTGCCCAACTGCAAGGACTGCTCGCGCAGCGCGCTGAGGCAGCAAAGCAAGTTGAGGAGGCCCTCGATGCGCACCCTCTTTCCCAGCTCCTGATGTCAATGCCCGGAGTCGGCATCAGGACCGCAGCCAGACTCCTCCTCGACATCGGCGACGGCTCAGCGTTTGCGACCGCCGGGCACCTCGCCGCTTACGCCGGCCTGGCCCCGGTCACCCGAAGGTCCGGCTCCAGCATCCGCGGCGAACATCCCTCCCGCGGCGCGAACAAACACCTCAAACGAGCCCTGTTCCTCTCTGCCTTCGCTGCCCTCCACGATCCTGACTCACGCGCCTACTACGACCGGAAACGAGCCGCGGGAAAGAAGCACAACGCGGCCCTCATCTGCCTGGCCCGACGACGCGTCGACGTCCTCCACGCCATGCTCCGCAACGGCACCTACTACCAAGCAAAACCTGCCGCAGCGGCTTGACAGGAACCATAGGGACACCCCCCACCTGCCGATCGCCCACGGCGTACACTTCAAACGTGCTTGAATCGAATCTCCTTGAAGTGACGGCCCACGCGGAACTGCTCGCCGTCATCGCGGACCCGCTGCGCCTCACGGTGATCCACCGCCTGGCCCGCGAGGGCACGCGCTGCGTCTGCGACCTGCAGCCCGAGCCCCCCATCCCCGACAACCAGCTCAGCTACCACCTCAGGGTGCTGCGCGATGCGGGGCTGGTCACCGCCGCCCGCCGCGGCCGCTGGATGGACTACACCCTTGCCAACGACGCCCTCGACCGGCTGCACGCGGCGCTCCCCCAGCGCGAATTGGCGGAGGCGATCTAGGTGACCCAAACCCTCCAGAAGACGGACGGCGACACCCGCCTGCGCCTGCTGCTCGCTGGCGGTGCCGTCGTGTGGGTCCTGCTGTGGCTGGCCAACGAACGCGTCTGGGACGGCCTGGTCGCACTGCTGGGCCTCGACCTCGAATCCCGCGCCGTCGGCGCCGCCCACTTCTTCTTCTACGACACCGTCAAGATCTTCCTGCTCCTGCTCGGCCTCATGTTCGTGGTGGGCATGCTGCGCGCGTCACTGGACCTGGAGCGCGCCCGAACGTTCCTGGAGGGTCGCGGCCTGTTCGTCGGCTTGGTCCTCGCCGTGGTGCTCGGCGTCGTGACCCCGTTCTGCTCGTGCAGTTCCATCCCCCTGTTCATCGGCTTCGTCGCCGCGGGCATCCCGCTGTCGGTGACGCTGACGTTCCTGATCGCGTCACCGCTGGTCAGCGAGATCGCGGCCATCATGATCGGCGACCACTTCGGCTGGGACATCGCGCTCTGGTACCTGCTCGCGGGCAGCGTCCTGTCGATCCTGATCGGCTGGGCCTTCTCCCGCTTCCAGCTCGACCACTGGGTGGAGGACGTCGTCAAGAGCGGTCGCGTCTCCCAGCTACGGGCTGAGGGGCACAAGCCCACGCTGCGCGAACGCGTCGACGCCGCCGTCGAGGAGAGCAAGGACATCTTCAAGGACGTCTGGCTCTGGGTGCTGCTGGGCGTCGGTCTCGGCGCCGCCATCCACGGCTGGGTGCCGGAGGACTTCTTCGCCCGCTTCGCAGGGCCGGAGAACCCGTTCGCGGTCATCGTCGCCACGGTCGCCGGCCTACCGCTCTACGTGAACGGCGCGGGCGTCGTCCCCGTGGGCGAGGCGCTGTGGTCCAAGGGCATGTCGCTCGGCACCGTCATGGCGTTCATGATGAGCTCCATCGCCCTGTCCATCCCCCAGGCCGTCATGCTGCGGAGGGTGCTGAAGCCGCCGCTCCTGGCGCTGTTCTTCGGCGCCGTCGCCGTCGGCATCATGGCCCTCGGCTTCCTGTTCAACCTGTTCGGCTGACCCAAACCACCAAAGGAGACACCATGAAGATCAAGGTCCTCGGCCCCGGCTGCAAGAACTGCATCAACCTTGAGAAGAACACCCGCGCCGCGCTCGCCGAACTCGGCATGGAGGCCGACGTCGAGAAGGTCACCGACTACGGCGAGATCGCCGGCTACGGCGTCATGAAGACGCCCGGCCTCGTGATCGACGAGGAGGTCGTCCTGAGCGGGAAGGTCGCCAGCGCGGCGGAGGTCGCCGACCTGCTGCGCGCCGCCACCAAGTAGGGCTCCCACCGGCCACTCCCCCCGGCCTAGTCCGTACAGCACGGCCCCGGTAACTCCTGTCCCGTGGTCGAGATCCGCCTGGGCGGAGGGCTCAGGGGTCAGGTCGTGGGTCGGAATCTCAAAGAGGCCTGCAACGCGCTGCGCCACATCCACCCCACCGTCAAACACCGTGACCGATACGCTGCTGAGGGTAGGTTGGTTAGTTGCGGGAGGAACGAGCTGCTGGACGCTGCGGGTTCCGAACCTTGGCCTGGGTCGAATGGCGGGCATCGGTCGCAAGACCCGAAGCGGGTTGAAGCGAGCGAGAGGGGCTGCCTGCCCCGGCGCAAGCCCGACCGGCATGAAAGTGGCTCTTCATACCTGCGGTGGGTCGAGGTTGAGTCCGCCGCCGATGAGGAGCATGCGT
>JAQDQK010000026.1 GCA_027658995.1 Propionibacteriaceae bacterium AM104-82
ATGCCTACTCGACGCGGGCGGGTTCAGACCCCGAATCCACTCACTTCTGTGAAGAGCCCATTTCACAGCTACGGAAAGACGGAACGCGGGAGAACATCACCTTCATCCCGCACACTCGACAGGTCGCGCAGCATGGTCGCGCGTGCACAGCCTCGCTGGGCGAACTTGGGACCTTCAGGCGGGGACCCGGCGGTCGACGATCAGCCACGTGAGCCTACTACTGAGTACACCCAGGCGAAGCACCGGCCGGTGTCTGACCCTCGAAAGGACAGCAATAGAGTCGTTGAACCAGATTAGCGAACCGCGTCCGCGCACCAACTTCAGGGGGAAAGTCCCATGCCCAAAGGGCTCTTCATTACGCTCTTGATCATCACCCCTATTGTCATGGCTTCGTCGCTAGGTTTCTGGGGGTTCGTCCTGGGCGTTGCGATCGTGGTGATCTCCAGTCCAATTATCTGGTTTGTTCGGAAGAACCGCTACTTCAACTCTGAACAGTTTCAGACGCTTCGCGCCCAGATCGCATCGGTCGTGGCGGAACACAACGAAGTGGTGACCTACGTGTCCGAGATTCGCAGCGAGGGCGCTTTCGAACTCGGCTCGTCATCCACCGGCCAGTACGCGCATCTTGCACGGTTCGAGAACACATCCGCGTGGAACAACCGTCGAGACCGCAACGTTGCCGAGTACGCCCCACACGTCCACAACGCCTCGCTCCAGGTCGTACGCAACGCGAGTGTCGAGCCGATCAAGTACCTCATGAAGTACTTCGAGATCAGGCCGACCCAGGAGACCCTCGCCGACGTGCAACGTGTCGCCCAAGACGTTTCACGGTTGGAGGAGGCCGTGGGGAACGTGCAACGCCGCGAGGCGGAGATCGTGGCGATGATCGATCCGCCAGCCTTCATCCTCAAGCGATACTCCGGCGAGTTCTGGGGCCTCGTCGGGGCGCACCTTTCTCCGATCACGGTGCCCTACCCGAGCTACAAGTTCCAGTACACCTCGGCGGGCGGAAACAGCGGCCAGGACGTGAACATCAAACTCGACACGCCCACGCTCGATGCACTGTCCGAGACTCTTGCTCAGAGGATCCGATGGGCCAAGTCCGCCGCAGGTCAGCGCGCACTCATGACGGCGGGCCTCCGAAACTGGATCAAGAATCGTGACAACCACACCTGTCAGAACCCCGCCTGCGGAGTCTCGGTGGCTGCGGAGCCGCACTTGCTGCTCGAAGTTGATCACATCATCCCTGTATCCAAGGGTGGACTCAGCCATCCGGAGAACCTCCAGACGCTGTGTTGGCGCTGCAACCGCACCAAGGGTGCCCGGATGCCCGCGTAACCACGAGTAGGGGCTCCCACAGGGAGAACCCGCCCAGTTGGTGGGCGGTGAGGCCAGAGCAGACTAGAAGCCTGCGCGGTGTGAGAGGAGGAAGCGCCCCGACCGTCTGGTCGGGGCGCTTCGCTTTTGCTCGTCAGGCCAGGTCGATCCAGCGCGACTCCATGGGCTCCAGGTCGAGGTCCAGTTTGCGGACCTCGCCTTCGCCCTCCAGGCCGGTGGTGCGGCCCGCGAGCCGCGTCGAGACGGCCTCCATCAGGTTGTTCATCACGAAGCCCTTGCCCGCCTCGGGGAACACCGCCACCTCGACGCCCGGGTGCGAGGGCACCCACTGGGCGCCGAAGTCGGCCTCGCGGCCTGCTGCCCAGTAGATCGCGCGGTGCAGCAGGCGGGAGTTCTCGTGGCTGTAGGGCAGCCCCGCCAGGTAGACGCCGCGGCCCTCGCCCTGCTGGTGCGCGGCCAACTCGACCGAGCCGTCCTGCAGGCGCAGGATCTGCGTCGTGTCGCCGGTGGCGAAGATGTCGCCCGCTCCCTCGCCGACGTCGAGAGCGCCGGGAAGGTCCTCGGTGATGAAGTGCTCCCGCGACTCGACCGGGTAGCGGTCGGTGGATTGCGAGAAGCCCAGTTCCTTGTCGACGCCCAGCACGTCGGAGAGTTGGAAGAACGCCCCCTCCGACTGCACCGCGGTCGGCTCGCCGACGCCGATCAGGCCGCCGCCGCGCGCGACGAAGCCACGCACCGCGACCAGCACGTCGGAGTCCAGCCAGTTGTCCCCGCCGGAGAAGGCGGTGCCTGCCGCGCCGACGTTGAGGACGACGTCCAGGCCGTCGAGCGCGCCGCCGCGCACATCGTCGAAGCTGACGAACTTCAGGTCGAACGGCAGCCCTGCCAGCGACTCGAGGACGCCAAGGTAGGAGTAGATCTGCTTGTACCAGAGCGCGTGGGCGACCATGTGGGTCTGCCAACTGCGCATCGCACCCCAGCAGTTGAGGATGCCGACGCGGATGCTGGAGGACTGCGGCAGGCGCCCCTCCCCGACCTCGTGGATGGAGCGGAACTCGTCGGCGATCTGGGTGATCCGGTCCATGAACTCCGGGAACTTCACCGCGAGCGACAGGTAGCCGCCGTAGCCGATTCGGTCGAGGGGCTTGCGGGCGATCGCGCGCCGCGACTGCAGCCACGAGACGTTCGCCTCGCCGAGCGGGTCGCCGCCGTCGGTGAACACGTCCGGGAAGAAGTAGGGCAGGAACCGGCCCTCGGTGTAGCGCACGCTGGGGATGTCGGAGATCATCCGGCAGGTGGCGGCGGAGCCGACCGAGCCGACGACCCCATCGACGCCGGTGGTGGCGAACTGTTCGCCGTAGGGCTCGGTGCCCATCCAGTTGTCGCCCAGGAACATCAGGGCTTCCTTGCCGTACTCGTGCACGATGTCGACGAGGTCCTTGACGCGGGCGCAGACGAACCGGTTCTGGAAGTCGATCCAGTCGCTGAATGCCTTGCTCGGCACCCGGAAGGCGTTGTTGTAGTAGCCCTGGTCGATGAAGTCCTCGGCGCGCAGGCGGTAGCCGTACTCGGCCTCGAAGGCGTCCATCGCGCGCGGCGACACGGACGCGGAGTAGCCGAACCAGTCGACGAACTTCTCCTTGCCGAGGTCGTTGAAGACCAGCGTGAAGTGGTAGAAGAACGTGGTGAAGCGCACCACGTCGACCTCGGGGCGCTCCTCGCACCAGCGGCGAAGCGACGTGGTCATGAACTCCCACGCGGCCGGGTGCCGTGCGTCGTAGCCGATCTCGCGGACGCGCGTCGGGTCGTCCTGCCAGTTGTTGGTCGTGTAGTTGTACATCTGCGTCGAGTCCCAGACCTGCCAGGCCAGGAAGCTGACGGTGTAGACGTGGAACGGCGCGGGCTGGCCGATCGTGACGACCGTGTCGGTGCCCTCTCCTGCGACGCTCCAGCCGTCGACGGGGACGACCTCGCCGGTGGTGCGGTCGATGACCTCCCACCAGCGCTGCACGTCGCCCAGGTCGGGCTCGATCTGCAGCGCGTAGTAGCCGTCCATCACCGAGACGGTCAGCGGGCCCTCTGCGGGGGCGGTGACGCGCTCAGACATCAGGTAGAAGTGCGGGCGGGCATCCAGGTTCGCCAGGGCGAACTCCTGGTTGCCGCGGGCGGGGAAGTAGGTCTCGTAGACCCTCACCCCCAACTGCGGCGTGATCTCCGGCAGCCAGGTGCCGTCGGAGTTGCGGACGGCGTCTGCGCCGATCCGCTGCAGGATGTGGGGAAGCTGGTCGTCCATGCCCTGTTCGATGGGCATGGTGACGCGGCCGCGGGAAGTCATGACGAGGGATTCCTCCGGGTGGAATGGCAGATCGGTATCGAGTGTTTCAGCCGCGGTCGCGGGGCGTCACATCGGGGACGCCAATCGCGAACGCTTGTTGCGCATTACGCCGCCACAGGCCCCGACGTCCACTCCAGCACCGTTCGACCCAGCGGGCCGGGACCGGGTCACTCCCCCGTGGCGACCTCGCGGTCGGTGCCGCTGTACTCGGACCACGATCCCGGGTACAGGCGGCCGCGGCCAAGCCCCGCCCGCTCCATGGCGATCAGGTTGTGGCAGGCCGTGACGCCCGAGCCGCAGTAGGAGATGACGCCCTCGGCCGGCCCGAGGTCGGCGAAGCGCTCGCGCAGGTCGTCCGGGGACTTGAAGCGCGACCCGTCCAGGTTGCCGCTCAGCGGATAGTTGCGGGCGCCCGGGATGTGGCCTGCCTTCGGGTCGATCGGCTCGTGCTCGCCGCGGAACCGCTCGGGGGCGCGGGCGTCGATCACGACGGGGCCTGCGACGGCCTCGTCGATGGTGGCCAGCGCGTCGTCCGGCCAGGGCGTCGGGGTGAAGGAGGCGACCTCGGGCAGCACCGCCTCGGTGCTCAGCTCTCCCTCCCAGGCGTCGATGCCGCCGTCGAGCAGCGCGGCATCGCGGCCGAGCATCCTGAGCAGCCAGACCAGGCGCGCCGCCATCGCGCCGCCCGCGTCGTCGTAGGCGACCACCGTCGAGGCGTCGCCGATGCCGCTGGCCGAGAGGCCCGCTGCGAACCGGGTGGGGTCGGGAAGCGGGTGGCGGCCGCGCGACCCTGGCGGATCGGCGAGCACCACGTCGAGCGAGACGAACACCGCCCCGGGCGGATGGCCCGCGCGGTAGGCGTCTGCGCCTGAGCGGCCGTCCAGGTAGGAGCGGACGTCTGCGACGACGGCCTCGGGATGGGCCCTGAGCCAGGCCTGGTCGACAACTGGTGGGATCATCGCGCCAGCTTATCGCCGGCGGTCCTCGTACTCCCTGCCGCTGTTCGGAAGCATGCCGTGCTCGAGCCCCCACCGGACGGCCTGCGAGCGGCGGGCGACGCCGATCTTGCGGTAGGCGGAGCGGATGTAGGACTTGATCGAGTTGATCGACAGGAAGCTGCGCGAGGCGATGTCCTGGTTCGTGAGGCCCTGCGTGATCAGCGCCATCACCTCCGCCTCGCGGGGGCTCAGGCCGTACTCGCTGCCCGGCCAGGACAGCTCGGCCGAGGAGGACTCGCTGGTGACCTCCCGGCCCGCCTCGGAGACCACGATCTCGCCCTGGGCGATCGCCTCCAGCGCCTCCACCAGTTCGAGCGCGGTCATCGACTTGTCGAGGTAGCCGCTGCAGCCGAGCGCGACGGCCTCCGCCGCGAGTTGGGGCACCAGGTTCCAGGTGAACACCACGAGGTGGCCGACGTCGGGGTCGGCGAGCAGGCGCGCGACGTCGTCGTTGCCCCGCTGTGACTCTCCGAAGGTGTCGAACAAGGTGATGTCGACCTTCACGTCGACGGTGGCTCCCCACGCCAATGCGGCCACTTCGACGCGTTCGCCGTAGCGGCGCAGCATTCCCTTCAGGCCATGGACAACCACGTCATAGTCGTTCAAAAGGGCAACGCGGATCGGACTCACGAGGCGACTATACGGAGGGTGAAAGCGCCTCCGAACTCCCCCAAGGGGGTGGCCGCAAACAAACACCCCTTGGGGTGAACTGGCTTGCCCCAGGGGTTCGCTTAGGGTCTTAGATGGTGTTCCCTCACCCTCGGGTCTGACCCGAGCAGACCGGTGCCGACGGTCACGTCGGCGCCGGTCCCTCCTCCTTAGAGAAGACCGAGGCCCGCCCCCTTTCGGGAGCGGGCCTCGGTTTGTTTGCGGGTCAGCTGCAGCCGCTGGTGGAGCCGCAGCCCTCGCAGACGTAGCAGGAGCCGGACGGGCGCATCTTGGTGCCGCACGTCATGCACAGCGGGGCGTCGACCTCGGCGACCCCGAGGGCCTCCATCAGCTCGGCGGTGGTGTGCGCGTCCAGCAGCGAGGGCTGCCGGGCGCCGTCGACCTTGAAGTCGTCGCCCGCGTCGTTGCGCAGGGTCTCGGACTCGATCATCTCGGCCTCGTCCTCCTCGGACAGGTACGAGCCGGTCTCGACGTAGCGGGCGCGCTCGGCGGCGGTGTAGATGCCGAGCTCGGAGCGGTCGTCGAAGGTCAGGTAGTCCAGCGCCAGGCGGCGGAAGATGTAGTCCATGAACGACTGCGCGATGCGGATGTCGGGATCGTCGGTCATGCCAGCCGGCTCGAACTTCAGGTTCGTGAACTTCTGCACGAAGCTCTCAAGCGGCACGCCGTACTGCAGGCCGATCGAGACGGCGATCGAGAAGGCGTCCATCACGCCGGCCAGGGTCGAGCCCTGCTTGCCGAGCTTCAGGAACACCTCGCCGAGGCGGCCGTCCTGGTAGGCGCCGGAGGTCATGTAGCCCTCGGCACCGCTGACGGAGAAGCTCGTGGTGCGACCGGAGCGCGACTTCGGGAGACGCTGACGCTTCGGGCGGTACTCGATCCGAACCTCCGGCTCGGCCTTCTTCTCGGTCTTGGTCTCCTTCTTACCGTCGGAGAGCGGCTGGCCGACCTTGCAGTTGTCGCGGTAGACGGCGAGCGCCTTCAGGCCGAGCTTCCAGCCCTGCAGGTAGACGTCCTCGATCTCCTCGATCGTGGCCGACTCGGGCAGGTTGACGGTCTTGGAGATCGCGCCGGAGAGGAACGGCTGCACGGCCGCCATCATCCGCACGTGGCCCATCGGCTTGATGGCCCTGGTGCCCATCGCGGTGTCGAAGACCTCGTAGTGCTCGGCGGCGAGGCCGGGCGCACCGACGACGTGGCCGTTGCTGCTGATGAACTCGACGATCGCCTCGATCTCCTCGGCGTTGTAGCCGAGGCGCTTCAGCGCACGCGGGATCGTCTGGTTGACGATCTGCATGGAGCCGCCGCCGACGAGCTTCTTGAACTTGACAAGCGAGAAGTCGGGCTCGACGCCCGTGGTGTCGCAGTCCATCATGAAGCCGATGGTGCCGGTGGGCGCCAGCACGGAGGCCTGCGCGTTGCGGAAGCCGTTGACTGCGCCGGTGCTGACCACCGAGTCCCACTCGCGGGTGGCGACGGCGTGCAGCGCACGGTCGTCGGGCAGCACGCGCAGGTCATCGTTGGCGGCCTGGTGCTTGCGCATCACGCGCTGGTGGGCGTCGGCGTTGACTGCGTAGCCGTTGTACGGGCCGACGACGGCCGCGAGCTCGGCGCTACGGCGGTACGAGGCGCCCGTCATGATCGACGTGATGGCCGCCGCGGTGGAGCGGCCGCCCTCGGTGTCGTAGCCCTTGCCCATCGCCATCAGCAGCGCGCCGAGGTTGGCGTAGCCGATGCCGAGCTGGCGGAAGTTGCGGGTGGTCTCGCCGATCGGCTCGGTCGGGAAGTCGGCGAAGCAGATCGAGATGTCCATCGCGGTGATGATCAGCTCGACGGCCTTGACGAACAGCTCCGCATCGAAGGTGCCGTCGGCCTTGAGGAACTTCAGCAGGTTCAGCGAGGCCAGGTTGCACGACGAGTTGTCGAGGCTCATGTACTCGGAGCAGGGGTTCGACGCCGTGATGGGGCCGGTCTCCGGGTTGGTGTGCCACGCGTTGATCGTGTCGTTGTACTGGATGCCGGGATCGGCGCACTCCCACGCGGCCTTGGCGATCTTGCGGAAGAGCGTCTTGGCGTCGACCTCCTCGATCACCGAGCCGTCACCGCGGGCGCGGAGCCCGAAGGCGGAGCCGCTCTCCACGGCGGCCATGAACTCGTCGTTGACGCGCACCGAGTTGTTGGCGTTCTGGTACTGGACCGAGGTGATGTCCTTGCCGCCGAGGTCCATGTCGAAGCCCGCGTCGCGCAGCGCACGGATCTTGTCCTCCTCGCGCGCCTTGGTCTCGACGAACTCCTCGATGTCGGGGTGGTCGACGTCCAGCACGACCATCTTGGCCGCGCGGCGGGTCGCGCCGCCCGACTTGATGGTGCCTGCGGAGGCGTCGGCGCCGCGCATGAAGGACACGGGGCCCGAGGCGGTGCCGCCGGAGCTCAGCAGTTCCTTGGACGAGCGGATCCGGGAGAGGTTGAGGCCGGCACCGGAGCCGCCCTTGAAGATGAAGCCCTCTTCCTTGTACCAGTTGAGGATCGACTCCATGGAGTCGTCGACCGACAGGATGAAACACGCGCTGACCTGCTGCGGCGAGGGGGTGCCGACGTTGAACCAGACAGGCGAGTTGAAGGAGAAGTACTGGTTGAGCAGCATCCAGGTGAGCTCGTGCTCGAAGATCTCGCCGTCCTGCTCGGTGGCGAAGTAGCCGAAGTCCTGGCCCGCCTTGGCGTAGGTCTTGACGACGCGGTCGATCAGCGTCTTGAGGCTGGCCTCACGCTGCTCGGTGCCGAGCGCACCGCGGAAGTACTTGGTGGTCACGATCGTGGAAGCGTTGACGCTCCACGACGACGGGAACTCGACCCCGTGCTGCTCGAAGACGGTCTCGCCCGTCCTCCAGTTGGTCTGCACCACGTCGCGGCGGTCCCACTCCACTTCGTCGTAGGGGTGCACCCCCTCCTTGGTGAAGACGCGCCCGATGGTGAGGCCCTTGCCCTGGGTCTCGGAGTTCTTGCGGCGTGTTCCGCGCGCGGCAGTGGCGGTCATTGCTTTCCCCTCAATGTGTTTTCCGGTGTTTGTGTGTCAGATGAATGTGCTGGCGCTGAGCGTCAACTGATCAGCGGTTCCTGGCTGAGCGCGCCGACGGGGACCTGACCACCCTGCGGCGTTTGCTCCGACACGCTGAGTCGCAGCGCGTCGATCTCTTTCTGGAAGTCGTCGACGGAGTCGTAGTTCTTGTAGACGCTCGCGAAGCGCAGGTACGCCACCGCGTCCAGCTCCTCAAGCGGCCCAAGGATGGCGACCCCGATCTTCTCGGACGGGATCTCCGCGAACCCGGAGGCGCGCAGCGATTCCTCGACCCGCTGGGCGAGCGAGGCCAACTGCGCGGGCGTCACGGGACGACCCTTGCAGGCCTTCGACACCCCACGGATGACCTTGTCCCTGCTGAAGGACTCGACGACCCCGGAGCGCTTCACGACGGTCAGCACGATCTGCTCGACGGTGGTGAACTTACGCTCACACATCGGGCATGCACGCCTGCGCCGGATGGCCGAACCATCCTCTGTGGCACGCGAGTCCGACACCTTGGTGTCGCCGTGCCGGCAGAACGGGCAGTGCATTATTCGTGGGCCTTCCCTCGTGAATCTCCTGCGGAGGTACCAAGGTGCCACGTTCGGCCTGAAACCACAAGCCCTTGTGTAGCGACACGCCCAGAACCACTAGATATAGGAATCCTAGGCCGCCCCGGCACCCCAGACAAGGAATCCAGGGGCGACACGCCGAAGCTCTGACAAGGCCACGCTCACGGCTGCGTGACGTGCGCCCATCCCGGGTCTCCGGCGACGTACTCGAACGCCGGATCGGGCGTGGCGTTGGCGGCGAACTGGCCGACACACACCGCACCGCCGACGACGGTCAGTGCGCCGATGAGCGCCATCTTCGCGACCAACCACGGCGACCGGGGCGCCGGGCGGGAGGCGACGCACGAGGCGACCCTCGAGGTAGACCCGGGGCGCTCGCCGCGCTTCGGGTGGGCCATGGGGAGACGGAGGTCAGGGCGGCCCGCAGGCGAGACGGTGACGACCCGGCGGGACCCGGCATCAACGACCCGGAAGGAAACTGCAGCGGCCATGGGGACCACCCCTTTCGTCCTAGAACAACTGTTCGATTACTGAGCTTAGCGCCTCGACCCCGGAAATGGAACACCCGTTCGATCCGCGTGTCGCGTCGCCTTATGAAGCACTCAACACGACGCCTCAGACAGTTTCGTTTCCGGCGTGTCGCGGGCGCCCCGGCTCCCGCCTCGCGAGCGGGGCCAGGGGGCACCGCGGGAGATGCGGGACACGCTGGCCCAATTTCGAACACACGTTCGTTCAGCCGCTACAGTTGGACCATGCCCGACAAGACCCCACGCCGCGGACGGCCAACCAACGCCTCGCTCGCCGCTGAGCTCGGCACCATCACCCCGCTACCGGACGGCCCGGAGGACCTGCACGGCCTCACAGCGCGCCAGATGGCGATCCTGCAGGTGATCCGCCAGTCGATCGAGGAGGTCGGCTACCCGCCGAGCATCCGCGAGGTCGCCACCCGCGCCGGCCTGGCGTCGACGTCGTCGGTCGCCTACCAACTCAAGGTGCTCGAGGAGAAGGGCTTCCTGCGCCGCGACCCGAACCGGCCGCGCGCCGTCGTGGTCCAGATGCCCGGCGAGGAGTCCGAGGAACTGGACCCCACGCAGCACTTCGACTCTGCGCCCCGCTCCGTCGCGGCCCCGTTGCTCGGCCGGATCGCGGCCGGCGGTCCGATCCTGGCGGAGCAGCAGGTCGACGACGTGTTCGCGCTCCCGAAGCAGTTGGTGGGCGAGGGTGAGATCTTCATGCTCGAGGTCAAGGGCGACTCGATGATCGAGGCGGCGATCTGCGACGGCGACTGGGTCGTGGTGCGCAGGCAGAACGACGCGATCAACGGCGACATCGTGGCCGCGCTCCTGGACGACGAGGCGACGGTCAAGACGCTGCGACGCAGGGACGGCGAGGTGTGGCTGCTGCCGCACAACGAGCGCTACTCCCCCATCGACGGCACCCACGCGCAGATCATGGGCAAGGTCGTCGCGGTGATGCGCAAGCTCTGAGCGGACGCTCAGCCATGTGGGGGGCAAGGAACCGGCCGACGCCAACGCGTCGGCCGGTTCTTACGTCCTGGGGCTCAGAGGCCGAGGAACTCGCGGAACTCGTCGCAGCAACGCTCGGCGCGCTCACGGTCGGGCAGCTCGCAGAAGATGCGAAGCAGCGGCTCGGTGCCGGAGAAGCGGGCGATGATCCAGCCGTCCTCGAAGTAGACCTTGCAGCCGTCCTCGTAGGAGGTGCGCACGACCGGCTCGGAGAACTCGGGCAGCCGCTTCTCGACCATCAGCGTGTTGAGGATCTCCGGCTTGCGCTCCGGGTCGAACGAGAAGTCCGTCTCGGCCATGTAGTGCGGCGGGAACTGGCCGACGATCTCCTCGTAGATCTGGCTCATGGGCTTGCCGACCACCGCGATCATCTCGACGAGCAGCGCGGCGGCGTAGATGCCGTCCTTGCCGGAGATGTGCCCGCGCACCGTCAGGCCGCCCGAGCTCTCGCCGCCGATGATGGCGTCGGTCTCGAGCATCTTGCCCGAGATCCACTTGAACCCGACGGGGACCTCGTAGGCCTCCTCGTCGAACATCGTTGCGACGTCGTCGAGCAGCGAGGTGGTCGCGACGTTGCGCACGACCGCGCCCTTCCAGCCCTTGTACTTGAGCAGGTAGTAGTAGAGGATCACCAGCAACTGGTTGGGGTGCAGGAAGTTGCCCAGGTCGTCGATGATGCCGATCCGGTCGGCGTCGCCGTCGGTGGCGATGCCCAGGTCGCACTTGTTCTCCACCACGTAGCGCGACAGCGCCTGCAGCGTGTGGGACGTCGGCGAAGGGAGCCTGCCGCCGAACAGCGTGTCGTGGCGGTCGTTGATGACCTCCACGTCGACGCGGGCGGTCATCAGGATGGTCTGCAGCGAGGTCTTTGACACGCCGAACATCGGGTCGAGCGCGACCTTGAGGCCCGCCTCGCGGATCACCTCCATGTTGATCTGGGAGATGATCGAGTCGATGTAGCCGTTGAAGGTGTTGATCTCCTCGACGGCGCCCGTCGCGATGGCCTTGGGGTAGGCGATCGAGGCGATGTCGGCCTCAGGGGCGCCCTCGAGGGCCTCCATCCGGCGCTCGACGTCGAGGGTGACGTCCTCGTCGGCGTCCTTGCCGCCGCGCGTGAACACCTTGATGCCGTTGTACAGCGCCGGGTTGTGCGAGGCGGTGATGGCCATGCCGTAGGGCAGGTTCTGGTCCTTGACCGTCCACATGATCAGCGGGGTCGGCGCCTGCGCGACCTTGATCACCTTGGTCGGGATGCCGTACCCGGCGAACACCTCCGCCGCCCACTGCGCCGCGACGTCCGAGAGGAACCGGCGGTCGTAGCCGATCACGATCCCCTCGTCCGCGACGCCCTCGTCGCGCATCCGGGCCGCGAGGGCTGCGCTGAGCAGCCGCACGTTCGCCCTGATGAACTCGTCTCCGATGATTGCCCGCCAGCCGCCAGTGCCAAAGTTGATTCGTGCCACGCCTCAACAGTAGACCTGGGCCCCCGGAGAGCCGGTCATCCTAGCGAGCGAATGCGCAACGATCATGCACACGTCGCTCACTGTGTTTCAGCGATCCTCGCCAATCCCTCTGGATCGTGCAGCACGACGGTCGCCTTGTCGACGCGGATAAGGCCCGCCCTGCTGAGCGCCCCGAGCCGCCTGCTGAGCGTCTCAGGGGTCAGCCCGAGCAGCGATGCGACGTCGCGCTTCGGCACCGGGAGCGTGACGGCAGGGCGACCGTCGCTCCATCGGGCGGGCAGTTCGAGCAGATAGCCCGCCACCCGCGCGCCCGCGTCGGCGCCGCTCACCGCCGCGAGCGACGCCTCCGCTGCCGACAGCCGCCTGGTCACGGCCTGCAGCATCCGTAGCCCGATGTCGGGGAACCTGGTGACGAGGTCCTCCAGGTCGCGGTGCCGGAAGCTGCACACCTCCGCCGGCTCGACGCTGACCGCCAGCCGGTCGTCCGCGTCCCCGGTGACGAAGCCGATCTCGCCGACGAAGTCGCCGGGCCGCAGCACGCGCAGGACCTGCTCCTGGCCGCCCGGCGCGACCCGCGAGACGCGCAGTGCGCCGGAGTGCACCACGAGCAGCGTCCCCGCCCGTTCGCCGGGGCGTTGGGCGACCTCTCCCCTGTCGAGCCGCAGCGGCCTCGCCAGCCGGGCGACCTCGCCCTGCTGGGCCGTCGTCAGCCCTGCGAAGATCGGCACCCGGCCGACGCACGAACCCGGATGGGTCATCGCCTCGCCTCCTCGGCAAGCGGGAGCCGCGCCTGTGCGGCGGCCGGCCCGCGCATTCTCGTCAGGCGCAGCGCGTTGACGATCACCAGCAGCACGCTCGCCTCGTGCACCAGCATGCCACCGGCCAACCCGATGTCGCGGCTCAGGACCCCCGCAAGCAGCACGGCCACCGTCGCGAGCGCCAGCGCCGTGTTCTGCCGCATCACGCGCACGGTCGCCCGGGCGACCCTCCTCGCATGCGCGAACTGATCCAACCGGTCGCCGAGCAGCACGACGTCTGCCGTCTCGACGGAGGCGTCCGTGCCGCCGACGCCCATCGCAACGCCCACGTCTGCCCTCGCGAGCGCGGGGGCGTCGTTGACGCCGTCGCCGAGCATCACGACTGTGCGACCTGAGGCCTGCAGGTCCGCGACCGCCGCGGCCTTGTCTGCTGGCAGCAGCCTGCCGTGCGCCTCGTCGACGCCCAACTCCTCCGCGACGCGCCTTGTCGGGCCGTCCGCGTCCCCGCTGAGGGCGACCACCCGGGCGATCCCGGCCGCGCGGAGCCCCCGGACGGCGTCGGCGGCCTCGGCGCGTGGCCGGTCGGCGATGGCGATCAGGCCGAGCAGTCGGCGCTCGTCCGCGACGAACACCACGGTGGCGCCCTCCTCCTCGAGCCGGTCGGCGCGGGTCAACGCCGCGACCCCGGGAGGGGTGCCGAACTCCGTGACGAAGTCAGGGCTGCCGACGGCGATCCGGCGGCCCTCGTGGCGACCGGAGATCCCTGCGCCGCTCAGCACATAGATGTCCTGAGGTCGGGGCAGGTCGAGGCCTCGCGTCCGTGCCGCCTCGACGATGGCGGCGCCGAGGGGATGTTCGCTGGCCGACTCGACGGCCGCGGCGTCGGCGAGCAGCTCGTCGCGGTCGACGCCGGGCTCCGCGTCGATCCGGGTCACCACCGGGCGACCCAGCGTCAGCGTCCCTGTCTTGTCGACGACGAGCGTGTCGGCCGAGGCGAGCAGTTCGAGGGCCTCACCCGACTTGATCAGCACGCCCTGCCTGGCGATGCTGCCGAGGCCCGCGACGGCGGCGACCGGCACCGAGATGACCAGCGCGCCAGGGCAGGCGATGACGAGGAACACCAGCGCGAACTCGACGTCGCGGGTGACGGCGAACACCAGCAGGGAGGCGAGCAGCACGCCCGGGGTGTAGAACCGGGCGAACCGTTCGAGGAACCTCTGCCGCCTGGTGCGCGACTCCTGCGCCTCCTCGACCAACTCGATGATCCTGCCGTAGGTGGTCTCGGCGCCGATCAGTTCGGCCTCGACCTCCAGGTAGCCCGACGTCAGCATGGTCGCGGCGCGGACCCGCTCTCCCGCGAGTCGGCGGACCGGGCTGGGCTCGCCGGTGAGGGTGGACTCGTCGACCCACGCGTCGCCGGCCAGCACGGTCCCGTCGACGGCGATCCGCTCCCCCGTCGTGACGATGACCCGCTCCCCGGGCAGCACGTCCTCGACGTCGACCGTTACCCGTTCGCCGTCGCGTTCGAGCGTCGCGCGGGTGGGGGCGAGCGCCACGAGCGCGAGCAGCGAGCGGCGGGTGCGTTCGAGGGTGCGCGCCTCAAGCCAGGCCCCGAACAGGAACAGGAACCCAACGACGGCCGCCTCTGTCGCCTCGCCGATGATGAGCGCTCCGATGATGGCGATCGTGACGAGCAGGTCGATGCTGAAGGCCCGCACCCGCAGCGCGCGCAGCGCCTTCCATGCGATCGGGCCGAGGCTGAGCAGCGCCGAGACGGTGAGCAGCGCGGTGGCCACCGCTCCCGCGCCGGCAAGGTGCGCGGCGAGGGCGGCAAGCAGCAGGGCGCCGCTTGAGGCCGTCACGGCGTCCCGGGCGGTCACTTCCGCACCGGGTAGCCGAGCGCGTCAAGGTCGTTGACGAGGTCGTCGCGGGTCACCCTGCCCGGGTCGTAGTCGACGCGCACCGCGTTGGAGGCGAAGCGGACCTTGACGGCGTCGACGCCGGGGCGACGCGCGAGGCCCTTCTCGATCGTTGCGATGCAACTGGGGCAGGTGAGGGGGACGGTGGTGAGCGTGACGGTGGACATGGTTCCTCCTGGATCGGGTGCCGGGCCGGATCGCCCTGCACCCCCATGTCACCGCCTCTGGGCGGGGAACTCCTTGACCTGGGTCAAGCCAGGTCGATCAGTTCCGCGTAATCCTCCGACCACAGGTCCTCGACGCCGTCCGGGAGCACAAGCACCCGGTCGGGTTGCAGCGCCTCGACGGCGCCCGGGTCGTGCGTGACGAGCACGACGGCGCCCGCGTAGGTGCGCAGCGCGCTGAGCACCTCGGCCCGCGAGGCGGGGTCCAGGTTGTTGGTCGGCTCGTCGAGCAGCAGCACGTTGGCCGCGGAGACGACGAGCATCGCGAGCGACAGGCGGGTCTTCTCGCCGCCGGAGAGCACCCGGGCGGGCTTCTCGACGTCGTCGCCGGTGAACAGGAACGAGCCGAGCACCTTGCGCACGTCGGTGTCGTTGAGGTTGGGCGATGCCGAGACCATGTTGTCGAGCACGGAGCGGTCGACGTCCAGGGTCTCGTGTTCCTGCGCGTAGTACCCGACGCGCGCCCCGTGGCCGAGTTCGACCCGGCCGGCTGTCGGCTCCTCGATGCCGTAGAGGACGCGCAGCATGGTGGTCTTTCCCGCGCCGTTCAGGCCGAGGATGACGACCTTGGAGCCACGGTCGACCGCGAGGTCGACGGCGGTGAACACCTCGAGCGAGCCGTAGGACTTGCTCAGTTCGAAGCCCCGCACCGGGGTCTTGCCGGAGGGCGCAGGGTCGGGGAAGCGGATCTTGGCGACCTGGTCGACGGCGCGCTCCCCCTCAACACCGGCGAGGAGTTTCTCGGCGCGCTTTGCCATGTTCTGCGCCGCGACGGCCTTGGTGGCCTTCGCTCGCATCTTGTCTGCCTGAGCCATCAACTGGGCGGCCTTGCGCTCCGCGTTGACCAGTTCGCGCTTGCGGCGCTTCTCGTCGGTCTCACGCTGCAGCAGGTAGCGCTTCCAGTCCATCGAGTAGATGTCGAGTTCTGAGCGGTTCGCGTCGAGGTGGAAGACCTTGTTGACGACGGCCTCGAGCAGCGCCGTGTCGTGCGAGATGATGATCAGCCCACCAGCGAAGCCCTGCAGGTAGCTGCGCAGCCACACGATGGAATCGGCGTCGAGGTGGTTGGTCGGCTCGTCGAGCAGCAGCGTGTCCGCGTCGGAGAACAGGATCCTCGCCAGTTCGATGCGGCGCCGCTGGCCGCCGGAGAGCGTCTTGAGGGGTTGGCCGAGCACCCGGTCCTGCAGGCCGAGGTTCGAGGCGATCCGCGCGGCCTCCGACTCTGCCGCGTAACCTCCTGCGGCGAGGAAGGCTGCCTCCGCGCGGGCGTAGGCCGACATGGCCTCGTCGCGTTCGGCGTCGTCGGCGCTGGCCATGGTGTCCTCTGCGCGGCGCATCCGGCGCATTGCCTGGTCGAGGCCGCGGGCCCCGAGGATGCGGTCGCGGGCGATCTGCTCCGGGTCTCCGGAGCGGGGGTCCTGAGGAAGGTAGCCGAGTTGTCCTGTGCGGTTGACGGTGCCCGCGGCGGGCTGGGACTCACCGGACAGGATCCGGGTCAGGGTCGTCTTGCCCGCACCGTTGCGGCCGACCAGGCCGATCCGGTCGCCAGGGATGACCTGAAAACTGACAGGCGAAAGCAGCAGGCGGGCACCCGCCCGCACCTCGATGTCCTTGACCTGTAGCACCGACCTAGTCTGTCGCTCCCGGCGCGATAAGCCAAAACTGGCGCGCCGCAAGCCCACCCCAACCGGCCACACCTGGCCCACAGGGCTATCGTGTCCGCCATGGAGCCGACCATCCGCGTTCTTCTCGCCGAAGACGACCCCCTGGCTCAGGAGGCGGTCGCGGCCTACCTTGCCCGCACTCCCGACCTGGAACTGGTCGGCGTGGCGGGCGACGGGCTCGGCGCCGTCGAGTTGGCCCGCTCGGTGCGACCCGATGTCGCGGTGGTCGACATCCACCTCCCAGGGATCGACGGCATCGAGGTGACGCGTCGGCTCACCGCCCCGCCGTTGGGCATCAAGGTGTTGTGCTTCACGGCGCTGGGCGACGACCAGATGATGGTGCGCGCGATCGAGGCGGGCGCGGACGGCTTCCTGCTGAAGTCCGACAGCGTCGGGCTGATCCTGCACGGCATCCGCAGCGCCGCCAACGGGGAGGCGCTGGTCTCCCCCAAGCTCGTCACGGCGCTGCTGACCTCGCGCGCCAACCGCGCCGAGCCGCCGAGCACGCTGTCGGAGACCGACCGCGGGCTGCTGACGCTGATCGGGCAGGGGCGCAGCAACGCCGAGATCGCCGCGGAGATGTTCCTGGCGACCACGACAGTCAAGACCTACGTCAGCCGGTTGCTGAGGCGCCTGGACGTCAGGAACCGGGCGGCGCTCGCCGCCCGCGCCCACGAATGGGGCCTCGTGCCGCGAAAGTGACCCCAACTGGCCTGCAGGGGTTGGAAGATGGGCAACGCAACCGATGGGAGGGGGATGCCGATGAGCACCGAGGCGCAGCGCCCCCTTCACAGCAGGTCCGGTTGGTTCGAGCCGATGCTTGCGCTGTCGGTATTCGCCCTGCAGGTCAGCACCATTGCGTCCGACGGTCCCCGCCCGGCATTCCTGTGGGTGCTCGACGTGCTGACGTGCGTCGGCGCTGCCCTTTCCGGGTACCGTCCCACGCTGGGGGTCGCGCTGCTCGCGGTCGGGCTGCTCGGACAGTTCGCGGGTGCCCCGGCGGACACGGGCATCTCGGGATTCGCGGCGCTGACCGCGATCTTCGCCGCCGTCCGGATCAGGTACCGGCGCTGGGTGCCGGTCGCGATCGGCCTTGCCGTGGTGGCGTTCCTGCTGCTCGTCTTCCACGCCCCGTCGGTGTGGGGGCAGATGGCCGCATCGGCCGCGCTGTACACCGTCTCCCTCGTGCTGACGGTCGGCGGGGCGAACCTGTGGCGCGGCGCCGTGCTGCGGGTGCGTCAGGAGCGCGAACTCGCGGAGCAGCGTTCCGAGGCGAGGCGACTCGCCTTGGCTCGGGACCTGCACGACTCTGTCGCGCAGAGCCTTTCGCACGCCGCGATGCGTGCGCACATGGCGCTCGGCGAGCCGGACCTGCAACCGGCGGTGCGCGACCAGTTGGAGCGGATCGCGGGCGAGTGCAGTTCGGCGGCGCAGGACCTGCGCCAGTTGCTTTCGACGCTGCGCGAGGGGCAGAGCCTCGACCCCGACCGGGGCCTCCTGATCGACGACGAGCATCTCGCGGGGGCCGTCGAGGAGCAGCGCAAGCGGCTCTGCGCCGCAGGCCTGCACGCCGACGTGCGCCTCGAGCAGCGCCACATGAGCGCGGCACGGGCCACCACGATCGCCAAGATCACCGTCGAGGCCGTCACGAACATGATCCGTCACGGGGTGCCTGGATCGAAGTGTTCGATCCGGATCGCCGAGGTGGACGGGTACCTCCGCGCGACCTATTCGAACCTGACGACGCACCCTCCGCGGGCCGCGGGACTTGGCCTGCTCGGCATCCGGGAACGCGCGGCCCTGCTGAAGGGCACCTGTTCGGTGACGAGCGAGGACGGGGTGTGGACGCTCACCGTCACCCTCCCGCCCGGCTATGAGAGCCGCGAGGAGGCCCTGCTCGAGCGCCACACGATCGCGTGAGTCACGATCGTCGACGTCCACCCCTTTGGCCAAGCCAGGCATGGCTAGACTCCTCGCATGCCTGCCGCATCTCGGCCCATCAGGGTCCTGCTGGTCGAGGACGACGAGTTGGCGCGTCGGGCCGTCGACAGCTACCTCGCGCCGCTGGAGGACATCGCCCTGATCGGCGCCGCCTCTGACGGCCGCGAGGCGCTCACCATGGCCGAGGTGCTCTCCCCCGACGTGGTGCTCGTCGACGTGCACCTGCCGTCGGTCGACGGCCTCGAGGTGGTCCGTCACGTCGCGTCCCGGCTCGGCGCCAGCGTTGTGTGTTTCACGGCGCTTGCCGACGACCGGACCCTCGCCCGGGCCATCGAGGAGGGCGCGGCGGGGTTCCTGCTGAAGACCGACGGCCCCGGGCTGATCGCACGGGCGATCCGGTCGGCGCACAGCGGCGACGCGTTGGTCTCGCCCAAGCTGATGGGCACGCTGCTCGGGCAACTGCGGGCCCGTGTCGAGGCCCCCGCAGCGTTGACTCCCGAGGACCGGGATCTGCTTGCGCTGGTCGGACGGGGCCACACGAACTCGGAGATCGGCAGCGCGCTCGGCCTCGCGGTCTCGTCGGTCAGGGAGTGTGTGGCGGCGCTGCTGAGTCGCTTCGACCTGCTGAACCGGGCAGGGCTTGCGATGCTCGCCTACCGCTGGGGCCTCCTCGACGACTGACGAGGATCGCGTCGACGGCGAACGCGGCGATGGCCACCCACACCAGCGCGAAGCCCGCCCACCTGCTTGCCGGCATCGGCTCCCGGAACACCAGCCAACCGAGCAGGAACTGGCCGACGGGGGCGATGTACTGCAGCATGCCGAGCGTCACCATCGACACCTTTCGCGCCGCGTCGGCGAACAGCAGCAGCGGCACTGCCGTGACGATGCCGGTGGTGGCCA
Source organism: Propionibacteriaceae bacterium AM104-82 (assembly GCA_027658995.1). Classification (GTDB taxonomy): domain Bacteria; phylum Actinomycetota; class Actinomycetes; order Propionibacteriales; family Propionibacteriaceae; genus Arachnia. The sequence continues at coordinate 19,369 of JAQDQK010000026.1, forward strand.
TCAGGAACCAGTACCCGGAAAGCGGCGGCACCGTCGACTGGCCGGTGACGGCGAGGTAGCCGAGGTAGCCGAGCGCGAGCGGCAGCACCGCTCCCGTCTCGAACGCAAGGCCGGGAGCGGGCGCAACGGAGCGGCCCGCGAGTTTCTTCACGAGCGAGTAGGTGCCGAAGCTGAGCGCAAGGGTCAGCGCGATGAACGGCACCTGGCCGTAGCCGACGATCAGCACCACAACGGCGCACGCCCCGAACCCGAGCGCCACCCACTGGCCCGGCCGGAGCCGCTCGCGCAGCACCACGACGCCGAGCAGCGCGACGGCGAGCGGGTTGATGAAGTAGCCGAGCGCCGCGTCGAGCGTCCGCCCGGTGGCCACGCCGTAGACGTAGACGGTCCAGTTCGTGGCGATCAGGACTCCGGCGACCGCGAGGGACAGCGCCGTCCTCCGGTCGCGCCAGATGGCGCGCAGGTCGCCCAGCCTGCGCAGCACAGCGAGCAGCACCAGGCAGAACGCGAGCGACCAGGCGGCGCGGTAGGCGACCACCTCCAGCGCCCCGGAGCGGATGAAGAGCAGGAAGTACAGCGGGAAGAGCCCCCACAACAGGTAGGCGGCGATCCCGCTGTCCAACCCGGTTCTCTTCACCCGGGGAAGGCTACTCCCTAATCGAGGGTCTCCAGGAAGTCGAGGATCGAGGACTCCCACTGCACGTGGTGCGACACGTTCGCGCCGTGCGGTGCGCCCTCGATGATCGCGAGCTTTGCCTGCGGCACGTAGCGCGGCATCCGCTCCGCAGACTTCTCGACGGGCACGTTCTGGTCGGCGTCACCGTGGATGACGAGCGTCGGCACCTCGATGGTCTCGACGAAGTCGCGCAGGTCCGTCGCCCAGATCAGGATGGTCTGCGTTGCGGCCTTGTCCGAGGACTGGTGCGCGATGTCGAGGGACTCGCGGCGGACGGCCTCGCTGACTTGGAGCCCTCCCTCCTCGGTGCTGTAGAACGTCGTGATGAAGGAGTCGAGGAAGCCGTCGCGGTCGGTCTCGCAGGCGCGTGACATGTCCTCGAAGGCCGAGAACGGCATGGCGCCGTCGGGGTTGTCGTCAAAGATGCCGAGCGCAGGGGTGATGGCGCCGGAGAAGATCACGCCCGCGAGGCGCGGGTTGCGCCGTCCTGCCAGGTGGGCCGCCTCGCCGCCGCCCATCGAGAAGCCGAGCACCACCGCGCCGTGCAGGTCGAGTTGTTCGAGCAGCGACGCGGCGTCGGAGGCGAGCGTGTCGTAGTCGTAGCCGCCGTCGGGCTTGTCGGACTCGCCGAAGCCTCGACGGTCGTAGGTGATGACGCGGTAGCCGGCGTCGGTGAATGCGGGCACGTTCTTGGCGAACGCGGCCCCGGAGAGCGGCCAGCCGTGGATCAGCACCAGCGGTCGGCCGTCGCCGCCGGTGTCGGTGTAGTGCAGTCGGACGCCGTCAGGCGTGGTCAGATTCGGCATCGTCGCCTCCTGGTAGGTCTGAGCCTCCAGCCTAGCTCTGCCGGGCGGGGGCCGGGGGCGCCTCAAGCTAGTCGCGACGGCCCGCCACGATCAGGAACTGGAGCCGGGGACGGTGACCTGGGGCGACGCCCCAACGACGGTCGAGGTCCATCAGGGCGGGCAGCGACCGGGCGGCGATGTCGTCGAATCCGGCGGCGCGGAAGGCGTCGAGATGGACCTCGATGCTGCGCGCCTCGGCGAGGTCGAGGTCGCCGCGCACCTGCTGGTCGTAGGTCCCGAGGAAGGCCGCGTCGTGGTGGTCGGCGCCGGTGTGGATCGCCTCGATGCCCTCCGGGTACCAGAGCGCGTCGACGCAGGCCACCACTCCCCCGGGCCGCAGCAGGTCGCGCCACCTCGGCAACGCCTCCCTCGTGCACATCAGCGTCCAGAGCAGGTACCTGCAGACGATGGCGTCGAAGGAGGCGGGTGCGAAGTCGGGGCAGACGGCGTCGTCTGCGAGGTAGCGCGCGCTGCCGGGGCCGGGCACCGGCCTGGCATTGGCCTCCCGCAGCATGCCCTCGGCGAGGTCGATCCCGGTGACGCGGTGCCCGAGGGTCGCCAGTTGGCGGGTCACGGTGCCGCTGCCGCAGCCGACCTCCAGCACGTCGCGGACCCCGTCCGGGAGCGCCTCGTCCCAGATGCCACGCCACGCGGCCCCGACCCCTGGCAGCGCCTCGCGCGCCTCCTGGAAGGCGGCGTAGTCGGCGGCCCTGGTGCTCCAGTACGTGTTGAGCCTGCTCTGGGTGTCCATGCGCGATCCTAAGCGTGGAAGAGGAGTTGGGGTGTGCCGTCGGAGGCGTGCACGCGTTCGGTGGGGATCCGGTAGACCTGCTCGACCAGGTCGGGACGCAGTGCCTCCCGCGGGGTGCCGCGCGCGACGACGCGTCCGGCGTCGAGCACCACGATCCGGTCGCAGTAGCGGCTCGCGAGGTTCAGGTCGTGCAGCACGACCATGGTGGTCAGCCGCAGCCTCCTGATGAGGCCGAGCAGTTCGTGCTGGTAGTGCGTGTCGAGGTGGTTGGTCGGCTCGTCCATCAGCATGTGGTCGGTGTCCTGCGCAAGCGCCCGAGCCACGAGCACCCGCTGCCGCTCGCCGCCGGACAGGCTCGCCACGTCTCGGTCGGCCAGGTGGGTCGCGTCGACCTCCACGAGCGCCGCCCGGACCGCCGGCAGGTGTGCCGCGCCGCCCTCGAGCCAGCCGCGGCGTGGCAGCCTGCCGACCAGCACGGCCTCGGTGACGCTCATCGGGAGTTCGCCCGCCGGTTCCTGGACGACGACCGCGATTCTGCGGGCCCGCTCCCGTGGCGTCATCGCCTCCGCGGGGCGCGAGTCGATCAGGACGGCGCCCGCGCGGGGCCCGCAGGGTGCCAGCGATGGCTCGAACCAGCGTCGACTTGCCAGATCCGTTGGGCCCGACGAGGCCGAGCACCTCCCCGTCTGCGATGGTGAGGCTGACGTCGCGCAGCGCGGGGGCGCCGCGGTAGCTGTGCCCGATCCCGATCGCCTCGATCATGGTTGTGCCCCGAAGCGCTCGACGATGTGTTCCAGTCCGTCGATGACGAGCGGGCTGGTCGGCTCCGAGAAGTTGAACGGCTGGATGAGGATCTCCCCTGCCCGGACGGCGCGGAGGCTGTCTGCCCCGGGCAGCGCGAGGATCTCGTCGGCGAGGCCGCTGAGGTCGCCGCCCTGGCCGAGCAGGATCAGCACGTCTGGGTCGCGCGCCAGGAGTTCCTCGGCGCCGACCTCGAAAACGCGTTCGTCGACGTCGGCGAACACGTTGCGCAGCCCCGCCGCCTCGACCTGTGGGGTCGCCATGGAGCCGGAGCCGTAGGCGTAGAGGGGTCCGCCTCCAACCGACGGGTACAGCACGGCGACGCTCGGGCCGGGCGCGACTCGTCCCCGCACCGCGGCGGCACGCTCGGCCAGGTCGGTTGCGAGTGCCTCGGCCGCGCTCTCCCGGCCGAAGATCGTCCCGTAGGTCCTGACCTGCAGGTAGATGTCGTCGAGGCTGGCCGTTGCGCCGGGCTCGGGGCAGTAGATGTCCTGGATCAGCACGTTGACGCCGGCTGCCTCCAGTGCGTCGCGGGAGAGGCCGTCTGGCAGTCCGAGCACCAGGTCGGGCCGCTGCGCGAGCACCACCTCCTGCGACAGCATCAGGTGGCCTGACGGGTCGAGGTCGTCGGAGAGCAGCGGGATCGCGGCGAGCCGGTCGACGAGGTCCGCGGTGTAGTACGTGGGGTCGAAGGAGCCCGCCAGTGCGACAACGGCGTCGAGCGCGCCGATGCCGTCGAGCACCGTGATGGGCGCGGTCTCCAGCACCAGGACACGTTCGGGTGGGCGATCGAAGGTGACGGTCCTTCCGCAGTTCTCGATCGCGCGCGGGTAGCCAGGGGCGTGCTCGGCCGGACCGGGCGCCGCGCAGGCGCTGATCAGCAGCGCGGCAACGGCGGTTGCCAGTGCCGGGGTGAGGCGTCGCGAGGTCATGGTGACCCCCTTTCAGCCGTGGCGGGCGTGCATGCGCCGCACCAGGACCAGTAGGAAGGGCGCCCCGACCATGGCGGTCAGGATGCCGATGGGCAGTTCCCTGGGCGGGAGGAGCACCCGCGCGACGATGTCGGCGAGCACCACGAACACCGCGCCGAGCAGTGCGGCGGTGGGGATGGCGCGGGAGTGCCGTGCCCCGACGAGCCTGCGGGCCAGGTGGGGCACGACGAGGCCGACGAAGCCGATGGCCCCCGACACGGCGACCACCGCGCCGACGAGCAGCGAGACCAGCGCCATCAGCGTCATGCGGGTCGCGGCGGGCGCGACGCCGAGCCCTTGGGCCGTCTCATCGCCCATCGCGAGCGCGTCGAGGCGTGGGCCCGCCACGGCGAGCGCGGCGAGCCCCAGGGGGACGACCACCCACACGGCGACGAGCCCCGGGCCCCAGGTGGCCTGGCTGAGGGAGCCGAGCAGCCAGAACATCACGGAGCGGGACCCCTCGGCCGAGTCGGAGAGGAACACCAGGAAACTGGTGGCCGCCGACAGCGCGTAGCCGACGGCGACGCCGCTGAGCAGCAGGCGCAGCGACGTGACGCGTCCGCCGACGCGGGCGATCAGTGCGACGGCCAGGCACGCGACCATGGCCCCCAGGAACGCGCTGACGGGAAGCGCCAAGGCGCCCATGCCTGCGCCGAGGCCGAACAGGATGGCGGCCGCCGCACCGGTCGAGGCCCCGCCGGAGATGCCGAGGATGTAGGGGTCGGCGAGGATGTTGCGCACCAGTCCCTGCAGCACGGCGCCGCTGCCCGCGAGCCCCGCCCCGACGACCACGCCGAGCAGCGCCCGGGGCAGTCGCACCTCCCAGACGATGGCCGCCTGGGTTGGGTCGACACCCGCCGCGGGGCCGCCGAGCCGTTCGGCGACGACGGCAAGGACGGTGCCGGGCGCCAGCGGAACGGGTCCGATGCCGACGGCGAGCACGACGATCACCACGAGGGCGAGGCCGAGCGGTGTGACGATCGGCCACGCGGCCCCGCGGGACCCGCGAAGGGACGTGCGGGTCCGCGCGGGGGCTGGTGTGGCAAGCGCGCCGACGCTGCGGTGCTGAGCCACGTCAGGCGACGGCTTGCGGTCCCCAGGCGTGCCGGTCCTTGACGGCAGCCTTCTTCCCGAGGTGCCCGTTGCGCACCAGCATCGCCAGCGCGTCGAGCACGATCCGCGAACTCATCAGCGCCGTCTGCTCCGCCCAGTCGTAGGGTGGCGAGCATTCGACGATCTCGATGCCGTTGAGGCCCTCGCCCGCGATCATCCTGATCATGTTGAGCGCCTCTCGCGGCAGCAGCCCGCCTGGCTCGGGCCAACCGGTGCCGGGCACGAAGCCCGCGTCGATGACGTCGATGTCGAAGGACAGGTAGACGGCCTTCGCGTCCTTCCAGGCGGTCTCGAGGGCGACCTCGACGACCTTCTCGATGCCGACGCGTTCGATGTCGCCGACGGTGATCACGGTGGTGCCGCGTTCGCGTCCGACCTTGACTCCCGCGCGGGGTGCCTGCCACCCGCCGATGCCGACCTGGACCAGGTTGGTGGCCGGCGCGTTGCCGATGTTGGTCGCGTGGAACCAGGGCGTGGTGTGCATCCGCTCGTCGAGATCGGTCTCCTGCGTGTCGACGTGCCTGTCGAAGTGGATGATGCCGATGTTGCCGTCGACGTAGGGGGCCATGCCCCGGATCGTCGGGTAGCCGATGGAGTGGTCGCCGCCGAGGATGACGGGGAAGACGCCGCGCTGGAACACGTGCGCCATGGCCTGGCTGATCTGGTCGAAGGACTTCTCCAGGTTGCCGGGGATGGTGAAGATGTCGCCGATGTCGACCATGTTGAGTTGCTCGCGCAGGTCGACGCCGAGTTCGTAGCAGTAGGTGCCGAACAGGCTGGTCGAGCGACGGATGCCCGTGGGCCCGAACCGTGCGCCCGGCCGGTAGGTGGCGCCCGAGTCGAGCGGGGCCCCGAAGATCGCGACCTCCGCGTCCTCGACCTCGTTGACGTCCTCGAGGAACGGGGAGTTCAGGAAGGTGCCGCGCTCCCCCGCGAAGTGCGGGAGTTCGCCGCGCGAGAAGGTGGGGATGGTCTTGTCGACGAGCGTCGGGGACCCCTTCAGCCCGTGGGCGAGTCCCTTCTCGATCTCCTCGTCGTGGCGGAACAGCGAGATCCGTGCCTCCGCCTCCTGCGCCCAGCGGCCTTCCTTCTGGGCGAAGGCGTCGCTGTGCGAGTGCATGTGGGGGCCGTGGTGGCCGTGCGAGTGGAAGTAGGGGTGGGGATGGTCATCGCCCGGATGCTGGTGGTCGGCCTGCTCGTGGCCGTGCTGATCCGATGCGTCTTGGGGGGTGGGGGGATGATTGGACATTTCTGCCTCCGTCATGACCGTCTTTACGTTGCCGGTACGGTCACCCTCGTCGGTAGGGGCTCCAATGCCTCCTTTACCATCCCTATCAAATCGTGGATGGGCGAGTCAAGGGTTGCGGAGGATTCGCGGCGCGCGCTCGGCGCGCCGCGACACCGCTGACGGCTACAGGTTGTAGCCGATGGCGCGCAGTTGCTCGCGCCCGTCCTCGGAGATCATCTCGAGGGTCCACGGCGGCAGCCAGACCCAGTTGATGGTCACGGAGTTCGCCAGCCCGTCGAGCACGTACTTGGTGTCGTACTCGATCTTGTCTGTCAGCGGGCAGGTGGGTGAGGTCAGCGTCATGTCGATGGTGACGTCGCCCTCGTCGTCGACCTGGACGCCGTAGACGAGGCCGAGGTCGACGACGTTGACCATCAGCTCGGGGTCGACGACGTCCTTCATGGCCTCGAGGATCTCGTCCTCTGCCGGCACCACGGACGGCGGGTTGGGGCTGAGGTCGACGTCGGGCAGCTCGTCCTTGACGAGGTCGCTCGGGCGCTGCTCGTGGTTGTACATCAGTTCTCCTTGGTGGTTGCTTGCAGGGTGGCGTCGCGCATGGCTGACCACCCGAGGAGTGCGCACTTGACGCGGGCCGGGAACTTGGAGACCCCCGCGAACGCGATGGCGTCCTCGAAGGTGTCCTCGTCTGGTTCGATCCTGCCCTGCGACTGCATCATCTCGAGGAACTTGTCGTGCAGGTCGAGGGCGTGTTCGACGGTGCCGCCGATCAGCAGGTCGCCCATCACCGAGGTGGAGGCCTGCGAGATGGAGCAGCCCTCCGCGTGGTAGGAGATGTCGGAGACGGTGTCGCCGTCGAGGTGCACCCGCAGCGTCAGTTCGTCGCCGCAGGACGGGTTGACATGGTGGACCTCCGCCTCGTAGGGCTCCCGAAGCCCCGAGTGGTGCTTCTCCCGGTAGTGGTCGAGGATGATCGTCTGGTACAGCTCGTCGATGTTCATTGCCCTCCTCAGAAGCGCGGGGCGAAGTAGTTGCGGGTGAAGACGAGCGCGTCGGCGAGCGCGTCGATCTCCTGCCTTGTGGTGTAGAGGTAGCTGGACGCGCGGGTCGAGCTCTGGTGGCCGAGGCGCTTGTGCAGCGGGCGGGCGCAGTGGTGGCCGCCGCGGATGGCGACGCCGCGGGAGTCGAGGACCTGCATCACGTCGTGCGGGTGGACGCCCTTGAGGTTGAACGAGATGGCGCTGCCGCGCTCGACCGCCTCGGTGGGTCCCAGGATGACGAGGTCGTCGATCGAGGTGAGCTTGTCGAGCGCGTAGCCGGTCAGTTCGTCGTCGTGTGCGGCGATCTCGTCCATGCCGATGCCCTGCAGGTAGTCGACCGCGGCGCCGAGCCCGACGGCCTGCGCGATCGGCGGGGTGCCTGCCTCGAACCGTGCGGGCGGTGCCGCGTAGGTCGACTTCACCATCTCGACGATCTCGATCATCTCGCCGCCGCCGAGGAAGGGCGGAAGTTCTGCGAGCAGGTCGTAGCGCCCCCACAGCACGCCGATGCCGGTGGGGCCGACCATCTTGTGGCCGGTGAACGCGACGAGGTCGGCGCCGAGCGCGGCGACGTCGGTCGCCTGGTGCGGGACGGCCTGGGAGGCGTCGACGACCATCACTGCCCCGACGGCGTGCGCCTTCGCGGCGATGTCGGCGATCGGGTTGCGGGTGCCGAGAACGTTGGAGACCCAGGTCAGCGACACGACCTTGGTGCGCTCGTTGATGAGGTGCTCGCGTTCGGCCTTCTCCAGGTCGAGGCGGCCGTCGTCGGTGATGTCGAACCAGCGCAGCGTCGCCCCGGTGCGCTGGCAGGCCATCTGCCAGGGCACGATGTTGGAGTGGTGCTCCATGACGGAGATGACCACCTCGTCGCCCGGGCCGATCCGGGACGAGAGGGTGGTGGCGGCCAGGTTGAGCGCCTCGGACGCGTTCTTGGTGAACACGATCTCCTCGGCCCGGGCCGCCCCGATGAACGAGCCGACCTTCGCCCGCGCGCCCTCGAACGCCTCGGTCGCCTCGGCGCCGAGCAGGTGCATGGCGCGGGCGACGTTGGCGTTGTGCTCGAGGTAGTGCCGCTCGACGGCCTCGACGACCTGGCGCGGCTTCTGCGAGGTGTTGGCCGAGTCGAGGTACACCAGCGGCTGCTCCCCCACCCTGCGCTGCAGGATCGGGAAGTCCTCGCGGATCTTTTCGACGTCGTACACGCTCATCACTTCCTGGTTGATTGGCCCGAGGGCCTTGGTTCAATTATCGCCCGCGCCGTCCCGCCCGCTCGCCGGTCTCGGACGGATTACGTCGCGAGACCAGCTCAGGAGCCGGGCCAAGCACAAGCGAAGCGAGTGCCGATCCCTCACCACTCAGCAGCGAGACCAGGCACGAGCGAAGCGATGTGCCGGGACCCCACCAACCCGAGCCAGTCATCGCGAGAGCTCCGGCCCTAGGCGCCCGTCTCGCAAGGCCGACGACCGAGGCAGGGCTTACGCCCGCCGAGGAAGGAGAACGCAGCGAGACGGGATGCATAGGGCCGGAGATCGGACACGTGAAGGCTTCGTCAACGCCTGACGAAGTCAGGAGTTGACAGTGGCCTTCACATACGATTCGTAGCCGTTGGCCTCAAGCTTGTCTGCCAGTTCGCGGCCGCCCTCGTCGACGATCCGGCCGTCGACGAACACGTGCACGAAGTCGGGCTTGATGTAGCGCAGGATGCGGGTGTAGTGCGTGATCAGCAGCACCGCGCGGTCGCCCTGCTCGGAGTAGCGGTTGACGCCCTCGGAGACGACCTTCAGCGCGTCGATGTCGAGGCCGGAGTCGGTCTCGTCGAGGATCGCGGCCTTCGGGTTGAGGAGCTCGAGTTGGGCGATCTCGTTGCGCTTCTTCTCGCCACCGGAGAAGCCCTCGTTGACGGAGCGCGCGGCGAAGGACTTGTCGAGGTCCATGCCAGCGAGCACCTTCTCGACGTCCTTGACCCAGGTGCGGACCTTGGGGGCCTCGCCGTCGAGCGCGGTCTTTGCGGTGCGCAGGAAGTTGGCGACGGAGACGCCGGGGACCTCGACGGGGTACTGCATGGCCAGGAACAGGCCGGCGCGGGCGCGCTCGTCGACGGTCATGTCGGTGATCTCGACGCCGTCAAGGGTGACGGAGCCGGAGGTGATGACGTACTTGGGGTGGCCGGCGATGGCGTAGGCCAGCGTCGACTTGCCCGAGCCGTTGGGGCCCATGATGGCGTGCACCTCGCCGGAGTTGATGGTGAGGTTGACGCCCTTGAGGATTTCCTTGTTGCCCTCTTCGGTGATGACGTCGCCGTGCAGGTCCTTGATGACGAGCGTGGTCATGTGTCTGTACTCCTAGTTTTCTTCAAAATTCAGTGGGTTGTCGGGATCGACGAGGATGTCGTCTCCCTCGATCCGGACGGGGAACACCCGCACGGGTTTGGTCGCCGGCAGGTTCAGGGCCTTACCGGTGCGCAGGTCGAAGGTCGACCCGTGCAGGTAGCACTCGATGGTGCAGTCGATCACGTCGCCCTCGCTGAGCGGCACCTTGGCGTGGCTGCACTCGTTCTCGATGGCGTACAGGACGCCCTCGTGGCGCACCAGCGCGACCTCAAGCTCGCCGTCATCCTCCCGGCCCGATCCGGTCTCGGGGACCTCGCAGGCCAGGGGGATGTCGTCTCTGAGCTCGTCGGTCGTGGCGACGGGAACGAAGGTCACGCGTGATCCGCCGTCCGGGTGGTGCCGTGGACCAGCGCCAGTTCGCGCTCGACCTGCTCCAGGAGCTTGCGCTCGATGTGCTCGACGCCGACGCGGCGGATGATGTCGTTGAAGAAGCCGTGCACGATCAGCCGGCGCGACTCCTCCTCCGAGATGCCGCGGCTCATCAGGTAGAAGAGCTGGTTGTCGTCGAAGCGGCCGGTGCTGGACGCGTGGCCCGCGCCGGCGATCTCGCCGGTCTCGATCTCGAGGTTCGGGACCGAGTCGGCCTGGCAGCCCTCGGAGAGCACCAGGTTCTTGTTGCTCTCGTAGGTCTCGATGCCGAGCGCCTGCTTGCGGATCAGCACGTCGCCGATCCAGACGGAGTGCGCGCCCTTGCCCTGCAGCGCGCCGCGGTAGTCGACGTTCGACTTGGTGTTGGGCTCGTTGTGGTCGACGAACATGCGGTGCTCGATGTCCTGACCGGCGTCGGCGAAGTAGATGCCGAACTGTTCGAGCTGGCCGCCGGGGCCGTTGTAGCGGGCGCGCTCGGCGATGCGGATGGCTCGGCCACCCATCGAGGCGTGCACGGTGCGGACCTGCGCGTCGCGGCCGACCTCGACGGAGATCTGGCCGCCGTGGATGCTGTCGCCCGCCCAGTCGTTGACGTAGACGAGATTGATCTGGGCGCCTGCCCCGATCCGGAAGTCGTACTTCGCGGAGTACTTGGCGGAGCCCTCGAAGCGAAGGACGAGCGTCGCCTTGCTGTGCGGGCCGAACTCGGCGACGAAGGTCTCGGCGACCTGGGCGCCGTCGCCGCGTCCGATGAACACGATGGGCTCGTCGATCTCGACGTCGGCGGGCACGCGCAGGTAGTGGGCCTGTGCGCTGCGCTCGGCTGCGATGGCCGAGATCCGGTCGACGGGGGGCTCGATGGCGACCTCGCGCGCCTCTGCGGCGGTGATGGTCTTCCACTCGACGCCGTCGGGGAGCTCGCCGCTCCAGTCGAGCCCGCCGAGGGCCTCGCCCTGCTGCAGCAGCGGCTTCAGCGTGCGGATCGGCGAGAACCGCCAGATCTCCTCACGGCCGGTCGGCATGGGGTGCTTGTCGACGTCGTAGCTCGGCTCCGGGTGCAGGTGCGACTCGATGGTCTCGATCGCGCCGGCGACATTGGGCACGGTTGCAGTAGTCAAATCAACTGTCTCTTTCTCAGGAAATTTCGTGGGTGGGCGCGGTCTCGACGATCAGCCGACCGCACCCTCCATCTGCAGCTCGATGAGGCGGTTCAGCTCGAGGGCGTACTCCATGGGCAGCTCGCGGGCGATCGGCTCGATGAAGCCGCGCACGATCATGGCCATGGCCTCGTCCTCCTCCATGCCGCGCGACATCAGGTAGAAGAGCTGGTCCTCGGAGACCTTCGACACGGTGGCCTCGTGGGCCATCGACACGTCCTCTTCGCGGACGTCGACGTAGGGGTAGGTGTCGGAGCGCGACACGTTGTCGACGAGCAGCGCGTCACACTTGACCGACGATGCCGAGTGGTTGGCGCCCGGGTCGACCTGGACGAGGCCGCGGTAGGACGCGCGTCCGCCGGAGCGGGCGACCGACTTCGAGATGATCGAGCTGGACGTGTTGGGCGCGCAGTGGACCATCTTGGAGCCGGTGTCCTGGTGCTGGCCCTCGCCCGCGAAGGCGATCGAGAGGGTCTCGCCGCGGGCGTGGTCGCCCATCAGGTAGACGGCCGGGTACTTCATGGTCACCTTGGAGCCGATGTTGCCGTCGACCCATTCCATGGTGGCGCCCGCCTCGCAGGTAGCGCGCTTGGTGACCAGGTTGTACACGTTGTTGGACCAGTTCTGGATGGTCGTGTAGCGCACCCGGGCGTTCTTCTTGACGATGATCTCGACGACGGCGGAGTGCAGCGAGTCCGACTTGTAGATCGGCGCGGTGCAGCCCTCGACATAGTGCACGTAGGAGTCCTCGTCGGCGATGATCAGCGTGCGCTCGAACTGGCCCATGTTCTCCGTGTTGATGCGGAAGTAGGCCTGCAGCGGGATCGACACGTGGACGCCCTTGGGGACGTAGATGAACGAGCCACCCGACCAGACGGCGGTGTTCAGCGACGCGAACTTGTTGTCGCCGACGGGGATGACGGTGCCGAAGTGCTCCTGGAAGATCTCCGGGTGCTCACGCAGCGCGGTGTCTGTGTCGAGGAAGATGACGCCCTGACGCTCGAGCTCCTCGTTGATCTTGTGGTAGACGACCTCGGACTCGTACTGGGCGGCGACGCCCGCGACGAGGCGCGCCTTCTCCGCCTCGGGGATGCCGAGCCGGTCGTAGGTGTTCTTGATGTCCTCCGGGAGGTCCTCCCAGGTCTGGGCCTGCTTCTCGGTGGAGCGCACAAAGTACTTGATGTTGTCGAAGTCGATGTCGCTGAGGTCGGCGCCCCACTTCGGCATGGGCTTCTTTTCGAAGAGCTTCAGGCCCTTGAGGCGCAGGTCGAGCATCCACTGGGGCTCGTCCTTCATCTCGGAGATGTTGGCGACGACGGCCTCGTTGAGGCCGCGCTTGGCCGCGGCGCCCGCGGTGTCGGTGTCGTGCCACCCCCACTTGTAGCTGGAGAGCGCCTCGATGTGTTCGTCCTGCGTTGCACCCAATCCGGGTGCCTGCGGTGCGGTCTGCGTCATATCCGTATCCGTCACTTTCTTTTCGGGATGTTGGGAGTGGGAAGTGGTGTGGGGACGTGCGTGGTGCACACGCCGTCGCCGTGGGCGATGGTCGCGAGCCGCTGCACGTGGCTGCCGAGCAGCCGGGCGAACAGTTGGGTCTCGACCTCGCAGAGCACGGGGAAGGCGGCCGCGACGTGCGCGACCGGGCAGTGGTGCTGCAGCAACTGGTTGCCGGAGTGCACCGGGCGAACCGAGGGGGCATACCCGTCGACCTCGAGCGCCTCGACGAGCGCCTCGATGGTGCTCTGCTCCGGGTTGGCCTCGCGGGAGCGCAGGAAGCGTTCCTCGATGCAGGCGAACTGTTCGACGGAGAGTTCACGCACGGCGTTCGGGCCGACCTCCGCGGACAGCCGACGCAGCGCGGCGATGGCCAGCGCGTCGTAGGCCTGCCGGAACTCGGCGCGGCCCGCGTCGGTGAGCACGAAGACCTTCGACGGCCTGCCGCGGCCTCGGGCACCGTAGACGCGTTCCTCGCGCGAGGTGAGGATGCCCTCGTCCAGCAGCCCCGTGAGGTGGCGGCGGATCGCGGCGGGCGTCAGGTCAAGGCGTTCGGCGAGTTGCCGGGCGGTCTGGGGACCGTCGTGCAGGATGAGGTCGACGACTCGTTGCCGGGTCGGGACCTCGGCCTCAAGCTCAGTTGGAGCGGTCATCCAGGTTCACCTCCCACCGCACGGCCAAGGAATCCCCAAGGCCCCAATTAGCTTACGCCAGTCTTGCCAATTCTCCTTCAGGATTCAAGCAAGGTTTGCCTAACCCCGGGCGCGGGTGGGGAGCCCTCAGCGAACGCGGCTAGGCTGACCGGGTGCCTGCCCTCCAATCCAACGATCTCGTCGTCACGTTCGGCAGCCTCCGCGCCCTCGACGGGCTGACGTTGACCGCGGAGTCCGGCCAGGTCACGGCGCTGCTCGGGCCCAACGGGGCGGGCAAGACCACCTTCATCCGCTGCTGCACCGGGCTCGCCCGGCCCGCCTCCGGCACGCTGACGATCCTGGGCGGCGAGCCGGGCAGCGCGGCGGTGCTGCCGAAGATCGGGCTGATGCCCCAGTCGACCGGCGCCTGGTCCGGTGTGCGCGCGGGCGAACTGCTCCGTTATCTGGCGCGCCTCTACGCCGACCCACAGCCCGTCGACGACCTCATCGCTCTGCTCGGCATCGGCGCATTCGAGGCGACGCCCTACCGCAGGCTCTCGGGGGGCCAGCAGCAGGCCGTGAACCTGGCCGGCGCCCTCGTCGGCCGTCCGGCGCTCGTCTTCCTCGACGAGCCGACGGCCGGGCTCGACCCGCGCGCAAGGCGGCTGACGTGGGACGTGGTGCGCAGCCTGCGCGACTCCGACGTCGCGGTGCTGCTGACCACCCACGACATGGCGGAGGCGGCCGAACTGGCCGACCGGGTCCACATCATCGACCACGGCGCCGTCCGCGCCAGCGGCACCGCCGAAGAACTCGCCGTCGACGGGTCCCTGGAGGACGCCTACCTGCGCTACACCTCGGGAGAGCCGCGATGAGCCTCGACTTCACGCCCCACCCCGCCGCCGCGCCGCCGCTGACCCGGATCTGGGCGCAGGCCCGGATGGAGGCGACCCTGATCCTGCGCAACGGCGAGCAGGCGCTGCTCGCCGTGGTGATCCCCGTCGCCGTCCTGGTGGGCGCCGCGTTCTTCGGCGACCGGCTCGGCCTCGGGCTGCAGCAGAGCGCGCCGTCGGTGCTCGCGCTCGCGATGTGGAGTTCCGGCCTGACCACGCTGGCGATCGCGACCGGCTTCGAGCGCCGCTACAACGTCCTCGAACGGCTCGCCGCGACCCCGCTCGGTCGGCCAGGCATCCTCGCGGGCAAGGGGCTCGGCATCGCGCTGATCACAGCGGGCCAGGTCGCCCTGCTCGCCGTCATCGCCTTGGCGCTCGGGTGGCGCCCCGTCTTCTCCCCCGCCGCGCTGCTGGTGGCGCTGCTCGTCTCGGTGCTGTCGATGGGCGCCTTCGCCGGCCTGGCGCTAGCGATCTCCGGGTCGCTGCGCCCGGAGGCGACCCTCGCGGTCGCCAACCTGGCCTACCTCGTCGGCATGCCGCTGGGGATCCTGCTGCCCGCCGACCGGTTCCCCGACTGGGCAGCGCGGATCGTGCAAGGGCTGCCCACCGGCGCCCTCGGTGAGGCGCTCCGGGCCGCCTCTCAGGGGCAGGCCCTGGGCTGGCCGGTGCTGGTGTCCGCGCTGTGGCTGATCGGCGCCCTGGCGCTCGCATGGAAGGTGTTCAAGTGGACCTCATGACCAAACTCCTGGCGGGCCTGCGGAAACTGGTCGACGGCGAACGCGCGCTCCACGCCTGGCTGATCGGCTCGCTGATCTGCAACATGGGCATCATCGTCACAGGCGCAGTGGTCCGGCTCACCGGTTCCGGGCTCGGCTGCTCGACCTGGCCCAAGTGCACCGAGGAGAGCTACGTGCCGCACGGCGCCTCCGGCATCCACGGCATCATCGAGTTCGGCAACCGCACCCTCACCTTCGTGCTGATCGTCGCCGCGCTCGGCGCCTTCTTCGCCGCCTGGCGCAACCGGGGCCTCCGCACCAAGCTGTGGTGGCTGACGCTCGGCATCGGCATCGGCATCCCCTTCCAGGGCGTCATCGGCGGCATCACGGTGCTCACGCACCTGAACCCCTTCGTGGTGGCGCTGCACCTGCTGCTCTCGGTCGCGCTGATCGTGCTGTGCGTGTGGTCCGTGCTGATCGGCTACCGCTCCGCGCCCGAGGCCGTCTCCCCGCTGCAGCGGTGGCTGGTGATCGCCACCTTCGCCGCGACGATGCTGGCCACCTGGGTCGGCACCATCGTGACCGGCTCCGGGCCCAACGCCGGCGACGAGAAGGCGGTGCGCACCGGCTTCGACATTGAGACAGTCGCGAAACTGCACGGCATCTCCGCCTGGATCACCGTCGCCCTGGTGGTCGTCACGCTCCTCGCGGTGCGCGGCAACCGCCGCCTGACGCGGATCGCTGGCGTGCTGCTCGGCACCATCGTCCTGCAGGGCGCGATCGGCTACCTGCAGTACTTCCTCGGCCTTCCCCCTGCCATCGTCGCGCTGCACATGGTGGGGCTCACGCTGCTGACGGCGGCCGCCGCCTGGCTGCTGTTCGCCTGCACGCCCGCTGGCCGCGTCCGCGATGCCCAGGACGCCCCCGCCGCGACCGTCGGGGCCAACTGAGGCCTGGCTCCGCACCGTCCTGCACCGGGAGCCGACAACCAATAGGGTGGTGGCTGCCCGCGGCCGACCGGCCGCGTCCCATCCGCCAGGAGCCCGCATGACGACCAACCCAGTGCTGACGCGCCAGCTTCCCTTCACGCTGCCCGACTTCGCCTCAGCCACCCCAGCCGACTACCGCGACGCGATGGACGCGTCGATGACGGCACACCTGGAGGGGCTGGCCCGGCTCCGCGACGACGAGGCCGAGCCGACCGTCGAGAACGTGCTCGGCGCCTGGGAGGATGCGGAGGCCGACCTGCGCCGCAGCCTGCACGCCTTCTTCGCCGTGCGCGCCTCGAACACCAACGACGAACTCGACGCCATCGACGAGGAGTTCGCGCCCCGCTTCGCCGCACACAACGACGCCATCTACCTCGACCGCGGGCTGTACGGGCGGCTCCGCGCCCTCGAGGCCCGCATCGCGGCGGGCGAGGTCGAGGCCGACGAGCAGGACCGCTACGCCCTCGACGAGACGCTGCGCGAGTTCCGGCGCGCGGGCGTCGAACTCGACGACGCGCAGCAGGACCGGCTCCGCGAACTGAACCGCACGCTCGCCGAGCTGTCGAGCCGCTTCGAGACGCTGAACCGCGGCGCCAGGAACGCGGGCGGCTTCGAGGTCTCCGCGGAGGAACTGGCGGGCCTCAGCGACGAGGAGGTCCAGGCGCTTCGCGTCGGGGAAACCTACCGCATCGACCTGGTCAACACCACGCAGCAGCCCCTCGCGGCGAAGCTGACCGACGCCGATGTCCGGGCCCGCCTGCTTGCCGCCTCAACGGGGCGCGCCCTCGACGGCGAGTTCGACACCCGCGATCTGGTCGTCGCCACCGCACGGGCCCGCGCCGAGCGGGCCGCCCTGCTGGGCTACCCGAACCACGCGGCGCTTGTCGCGGAGTCGGGCTGCGCCAAGACCGTCGACGCGATCCTCGAGATGCTGGTCCCGCTCGCGCAGGCAGGGCTGGCGAAGGCCCGCGAGGAGGGCGCCGAGCTCGCCGGGCGCTACGCCGAGCTGAACCCGGGCGCCGAGTTCACCGCCGCCGACTGGAGCTACGTCGAGGCGATCCTGCGCCGCGAGCGCTACGACTTCGACGAGGCGGAGCTCGGTGAGTTCCTGCAGGTCGACACGGTGCTCGCCGCCGTCTACGCGGCCGCCGAGGAGCTGTACGGCCTCACCTTCCACCCCCGCGCCGACCTCGTCGGCCACGCGCCGGAGTCGCAGTGCTTCGAGGTCCACGACGCCGACGGCGTCGTGATCGGGCTGTTCGTGATGGACTTCTGGGCCCGCCCGACCAAGAACGGCGGCGCGTGGATGAGCAACCTGGTCGACCAGTCCACCAGGGACGCCACGCTGCCGGTGGTCACCAACAACTGCAACTACACGCGCACCACCACTGCGATCACGTGGGACGGCGTCATCACGATGTTCCACGAGTTCGGCCACGCGCTGCACGGCCTGCTCGCGGACAGCCGCTACGCGTCGCGTTCGGGCACCAACACCCCGCGCGACTTCGTGGAGTTCCCCAGCCAGGTCAACGAGCACTGGGCGTGGACACCCGACCGGGTGCTCCCAGCCGAGTGGGTCGCCCGGCTGGAGGAGGCGAGCCGGTTCGGTCAGGGCTACGCCACTGCGGAGACCGAGATCTCATCGCTGCTCGACCTGGTGTGGCACACCACCGCGCTGGAGGACCTGCCCACCGCCGCCGACGAGGTGGAGGGCTTCGAGCGCGCGGCCCTTGAGCGGTTCGGCCTGGTCGACCCGCTCGTCCCGCCGCGCTACCGCTCGCAGTACTTCGCGCACATCTGGGGAGGCGGTTACGCGGCCAGCTACTACGGCTACGCCTGGGCGAAGGTGATGGACGCCGACGCCGTCGGCTGGTTCGACGACCGGGAGGGCCCGGTCCGCGAGTCCGGCGACCACTTCCGGCGCACGCTGCTCGCGCCCGGGGGTTCGGTCGACCCGATGGAGACCTACCGCCGCTTCCGCGGGCGCGACCCGCTGCTGCAGCCGCTGCTGGACCGGCTCGGTCTCAGCATCTGATGGCCGATCTCAAGGACACGCTGCTGAGACACCTGCGCGCCGCACGCGAGGGGCTGCTGTGGAAGTGCGAGGGGCTCAGCGAGCGCGACCTGCGGCTCCCCCGCACCCCGACCGGCACCAACCTCCTCGGCCTCGTGAAGCACTGCGCCTACATCGAGCACGGCTACTTCGTGACGTGCTTCTCGCAGCCCTCGCCGATCGTCATCCCCGACCTCGACTACGAGGCCGACCCGATCGCCGACCTGTACGCCACCGAGGATGAGAGCGCAGCGGAGATCCTGGCGCTCTATCCGCGCGTCGCGTCGGTCGTCGACGGGGTCATCGAGGCACTGCCGCTCGAGGCGCCCGGCCACGTCGAGTGGTGGGGCGAGCGCGGCGACACCACCTTGGGCGAGGTGCTGGTGCACGTCCTGGGCGACGTCACCCGGCACGCAGGCCAGGCCGACATCCTGCGGGAGGGCATCGACGGGCAGGTCGGCCTGCGGCCGTCGACCAGCAACGTCTGGGAGCCGCGGGAAGGCTGGACGGAGGCCGTCGCGCGTCTCACCCGGATCGCCGAAATGGCTAGTGAGCCGCACTCCCGATAGTCTTTCCTGGCCGGTGGACTCTTCCGTCCCGGCACCACCAACGTCGCTCCCACTGGGTTCGGCGCGCCATGCGAAAGGCAACCCCATGTTGCGTACCAAGTTCCTCGCCGCCGGTTTTGCCGCGGCCGTCTCCATCTTCGGTCTCACCGCCTGTGGCGGCGAGCAGTCCGTTGCCGACGCCTGCAAGGTCGCCCAGGAGACCGTCGCCGCGTCGCAGGCCGACATCGAGGCCTCGATGGGTGAGGTCGCCACCGGCGACTACAGCAAGCTGAAGGAGGGCATGGACAAGCTGTCCAAGGCGCTCGGCGAGGCCGAGGCCAAGGTCTCGAACAAGGAGGTCAAGGCTGCCCTGACCGACTTCAAGACCAGCTTCTCCGACTTCGCCAAGCTGTTCGACGGCGTCGAGGACGGCGACGTCACCGCGCTGGCCGACAAGGGCCAGGAGATCCAGGACGCCAGCACCAAGATCTCGGACTCGGCGAACAAGATCAACGAGCTCTGCCCCGCCGCCTGACCGGCTGACGACGAAGGCCCGACCCCCGCGCGGGGGTCGGGCCTTCTGCCGTCGTGGCGGGCTCAGTGCGCCGGCACGCCGCCCTCGATCGGCGAGGGCTTGCGCAGGAAGAAGCCGCAGATCATCGCGCCGGTCCACACCGCCCCTGCCCCCAGGAAGGCCCAGTGCGACCCGCTGAGCATCGCGGCAGCGTCGGAGGCGACGTGCGGCCGCGCGACGGCGGTCTGCATCGCGAACACCGTCACGAACAGCGCGGTGCCAGCGGCGCCCGCGACCTGCTGCACGGCGCCGATCACTGCCGACCCGTGCGAGTACAGGTTCGCGGGGAGCGCCCCGAGCGCGACGGTGAACAGCGGCGTGAAGATGCACGCGAAGCTGAGGCTCATCACGATGTGCGCGACCATCACTGCCCACCAGGGGGTCGCCGGGTTCAGCGTCG
This sequence comes from Propionibacteriaceae bacterium AM104-82, assembly GCA_027658995.1. Classification (GTDB taxonomy): domain Bacteria; phylum Actinomycetota; class Actinomycetes; order Propionibacteriales; family Propionibacteriaceae; genus Arachnia. The sequence continues at coordinate 39,030 of JAQDQK010000026.1, forward strand.
AGAAGAAGAAGAACACGGCAAGCACGACGATGCTTGCGGGCACCACCAGCACCCGCGGGCCGGCCTTGTCGAAGATCCTGCCGACCACCGGGGACAGCAGCCCCATCGCGATGCCGCCCGGCAGCATCATCAGCCCGATGTGCAGCGGTTCGAGACCGTAGGCCTTCTGCAGCAGCAGCGGGAGCATGATGATCGCGCCGAACATGGCCATCATCGCGACGGCGAGCATGGTGAGCGCGACCGTGAAGGACCCGTGCGTGAAGGTGCGCAGGTCGAGGAAGGCACGGTCGCGTCCCTGCAGCACCAGTTGGCGGCCGAGGAAGGCCACGAGACCACCGATGCCGATCCCGATGGCGAGCATCGGCACCCAGAACGCGACGCTCTCGTCGCCGATCAGGCTCAGCCCGTAGATCAGCGGCGCGAACGCGATCACGCTGAGCGGGATCGAGACCAGGTCGAGCGGCGTCGGCTTCTGTTCCCCGACGTTGCCGAGCCTGGTCCAGCCGAGGGCGAGCATGCCGAGCGCGATCGGCAGCACGAAGGCGAAGATCAGCCGCCAGGAGCCGAAGTGCAGGATGATCCCGGAGAGGGTGGGGCCGACCGCGGGCGCGACCGCGATCACCATGGAGATGTTGCCCATCACGCCGCCGCGGCGGTCGGCGGGGATGACCCGCATGATGGTGGTCATCAGCAGCGGCATCATGATGGCGGTGCCGCTGGCCTGCACGACGCGGCCGAACAGCAGGAAGCCGAACTCGGGGGCGATGGCGCACAGCAGGGTCCCGACGCTGAAGGTGCTCATCGCGATGAGGAACACCTGCCTGGTCGGGAGCCTGTCGAGCAGCCACCCGGTGATCGGGATCACGACCGCCATCGTCAGCATGAAGGCGGTGGTCAGCCACTGCGCGGTGCGCTCTGTGACGTGCAGATTGCCCATGATGCTGGTGAGCGCCACGTTCATGGTCGTCTCGTTGAGGATCACGACGAAGGCCGCGACGAGCAGGATCGGCACGACGCCGCGTCCGCTGGTGGTAGGAGTTGAGGTGTCGGACATGTGAGTCCTCTCAGGCTGCCCGGCGGCGCCGGGGCAACGTCCCGCTACCGGTAGAGCAGCGGGTCGGGACGGAGGTCCGCCTCGTCGGCGAGCCTCAGCCCCGCGGCGATCCGCCCCTGCTCGCGGAGTTCCACGAGGCGGGCGACGACGCGAGCACGTAGCGTACCCGGCGCGATGGTGTTCAGATAAATCCTGGTGGCGCCCTCGAACCCCGCGAGCGTTGAGACGCGCCACTTCAGCATGATGCGCCACGGCATTGCCACCGTCGTGCCCGGCGGTCGGTAGTGCCACTCCTCGTTGCTCGCCACGTCCGCCCCGGTGGCCGCGTGCATGGCGTGCAGCAGGTCGGACATGCCGCGCACCTCCTCCGGCGACTGCAGCCACGGCACCCCCTCGGGGCTGCGCGAGTACACCTCGATCGTCGGGTAGCGGTGCCCGAATCCGGCGAACGCGACCGCATGCTCGTTGTGGGCGATTACCAGGGCATTGCGCTGGGCGACGGCGACGGCATCGTCGTTGAACACGTTCGGGTTGGCGGTGGCCCGCTGGATCGCCGCCTCCTGCTGCGCGCCCACCTCGTCGACGGCGACGATCTGCTTGTGCAGGTGGTCGAAGGAGGCCCCTGCGGGCTTGAGCCAGTTCTGGAACACCACCACGTAGCGCGCGGCGGGGATCAGGTCGTACTTGGAGCGGGCCGCATCCGCGCTGAAGGCGATGAACTGGGCGTGCTCCTCCGGCGTAAGGGTCCCGGACGACGCGAGGCCGGTGCTGTCGGTGGCGCCGTCGACGTAGTGCCTGCGGGCGATCACGACGTCGTGGCCTCCGCCGAAGAAGCCGGAGGCCCGCGCCAGGATGTCATCCTCGCCCAGCGCGGCGACGTCGACGCCGGAGGCCCGCAACTTGCCCGACTCGACCGCCAGGACGTGCGCCCTTCCCGCAACGGAGGCGAGGTAGGCGTCGCGCCTGCGCCGCACGGGGGCGGGCAGCACGTAGCCGTAGTTGAGGTGCCAGTAGTCGTAGCCGAGGATCTCGAACAGGTTGGGGACGCGGCGGAAGTCGGCGACCGTGTCGAATAGCGCGTCGGCGGGCAGCGCGTCGAGGAGTCGCCATGCGTCGCCGTCGCGGACAAGTCGCTGCTTCTCGGGCGGGGTGTCGAGGTAGCGCGCCTGGCAGAACGCGCAGGTGTGCGTGAAGTCGCGCGCGGCGAGCGGGTGCGGGTCGGGATGCGTGACGCCGAGCGGCCGGTCTCCCCTGCCGGGCGCCGTCCAGACCTCTGTCCCGGTGAACGGGTTGCGTTGCTTGACGGTGCCGTCGGGCAGATTCACCAGGAAGTCTTCAGCCATGCCTCGACCATAGCGACCACACCCGGCCGTAGCCTCCGGCACGGAACGTGGATCCCGGGTCGTGCCCGGGATCCACGTTGCGCGAGAGACGACGAACGACGTTCAGCGGCACTCGGCCCTAAGAAGGGGACCTCATAAGTCCTGGCCGTCTCCACTCCGTCGACAACGACGGATGCACGAACCGCGATCGTGCCAGATCCGCAAGGACCCCCATGAAAGAAGCCCAGCGAACCTCCCAGCCACGTACAGGGCAGCCATTCTTCGGCTTCCGGCCACGCCAGCACGCTCTCCACGAACCCCGCATGCTCAGCATCAGTGATCGCTGCGGCCGCATCCTCCGGTACCGCCAGGAGGTAGACCCGGTTCCGAGCCGTGAGATCCGGAAGTTCCTGAAGGCCCGGGCGGGTGATCAGCACGCGCCGTCCCCCCGTGCAGCAGGCTCGTTGACATCGTCGACCCACCGAACGCCGTCGGCACAGGGCACCAGGTGGCGCTAGGCGCAAACCCGAATACTCGATCGACGGGCCTGTGCCAGATCCACCGGGCGGCGGCGTAGGGGAGACGACATTGGAACGGCCCCTTCTGGGCGGCGACGGCTGGTCAGACCATCGGGATGGGATACTCCGGACTCTACGCCAGGATCCTTATGTGTAGCGCAGACGTCAGCGGAGCCCTGCATCTCGGCTGTCGTGTCGCTGCGCGAAAGGTCGCTCAGCGGTCTTTTGTCCAGATGTAGAGCTTCTTTCCGGTGATCGTCAGCGCGGCGGCCATGCTGCCGGTCAGGGTCGCGACGAGACATGCGGCAACTCCGACCAGGATGTGTGTGACGAGCCATCGTGCCTCGGGTGCGGTCGTGTTGGCCGTGGTGACGACGAGGGTGACGGTTGTGGCCAATGCACTGGCAGGGAGGGCCCAGCACATAGTCTCCAGTTCGAGTTGAATGTGCTGCTGGGTGGCGCGGACGCCGAGGTGCTGGGCAAGGCTCAGCTCGACTCGTCGTGTCCGAATCAAGGTGTATCCCAGGCACGCGGAGGCCGCAGCGCCGATAACAAGGAGCCATCGGGTCGAGCGTGCCTGGAGCAGGCTGATCGTCGGTGTGGGTGTGCCGAATGCGGGGTTGAGCTGTTGGCGCGCCACGTTGTCGGTTCCCGGGACGACGACGGTACTAAGAAGGGCGAAGGTCGCTTCGTCGTGAGGCCAGATCGTCGCCCAGCAGGCATCGAATCGGCCGGGGGACGGGACCGGTTGCAGGGCGGCGGAAGCGAGTTGGCTGTTGCGTCCGTCGTCGGGGTAAGGGAAGGTTCCCGCGACCAGCGCCGAGGTCCCGTCCGCCATGGCGAGTGGACCGGTGCCGAACCGCGTGGCCATGGCCTCTGATAGCCAGACCCCGGGTGGCCCGGAAGGTTGTGCGTCGAGTGTCGCGGGGATATCTCCAGCCACATCGTAGAGAGCCGGCTTGGAGTGCGGATAGGCGAGCAGGTCGAACCTGTCGCGCACCTCGCGCAGGGCAATGGCGCCGACGACCCCTTTGAGCCCTTGCAGCGCGACGCACCGCTGGCCGTCGATACCCGCAGGCGCTGCGATGATATGGGTTGCGCCGCCACCCGTGCGGACCGCGCGTTGAGCGATGAAGACGTGCTCGACGGCGAGCGCGTCCTGCAGGACGGTTCCAGCGATGATCACCAGCAGCGCCAGTGAGGCGAGCATTGCTCGGGTGGTGCCCGATGCTACGTTGCGAGTTGCTTCGGACAGGATCGACGACCATCTCATGGCGCCACCGGGTCGACCTGAAGGATCTGGTCGCATCTGTTCCTCAGCAGCTCGTCGTGAGTGGCCAGCACAACGATCCGTTCCTCAGAGACCATCTCGCGGATCACGTCACCGATGGTGTGTGCGGTGTCGCGGTCGAGTTGGGCAGTGGGCTCATCGATCAGGATCGCGTCGTAGTCGCTCGCGGCTGCGCGAGCCAGGCACATCCGTTGGGCCTCGCCGCCTGACAGTCGGCGGAACTCCCGTGCCGCTACGTGAGCGAGTCCGAATCGATCGAGCAGATCCCTTGCCTGCGGTTCGGCCTCACGTCGCAAGAGCCCTCGCGCGAGGAGGGGCACGGCAACCTGATCGATTGCGGTGCGTCGCGGGGCGCCAACGGGGTTCTGCATGATCCACCCGATCCGGTCGACGCCGATGGCCTCGATATTGCCGTTGCTGGGGCGCAGCCCGCCGGAGAGTATCGACAACAGCGTGCTCTTCCCCGAGCCCGAGGGCCCGACCAGGCCGTACAGCACACCGGGTCGAAGGTCGAACGACAGGTCGGCGAACAGCGGAGGCTGGCCCGGGAACCGGTGCCCCAGCCCTTCGGCTACGAGCCGCACGTGGCATCCATCGCGGGATACACGTCGACGGCCGGTGGTGGATCGCCCACCAGCCGCACGTAGGTCAGGCCCAACGCGGAACTGATGACCTCTGCCGCGATGGGGGATCCAGCGCTCAGCACGCACACCCGCGCTGAGGCGTCCCTGACCACCGAGGAAGGCGGTACCGCATAGACCGGAATCGGCGTCGCAAGACGCAACGCCCCACTGACCTGGACGCTCTCCCCGGTTCCCTGGGCGATGGCGGCGGTGACCTCTGCCGTCGCCAGCACGGCTCTGGCGTCTTCCGGATCGGCCAGGCGGAGGTCCTTGTCGAGCTTCACCGTCGTCGCTGCGACGGTCAGGGTGCGGGGCCCATCGAAGAGGTCCGCGGGAGCGGCAAGGCTCACTGTGGCGTGGCCAGAGCTGGCCGTCCCGATCACCGCGCCGGCAGCGATGTCCTGCCCCGCGGAGAGAGGGCACTGCGTGATGATGACCTCGTTCTCAGGTAGCCACACGACCTGACTCAGCCGGAAAACCCCATCCTTTGCGGGCACCTGGGCCTTTGTCGCGGTCTTCTTCCATGCGTCCTGAGTCAAGGTGTCGAACCGCCCGGAGACGGGTATCTCAGCACCGAGATGGTTCAGTGCACGCTGCAGGTTCGCCACATCCTCACCCTCGTCACCGGCCGTCAAGTCCCGGTACCACGGTTCCTGCCCGCTCAATAGCAGCAGCCCTGCCCCGCCCACCGCAACGGGAGACGAGCCCGAGGCCCAATGATCGCCGACCGCGCAGTCGACCGTTGTGAGGATGCCGGACTCCCGTACGATCAGGGGTCTGCCTGGCGCCGGCGCCACGCTGACTTCGACCGGACGCTCGTCGGCGAACTCGCTGCGGGCCAAGGCGTAGAACGACTCGCCCGCGTCTCCCAGCGTAGGCTCATCGATTGGCCGGAACGCCGAGAACCAGACGACTCCCACACTCACAGCGGCTACCGCGGACCACGACAAGACGAGCGACGGAAAACGTACGCGCGCGGTCACTCTTCCTTTCCCGGCTCTTCGTACTTGCGGTGGGTCGGGGGCGACACGCCGGGTGAGCGGGGTGGGCTG
>JAQDQK010000027.1 GCA_027658995.1 Propionibacteriaceae bacterium AM104-82
CACGTCACCAGGGCCGTCCGAGATCCTGCCCCATCACCCACCGCCTTCTGTGAAGAGCCCGCAATGAGCTGGACGCCTTCTACCCATGAGACGCGGGGCGGTTGCAGGCTGGGCAGCAGCGGCGGTCGTGCTGCCTCGTCCGCCCACCCGCGCGAGTCTCAACCGGGCTCCCACATGCCCGAGGCTCCGCACCGGCGAGCGTGACCTTCGCCCATCGCGGACCTGTCAGGTAAGAGGCGGACTAGACTCCAGGTGAATGTCGCCGCTTGTCAGGTTCACGCTCGCGCCGTAGATAACGACCAGCAACCCGTCGCGAGGCTGCCGCTTTGAGCACGTATCCGGACGCATCGAGGGCAAGGAAGGGCGAACCGATGATCGATCCGATGGACTTCGACCCGATGGACGCGCGGACCGCGAGGAATATCAAGATCGTGGTGTCCACTGTTATCGCCTCACTGTGGGCGTTCTTCCTCTACATCCAGGTGGTCCTCTCGACTCGCTTCTTCCCAAGTACCGAGACGCCGAACCCTGGCGGAGTGAGCATTGCCGTGGGAGTGCTGGTCATCGCTGTCAGTTTCGTGGTGGCCGCAGCAACGGTTTGGTTCACTCGGCGCCTCCCGGCGGGTTTCATCGCCGTGATACACATCCTGGTGATGATCGTGCTCCTCGCCGTCACCTGGGTCTGACTGTTCTGGACGGCGACCGGCTCTGCCCAGTTCCCGCCAAACCCCCTCGACAGAGCGCACCCGTCGCCGGCAGAACCTCAGCGAGGTCCCGACCAGCGACGTGAACCCCTTCATGTCCGTCCTCAGCGCAACCGCGATTGGGACCTCAGTGCGTTGCTTCTGCGGAAGCGGGTTAATCAGGCGCCCAACACAAGTCACTGCAGAGTTTCCGCGAAGTGGCCTGTAGCTGCGGCGTTCTCCAGCGCCTGAGGACAGCCTCAGCCAGCACCCCCACTGTTACCTCGAAACCAGCCTCATAGCATCGCCGCATGACGAATCAGCAAATGGGTGGTCCCGGCTACCGACAAGGCCAGAACGAGCCCGGCCAGTATCAGGGTTCGCCCTACCAGCAGCCGATGCAGCCACCGACCATCATCGTGAACAACACGGCTTCTGCCAGCGCTGCCGCGGGAGCCCGCTCAGGCTACGGATTCCGTCGTCGGCAGAGCCTCATGGTGCACACCGTCTTGTTCTTCACCACCGCAGGGCTCGGAAACATCGTCTATGGCTGGTACATCTGGGACTGGAACCGCAGGCACGGCATGTAGTTCCCACTCCCGCGACTGTCGCGCCTTTGTTCGCGCCCTGGGTCTGACGTGGGGCCGCGTCGACGCTGTCTCCATGGAACGACTCCCCCGGAGTCGCTACCTTCCGGAGGCCAACTCCGCGCACTCGGCCAGGGTCGGGAAGCGGGTGGGCCAAGCGTCGAGGGAGACGCAGATCTGCGGGGTTCCCGCGGCGCTCTGCGTGACGATCTCGGTAGAGTGGGTGTGGCCGTGGATCAGGGGCGTGCCGAGGTCGCGGAGCCGCCACTGGGTGTGTCGCTCCTCCTCTGTGTGGTCGCCGTCGTACGGGAAGTGGGAGAGCAGCAGACTCAGGCCCGGATGCCTGAGCTTCGCGGCCAACTGGATGGTCTCGAAGGCCTCCTCGTACGGGCCGAGGTGGGCGTGGGCGTTGCGGTGCAGCGGATGCGGGCGATCGTGGTTGCCGAGCACCAGGTGCTTTACGCCAGGCCAGGTGGCGATCCGGCGCAGATGCGCTCGCCTGTCCCCCATCGCGACGTCGCCGAGCAGCCAGACGTGGTCCTCGGGTCCCACCTGCCGGTGCCAGCGCTCTGCGAGCCGGTCGTCGTGCTCGACGGCGTCGGCGAACCCGCGCAGGCGCGCGACCATGTCGTGGCCGAGGTGGGTATCGGCGATCAGAAAGGTCGCAGGCATCTGAATCTCCTCTCGGCCGGTGCCGGATCGGGGCGACCTCGCGCGGGCGTGCATCGAATTAATTGATTAATTGCGGCGATCCCGAACGGGTCTGGGCGTTGTAGTCAGACCCTAGTGGTCGCGCCGTTGCTCAAGCAGTGCCAGTGCGACCCGGTGGAGGACCCACAGGCCAGCCCCCGTCAGGCCGACGACGGGCATCCCGACCGCGCCCAATCCGATCCCGGCGCCGACGAACAGCGCGGCCTCGATCGCCAAGCCGGCCCCGGCAGGAAGCGCGACCTTGGCCTTGGGCGAGAGCAGCAGGCCCCAGAGCGTCGCGACGGCGACCACCGCGACGGCGGCGGCGACCCAACCCCACGGGCCGGGAATCAGCCTCGTCACGACGACGGCGACGCCAGCCAGCATCGCCAACTCCAGGACGAAGCGCACCGTGAGGACGACGCCGCGCAGCACCGTCCGGGCGTCGCGGCCGTCAGTCGGGGCGTCGGGTTGCGTGCTCATGGGCGCATTCTGGCCGACGGCGCGTTCACCCCTCCCGAGGCAGGTACAGCGGCAGCAGCACCTCGTCGACGATCTCGCCGACCAGTTCGGGCGAAAGCGGCCCGCCGTCGAACAGGAACCGGTGCCGCAGCAGGGCCACCCCGACCTCGAGCCTGAGCGGCGCCAGGGCCCCGGCGGGTGCCTCCCCGCGCGAGACGGCCCGGGCGACCACCTCCCGCATCAGCGCCGCGTGCCTGCCGCTGGTGGTGGCGCGCAGTTGGCGTAACCGGTCGACGTCGGGGAGCGCCTCGGCCAGCAGGGCGCGCATGGCCTCCCCCGCGACGCCGTCGAGCGCCCGTGCGACCAGGGTGAGCGCGGAGACCAGGTCGCCCCGCAGTTCGCCGGTGTCTGGCAGATCGGCGGGCGCAGGGGCGATGTGGCGCACGCAGTCGATCACGAGGTCTGCCCGGCTCGGCCATCTGCGGTACAGCGAGGCCTTGCTGGCGCCCGCCCGGCGGGCTACTGCCTCCATGGTGAGGGCCGCGTAGCCGTGCTCGCTCAACTCGTCGAGCGTCGCGGCGCGGATCGCCGCGAGCAGGGCCTCGCCGCGCCTGCGCTGCCGGGCCGCGTCAGGCATGCCCGTCGCCGCTGGTGACGACGCCCAGCGACCCGTTGGCGGTGACGAGTTGCCCGTCACGGATCGTGGCGGTGCCGTTTCCGGTGCCCATGATCGCGGGCAGCCCGTATTCACGGGCGACGATCGCCGCGTGCGAGGCCATCGAACCGGTGTCGACGACGACCGCCGAGGCCCGCGCGAAGAGCGGAGTCCATGTCGGGTTCGTGTACGGGCACACCAGGATCTCGCCCTCGCCGAGGCGGTCGAACTCGTCGGAGCCGGTGACGATCCGGGCGACGCCCGTGACGGTGCCCGCGCCGGCCGGGGTGCCGCTGGCGATGGCGCCCTTGGCCGTGTGGCCGAAGATCTGACGGGTGTCGATCATCGGGACGCCCCTCAACTCCGCGCGACGGGCGCTCCGGCGTGCGACCGCGTCGCGGAGTCCCTGCACCTCCTCCGGGCCAAGACCCTCCGGGTCGCGGATCGCGGTGACCTCCTCCCACACCAACTGGAAGACCTCAGACGGATCGTCCAGCACCCCGACCCCCCGCAGTCGAGCACCGATCTCCAGCAGCGACCGGCGAAGAGGCGGCAGCACTGCCGTGAAGTAGAAGTGGGTGTCCTCCCGGAACGCGACGCCCTCCCGTGCCGCGTCGATCCACCGGCCCACCGCCTTTGAGGCGCCGGTCAGCCGCAGCAGTGGGTGCCTGAGCAGCGCCGCGCGGGCCGCCTCGGACCTCGCAGTCGCGGCTGGCTCGGCTTCGCCTGCGAGGGACAACACGAGGCCGAGGACGATGTCGCGGGACTCCCCCAGCGTCGGCTGGCTGATCAGCAGCGGCGAGACCGTCTCGCGCCGACCGTACTCGCGAAGGTACGCCGCGACGCGTCCCCTCAGGCCTGCGAGGTCGTCGTCGCCGTCCAGGGCGGCCGCGAGGTCTGCGGGGTCGGAGATCACGGCGAGTCGCGGTTCGTCCCGCACCTCCCTGGCCAGGGCACGCAGGCCGTCGTTGGCGTCCTCGGTGCGCCTCCCAGCAGGTCCGCGAGATTGCGGCGCTGTCCGAGCAGCGTGACCACGACGCCCGCGCGAATCAGCGAGGCCCCTGCGCGGGGCAGGTAGTCGATCCGCAGGTCCCGGCAGAAGTCCTGCGCGTGGAGGGCACGGTTGGGCACCTCCAACAGTTCGACCCATGGCAGCGCCGTGAGGTCGAGCGCCTCGATCCGGTCGATCTCGGCCAGGAATGCCGCCTGACGCGGATCGTCGCGCCACCGCTGCGGCCTGAATCGGAGCGCATTGCGCAGCGCCCGGAAGGCACCGGGCAGCACGCGAAGGGTCGGCCGCGGCATCGACGGCACGATGGCGACCGCGACGCCGTCCTCCGCCCGTACGACGTCGCGGAACACCCCCTCAATGCCGTAGCGATGCGCGATCTCCGACATCATGCGCGCGGCCCCGCGGTCGACGCTGGTGGTCACGTCCATTGGATAGGGCCGGATCGGCAGGTATTCGGTCAGGATGGCGCCCTGGACGCGCTGGATCGGGTTCAGCGTCACGGGCGGAGGGGGCAGCGCCGTCATGGGACGCGCCTGCAGGATCCAGGGCCGATCGCCCACCAGCGCCCACTCGATGTCCTGAGGGCCGCCGAAGTGATCGGCGATCAGCCTGCCGTGCAGCGCAAGGTTGGCCAGGTTGGCCTCCCCGAGCAGCGCCTCTCGGCTGGGGCCCTCGACGGGCCTTCCGGAGCGGTCGAGGACGTGATGCTCCGGCGTCACCTCACCGGAGACGAGCGCCTCGCCGAGGCCCGCGACGGCGTCGATGACCGTGATGCCCCGATCGCCGGTGACGGGGTCCGCGGTGAACATCACGCCCGCGACGTCGGCCTCGACCATGGCCTGAACGACGACGGCCATCCGAACGTCGGCAGCAGGCACCCGCCGCTCGCGCCGGTACGCCACGGCCCGGTCGGTGAACAGCGAGGCCCAGCACCGCACGACGGCATCCAGCACGTCGTCCTCGCCCTCGACGCCGAGGAAGGTGTCCTGTTGGCCCGCGAAGGCGGCGCCGGGCAGGTCTTCGGCGGTCGCGCTGGAACGCACCGCGACCCGCCCCGACCCGATCCCCCGGTAGGCGTCGACGACCGCGGCACCCACCTCCGCGGGCATGCCCTCCCCCAGAACGGCGTCGCGCAGCGTCTCCGGACTCGCGTCCTGGGCGAGCAGTGCGGCGAGGTCGGCACGCTCTGCGACCCGTCGGAACGCATCGGTGGTGACGGCGAAACCAGGCGGCACCGGAAGCCCGGCGGCGAGCAGTTCGCCGAGGTTGGCCGCCTTGCCGCCGACGCCCGACAGGTCGGTCGCCGTGAGGTCCTCGAGGGGCGAGACGAGACGCATCCGGTTCCTCCCAGCCGGGCGGCCACAGCGCCACCCTTACGAAACGCAGCGTATCTTATTTGGGTCGGGTCGCATCCATACCGCAGCGACAAACTTGAGTGCCCAACACCGTGTGGCAAGCTTGGCACGGTCGCCGAACACGCAGGAGGTGGGGCCATGGCCGACAACGTCGGGCGCCGAGGCACACCCTCCGATGACGGCGACGCGTTCGATGCTGTGCCGCCCTTCGCCGGTCGGCGTGGCTCCGCCGGCCGCGGCTACGAGGCCGACGACCAGCCCGACGCACCGCCGTCGCGACGCGGGGGACGCTTCGCCGACGACGAGCACGACCCCGCTCCCTCCTCCCCCGGACGCTTCGCCCGGACCTCAGGCCGCTTCGCCGAGCGCCAGGACGACGGCCCCGACGACGAGCAGGACGCGGCCCCGACGCGCGGTGGCCGGTTCGCCGCATCAGAGAAGCCCACGGGCCGATTCGCCCGGTTCGATGAAGACGACGCCGACGAGCCGACCGGACGCTTCGCGCTTGACGATCCCGACGACGAGCCGACGGGCAGGTTCGCCCTGCCAAGCGGTGACGACGAGCCCACCGGCCGCTTCGCCTGGAGGCCGGCCGACGCCGACGACGCTGTCAATGACACCGCTGACGAGGACGAACCCACGGGTCGGTTCGCGCTGCCATCCCACACCTCCACGGATCCCGGCGACCAGGGCCCCCGCAACCAGGAACCGGGCGACGAGGAAGATGAGCCAGCAAGCGACGAGCCCACCGGACGCTTCGCCCGCCTCGACGACTCCCCCGAGCCGCCGGCACCCGGACACGGTGCCCGCTTCACCGTCGACCGTCCCAAGGCCCCCGAGCCGGAGGCCGATGCCCCCGCCGCGCGGCCGATGCCCTCGACGATCACTCCCCTCCCTCGGATCTCTGATGAGCCCACGAGCCCCGTGCCTGCGCGGCCCGATCCGAAGGTGCAGCCCCCGCTCAGCGGCCTGACGCCCCCCGAGGTGACGTTCACCCCGGAGCCGCCCGCGGCCGAGCCGACGCCGCCGGTACCCGTCACGCCCGACGCGCAGGCCAGCCCCGCGCTGTTCGACTGGGAGGACCTGCGCCCCCGCACGACCACCTCCACGGCGATGGCGAGCCCCGAGACGCCCAAGTCCGCCCCGGTCAGCCCCGCGGAGGCCACCGATGTCGACCGGGCTCCCGCCGAGGTGCCCTGGACGCCGGCGCCTGCCGCCGAGCCGACCGACGCCGCCGAACCCACGGCGACCGGCGGCGGAGCAAGGCACCGCTCCCCGCTGCCTCCCGCGGACGACGAGGACCCCCGCCGCCGCTGGTACGCGCTGGGTGCGCTTGCGGTCGTGCTCGCCCTGATCGTGGGGGTGCTGTTCTTCGTGCTCCGCCCGGGCGCCGAGCAGGCCAACCCCGGACCAACGCCCACCGCGGCGACCGACGGTCCCTCACCGTCAACGGGTGCGACGCCCGCCACCTCGACCACCCCCAGCGCCTCGACGCAGCCGTCGGCGACCCCGTCGCCCACCATGACGCCGACGCCCACCCCGACCACGCCGGCCCCGCTGATCCTCGACCTCGGCGACGCGAAGGTGACGGTCCTGCCGACCTGGCAGCTCTACGCCGACGAGAAGGTCCAGGACGACCGGCGCCTCGTCAGGCTCAAGCACCTCGAGACCGACATCCGCATCCAGATCGTGACGCTGACCTCCATCGACGGCGACCTGGACACCGCATGCAGCGACCTGATGGCCGAGCAGCGCCAGACCTACAGCGACGTCGTGCTGTCCGAGACCGTCTCGGTCGCCGTCGGCGACGGAGCCTCCGGCGTCGCGTGCGGGTTCACGGGCACCCGCACCAGCGACGACGTGGCCATGAAGGTCGACTTCACGATCGTGCGCCGCGACGCGGACCAGAAGTCGATCGTCTTCCGCGACACCGTCCCGCAGTCGGTACCTGCCGACGCGCCGGCGCGCGCTGAGCTGGCCACCATGGAGTGCGGCGCCGCCGACACGTTCGGCGTCGCCATCAAGCAGTGCGCCGGGTAGCGGCTACTCCTGGCCCGGGCGTCTGCTGAGCTGCTCGAACACGGGCCTCAGCCGCATCCACCACTGCTGGCGGGGCCGCTGGTTGTCCCAGTCCATCGAGCCGGTCGCCTGCCGGAACGGTGCCATCAGGCCGGGCGTACCGCTGGAGGCGGCCACGTAGTCGCTCACCCCGCCGCGCAACTGCTCGTCGAGGTTGCAGATCGCCATGTAGGCAAGTCGGGTCGCGTTGATCCGGTCGAACGGAGACGGGCTGCCGCCCTGCTGGATGTGGCCGACGACGGCGTCGCGCACGGAGTACAAGCCGTGACCCTCCGCCTCGAACATCTTCGAGATGACGTCGCCGGTGTAGTACTGGCTCGCTTCCTCGCCCATCACCGTCAGATAGAACGAGCGGCCCGTCTCGAACGCGTCGACCAGCGCGATCACGTCTGTGGTGAGTTGTTCGAGCGTGATGCCGGTCTCCGGCAGGTAGGCCTTCTCCGCGCCGCCCGCGATGGCGCCCAGCAGCGGCAGGAAGCCGCAGGTGCGCCCCATGGTCTCGACGACGAAGGCCCGCTTGCTTGCCGACGCGGACATCCGCACCATGTCGATCGAACTGACAATGGTGTTGAGCGCCGTGTCGGAGCCGACGGCCATCGGCCAGTCGGGCAGGTTGTTGTCGATGCTGGCGGGCAGCACCGCGATCGGGATGTTGAAGGCCGGGTACCTGCGCCGCTCGGTCTCCATCAGGTCGACCGTCGCGTAGGCGTGGAAACCGCCCATCACGAGCAGCGCGTCGATGCCGTTGTCCTCGAGGGTTCGCGCCATCTTGTACAGGTCGGCGTCGACGGGGACGTAGCGGCGGGTGCCGAAGTTGGCGCCTCCGGTGTTGGCCATCCCCTCGACGTCTGACCAGGTGACCTCGCGGATGTCGCCCTCGATCAGTCCGGGCACGCCGCCCTGGACGGCGAACAGGTCGTAGCCGCGGTCGAGGCCCGCCCGCACCGCGACCCGCGCCAACTGGTTCATGCCGGGGGCCAGCGCACCGGCGTGCATCACGGCGATCCGCTTGGCGTCGGCGGTCGGTGCGACCGTCGGCGTCGCCTCGGACAGCATCCGGTAGATGTCGACCATGGTGGTGAAGCCGACGCCGCGGGCCTCGATCGCCGCGGTGTAGTCGCCCTCCGCGACATAGTCGGCGATCCGGTGGGTCGCCTCGACGGCCTCGATGAGCGGCGTGGCGTACACCTCGTCGCGGCGCACCCCGACCAGCATCGGCTCGGACAGGTCGCCCGCCTGCAGGACCTGGCGCACGGCCTCCACGCCGCACACGGTGGCCATCCAGCGGTCGTAGGCCGACGGCGTGCCGCCGCGCTGCACGTGCCCAAGGATCGTGATGCGGGCGTCCTCGTCTGCGAGTTCCTTCAGCACCCGCTGGATGCGCTCCGCGGTGATGGCCTCGCCGTCGCGGTCCGCGGCGCCCTCTGCGACCAGGATGATCGAGTCGCGGCGGCCTGCGGCGCGCCCGCGGGCGAGCACCTCGACCATCCGCTCCTCCCAGCCTGCGCGGGGCGGGGACTCGGGCAGGAACGTGTAGTCGGCGCCGCCCGCGATCGCCGTCATCAGGGCGAGGTAGCCGCAGTGGCGGCCCATCACCTCGACGATGAAGGTGCGGCGGTGCGACTCGGCGGTCGAACTGATCGCGTCGATCGCCTCGGTGATGCGGTGCATCGCCGAGTCGGTGCCGATCGTCATGTCGGTGCCGACCATGTCGTTGTCGATCGAGCCGACGAGCCCCGCGATGTTGAGGTGCGGGTGCGCCGCGGCCTGCTCGGCCGTGATCCGGCCCTGCGCCGCCAACTCCGCCACGTACTCGGGCCACGCGAGGCACAGCGCTCTGCTGCCCGTCAGCGAGCCGTCGCCGCCGATCACGATCAGCCGGTCGATGCCGTGCTTGACCAGGTTCTCCACGGCCCGCAGTTGACCCTCGCGGGTGCGGAACTCAGTGGAACGGGCGGTACCGATCACGGTGCCGCCCTTGTTGAGGATGCCGGAGACGTCGCTCCAGCCGAGATGGGTGATGTGGTGGCCGCCCTCGATGGCGCCCTGCCACCCCTCGTAGATGGCGAACACCTCGGCGCCCTGATGGATGCCGGAGCGCACGATGGCGCGCACCGCGGCATTCATGCCCTGCGCATCCCCGCCCGACGTCATGACGCCGATGCGGGCCGTCATCGACGAGAGCCCTTGGGGCGAAGCACCTTGGTGGCCTGCCAGTCCGGCGCCACGCTCGCGGTCTTCGTCAAGGTGAGGCCCGCGACGGTGACGCCCTCGGCCAGGTTCGCTGCCGTGATGAACCCTGGGCGACCCACCTTCGGGGTCAGCAACCAGATGCAGCCGGCGTCCGCGAGGTCGGTCATCGCGTCGACCAGACCGTCGGCGACGTCGCCGTCCTCGTCGCGCCACCACAACACCACCGCGTCGACCGCCTCCAGCGGGTCATCGATCATCTCCGAGTCGATGCAGTCCATGATCTCGTCACGGAGCTCCGCATCCACGTCGTCATCCCACCCGAGTTCCTGAACGACCAGCCCAGGGGTGAGGCCCAGCAGGTCTGCGCCCGCGAGATTCTCCTTGGTCGACTTGCTATCTGCCATGTCCACGGGGTCAAGCCTGCCAGATGCCGGGGGTTATTTCACGACCACCCCCGACAAGCAGGAAGCGGGGCCGCCCCACAAAGGAGCGGCCCCGCCTGTTTTGCCCTGCGATCAGGCGTCGCCGCCTGCGTTGCCGGAGGCACCGGCGGTGACGTCGTCGAGCTTGTACTTCGCTGCGGCCTCTGCGGCCCACTCGGCGGGAACCTCACCGTTGGCGGCGAGGCGCTGCAGCACCGCGACCGCGACGGAGGGACCGTCGATGTTGAAGTAGCGACGGGCCGCAGCGCGGGTGTCCGAGAAGCCGAAGCCGTCAGCGCCAAGCGTCGTGTAGTCCCCGGGGACCCACTGACGGATCTGGTCCGGCACGGCGCGCATGTAGTCCGACACGGCCACGATCGGGCCGGGCGCGTCCTTCAGCTTCTGCTCGACCCAGGTCGCCTCGAAGTCGCCGTTGGGGTCGTGGAACAGCTTGGAGTCCAGCTCCAGGCCCTCGCGGCGCAGCTCGCCCCACGAGGTGACGGACCAGACGTCGGCGACCACGCCGTAGTCGGCCTTCAGCAGTTCCTGCGCCTCGATCGCCCACGGGAGACCGACGCCGGAGGCGAGGATCTGCGCGCGACGCGCGTCCTCCCCGACGCCCTCCATGGACCCGGGCTTGACCAGGTACATGCCGCGCAGGATGCCCTCGACCTCGATACCCTCCGGCTCGGCGGGCTGCACGATCGGCTCGTTGTAGACCGTCAGGTAGTAGATGACGTTCTCGGGCTGCTCGCCGTACATGCGGCGCAGGCCGTCGCGCACGATGTGGGCGATCTCGTAGCCGTAGGCCGGGTCGTAGCTCACGACCGCGGTGTTGGTCGACGCGAGGATCGGCGAGTGGCCGTCCATGTGCTGCAGGCCCTCACCGGTCAGCGTGGTGCGACCCGCGGTCGCACCGATCAGGAAGCCGCGCGACAACTGGTCGGCGGCGGCCCAGATCGCGTCCGCGGTGCGCTGGAAGCCGAACATCGAGTAGAAGACGTAGATCGGCACCATCGGCTCGCCGTGCGTGGCGTAGGAGCTTCCCGCGGCGGTGAACGAGGCGACCGAGCCCGCCTCGTTGATGCCGGTGTGGATGATCTGGCCCGACTTCGACTCGCGGTAGCTGAGGAACAGTTCGTTGTCGACGGGGGTGTAGTTCTGCCCGTGCGGGTTGTAGATCTTGATCGTCGGGAAGAACGCGTCCATGCCGAACGTGCGGGCCTCGTCGGGGATGATCGGGACGACGCGCGGCGCGAAGCTCTTGTCGCGCATCAGGTCCTTCAGCAGGCGCACGAACGCCATGGTCGTGGCGACCTGCTGGTTGCCCGAGCCCTTCTTCGACGACTCGTAGGCCTTGTCGCCCGGCAGCGAGATGAACTTGCGGTCGGCGCGACGCTCCGGAAGGTAGCCGCCGAGCTCGCGGCGACGCTCCTGCAGGTACTGGATGCGCGGATCGTCCTGCCCCGGGTGGATGTAGGGCGGCTGGTACGGGTTCGCCTCGAGCTGTTCGTCGGTCACGGGCACGTCGACGCGGTCGCGGAAGCCCTTGAGGTCGTCGAGGGCCAGCTTCTTCATCTGGTGGGTCGCGTTGCGGCCCGCGAAGTGCTTGCCCAGGAAGTAGCCCTTGATGGTGTGGGCGAGGATGACGGTGGGCGCGCCGGTGAACTCGGTGGCCGCCTTGTAGGCCGAGTAGACCTTCGCGAAGTCGTGGCCGCCGCGGGTGAGGCGCCAGATCTCGTCGTCGCTCCAGTCCTTGACCATGGCGGCGGTGCGCGGGTCGCGCTCGAAGAAGAACTTGCGCACATAGGCGCCGTCGTTGGCCTTGAAGGTCTGGAAGTCGCCGTCGGTGGTGGAGTTCATCAGGTTGACGAGCGCACCGTCGGTGTCGTTTGCCAGCAGCGGATCCCAGCCGCGGCCCCAGACCAGCTTGATGACGTTCCAGCCGGCACCGCGGAAGAACGCCTCGAGTTCCTGGACGATCTTGCCGTTGCCGCGGACGGGGCCGTCGAGGCGCTGCAGGTTGCAGTTGACGACGAAGGTCAGGTTGTCGAGTTCCTCGTTGGCGGCCAACTGGAGCGCGCCACGCGACTCGACCTCGTCCATCTCGCCGTCGCCGAGGAAGGCCCAGACGTGCTGCTGCGAGGTGTCCTTGATGCCGCGGTTGTGCAGGTAGCGGTTGAACTGCGCCTGCCAGATCGCGTTGATCGGGCCGAGGCCCATCGATACCGTCGGGAACTCCCAGAAGTCGGGCATCTGGTGCGGGTGCGGGTAGCTGGGCAGCGCGCGGAGCTTGCCGTCGACGTAGTGCGAGTGCTCCTGACGGAAGCCGTCCAGATCGTCCTCGTCCAGGCGACCCTCGAGGAACGCGCGGGCGTACATGCCGGGCGACGCGTGGCCCTGGAAGTAGATCTGGTCGCCACCGCCGGGGTGGTCCTTGCCGCGGAAGAAGTGGTTCATGCCCACCTCGTACAGCGTCGCCGACGACGCGTAGGAGGCGATGTGGCCGCCGACGCCGACGCCGGGGCGCTGGGCGCGGTGCACCATGATGGCCGCGTTCCAGCGGAGCAGGCGGCGGATGCCGCGCTCCAGGGTCTCGTCGCCGGGGAAGGCCGGTTCCTTCGCCGCGGGGATCGTGTTGACGTAGTCGGTGCCGGTCAGCGACGGCACACCGATGTGACGTTCACGGGCACGTTCGAGGAGCTTCAGCATGACGTAGCGGGCACGGTTACGCCCGCCCGCGTCGATCACTCCATCGAGCGATTCAAGCCATTCCGCGGTCTCCGAAGGGTCGATGTCCGGAAGATTGGTGGGCAGACCGTTGAGAATCGGTCCAACCTCGTTCTGACTCACGAAGGTTCCTCTCGATGTCGGGCTAATGGTCTCGGCGCAAACCGCTACCAGAGTTCCACCCTACCGCGCTTCCGGGGTGCTTCCAGCCCGTCCGAACAGCCTCATCGATGCCCCTTTCGGCCACCCGGAAGGGTGGACCTTGGCCGTCGATGCGACGCCGTCCTCAGCGGTGCCGCTTCGCATGCTCCAGCAACCGGTCGAGCGGCCAGGTCGTGATGATGCGCTCTGGCTCGATGCCCGCCTCGACGGCGCGGGCCGCGCCGTAGGTGAGGAAGTCGAGTTGGCCGGGGGCGTGCGCGTCGGAGTCGATGCTGAACAGGCAGCCCGCCTCCTTTGCGACAAGCAGCAGGTCGAGCGGCGGGTCCTTGCGCTCGGGTCGCGAGTTGATCTCGACGGCGACCCCGAACATCGCGCAGGCCGCGAACACCAGTTCCGCATCGAAGGACGACTGCGCGCGCCAGGTGCCGTCCGGGCGCAGTTTGCGACCCGTCGGGTGGCCGAACACGGTGGTGTGCGGGTTGGAGACGGCCCCGACCATCCGCCTCGTCATGGTGGCGGAATCTGCGTTGAGGTCGGAGTGCACCGAGGCGGTGACGATGTCGAGACGGTCGAGCAGGTCGTCGGCCTGGTCGAGGGCGCCCTCGGCGAGGATGTCGACCTCGATGCCCTTGAGGATCCGCATCCCGCGGCCCTGCTGCACCTCATCGATCTCGTCCCACTGCGCGACCAGGCGCTCGCGGCTGAGCCCCCGCGCGACCTTCAGGCGCGGCGAATGGTCGGTGATGGCGAGGTACTCGTGCCCCAGCGCCTCCGCGACGTCGGCCATCTCGGCGATCGGCGAGCCACCGTCGGACCAGGTGGTGTGCGAGTGCAGGTCGCCCCGCAGCAGGGCCCGGAGATCGTCACCCGCCGGGTCGAGCGAGACGGCGCCCTCGGCCCTGCGCTTGGCCAGCGACTCGTGCAGGCGGCCCTCGGCGGCCGCGGCGGCGATGGCGGCGGTCTTGGGGCCGAAGCCCTTCAGCGCCCGCCACTCCGCCTCATTCTTTGGCGTCTCCGTCAGCGCGTCGGCGACCGCGGCCGCCTCCCGGAACGCGCGGACCCGGTAGGTGTCGGCCAGTTCACGCTCCAGCCAGAAGGCGTACTCGCGCAGCGCCGCCGACGGCGTCAACCCGCTCACCGGAGCCCCAGCCCCGCGACGGCGCCGATCACGCACACGGCGGGAGGCTCGATCCCGGCGGCGGCCGCGTCGTCGGCGATGCCCGCGGTCGTGCCGACGATGGATCGCATGGTGGGCAGCGCTGCGTCGGCGATCACGGCCGCGGGTGTCGAGGGGTCGAGGCCCGCGTCGATCAGTTCCGCCGTGATCGCGGGGAGGTTCTTCACCCCCATCAGGATCACGATGGTGGTCCCGGCGGTGGCGAGTCCGCGCCAGTCGATGTCGTTGCGCTCGTCGTCGGGCGCGACGTGCCCGGAGACCACCGTGAACCCTGTCGCCACGCCGCGGTGTGTGACGGGGATGCCCGCCAGTTCCGCCGCGGCGATCGAGGAGGAGATGCCCGGGATGGTCGAGACCTCGATGCCAGCCTCCCGGCAGGCGATCCATTCCTCTCCCCCGCGGCCGAAGACGAACGGGTCGCCGCCCTTGAACCGGACCACGTCGAGGCCCTCGGACGCCTTCTCTACGAGGATCTGGTTGATGCGTTCCTGCGGCGTGAACGGGCCGCGCGGCACCTTGCCCACCTCGATCAGTTCCGCGCCGGGGCGCGCCTCGTCCAGCAGCGGCATCGGCACGAGACGGTCGTAGACGATCACGTCGGCGTTCCGCAGCGCCCGCAGCCCAGCGACGGTGATCAGGTCGGGGTCGCCCGGACCGCCGCCCAGCAGCGTGACCCGGCCCCTGGAGGGCTGGTCGCCGGTCACCTGGTCGCCGGTCACAGGGCCGAGTCGCGGCGCTTCGCGACGCCCGCGTCGAAGCGGTCCCGCAGGATCACCGCCCTCTTGTGCGAGCCCTGCCCGATCGGCCCGGCCTCGTCCTCGAGGCTGACGCGGAAGGTCAGCACCTTGCCGTCGACCTCGAGCAGTTCGGCGTGCGCGGTCACCGTCATCCCGACGGCGGTGGCGGCCGTGTGGGAGATGTTGACGTCGATGCCGACGGAGGATTCCCCCTCGTCGAGGTGCTCGGCGATGACGGCCATCGCGGCGCATTCGGCGAACGCGACCATGTATCCGGTGGCGAACACGCGCGGCATGTCGGCGAAGCCCGGGTAGGCGTCGCTGACCGCGGGAACGGTCAGCGAGTCGTCCACGGTGACGCTGACCTGGGCCGTCAGGCCGGGCACGAGGCTGCTCTTCATGGGGTAGAGACTAAGCCGTCGTGGCCTCAGGACGGCTGGTCGGCCATGAACTCGTCCACCTCGCCACGCTTGGCCCGCAACTTCGGGTCGTTCTTGAGGTAGTGCGCCGTCTCGCGGGCGATCAGGCCGGAGAGCACCAGCAGGCCGATCAGGTTCGGCAGCGCCATCAGGCCGTTCATGATGTCGGCGAAGGACCACACGATGCCAAGCGGGATGGTCGCACCGATGTAGACCACCAGCGTGAACACGATGCGGTACCAGATGGTCGCGCGGGCGCCGAAGAGTCGCTCGATGCAGCGGTCGCCGTAGTAGGACCAGCCGAGGATCGTCGAGAAGGCGAACAGCACGACGCCGATGGAGACGATGTAGCCGCCCCATTCGCCGGGCAGGCCGTGGCTGAACGCCATCGAGGTGAGGACCGCGGGGCTCTCGCCGGAGTCCCACACGCCGGTGGTGACGAGCACCAGGCCGGTGCAGGAGACCACGATGATGGTGTCGATGAAGGTCTGCGTCATCGAGACGAGGCCCTGTCGGACGGGGTGGGTGGTCTGCGCGGCGGCGGCGGCGATGGCGGCAGAGCCCATGCCGGACTCGTTGGAGAAGATGCCGCGCGCGACACCCATCTGGAGCGCGATCAGGAATCCGCCGATCGCGCCGCCGACTGCGGCCTTTCCGGTGAACGCCTGCCCGAAGATCAGGGCGAGCGCTCCGGGCACGTCGGCGATGTTGACGATCAGGATGTAGAGCGCGCCCGCCACGTAGAACACGATCATGATCGGGACGAGCGCCGAGGTGACGGTGCCGATCGACTTGATGCCGCCCAGGATGACGAGGCCGACGAAGACGACCATCACGATGGCGGAGATGGTCTGCGGGACGCCGAACGCGTCGTGGACGTTCTCCGCGACGGCGTTGGCCTGCGTCATGTTGCCGATGCCGAAGCTGGCGAGCACCGCGAAGACGGCGAAGATCAGGCTGAGGGCGACGCCCCACTTCCCGGGCAGCGCCTTCTTGAGGTAGTACTGCGGGCCGCCTGAGGCCTGCCCCTTCGCGTCGACGGTGCGGAACCGGACGGCGAGGAAGGCCTCGGAGTACTTCGACGCCATGCCGACCAGGCCGGTGACCCACATCCAGAACAGCGCGCCTGGGCCGCCGACCGAGATGGCCGTCGCGACGCCGACGATGTTGCCGACGCCGACGGTGGCGGCGAGCGCGGTGGTCAGCGCCTGGAACTGTGAGATGTCGCCCTCCTGCGCGTCCTCGTCCTTGCGCTCCCAGAGGGCGAGCCGCAGGGCGGAGCCGAGGGTGCGGAACTGGATGCCGCGCAGCCGGATCGTCAGCCAGAGGCCGGTGAGCAGCAGCAGGGGGATGAGCAGCCACGGGCCCCACACGAAGGAGGAGATGGCGTCGAGAGTCTTCTGGAGGTTTTCCATGAGTTCAGCAGTCCCGTCATTGGTTGCAGATTCGCGTCAACCTAGCAACCGACAAGGGCGTCGCGTGCCGATCTCACTCGATCGGGTTCATCCCGGCGGGGGTCAGGGGGCGGGGCGCAGCAGGTAGATGTCCTGGATCCAGCCGTGGTGTGCGATCAGTTTCGCGCGCAGCGCCTCAAGTTCAGGCACGACGGTGCGCAGCGGGCCGTTGGCGAGGACCTGGTCGGTGGTGCCGAGGTAGGCGCCCCAGTACAACTCGGTGTCGGGGAACTCGTCGACGAGGGCGCGGCAGGTGAAGTCGGCGTCGTTGAGGACGACGACGTCGCCGAGGTCGGGGCGGTACTCGCCGAGCAACCGGCGGCCCGTGGTGAGGTGGACGCTCTCCCCTGCCCGGTTCAGGGCGATCTCGTGCGCGGCGGCAAGCACCTGCGGGGCGGAGACGCCGGGGATGACGGTGACGTCGAGGGTCATGGTGGCGCGCAGCGCGTCGACGACGCGCAGGATGGAGTCGTAGAGCGCGGGGTCGCCCCAGGCGAGGAAGCCGACGCTGGCCTCCTCCGGCAACCCGCTCATGATCTGGGAGTAGGTCGCAAGCCGCGCGGCGTCGAGGTCGCCGTCCTCGGGATGGATGTGCGCCGGGTCGAGGACCGTGATGATCCGGTGCGCGCGCTGCACGTTGCGCCGGATCAGTTCGCTGCGCCGCCAGACCAGGTCGGGCTGATCGTCGGCCGCGTCGGCGACGAGGAACGCGTCGACGCTGTTCATCGCGTCGACGGCATCGAGGGTGAGTTGCCCGAACCCGCCGGGCCCCATTCCGATCACAAAAACCTTGCGTGCCATCGCGGTCAGCCTAGCGGCGACGCCGTGCTCGGTCGGGTCGGCCGGCCGCGTCCG
The DNA here is from genome assembly GCA_027658995.1 of Propionibacteriaceae bacterium AM104-82. GTDB lineage: Bacteria > Actinomycetota > Actinomycetes > Propionibacteriales > Propionibacteriaceae > Arachnia. The sequence continues at coordinate 17,673 of JAQDQK010000027.1, forward strand.
CGCAACGGCGTTGGGCGATTGGGGTCGGCCGTTGGTTGAGCCAGCCGCGGCGACGAGGTCGCCCGCCGGTGCGACGCGCTGGTTGAGCCAGCCGCGGCGACGAAGTCGCCCGCCGGTGCGTCGAAACCCCCGCCACCGACAGCAGATGCCGCCCACAGGTCCCTGCCCGAGCTCACGAGATTTCGACCGATGAAGCCCGCTTCGCGACCCTCATGGCTCAACCGGCGGAGGGACGGCGCGAACGCGGGCGGTGCTCCCACACCGTGACGGCTAGGCTTGCGGGATGGAACCACGCCCAGGCACGGCCCCAGCGCTGATCTCCTCGACCAGGGCGAGGGCGGCCCTCGTGAAGCGGCTGACCGCGGCCTCCTCGGAGATGAACACCGCGACCCTCACCGCCCTCACCGCAAGGCACGCGTGGTTCGGCCAACTCGACGCGGAGTCGCGGTCCTGGATCGGCGTGCTCGCCCGCTCCGGCATCGACGGCTTCGTCACCTGGTTCTCCGGCGAGGACTTCGAGCCCGAGTCGATCTTCGACGCCGCGCCACGGGCGATGGCCCGCAGGATCACGCTGCAGCAGACCGTCGATCTGGTGCGCACCACCACCGACGTCGTCGAGGAGCAGATCCAGCACCTCCTCCCCCGCGGCGACAGGCAACCGCTGCAACTGGGCATCGTGCACTACTCCCGCGAGGTGGCCTTCGCCGCCGCCGCCATCTACGCGCGGGCCGCGGAGGCGCGGGGTGCCTGGGATTCCCGCATCGAGGCGACCGTCGTGGACGCGGTAGTGCGCGCCGAGACCGACGAGTCCGTCATCTCCCGGGCCTCGACGCTTGGCTGGAACACCGAGTCCCAGGTCGTCGTCGCCATCGGAGGCGCACCCGACACCACCAACACCGACGGCGTCCGCCAACTCGACGGGCTGCGCAGGGCCGCGGCAAAGCTCAAGCTCGACGTGCTCGCCGCCCCGCAGGGCGACCGGCTGATCTGCATCGTCGGCGGCGCCGGCGTCGGGGAGCCGCTCGAGACCTGCGAACGTGTCGCCAAGCTTCAGGAGTTCTTCGCGCCAGGTCCGGTCGTGATCGGCCCGACCGTCGACGGCCTCTCCGGCGCGCCACGCTCCGCCCGAGCCGCCGCATCCGGCTACCGGGCCGCGAAGGCGTGGCCCGAGGGTCCGCCGACCATGCTCGCCATCGACCTGCTCCCCGAGCGGGCGCTCGCCGGAGACGGGCACGCACGGCGGACGCTCGCGGGCGACATCTACCCCGCGCTCGCCGCCAACAAGGAACTGCTCGACACCTGCGTCGGCTTCCTCGACGCGGGCTCCTCCATGGAGGCCACCGCCCGCGCCCTGTTCGTGCATCCCAACACCGTGCGCTACCGCCTGAAGAGGATCCAGGACGTGACGGGCTACAACCCCGCCGACGCCCGCGAGGCCTACGTGCTGAGGATGGCCATCACCCTGGGCCGACTACAGGACTGACCCGAATCACAGGGCTGTAATTCACCGCACCTGACAAAGGTTGACTGCAGTCAGGGCCGATTTGTCCGTCACCTCCTTGTTGGATTCCCACAACGGGCCGCCCGGCAATTTCGTGCGATTCGCGTCGCCGGGTGGGGCGCCGAACGGGCAAGGTTGGATCGTGCTTGCAATCGTCGCGCCCGGACAGGGTGCCCAGACTCCCGGCTTCCTCGCCCCCTGGCTGGAGGACAGCGCCCTCGCCGACCAGTTGGCCGCGCTCTCGGCCGTCAGCGAGCTCGACCTCGCCCACTACGGCACGGCCGCCGATGCCGACACCATCCGCGACACCGCCATCGCCCAGCCGCTGCTGGTGGCCTCGGCCCTGCTGACGGCGCGCGCACTGCTCGGCGACGACACCTCCCCCGTCGGCGTCACCGCGGGCCACTCGGTCGGCGAACTCGCCGCGATGGCCATCGCCGGGGCGATCTCGGACGACGACGCGCTGATCCTGGTGCGTGAGCGCGGCCGCGCGATGGCCGAGGCCTCCGCCGCCCGCCCCACGTCGATGACGGCGATCGTCGCGGGCGACCGTGACGAGGTCCTCGCCGCGATCGAGGCCGCGGGCCTCACCCCGGCCAACAACAACGGCACCGGCCAGATCGTCGCCGCTGGCACCGTCGAGCAGCTCGCGGCCCTGGCCGAGAACCCGCCGCGGCGCGCGCGTCTGATGCCGCTCAGCGTCGCCGGGGCCTTCCACACGATCCACATGCAGCCGGCCGTCGCCCACCTGGAGCGCATCGCGGCGGGCGTGGCAACCTCCGACCCGAGCATCCCGCTGCTCACCAACGCCGACGGCAGCGTCGTCACCTCGGGCGCCGACGCGCTCGCCCGGATGATCAACCAGGTCGCCAACCCCGTCCGCTGGGATCTCTGCATGGAGACGATGGCCGCGATGGGCGTCACCGGGCTGCTGGAACTCGCCCCTGCGGGCACTTTGACCAAGATCGCCCAGCGCAACCTCAAACCCGTGGCATTGTTCAACCTGAACACCCCCGACCAGCTCGACGAGGCCCGCGCCTTCGTCGCCGAGCACGCATCCACCGCTGCCCAGCAGCCCGAGAACGAGTGAGTTCCACTGTGGCCTTGAAGTCCTCCACCGGCGCCGAGTTCGCCCGCATCCTGTCCGTCGGCGGAGCCCGCGGCAGCCGCGTCGTCACCAACGACGAGATGTGCACCATGATCGACTCCACCCCCGAGTGGATCCAGCAGCGCACCGGGATCACCGAGCGGCACTGGGTCGCCGAGGGAGAGGACGCCGAGACGCTTGGCCTCGAGGCCGCCACGAAGGCCATCGAGCGCGCCGGGCTGCAGCCCTCCGACATCGACGCGATCCTGGTGTCTACCGTCTCGCACTACCAGCAGACCCCCTCGCTGGCCTGCATCATGGCCGAGAAGCTCGGCCTGAATGCCCCCGCCGCGTTCGACATCTCCGCCGCCTGCGCCGGGTTCTGCTACGGCGTCGGCATCGCCGAGTCGATGGTGCGCGCCGGATCGGCCAGGAACGTGCTGGTGCTCGGCGTCGAGACGCTGTCGAACTACACCGACCTCACCGACCGCTCCACCGCGTTCCTGTTCTCCGACGGTGCAGGCGCAGTGGTGATCGGCGCCTCCGACGCGCCCGCGATCGGCCCGACGGTGTGGGGCTCCAAGCCCGAGGCCTCGCGCGTCATCGAGATCGACGACTGGCGCAAGGTCAACCCGAGCGTCGAGGGCCCCCACATCCACATGGAGGGTCGCGAGGTCTTCAAGTGGGCAACCACCGCCATCGTCGACAAGGCCGTCGAGACCCTCGCCGTTTCGGGGCTGACCCCCGAGGAGCTCGACTGCTTCATCCCCCACCAGGCCAACAACCGGATCACCGATTCGATGTTGCGCCACCTCAAGCTGCCCGAGGACGTCGTGGTCGGCCGCGACATCATCCGGATGGGCAATTCGTCGGCGGCATCGATCCCGCTGGCGATGGAGGCCCTGCTCGAATCCGGGCAGGCCAAGAGCGGTGACAGTGCACTGATCATCGGATTTGGTGCGGGCCTCGTGTTCGCAGGCCAGACCGTGATCCTGCCCTGATCGCAACACCACCTGAAAAGAAGGAGCCAACCATGGCAAGCACTGAAGAGATCCGCGCAGACCTCGCCGAGATCGTCAACGACATCGCCGGTGTCGCCGCCGAGGACGTCCAGCTCGACAAGTCCTTCGTGGACGACCTGGGCGTCGACTCCCTGTCGATGGTCGAGATCATCTACGCCTGCGAGGACAAGTTCGGCGTGTCGATCCCCGACGAGGACGCCAAGAACCTCAAGACCGTCGGCGACGCCGTCGCCTACATCGAGCGCGCCCAGAACTGACGCGTCGGGCGGCCACGCAGGCCGTGGCCGCCCACCCCATCCCTCAACTCCCCGTCGCCTAGGAGCCCACGCATGACCCGCACCGTCGTCATCACCGGATTTGGCGCGTTCACCCCGCTCGGCGTCGACGCCCCCAGCACCTGGGAGGCAATGCTCGCAGGCCGCTCCGGCGTCCACACGCTGCAGCAGCCCTGGGCGGCCGACCTCCCCGTCACCTTCGCCGCCGAGACCGCCGACCCCGTCGAACGCCTCGACCGCGTCGCCGCCCGCCGCCTTGACCGCTCCTCGCAGCTTGCGATGGTCGCAGGTCTCGAGGCATGGGCCGACGCGGGCTACGGCCTCGGCGAGGACAACCCCGTCGACCCCGACCGCCTGCTCGTCTCCGTCGGCACCGGCATCGGAGGCCTCCACTCGCTGCTCGGCAACTGGGACACCCAGAAGGAGAAGGGCCTGCGCCGCGTCTCCCCGCTGACGATCCCGATGCTGATGGCCAACGCCCCCGCCGCGAACCTCGGCCTCACGATCGGCGCGGCCGCCGCGGTGCACGCCCCGGTGAGCGCCTGCGCTTCCTCCAACGAGGCCATCTCGCTGGCCTACGACCAGATCCAGCTCGACAGGTGCGACATCGCGGTGGTCGGCGGCACCGAGGGAGTGGTGCATCCGCTCCCCCTCAACGCCTTCGCCCAGATGCAGGCCCTCAGCCGACGCAACGACGACCCGGAGCACGCTTCGCGCCCGTGGGACGTCGACCGTGACGGCTTCGTGCTCGGCGAGGGCGCAGCGATCATGGTGCTGGAGACCCTGGAGAGCGCCCTTTCCCGTGGCGCGAAGATCTACGGCACCCTCGTCGGCGCAGGCATCAGCAACGACAACCACGACATCGTGCAGCCCGAACCGACCGGCTGCGGCCAGTCGCAGGCCATGCTCAAGGCGATGCGCGCCGCCGGCCTCGAGGCCCGCGAAATCGTCCACGTCAACGCGCACGGCACCTCGACCCCGCAGGGCGACGTGACCGAGGCCAACTCGATCGCCGCCGCGCTCGGCTCCGCCGTCGACGGGGTCGTGGTGACCTCCACGAAGTCGATGACCGGGCACCTGCTCGGCGGCGCGGGCGCGCTCGAGACCTTCGCCACCGTGATGGCGCTCAGGGACCGGGTCGTGCCGCCGACGATCAACATCGAGACCCTCGAGCCGGGGCTCCCGATCGACATCGCCGTCAACGAGAAGCGTGCGCTGCCCGACGGCCAGCTCGCCGCCATCAACAACTCGTTCGGCTTCGGCGGCTCCAACGTCGCCGTCGCGGTCACCAACCAGAACGTGACCGACTGAGCCCACACATGACAAACTCACCGCCACCGGGATCAGAGGTGGCGGTGAGTTGTTGTTTCGGCGCCAGGGAGGAGCGCCTGTCAAGGGGGCCGGATCAGCCGACCTGGTGCAGCCAGCGCACCGGGGCATCCTCCGAGGCGTAGCGGAACACGTCAAGTTCGTCGTCCCACGGCACGCCGAGCAGCCGCTCGAGGGCCTTGAAGATCGGCTCGCCGCCCAGTGCATCGGTGGCGACGGCGTGCTTGAGCCGGTCCTCCGCCACCAGGATGTCGCCATGTACGCCGACGATCGCCGAGAACGAGCCGAGCGTCGGGGTGTAGCAGTAGCGCTGACCGTCGGAGGCGGGTGTCGGCTCCTCGGTCACCTCAAAGCGCACCTGGCTGATCCGCGCCAGCGCCGTCGACAGTGCGGCGCCCTGACCTGGGGTGCCCGTCCAGGAGTACTCGGCGCGCTGCGTGCCCGGCTGGGCCGGCTGGTTGGTCCATTCGAGGTCGACGCGGGAGCCGAGCGCGGTCCCGATGGCCCACTCAACATGAGGGCACAGCGCCGCCGACGCCGAGTGGATGAAGATCATGCCTCGCGTCGGGTGACTCGTCTCGAAACGAGTAGTCATCGCTTGTACCTCCTGGTTGGGCCCAATTGCCTTCCCCTGCGATTTGGCTGCGCCAGGTGGTGCTGCCCATTGTGCATGAGCCTGACTGAGTTGGCAACGGGCGTTGTCCCCGGGCTTGATCAACCGGGCGCCGATCGGATATACAGCCAGAATGCGTGAACCCATGCCGATCGACTCCGTGCTGAACTACCCCGACGCCGTCTCGCAGGTCCAGGCCAGCGATGAGGCCATCTACTGGCTGGCGACCATCGCGGCTGAGGACGGCCGCACGACCGTTCGCCGTCTGATGGGCGGAGAGGTGACGGATCTGACCCCTGACGCAAACGTGCGCTCGCGGGCCATGGAGTACGGCGGCGGCGCCTACAGCGTCGACGCGCTGAGCCTCGCCTACTGCGACGACCGCACCGGCCAGGTGTGGCTGCTCGACCGCGAGGGTTCCCGGCCGCTCACGCAGGCGGGCACCTCCTACGTCTACGGCGGGCTGCGGCTGAGCCTGCCCGACGGGATCGTGGTGGCGGTCCGCGAGGACCACTCCGCCGAACCGGAGGCCCGCACCGAGATCGTCGCCCTCTCCCTGGACGGCGACAACGCCGATGGCGGCCGGGTGCTCGCGACCGGCGCGGACTTCTACGCCTCCGTCGCGGTGCGCGACGGTCGCCTGGCCTGGCAGCAGTGGGACCACCCGAACATGAGTTGGGACACCTGCTCCGTGTGGGTCGCCTCCCTCGCCGACCCGTCCGACGCCTCCCCCGTCAGCGCCGCCGACGGGGTCGCCGCGGGCTACCCGCTGTGGCTGCCCTCCGGCCGCCTCGCCTACGTCGACGACCGCTCCGGGTTCTGGAACTGGCGGATCGACGGCGGCCCCGAGTGGGCCGTCGAGCGCGACTGCTCACGCCCGCTGTGGGTGCTGAACCCCGCCACCGCCGCCTCCTTCGGCGACGACAGGATCGCGACGCTTTCCTACGCCGACGGGATCGGCTCGCTCGCCGTCTGGCCTTCCAAGGGCGGGGACGTGGCATGGCCGCTGCCAGGCACCACCGACATCGAATCCGTGGCTGTGGCGGGCGACGTGATCTGCGTGGTCGCCGAATGGGCCAACCGGGCCTCATCGCTTGTCGCGATCCACCCCGACGGCTCCGTCGAGACGCTCGCTGGCGCGTCGAAGAAGGAGCCTGACGTCGCGGCCGCCGAGAGCATCTGGGCCGACGGCGAGGCTGGGCCCGTGCAGGCCTGGCTGTACCGCCCCGAGGTCGCACGGCCGCCGCTGCTGGTGATGACCCACGGCGGCCCCACCAGCATGGCAACATCCGGCTACGACGCGACCATCCAGTTCTGGGTCTCGCGCGGCTTCGCGGTCCTCGACGTCAACTACTCCGGATCGACCGGCTTCGGTCGCGCCTACCGCGACCGCCTCCGCGGGAACTGGGGCCTGCTCGACGTAAGCGACACCGTCGCCGCGGTCCGCGCCGTCACGGACGCAGGCCTCGCCGACCCGGAGCGCGTCGCGATCACCGGAGGCAGCGCCGGCGGGTACACCACGCTCAACGCGCTCGTCTCGACCGACGTGTTCGCCGCCGGGATCAGCCGCTACGGCATCGGCGACCTCACCACGCTCGTCACCGACACCCACAAGGCGGAGTCGCGCTACCCCGAGGGCCTGATCGCGCCGTGGCCCTCCGGTCGCGACGTGTACGAGGGACGCTCCCCCATCAACCACCTCGACCGGCTGTCGACGCCGATGCTGATCCTGCAGGGCACCGAGGACAAGGTCGTGCCGCCGAACCAGGCGGTGCAGATGGCAGACGCGGTCCGCGCGGCAGGGCAACCAGTGGCGCTGCTGATGCTGGAGGGCGAGGGCCACGGCTTCCGTGCCATGGCGACGCGGCGCCTCGCGTTGGAGGCGCAGGTGTCGTTCCTGGAGCAGGTCTTCGGCATGGCGGCGAGCCCCGACGTGCCGGTCCTCGAGATCGAGAACCTGTAGCGCGACAAAGCCCTCGCAACCATCTGCCCCCTGGCGAGCGTAGTTATCAGTGAGGTACCCCGACGGGTGCCCACCGACTGCGAAAGGGAAGACCATGTTGCGCACGACCCTCTTGTCCACCGTCATCCTCGGCGGGCTGATCTCGCTGGGCACCATCACGGCCGCCCACGCCGACATCACCCCCGACCTGTCGCGCGACAGCGCGAAGGTGGGCGACACGATCACCCTCACCGGCACCGACTGCGACCCGGCCAACACCGTCCACGTGTTCCTGGGCGACTCGCGGGTCAAGGTCCGGCCCGCCGCCGACGGAACGTGGAAGGCATCCATGTACGTCCCCAAGATGAAGCCCGGCGTCGCTGACATCCTCGCGGTGTGCGCGACGGGAACCTCCGAGAGCCACTACCCGACGGTGCAGTTGAAGGTCGAGGCAGGCGAGGAGCCCGACGGCGGCGATCCCTGGATCAAGGTCGGCGGCACGAGCAAGGCGTCGCGCCCCGAGGCGAAGCACTCGGTCGAGGGCGGCATGTTCCCGGCCGGGAAGCGGATCGAGATCTACCTCGCAACGGCCAACTCCGACGATCCGGGCACCCGGGTCGCGACGACCAAGGCCGACGCCGACGGCGACATCTCGGTGTCGTTCCGGATCCCGAAGCACTTCGAGCGGGGCACCTACGTGGTGTGGGCTCAGGGTCCCGACGGCGAGCGCCACGGCATGGTCGAGTTGAAGGTCAAGGACGCCCCGACGCAGCGACCGGACCGCCCGAAGCCCCCGAAGACCGGCAACTGACCCGGTCGCCGCGGCCGGTTCTGCCTTCCGCGGCAGTCGCTGGTTGAGCCAGCCGCGGCGACGAAGTCGCCCGCCGGTGCGTCGAAACCCACTGGCACTCAGTGCTCGGATTGGGTGTGTTCTTCGGCCGCGGGAAGGTTTCGACCGATGAGGTCCGCTACGCGTCCCTCATGGCTCAACCAGCGGCCATCCGCGCCCCTTCGTGGCTCAACCAGCAGACACGCTGGTTGAGCCAGCCGCGGCGACGAAGTCGCCCGCCGGTGCGTCGAAACCCACTGTCGCCCACTGCTCGGATTGGGTGTGTTCTTCGGCCGCGGGAAGGTTTCGACCGATGAGGTCCGCTACGCGTCCCTCATGGCTCAACCAGCGGGCCCGCTGGTTGAGCCAGCCGCGGCGACGAAGTCGCCCGCCGCTGCGTCGAAACCCCGGTACCATTCCGCCGACCCCCACCACAGGTCGCTGCCCCACCTCACGAGATTTCGACCGACGAAGCGACGCTCCGCGCCCCTTCGTGGCTCAATCAGCAGTCACGCCGGTGCGTCGAAACCCACTGGCACTCAGTGCTCGGATTGGGTGTGCTCTTCGGCCGCGGGAGGGTTTCGACCGATGAGGTCCGCTTCGCGTCCCTCATGGCTCAACCAGCGGCGGGGCGGGGGCCGAAGATCGCGGTGCCGATCCGCACGCAGGTCGAGCCCTCGCGGATGGCGATCCGGAAGTCCCCCGACATTCCCATGCTCAACTCGTCCCAGCCGCCGCCGACGGCGTCGCGGATCCGGGCCTGAGCCTCGACCAGGCGACGGAAGCAGGCGGCGACCTCGTCCTCGTCGGGGCTGTAGACCGCCATCGTCATCAGGCCGCGCGGGTCGAGCCTGTCGAACGACGACAGCGCCCGGGCGACCTCGACCGCATCCTCAGGCCTGATGCCCGACTTGGCCGACTCCCCCGACGTGTTGACCTGGACGAGCACCGGGAGCCTCCGGTCTGCCGCCTCCAGGCGCCGCTGCAGCGCCTCCGCGAGCCGCAGCGAGTCCAACGACTGGACCTCCGCCGCCACTCGCGCCACGTCGCGGGCCTTGTTGGTCTGGACGTGCCCGATGACGGCGAAGCCGATGCCCTCGGGACCCAGTTCGTCGGCCTTGGCGACCAGTTCCTGCACCTTGTTCTCGCCGAACAGCACGTACCCGGCCGCGTGGGCCTCACGGATCGCCGTGGCGTCGTGGTACTTGCTGACGGGCAGCAGCCTGACCTCGCCAGGGTCGCGGCCCGCGCTGAGACACGCGTCGTCGATGTCGGCCCTCACGCGGGCCAGGTTCTGGGTGATGGTCACGGCCAGCGCGCCCCGAGCGAGATCACGCCCAGCGCGGAGAGGACCGCGAAGATGATCGCAAGGCCCGCGTAGCGGTCGGTGATCTCGGCGGGGACCTTCTCGGTGCCGACCGACTCGCGGATCGCGTCGTAGACCTCGGTCAACTGCCCGCTCGACTCGGCCGAGTACTTCTTGCCACCGCTGATCCGGGCGATCTCGCTCATCTCGTAGTGGTCGACCGAGACCCGCTGCCGCTGCCCGTCCTGTACGACGTAGCCGTCGTCGGTGCCGTAGGCGATCGTGTAGATCGGCACGCCGTCGTCCTTGGCCTTCTGCGCCGCGCCTGCCGAACTGCGGCCGATGTTGGTGGCGCCGTCGGAGAGCAGCACGATCGCCGCTGGTGCGACGGCCTCAGGGTCGTTGGGATCCGGCGGCACCAGTTTGAGCGAGTCGATGCTCTTGTAGATGCCCTCGCCGACGGCCGTCGACGGCGCCAGTTCCAGCGCGTCGATGGCGCGATCCACCGCTCCCCTGTCGACGGTGGGAGGGACGGCGATGTCCGCGGTGCCTGCGAATGTCACCAGCGCGACGTTGAAGCGTTCCGGCAGCGAGTTCACGAAATCCTTGGCGGAGGCCTGCGCGGCTTGGAGCCTGCTGGGGTTGACGTCCTCGGCCTCCATCGACCAGGACACGTCGATCGCGACCACGACCGTCGCGCGGTCGCGTGGCTTGTCCGTGTAGTCCTTCGGGATCGCCCAGGCGACGATCAGCGCCCCAAGGCTGAGCAGCGCGAGCAGCACGGCTCCGTGGCGCTTCCACGCGGCGTCCTTGGGGACGACCAGTTGCAGCCGGGAACTCATGGGGCGCTTCTTGGCGCCGCCCTTGCCCGCGAGGAAGACGTACAGCAGCGCGATCACGGGAATGATGGCCAGCGCCCACAGCCGCTGCGGGGCGATGAACTCCATGGCTAGCAGCGTCATCGTGGCCACCTCGCCGCCATGAAGACCGCGCCGAGCGCCGCGACGATCGCGAAGCCGAGCGCGACCGCCGCGTAGGTGGCGGTGATGGGCTTCTTGACGTCCTCGTAGCCGATGACGGAGCCGATCTGCTTGTAGGCGTCCTTGAGGGCCGCCGAGTTGTCGGCGCCGACGGCCTTGCCGCCGCTCGCGTCGGCGATCGCCTTGAGGGTCGCGGTGTCGGGCGCGACGTTCTCGCGTCTCCCGTCGACATCGACAAAGCCGTTCTCGGTGCCGTAAGCGATGGTGAAGATCGGGATCTCGCGACCCTTCGCCTCCCGCGCGGCGTCCGCAGGTGCGGGGCCCTCGGTGTTGGTGCCGTCGGAGAGCATCACGATCATGGCGGGCGCGGCCTTGTCGTCGTCACCCTTGGGCGCCTGGTCGACCGCCTTCAACGCGGAGGTGATCGAGTCGCCGATCGCCGTGCCGTCGGCCAGTTCCAGCGCGTTGATGGCGCGCTCTGTCGCGCCCCGGTCCGTGGTCGGTGGGATCGCGATGGACGGGCTACCCGACATCGACACGACGGCGACGTTGTAGGTGTCGGGAAGGTCGTGGATGAACTGCGTCGCTGCCTTCTTGGCCGCGTCGAGGCGGTTGGGGCTGACGTCCTCCGCCGACATCGACAGCGACGTGTCGACGACCATCACGACGGTCGCGCGCTCACGGGGCTGCTTCTCGACGCCGAGCGGGTTGGCGTAGGCCAGGCCGAGGACCACCAGCGAGGCGAGCGACATGGCGACGAACAGGTGCCTGGTCCAACGCTTCTGGGAGCCGACGACGCGTCCGAGGACGCCCGTGTTGGTGAAGCGCAGCGCGACCCGGCCCTTGAGCCGCAGCACGATCAGGTAGGCGATGATCAGGACCGGGAGCAGCGCGAGGGTCCAGAGGCGTTCGGGATTGGCGAAGTCGGGGACCCAGCTCACTTGCTCACCCCCTGCGGCGGCTGATGCAGCACGCTGGCGGTCTTGCGGTAGTTCAGGACGAAGCGGGCGATGTCTGCGACCCAGTCGCGGTCGGTGCGCAACTGGATGTGGCCGACGCCCGCACGGCGGAGCGACACCTTGATGCGTTCGCGCTGGGCGCGGGTGGCGGCGTCCATCCGTCGCCGCGCCGCGTCGTCGGAGGTGTTGATGTAGCGGGAGAAGTCGGTCTCGGGGTCGCGGATCAGCATCTCGCCGACGTCGGGGAACTCGACCTCGTGCCTGTCGATGATCTCGACGGCGAGCACCTGGTTGCGCACCGCGAGGCGGCGGAGCGCGCGCTCCCACGGCGGTGGCTCGGTGATGTCGAGTTCGGCGTCGCCCGGGGTGAGGAAGTCGGACACGACCACGCGCATGCCGCGGCGGCGCTCCGCGCGGGTCAACTGTTCGATGCCGTCGGCCAGTTGCAGGTCGCCCGTGGCGTGGTCGGGCACGATCGGCTCGGTCAGCATCTTGCGCAGCAGCCCGTAGAGGGCGGTGCGACCGGAGCGCGCCTGGAAGCGCTTGATCTTGTCTGGCAGCATCACCATGCCGCCGAACCGGTCGCCCATCTTCTGGCTGAGGAAGCCGATGGTGGCGATCGCGGCGATCCCGAGGTCGCGCTTGGTGATGCCGTCGGTTCCCCAGTTCATCGACGGGGTGGCGTCGAGCAGCGCCCACACCTCGAGTTCGCGGTCGGCCATGGTGTCGCGGACGTGCGGGACGGTGGTGCGGGCCGTGACGGCCCAGTCCATCTTGCGGACGTCGTCCTGGCCGGGCTGGTAGATGCGGGCGTCGTTGGTGTCGGAGCCGGGGCCGGGCAGCAGACCGAGGTGGTCGCCGTGCAGGAAGCCCTCGAGGCGCCGCACGACGGTCAACTCGAGGCGGCGCAGCGCGGCCTCAGGGGCCAACTTGTTGAGCGGGATCGTCGGACCGGTCGGGGGACGCAGCACCGACATCGCGGCGCCGCGCCGGTCGTCCGGCGCGAGCATGGGCGGCCCCTGCGGAGGGGGGCCGTTGAAGGTGAACTCCGGCTGGGCCACAGCTTCCTAGGCGCGACCGGGCTGGTGAGCGTGCTGCTCGTGGCTGGCCTGGCGCTGTTCCTGGTTCCAGACCGGGGTGGGCGCAGGCACCATGGCGAGGATCCGGTCGACCACATCGAGGGTGTTGATGTTGTCTGCGATCGCGTCGAAGCCGAGCACGATGCGGTGCGCCATCACGTCCTTGGCGACGGCCTGCACGTCGGTCGGCAGCACGTAGTCGCGGCCGTTGATCAGCGCGAGGGCGCGGGCCGCGGCGACGAGGCCGAGGGTGGCTCGCGGGGAGCAGCCGATCTGGATCACGTTGTCCAGGTCGGGCATGTTGAAGTCCTTCGGGGCACGCGTCGCGAGCACAAGACGCACGATGTATTCGGCGACCAGGTTGTGCACGAACACGTTGGAGGCCATGTCCTGCAGGTGCAGCACCAACTGCGTGTCCAGGACCTGCTCGGCCTCCGGCGGTCGCACGGACATGCGGCGCAGGATCTCGAGTTCCTCGTTGCCGCGCGGGTAAGGCACGTCGACCTTCATGAGGAAGCGGTCGCGCTGCGCCTCGGGAAGCGGGTAGACGCCCTCGGACTCGACGGGGTTCTGCGTCGCGATGACGATGAACGGCTTCGGCGCAGGGTAGGTCTTGCCCGCGATGGAGACCTGCTTCTCCGCCATCAACTCGAGCATCGCCGACTGCACCTTTGCTGGCGCGCGGTTGATCTCGTCCGCGAGGACGAAGTTGACGAAGACGGGGCCGAGTTCGATCTGGAAGGACTCGGAGTTGGCCGAGTAGATGCGCGTTCCGACGATGTCGGAGGGCACCAGGTCGGGGGTGAACTGGATGCGGGCGAAGTCGCCGCCGACCACGGTCGCGAACGAGCGCACGGCAAGGGTCTTCGCGACGCCGGGGACGCCCTCAAGCAGACAGTGTCCCTTCGCAAGCAGCGCCACCATGAGCTGTTGCACCATGTGCTCCTGCCCGACGATGACTCGCTGAACCTGGCTGATGGCCTGTCCGAGGACCTTGGCCGCGTCGGCGACGTTGCTCGGCAACTGCGCTTGTTCGGTCGGCGGTGTGCTCACGCGGCGCTCCTTCTGGATAGTGATCCGCGTCTACGATAGCGCCCTCGTCAGACCATCCAACCTGTTCGACGGCGCGCGGGATGTCACGCACCTGCTTGGGGTGATGTGGTTCGATGGTTGACGATGAGCACCGAGGATCGGCCCGGAAAGGGCCCCGACCAGCCTGACGACGCCGCCGCGAGCGCCGCGTCCGCCGGGGAGTTTGACGACACCCCGACCGTCACGCGCGCCGACCTCCCCACCTCCAGCACCGCTCCGGTGCCCCCGGTCGACATGGCCGAGCAGTTCCCGCTCACCGACGAGGACCCCGTCAAGCTCGGCGACTTCTGGCTCGACGCGCGGCTCACCGCGACCCCAGCGGGCATGGCCTTCGTCGGCCACGAGGACGGCGGCGACTCCGTCATGCTGCTTCTCCTGTCGGAGGGCGCGGCCCAGGACGCCGCGGCCAGGGCCCGGTTCTCCGGCGAGATCAACGCGATGCACATCGACACCGTGGTCGCCCGCGGCGGGCAGGACCAGGACGACGGCCGGATGGCGGGCCGCTTCCGCAGCGAGGACGACGACCCGCAACTCGACTCGAAGGCTCCGCTGGCCCCGTGGGTGGCGCTGGCGTTCGACGGCTCCAGGCGTGCCGTCACCGAGGCGCGACGGATCCTGCTCGCGATCGACCTGACCGCGACTCCCCCGCTCAGCAAGCCGGCCGGCCCCGACTACCGGCTGCACTGGATCGACAAGACAGGTCATGGCACCACGCGCGTCTGGCCGCTGCCCTGGCCGGGCAAGAAGGACCGCGCCGGCTGGATCACGATGCTGGTCAGCTTCCTGCTGATGGCGCTGATCGCCGCCCTCGCCCTGCTGCTTGCGATCCTGCTTTTTCAGAACCAACCGCTCGTCGACGCGCCCCAGCCGATCCCGTCGCCCGCGTCGGGCTCCGGCGGTTCCGGCTCCCCGGACCCGAGCCAGAGCGGCAGTGGCGGCACCCCGTCGTCCCCGTCGTCCGGCAACAACGGCGGCGAATACTCCGAGACCCCGTCGATGCTGCAGCCGAGTGGCGACCAGTCCGGCCCGGGCGATCCGTCGCCGAATCCGAAGCTGTAGCCGCGTCCGGGAACGGGGTCCGCGCCGCTATGCTCTTGGGCGTGGTCGGGGGCGTTAGCTCAGCCGGTTAGAGCAGCGGACTCATAATCCGCCCGTCGCGGGTTCGAGCCCCGCACGCCCCACCCGAGGCGACCAAGGCCCGCTGCACGCTGCCCGTTCAGTTACCGCCGGCCTGCCGTTCGCGCCACCGGAGTTGCTTGTTCCGGTTTCCGCAGACCTCCATCGAGCACCACTGGCCGGTGCGGGAGCGCGAGTGGTCGTAGAAGGCCCACTGGCAGGCGTCGTCGCGACAGGCCTTGAGCCTGGACCAGGTGCCGTCTGCGAGGGCGGCGGCGACCGCAGCGACCACGGCGCCCGCCAGCCACCTCGGGCCGCTTCCAGCCGGCTCGAGCGCGAGGCCCGCCTCCGTGACGGTGGTGCGCGCGCCTGACCAGTCGATCGCGTCGGCGACCGCGGCCCTTGCCTCTTCCGGCAGCGGGGCGCGATCGTGGTTGGCGAGCAGCGCGCCGCGGAGCGCCTCGCGCAACACCCGGAGCCGAGCGAGGTCGGCGTCCGTGGCCGCGCCTTCACAGCCGACCTCCGTAGACCAACGCCCCCAGCCCTCGGCGTTGAGGAGAGAGTCGACGGAGTCCTCGATGTCGAGGCTGTTCACGAAGGCTCGCACCAACTCGAGCGCGCCAGGCGCCCGCGGCGCAACGACCGTATCTGCCATCCACCCAGTGTAACCATCAATTCGGTGTTGATGGTTGCCATGGGGCAATCGTCGGCGTAACCTGCGAATGCATGAAGACGGTTACCGCTTGGTCCAGCCCCGACTACCGCAAGGTATGGGGAGCCGGGGCCGTGGCTGGACTTGGCGCCGAGATCGGAGACCTCGCCCTCCCCGTCCTCGCCCTGGTGACCCTTGGCGCGAGCGCCCAGGAGATGTCCTGGGTGAGGGCCGCGATGTATCTGCCCTACCTCCTGCTGACGCTGTGGCTGGGCGTGGTCGTCGACCGGTACCGCAGGCGGCGCATGATGATCGGCGCCGAGTTGGTCAGCGCACTTCTCCTGGTCTCGATGGCCGCGCTCGCGTTGACCGGCCTGCTCGGCATCCCGATGCTCGTGGTGTTCACGTTCCTGATCGGTTCGCTCGCCGTGCTTCACTCGCTCGCCGACTTCTCCTTCCTGCCCCACGTGGTGACGGCCGAGCAGTTGCCGGATGCCAACGCGCGGGTGACGGCGACCGAGTCGGCCATCGACATCGGAGGCAGCGGCTTGGGCGGCGCACTGGTCCAGGCGGTGACGGCTCCCGTTGCACTCCTGATCAACGGCATCGCCAGCGTCACGTCCGCGCTCCTGCTCTGGCGGGTGCGCACCGACGAACCCGCGCCGGAGCGCCAGGAGGCGAACGCCGTCACCCAGGCAGGTCAGGGGTTGGCCGCGCTCTGGCGGAACCGTTCGGTGCGCGGCCTCGCCGTCGAGGCGACGACGTGGAACCTCGGCAACGAGGTGTTCATGCTCGCCGTCACGGTGGCGATCCTCACCTCACGGCCCGACGGGCCCCTCGCGCTCGGCCTTGTGCTGATGGCGGGCGGCGTCGGCGCCTTCATCGGGGCGGCGTTCAGCGCGCGCCTCACCGCCAGGTTCGGCTACGGCCCGTCACTGATCGGGGCCCTGATCGTCGGGAACACCGCGCCGCTGCTCGGCATGTTGGCAGCCCGGGACACGACCCTCGCCTCGCTTGCCGTCCTGGCCGCCGCCTTCCTCGCCTCCGGGCTGGGCGTCGGGGTCGCCAACTCACAGGCCGTCACGGTCCGCCAACTCGCGGTCGACGAGGTCATCCGAGGAAGGGTCAACGCCGCCTACCGACTGCTCTCCTGGGGCGCACTGCCGGTGGGCGCGCTGGCCGCCGGCCTCACCGTCGAGTTGGCAGGACTCTGGTTGGCCGGGGTCATCGGCGCTGCGGTGATGGCGCTGTCGTCGCTCGCGGTGATCCTCTCCCCCGTGAGGCGGATGCGCGACCTGGTCGACTCCAGAACCGCCTAAGCGCTGACCCGGCGGACGCGCCAGTCATGAACCTGCTGGTCGGCGCCGATGCGCCGCTGCCAGCGGGAATTCCAGGTTCTTCGCGCTCACCCCATCGCGGGTAGACCAGTTCCACAATAGATCGGTGTTTGATCCCGCTGGTTGCGGGAACACCGGGATTTCGATGACGAGGGCACACGCTTGCCCGCGATGTTCGGGTCCGATCGTTTCGCGGGACCCGGGCGCTGAGTGGACGAGGCGTTGTGTGAGGATCGGGAGATGACTGCATACGGGTATGTCCGCACCGCCTGCACCGATTCCCCTCCACAACGCGAACTCCACACCTTGTCGCAGGAGTTGAGCGAGTCCAACCTCCAGGTCTACGTCGACAGCGAGGTGTGCGGGCACACCGATGCGCTGACCCGCAGGGGCTTCTCCAACCTCCTCGACACCCTCGATCCGGGCGACCAGGTCGTCGTCTGGGACGTCAACCGGTTCGCCCGCGAACTGGACGGCATCCTGGCCGCCGTCAACGCGATCCAGGAGCGCGACGCGACGATCCGGCTCGTCTCGAACGACCTGGTGCTGGAGTAGCCGTCGACCTCTCCGTCGACAGGACCCTCATGGGTGATGGTCCGAGCGGATGTGGACGCAGGGCAACGTGACGGCGGTATCGTCGAAGGCGTAGGACCACCCGTCGAGGCTGCCGGGACGGCGCGCCAGCGCGACCGACCCGGCGACCCCGCCATCTCGAAGGAGCGCCCATGTCCTCTCCCACCCAGCAACTCTCCGCCGCGGGCGTCAGCATCTGGCTCGACGACCTCTCCCGCTCCCGCATCACGTCCGGCAACCTGCAGGAACTGATCGACACCCGCAACGTGGTGGGCGTCACGACCAACCCGACGATCTTCCAGGGTGCGATCTCGCACGGCGAGGGTTATGCGGAGTCGATCGCGGAGCAGGCGGCGACGGGGGCATCGGTCGACGAGGCCATCTTCGCCCTCACCACCAGCGACGTGCGCGACGCATGCGACATCTTCCGCCCAATCTACGACGCCACGGCAGGCCAGGACGGCCGGGTGTCGATCGAGGTCTCCCCGGACCTCGCACACGACACCGACGCCACCGTCGCGCAGGCGCGCTCGCTGCACGACAGCGTCGACCGGCCGAACGTGCTCATCAAGATCCCCGCAACCAAGGCCGGACTGCCCGCGATCACCGAGACCATCGGGTCGGGCATCTCCGTCAACGTGACGCTGATCTTCAGCCTCGAGCGCTACTCCGAGGTGATCGACGCCTACCTTGCGGGCCTCGAGAAGGCCAGGGACGCAGGCCTGGACCTGTCCCAGATCCACTCGGTCGCCTCGTTCTTCGTCTCCCGGGTCGACACCGAGGTCGACAAGAGACTCGCCGCGATCGGCGGGGAGGCCGCGGCCGCGCTGAAGTCCAAGGCCGGCGTCGCCAACGCGAGGCTCGCCTATGAGTTGTTCGAGCAGCGCTACGCCGAGGACCGGGCGAAGGCCCTCGTCGCGGCGGGCGCCACGGTGCAGCGCCCGCTCTGGGCGTCGACCGGCGTGAAGGATCCGTCCCTTCCCGACACGCTGTACGTCACGGAACTGGTCGCCGAGCACACCGTCAACACCATGCCGGAGAAGACGCTGCAGGCCACCTACGACCACGGCGTCGTCACCGGCGACACCATCACCGACCACTACACGGAGGCCCACGAGGTGATGGACGCCCTCGCACAGGTCGGGGTCGACTTCGCCGACGTCACGCAGCAGTTGGAGGACGAGGGCGTCGAGAAGTTCATCGCCTCCTGGCACGACCTGCAGGCGACGGTGAAGCAGGCCCTCGCTCACGGCTGACGGGAAATCAGCGCTCGGGGACCACCACGAGCAGTTCGCCGATGGTGCAGCCGAGCGCGTCGCAGATCGCGGTGAGCGTCCCGAACCGGATCGCCCGGGCCCGGTCGTTCTTCAGCACGGAGAGGTTTACGAGGCTGACGCCGACCCTGCGGGACAGTTCGGTCAGCGTCATCCCGCGTTCCTCGAGGAGTTCGTCGAGGCGGCAGTGCACGCGGCCCTCGTCGGTTGGCACTCAGACCATCCCCTCAGCGTCGGCCTGCAGAAGTGCGCCGTAGCGGAAGACCGCTGCGAGCAGCAGGAGCACGACGGCTGCCCCCACCGGCCAGAACGGCAGCGTCACCTGCAGACCCGCTGGCTCGGGCCATCCGAAGGCCGTCAACGAGTCGGGCGCTGAACCGGTGCTCGTCGCCGCCCAGGCGGTCACCTCGAACAGTTCCCGGGACGCGAGAAAGCTCCCGATGTCTGAGGCGATGGAGGCCGCGGTGCCGCCGATCAGGACGATGAGCCCTGTGCTGCGCAGCGCGCGGGAGCCGAGCCGGAAGGGATCGCTGTCACCCATCGAACCGGCGAGCCGCCAGGTCGTCCAGGCGACGCCGATCAGCGTGGCCCCTCCGAGTAGGGCGGCGAGCGCGAGCACGGCGCGGGTCGTCAGCGACAGGCTGCTTGCCTGCACGGTTGCCTGGTCGAGGACGCCGTTGACGAACGTCGCCGAGGGACCGTTCTGGAAGGTCACGCCCTCGGCGAGGTGGATGGGAAGCCGCACGGGGACGGTGACGTCGAGTTGCCCACCCGCCAACGCCGTGACGGCGACAAGCAGGGAGCCGAGGCCGGCCAGCCCCATAGCGATCAGGCTGGCGACCTTTGCCGCCGTGGCGATGCTGGAACGGCCCGCACGACCAAGGGCTGCGGCCAGCACCGCGAACATCAGTACAGCGAGGACCAGAAGGATGAGAGCGATGGTTGCCATGGTCGACTCCTCACGGATTATCGAATAACGATAAGCATAACGATAGTCGATAACCCCGGCAAGAGGTGGCCGCTCAAACTTTCTGGGGCTGGTGCTCTCAGGGCAGTTGCGCCTCGATCTCCTTCATCAGGCGTGCGCCCACCTTCCACAGGCCTCGACGGTTGCGCACCGACACGGGGTTGCGCAGCGCGACCGGGTCGGAGAGCACGAGGTGCTGGTGCGAGCGCAGCGACCACGGCGAGCACATCTGGATGGCGCGTCCATACTGGTCCTCACCGCACCAGGACGCGTCGTGGCAGTCGACCAGTTGCGCAAGGCCGATGATCGCGCCGAGTTCGAACTGGCGCGGTGCGTCGACCCAGGCGGGGGCCACGCGTGGGAGTCGTTGGAGGGCGGTGACGTCCGGGGAGAAGGGCGCGAAGATCGCCACCTGTCCGCGGTAGGTCGTCGGGAGGAGTCGGTTCTCGACGTCCTTGTCTTCGTGGACGATCTGCCACGCCCATGGTTGCCTGACGCTCAACACGCGAAGCTCGGAGCACAACTGCCTCGATGCGCTGGGCGTGGTCGCGGGACTGGTCACTTCTGCTGCCTTTCTTGCATGGGTCGGACCGCCGTCAGGACGTGCGGCGGCCATGCCCGTGGTGGTGATTGAGTCGAGGGACTCGGGTGCGCGGCCGGACCGATCCAGCGGATCGGTCCGACCTCCGGACGACTTCGTCCTGCACATGGAACAAGTGTAGAAAAGCCGTCGCTGTCCGCCTCGGGCGGGGTCGCCCTGTCGCACGTCCGCTCGGGAACCACCCTTGACGGGTAGTTCGGGGCTGGATGCTGCCTAGTCGCAGGCGGCCATCTCGACGGGTTCGCCGGGCCCGACACCCAGCGCGAGACTGCGGACCGGGCGCCAGAGGTTTCGACGCGGGCTGTGGCGCTGCGCGTCTTTGCCCGGCTCAACCCGCGGTCGGCGGGCGCTGCGGGTCCGTTCCCCGAGCTCGTCGAGGGGTCCGCAACCACGACGCCAGCGGCGTGGGACTGCGCACCGGGTGCACGAGGTTTCGACGCGGGCCACGGCGCTACGCGCCTCTGCCCGGCTCAACCAACGGCCGTTCCCCGAGCTCGTCGAGGGGTCCGCAACCACGACGCCAGCGGCGCCGGACTGCGCACCGGGTGCACGAGGTTTCGACGCGGGCTGCGGCGCTGCGCGCCTTTGCCCGGCTCAACCCACTGTCGGCGGGCGCCACGGCGCTACGCGCCTTTGCCCGGCTCAACCCACGGTCGGCGGGCGCCACAGCGCTACGCGCCTCTGCCCGGCTCAACCAACGGCCGTTCCCCGAGCTCGTCGAGGGGTCCGCAACCACCACCGGTCGCGCCAGGGTCCCTGCACCGGGCGCCAGAGGTTTCGACGCGGGCCACGGCGCTACGCGCCTTTGCCCGGCTCAACCCACGGTCGGCGGGCGCCACGGCGCTACGCGCCTCTGCCCGGCTCAACCCACGGTCGGCGGGCGCCACGGCGCTACGCGCCTCTGCCCAGCTCAACCAGCGATCCCGGCTCAACCGGCGGCTACCCGATGGCGTCGGCCAGCGCCTCCAGCCAGTCGGCGATGCCGTCGGTCCCCTCGGCGAGGATGTCGGCGTAGTTGTCGAGGACGCTCTGCTCCTGCGAGGCGCTCACCACGCGGCAGGTCGTGAGGCCCGCGGCCCGAAGTTCGACTAGGGCGTCGAAGGCTGGCAGGTCGCCCAGGTCGTCGCCGCCCATCGCAACGACCGTCGCGCCCGTCTCCTCGATCAGCGCGCGGATCGCGTCGCCCTTCGTCACCGTCGAAGCACGCAGTTCGATCACGCTTCTCCCCGGCTCGATGGTGAGGCCGTGCGCCGAGGCGATGGATTCCAGCCTCGGAAGCAGCGAGCGGTACGCGCCAGCGGGGTCGTCGCTGCGTCGGGTGTGGACGCCGAGCGCGATGCCCTTGTCCTCGACAGCCACCCCGTCGACGCCGCACGCCTCGATCGCCTGGCGGATAGCCTCCAGCGCCTCCCCGATGCCCGCGGGTCGTGCGCCCGCCTCGTCTGCTGCCTCGCCCACAACCCACCGTTCGGCGCCGTAACCACCCGACACGATCAGCCCGGGCACCCCGCGTTCCTCCAGTCGGGCGAGCCTCCTCACCGTCTGGGTTCCGCGTCCCGTGATGATCGCCAAGGTTCCGACCCGTCCGCTCAGGCGCGCGAGGGCTGCGGCGGCGCGGGCGTCGAGTCGCGAGTCCTCGGGGTCGGGCACGATCGGGGCGAGCGTGCCGTCGAAGTCGAGGGCGAGCAGCACCCGCTCCGGATGAGCGGCCGCCTCCCGCACGAAGTCGTCTCCGGCCTGGTCACGCACTGTCCACCTGGTCATGGCACCCACCTTGCCAGGTTCATCGTCCGCAGACATCGGTAGGGTGGGACCGACGCAAGGAGGAATCCCCCATGTCTGAGCGCGCACACTTCGTCGTGGTCGCGAACCGATTGCCGGTCGACCGGATGGTCGCCGACGACGGAACGGTCGATTGGAACACCTCACCAGGCGGCCTCGTGACCGCCCTAGAGCCCGTGATGCGACGGGAGGGCGGCGCCTGGGTCGGCTGGCACGGAGCGCCCGACGAGGAGGTGCAGCCCTTCACCCACGACGGCTACTCGATCGTGCCGGTACCGCTGAGCGCCTCCGAGTTCGAGGAGTACTACGAGGGCTTCTCCAACGCCACCCTCTGGCCGCTGTACCACGACACCGTGGCCTTCCCCGAGTTCCACCGCGAGTGGTGGGACGCGTACCTGATCGTGAACCGGCGCTTCGCGGAGGCGGCAGCCGAGGCCGCGGCCGAGGGCGCGACGGTGTGGGTGCAGGACTACCAACTCCAACTCGTGCCGCAACTGCTGCGCGAACTGCGCCCCGACCTCAAGATCGGGTTCTTCCTGCACATCCCCTTCCCTCCGGTCGAACTGTTCCTGCAACTGCCGTGGCGACGCCAGATCCTTGAGGGCCTGCTCGGCGCCGACCTGGTCGGCTTCCAGGTCTCGGGCGCAGCGTCGAACTTCCTGCGCCTGGTGCGGCTCAGGACCGAGCACAAGGTCGAGCGGCACCACGTCCAGATGGGCGACCACGTCTGCCACGCGAAGTCCTACCCCATCTCCATCGACACCGAGGGGTTCCAGGAACTGGCGGAGTCGCCAGAGGCCATCGCAGAAGCGGAAACGCTGCTGAGCGACCTCGGGCACCCGAAGGTGGTGCTGCTCGGCGTCGACCGTCTCGACTACACCAAGGGCCTGCGGCAACGGATCCGCGCCGTCGGTGAACTGTTCGCCGAGGGCAGGCTCGACCCGTCCGAGGTCGTGTTCATGCAGGTGGCGACCCCCTCGCGCGAGCGCGTCGAGGAGTACCGCAGGCTGCGCGACGACATCGACCTGCTGGTCGGCCGGATCAACTCGGAGTTCGGGGGCGTCGGGCGCCCGCCGATCGTCTACCGGCACGCTGGTTTCCCGCGCCAGACGATGGCCGCGATGTACCGGATCGCGGACGTCGCGCTCGTCACGCCGCTGCGCGACGGCATGAACCTGGTCGCCAAGGAGTACGTCGCCTGCCACCCCGGCCTGGACGGTGCGCTGGTGCTCAGCGAATTCGCGGGTGCTGCACGGGAACTGAAGCAGGCCTACCTGGTCAACCCCTATGACCTCAACGGGATGAAGGACGTCGTGATGCGCGCCGTCGAGGACCCGCCGGAGGAGCGCCGCAAGCGGATGCGCGCGTTGAAGAAGCAGGTCGGGACGCACACGATCGACGCATGGGCCGACAATTTCCTCGGCGACCTGAAGCACTACTCGCGCTGAGGTCGCGGGCACACAAGGTCGCGGGCAAAGAAGAAGGCCACCATCGAAACCGATGGTGGCCTTCTGCTGGCTCCCCGGACTGGACTCGAACCAGTAACCCTTCGATTAACAGTCGAATGCTCTGCCAATTGAGCTACCAGGGATTAGCGTTCCCACGCGAGGAGAAACGTTATCAGACTCCGCGCGGCGAAAGCCAATCGGCCTCAGCCCTCCGGGAAGTACTCCTCCTTGAGCCGGTCGGTCTCGGCCACGACGGCGGCGGCGGTCGCAGGATCGGCAAGGTCTGCACCCCCCGATGGCACCGCGTACCAGCGCAGGCGCGGGTCGGGTCCGAGCGCGCGTCGGCAGATGATCTGCACCTCTCCGCGCACGGGAGAGTCGATCAGGCACTGCACGACGGTGGACGCCTCGACGCGCTCACGGAACAGCCCGGGCAACTGGTTCGGCTCCGCCAACTGGGCGCTGAACTTCTCGCCCTCGATGCTCTTCCAGCGGAACGTCCCGGTCTCGGACTTCCATCCGCCGCCGCTGACGTCCTCCCACGGCCACACCTGCCACTGCCCCTCGCGGCGCAGTGCGAGCGCCTCGCGGGTGCCGACCAGCACGACGCCCTCCCCCGTCGCCTGCGCGAGCACCTCTGCTCTGCCACCGAGGGCGGCGTCGAGGCCCTCGTTGAGACTTGGGTCGATGCGGGTCCGCTTGAACAAGGCCATGTCCCCATTGTGCCCGGCTGTGGAAAAGACGTGTTGTCCGTCCCGCGCCGTCCACAGGCTCCATCCGCCTCGCCCAACGACGACCCGCCGACCGGAGGCTGGGTGCATGATCACCGGGACGACTCCAAGAATCTGGCTCGCCGAGGGCGAGGACCTCGCTGCGGCGCGCGCCGTCGAGGCTGGCCTGTACGCGCAACACCTCCTGGACGCCGGCGCCCGAGACCCGGCACTGCCGCGCGTCGTGGCCGCTGGCAGGGAGGCGCAGGAACTGCTGTGGGGCGTCGGCATCCGGGTCGCACGGAAGATCGCCTACCGCGTCGCGGTGGCGGCGAGGCTGTCGGTAGACGACCTGTTCCAGGAGGCGTGTCTCTCGGTCGCCCGGGCGATCCGCGCCTTCGATCACACCATGGGCGTGCGGTTCACGACCTTCGCGTACCACGTCATCCGGCGGGCGCTGTCCGACTCGCTCCTGTCCGCGACGACCCCGGTTGGTTCGCGCGCAGACAGGCGGGCAACGAGGAGGGCTCTGGCGGCCCAGAGTGAGACCCCGGGCTCGAGCCTCGCGTCGGCCGCCGCTGCGATCGGGGTCAGCGCCTCCGCCGTTGCGCGGGGGTCGCTGCGGCGGGTTCCGCTCGAGGGCGATCTAGCCGAGGACATCGACGCCCGACACCGGATGACCCGCGCTGAGGACACCTCGGTGGAATTCCTCGAACTGCTGACCCCGCGGCACCGCAGGATCCTGGAACTGCGACTGCGCGAGCCGCGCTACACGCTGGCGCTGCTGGCCGAGGCGCTCGGGGTCTCCGTGTCGACGGCCCACCGCTGGGACCGCGAGGCGCTGCGCGAGGCCCGCGCGGTGCTCGAGGCGGACCGCACGACGGCTCCCCCGCGATCCGGGAGAGCGCAGTGACGAAAGACCGTGGGTTGAGCCGGGCAAAGACGCGCAGCGCCACAGCCCCCGCCGACCGCGGGTTGAGCCG
>JAQDQK010000028.1 GCA_027658995.1 Propionibacteriaceae bacterium AM104-82
ATCAGTGTGTCTGCTTCCTAATCAGGAGCCACCCCTTACACAAACCATCTGACACCCTCAGTCGCCCGCCGCTGCGTCGAAACCCCCTGCCACCAGGGCAGAGACCCGGCCACATCAAGGCGACCACAGGCTCGGACAACAGACCCGATGACGCAGCCGTGGACGCTCGGTGCTCGGACCCCTCGACGAGCTCGGGGAACGGACCGCGGACGCCTCGACAGGCTCGGGGAACGGTCTCGGACCCCTCGACCAGGTCGGGGAACGACGCTGGTTGAGCCAGCCGCGGCGACGGAGTCGCCCGCCGCTGCGTCGAAACCCTCCGCCACCCGGGCAGAGACCCAGCCACACATCAAGCTAGCCGCCACCCAGCCGGACGCCTCCCGCTCGAAGAGCAGACCCCGATGACGAGCCGCTGACGCTCGGCGCTCGGACCTCTCGACGAGCTCGGGGAACGGAACTCGGACCCCTCGACCAGCTCGGGGAACGTCGCTCGGACCGCGAGTTCGGGCAGCGCGCCTTCTTGAGCCGACTTTTCCATAATTCTTGCCTTATATAAGACTTGGTTGATATAAAGGATCCATGAACGCCTTCGACATCCTCGGCGACCCGGTGCGACGCCGCATCGTCGAACTCCTCGCCCCGGGCGACGTGAGCGCGGGAACGGTGACCGAGGTCATCCAGGCCGAGTTCGGGATCTCCCAACCGGCCGTCTCCAGCCACCTGCGGACCCTCCGCGAGGCCGGGTTCGCGACCTTCCGCAGGGAGGGCACCCGTCGGCTCTACGCGCTCGAGGATCGCCCGCTGCGCGAGGTCCGCGAGTGGGTCGAGCTTCAGACGGCGTTCTGGAACCAGCGGCTCGACGCGCTGGCCACCGAGGTCGCCCGGGCACACCGCGCGACCGGAAAGGAATCATCGTGAGCGAGTTCATCCGCGCGCTGGCGGGCTCGGCGACCCAGCCGAGCATCAGCCTCGAGCGCGTCTACCCCACCGACCGCGGCAGCCTCTGGGAGGCCGTCACCACACCGGCCGCCGCATCGCGCTGGCTCGGCACCATCGTCGGGGAACCGTCGCAACCGGGCGAGAGGTTCGCGATCGAACTCGGCCCAGACGACGTCGCCGACTGCGTGCTCGAGGACTGCTCGCCGATGGAACGCCTCGTCGTCGGCTGGTCCTGGGGCGACGAGCCGCCCGGTCGAGTGACTCTCGAACTGTTCGACGCGGAGGTCGGCACCGGCCTTCGCCTCACGCACGCGCTGTTGACGCCCGAGACCGGCCCCGACTACGGCGGGGGCTGGGAGGAACTACTCACCGACCTGGTCGCCTGGCTCGACGGCCGACCCCACCCCGACCGCGTCCCTGGCGTCCTCGCCCAGCAGTGGCAGGCCATGGCCGACGGCGCCCTCGAACTCACGCGCGACCTGCCCGGCACGCCCGACCGGGTCTGGGCGGCGCTCACGTCAGGGATGGGTGACTGGTGGTGGTCGCACTGGCCCGACGTCACCGTCGAGGCCGACGTCCGCCCAGGGGGGCGCTACGAGATCGCCGCCCCCGGCGTGGGCATCACCCTCAGCGGCAGTTACCTCGCAGTCGAGCCGACGAGCCATCTCGCCTACACGTGGCAGTGGTCGGACGCCGACGGCACCGCCCCCGACGAGGCCGTCGACCTGCGCCTCGAGGCGATCCCCACCGGGACTCGACTGACGGTGCGACACACGGGAGCATGGGCGGACGGCAGCGCCGCGGAGGCCTACCGGGAGGGTTGGGGCTTCACGCTCGGCCAACTCGAGGCCGCGCTGACGGCGTCCTGAGCGGGACGCGGCTCACCCGAGGATTCGACGCGGCCCCGACGTTTCGACGATACCGATGCTCGGCCGGGGCCTGAGGATTACCGGGAGTAGGGGGTGTCGCCGTAGGGGTCGTACTCGCCCGAAGGCTGCGCCTGTGGCGACTGCTCGAGGTCCGAGACGCCGTAGGGGTCGGGCTGCCCCTGGTAGCCGACCTGCGCGTTGCGCTGGTACCCCGGGTTGGCCGGGTATCGCAGATGCGACTGGTAGCCCTGATTCTCCAAGGGCCGGTGGCCGGGTCGTCCGATGATGAGTGCGACACCGAGCAGCGCGGAGCCGATGAGGTTCACCGTGCCTGCGATGAGCCCGTACGCCTGCACACCCATCCGCTGGATGAAGCCGGGCGCCAACAGCGTCAGGACGGTGCCGATGACCGAGATCGCGACCCACACGGCGAGCAGGATGCGCGCCACCCCGCGGCTTCGCACCACGCCCACGATGAAGAGCGCGATGAACAGCACCTGCAGGATCACGAACATGGGCCCGAACCTAGCACCGAGGCGGCTCTGCCCCTCCTGGCTTCGGTCCTTACGGAACCGCTTGCGGTGCCCGTCACAACGCGTCGGACACCGCCATGACGCGGGATGATGATGCCGGGTACCGGATCCCTATGAATATCGGCGCGGCCGAGGCGTCGGCCAACGACTCACGGGGCGCGCCACACACCCACCCCACCCAGCCGATCGCGCAAGCGCAGCCGGGCCTCGCTCAGTGACCGTATGGGGCGTTCGGCCCGTAGCCCGGGTTGGGGCCGGCCGCGGGCGGGTAGCCGGGCGAGCCGTATCCGGGCTGCGGGTCGCCGCGGTACCCGGGGCGTCCGAGGATCAGCGCGAGCGCGAGGAGGATCGACCCGATGGAGCCGAGACCGGTGGTCAGCAGGATGTAGACGGTGTGCGTCGGATGCATGGCGCCGGGCAGAAAGACAAACAGCAGCGTCGAGACGAAGTGGATCACGACCCAGATCGCGAGCAGGATGCGCGCGACGCCCGCACTGCGGATGACCCCGACGATGTACAGGGCGAGCATCGCGACCTGCGGCACGAGGAACAGGAGAAGGTCCGGCGCATGAAACATGCGCCGAACCTAGCACCGGGTCAGGCCGTGGTCGGGGCGCTCTCCGCGCTCTTCGCGTCCTTCTTCGAGTCGAGTTGCTTCAGTCCGACGACGCAGCCGACGATCCCGACGAGCAGCAGTCCCTTGAGCCACGACATCGGCTCCGCGCCGATCGCGACGGAGTAGCCGACGGTCAGCAGGGTGCCGACGCTCGTCCAGACCGCATAGGCGGTCCCGGTGGGGATGTGCTGCATTGCCATCGAGAGGCCGACGACCGACAGCACGGTCGCGACCAGGAAGATGACGGTGGGGACGGGCTGGCTGAAGCTCTTGCTCGCCGACAGCGCGTTGGCCCAGACCGCCTCGAGGACGGCGCTGACCAGGAGCACCGGCCATGCCATCTTGGCCTTGATCAGGGTCTTCCTGCCCTTGGCTTGCTTGTTCACGTTCTGCTCACTCATGCCAGCACCTTCAGTCCGACCACGCACGCGACGATGCCGCACAGCAGCAGCACCTTCGCGAGGCTCGCCTTCTCGACCTTCGTGATCATCGCCCAGATCACCGTCAGGGACGCGCCGGTGGCGGTCCAGATGGCGTAGGCGGTGCCGGTCGGCAGCGTGTGCAGCGCGATGCCGAGGCCGCCGAGGCTGAGGATCGAGGCGACGATGAACACGATCGTCGGGATCTTCTTCTTGAATCCGTCCGAGCGTCCGAGCGCGGTGGCCCAGACAGCTTCGAGGACGCCAGAGGCTATGAGTATGACCCAGTCCATGTGACGACTTCCCTTCCTTTTCCGAGAGGTTGGCCAGTCTTGTCTTCACCGGGTACTGGTCCGTCGTCCGGGGCGGGTCGCCGCGTTCAGGTTAGCAAATTTCGTACAAGATTCCACTTCCTCCGTAAGGGGGTTACACTCGATTTACTTGAACTCTCAACATTAGGACGGGTCATGGACGTCGAGTTCGGCATCGACACCTTCGGCGACATCACCGAGGACGCCAACGGCAGGCTGCTCCCCGACGATGTGGTCATCCGCAACGTGATCGACGAGGCGGTCCTGGCGGACCAGCTCGGCCTCGACGCCGTCGGGGTCGGGGAGCACCACCGCAACGACTTCGCGATCTCCTCCCCCGACATGGTGCTGGCGGCGATCGCGGCGCGCACGTCGAGGATCAAGCTCGCCACCGCAGTCACGGTGCTGTCCTCCGACGACCCCGTCCGCGTCTTCGAGCGATTCTCGACGCTCGACGCGATCAGCAGCGGTCGCGCGGAGGTCGTCGTCGGCCGCGGGTCGTTCATCGAGTCGTTCCCGCTGTTCGGCTACGACCTGCAGGACTACGAGGCGCTGTTCGAGGAGAAGCTTGAGCTGTTCGCGAAGCTGATCCAGGGCGGTTCGCACACGTGGAAGGGGACGCTGACGCAGAGCCTCGACGGCGTCGAACTCCACCCGAAGCTGGCCAACGGTCCGCTGAAGACGTGGGTCGCGGTCGGCGGGTCGCCCCAGTCGGTGATCCGCGCCGCCACCTACGACCTGCCCCTGATGCTGGCGATCATCGGCGGCCCCGTCGAGAGGTTCGCGCCATTCGCCGAACTGCACCGCCGCGCGCTCGAGGAGTTGGGCAAGGGGCCGCAGCCGATCGGCTATCACACCTACGGTCACATCGCGTCGACCGACGACGAGGCCCGCGAGCGGATGTACAAGCCGTGGCTGGAGCAGACGCGTCGGATCGGCGCCGAGCGCGGCTGGGGCCGGATGGACCGCTCGCACTTCGAGCAGGAGGCCGACCATGGATCGATGGCCGTGGGGTCGCCCGAGACGGTCGCCAGAAAGATCGCCGACGGCGTCAAGGCGCTCGGGGCGTCGCGCTTCCAGTTGAAGATCTCGACCGGTCGACTGCCGCACGAGGCTCTCCTCGACTCGGTCCATCTGTACGCGACCGAGGTCGTCCCGCTGGTCAAGGACATGCTCGCCGAGTAGCCGCCGACCCGGTCCTGGGTTGGGCCCTGCGTTGAGCATGTTTGGTTGCTCGTTGGCGGTTGAGCCCGCATTTCACGTTCAAATCCGTAACGACTTACCAAACATGCTCAACGCCACACCCAACCCACGGATACCGGTGCCTTGACGGACGGACCGGCAGCGTCCGAGACCCACCCCGAGCCGTCCCAAGAACCCGGGGCGGGCTGCTAGCGTCGAGCCATGACCGACACCCCCGTGCGCGAAGCAACGCCCCTCGACGCGATCGCCGACGCCTATGTCGACACGATCGCCTCCCTCAGCCCCCTCACCGCGACCTCGATCGGGGTGCCGGGCAACGAGAGAGCGGTCGACGACTTCTCCCCTGAGGGCCTCGGCGCCATCGCCGACGCGACCCGCGAGACGCTGCGCCAGGTTCAGGCCACCGAGCCCGTCGACGCCGTCGACGAGGTCACCAAGGCCGCCATGATCGAGCGCCTCTCGCTCGACCTCGAACTCCACGACGCGGGCGAGCAGTACGCCGACCTCAACAACCTCGCCTCCCCGCTGCAGGGCTTGCGCGGCGTGTTCGACCTGATGCCGACCGCCACCGAGGACGACTGGGCGACGATCGCCGAGCGCATGCACGCCGTCTCGGGCGGCGTCGACGGCTACATCGCCTCCCTGCGTCGCGCCGCCGCGAACCCCGATGGCCCGTTCCCGGCCAAGCGTCAGATCGACATCGGCGTCGACCAGGCCCGTGAGCTCGCCGGCCTCGACAGCTTCTGGTCCAAGCTCGCCTCCGGCGCAGAGGTGCCCTCCTCGCTCGCCGCCGACCTCACCCGGGGCGCAGACGCCGCGCAGGCCGCCTACCGCAGGCTCGCGGAGGCCCTCGCTGACCTCTATGACCGGGCACCCGAGGCCGACGCCGTCGGACGGGAACGTTACGGCCGGTTCTCGCGGCTGTTCCTCGGCGCAACAGTCGACCTCGACGAGACCTACGAATGGGGTCGCGAGCAGCTCGCCAGCATCCTCGCCGAGCAGGACGAGATCGCCCACCAGCTCTACGGCGACGGCACCACCACCGCTGAGGCGATGGAGAAGCTCAACGCCGACCCGACGCGCCAACTGCACGGCACCGACGCCCTGAAGGCCTGGATGCAGGAGACCTCCGACGCCGCCATCGAGGCGCTCTCGGGCGTCCACTTCGACATCGCGGAGCCGATCCGTCGCCTCGAGTGCTGCATCGCGCCGACGCAGGACGGCGGCATCTACTACACAGGTCCCACGGCCGACTTCTCGCGACCGGGCCGCATGTGGTGGTCGGTGCCGCCGGGCGTCGAGACCTTCTCGACGTGGCAGGAGAAGACGACGGTCTACCACGAGGGCGTCCCTGGGCATCACCTGCAGATCGGCCAGGCCGTCTACCGCGCCTCGGACCTGAACAAGTGGCGCAGCCTACTGTGCTGGGTGTCGGGCCACGGCGAGGGTTGGGCGCTGTACGCCGAGCGCCTGATGGCCGACCTCGGCTTCCAGGACGACCCGGGCGACCGGATGGGCATGCTCGACTCCCAGCGGCTCCGGGCCGCGCGCGTCGTGCTCGACATCGGCGTGCACCTCGGCAAGGACTACCCCGGCGGCGGCACCTGGAACGCCGACAACGCGTGGGAGTTCCTGCGCGAGAACGTCGCGATGCAGCCCGACTTCCTGCGCTTCGAGTTGGACCGCTACCTCGGATGGGCGGGGCAGGCGCCGTCGTACAAGGTCGGCCAGCGGCTGTGGGAGCAGGCGCGGGATGAGACGGCCCGACGCGAGGGCGACGCCTTCGACATCAAGCGTTTCCACGGCCGGGCGCTCGACCTGGGCTCGGTCGGCCTCGACGTGCTGTCCGAGGCTCTGCGCCGCTCCTGACGGAGAACGTCATCGACCCGTCGACCTGGGCTCCGGGTCGACGGGTCGGTCGTTTCATGGGGTGACGAGGGGGTGAGCCGTTCCCCGAGCCGGTCGAGGGGTCCGGCCCGTTCCCCGAGCCTGTCGAGGGGTCCGAAACCCACGCCGGCGCCGAAGCTACCCTGGCTTCCTACACCGGGTGCCAGAGGGTTTCGACGCGCGCTGCGGCGCTTCGCGCCTTTGCCCGGCTCAACCAGCGGCGCCGTTCCCCGAGCTCGTCGAGGGGTCCGCAACCACATGCCGACGCGACTCGGGCGACTGACCGGACGGAGCTCGCTCACGCGCCCGCACCGGATGCCAGAGGTTTCGACGCGCGCTGCGACGCTTCGCGTCTTTGCCCGGCTCAACCAGCGGCGCCGTTCCCCGAGCCTGTCGAGGGGTCCGCAACCACAAGCCGGCGAGACTCGCGCGACTGACCGGACGGAGCTCGCTCACGCGCCCGCACCGGATGCCAGAGGTTTCGACGCGCGCTGCGACGCTTCGCGTCTTTGCCCGGCTCAACCAGCGAGACCCCGCACCGAGTGCCAGAGGTTTCGACGCGCGCTGCGGCGCTTCGCGCCTTTGCCCGGCTCAACCAGCGGCGCCGTTCCCCGAGCTCGTCGAGGGGTCCGCAACCACAGCGCCACCGACCGCGTCGCCACCCTTCGAAGGCCCGGCTCAGCCCGAGACCCTGCACCGAGCGCCAGGGGTTTCGACGCGCGCTGCGACGCTTCGCGCCTTTGCCCGGCTCAACCAGCGAGACCCTGCACCGGGTGCCAGGAGATTTCGACCGATGAAGCGACGCTTCGCGCCGCTTGATGGCTCAACCAGCGTTCAGCGGGAACCAGCCCGGCTGGATCGAGACGCCCCCGCCTCGCAGTTGCGAGACCACTGCCCGCTGCAGCGACGAGTTCTGCGGCAGGGTCGACAGGTCGACCTCAGCGCCGCCCCTGGTCTCGCGGTGGAAGCCGAAGTACAGCGCGTCCCGGTCGCCGGGCTCCGCATCGCCGAACGGCGTGAAGCGGGCCGCGAACTTAGCCATGTTCGACTCCGGATTGAGCCTCGCGTTCAAGCCCCGGTCCAGCAGCCATGAGTAACAGGTGAACCGCTCGATCGGGTACTCCCCGTAGGCCCCGACCGCGATCGTCCGCGCCAGGTCCAGCGACTCGTCGACCGCCTCGGGCGTCAACGGGCCCGTCTCGGGGATGTGCACGCCGAGCGACCACGGGTTCGGCTCCAGCGTGTACTGCAACCGGCCGAGCCACAGCAGCGACCCGCTGTAGTTCACCGGAACCCACGGGCGACCGCCGAACCCGAAGACGCCATGCACGAGACGGTGGATGTGGACCTGCTGGCCGAGATCGGCCACCGAATGCCAGGCGACGTCCTCGTGGACGCCGCGGCGCACCAGTTCCGCCTGCACCTGGGCCGCGACCCGGACCAGCGCGACGAGGAGCAGGAAGTCGGTGCCGACCGGGTGTTCGACGGCCTCCCCGTCCACCGGGTTCGTGCGCTCCTCGACGCGCCCGACGTTCGCGCTCAACGCGGCGTAGTCGTCCTCGATCACCGCGATGTCCTCAGGGGTCAACTCGTCGAGACCGGCGCTGAAGGCGGCGGCGTCCTCGTCGCGGAACTCGAGCAGGCTCAGCAGTCGCTCCAGGCCGATTTGTTCGTGGCTGTTGGTCATAGGTCCTCGCTGTCGGCAGACCCCCATCTCATCACGAGTGGGGTGCCGACGCGAGGCGCGGTGCCCCGGAATGAGCGGCCAGAGGCCGTGGTGGGTCGTCCGGAACGCACCCCATCCGTCGGTCGAGGAAGGCTTGGTAGGGATGCCTTCCGAGCGACGGAATGCGCGGTTCAGGGCCGACGGCGGTCAAGTGGAACTCGCCCAACCGCCAGCCGACGACAGCCTGGTGCGGATGCCCGCCGAGCGCCGCAATGAGGTCAGAGAGTGACGGCAGCCGTCAGGAACTCGCCCCACCCGTCGGTCGAGGACAACTTGGCGCGGATGCCCGCCGAGCGCTGAAATGAGCGGACGGCGTCTCGGGTGCGGTCGTCGAACTCCCCGGTGATCTCGACGTCCGATCCGACGACGTGGCGCAGCACCCCCTGGACGATCTGGGTCTGCGCCTTTGAGCTCTCCTTGAACCGCGTCGGCTCGTATCCGTTGACGCCGTTGTCGACGTGCAGGTGGTTGTGATGCTGGGCGTTGAAGGGGTAGGCGAGCGTGTAGGTGAACCGGGTCGACAGCGACGCGGCCAGGCGCCAATACTGGCGCAGGCGTCCGCCGTCCTCGCCCCACACGTCGTAGCGGCAGGAGACGCTTCCGTCGCGGTGCACCAGTTCCGCGATGTCGAACGCGCGACCCGCAGCGTGCCACGAGGGGCACTTGTCGACGTGCGCCCCGTAGGTCGAGACCTTCGTGAGCGGGCCGAGTCCCGCCACCGCCACCCATTCCTCGGTCCACTGCTGCAGCAGGTCGATGAACTGGGGATCGGCCTCGAAGGACCGCCGCTCGCCCGACACCTCGTAGCTGAGCGGGGCGTCGCCGAGCGTTGCGAAGGACGTCAGCGCCTCAGCGGACGGGCAGACGCCGGGCACGCCGCCTGGGCGGCCGAGGGAGCAGCCCACCAGCGGCGCGAGCGCGGCCGTGACGCCGGCGCCCAGCAGGAAGCGGCGCGAGATCATGGCGCAACGCTATGCGGTGGCTGTGAATGCCACCTCAGCCCTGGGGCTAGGACGACTCGGACCGGGGGCTGGGCCTAGTCCGAGGCTAGGGTCAGCAGGCTCCGCGCCCACTCCCGCGCGGCGGTGCAGTCGACGTGGTCCTGGGCCTTCTGCCCGGTCACCTTCGCGAGCAACTTCGACAGCAGCCCGACCTTCGCGGGGACGTAGCGGCCACCGAACGTCTCGGACGAGACGGGGGCGCAGCGTGCCGCCACGGCGTCGTTGTAGCCGAGCGCCGCGTCGCGCTTGTCGGGGTCGGCCGCGTTGAGGCAGGTGTTGTAGACGGCGACCTTCGCGTCGCGCAGTTGGTCTGCGGAGGCGCGGACCCAACCGACGGCCTCGGGGTACCAGGCGGCGGTGTTGATGCCGCTGCCCACGATCACGAATCGGGCGTCGTCGACCGAGGGGTCCTTGTCCAGGTTCGCGACCCGAACCTCATGTCCCGCGCCGCGGAACTCGTCGGCGATCGCCTCGGCGATGTCGGCGGCCGCGCCGGTGCGTGTCGCATAACCGATCAGGATCTTTCCCATGTTTGCGAGGCTATCGGCGCGGCCATTGCCGCTTTCACTTGGGGTCGGTCAACTCTCGTCGACCGAATGCGCTAGTGCTCAGTCGAAGATCGGGTCGACGGTGCGGGTGCGCTTCAGTTCGAAGAAGCCGTCGTAGGCGGTGACCTTCTGGACGCCGTCGAACAGCTCACCAGCCTCCTCGCCCTTGGGCGCAGGGGAGATGACGGGGCCGAACAGGGACTTCCCGTTGATCCTGATGACCGGGGTGCCGACCTCGTCGCCGACCGGGTCCATGCCCTGGTGGTGCGAGCGGCGCAGGTCCTCGTCGATGGCGTCGGTCTGTGCGATGTCGATGATGTCGGCGTCGGCCCCGACGGCCTCCAGGGCGGCGCGGACGGTGTCGGCGTCCTTGCGCTCACCGCCGGGGTGGAAGCGGGTGCCGACCTCGGTGTAGAACTCGCGCAACTTCTCCGAGCCGTGGCGCTGTTCGACGAGCAGCGCGGCGCGCGCCGGCGTCCAGGCGCGGTCCATGAATGCGCGGTAGTCCTCGGGCAGTTCGCGGCCGTCGTTGAGGACGGAGAGGCTCATCACGTGGAACGTGACATGGACGTCGCGGACCTTCTCGACCTCGAGCATCCAGCGCGACGTCATCCACGCCCAGGGGCAGACCGGGTCGAACCAGAAATCAACATTCGTCGTCATATCTTCATCTCACCACACCGGACAAGGCCCGCGGTGGCGGCGCATCGCCCCGCGAGACGCACGTCTTCCGTCGTCGCCGTGAGCGATGAGGAGCCCTTTTGACGGCGCGCTCGGTCGCCGGGTCAACCCCAGGCTGTGACCGACGTCCTTGTCGGCGGGGGCCTCCCGAGGGACCGCTTGGCGCGTCGGTGCGCCTGGCGGGTCGGGCGCCCGCGCCGTCGGTCGACGCGGGCGCACCGGGGATTGTTCAGACGCGGGCCCCGAGTTCCTCCGCCTCGAGGGTGAGTTCGTCCTGGCCCTTGCCCTTGCCGATCAACTTGTCCATGATCGCCGAGATGGCGCCGTCGCCGGTGACGTTGGTCGCCGTCCCGAAGGAGTCGATCGCGATGTAGGTGGCGATCATCAGGCCGACCTGCGCCTCGTTGAAGCCGAGCATCGACGACAGCAGGCCCGCCGCCGTCATGATGGCCCCACCCGGAACGCCGGGGGCTGCGACCATCATGATGCCGAGCATGAAGATGAAGCCGATCACGAGGCCCGGCTTGATCTCGATGCCGAACAGCATCATGACGGCCAGCGAGAAGCAGGTGATCTTGATCATCGACCCGGCGAGGTGGATCGTCGCGCACAGCGGGACGGTGAACGCCGCGACCGGCTTGCTGACGCCCATCTTGATGGCCTGGCGCAGCGTGACCGGGATAGTCGCCGCGGAGGACGAGGTGCCGAGCGCCGTCATGTAGGCCGGCAGCATGGTGCCGAGCATCTTGATCGGGTTCTTACCCGAGATCGCGCCCGCGACGGTGAACTGCAGCAGCAGCATGATCCAGGTCAGGATGAAGACGAACACGACGACGCCGAGGAACGTGACGATGACCGTCGCGACCTGGCCGCCCTGCGTCATGTTGAGGAAGATGCCGAAGATGTAGATCGGCAGCAACGGGATGATGATCTTGGTGATCATCCAGTTGACGAGTCCGCGGAACTCGACGAACGCCGTGAGCAGCGTCGGAGCCTTGATCGCCGTCAGCGCGACGCCGACGACGAAGGCGAGCACGACGGCTGTCGTGACGCCGAACAGGGCCGGGATGTCGAGGCTGAAGTAGGGCTCCAGCAGCGAGGTTTCCGGGTTGGTGAGCGCCTCGGGCGGGTCGCTCGGGAGGACCCGTGGCAGCACGAGCATCGACGCTCCGAAGCCCATGAAGCCCGCGAACAGGGTGGAGAGGTAGGCGATGCCGGCCGTGATGGCGAGCCACTTGCCCGCCCCGCGGCCGAGTTCGGCGATCGCGGGGGCGATCAGGCCGAGGATGATGAGAGGGATGGCGAAGCCGAGGAACTGCCCGAACAAGGCGTTGAACGTCACGAAGACGCGGGTCAGCCCGGCCGGGAAGAAGAGCCCACAGACGACGCCGAGGGCTATGGCGATGACGATGAGGATCAGCAGGCTGGGGCGCCTGCTCCTGGATTCTGGTGTGACCTGCGACGCTGCTGTCATGGCAGCACCGTAGTCGTCGCTCGTTGTCTATAGACGATCGGGGTCCTTTTGGCCGTTGGCGAGTCGGTCCTCACCGGTTGGCCCAGCCGGGCTCACGCTGGCTGAGCCGACCGGCCCCGCTGGCTGAGCCGACCGGGGCCACGCTGGCTGAGCCGACCGGCCCCGCTGGTTGAGCCGACCGGCCCCGCTGGTTGAGCCAGCCGCGGCGACGAAGTCGCCCGCCGCTGCGTCGAAACCCCCGCAACCTCACCGCCCACCCGACCAAGCAGCCGCGAGGCGCGCCGTCGGCGTCGTCCGGCACATCAGCCGCCGGGCCCCCTCGGGAAGAGCCATCCGGTCACGTTGGACGAGCCACGAGCCACGCTGGTTGAGCAGTCCGGCCCCGCTGGTTGAGCCAGCCGCGGAGACGAAGTCGCCCGCCGCTGCGTCGAAACCCCGCAACCTCACCGCCCACCCGACCAAGGACCCGGGAGCCGCGCCGTCGTCCAGCATTTCAGCCGTGGGAAGATCCAGCCGCCTAGAGGAGGCACCGGCCACGCTGGTTGAGCCAGCCGCGGCGACGAAGTCGCCCGCCGCTGCGTCGAAACCTCCGCAACCTGTCCGCCCAGCCGACCGAACACCCCGACGCCACCCGCCGCCATGCCGTCGAGACGTCGTCCGCCTTGGTGCGTCCCGCCCGCCGATCGGCGCCCGTGCGATCCTCACCGGATCAGCGACCGCGCGGTCCGTAGCGCCTGCGCCAGGTACCCGTCCCCGAACAGCACGACGTGGACCAGCACCATGTGGAACTGGTGCAGGCCGATCCGTTCCTGCCACCCCTCGGCCAGCTCGCTGACCTCCTGGTACCCGGCGACCGTCGCGTCGAGATGAGGGGACCCGAACAGTGCCAACTCAGCGAGGTCGGTCTCGGCGTGACCGCCGTTCGCGCACGGGTCGATCAGCGTGCCGACGACCCGGTCTCCCCCGTCGCCCCACACGACGTTGCCTCCCCACAGGTCGCCGTGGACCCGGGCGACCTCTGGGCACAGGCCCGGCTGGGGCGAGTCGAATCGACCGGTGGCGACCGCGTCGCAGGCGCGGTGCAGCAAGGCCAGATCGTCATCGTCGAGCGAGGTGGCCATCTCGACGTAGGGCCTAAGCCTCGCCTCGGCGTAGTAGGTGCCGAAGGAGTCCCAGACGGGTTCCCGCGCGGCGGGCGTGGGGAGGTTCGCGGTGGCGAGGTCGGCCGGATCCATCCCCGGAGGGGCCTCGGCCCACCACCTCGCTCCAGCGGCGTGGGTGTGTGCGAGGCGGCGCCCGAACTCGGCCGCGTCGTCCCTGCTGGGTGCAGCGGAGGGGATCAACACCGTCTCGAGCCAGGTGTCGCCGACCGCCGCGAGTTCGGCGACCGCCGCCCCACCGTCGGCCAGGGCCAACCACTCGAGGCTCGCCGCCTCCGTCGCGATCGCCCGCCGCGACCCTGTCTTGCGGAACGTCTGCACGGCTTCCCTTCCTGACGAGGTCCGACGCACCCATCGTCCGCAGATCACCGGCGAACCTCAGATCGACGCACCGTGCCCGGCCGCGCCGTCGGCGTCAAGCCCGAGGCTACCCGTCGGCCGCCCCAGGAAACGGGGTCACGACGGTCCGCAGCGGCGGCAGCGCGCCGAGGCCTGGCCCAGTCGAGGCGACGCCTATCCTTGCCGCGAGGAGGGACGATGAACAACGCGCCTGGTGACGTCGGCGGCTGGTTCCGCACGGCCCGCGCCGGCGTCGACGTCGCCTCAGACGCCAGTGCGTGGGGCCCGGACGGAGGCGGGTTCGGTCGCGTCTCCCCCGACGACGACCTGGCCGCCGCGCTCGACCTGTTCCGCG
This sequence comes from Propionibacteriaceae bacterium AM104-82, assembly GCA_027658995.1. Lineage (GTDB taxonomy): Bacteria > Actinomycetota > Actinomycetes > Propionibacteriales > Propionibacteriaceae > Arachnia. Next base: position 14,062 of record JAQDQK010000028.1, read on the forward strand.
GCAGGCCGACCCTTGTGCTGACAGGAGCGGGGATGTCGACCGACTCCGGCCTGCCCGACTACCGCGGCCGCGACGCCGTGCCGCGCTCCCCCATGACCTTCCAGGAGTTCGTCTCCTCCGACCTCAGCAGGCGCCGCTACTGGGCGCGCAGCACGGTGGGATGGCGCGCGTTCGGCAGGGCGCGACCCAACGACGCGCACCTCGCGCTCGCCGCGCTCGGGCGCCTCACCCCGCTGACGGGCATCGTGACGCAGAACGTCGACGGCCTCCACCAACGCGCTGGTTCGTCGCCGGTTGTCGACCTGCACGGCAACCTCGCCGAGGTGATCTGCCTCGGCTGCGGGCGGCTGTTCCCACGCGAGGACCTGCAGGACGCGCTGCTGCGGATGAACCCGCGCTTCGCCCGCCATCTCGACGCGCTCGCCGACGAGGCCCGAACAGCGCCGGACGGCGACGCCGAGGTCGACCGGACCGCAGACTTCGAGTACCCCGACTGCCCCGCCTGCCAGGGGATGTTGAAGCCCGACGTCGTCTTCTTCGGCGAGAACGCCCACCGCGACACGGTGCTGCGGGCGAACCGACTGCTCGACGCGGCCGACGTGCTGCTCGTGCTCGGCACCTCTCTGACGGTGATGAGCGGGCTCCGGTTCGTGCGCCGCTCCGCCAAGGAGGGCCGCGACGTCATCATCTGCACGGACGGCCAGACCCGCGGCGACGACCTGGCAACGCTGCGCCTGCACGGCCGACTCGCCCCGGTGCTCTCCTCATGGGTCCGGATGGCCGGAGGTCGGGTCGGGCGTTGAGCAGCATTCGGTGTCCGTTGCCCATGCGCGGCTTTGATCGAACGGATCCAGGGCGAGTGCCGGTTGCCGCCCGACGGCACGGCCGTCCCCGATCCCGGCGCGCCGTCACTGACCACCGACACCGCGATTCCGACGGCGTGAGCTCACGAGACCCGTAGAATTTGCCCGTTCCATCGACGAAGGGCACCCATGGCAGGCGGACTCGCAGCACTCCTTGACGACATCGCCGCGATCGCGCGCGCCGCGGCGTCCTCGGTCGACGACATCGCCGCGGCCGCGGCAAAGGCCTCAACCAAGGCCGTCGGGGTGGTCGTCGACGACGCGGCAGTGACGCCGCGCTACGTCCAGGGCTTCACCGCCGACCGCGAACTGCCCGTCATCTGGCGCATCGCCAAGGGCTCGATCATCAACAAGATCGTCTTCATCCTGCCGGTGATCCTGCTGCTCAACTGGCTGCTGCCCTGGGCGCTGACGCCGTTGCTGATGTGCGGCGGCCTCTACCTCAGCTACGAGGGCGCCGAGAAGATCTGGGAGGCGGTCAGCGGCCACAGCAAGTCGAAGGAGGCGCCCGCCCTCGTCAAGGGCGCCGACTACGAGAACACCATGGTCAAAGGCGCGATCACCACCGACTTCATCCTGTCCGCGGAGATCATGGTGATCTCGCTGAACGAGGTCGCCGACCTCGGCTTCTGGATGAAGGCGGGCAGCCTCGTCGTCGTCGCGTTGGCCATCACCGCGCTCGTCTACGGCGTCGTGGCCCTGATCGTCAAGATGGACGACGTCGGCCTCAAGCTCGCGGCCAAGGAGAACACCCGTCGCCTCGGCGAGGGCCTCGTCAAGGCCATGCCGATCGTCTTGAAGGTGCTCAGCACCGTCGGGATCGCGGCCATGCTGTGGGTCGGCGGGCACATCCTGCTCGTCGGCATGAACGACCTTGGCTTCCACCCGATCTACGAGTTCGTCCACCACCTCGAGGTGCTCGCCACCAACGCCGCAGGCGGCTTCGTCGGCTGGCTCGTCAACACCTTCTTCTCCGCGATCATCGGCCTGGTGATCGGCGCGGTGGTCGTCGTCATCATGCACCTGCTCCCGTTCGGGAAGAAGAAGCACGACGACACCGAGCACCCCAAGGCCGAAGAGGTCAGGGTCGAGCCTTCCGGCACGGCAACCCCCGAGGCGGAGAGGCACTGACGGCGGTCGCGGACCAGGGCGATCACCCCTTGAGGTGCACCAACAGCAGCCGGGTGTGAGCGACCAAGCCTTTAGTCTGAGCGCCATGACTTCGCAGCCGCCTCAGGGCACCCCCGATTTCAACGCCAGCCCCGCCGGTGGGCAGGGCCCGCAGGAGCAACTCGGGTACCAGCCCCAATGGCAGAACCAGACGCCGCCGCAGCAGAACATGCCGCCCCAGAACATGCCTGCGCAGCAGCACAACGCCCCACCGCCGGCCCACATGGGCACGCTGCGCGTCACGCTGCAGGGATCGTTCTGGACCAACTCGATGGTCGCACCGACCGTCACCCTCGACGGCTACCGCCTCAACGTGACCGGGTCCTCCGGCAGCTTCGACTTCCCCGTGCCCGCGGGTCAGCACCGCCTGCACGCGCACGGCCAGTGGATGAAGAAGTACGGCAACGCGGACATCGACTTCACCATGGAGCCGGGCAAGCTCGTCGAGATCTTCTACGCCGCGCCCATGAACCAGTTCGTGAACCAGGGAAACATCGGCTTCACGCCGCAGAAGCAGGCAGGCGGCGGCTGCCTGATCGCGCTGCTGGTCTTCATCGTGCTGATCGCAGTCCTCGCGGTCGCGCTTCCGATGATGCTCTGAGGCACGACGACTCGTGCCCGCCGAAACCCTCGGCGGGCACTTTCGCGTCCGGGCTCAGGCGATGACGGCGAAGCCCGCGTTCCAGCCGACCTGGTTCGACGCGGCGAGGATCAACTGCTGGAAACCGATGGCCTCAAGTTCGCGGGCCCGCTTGAGCGGACCGGCATCGAGAGCCTTCATCCCCGAGGCGTTGACGACGTCGGCGAGGCTCTGCTTGGCGTCCTGATCGTCTCCCGCGATGAGGACGGTGGTCGTCGCGTCGCCGACCTTGCCCGACTCGAGGGTCGCGGCGAAGTTGGTGTTGAAGGCCTTGAGGACCTTCGACTGCGGGAGCTTGGCCTGCAGTTCCGCGGCCGCGGACGAGTCGGCCGGGACGACCATCGAGTCGAAGGTGGCGAAGTCGACGGGATTGGTGATGTCGACCACGATCCTGCCTGCGAGTTCGTCGGCGCGGCGTGACAGCACGTCCTCTACGGCGCCGAACGGGATGGCCAGCACGACGATCTCTCCGGTGACCGCAGTCACGGCGTCGCTGCGGGTGAGGATCTCGACGGTGTTGCCGCCCGCGGTGACGAGGTTCGAGATCGCCTTGCCCATCTTTCCGCCGCCGATGATGGTGACCTTGCTCATGACACGTACCTCCAGTTGCTTGTATCGACAACCACTCTACGCGGGTTAGTTGTTGTATCAAGTAATCATTACACTGCTGCCATGACGAAGTGGCTGAACGACCAGGAAATGTCAGCCTGGCTACGACTCGCGTCGATCCTGGAGCTGGTTCCCGGCGTGTTGGAGACCCAACTGAAGCGCGACTCCGACCTCTCCCACTTCGAGTACTGGGTGCTCGCGATGCTCTCCCAGGCGCCCGAGCGGACGCTGCGGATGTCCTCGCTGGCGAGCCAGACCCGCGGCACGCTGCCCCGCCTCTCGCACGTCGTCAACCGCTTGGAGAAGCGCGGCCTCGTCGAGCGTCAGGCAGACCGGGTCGACGCGCGGGCCACCAACGCGTCACTGACGGAGGCCGGCTGGGACCTCGTGGTCGCTGCCGCCCCCGGTCACGTCGCGACGGTGCGCTCCTCGATCATCGACGCGCTGACGCCCGAGCAACTCGACCAGCTCACGGCGATCGGCGACGCGATCCTCGCAAGGGTCCGTCCCGAGGCCTTGGACACGATCCGCGGCTTGGACAACGCCCGCTGACCTGCCCCGGTCGTTGAGCCGGGCAAAGGCGCGAAGCGCCGCAGCCCGCGTCGAAACCCCTGGCACCCGGTGCGGAGTCTCGACCAGAGATTGACAGCACGGGCAGATCGCAGCGGCCGGGCAACATCAGCGCTGTGGTTGCGGACCCCTCGAGCTCGGGGAACGGCACCACCCACGACGCGTTCTGGCAACGGCGCTCTGGGGCCAAGCTCGGGAATCGCTGGTTGAGCCGGGCAAAGGCGCGCAGCGCCGCAGCCCGCGTCGAAACCTCTGGCGCCCGGTGCGGAGTCTCGACCAGAGTTGGACGGCACGGGCAGATCGCCGCGGTCGGCAACATCAGTGCTGTGGTCGCGGACCCCTCGACGAGCTCGGGGAACGGCACCACCCACGACACGCTCCGGGAACGATGGACTCAGGCGGCCAGGCCGAGCAGGCGCAGGAGGGCCGCCGTCACGGCGCCCAGCAGGACCACGACGATGAACGGCGCCCTCAGCCACAGCGCGACCGCGGCGACCAGCACCGACGCGAGCCTCGCGTCGACCGTCAGCGATGAGCCCGACGCGAATGTCTGCGTCACCACCAGGGCCGACAGCAGTCCCACCGTCACCCCCGACGACACGTAGGCGAACCGCGGGCTCTCCAACGCGTCGGAGGGCAGCAGGTAGCCGACCAACTTCTGTGCGAAGCACGCCAGCGCCGCGACCAGGACCCAGATCCACAGCGTCATGCGTGCGCCCCCTTGCTCGCCCCACCCCATCGCTGCTGCCACCACGCGACCGCCGCGGCGGCGGCACCGGCGGCCAGGATCGGAACGCCCGCCGGGGCCAACGGCACCAGCACCGCCGCCAACACGGCCGCGACGACGCCCACCGCCTGCGCCTGGCGTCGCTTCAGCCTCGGCCACAGCAGGGCCACGAACGCCGCGGCGGCAGCGCCGTCGAGGCCCCATCGCTTCGGGTCGCCCAGCACGTCCCCCAGCAGCGCGCCGCCAAGGGTCGCGAGGTTCCAGAAGACGAAGACGCCCAGGCCGGCGGCTCAGAACCCGGCCCGCTGCGACGCCCGATCCGGCTGGGCGAGCGACACGGCGACCGACTCGTCGATCGTCACCTGGGCCGCCGCCGCCCTGCGCAGCCCGCGCGGCTTGAGCAGCGCCGACATCTGCAGGCTGTACAGCGTGTTGCGGACGCCGAGCAGGAAGGCGGTCGCCGCGGCGGCCGGACCGGCGCCTCCACCCGCGATGACGCCGATGAAGGCGAACTGGCTGCCCCCCGTGAACATCAGGAGGCTGAGCAGGCAGGTCTGCCACAGGTTCAGCCCGCTCGCGACCGACAGCGCCCCGAACGAGATGCCATAGGCGCCGGTCGCGAGGCCGACCCAGACCCCCTGCCGGACGGCAGTTGAGACGGTGGTCGTCATGCCCCCGGGTGCTCCATGACCAGCACGATCCAGGTCCCGGGCTCCAGCGCCTCCGAGACGTGCGCGACGTCGCCCGGATAGGTCACGTAGTCGCCCGCCGCGACCTCGACCTCCTCGCCGACCGGCCCGATCCGCACCGACCCGGCCGCCACGATCACGTGCTCGACCGACCCGCGCAGGTGCGGATCGGAGCGCCGCGCACTGCCCGGTTCGAGGGTGACGGCGTACACGTCGCGCCTGGCCGACGACCCCGCAGACAGCAGCGCCGCCGCGTACTCCGCCTCGTCGGCGACCACGCTCTGACGCTCATCCCTCCGGACGACGCGGAGCCGATTCTGCGGCGCAGCGACCAACTGCGAGAACGGCACCCCGAGCGCGACGGCGATCGCCCACAGCGTCTCGACCGACGGGTTGCCCGACCCGGCCTCGAGTTGGGAAAGCGTCGACTTGGAGATCCCAGCCAGGCGCGCGACGGCGCTGAGCGTCAGCCCCGCGCGCTGCCGCTCCGCCCGCAGGTTGTCGGCGATCGCCTGCACCGGGCTCGCGGCGGCGTCATGGCTTGTGGAACGAGGCGAGACTCCCATTCGTTCTTTATATCAGCCACTTGTTCGTTGAATCGAACATCTCACGCCCGACGGCGCCCTTTCCAGCGCGCCCTCACCCACGGCGGGCATCGCCCCCGGCAGCGGCGACCGGGCCTCCCTAGTAGCCTCAGTGCCATGACCGTGCCGACCGCCTCAGAGATCTCCGAGTACATCTCAGCCCTCAGCCGGTGGATCGACGAGGGCAACTCCGCCCGTCCGTCAGAGGCCCAGACCTGGGCGCGCCTGGCCAAGATCACCGAGGAGGCGGGCGAGGTCGTCGCCGCCTACATCGGTGCGACCGGCCAGAACCCGCGCAAGGGGGTCACGCACACCATGCACGACGTCGAGGAGGAACTGCTCGACGTCGCCATCACGGCCCTGGCGGCACTCGAGCACGTCCGCGGCCACGACCGCCGCGCGATCGAACTGATGACGGACAAGGTGCGCCGCACGGCCGCCCGCGCCGGCATCGAGACGGGAACCGCGTCGGCCTGACTCACGACGCGGCCCGCTGAGCCGGCCTCGTCAACGCTGAGAAATTCGGACCGACAACGGCCTGTCTCACCCCGGCCAATTCTGGTCTGACCTGTTCGGATAGAGTCGAGCGAGGGAGGTACCGATGAGCACCGACTACACGCCAGAGACGATCCAGGTGGGCCCGCCCCGCAAGGCGGTGAGGCAACGACGCCCGCACCTGCTGCCCGGCTGGGCGCTCAAGGCGACCATGGCCGTCACCGGTGCGCTGTGGGTCGCCTTCGTGGCGATCCACCTCTTCGGCAACCTCAAGGTGTTTCAGGGCCCCGAACAGTTCAACGGATACGCTGCCTGGCTGCGCGAGGCCTTCTATCCGCTGCTGCCCAAGGAGTTCGTCCTCTGGCTGCTGCGGATCGCGCTGATCGTCTCGCTCATCGCCCACGTGGGCAGCGCCGCGATCGTGTGGTGGCGCGGCCGCCGGGCCCGCGGCGGGCATCGGGCCAAGCTGCACGGGCTGCGTTCGTGGGGCTCGTGGCTGATGCCGGTGACGGGCATCGTCCTGCTCGTCTTCCTCTTCGTCCACCTGTTCGACCTCACCATCGGCGCCGGCCCCGCCGCAACCCAGTCGTTCGAACACGCCGCGGCGGGCACGTCGCACGCCTACGAGAACCTGGTCGCCAGCTTCCAGCGGCCGCTGATGGCCTGGTTCTACGTCGCCGTGATGGTGCTGCTGAGCCTGCACATCGCCAAGGGCTCGGCGACCATGGCGGCCGACCTGGGCGTGATGGGTAAGCGGTGGCGGGCCGTGATGGTCGTCGTCGGAGGGTTTCTCGCGCTGGCGATCATGGTCGGCAACGCGGCGATCCCGATGCTGGTGCAGTTTGGAGTGATCTCATGAGGTGGCCAGGACGCAAGCGGACGGTCGCGCCCGTCGCCGAGGCGAGGCACGCGGCCCCGCGCGCGACCCAGTGGCAGGCGCCCGGCGTCACGATCGACGGCGTGCGCGTCGGCACCCGGCTCGACGGACGGATCCCCGACGGCGACCCCGCGACGGCGTGGGACCGGCGACGGGCCGAGTACAAACTCGTCAGCCCGCTCAACGCGAAGAAGTTCACCGTCGTGGTCGTCGGCACCGGGCTGGCGGGCTCCGGCGCGGCCGCCGCGCTCGGCGAACTCGGCTTCAAGGTCCACGCCTTCACCTACCACGACTCGCCCCGCCGGGCGCACTCCGTCGCGGCGCAGGGCGGCATCAACGCGGCCCGGGGACGCAAGGTCGACGGCGACTCGCTGCGCCGGTTCGTGGTCGACACCGTCAAGGGCGGCGACTTCCGCGCCCGCGAAGCGGAGGCCTTCCGGCTGGGCCAGGAGTCGATCCGCGTCATCGACCACATGAACGCCATCGGCGCACCGTTCGCCCGCGAGTACGGCGGCATGCTCGCGACCCGCTCGTTCGGCGGCGTCCAGGTCTCGCGCACCTATTACACGCGCGGCCAGACGGGGCAGCAGTTGCAGCTCGCCGGGGCCCAGGCCCTGCAGCGCCAGGTGCACCTCGGCAACGTCGAACTGCACGAGCGCACCGAGATGCTCGACCTGATCGTCGACCACGGGGTGTGCCGCGGCGTCGTCGTCCGCGACCTGGTCAGCGGCCAGGTGTGGGCGCAGCCCGCGCACGCCGTCATCCTCGCCACCGGCGGCTACGGCTCGGTGTACTTCCACTCGACGCTCGCCATGAACTCCAACGCGACCGCCGTGTGGCGCGCCGCCCGCCGCGGCGCCTACCTGTCGCACGCGTCGTTCGTCCAGTTCCATCCGACGGCGCTGCCGATCTCGTCGCACTGGCAGTCCAAGACCATCCTGATGTCCGAGTCGCTGCGCAACGACGGCCGGATCTGGGTGCCGAAGAAGGCAGGCGACGACCGCGCCCCCGCCGACATCCCCGAGGACGAGCGCGACTACTACCTGGAGCGCAAGTACCCCTCGTTCGGGAACCTGTCGCCCCGCGACATCTCCTCGCGGGCCGCGAAGGAGCGCATCGACGCCGGCCATGGGGTCGGCCCGCTGCACAACTCCGTCTACCTCGACTTCTCCGACGCGCTGAAGGAGCACGGTCGCGAGACGATCGCGGCCCGCTACGGCAACCTCTTCGACATGTACTCGCACGCGACGGGCGAGGACCCCTACCAGGTGCCGATGCGGATCGCGCCGGGCGCGCACTTCACCATGGGCGGGCTGTGGTCCGACTACGACCAGATGACGTCGATCCCCGGGCTGTTCGTCGGCGGCGAGGCCAGTTGGGCCTACCACGGCGCGAACCGGCTCGGCGCGAACTCGCTGCTGTCGGCCTGCGTCGACGGCTGGTTCACGCTGCCCTACTCGGTGCCGAACTACCTGTCCGGGCATCTCGGCGAACGGCTCCCTGGCGCTGACGACGCGTGCGTGCGCGACGCCGTCGGACGGGTCCAGCAACGCACCGCCGCGCTGTTGGACGTCGAGGGTGACCTCGCCCCGTCGCACTTCTACCGCGAACTGGGCGACATCATGTACCGCGGCGTCGGCGTCGAGCGCACCGCCGAGGGGCTGCGGACGGCGATCGACGAGATCCGTGACCTCAGGCGCCGATTCTGGCGCAACGTCCGGGTCCCTGGAACCGGGGCGCACCTGAACCAGGCGCTCGAGAAGGCGGGCCGGATCGCCGACTTCCTCGAACTGGCCGAGGTGATGGCCATCGACGCCCTCGACCGTCAGGAAAGCTGCGGGGCCCACTTCCGCAGCGAGTTCCAGGACGCGGGCGAGGCCAAGCGCGACGACGACAACTGGGCGTTCGCGTCGGCGTGGGAGACGCTCGGGGATCCCGGAGCGACCGACGACCTGCGTTTCACCCGGCACGCCGAACCGCTGACGTTCACCGCCGTTCCGCTCGCGACGAGGAGCTACCGATGAGACTCAACGTGAAGGTGTGGCGCCAGGAGGGCCCCACCGTCAAGGGCCGTTTCGAGGAGCACCAGATCGACGGCGTCGAGCCGCAACTGTCGGTGCTCGAACTGCTCGACGCGCTCAACGAGCAGTTGATCGACTCCGATCAGGAGCCCGTGGCTTTCGAGTCGGACTGCCGCGAGGGCATCTGCGGCGCGTGTGGCGTGACGGTCGACGGCGACGTGCACGGCCCAGAGGACAACGTGCCGAGCTGTCACCAGCGGCTGATCCACTACGCGGATGGGTCGACCATCCGGATCGAGCCGCTGCGCGCCGGCGCGTTTCCCGTGCTGCGGGACCTGATCGTCGACCGGGGAGGCCTCGACGACGTGATCCGCGCGGGCGGACACGTCGCCGTCAACGCCGGCACCGCCCCGGACGCCGACGACCTGCCGATCCGGTCGCTGGTCGCCGAGGAATCCCTCGACTTCGCCGCGTGCATCGGCTGCGGCGCGTGCGTCGCGGCCTGCCCGAACGGATCGGCCCACCTGTTCACGGGGGCGAAGCTGACGCACCTGTCGCTGCTGCCGATCCCCGCGCAGGAGCGCAGCAGGCGGGCGACCACGATGATCGCCGAGGCCGACGAGCTGTTCGGGCCCTGCTCGCTGTACGGGGAGTGCGCGCAGGCCTGCCCCGCGGGCATCCCGCTGACGGCGATCGCGGCGGTCAACCACGAGCGGTTCCTGGCGGGCATGCGCCGCCGGCTGTGAGCTGAGCGGGCGAGCCGTCGACCCCGCCTACCTTCCCCTTCGGGCCGTGTGGGCGCCCCCGGCTGATAACTCAGAATCGGTGGGCTAGCCTCGGCCCATGAGCGTGCCCGCGAACCTTCCGCCGCCTCCGCGTCACGTGGTGCGCCGGAGGTGGGGCGCGGTCGTCGTGCGTGACGACACAGGCGGGCCCGAGTTCGTCTACCACTCGGGCGGCCGCTGGCCCGCCAGTTACACGGCGCGCAACGAGTTCTCGGGGAAGCCCGGCCCGCGGACCTGGGAGGAGGTCGCGCTTGGCATCGGCCTGCCCATCGCCGCCGTGGTGGCGGTCAACACGCTGCTGCTCCCCTTCTGGCTCATCGTCCCGATCGTGGTGGCGACGACACTCGGGGTCCTCGGCATGCGGGTCCTCGCCCGGCGCGCGACGACCGCGCGACGCCTCGACCGGGGCAAGGCCATCCGACAACTCGTCCTGACCGGAAACGACGACCTGATCGAGGCGGCGATCGGCACCGTCATCGCGATGGACTCCGACCCGCGCGACGCGGCCCGCCTGATCGCCGAACTGGACGACGCCTGGCAGGCCGCCGAGCGCAGCAGCGCCACGGAGAAGGCGGGGATCATCGCGGCGCTGCGCCAGACCGCGGCGGACTTCCCCACCACCGACGACGGCGTCGCGCAGGTGCGCAAGGAACTGGCAGTGCTTCGTCGATCGCTCGCGGCCCTCGACCGCGCCCAGCAGGCGCTGGACGCCACCACCTCGACCGCCGACATGGTCGACCCGCCACAACCGCCCGCCTCGCTCGGCCTGCTACGGGCCGCGTCCCAGGGCATCACGGAGGACGCCCAGGTCGTGCTGGAGGTGGCGGAAGAGCAGAGCGCCCTCAAGCGCGGCGAGCCGCGCTGAGGAGCGTGTTCACCTTTCCGTGTTGTTCAGGCAACGCGAACACCATGGCTTTCCTGAACGCGTCGTCCCCACCCGCGCGCTCGTGGCTCGATGCGCTTGGCGCAGGGATCGACGACTCCTTCGGATAGAGGACTGACGCGCCGGCCGGCTCGTCGTGAACACTGGTGCCATGACGATCCACAGCAGCCACCCGTTCCTGCCACCGCCGGAGGAGCGTGACCCGCTGCGTCGCCTGCGGGGACGGATGCCTGCGCCGGTCACGATCTGGGCAAGCGGTTCGGGGTCGCGACGCGACGGGTGGACGATCTCGTCGATGCTGGTCGCCGACGGGGACCCCGGCGAGTTGATCGCGTTGGTCAACGAGGACGCGGACTGGTGGGACCTGTTCCGGGAGACGGGATCGGCCACGGTCAACGTGCTCGGGGCGGGGCAGAGTTACCTGTCGGAGGTCTTCGCGCGGGTCGCCCCGTCGCCGGGAGGGCCGTTCCGCACCGGCGAGTGGACCGACGCCGAGCACGGCCCGAGGGTCGCCGGGGCCTCCGCTTGGGTCGGGGTCCGGTTGGTCGACGCCGAACCGGAGCACGCCGGTTGGGGGTTGTTGGTGCGGGCGAGGATCGAGTCGATCGACCTGGCCGACGTCGCCCCGCTGCGTCACCAGGGCGGCCAGTACAGCTAGGCCATTGGACGCACCGCGCGCCCACCGCTGGGTGAGCCATGCGGGACGCGCCAGCGACCCGCATCGGTCGAAGCCTCGCGACGTTGCCGGGGTCCTGAGCCAGGTCCGCGCGCTGGGCCGGAGGGTTTCGACGCACCGCGCGAGCACCGCTGGGTGAGCCATGCGGGACGCGTCAGCGGCCCGCCTCGGTCGAAGCCTCGCGACGTTTTCGGCTACTTGGGTCGAGTTTCTGCGCATGTCGCGAGGGTTTCGACGCACCGCGCGACTACGTCGGCGGGCTGGCTCAACCAGCGCGTCGCACCGCGCGACCACCGCTGGGTGAGCCATGCGGGACGCGCCAGCGGCCCGCATCGGTCGAAGCCTCGCGACGATTTCCAGGGTCCTGAGCCAACTCTGCGCGCATGGGCCGGAGGGTTTCGACGCACCGCGCGACTTCGTCGGCGGGCTGGCTCAACCAGCGGGTCGGCCGAAGACTCGTGACATTGAACGGCTACCGGGCCAGGTCTCCGCGCCTCGAGACGTTCCCGCCTCGGGTGTGCTCGTTGGTGGCCGGAGCGACGACCGTTCCCTGAGGAGGGCGCCCCGCGCCCGTGTCGAAGGGTCCGCATCCACAAGGCAGACCCCGCTCGGCGATCGGAGGCTTCGACAAGCTCAGCCAACGGTGCCCCCGTCGGCGCGCTTGTCCAGGGGGTTTCGACGCACCGCGCGACTCCGTCGGCGGGCTGGCTCAACCAGCGCGACACGGCACCCGACTACGTCGCGGGCTGGCTCAACCGACAGCTGGCTCAGCCGGCGCGGCGGGCCTGGGTGTTGGACCGGCGGCGGGCCTTTGCGCGGCCGCTCCAGGCGACCACCGTGATGAAGGCCACCACCGCGGCTCCCAGTGGCACTGTCCACCACGGGAAGCCGGGGATCTGGGGGCGCTGGCCGGCACGCTCGAGGTCCTCGATCGGCGTCGGGGTGATCCGCTCGGCGGTCACCAGATAGCGGTGCGAGTTGATGCCCAACGGCGTGCAGGTCACCAACGTCACGAGGTCCTCCCCGTACCTCGGGACCAACGCCTGGGTCTTGTCCGGCTCGATCGTCTGGGTGTCGATCACCTGATACGTCAGGACCTCACCGAACACCTCGATCGTGAACGTGTCCCCGACCTTCAGCTCGCCCAGGTTGTCGAACAGCGTCGCCGATGGCAGCCCTCGATGCGCCGTCAACACCGAGTGCTGCGACTTCCCACCGACCGGGAGCGAGGTTCCCTCGAGATGCCCAACACCCTTGGTGAGCGTCTGATCGGAGGTGCCGTGGTAGATCGGGAGATCGACGTAGATCGCGTCGATCCGCAGCCGACCGATGTTCCCCGCACCTGCGTCCAGGATCGACCAGTAGTCCAGCGACGACGTCGACGTGCCCGAGCCCTCGGGGACGTTCGACCCGGGCGACAGCAGCGCCCCACCCGTCAGCGCGTCGTTGTACTCCCGGGCCTTGGCGATCTCGGAATTCAGGCGGGACGAGGGCTCGTGACTCACGCTCGAGGAGAGGTCACGGATCACCAACGACTGGTAGTACTGCGCGAACCAACTGGCGACGCTCGGGTACAGCATCACCAGGACGCCCACCAGCCCGACCAACGCCAGCCCCGAGTTGAACCAGGGCATACACCATCGTCGGCGTCGGTCGGGCGGCTCCGGCCGGGGGGTATGCCGGAGATCAGGGGAGGCGGTCACGGGGGGCCTTCTTCGTGCGACGGGGAGGGACTGAGTCCCTCCCCGTCGCGTTGGTTGAATATCGATCAGTTGGTCGACTGGCGACGACGCGCCGCGCCCACCGCGATCGCGCCAACGGCGACGATCACCATCGCCAGGCCGGTGCCACCGAAGACGGCGGCACCCACGCCACCGGTCAACGGAAGGGTCGGCCCGGGCTGCTTGGTGTTCTGGATCGGGTCGATGAGCACCGAGACGGGGGTCTCGGAGTCGGCCAGGACGGTCACCTGGGTCCAGGCATCCTCACCGGTGGGGGTGATGTAGCCAGCGGGGGCCTTGGTCTCCTTCAGCCAGTACGTCCTCGAGGATCCCTCGGTCAGGCCGGCCCACAGTCCCTCGATGGTGAGGGTGCCGTCGTCGCCGGTCACGAACCGGGTGTCACTCAGGGCGTCGTCCCGGTCGCCGTAGAGCTCGAACTCGGCACCCTCCAGCGTCTGATCGGAGTTGGTGGCGTTGACCTTGGTCACCTTGATCGAGCCGAACCACACCTCGGGCTCGGTGGTGTCGACGTCGGTGTCGTTGGTGTTGACGTTGGCGATGTTGTCGATGAAGACGGTGTCGCCCAGGGTCTCGACCTTCGTGTCGTAGGTGACGACGACGTCCTGGTCGGCGACCAGCTTCGCGAGGCCGGTCTCGGTGAAGGTCACCACGACCGTCGGGCCGGGGCTCGTGCCGGGGTCGATCGTGAAGTCCTCGTCCTCGAGCGTGACGCCCTCGATGGTGACGGTGACGTCATCCTCGGTGATCGAGAGGCGCGGGTCGAACTCGTCGGTGATCTCGAACTTCTTGTACGTGTCGCCGGTGGCGAGGGCAGGGACCGGCGCAGTGACGGTCCAGGTCACGGTGCTGCCCTCGACGAGCGCATGGCCAGGGTCCGCGACCGTCTTGGTCGGCTCGGTCTCGTTCAGCACGTTCTTCGGGTAGACGTGCACGTCGTACAGCCACTGGTTGGCCGCAGGGAAGGGCACCGAGACCAGGAACGGCGCGACCTTCGAGATGATGTTGTTCGTCCCGGAGTCGGTCTCGGTCACGAGGTACAGGCCGAAGTCGAGGTCGTCGAACGAGGCGGTCCCGTCCGCCACGGTCACCTCGGCATCGGCGGTGCCCGCCGTGAAGCCGTCCTGGCCGATATCGCCAGGCTCGAGACCGTTGATCAGGTCCCAGCCCTCGCTGGTGGTCAGGTCGATGGGGGTGCCGTCATGGCTGATCCGCTGGATGGTGAAGGTGACGCCCTCCAACGGGGTGGGCAGGCTCGTCCTGGGCGTGCCGTCGTGCGGGTCGCCGTCGCCGCCGGGATCGCCGACGTGCTTGTGCACGTACAGGTTGCCCGTCTCGTCCGGGTCGATATTGCCGGGCGCGGCGTGAGCCGTCCCTGCTCCCAGGATTCCCGCCGCGGCTAGAGCGAATGCCCCCACGCCGGCAGCGAGTCGCCAAAGAGACGATTTCCTCTCAAACATGCCAGTTCCTACTTTCTCTGCTGCGGCCGGGCGGCCGGACAGGTTCTTGGTGTGTGCCGCGGGGCGCATCAGACGGCCCGGGCGAATCGACGACGGGCTGCGTAGCCCACCGCGGCGAGCAGGGCGACGACGGCTCCCGCGAGGATGATCTGGTCCCGCCCGATGCCACCGGTGAGCGGCAACTCCGGTCCGTCATGTGGCAGGTTCTCGATGGCGTCCAGTTCGGCGGACAGCGTCGCGTCATCTCCGATGCCGATCGTGAAGTGATGCTCGGTGGCGTCGAGGACATAGCCGGGCGGGGCTTTCGTCTCGACCAGCGTGTAGGAGCCCCACTCGAGGTCGTTGACCACGAACACCCCCGCGCCGGGATGCTTGTCGGCATCCAGGCACTCGTCCGCGTCGGTCGCGATGCAGTCCTCGATCGCGATGCTCTCCCCGGCGGGGCCGGTGAGGCTCCACTCGGAGCCGGCGAGCAGCGTGCCGGAACCGTCGACCTTCGTCCACCCGGCCGAGCCGAGGATCCGCTCGTTGCCGACGGCTCCGAACCCGCGGGTCTCCGAGACGTTGGTCGCGTCGATCGTGAACGGGATCGACTCATCGCTGGCCGTGTACCCCTCCGGCGCGGTCTTCTCCGTCAGCGTGTAGTCGCCCCAGGCGAGCCCATCGATGCTGAACTGGCCGGCATCCGGGTCCTGGTCGGTGAACGGGTCGTCCGTGCAGGTCCCGACGCAGTCGACGATGTCACGCGTGGCGTCGCCCGGACCCTCCAGCGTCCACACCGACCCGGCCAACAGCGACTGATCGGTCGCGTCCACCTTGCTCCACTCGATGGCGCCCGTCTTGCGGTCGTTGTCCTGCGCGCCCTTGGCGACATCCACGCTCGCCTCGGCGACGGTGAAGGTGAAGCTCACACCGCCGACGTAGCCGGTCGGGGCGGTCGTCTCGGTGACGGTGTAGTCGCCCCAGAGCAGATCCGTGAGGGCGAACTCGCCCTCGGCAGGATCGGTGTCCGGCCCAGCGGCGCAGTCGGCCGGATCGTCGCTGACGCAGTCCGTGACGAGCTGACCCGGCGCGGGGAAGCTCGGGCCGGTGATCGTCCACTCCGAGCCGGCCAGCAGTGACTCGTCGGTCGCGTCGACCTTGCTCCAGGTCACGGAGCCGAGCACCTGCTTGGTGGTGTTGGTCACCGTCACGGTGCCAAGATCCTGCTTCGCGGAGACGACAGCGGCCGAGAAGCCTGCCTCGCCGTCCCACTGGTGGGAGTGGTCGTCGGCGACAGGCCACTGGGCACGAGTCTCGCTCGTCACCGCGCAACTCGCGCCGAGCGGAATCCCGGCGGCGTCGGTCGACGCCCAGGTCGCGCCCACCGCGATCGGCCCCCACGTCCCGTTGACGTTCTCGGTGCCGAGGGTGCAGGTCCAGCCACCGGAGTAGGTGAGCGTGTCATCGGCCGTGCTTCCCGTCGCGAGTTGCTTGGTGACCTGGAAGTTGCCGTACACCCGCTCCACCGCATTCGAGACGGTGACGCTGGAGGTCGTCGCGTTGGCGATGGTCACCGGGCCGGTCACCGTCGGCGTGGCCCACGTCCAGGACGAGTTCGGGAGACCGCCGGTCGGCGTGGTCTCCGTGACGGTGCACGACGCGTTGGCGGGAATGGCATCGGGTGCAGGCGAGCCGGCCGCTGCGGTGAGCACCGCGGCTCCCGAACCCTGCCTCACCCAGGTGCCGGACGCGACAGTCTCGTCGTCGAGGGAACAGGTGTAGCCGCCCTGGAAGTTCACGCTCGCGCCGAAGGTCTGCGCGTTGGTATCGGCAAAGGCCTTGGTGATGGCCAGGGAGCCGACCTGGCTCTCCTCGTTCTTGAAGGTACAGGTGACGTTCTGGCCGATGCCGATGCCCGGGATGGTGACCTTCTTGCCAGTCAGGTCGAACGTTGTGCCGTCGACGTCACAGGTCAGGTCGGCCAGGCTCCACCCGGCTCGATCTTCGATCTCGGTCAGGACCGCGGTGGCGGTGTCGTCGGCCTCAGTGAAGTTGAGCGTCCACTTCGCCTGGCCGACCGCGTTGGTGTCATAGTTCGTCGGATCCTGCGAGTCCGCGCCGGTGCTGGTCAGCCCGAACTCCCAGCCCGGGGCGGGAGCGTAGGCCCCGCCGTACGGCTTGGCCTGCTTCTCGACGGTGACGCTCGCCTCACACTTCAGACCCTGAGCGAAGGAGTTGAGCACCCCCTCCAGATCGGCCCAGCCGGCCGTGATGAAGTCGAAGTCGTTCAGCGAATCGCCGGGCGAGTACTTGTTCGGGCCCGAGATCGCTCCGAGGTTGGCATCCGACAGGTCGTCGCCGATGCCGACGGTAATGATGCGGGCCCCGGTCTTCTTGAGGGCATTGGAGGAGAAGACCGACTTCTCCAGTTCGCCGGTGGTGGTGTCACCCGTGTTCCCAGGGTTGTTGTTCCCGCTCATGTACAGCGTCGGGTTGCCGTCGGTCAGGACGAAGACGATGTCGTAGCCCTTGCGCTGTCCGTTCTCCATGTAGCCCTGCGAGGTCACCCACAGGCCCCGATCCCAGTTGGTGCCTCCGTTGGCCGAGAAGTCGGCGGTCTGACCTGTGTCATCGGTGGCGTACAACTCCTTGACCACTGCGGCCTCCGCAGCCGTCTCGACGCTGAGCGGAGTCGCCTGGTTTGCGATGCCTCCCGGGCTCGACTCGGCGAAGCTGATCAAAGCCACAGACGAGGGGGTGCCGACCAGGCCGTCCACGAGGGCCGTCGTGGCCTGCGCCAGGTTGTTCCGATAGCTGTTGACGGATCCCGAGGTATCCAGGAGGACGGCGACCTTGACGCCGGCCGAACACGTCTGGTTGAGCAGGGGGTTGATGGCGCGGTTCGCGATCACGGTGCGGTCGGGTGAGGCCGAGTCCGCGGGCACCGTGACGCTGCCGCCTGCGGTAGGCAACGTCGTCTGGATCCGATAGGGACCAGTCCACAGGCTCGTGATCGGCGCGCCGAGGTGGGTCGCGGCGTCGGATCCAGGCGCGGCCGGCAGTTCCGTGATGAACACGGTGCGATCGCCATCGGGCGGGGTGACGCCGGTGAAGACGCAGTTGCCCAGGTTGCCCGGCTGAATTTCGCAGGTCGCGAACGGGGCGCTCGTGGCAGTCTCCGACATCCCGAACCGCACCCCGGCCGTGTGCTCGGCCGAGACCGCATCAAAGGCGGTGCCGGTGCGGTAGGTGCCCTTCTTCACCGTGACGTTCCAGCTTGGTGGTGCGGCGACTGGGAAGTTCCCGAAGTTGTAGGTGTCGTCGCTACTCCACGTGAAGACGCCGGGAGACTCCGTGGTGCCCCAGAGCCCCGGGATCACCTGCTGGCCAGTACGCCCCTCGGCTACATAGCCGGCTGGTGTCGTCGTGCGCTGGAGGCGGTATCGCCGAGAATCGCTGATCGCGTGGGTTCCGATGTACTTCACCGCGAAGGCTCCCGGTGCGGGGTCCAGATCCGGCCCAGGGCAGTTTGCGGTGACACAGTCCGTCACCGTGACGCTCCCCGCGTCGTTCCATGCACCGTTGTCGTTGCCTGAGCTGCGAGGCCCCTGCAGGGTGAAGGTGGCGCCTTCCACTGGCTGAGAGTTGCTGTCCATAACGGTCCAGTACACGTAGGGAGCCTCGACGCTCGCGGGCACGGCCATCGGGACGACGGCGGGTCCGGCGATCCGCGGCTGAGCGTCCTTCCGGGGCTCAACTGCGGGGGTCGCGGCGGGTTCAGTCGTCGGTTCCTCCGAGGGCGTCTCCTGCGGCTCGGCCGGGGCCGTGTCGTCGTCGGTGACGATCGGGTCCACGACCACGATCGGCGTCTCGGTCTGCTCGCTCGGTGCGACCGGGGTCTCGACGGTCGGTGTGACCGGAGTCTCGATCGGCGTCGGCGTGGGCGTCGTCTCCTGTGCATAGGCGAGCCCGGACGCGAATACCAACGACGCGCTCAAGGCGCCGATGACGACGGCGGCCAGGCCACCGCGTCGTCCCCCGCGCGATGCCCTTCGTGGGCGTCCGCGCCGAGGAGTTGAGCCGAACGAGTCATTGGTCGACATCACTTGATCCCCCATTTCACTTCCTTGGGGAACCCAAATGATGGCCCCCCGCCGGGAGAAGCAAATCGACTGGATAGTAGGGGTGTCAAGCAGTCAAAACGTCGCCCACATTCAGGGGTAATCACGAATTCTCGGGATCGCCTATTCGCGGGGGGTCACGGTCCTTGTCGATGGCACTTCATGGCCGTAGTCACCCTTTTGGCCGACATTTTGCCGACATCAGGACGACCCGCGCGTGTCGCGGTGGCAAGGCCTTCGAGGACACCCGCGCTAGCTGTCCCTCCTGGCCACCGCTGGGCCGACGACATCGAGGGAGCACACGGGCACCAAGAATTTCGCGGCAACAATTCCTGAGAGCACAACAATAGGCGGCACCTAATTGTGCCGCCTCTCGACACGCAGAAACACCGATATTCCACCCCATTGGATACCGCTCAAAAGGAGGTATTATCGGTCGCCGGGGCGACCACAAGGACTGGAAATGACGGCCCGTATTCGGATACGGGCCTCAGTCTTCCGCCGTCGCCACACCTGTCGGGGTGCTTGCGGCACCGTAGCCGGGCGACCCGCGGCCCACACAACGCCGTCAGCGGCCCCAGAAAACAAAGACCCCGTGGCCTTGGCCACGGGGTCTGCGGTGGGCCTAACTGGACTTGAACCAGTGACCTCTGCCTTATCAGGGCAGCGCTCTAACCGTCTGAGCTATAGGCCCGCTTACCGTCGTGAAACTCTAGCGCACCCGGTCGGTCGCCAGCAAACCGAGTCAGCGTTCAACCTGCGTGGGCCGCAGCCTGTCCCAGGCTGAGAGCCCGCGGTCGATGTCGCGATCCACGATGTCGTCGGGGTTGTAGCTGACGGCGTCCCGGTCGAACGTGGTCTCCGGAAGCGTCTCGCCGGTGGGCAGGCCGATGGGGCGGTCATCCACCACCGGTTGCGGCGCGGGCTCCGCCTGCTCGACCACCGGCGCACTCTTCGGCGGCTCGACGACGGGCTCGCTCGGCGGCGTGTCCGCCACCGGTTCGTTACCCGGTGGCCCGATGACCGATGGGTCCGGCGTGAGCGCCGAGACAAGCTTGTCGAAGTTGATCGACTCGAAGCCGGCGGTCTCCCCGCCTCCTCCGAGTGTGATCGAGGCGCCCTGGCTCACGTCCCGGCCTGCCGAGGACCCGCCGTCCTTCTTGTCCTTCTTGTCCTGCTTCTCTTCCGCCTTGTCGTCCTTGTCAGAGGCATCCTTGTCCGACGTGTCCTTGTCGGCCTCGTCCTTCGCGTCCTCGTCGGCAGTTTCGGTCTCGTCGGCCGCATCGCCGCCGACCACTGCCGTCCCACGGGAGTCGGACTCGGTGCCCGCGGGGGAGCCGGTCACCGAGACGCCCTCGCCGCTGACGGTGGTCTCCCAGTCGCCGTCCTTGTCCGTCTGAGCGTCCTTGTCGGCCTTGGAGCCGTTGAGGGACGCCTTGACGGCCTGGGGCCAGCTGTAGCCGCCGGAGGAGGTCTCGGTGAGCCCGTCGGCGATCTGCGAGGCTGAGGGGCTCCAGGTGCCCTCACCGGAGAGCCACTGGCGCATCAGCGTCTCGACGTTGGTCAGGAGCGTCACCGCCCCCGCCGAGCGGCTGAAGAACGCCGCCGGGGCGGTCGAGACGTGGCCGCGCAACTGCTCCATCGCCTGCGTGAAGATCAGGCCGACGGCGTCGAAGATGTTGGACTGGATGGCGCCGACGACGAGCACCGACTCCGAGGCGGTCTCCGCCAGCCTCTGGAGTTCCTTCATGGCCGCGATCTGCTTCGGCACGACCGCCAGGTGCGCCTCGGAGGCGCGGCCCCGCCAGGTCGGCTGGTTCGACAGGCGCTCCGCCGTCGCGATCATCTCGCTGACGCGGCCCGCCTGCCTCCGCCACGACTTGCCGATCTCGGCCATCCGCTTCGGCGTCGAGGCGCACTTCTCGAGCGAGGCGAGGTGGACGCGGATCTGGTCGGAGATCCGGTTGACCTCGTTGACGATCTGGGTGCCCTGCGTCTCGACGGCGGCGAAGATGGCCGCCACCTGGAAGACGCCAGTGGGGACGCTGCGGGCGCTGGCCAACTCGTGGAAGTCGGCCTGGATCATGGACGGCACCAGCGCGAAGAACTCGCCGGAGCGCTGCTGCACCGCCGGGTACAGGTCCATCTCGGCGAGGGCGGTCAGCTTGTCGAGGACTTTCTTCTTCACTGTGCGCTCCTGGCGGTCGCGGCCGCGGCGGCCTCGTGGTCACGGTAGGCCTGCGCTCCATAGGAGAGCCCGGTGGCGATCTCGTCGAACTCCTTGGACGCACCGCCCGCCAACTGCTGGATGCCGGTCGTCATCTCGCCGTAGGGGCCCGCAGGCTGCTGCACCAGGCCGAAGTCCTCCAGCGAGGCCTGCAGTTCGGAGGCGGCCGAGCCGATGGTGGCCATCTCCTGCGCCAGGCCCAACCATTCCTTGGCGACCCGGTCGACCTCGGCCGGATCGATCGCGGTCACATCCGGACCAGGGCCCTGGAGGGAGGCCTCCGGCGGCGTCGACGGGGGCGTCTGCTGGTCCTGAGGGAACTCCTCGGTCGCCTCCTCAGCGGCGGGTTCCTCCGGCACCTGGGCGGCCTCGAGCCCGCCGGGCGGGACATCGCCTAGGCCCTCGGGCATGCCGCCGGCTGGCAGGCCGGACGGGCCCCCTCCACCGCCAGCGCCGAGCCCTGCCGCGGTGCCCACGCCGAGGCCCGCCGACGCAGCTGCGGGGCCAGTGAGTGTCGGGGCCACGCCGGGCATCGAAAGTGGTGCCGCCTTGCCGACCACGCTCGCCGCTGCTGTGTTGGCGGCCGCGGTGCTGAGCCCGGCGCCGCCCGGCGCGGCGGCACCTGCGCCGCCGCCTCCCATGCCCATCATCGGTGGCATCATGCCGGGGCCGCTCTGGCCGCCGCGTTGGTCGGCCTCGCGCGGGTTGATCAGGGCCTCGTAGACCTCGAGGCTGTCGATGGCATCGTCGGACTCGGCGTCGATCCCGATGAAGCCGGTACCGTGAGCGCGCTGCTCATCCTGGCTGTACACGTCCATGACAGGCCTTCCCCGGGGCGAGCGCTCGCCCCCGGTTCGGACACTACCCTGGCCCGCGGGTCAGCTTCCGTGGAAGCCTGCCGCATTTTGGGTCGGAATCAGTCCTCGGCGAGCGTCACCTCGAGGCCGCCCATCACGGTGGCCGCGAGGTTGTAGAGGAAGGCGAAAAGCGTCGCGACGGCCGTGATGATGACGGCGTCGATGACGGCGAGCACCACCGCGAAACCCATCACGCGTTCGACGGTGAGGAAGTCCTCAAGCTTGAAGCCGGAGCCGCCGCCCTCGGTGTCGCTGAGCACCGTGTTGATCAGCGTGTTTGCCGACTCGAGCGCACCGGAACCGGCGAGCACAGACCACAGCACGAACACGACGACCACCATCATGATGCCGAAGGCGATGGCGAACAGCAGCGTCGTCTTCATCACCGACCAGGGGTCGATGCGGGAGAGACGGAGCCGGGCCTTGCGGGTGCGGCGCGTGGAGCGCGGCTTCCGCTCGACGGTGGGGGTCGCGGCCTCGGTGGTCGACGCTGCGGGCTTCGGCTCGGGTCGCGAGGGGGTGCCCGGGTGCGTTGGCGCGGCGGGGGCTGCTGGCATCCCGGTGACGGGGACCGCGGCCCACTCCTTCGCCGTGCTCGCTGCGCGCTCGGACGCCTTGGGCGTGATGCCGGTGGCGCTCTTTGACTGGCCCTGGGGCTTGCCGGGCTGGTTGCCCTTGCCCTGCTGGTTGCCCTTGCCCTGCGGGGCGCCGGCGGGACGCTTGTCCTCGGGGGAGCCGTTGGGCTTGGGCGTAATGACCTGATGGGTCGCCGTGGCCGTATCGGCCTCCTTGGCCTTGGCGCCGACAGGCTCCTCGACCTTCTCCCCCGTCTTGCGGTAGGGCGAGAAGTCCAGGCCTGGCGACCCGTTACGGCCGGGCCAGCGGGGCGAGTTCTCACTCATTCGAGTCCTCCTCGATCACCGTTTCGGCGACAATATCGTCCCCTACGGTACCCGCTTCGTCCTCGTCAGCGACATCCGCCGCCTCGACTTCCTCCGATTCGGGGTACAGGGCGATGGCTCCGACGGCGTCCTCGCCACGCACTCCGACGAACTTCACGCCCATGGTGTCGCGGCCCTTGACGGGGACGTCGGCCACCGCGGAACGGGTCACCTGGCCCGAGATCTTGATGGCGATGACCTCGTCGGATTCGCGCACGATGAGCCCGCCGACCAGTTGGCCGCGGTCCTCGTTCAGCTTCATGGCCTTGATGCCGAGGCCGCCACGGCCCTGCTGGCGGTACTCCTCGATCAGCGACCGCTTCGCGAAGCCGCCGTCGGTGACCGTGAAGACGAACTGGTCCTCGAGGTCGTCGTCGGCGCGCAGGACGGCCATCGACAGGAGCTTGTCGCCCGCGCGGAACTTCATGCCGGTGACGCCGGAGGTGGCGCGACCCATGGGTCGAAGCTGCGAGTCGTCCGCCTGGAAGCGGATCGCCTGGCCCTTGCGGGAGATCAGCAGCACGTCGTCGTCGGAGCTGACCAGCGCGGCGCCGATCAGTTCGTCGTCCTCCTCGCGGAAGTTGATGGCGATCACGCCCGCCTGACGCGGCGAGTCGTAGGCCTTCAGCTCCGTCTTCTTCACGAGGCCGTGCTTGGTGGCGAGCAGCAGGTACGGGGCGTCCTCGTAGCTGTTGATCGTCAGCACCTGGGCGATCTTCTCGTCGGGCAGGAAGTTCATCAGCCCGGCGACGTGACCGCCCTTGGCGTCACGGCCCGCCTCCGGCAACTGCCACGCCTTCGACCGGTACACCCTGCCGAAGTTGGTGAAGAACAGGATCCACTGGTGGTTCGTGGTGGTGAACAGGTGCTGGACCTCGTCGTCGGCCCGCAGCGTCGCGCCGCGCACGCCCTTCCCGCCGCGCTTCTGCAGGCGGTACTGGTCGGCGCGGGTGCGCTTGGCGTAGCCGCCGTGCGTG
The DNA here is from genome assembly GCA_027658995.1 of Propionibacteriaceae bacterium AM104-82. Classification (GTDB taxonomy): domain Bacteria; phylum Actinomycetota; class Actinomycetes; order Propionibacteriales; family Propionibacteriaceae; genus Arachnia. The sequence continues at coordinate 37,955 of JAQDQK010000028.1, forward strand.
ATGGTGACCACGACATCCTCGTTGGGGATGAAGTCCTCCTCGGAGAAGTCACCGTCGGCGGCCACGATCCGGGTGCGGCGGTCGTCGCCGTACTTGTCGACGATCTCCTGCAGCTCGGCGGAGATGATCCGGCGCTGACGCGCCTCGTCGGCGAGGATGTCCTTCAGGTCGGCGATCTTGCGCTCGCGCTCGACCAGGCGGTCGATGATCTTCTGGATCTCCATCGACGCGAGGCGGCGCAACTGCTGGTCGAGCACGGCGCGCGCCTGGATCTCGTCGATGTCGAGGAGCTCCTGCAGCCCGATGCTCGCCTCGTCGGCTGTGCGGCTCGCGCGGATCAGCGCGATCACCTCGTCGAGCATGTTGAGCGCCTTGACGAGGCCGCGGTCGATGTGGGCCAGCTTCTCCTCTTCGTCCAACTGCCACTGCGTGCGGCGGCGGATGACCTCAAGCTGGTGCTTGATCCACAGCGACAGGAACTGGTCGAGGCGAAGGGTGCGGGGAACCTCCTCGACGATCGCCAGCATGTTGCAGCCGAAGGTGTCCTGCAGCGCGGTGTGCTTGTACAGGTTGTTCATCACGACGCGCGGCTGGGCGTCGCGCTTCAGCACGATGACGAGGCGCTGGCCGGTGCGCGCGGACGTGTCGTCGCGGATGTCTGCGATGCCGGTGAGCTTGCCGGAGTTGACCAGGTCGGCGATCCGCTGCGCGAGCGTGTCGGGGTTGACCATGTAGGGCAGCTCTGTGACGACGAGGAGTTGGCGACCCTTGGGGTCCTCCTCCATGTCGATGACGGCGCGCATCGTGACGGAGCCGCGACCGGTGCGGTACGCCTCCTCGATGCCGCCACGGCCGACGATCAGGCCGCCGCCGGGGAAGTCGGGGCCCTGGATGCGCTGGATCGCCGCCTCGAGGAGCTCCTCGCGGCTCGCGTCGGGGTGCTCGAGCGCCCACTGCACCGCGTCGTTGACCTCGCGCAGGTTGTGCGAGGGGATGTTGGTTGCCATGCCGACCGCGATGCCGGTCGAGCCGTTGACGAGCAGGTTCGGGAAGCGGGCCGGCAGGACGACCGGCTCCTCCTCACGGTTGTCGTAGTTGGGCCGGAAGTCGACGGTGTTCTGCTCGATCTCGCGGACCATCTCGACGGCGAGCGGCGCCATCTTGCACTCGGTGTACCGCATCGCGGCGGCCTTGTCGTTGCCCTGGCTGCCGAAGTTGCCCTGACCGGAGACGAGCGGGTGACGCATCGCCCACGGCTGCGCGAGGCGCACCAGGGTGTCGTAGATGGCCGAGTCACCGTGCGGGTGGTAGAGACCCATCACCTCGCCAACCACGCGGGAACACTTGTTCCAGCCGCGGTCGGGGCGGTAGCCGCCGTCCCACATGGCGTAGAGCACGCGGCGGTGCACCGGCTTGAGGCCGTCGCGGACGTCGGGCAGGGCCCGGCCGACGATGACGCTCATCGCGTAGTCGAGATAGGAGTTCTGGATCTCGACCTGCAGGTCGATCGGATCGATGCGTCCGAGCCCCGGAGCCTCGATCTCGTCGGTCGTGGTCTCGTCCTTGTCGTCAGCCATGCTGATAAACCCTCTGTTACCTAGTTATCGAATCAAGTCTGGGAGTCGGCTCAGATGTCGAGGAACCGGACGTCCTTGGCGTTGCGCTGGATGAACGTGCGGCGCTGCTCGACGTCCTCGCCCATCAGGATCGAGAACATCTGGTCGGCCATCGCGGCGTCCTCGAGGGTGACCTGCAGCAGGATCCGGTTCTCCGGGTCCATGGTGGTCTCCCACAGGTCGTCGGCGTTCATCTCACCGAGGCCCTTGTAGCGCTGGATGGGGTTGACCTGCGGCAGCTTCTTGCCCTCGGCGAGGCCCGCGTCGCGCAGCACGTCGCGCTCGGCGTCGCTGTAGGCCAGTTCGTGCGGCGCGTTGGTCCAGCGGAGCCGGAACAGCGGCGGCTGCGCGAGGTAGACGTGGCCGGCGTCGATCATCGGGCGCAGGAAGCGGAACAGCAGAGTCAGCAGCAGCGTGCGGATGTGCGCGCCGTCGACGTCGGCGTCTGCCATCAGGACGAGCTTGTGGTAGCGCAGTTTGTTGAGGTCGAAGTCCTCCTGCATCCCGGCGCCGAGCGCGTTGATGATCGCCTCGACTTCCTTGTTGGCGAGGATCTTGTCGATGCGCGCCTTCTCGACGTTGAGGATCTTTCCTCGGATCGGGAGGATCGCCTGGGTGCGGGGGTCGCGGCCACCACGGGCAGAGCCGCCTGCGGAGTCGCCCTCGACGATGAACATCTCGCACTCGCGCGGGTCGGTCGACTGGCAGTCGACCAGCTTGCCGGGCAGGCCGGAGCCGCCGAGCAGGCCCTTGCGGGAGCGGGCCATGTCGCGCGCCTTGCGGGCGGCGATGCGGGCCTGCGCCGCGGACTGGGCCTTGCGGACGATGTCCTTGCCCTCGGCCGGGTTGCGCTCCATCCAGTCGCCGAGGCGGTCGTTGAGGACGCGCTGCACGAAGCTCTTGGCCTCGGTGTTGCCCAGCTTGGTCTTGGTCTGGCCCTCGAACTGCGGCTCGGAGACCTTGATCGACACGATGGCGGTCAGCCCCTCGCGGATGTCGTCGCCCGAGACCCGGTCCTCACGCTTGCGGATCATGCCCCACGACTCGCCCCACCGGTTGACGGTGTTGGTCAGCGCCGCGCGGAAGCCCTCCTCGTGCGTGCCGCCCTCCTGCGTGTTGATGGTGTTGGCGAAGGTGTAGACCGAGTTGGCGTAGCTCGAGTTCCACTGCATGGCGATCTCGACGCCCATGCCCTGGTCCGGGGCGTGCGCCTCGACGTCGATGACGCTCGGGTGGATCGGCTCCTTTCCGGAGGACAGGTACTTCACGTAGTCGATCAGCCCGTCCTCGTAGAGGAACTCGTCGTAGGGGGTGTCGGTCTCGCCCTCGTCGCCGGTGGCGATCTGGCGCTCGGCGCGCAGGTCGATCAGCGACAGCCGCAGGCCCTTGTTGAGGAAGGCCATCTCGCGGAAGCGGGTGGCGAGCGTGTCGTAGTTGTACGTCGTCGTCTCGAAGATCTCGGGCGAGGCGTAGAACGTGATGGTGGTGCCGGTCTCCTCGGTCGCCTCGAGCTGCTCCAGTTCGGTGACGGGCTCGCCCAGGTGGAAGGTCTGCTGGAAGTGGAAGCCGTCGCGTCGCACGTCGACGATCAGCTTCTCCGACAGGGCGTTGACCACCGAGGAGCCGACGCCGTGCAGGCCGCCGGAGACCTTGTAGCCGCCGTTGCCGAACTTGCCGCCCGCGTGGAGGACCGTGAGTACGAGCGTGACCGTCGGGATCTTCTCGACGGGGTGCTCCTTGACGGGGATGCCGCGGCCGTTGTCGCGCACGCGCACGCCTCCGTCGTCGAGGAGTTCGACCTCGATGGAGTCGCAGAATCCTGCGAGGGCCTCGTCGACGGAGTTGTCGACGATCTCGTAGACGAGGTGGTGCAGGCCGCGTTCGCCGGTCGACCCGATGTACATGCCCGGGCGCTTGCGGACTGCCTCGAGGCCTTCGAGCACGGAGATCTGGTCCGCGTCGTAGTTGCCCGAAACGGTGATGTCCGCAGCGTCGAGGAGGCCCTCCAGGCGCTCCTCCGGGGTGAAGTCCTCGTTATCCTGCATGTCTTCCGACACAATGCTCCTGACCACACACATTGGCGCCGGCGGTTACCGGCGCCTTTGAACGGGCCAATTCTACCGCCTCACACCAAAATTTGGGGCATCGACCAGGGCGATTGCCCCTGAAACGGCCAATTTGCCCGCTTGGCGCGATTGGGGGTGGGGTCCGCGTGGGTCCCTACTTCCCCCGGATCGCCCACACGGCAGATCGTCCGGCGACCAGGAGATCACACGAGGGGGCGCGCCCCATCCTTTCGGACCCGCGGCTCACGTCGGCCGGACCGCCCGTATCCTGACGACGAATCGAGCCGCAGAGACCTGGAGTGAGCATGGAGTGGGTACTGCTGGTCGGCGCGGCCCTGCTGATCGGCGTAGCCAAGACCAGCTTCGGGGGTCTCGCCTCCCTGTCGGTCGCCATGGTCGCGCTGACGATGCCCGCCAAGGAGTCGACGGCGGCGGTTCTGCTTCTCCTGATCACCGGCGACATCGTCGCCGTGCTGCGCTACCGCAAGGCAGCGGACTGGAAACTGCTGCGCGGGCTGATCCCCGCGGTCATCCCCGGGTTGCTGCTCGGCGCCTGGTTCCTGTCGCTGGTCGACGACCTGGTCCTGAAGCGCAGCATCGGGGCGCTGCTGCTGACCTTCGTGGTCATCCAGTTGGCCTCCAAGGTCTTCGTCAGGCCCCGCGAGGCGGCGCCGCATGAGGATCCGGCCGACGCCACGCCGCACCGTGCGTTGACGCTCACCGCCGGGATCGCCGCGGGGTTCACAACCATGGCGGCCAACGCGGCCGGCCCGGTGATGGCGCTGTACCTGCAACTCGCCCGCGTCGAGAAGTTGCGCTTCCTGGGGACCGGAGCATGGTACTTCCTGATCATCAACGTCGCCAAGACCCCGCTGACGGCCTCGCTCGGCCTGTTCACGCCGGACGTCCTCCGGACCGCGGCGTTCCTGGTTCCCGTGGTGCTGCTCGGCACCCTCGGCGGCATCGCCATCATCGGCAGGGTGCCGCAGCGTGCCTTCGACATCATCACGTTGATCACCTCGATCATCGCGGCCGGGGCGCTCATCATTCTCTGATGCTTACTCTCTGATAATCGGCTCTTCACAGATGGCGGTGGAGTGAAGGGGTGCGGGTGACCGGCCCGACCCGCTGG
>JAQDQK010000029.1 GCA_027658995.1 Propionibacteriaceae bacterium AM104-82
CATGCCGGGCCCGGCGACCGTCGCCCCATCAACTGGGGCTACCAACAAGGTAACGGGGCCGGCGCTGTGGGCCCGCAGCCGGGTTGTGCTTCCTGGCGGTGATGAGGAGACGTGGCCTCCTGTGCGAGAGCGCTACCCTGAGGTGCATGCAGAGGATCGCGCTCACGGGCGGCATCGCGTCCGGCAAGTCCTTCGTCGCCGACGAGTTCGCGGCGCTCGGCGCCGTGATCGTCGACTCGGATCTGATCGCCCGCGAGGTGGTCGAGCCGGGCACGCCGGGGCTGGCGCAGATCGTGGAGCGCTTCGGTGAAGACGTGCTGGCGGAGGACGGCTCGCTCAACAGGCCAAGGCTGGGGTCCCTCGTCTTCTCCGACGACGCGGCGCGGGCCGACCTCAACGCGATCGTGCACCCGCTGGTGCGGCGTCGCGCAGCAGAGTTGGAGGCGGCGGCGCCCGAGGGGGCGGTCGTCATCCAGGTCATCCCGCTGCTCGTCGAGACCGGCCTCGACGAGGGCTTTGACACCGTGCTGGTGGTCGACGTGCCGGTCGAGGTGCAGATCGAGCGCCTGATGCGCCGCAACTCCCTGACGGAGGACGAGGCGCTGGCGCGGATCGACGCGCAGGCCGACCGGGGGAGGCGCCTCGCTGCCGCGACCCACGTGATCGGGAACTCGGGTTCGCGCTCCGCGACGCGCCAACGGGTCCGGGAGGTCTGGCGCGACCTGAGCGCCGCCCGCTGAGCCTCAGCGCTTGACGGAGGCGCGCAGCGTCTCGACGACGCTGAGCAGCGCGTCGATGTCGCGCGGCGTCTCGGCCTGGAACAGCGCGTTGTAGTACAACCCGTCGCCCATCAACACGATGGCCCGCGACACGGCCTCGTCGCCGATCTCCTCGCGCACCACCTCGGCCCAGGCCTCCTGCGCGCGGCGAAGGACCGCCACGGCCGCCGGGTGCTGGTCGCTGCCGAGCCGGCTGAGCGCGATCAGCGTCCGGTCGAAGGGGGTCGTGGTCTCCGCAGAGGTGCGCAGGTAGGCGACCGCAGGGCCCGCCGGGTCCTGTCGAAGCCGTTCCAGGTACTCGGCGCCGAGCGCGTCTGCGCGCTCGACGAGGCCGAGGATCAGCGCCTCGCGGTTGGGGAAGTGGTACAGCAACCCGCCCTTCGACACCTGCGCCCTCGCCGCCACCGCGTCGAGGGTCGCGGCGCGCTCGCCCTCGGTGGTGAGGATGACCTCGAGGGTGTCGAGAATCCGGTCGCGTGCTGACATGTGAGAGAGCCTATCGCGTTTGAACTGTACCGTCTAGACGGTTAAGCTGGGCTGGTTTGTTCGTGAAGGAAGGTGAACTCGACATGACGATCACGGAGGCGGCGACGTCCGCGAAGCTGCGCTGGGTGGCCCTGGCCGTGCTGATGCTTCCGGTGCTTCTGGTGGCCATCGACGGGACGGTGCTCGCGTTCGCCGTGCCCAAGATCTCGGAGGCGCTCAGCCCGACGGGTGCCGAGTTGCTGTGGATCGTCGACGTCTACGCCCTGGTGCTCGCGGGACTGCTCGTCCCGATGGGCAGCCTGGGGGACCGGTTCGGCAGGCGCCGGATGCTGCTGATCGGCGCGACAGGGTTCGCGGCCATCTCCGCCGTCGCGGCCTTCGTGCCGACGGCGGGCGCCCTGATCGCGGCGCGCGCGGCGATGGGCTTCTTCGGCGCCATGCTGATGCCCGCGACGCTGTCGCTGATCCGCAACATCTTCACCGAGGCCAACGAGCGGCGCATCGCGATCGCCATCTGGGCCGCGGGATTCAGCGGCGGCGCGGCGCTCGGCCCCATCGTCGGCGGCTTCCTGCTCGAGCACTTCTGGTGGGGCTCTGTGTTCCTGATCGCCGTCCCGATCCTGCTCCCGCTGCTGATCGGCGGGCTCAAACTGCTTCCCGAATCGCGCGACCCCAACCCCGGCCCGATCGACGCGCTCAGCACCCTGCTGGTGCTGACCGCCATGACGAGCCTCGTGTGGAGCATCAAGTCCGTGGCGATCTACGGGCCCAGCCTCCCCGTGGCGGCCGCCTTCGGTCTCGCGCTGGCGACCGGCATCTGGTTCGTGCGCAGGCAGTTGGCCCAGCCGGTGCCGATGCTTGACGTCAGGCTGTTCACCAACCCGGTCTTCAGCGGATCTGTCGCGGCCAACCTGCTCAGCCTGTTCTCGATGGTCGGCTTCCTGTTCTTCGTGTCCCAGCACCTCCAACTCGTCTCCGGGAAGACGCCCGTGCAGGCGGGTCTGGTGCTGCTGCCAGGCCTCGCGGTCACGGTGGTCGCCGGGCTTGTCGTCGTGCGACTGGTGCGCCGCTTCCGGCCGGGCACCCTCGTCGTCGCGGGCCTGCTGCTCAACGCGGTCGGCTATGGGCTGGTCATGGTCAGCGGCAAGGCGGGCTCCGACCTCGGGCTGCTGACGGCGTTTGCGATCCTCGGCGCAGGCGTCGGAATGGCGGAGACCATCTCCAACGACCTGATCCTCTCCAGCGTCCCCGCGGCGAAGGCGGGCGCCGCCTCCGCCATCTCCGAGACGGCCTACGAGGTGGGCTCGGTGCTCGGCACCGCGGTGCTCGGCGGCCTGCTGACCGCCATCTACCGCGGAGGGGTAGTGCTGCCCGAGGGACTGACCCCACAGCAGGCGGCAACGGCGGGGGAGACCCTTGGCGGTGCGACCGACGTCGCGGCCCAACTGCCAGCCGACCTCGGCGGACAACTGCTCGCCTCCGCGCAGGCCGCGTTCGACTCTGGTGTCGTCGTCACCTCCGCCATCGGGCTCGGCCTGATGATCGCCGCCGCGGTGCTGGCACGGGTCACGCTGCGGCGCGCCTAAGCCACCCGGTAGCGCAGATACGCGACGGATCCGTCCAGGGTCGCCTGTTCCACGAGGCGGAGGTCCTGGAGGCGCTCGTGGCGCGCGAAGAACGGGATGCCGCCGCCGACCAGCACCGGGAAGATCCGTAGCCGGTACTCGTCGATCAGGCCGAGGTCGGCGGCGTCGGCCGCGAGGTCGGCCCCTCCGATGGCAATCTCGCCGCCGGGCTCCGAGCGCAGCCGCGCGATCTCCTCTGCCAGCGGCCACTGCGCGAGCCGGGTGTTTCCCTCGACCTTGCGGAGGGTGTCGGAGAAGACGACCTTCGGGAGCGCCCGCCAGATCGCCGCGAACTCGACCTCGTCGGCCGTCCAGGTCGGGTCGTCGTGCTCCCAGTAGACCATCGTCTCGTACAGTCGCCTGCCGAGCAGGTGCACGCCGACCCCGCGCACCTCCTGCGTCGCGGCGCGGAAGGCCTCGGGGCCGGGGACGGACCAGTCGAACCGGCCGTCCGGCCCGACGATGTAGCCGTCGAGGGACATGGACATGGAATAGACGACATCGCGCATGGCGACCCCCTTCGTTCAGCCCAGTGTGAACCGCCAGGCCTGCGTTGTGTAGCCCTCCGTGACGGTGTCTCCCGCGTTGGCGTCGAGGAGGGCCTGCCAGCGGGCGAGCCGATCGGCCTTCGTCGCCTGGTCGGCCACCATGAACGGCGAGTGCGTCGTGCGGATCCGCAGATAGTCCTCGGCGGGCACCTCACGGCTCCACCGGAAGATCAGTTCCTGGCAGGCGCCGAGCGGTTCGCGCACATCGGGGCGCCCTTCGCCCAGCAGATCCGTGCCGCGCAGCGCATCCTGGATGGCCTCGAACTCCTCCTGCCAACCGGCCGAGGGCACGTGCATGTTCCACACCAGCGCGAGCGTGCCTCCCGGGCGCAGCAGCCTTGCCGCCTCCGCCGACGCGGCCGCCGGATCCATCCAGTGCCAGGCCTGAGCGACCAGGATCGCGTCGAAGGATCCCGGCGGCAGCCCCGTCGACTCCGCGGTCGCCTCGACGGCGCGGACCTCCGGGAGACGCTCGCGCAGCACGCCGAGCATCGAGGTCGACGGATCGACAGCGGTGACGGCGAGGCCGCGCGCGACGAGGGAGTCGGTCAACCGGCCGGTGCCCGCGCCCAGGTCGAGCACGTCGACGGCACCCTCAGGCAGCATCCAGTCGACGACCTCGTCCGGGAACGGCGGCCGCAGCCGGTGGTACTGGTCGCCGATCGTCTTGAAACTGTCGGCCCGCTCGCGCCGGTTGTCGGTGGTCATGGACCTCAGGCTAGCGGCGCGCCGTCCTCATCGAGCCAGGGCGGGCAGGCGCACACCAGGTTTCGGTCGCCGTAGGCGTTGTCGACCCGGCCGACCGGCGGCCAGTACTTGTCGACCCGGAAGGCGCCGGGCGGGAAGCAGCCGACCTCGCGCGAGTACGGCCTGTCCCACTCGGCCACCAGGTCCTCGGTGGTGTGCGGGGCGTGCCTGAGCGGCGAGTCCTGGGCCGGGATCCGACCCTCGACGACGTCGCCCGCCTCGCGCGCGATGTCGAGCATCGCGGTGACGAACCGGTCCAGTTCGGCAAGCGGTTCCGACTCGGTCGGCTCCACCATCAGCGTGCCGGGCACCGGGAAGGACATCGTCGGCGCGTGGAAGCCGTGGTCGATCAGGCGCTTGGCGATGTCGTCAACAGTGACCCCGTGATCGGCGAAGCCGCGCGGGTCGACGATGCACTCGTGCGCCACCCTGCCCTTGTCGCCCCGGTACAGGATCGGGTAGGCCTCCGCGAGCCTGGTCGCCAGGTAGTTGGCGTTCAGGATCGCGACGCGGGTCGCCTGCGTGACGCCTGCCCCGCCCATCAGCCTGAGGTAGGCCCACGAGATCAGCAGGATCGACGCCGACCCGAACGGCGCCGCCGAGACGGCGCCCTCGTCGCCGGTGCCCGGGTCGCTCGGCAGGTGCTCCGCCAGGTGCGCCTTGACGCCGATCGGGCCCATGCCCGGGCCGCCGCCGCCGTGCGGGATCGCGAAGGTCTTGTGCAGGTTCAGGTGGCTGACGTCGCCGCCCAGGTCGCCAGGTCGCACCAGGCCCACCATGGCGTTCATGTTGGCGCCGTCGATGTAGACCTGGCCGCCGTGCTCGTGCGTGATGTCGCAGACCTGGCGCACCGTCTCCTCGAAGACGCCGTGCGTCGACGGGTAGGTGATCATCACGGCAGCGAGGCGGTCGCCCGCCTCCGCGGCCTTCGCCGCGAAGTCGGCCACGTCGATGTCGCCGTTGTCCGCCGACTTCACCGGCACCACCTTCAGGCCCGCCATCGACGCAGATGCCGGGTTGGTGCCGTGCGCAGAGGTCGGGATCAGGCAGATGTCGCGCTCGTCGCCGCGCGCCTCGTGGTAGGCGCGGATCGTCATCAGCCCGGCGTACTCGCCCTGCGCCCCCGAGTTGGGCTGCATCGAGAACGCGTCATAGCCGGTGATCTCGCAGAGCTTGTCCTCGAGGTCCTCGATCATCTCGAGGTAGCCCTCGGCCTGGCCCGACGGGGCGTAGGGATGGATCGTGGCGAACTCCGGCCAGGTGATGGCGGCCATCTCGGCAGCCGCGTTGAGCTTCATGGTGCACGAGCCGAGCGGGATCATCGCCCGGTCGAGCGCCAGGTCGCGGTCGCTGAGGCGACGCATGTAGCGCATCATCTCCGACTCGGCCCGGTTCATGTGGAACACGGGGTGCGTCAGGTAGTCGCTCTCCCGGAGCAGGTCGTCCGGGATGGCGGGCGCCTCCGCGAGCGCCTCGGCCGCGTCGATGCCGAACGCGTCGAGCACCCGGGCGAGCACCTCGAGCGTCGTGGTCTCGTCGCAGGAGATGCCGACCTTGTCGCGGCCGACCTTGCGAAGGTTGATGCCCCGCTGCTGTGCCGCGGCGAGGATGCCCGCCTGGCCGACCCCGACCGTGACGGTGATGGTGTCGAAGAAGTGATCGGGCTCGACGTGCGCGCCGCCGGCCCGCAGCGCCTCCGCGAGCGTGACCGTCATCAGGTGCACCCGCTGCGCGATCGCCCGCAGCCCCGCGGGGCCGTGGAAGACGGCGTAGAAGGAGGCCATCACCGCGAGCAGGGCCTGTGCCGTGCACACGTTCGACGTCGCCTTCTCGCGGCGGATGTGCTGCTCGCGGGCCTGCAGCGCGAGCCGGTAGGCGCGGTTGCCGTTGGCGTCGCGCGAGACGCCGACCAGGCGCCCCGGCATGATCCGCTTCAGCGAGTCGCGGCAGGCGAGGAACGCGGCGTGCGGCCCGCCGAAGCCGGGCTGCACGCCGAAGCGCTGCGTCGACCCCACGGCGATGTCCGCCCCCATCGCGCCCGGCTCCTTGACCAGGCACAGCGCGAGCAGGTCGGTGTCGGCGATCGCCAGCGCACCGACCTCATGCAGCGCGTCGAACAGCGGCGCGTAGTCGCGCAGTTCGCCGTGCGTGCCGGGGTAGGCGACGATCGCGCCGAACCAGGTGTCGTCGGGCTGCGCCTCCTCGACGGGGCCCGAGACCAGGTCGATGCCGTAGGGCGTCGCGCGGGTCGCGAGCACGGCCCGCACCTGCGGGTGCAGGTCGTCGGCGACGAAGAACCTGCTCCGCTTGCCGCGGGCGTGGTTGAACGCCATCACCATGGCCTCGGCGGCCGCGGTCGCCTCGTCGAGCAGCGACGCGCCCGCCACCTCGAGGCCGGTCAGGTCGATCACCATGGTCTGGAAGTTCAGCAGCGCCTCGAGGCGGCCCTGCGCGATCTCCGGCTGGTAGGGCGTGTAGGCCGTGTACCAGGCGGGGTTCTCCAGGATGTTGCGCTGGATGGCGGGCGGCGTGACCGTCCCGTGGTAGCCCTGGCCGATCATCGACGTGTGCACGACGTTGCGCGACCCGAGGCGCCGAAGCTCCTCGAGCACCGCGCCCTCCGTCATGGGGGCCCAGCCGAGCGGCCGGTCCTGGCGGAGGCTGCCCGGCACGGCCTCGTCGATGAGGTCGTCGAGCGAATCCACCCCGAGCGCGCCGAGCATGGCGTCCATCTCGGCCGGGCTGGGGCCGATGTGGCGCCGGTTGGCGAAGTCGTCGGGGTCGTAGGCGGTGGGCTCCCAGGTTGGCACAGGCTCAGCCGATCATCTCGCGGTAGGCGGCCTGGTCCATCAGCTCGTCGAGCTGGGCGGGGTCGGTCGGGTCGATCCGGAACACCCAGGTGCCCATCGGGTCGGCGTTGATCGTCTCAGGGGCGTCGTTGAGGTCCTCGTTGACGGCGGTGATCACCCCGTCGATCGCGGCGGTGATGCCGGAGGCGGCCTTCGTGGAGTCGATGGCGACGACCTCGTCGCCCTTGCTGACGGAGGCGCCGACCTCGGGGAGTTCGACGAAGACGATGTCGCCCAGTTCGCTTGCGGCGTGCTCGGTGATGCCGACGGCCACGTCGTCGCCGGAGGGGTCGAGCCATTCGTGCTCGGTGGTGAACTTCAGCATGTCTGGTTCCTTATCGGTGGTAGTTGTGGGCAACGAAGGGGAGGGGTGCGACGTCGGCGGGGACGCGCTTGCCGCGCACCTCCGCGTAGACGCGGTCGCCGGCGGAGCCGGCCTCGACGAGTGCCATCGCGATGGGGGCGCCGAGCGTAGCGGCGAAGCCGCCCGAGGTGACGACGCCGATCGGGTCGGGGGCGTCCTCCGAGGCGAACACGGCGGCGCCTTCGCGCACGGGCGCCCTTCCGTCGATCCGCAGCCCGATCCGCTCGCGCGGGGCGCCGTCGGCAAGGTGGGCCTCGATGGTGTCGGCGCCGGGGTAGCCGCCCGCCCGCGAGCCGCCTGGTCGGCGGACCTTCGGGATCGCCCAGTTCAGGCCCGCCTCGACGGGGGAGATGTCCTCGGTGAGTTCGTGACCGTAGAGCGGCATGCCCGCCTCGAGGCGCAGCGAGTCGCGCGCGCCGAGCCCTGCGGGGGCCACCTCGTCCATGGCGAGCAGCGCGCGGGCGAACTCGACGGCCCTGTCGTTGGGGACCGAGACCTCGAAGCCGTCCTCGCCGGTGTAGCCGGAGCGCGACACCCACACCTCGGTGCCGTCCCAGTCGAGGGCGACGGAGTCCATGAAGGTGAGGTCGGCGACGCCGTCGATCAGGCGGCCGAGCGCCTCTGCGGCCTTCGGACCCTGGAGCGCGAGGAGCGCGCGGTCGTCGAGGTGCGTGACGGTGACGCCGTCGAGGGCGCGGAGCCGCTCCAGGTCGACGTCGGTGCGGGCGGCGTTGAGGACGAGCAGGAAGTGGTCGCCACGGTTGGCGAACATCAGGTCGTCGACGACCCCGCCGTCGTCGGTGGTGATCAGGCCGTAGCGCTGCCGCGACTCGGCGAGCCCGGCGGCGCTGGCCGGGATCAGGCTCTCGAGCGCCGCCGCCGCGTCGGCGAGGTCGCCGGAGTCGGGGGTGATGAGCACCTGCCCCATGTGGGACACGTCGAAGAGCGACGCCGCCTGGCGGGTGTGCTGGTGTTCTGCGATGATCCCGGCGAACTGCACGGGGAGTTCCCACCCCGCGTAGTCGACGAGCCTGCCACCCAGTTCACGGTGCAGTGGATGAAGCGCGGTTCTCGCCATTGATAAGCCCCTTCTGCCGCGTGCGGCGCCCTCGGGTGGTCACCACCCTAAGCCCCCTCTGTCGCGGTTGCCTGAGATCTTCGTATCCTTCGGCGGGCCAATGGCCTCTTTCCAGAGTTCCAGCGTCGGCACGGTCCTGGGGCCTGAGAGTTTCCGGGGCGGTTGCTCCTTCGGCACCGGCGCGAGGCCGGTTCTCCCGTGTCGACAGGTGAAGCCTAGCGGATCACCAGGTGGCGAGGGTGCCGACGGTGCGGGTTGGCGTCGGCTCGGTCTCGCCCGGTTCCGGTCGCCACAGCCAGCGCAGCGCGTCGGGCAGCAGCACGCCCGCATGGTTCAGGTCGTGGGCGCCGTCGCCGAGCACCAGGTGGAAGTCGTAGCCCGTCTCCGCGAAGGCGGCCGCCGTCTTGAGGTTCTCGCTGAGCGAGTTGAGTTGCCCGCTCGCATGGTTGGTGTCGAAAGAGGCGGCCGTCATCAGGATCCGGAGCCGCTTGGGCCGCGTCTCCCGGACCAGGTAGGGGTAAGGGTTGCCGTCGGGGAGCGTGGTGAAGCTTCCGAGGAGGCTGATCGCCCCGCCGAACACGTCCGGCCGCATCCAGGCAGCCGTCAGGGCCGCGTGGCCGCCTGCGCCGACGCCGCAGATGCCGCGCCGCGCCGGTTCCCGGTCGAGGTGCCAGCCCGCCGCGACCCGGGGGATGATCTCGTGTGCCAGGAAGTCGGCGTGCCTGGCGTCGAACGCGTCGTACTGCGCCTCCCTGTCGACCGGGTCGACGAAGACCCCGACCGACATCGGGATCGCCCGGCGGGCGACGAGGTTATCGAGCACCAGCCCGCCGCGCAGTTGGCCGTCGGGCGCGTGGCAGCGCTCGCCGTCGAGGAAGACCATCAGGGCCGCGGGGATGTCGTCGGTGTAGCCGAAGGGAACGTGCACCCGGTAGCGGTGCGTCATGCCCCTGACCTTCGCCTCCAGCACCTGGCAGCGGCCAGGCACAACGTCGGAGCGCGGCAGGGAGTCGGGACCGTGCCGGTACGTGACCGGCCCTGCGGGAACCTGGTCGCCTCGGTACTCACGCTCAGCCATGACCCATTCTCGCCCGACGGGGGCGAGTCGGGGCCGAATCCGCGATGTGGCTACTTGTTCGCCTCGATCATGCCGCGCAGTTCCTTCTTCAGGTCGGCGATCTCGTCGCGGTGCCTGGCGGCCACCTCGAACTGCAGTTCGGCGGCCGCGGCGTGCATCTGCTCGGTGAGTTCGGCGATCAGCTTGGTGAGTTCGTCGGTTGCCAGCGTGGACGGGTCGAGGCCCTTCTTCTTCCCGCCGGTCTGGGTCTTGGCCGAGTCGAGCAGGGCGTCGGTGTCGGCGTCCTCCCGGGCCAGCATGTCGGAGACCTCGGCGATGCGCTTGCGCAGCGGTTGCGGGTCGATGCCGTGCTCGGTGTTGTAGGCCACCTGGATCGCGCGGCGTCGGTTGGTCTCGTCGATGGCGGCGGCCATCGAGTCGGTGATCTTGTCCGCGTACATGTGCACCTGGCCGGCGACGTTTCGGGCGGCGCGGCCGATGGTCTGAATGAGGGAGCGCTCCGAACGCAGGAAGCCCTCCTTGTCCGCGTCGAGGATCGCCACGAGGCTCACCTCGGGAAGGTCGAGGCCCTCGCGCAGCAGGTTGATGCCGACCAGGACGTCGTACTCGCCGAGCCGCAGTTCGCGCAGCAGTTCGATGCGGCGGATGGTGTCGATGTCGGAGTGCAGGTACCTGGTGCGGATGCCGTGATCCATCAGGTAGTCGGTGAGGTCCTCCGCCATCTTCTTGGTCAGCGTCGTGACGAGGACCCGCTCGTTGCGCTCGACCCGAAGCTTGACCTCCGCCATCAGGTCGTCGATCTGTCCCTTGGTCGGCTTCAGCACGACCTCGGGGTCGACGAGCCCGGTCGGGCGGATGATCTGCTCGACGAACCCGTCGCTGCGGTCCATCTCGTACGGCCCGGGGGTCGCGGACAGGTAGACGGTCTGGCCGATCCGGTCGACGAACTCGTCGAACTTCAGCGGCCGGTTGTCGATCGCCGACGGCAGCCGGAAGCCGTGCTCGACGAGGGTGCGCTTGCGGGAGGCATCGCCCTCGTACATGCCGCCGATCTGCGGGATCGTCACGTGCGACTCGTCCACGACGAGCACGAAGTCCTCGGGGAAGTAGTCGACGAGGCACGACGGGGCCGACCCTGCGGTGCGACCGTCGATGTGGCGCGAGTAGTTCTCGATGCCCGAGCAGGTGCCGATCTGGCGCATCATCTCGATGTCGTAACTGGTGCGCATCCGCAACCGCTGCGCCTCCAGCAGTTTGCCCTCACCCTCGAACTCAGTGAGCCGCTCGGCCAGTTCGGCCTCGATGCCGCCGATGGCCCGCTCCATCCGGTCGTTGCCCGCGGAGTAGTGGGTGGCGGGGAAGACGTAGGCCTCGTCCTCCTCCAGGATCACGTTGCCCGTGAGGGGGTGCATGGTGGCGATCCGCTCGATCTCGTCACCGAAGAACTCGACGCGCAGCGCGTTCTCCTCGTACATCGGGAAGATCTCGAGGGTGTCGCCCTTCACGCGGAAGGTGCCGCGGCCGCCGCCGATGTCGTTGCGCGCGTACTGGATGTCGACGAGATGGCGCAGCAACTGGTCGCGGTCCATCTCGTCGCCGACCTTCAGCGTGACCCGCTGCTGCAGGTACTCCTCGGGCGTGCCGAGGCCGTAGATCGCGGAGACGGTCGCCACCACGATCACGTCGCGCCTGGTCAGCAGCGACGACGTCGCCGCGTGGCGCATCCGCTCGACCTCCTCGTTCAGCGAGGAGTCCTTCTCGATGTAGGTGTCGGTCTGGGGGAGGTACGCCTCGGGCTGGTAGTAGTC
The DNA here is from genome assembly GCA_027658995.1 of Propionibacteriaceae bacterium AM104-82. Taxonomy (GTDB): domain Bacteria; phylum Actinomycetota; class Actinomycetes; order Propionibacteriales; family Propionibacteriaceae; genus Arachnia. The sequence continues at coordinate 11,363 of JAQDQK010000029.1, forward strand.
GTAGTAGGAGACGAAGTACTCGATGGCGTTGTTGGGCATCAGGTCGCGCAACTCGTTGGCGAACTGCGCGGCGAGCGTCTTGTTCGGCTGCATGACAAGCATCGGGCGCTGCAACCGCTCCGCCAGCCAGGCGACCGTGGCGGTCTTGCCGGTGCCCGTCGCGCCCAGCAGCACGACGTCCTGCTCTCCCGCCTCGATCCGGCGCTCCAACTCGTCGATGGCGCGCGGCTGATCGCCGGACGGCGTGAACTCCGAGATGACCTCGAGCGGGGCCACCTGGCGCTGTAGTTCCTCGACTGGACGCATGACCGCAAGCCTAGTCGGGCCCTCCGACAGAACCGTCCACGTTCGCCCTGGGGTGACCCCCAGCGTGCTTGACGGCCTGCGCAGCCCTGGACGCGACGAACGGGCGGCCCCCGCTTGGGGGCCGCCCGTCCGGCAGAAGACATCGGTGCGTCAGGAGGTGAATGTCCCGCAGTAGCTGCGGTTGCCCTTTGCGAACTCGAGCAGCGGCTCGGAGGGGGTCTCGCAGTTGGCGGTGGCGGACTCTTCGACCTTGGTCACCTTGAAGTCGGCGCTCGCGCAGTCGGCGATCTGGAAGTCCCAGATGCTGTCGTCGACGATCTTGTAGCACTTGTCCGCGATGAAGTTCGGGATCAGGCAGGTCGTCTTGTTCGTCTTCTCCTTGGAGGAGTACTTGCCCTTCGACGAGATGGTGTAGGGCACCTCGGACTCGCCGCAGGAGGCCTCACCGTTGGTCACCTCGGTCACCAGGTAGGAGTAGTTGGCGTCGTCGTCGCACTTGACCTCCTTGTGGTCGAGGTCGCCCTCCTCGCCGCTGATGACGATGCAGTTGCCCGCCTTCAGTGCGGCATTGCTGACGAAGTTGTTGTACAGCGCGAAGCCGCCGACGCCGACGACCGCGGCGATCACGAGGAAGCTCAGCACGCGGCGGACCGGGCCGGGCTTCGACGGCGCCTGCACGCCGGGATGCGGGTAGGGGCCGGGCTGGCCGGGGCCCTGCTGACCGGGCTGCGCGCCGGCCTGGGCCTGCTGCGCGTAGGGGTCGGGCTGCCCGGGGGCGCCCTGCTGCGGGGGAACAGCCTGCGGGTCGTTCGGCTGTGCGTCGCCCGGCTGGAAGTCGGGGGTCGGGTCGTTCGGCTGCGTCACTATGGTTCCTCTGCTGGTCAGCGCCGCTTCTCGCGGCTCGTGGCGCAGGTTAGCAGCACAAGGGGCCTATCGGGCCGATCCGTGTCACCGCCAGGCGATGCAGTAGGTACGACTCGACGCCGGGAACGTCCACGCCTCCTCACCGGGGGAGCAGTTCCACACGCTGGCCTCTGCGAGATAGGTCACCTCGAAGTCGGCGTAATCACAGGCCGTCTCGCGGTAGACGTAGAACGAGTCGTCGACGACCCGGTAGCAGTGTCCGGTCGCGAAGTTGGGGATCAGGCAGGTCCGTTTGGCCACCTCGTCGCCGAACCCGAACCACGTACCGGTCTCGTACACGACGTCATCGATCGGGCAGTCCACGGGCGGCTTCACGACGGAGGTGACCAGGTGCGAGTACACGTCGTCGTCGGAGCAGTCGACCTTCTCCCCCGACACGTCGCCGTCGCCCTCCAGCGTCACGACCAGGCAGTCGCCCGCCCCGGCGTCGGTGAAGGTGTCGCCGAAGACGTCCCGGAACGCGAAGTACGCGCTCAGCGCTGAGACCAGCAGCGAAGCCAGCCCGACGGCCACGAGGATCAGGACTAGGGGGACGGACGACCGCTTCGGAGCCGTCCACGGCGCCTGCTGATATGGCGGGTCGAACGGAGGAGCCTGCCACGACGGGCCGTGACCGGGCGGTGGCCAGGACGCGCCGGGAGGCGGTGGGGCGTCGGCGGGATCGGGGCCCTGCGGCGCGGCTCGGCGCGGCGTGGGACCGCTCTGCTGGCCGTAGGGGTCCTGCGGGGTAGGCGGCTGCGTCATTGCACCCTCCAAGGCTGGGATCAGGCGTCCGACTCGGACGATCGGTAGATGCGGGGCGACTCGGTGCCGCGGGCCAACCAAGCGACCAGGTCACCCGCGGGGCCGTTCATCTGCGTCGGCATCCCGGAACGGCCGACGGAGCCCTCGTAGCCCTCGTCGGCGACGAGTCGAAGCGGCGGGAAGTCGTCGCGCCTGCCGATCCGGTCGACGTGGAACGCGAGCAGCGCCACGGCGATCTCCGGAGTGAGGTCGGCGGTGGAGAACTGGCTGCCGAGGTCCATGTGGTGCAGCACCACCTCGCCGAGGCGGGCGAGCGGGATCTGGCTCGCGGGAATCCGGTAGCCCGCGCGCAAAGCCACGGGGCGCGAGTCGCCCTCGAGCGCGGCGAACTCGCGCTGCAGTTCGCTCGCCGACGTGTCCAGCCGGATCTGCAGGGCAAGCCCGCTCGTCAGGGCGCCGACCTCGATCGCACGGTGTTTTGCCGCCTGCGACTCGTACATCCGGGTCGGGGTGCCCGAGTCGATGCCGTGGATCACGCGCACCATCCCGTTGGCGCCCTCTGCGAGATGAGCCGCCACATGGCTGCGGGTCCAGCCCGCCAGGCCGGTGGGCGCGGCCCAGTCGTCGTCGGAGTACCCGATGGTGGTGCCGAGCAGCAGTGCAGTGTGATCGCGGACCGCGCTCACCACCTCGGCGAACTCGGCGCGATTGGTCGGCATGTGCCCAAGTTATCAAAGACGTACCATTGCGGGCGTGAATGATCGGCTGGTAGTGCGTGGCGCACGCGTCCACAACCTCAAGAATGTTTCCCTCGACCTCCCTCGTGACTCGCTCATCGTGTTCACGGGGCTCAGCGGATCAGGCAAATCATCGCTGGCATTCGACACGATCTTCGCGGAGGGCCAGCGCCGCTACGTCGAGTCGCTCTCGGCCTATGCCCGCATGTTCCTTGGCCAGATGAACAAGCCGGACGTCGACTTCATCGAGGGGCTCTCCCCGGCGGTGTCGATCGACCAGAAGTCGACGAGCCGCAACCCGCGCTCGACCGTCGGCACCATCACGGAGGTCTTCGACTACCTCCGCCTGCTGTTCGCCCGGATCGGCGTGCCGCACTGCGAGGTCTGCGGCGCCGTGATCGGAAGGCAGACGCCGCAGCAGATCGTCGACCGGCTGATGTCGATGGACGAGGGGACCAGGTTCCAGATCCTCGCGCCGCTGGTCCGCGGACGCAAGGGTGAGCATGCAGAACTGTTCCGCCAGTTGATCGGCGACGGCTACAGCCGCGTCCGCATCGACGGCGAGACGTACCCGCTCACAGAACTGCCGAGCATCGACAAGAACCGCAAGCACAACATCGAGGTCGTGGTCGACCGGGCCGTGGTGCGGCCCAACGCCAAGCAGCGGATCACAGAGTCGATCGAGACGGCGCTGAACCTCGCGGGCGGCGTCGTGGTGGCCGACTTCGTCGACCTGAAGGCCGACGACCCGGAGCGCGAGCGCCGCTTCTCCGAGAAGATGGGCTGCCCCAACGACCACGACGTCAACATCGACGAGTTGGAGCCTCGGCAGTTCTCCTTCAATGGTCCGTGGGGAGCCTGCCCGGAGTGCTCCGGCCTTGGGACGCTGCTCGACCCCGACCCCGAACTGATCATCCCCAACGACGACCTGACGCTCGACGAGGGCGCGATCGCGCCGTGGAACACCGCGACCATCAAGTCGCACTACGAGCACGTGCTGACCTCGCTCGGCGAGGAGCACGGCTTCGACATGACGACGCCGTGGAAGGACCTGAGCGCCGCGGTGCAGAAGTTGCTGCTGCACGGCGCGAAGGGCAACGTCGTGGTCAAGTACCGCAACCGCTTCGGGCGGGTGCGGTCCTTCTCGCAGCGCTACGAGGGCATCATCCCGTTCATCCGGCGCCGCTACGACGAGGCGGAGACCGACTCGGCGCGGGAACGCTGGGGCGGTTACATGCGCGAGATCAACTGCGCCGCCTGCGGTGGGGCGCGGCTCAAGCCGTCCTCGCTCGGCGTGACGGTCGCCGACCGCAACATCGCCCAGATCTCCGACCTGTCGATCGGCGAGGCCTCCGAGTTCCTCGGCTCGCTGACGCTGACCGAGCGCGAGGCGGCGATCGCGGAGCGCCTCGTGAAGGAGATCAACGCGCGCCTGAAGTTCCTGCTCGACGTCGGCCTCGACTACCTGACGCTCTCGCGCGGCGCAGGGACGCTCTCGGGCGGCGAGGCGCAGCGGATCCGGCTCGCGACGCAGATCGGCTCCGGCCTCGTCGGCGTCCTGTACGTGCTGGACGAGCCGTCGATCGGCCTGCACCAGCGCGACAACCTGCGGCTGATCGAGACGCTGCACCGGCTGCGCGACCTCGGCAACACGCTGATCGTCGTCGAGCACGACGAGGACACCATCCGCGCCTCCGACTGGGCCGTCGACATCGGCCCCGGCGCGGGCGAGGGCGGCGGCGAGGTCGTCGTCTCCGGACCCGTCAAGGAACTGCTCACCACCAAGGAGTCCATCACCGGCGCCTACCTGTCGGGCAGGCTGTCGATCCCGGTGCCCGCCGTCCGGCGCACCGGCAACGGCAACTCGATCACCGTGCGCGGGGCCCGCGAACACAACCTCCGCGGCGTCGACGTCAGCTTCCCGCTCGGCGAACTGATCGCCGTCACCGGCGTGTCCGGGTCGGGCAAGTCGTCGCTGGTCAACTCGATCCTCTACACGGCCGCGGCGAAGGCGATCTACAACGCGAAGGCGGTGCCGGGCAAGCACAAGGCCCTTGAGGGGTTGGAGAACATCGACAAGGTGATCCAGGTCGACCAGTCGCCGATCGGTCGCACCCCTCGCTCGAACCCCGCCACCTACACCGGCGTGTTCGACAAGATCCGCAACCTGTTCGCGCAGACGCCGGAGGCGAAGGTGCGCGGCTACATGCCGGGCCGCTTCTCCTTCAACGTCAAGGGCGGGCGCTGCGAGAACTGCATGGGCGACGGCACCATCAAGATCGAGATGAACTTCCTGCCGGACGTGTACGTGCCGTGCGAGGTGTGCCACGGGGCCCGCTACAACCGCGAGACGCTCGAGGTGCACTACAAGGGCAAGACCATCGCGGAGGTCCTCGACATGCCGATCAGCGAGGCCGTCGAGTTCTTCGCGCCGATCTCGTCGATCGCGCGCTACCTGCAGACCCTGACGGAGGTGGGGCTCGGCTACGTGAGGCTCGGGCAGCCCGCCACCACCCTCTCCGGCGGTGAGGCGCAGCGCGTGAAGCTTGCCGCCGAACTGCAGAAGCGGTCGACGGGGCGCACGCTGTACGTGCTCGACGAGCCGACCACCGGCCTGCACTTCGAGGACATCCGCAGGCTGCTCGCCGTGCTGCAGCGACTGGTGGACGCGGGCAACACCGTCGTGACCATCGAGCACAACCTGGACGTCATCAAGTCGGCCGACTGGATCATCGACATGGGGCCAGACGGCGGATCGCGCGGCGGAACCGTGGTCGCCACGGGCACCCCGGAGGACGTTGCGGCGAACAAGAAGTCGGCGACGGGGTCGTTCCTGAGGCCGCTGCTCGAGGCTTAGGAGGGGATGACGGGTCGCATCGATTCGGGTGCGATCCGGCGCGGCACGATCCGGCCGATCACCAGCAGCACTGCGCCGAGGATCAGGAACGGTGCGACCTTCGCGAACTCGGCGACCCACCCGTTGATCACCAGAGGCAACTCGTCGACGGCGAACACCACCACGCCGCTCTGGCCGCCCTCGCAGGTGACCTTGTAGGTGGCCTTCTCCGCGTTGAAGACCTGCAGGGTCTTGCCGTTGGCCTCGGGGAGTTGTTCCATGGCCACCGGCACCGCGGTGCCGTCCATGTCGGCGACGGTGCAGGCGGGCGCGACGCCGTCGGGCTTGGTGATGGCGTAGCGGCCCGGGTCGGGGAGCGAGACGGTGCCCGACGCGCCGGGCACGTGCCGCTGCGCGACCCACTCGCCGGTCCTGGTGTTGAGGAACTGGGTGTTGAACTGGCCGAGGGCCAGCGCCGCGCCGAGCGCGATCGACGCGACGGCGAGCACGGTTGTCACGATGCCGACGACCAGCGCCCAGTTCTTGCGCTTGCGGAAGGCCGCCAACTGCTCGCGGTAGGCGTGCATGTCGGCCGCCGTCGGCTGGGGGGACTCGGCGACGGTGATGTGTCGGGGCGACGACTCGGGCATGGCTTCAGGCTACCCGCCTAAGATCGCTGACATGGCCGATCCAGCTACCTATCGTCCCCGTCCCGGTGCGATCCCCACCGATCCGGGGGTGTACCGGTTCTTCGACGCGTTCGGCAACGTGATCTACGTTGGCAAGGCCAAGAATCTGAGGCAGCGGCTGAACTCCTACTTCGCCGACCCGTCCGCGCTGCACTTCCGGACCCAGACGATGGTGCGCACCGCCAACAAGGTCGAGTGGACGGTGGTGGCCAACGAGCTGGAGGCGCTGCAACTCGAGTACACCTGGATCCAGCAGTTCGACCCGCGCTTCAACGTCAAGTACCGCGACGACAAGTCCTACCCGTGGCTCGCCGTCACCATGAGCGAGGAGTTCCCGCGCGTGTTCGTCGGCCGCGGCGCCAAGAAGCGCGGCACCCGCTACTTCGGGCCGTTCGGCCAGGCGTGGGCGATCCGCGAGACGGTCGACCTGCTGCTGCGGGTGTTCCCGATGCGCTCATGCACGCAGGGCGTGTTCAACCGGGCCAGGTCGTCGGGCCGCCCATGCCTGCTCGGCGACATCGGCAAGTGCTCCGCGCCGTGCGTCGGCCGGGTCACCCCGGAGGAGCACCGCGACATCGCCGAGGACTTCTGTTCCTTCATGGCGGGCAACACCGGCGGCATCATCGGCAGGATCGAGCGGGAGATGTACCAGGCCTCCGCCGACCTCAACTTCGAACGCGCGGCGGTGCTTCGCGACTCGCTCGCCGCGCTGAAGAAGGTGCAGGAGAAGAACTCGGTCGTGCTGAGCGACGGGCTGCGCGCCGACATCGTCGGGCTCGCCGACGACGGCCAGCAGGTCGCGGTGCAGGTCTTCCACGTCGTCGACGGCCGGATCCTGGGGGAGCGCGGCTGGATCGCCGACCGCGCAGACGACCGCCCCCTCACCGAACTGCTGGAGGCCTTCATCGAGCAGTTGTACACCGACGACCTCGAGATCCCCCCGCACATCTTCTCCTCCATCGAGGCGGAGGACACCGTCGCCGCGCACCTGACCGTGCGGCGCGGCAGCAATGTGACGATCAAGGTGCCGCTCCGCGGCGAGAAGCGGGCCCTGCTCGACACCGTCGTCAAGAACGCGGAGATGGCCCTCGACCAGGCAAAGCTGCGCCGCGCCACCGACCTGACCACCCGCAACCTGGCCCTCGAGGAGGTCGCCGAGGCCCTCGACCTGCCCGAGCCCCCGCTGCGGATCGAGTGCTACGACATCTCGCACACCATGGGCACCGAGGTCGTCGGCTCGATGGTGGTCTTCGAGGACGGCATGCCGCGCAAGAGCGAGTACCGCCGCTTCATCATCAAGGGCTTCGAGGGAAGCAACGACGTCGCGGCCATCCGGGAGGTGCTCACCCGCCGGCTGCGCCGCCTCGTGGACGAGCGCGCCACCGACGTGCACGTCGACGCCACCACCGGGGCGGCCGCGAAGTTCGCCTACGCGCCGGGGCTGATCGTGGTCGACGGCGGACAGCCGCAGGTCAACGCGGCGGCCGAGGTGCTGCGCGAGTTCGGCCTCGAGAACGAGATCGCGCTGAGCGGCCTCGCCAAACGCCTCGAGGAGGTGTGGCTGCCGGGGGAGGACTACCCGGTGATCCTGCCGCGCGCCTCCGAGGGGCTGTACCTGCTGCAGCGGCTCCGCGACGAGGCCCACCGGTTCGCGATCACGCACCACCGCTCCCGCCGCGCCAAGCACGTCGTCGAGTCGGTCCTCGACGGCGTGCCCGGCCTCGGAGAGCTGCGCAGGAAGGCCCTGCTGAAGTACTTCGGGTCGATGCGCAAGCTGCGTCAGGCCACCGTCGAGGAGATCGCCGAGGTCCCCGGCTTCGGCCCGACGCTCGCCGCCGCCGTCAAGGAGGCGGTCGCCGACACCGGAGGCGAGGCGATCAACCTCACCACCGGCGAGGTGACGGAGATCTAGCCGGCCGTCGAATGGCGATCATAAGCTGGGTGAATAGATGCTTGCCGTTCCATCCTCGATGGTGGCGCACGCCTCGCGCAGTGCCTCCAGCAGTTCCGCCACGCCCGGGATCCGCAGCGTAGTGGACGTGGAGACGGCGCTCACGCGACGCAGTCGGGCAGGGGAGATCGCCTTGAATCGTAGGGTCGGGTCGACCCGGGCTGCCGCGACCATCAACTGGGGGATCAGGGCTACACCGAGTTCGAGGGCCGCCAGGCGCTGCAGCGCCACGTAGTCGTCGGTCTCCAGGGCGATGTTCGGGACGAAATCCGCGGCGCTGGCCGCCTCGAACAGGTTGGCCCTGCACTCCTCGCAGCCAGCGATCCACGGGGCGTCGGCCAGGTCGTGCAGCGCCACCACCCGGGACGATGCGGCGGGGTGGTGCTCGGGGAGCGCCACGTAGACGTCCTCCTCGAGGATGGTGCGCCACATCCAGTCCTCCTCGGCCGGACGCGGGGGCGAGCCGGGGGAGTAGAACTGCGCGATGACAGCGACGTCGATCCGCCCGGCGCGCAGGTCGGCCACCGCAGTGGCCGCGTCCGCCTCGACAAGGCGCACGTCGACGCCCGGATGCCTGGCCTTGAAGCTGGCCAGCGCCAACGGGACGATCGTGGCAGCCGCAGAAGGGAACGCCGCTAGGGTCAACGCCCCTCCGCGCAGGCCCGCGATCAGGTCGATCTCGGTCTTCGCCCGGGTCGCCGCCTCGATGGCCTGCGCGCCGTAGTGCAGGAACACCTCGCCAGCCTGCGTGAGCCGGGTGCGGCGGCCCTCGCGCAGCACGAGGGGGGTAGCCGCCTCCTTCTCCAACTGCTTGATCTGCTGCGAGATCGCGGGCTGCGAGTAGCCCAACTCGCGGGCCGCCGCCGAGACGGTTCCCGTCCGGTGCAGCGCGTCGATGAGGCGGAAGTGGCGGATTTCGAACATGCCTGAGTATAAGCAGAGCTTTAGTTTCCTAGAGCAAACCTGTCTTTGATTTCTGGCTCCGGGGTCGCGACGATGGGATCGTCACGAGGAAGGGGCAGGGATGCGATCGGATTGGGTGAGTCGCGCGGTCGAGGTCGTGCGCTCCTGCACGCTGGCGGAGGAGACTCCGCTCATCGAGATGCCGCTGCCGCAGCGCCTCGGCGCGCGGCTCGTGATGAAGGACGAGTCGCGGCACCCGTCGGGATCGCTCAAGCACCGGCTTGCCGCCTCGCTGATCATGTTCGGCCTCTGCAACGGAGACATCCGCCCAGGAGGAACCCTGCTTGACGCCTCCAGCGGGTCGACGGCGATCTCCGAGGCCTACTTCGCCCGCGAACTCGGGCTCGACTTCGTCGCGGTGATCCCCGCCACCACCAGCCCGGAGAAGATCCGGCTGCTCGAGGGCCTCGGGGCCCACTGCGAACTGGTCGAGGGCGGCGCGAGCGTCACCGCCGTCGCCGAGGAACTCGCCGCGCAGCCGGGCTGGGTCTACCTCGACCAGTTCGCCAACGCGAGCACCCGCACCAACTGGCGCGAGGGAAACGTCGCGAGCGCCCTGTTCGCCCAATTGGACGCACAGGAGATCGGCTGCCCCGACTGGATCGTCGTCGGGGCGGGCACGGGCGGCACGTCGGCCACCATCGCCCGGTTCGCCAGGTATCGCGCCCGGCGCTCGTCCGTCGCGGTGGTCGACCCCGAGGGCAGCGCGTTCTACAAGGCATGGCGCAGTGGAAGCCGCGACGAGGTCGGTTCGGCCTCGCGGATCGAGGGGATCGGAAGGGCCGTCGTCGAGGCCTCCTTCATGCCGCAACTGATCGACGAGATGATCCAGGTCCCCGACGTGCTCTCCGTCGCGGGCATGCGGGCCCTCAAGGAGTTCGGCATCGACGCGGGCCCCTCGACCGGGACCAACCTGATCGGCTGCCTGCAGCTCGCGCTCAGGGGGCGGCCCGCCGGGCAGACGATGACGCTCGCGTCGCTGATCTGCGACCGAGGGGAGCGCTACGTCGACACCTACGGCGACGACGCGTGGCTCGCCCGGCAGGGGATCGTCCTTGGCGATGAGGTGCAGAGTTTGGTTGACTTCCTGCATGGGGGCGATGTGCCCACCTTCCTGACGGACGCGAGGGTGCCCGTCCCGATGTGACGAGGGTCGGTTTGAACACTGTTCAAAGATGGTGCTTAGATGGGTGAGTCCACCGATGGAGGAGACCCCATGACCACGCACAGCCTCACCCGATCCCGCGCCGTCGCGCCGATGGATCTGGCCTACATCTCCGTCTTCGCGGCCCTGATCGCCGCCATGTCGCTCACCCCTGCCGTGCCCGTCCCCGGCCTGCCGACGCCCATCACGCTGCAGACGCTCGCCGTGATGCTGGCGGGCCTCTGCCTCGGGGCCTGGCGCGGCGCGGCCGCCGTGGCGCTCTACCTGGTCGTCGGCATCGCGGGCCTGCCCGTCTTCGCGGGAGGAAAGGCAGGCATCGGAGCCTTCGTCGGCCCCACCGGCGGCTACCTGGTGGCGTTCATCGTCTCCGCCTTCCTGATCGGCCTTGCCACCTCCTGGGTGCTCCGCTCCACCGAGCGGTTGCGCTTCCTGTGGCTGCTCGCGGCCTGCCTCGTGGTCCGGGTCGCCGTGATCTGGCCGCTCGGCGTCGCTGGCATGGCCCGCGCCCTCGGCAAGCCGATGGGCTCCCTCTGGGCCGCCGACCTGGTGTTCTGGCCGGGCGACATCATCAAGGCCGTCATCGCCGTCCTGATCGCGATCGCCGTGCACAAGGCCTTCCCGAGGCTGCTCGGGCGATGATCCACCTGCGTGACGTGTCCGTCGTCGTCCCGGCCCAGCGCCGGGGCGAGGCGGACCGCGCGCTGCTCAGCGGCGTCACCCTCGACCTCGCCGAACGCAGGATCGCCGTGATCGGCGCCAACGGCTCGGGCAAGTCGACGCTGCTGAGGCTCCTCAACGGGCTCCGCGAGCCCACCTCCGGGCAGGTGCTTGTGCACGGCCACGACACGGTGCAGGCGTCGAAGAAGGTCCGCTCGCTGGTCGGTTTCGTGTTCACCGACCCGCTCGCGCAACTGCTGATGCCCACCCCGATCGAGGACGTCGAACTGAGCCTGCGCGCCAGGATCAAGGACCGCTCGGCCCGCACCGCGCAGGCGGCAAGGCTGCTCGAGGCTCGCGGCGTCGGCAGGGTCGCGCACCAGTCCATCTACGACCTGAGCGGGGGAGAGCGGCAACTGGTCGCCCTGACGAGCGTGCTCGCGGTCGAGCCGAAGGTCGTGGTCGCCGACGAGCCGACCACCCTGCTCGACCTGCGCAACAAGATGCTGCTGCGCGAGGTGCTCGGCGCGCTTCCCCAGCAGGTGATCTTCTCCACCCACGACCTCGACTTCGCCCGCGAGGCGCAGCGCGTCATCGTGATCGACGACGGACGCGTGCTCGCCGACGGTGCGCCGTCCGAGGCGATCGACGCCTACGTGGGGGCGATGAGCAGGTGAACGCGCACGCCAGCCTCTTCGGCATCTACGAGCCAGGCGACGGCTGGCTGTTCCGGATCCCCGTCGGCTGGAAGTACCTGCTGCTGCTCGCCATCGCCGTCCCGCCGCTGATCGTCTGGGCATGGTGGGCGACGCTCGCCGCGCTGGTGGTGGCCGTCGGCTGCCTGCTCACCTCCGGGATCGGGCCGCGCCGGATCTTCGCGCTCGGCTGGTACCTGTGGGTGCTGCTCGCGGTGATGGCCGTCTATCAGGTGACCTCGACGCTGTTCGAGGCCGCGTTCGTCGCCCCTGGAAACGTGTTAGCGGCGGTGCTCGCCTCCAGGATGCTCACCCTGACCACCCCCACCCCGGTGCTGCTCGACGCCCTGTCGACGGGGCTGCGTCCGCTGCGGTTGATCGGCGTGAACCCGGACTCGGTGTCGCTGATGGTGGCGCTGATGCTGCGCTCCATCCCGTACCTGGCCGGGTCGTTGCAGGACGCGCGCGACGCGGCACGGGCGAGGGGGTCGGATCGCAACCCGGTCTTCCTGCTCACCCCGGCCGTGGTCGGCGCGGTCGCCTACGCGCAGCGCACCGGTGAGGCGCTGCACGCCAGGGGCTTACCCGAAGAGTGAGCCGGGCGGATAGTCGCCCGAGATCCGGGTCGCCCACGCCGGGATCGACGCGTAGCTCACCACGACGGCCTCGACGCCCGAGACGCGGCCCATGGCGCGCGTGATGGCCGAGGCGATCCAGGACGGGTCGTTGCCGAACACGCCGCCGCCGACCGCCGTCAACAGCACGCGGTCCGAGTGCGGGTTGGACAGCCCCGCCAGCAGCGTCGCCTCGTAACTGGCCTCCAGGACCAGCCTGGCGAACGGCTCCCAGCCGGGATGCGTCGAGTTGGACCCGTAGGCGATCGGCAGGGCCGAACACAGCGCCTGCGAGACGCGCTGTTCACCGGAGGCGACGTCGGTCACCTCGGCGTCGGAGACCAGCCCGATCCGCAGCCTGCCGCGCAGGTCGTCGAGTTCCTCGTCGGCAAGGCCGCGCAGGTGGGAAGCGATCGCCGTCAGGCCCTCGTCGGTGCACAGCGCATAGCCGTTGCGCATCCGCCAGAGTTCGCCCGGCGCGAGGCCCGTCGCCTCCGACAGGGCGGCGCCCACGTCGGCAAGCGCGTCCAGTTGACGCGTCGCGCTCTGCCCCTCCCCGCCGTCGACGGGCACCAGGTAGTTGCGGTAGATCGTCGCGGCACCGGCCGCCATCGCGCACGCCGGGCCCTGCGTGTGGTCCCACTCGTAGCGACCGACGCCGTCGTCCGGCGTCACGGACGGAGACACCATCTCCAGCAGGTTGAACTGCGACGCGACCTGGATCAGCGCCCCGTTGTTGGCGGGGTCGGCGTGCATGGCGCGGGCCTCGCCCTGTGCTGCGGCGAGGCTGCCCGCGCCGCCCGAGGCGGGACGCGCCGACCTCAGTTCGGCGAGGCTCGGCAGCGTCAGGGTGCCGACCACGGGCCGACGCTCGCTCGCATCGGAGACGAGCCTGCCGTCCTCGACGCGGAGCCGCGCACGGACCGCGTCGGGCCCGGCCGACTCGTCGAAGCCGACGATGCGGCTGAACCAGTTTTCCTGCATCCGCCAAACGCTAGCGACTCAGCGCAGGCCCCGCATCATCTTGACGATCCACTTGTTGAGAAGCACCATCACCAGCGACATCGCGATCGACGCGCCGCCGATCCACAGGAAGTACGGCGTCTCGTTCTTCTCGTCGTACAGGCCGGCGAGCGCGCCAGCCATCGACGAGCCGAGCGCGATCGACAGGAAGTACAGCGCGATCATCTGCGTGTGGAAGGCCTGAGGCGCGAGCTTTGTCGACAGCGACTGGCCGACAGGGCTCAGGAACAGTTCCGCCATGGTGAAGAAGAACAGGATCAGCACGATCCACAGCAGCGGCGTCGAGTTCGGGCCACCACCGGCGTAGGGGATGAACAGCAGGAACGCCGCGCCCATCAGGAAGGTGCCGGCGGCGAACTTCAGCGGCGTGCTCGGCTGACGTCGGCCGAGCGCGGTCCACATGGCGGCGAACACGCCCGCGAAGATGATGATGAAGATCGGGTTGATCGAGTTCACCCACGCGGGGCTCATCTCCCAGCCGAGGATGTTGCGGTCGAGGCGCTTGTCCGCGTACAGGGCCACCACGGTGAACTGCTGCTGGAACAGCGACCAGAACGTGGCACTCGCCAGGAACATCGGGATGAACGAGATGACGCGCGAGCGCTCGTCGGAGGTGATCCGCTTCGAGGACAGGATGATCGCGAACAGCGCGACCGCCGCGATGGCGATCAGCACCGTGACGATGTTCGACAGGTACTGCACAGGCAGCAGCCCGAACACCGCGAGCAGCGCGATCACGACGACGGCGCCGATCACGATCAGCAGGTAGGTGAGCCGCTTCTCTGCGGGCAGTGGGTTGGTCGGAGACTTGCCGACATCGCCGATGGTGGACCTGCGCAGCAGCGCGTACTGGATCAGGCCGAGCGCCATGCCGACCGCGGCGGCGCCGAAGCCCCAGTGGAAGCCCTTCCAGCCCCACAGCCAGCCGGTCAGCAGCGGGCCGATCAGCGCGCCGAGGTTGACGCCCATGTAGTAGATGGAGAAGCCCGCGTCACGCTTGTCGTCGCCTGGGGCGTACATCTCGCCGAGCACCGACGACGTGGTCGCCTTCAGCGTGCCGGAGCCGAGCGCGACGCAGATCAGGCCGATCCCGACGCCGAGTAGGCCGTCCACCAGTGCGAGCGCGATGTGGCCGAACATGATGAGCACGGCGCCGTAGAACAGCGTCCGCTCCGAGCCGAGCAGTCGGTCGGCGACCCACGCCCCGAACACCGCGGACAGGTAGACCAGGCCGCCGTACGCTCCGACGATCTGGACCGCCACCGCCTCGGGCAGCCCAAGCCCTCCGTCGGTGACGCTGTAGTACAGGTAGAACGCCAGGATCGCCTGCATGCCGTAGAAGCTGAAACGCTCCCACATCTCCACGCCTGCGAGGTTCCAGAGGCCTGACGGATGGCCCCTGCGTTGTTGAGGGGGATTCTGGGCTGAAGTCATCCCCACAGCCTGCCACTGAGGGGGCGCACGCTACTTCGGGTTGCCCAAATCCACCCACGGTGGGGTCTGCTACTCGCGCGCGGTCACGCGCACTGGCCAGAAGGAGCGGGTCCACTAGGCTGGCGGCATGACCCACGCCCCCCACCTCGAGATCGCGTTGATCACCGGACTGTCCGGCGCAGGCCGCCGCACCGCGGCGCACGCGATGGAGGATCTCGGCTGGTACGTGGTGGACAACCTGCCGCCCGTGCTGATCCCGACGTTGGCAGAGACCATGGTGCGGCAGAACGTGATGCGCGTCGCGATCGTCGTCGACGTCCGCTCCCGCGAGCAGTTCGACCAGGTGCCGCAGGCGCTTGCCGAGGTCAAGGCCGAGGGTGCCACCGTCACCACCGTGTTCCTCGAGGCAACCGACGACGTGATCGTGCAGCGTCAGGAGTCCAACCGGCGCCCGCTCCCGCTGCAGGGCGGCGACCGGCTCATCGAGGGCATCGACCGCGAGCGGCGCCTGCTCGCCGACCTGCGCGCGAAGGCCGACATCGTCGTCGACACCTCCCGGCTGTCGGCCCGCCAACTCGTCCAGCGGATCGCCAACCACTTCGGCGACGAGGCCACCGACAAGTTGAAGATCTCGATCATCTCGTTCGGCTTCAAGAACGGAGTTCCCGTCGACGCCGACATGGTCTTCGACGTGCGCTTCCTGCCGAACCCGTTCTGGATCCCGGAACTGCGTCCCAAGTCCGGCCTCAGCCGCGACGTGGCCGCCTACGTGCTCAAGCACGACGCGGCGCAGCGCTTCCAGGACCACATGGTCGAACTGCTCGAGACCGTCGCGCCCGGCTACCTCGCCGAGGGCAAGAGGCAGGTCACCGTCGCCATCGGCTGCACAGGAGGCAAGCACCGCTCGACCTCCATGAGCGAGGAACTCGCCACCAGGCTCCGCGAGAAGGGCCACGCCACCACCGTGCTGCACCGGGATCTGGGGAAGGAATGAACCTCACGTCGCTGCCGAGCGTGGTCGCCCTCGGCGGAGGTCACGGGCTGTCGGCCTCCCTGACGGCGCTGCGCCGGGTCACCGACCGGCTGACGGCGGTCGTCACGGTCGCCGACGATGGCGGCTCCTCCGGGAGGCTCCGCGACGAGTTCCACATCCTGCCTCCCGGCGACCTGCGGATGGCTCTCGCGGCGCTCTGCTCCGACGACCACGTCGGCCGGACGTGGGCGAGCGTGCTGCAGTCCCGGTTCGCGGGGGAGGGGCCGCTGGCGGGGCACGCCATCGGCAACCTGCTGATCGCGGGCCTGTGGCAGCAGTTCGACGACCCCGTCGAGGGCCTCGACATGGTGGGCGACCTGCTGCGCACGCGTGGCCGGGTGCTCCCGATGAGTTCGGTGCCCCTGGAGATCGAGGCGGACGTGGTTGGCCTCGACCCGTTCGCGCCCGACGAGGTCTGCACGCTCAGCGGCCAGGCGACCGTCGCGAAGTCGCGGGCGACGGTGCAGAGCGTCCGGCTGATCCCGGAGGCCCCGCCCGCCCGCGCAGAGGCCGTCGAGGCGATCATGCAGGCCGACAGCGTGGTGCTCGGCCCAGGCTCCTGGTTCACCAGCGTCATCCCGCACCTGCTCGTCCCCGACCTCGCCGAGGCGATCCTCACCACGAGGGCGCAGCGGGTGCTCGTCCTCAACATCGCGCCCGCGGACGAGACCGACGGGTTCAGCGCGTCGCGCCACATCGAACTGCTCGCCGAACACGCCCCCGGGCTGCGGCTCGACGTGGTGCTTGCCGACCAGCGCTTCGCCGACACAGACAAGCACCTCGACGCCTATGTGACATCGCTCGGCGGCAGGCTCGTGCGGGCCGATCTCGCGGTGCGCGGAGGTGCGGCACTGCACGACACCAACCGCCTCGCCTCCGTCTTCAGCGAAGTCATCAACGGCTGATTACGCGGCACGCGGGTGTGGCAGACTTCGCCCCATGGCTCTGACGCAGAAGGTGAAGGCTGAGCTGGCCACCGTTGTCGCTCCGCACCCGTCCGTGCGACGGGCGGAGGTCGCCGCGATGCTGCGGTTCGCAGGTGGCCTGCACCTGGTCGGCGGCCGGATCGTCATCGAGGCCGAGTTCGACACGGGCGCAGCGGCCCGCAGGCTCAGGTCCTTCATCGCCGAGCTGTACTCGATCGACTCCGAACTCCTCGTCATCAACGGCTCCGGCGTGCGCAGGGGCCCCCGCTACACCGTCCGTGTCGTCCGCGAGGGAGAACAGTTGGCCCGCATGACGGGCCTCGTCGACCAGAACCGGCGCCCGGTGCGCGGCCTGCCTCCGGTGGTGGTGGGCGGCTCGATGGCCGACTCCGTCGCCGTGTGGCGCGGCGCGTTCCTGGCCCGCGGATCGCTCACCGAGCCGGGCCGCTCGATGGCCCTCGAGGTCACCTGCCCCGGATCCGAGGCGGCCCTCGCGCTGGTCGGCGCGGCCCGCAGGCTCGGGCTCAGCGTCAAGTCCCGCGAGGTGCGCGGCGTCGACCGCGTCGTGATCCGCGACGGCGACGCGATCGCCGAACTGCTCACCCGGATGGGCGCCGCGGAGACCCGCATCGTGTGGGAGGAGCGCCGCAAGCGCCGCGAGGTGCGCGCCTCCGTCAACCGGCTCGCCAACTTCGACGACGCGAACCTGCGCCGCTCCGCCCGCGCCGCGGTCACGGCGAGCGCCCGTGTCGAGCGCGCGATGGAGATCCTCGGCGAGGACGTCCCCGAGCACCTACGCGCGGCGGGTGAACTGCGCCTCGCGCACCGCCAGGCGAGCCTCGAGGAGCTCGGCAGGCTGCATGAGCCGCCGCTGACCAAGGACGCGGTCGCGGGCCGGATCCGTCGCCTGTTGGCTACGGCGGATAAGGCGGCCGACGATGCGGGAATCCCCAACACGGAGGCGTCGCTGCCTGCCGATCTGCGTGAGGATCAGTAGCCTCACCCTAATTGGCCCCCGCAGTTGCCAGCGTCGCCGAGACGGTTAGGATTGGTACTGTCCGTAAGCGTCGAAAGACGCTAGGTAGCTCGAAAGGGATCGAATTCCACATGACCGTTAAGGTTGCAATCAACGGGTTTGGCCGCATCGGCCGTAACTACTTCCGCGCGCTTGTCGCCGCAGGAGCCGATCTTGAGGTCGTTGCCGTCAACGACCTGACCGACAACAAGACCCTGGCCCACCTCCTGAAGTACGACTCCATCCTGGGTCGCTTCCCGGGCGAGGTCAGCTACGACGAGGACGCGCTGCACGTCGACGGCAAGGAGATCAAGGCCTTCGCCGAGAAGGACCCCGCGCAGCTTCCCTGGGGCGAGCTGGGTGTCGACATCGTCATCGAGTCGACCGGCTTCTTCACCGATGCTCAGAAGGCCCAGGCGCACATCGACGCCGGCGCCAAGAAGGTCATCATCTCCGCCCCCGCCAAGAACGAAGACATCACCATCGTGATGGGCGTCAACGATGACAAGTACGATCCCGCGATCCACAACATCATCTCCAACGCCTCCTGCACGACCAACTGCCTCGCCCCGATGGCCAAGGCCCTCAACGACGGCATCGGCATCGAGCGTGGCCTGATGACCACGATCCACGCCTACACGCAGGACCAGAACCTGCAGGACGGCCCCCACAAGGATCTGCGTCGCGCCCGCGCCGCCGCCCTCAACATGGTTCCCACCACCACCGGTGCGGCCAAGGCCGTCTCGCTGGTGCTGCCCGAGCTGAAGGGCAAGCTGGACGGCTACGCCATGCGCGTTCCCACCCCGACCGGCTCCGCCACCGACCTCACCTTCGAGGCCTCGCGCGAGACCACCGTTGAGGAGATCAACGAGATCGTCAAGAAGGCCGCCGACGGCCGCATCCTCGTCTACACCGAGGACGAGATCGTCAGCAAGGACATCGAGACCGATCCGGCCTCCTGCGTCTTCGACGCCAAGCTGACCAAGGTCATCGGCAACCAGGTCAAGGTCCTCGGCTGGTACGACAACGAGTGGGGTTACTCCAACCGCCTCGTCGACCTCACCGGTCTCGTCGGCTCGAAGCTCTGAGCTGACTGTTTCGGCCAAGTGCCCTGAACGACGGCCCCGCGACCCCAAGGGGGTTGCGGGGCCGTCGTCACACCATGCGTCGCCTGTGCGACGCCAAGAATCCACAGTGAAAGGCCAACCATGAAGTCTGTCGCAGACCTTGGAGATCTCTCCGGTAAGCGCGTCCTCATCCGCAACGACTTCAACGTCCCGCTGGATGCAGACAAGAACATCACCGACGACGGCCGCATCCGCGCCGCGCTTCCGACGCTGAACGAGCTCCGCGACGCCGGCGCCCGCATCGTCATCATGGCCCACCTCGGCCGCCCCAAGGGTGAGGTCAACCCCAAGTACTCGCTCGCACCCGTCGCGAAGCGCCTCGGCGAGCTGCTCGGCACCGACGTCAAGTTCGCCTCCGACGTCGTCGGCGATTCCGCTGCCGCGGTGGTCGACTCGCTGCAGGACGGCGAGGTCGCCCTGCTGGAGAACGTCCGCTACGAGCCGGGCGAGGAGTCGAAGGACGAGGCCGAGCGCACCGAGCTCGCCAAGAAGTACGCGGCCTTCGGCGACATCTTCGTCTCCGACGGCTTCGGTGTCGTGCACCGCAAGCAGGCCTCCGTCTACGACGTCGCCAAGCTGCTGCCCAACGCGGCAGGCTCGCTCGTCGCCAAGGAGGTGGGCGTCCTCAAGCAGCTCACCGAGTCGCCCGAGCGTCCCTACGTCGTCGTGCTCGGCGGCGCGAAGGTCGCTGACAAGCTCTCCGTGATCGACAACCTGCTCAAGGTCGCAGACACGCTCGTCATCGGCGGCGGCATGCTGTTCACCTTCCTGAAGGCCCAGGGCCACGACATCGGCAAGTCGCTGGTCGACGACGCCAACCTCGAGACCTGCAAGGCTTACCTCGAGCAGGCGAAGGCCGAGGGCAAGGTCATCCTGCTGCCCGTCGACATCCGCGTCGCGGACGGCGCCGACTTCGAGGGCCTCAAGGCCATCGGTGACGTCGAGGTCGTCTCGGCCGACGCGATCCCCGCAGACAAGATGGGCCTCGACATCGGCCCCGAGTCGGAGAAGCTCTTCGCCGAGGCGATCCGCCAGGCGAAGACGGTGTTCTGGAACGGCCCGATGGGCGTGTTCGAGATCAAGGAGTTCTCCGACGGCACAAAGGCCGTCGCGAAGGCGCTCACCGAGGTCGGCGGCCTGTCCGTCGTCGGCGGCGGCGACTCGGCGGCAGCGGTCCGCGCGCTCGGCTTCGCCGACGAGGAGTTCGGCCACATTTCGACCGGCGGCGGCGCGTCGCTGGAATTCCTGGAGGGCAAGGAACTGCCCGGTATTTCCGTTCTGGAGGAGAACAACTGATGACTCGCACGCCCATCATGGCCGGCAACTGGAAGATGAACATCGACCACGTCGAGGCCACCGGACTCGTGGAGAAGATCCACTACACCCTCGTCGACAAGGACTGGGACCCCAAGAAGTCGGAGTGCGTGCTGTGCGTGCCCTTCACCGACATCCGCACGGTCCGCACCCTGATCGACGGCGACCGCATCCCCTTCGGGCTCGGCGCGCAGAACGTCTCCGAGCACGACAACGGCGCCTTCACGGGTGAGATCTCGGTGGCCATGCTGTCGAAGCTCGGCGTGCAGTACGTCATCGTCGGCCACTCGGAGCGTCGCCAGTTCTTCGGCGACACCGACGAACTGGTCAACGCCAAGACCGCGAAGGTGCTCGGCGCCGGGATGATCCCGATCGTGTGCGTCGGTGAGGGCCTCGACATCCGCAAGGCTGGCGAGCAGGTCTCCTACACCCTCGCGCAGGTCCAGGGCGCCCTCGCCGGCCTCACCGCCGAGCAGGTCGCGGGCCTCGTGATCGCCTACGAGCCCGTCTGGGCCATCGGCACCGGCGAGGTCGCCACCCCGGCCGACGCGCAGGAAGTCTGCGGCGCGATCCGTCGCGAGGTCGCCTCGCTCTACGACGAGGCCACCGCCGAGTCCGTCCGCATCCAGTACGGCGGCTCCGTCAAGTCCGGCAACGTCGTCCAGATCATGGAGCAGCCCGACGTCGACGGCTGCCTCGTGGGCGGCGCCAGCCTGCAGCCCGAGGAGTTCGCGGCGATCGTGCGCTTCTACCAGCTCTGAGCAGATTGAGCCCTGGCGGCGGCGTCGACCCACGGGTCGGCGCCGCCGCTTCGCTTGGCCGACCGCGGATGTGGAATAAACGTGCCCGTCCGATAACATGTACCGCGTGATTGTCCCCCTCGTGTCTGTGCCCATTACGGTGCTGTCGATCATCGTCACGATCCTCAGCATCCTGCTCGCGGCGACCGTCCTTCTCCACAAGGGACGCGGCGGTGGCATGTCCGACCTCTTCGGCGGCGGCATGTCCAGTTCGATGGGCGGCGCGTCGACGGCAGAGCGCAGGCTCGACCGGATCACGGTCGTGCTCGGGTTGCTATGGCTGCTGACCATCGTCGGTCTGCTCGTGCTGTACCGACTGGGCTGACGCCCGACAACATCACAGATTTCGCACCCTCTTTCTAGGAGCTCATCAAAGTGGCTGGTGGCAACGCCATTCGTGGAACACGCGTCGGTGCAGGACCCATGGGCGAGGCGGAGCGCGGCGATACCGCGCCCCGACTGCACGTCTCCTATTTCTGTGCCAGCGGGCACGTGACGCGCCCGGCCTTCGCGGCCGACGCGCAGGTCCCTGAGACGTGGGACTGCCCGCGCTGCGGGCTGCCCGCGAACATGGATGCGGACAACCCGCCGCCGCCCCCGAAGATCACCCCGTACAAGACGCACCTCGCCTACGTGAAGGAGCGTCGCACGGACGCCGAGGCGGAGCAGATCCTCGAGGAGGCGGTGACCGCGCTGCGCGCGCGTCGCGCAAGCGGCGAGATCATCTACTGACCCGCACAACGTGCACAAGGGCCCCGGGACTGATTCCCGGGGCCCTTTGCCGTGTCCGGTGTTCCCATGCCCCGTGGGCGCGCCGGTCCCTGGGCCCTGCTGCGCCTAGGATGACCAGCAGAATTTCCCCTGAGGAGGGCTGTGACCAGCACCGACGACCCGTACGGCTTCGACGACGACACCGTCGAGCAGCCGCCCGTGGCCCAGCAACAGCCGACGCCTGCGGGCCCGGCGTCGCCTCCGCACCAGCAACCGCCACCTGCCGCACCTCCCGCGCAGCAGCCCTGGCCGGGGCACCCGCAGCAGCAGTGGGCGCAGCATCCGCAATGGGGCCAGCAGCCCTACCGGCCGCCGGTCCAGCCGACCGGCGGCGGCTGTGGGCGGGCGGTGGCTATCTTCACGGCGCTTCTCAACATCGTGATGCTGCTGATCATGCTCGGCATGGAGATGATCGCCCGGTACGTCGACCGGGAACTGGGCGACCAGGGCCCGGCGTTCGCGCTCCTGGTCTACGCGCTGATCGCGCTCGTGACGCTGATCTTCGGCCTGATCTCGATCGGGGTCACCAGGGGCCTGCCACGGCTCGGCGCCATCGTCGGCGTGCTCGGGTTGCTGGGCGCGGGCGTGTGGGTCGCGGTAGCGCTGATGTCGCCCACCCCGCTCGCCGGGCTGAGCCTCATGCAGGCGGCCACGATCCTCGCCGTGGTGCACGGGCTGGCCGCCGTGCTGCTGTTCATCCCGTCCTCGCGGCGGAGGTAGGCCTCAGAAGGCGCAGGTGTACTGCGCGGGCAGTTCCTCCGCGGCTGCCTGATCCAGGAACCACACCGTCGCGACGTCGCCCTTGATCTGCGATCCCGGGAGCCGCGGGTCGCCGTCGAGGGTCGCAGACACCGCGTGCGCCTTGCCCGTTCCGGTGGCCAGGTACCAGACCTCGTGCGAACGCTTCAGCGACCCGGCGGTGAGGCTGATCCGCTCGGAGGGCTCCTTGGGGCTGTCGGTCACCCCGATCACGCCCCGCGACGTCGGGTCGGAGCTCGGGTGGTTCGGGAAGAGCGACGCGACGTGGCCGTCCTTGCCGATCCCCAGCAGCGTGATGTCGAACGTGGTCGACCCGAGTTCCGCCTCGTACTCCGCCGCCGACTCGTGCGGGTCCTTGCGCCCGTCCGCCGCCGCCATCATGTGGGTGTCCGCCGACTTGATCGAGATGGTGCGCGCCAGCCGGGTGATCGCCTGCAGCGAGTTGCGGGCCGGGTCCGTCGCGGGGACGAAGCGCTCGTCTCCCCACCACAACTGCAGCTTCGAGGCGTCGAGTTCTGAGCCGTCGGCCAGTTCCGCGAACTTCTCGTACATCGCGTTGGCGGTGTCGCCACCGGTCAGACAGACGTGCACGATCGGCTGGCTCGCCTGCAGTTCGAGCAGCCGCTCCAGCAGCAGGCCAGCGACCGTCGTCGAGACGTCGTCGGCGTCGCAGAGGCGCACCACGCGGGTGTACACGGCTACCGTCCCTCGGAGTCGGCGACGATCTGCTCGGCGGCGGCCTCGAAGATGTCGTCGGCGTCCATGCGACGCAGTTCCTCGGTCAGCAGGTCGGTCAGCGGCCTGCGGCGCAGCGCCACCGTCCGCTCCGGCTGGCCCGGCACCTGGTAGATGGCGCTGCCCGCTGCGATCCTGCGGACGGTGATGTCGCCCTCGGGGGTGGTCAGGACGACCGAGTTGACGCCCTGATGGTCGCCCCGCCGGTACTCGACGTCGACGCCGAGGCGCTGCTTCAGCCAGGCGGCAAGCAGCAGCGCGGGGGCGTTGTCGGGGGCTGCCTCGACGCGGGCGCCGGTGACCTGTTCCTCGGACTGGTCGAGAGCTGCGGCGAGCAGCGCGCGCCAGCGGGTCAGCCGGGTCCAGGTCAGGTCGGTGTCGCCGGGGGCGTGGTTGCGGGCCCTGCGCACCAGCGCGGCGACGGGGTCGCCGCAGCCTGCCGCGTCGGTGATGCGCCGGTCCGCGAGCGAGCCGATCGGGTCGGTTGCCAGGTTGTCGGGCGCCTCGTGGGGCCACCACACGATGGTGGGGGAGTCGGGAAGCAGCAGCGGCAGGCACACGGAGTCGCCGTGGTCGCGCAGCGCCCCGTGCAGCCTCAGCACGATCAGGTCGCCGGGGAGGCCCTCGCCGACCTCGACGCTCGCGTCCAGGTACGGCTCGTCGCCGTCGGCGTAGGTCGCGACGATGACGCGCGAGGGGTGGGCGGTGGCGGAGGCCTTCGCGGCCTCGAGGACCTCCTCGAAGCGCGACTCGCTCGTCACGATGACCAGGGTCAGCACGAGGCCGGTGGCGTTGCCGACGCCGCGGTGGGCGTCGATCAGCGCGGCGGAGATGGCGCGCGCGGTGGTGTTCTTCAGGTCGACGATCATGGTCGCTCTCCTTACGGCCTACGCCACGAGTTGCCGTCGCGGGCAACCATCTCGAAGCTGGACTCGGGCCCCCAGGTGCCCGCGGGGTACTGGTCCGGTTGGCTGTCGAGCGAGGCCCAGTACTCGAGCACCGGGTCCAGGATCTGCCAACTCAGTTCGACCTCCTCCTGCTGCGGGAACAGCGGCGGGTCGCCGAGCAGCACGTCGAGGATCAGGCGCTCGTACGCCTCGGGGGAGGACTCGGTGAACGACCCGCCGTAGGCGAAGTCCATTGACACCTCACGGATCTCCATCTGGGTGCCCGGCACCTTCGCGCCGAAGCGCAGCGTGACGCCCTCGTCGGGCTGGATGCGCATCACCAGGGCGTTGGTGCCGAGTTCCTCGGTGTCGGTCACCGTGAACGGCAGGTGCGGGGCCCGCTTGAAGCTGAGGGCCACCTCCGTGACGCGGCGCGGCATCCGCTTGGCGGTGCGCAGGTAGAACGGCACCCCCGCCCAGCGGCGGTTGTCGATGTCGACGCGGATCGCGGCATAGGTCTCGGTCTTCGAGTCGGCGGGCACGCCCTCCTCCTCGAGGTAGCCGATCACGGCCTCGCCGCCCTGCCAGCCGGCGGCGTACTGGCCGCGCGCGGTGTGAAGGTCGTAGTGCTGAGGCACGTGGGCGGCCGCGAGGACCTTCTTCTTCTCGGCGCGCAACTGCGAGGCCTCGAAGCTGGTTGGCTCCTCCATCGCGGTCAGCGCAAGCAGTTGGAGCAGGTGGTTCTGCATCACGTCGCGGGCCGATCCGATGCCGTCGAAGTAGCCTGCGCGGCCGCCGATGCCGATGTCCTCGGCCATCGTGATCTCGACGTGCGAGACGTAGTGGTTGTTCCAGATCGGCTCGAACATCTGGTTCGCGAAGCGAAGCGCGAGGAGGTTCTGCACCGTCTCCTTGCCGAGGTAGTGGTCGATGCGGAACACCTCCTGCGGGGTGAAAAGCCGCTCGACCACTGCGTTGAGTTCCTTGGCTGAGGCCAGATCGTGCCCGAAGGGCTTCTCGATCACGACCCGGTTCCAGGTGCCGGCGTGACGCTCCGCGAGCCCGTGCTTCGCCAACTGCGACATCACCTGTTCGAAGCCCGACGGCGGGATCGACAGGTAGAAGGCGTGGTTGCCGCCCGTGCCGCGTGTCGTGTCGAGTTCGACGATGGTCTTCTTCAGCGACTCGAACGACTCATCCGAGTCGAAGGTGCCAGACACGAAGCGGATGCCCTCGAGCAACTGTTCCCAGACCTCCTCACGAAACGGCGTGCGAGCGTGCTCCTTGACCGCGTCGTGGACCTCCTTGGCGAAGTCCTGGTCGGCCCAGTCGCGGCGGGCGAACCCGACCAGCCCGAAACCCGGGGGGAGAAGGCCTCGGTTCGCGAGGTCGTAGACCGCGGGCATCAGCTTCTTGCGCGACAGGTCGCCGGTCACGCCGAAGATCACGAGCACGCACGGCCCTGCGATGCGGGGCAGGCGGCGATCCTGCGGATCGCGCAGCGGGTTCTGGTAGCTGTTCATCAGGCACCACCCTAGACGTTAGGGAGGGGGCGGCGGAATGCCATACCACATCGCGTGTGGGCACGATTGTGCGGGGCGGGGTAGACTGCGACCGAGTTTCGTGGAAATCGGGGTGTGTGTGGCTGTCATGAGTGTGGCGGCGCCTGCGAAGGCGCGGTTCGGGGATGTCGTGAAGGCATATGTTGCCCTCACCAAACCTCGCGTCGTCGAATTGCTGCTCGTCACGACCATTCCGGCGATGTTCCTGGCCGCGGGAGGGCTTCCTCCGTGGCGGCTGATCCTCGTCACGCTGGTCGGCGGATTCCTCGCGGCCGGGTCGGCCAACACGTTCAACTGCGTGTGGGACGCCGACATCGACGAGATCATGCGCCGCACCCGCAGGCGCCCCGTCCCGCGCCATCAGGTCAGCACCGCCGCCGCCTTGGTGTTCGGCATCGTGCTCGGCATCGCCGCGACCCTGATCCTCGGCTTCGGCGCCAACTGGCTCTCGGCGATCCTTGCGCTGGCCGCCAACGCGTTCTACGTCTTCGTCTACACCATGTGGCTGAAGCGCCGCACCTGGCAGAACACCATCTGGGGCGGCATCGCCGGCTGCTTCCCGCCCCTGATCGGCTGGACTGCCGTGACGGGCAGCGTCGCGCTCGCGCCGTTCATCCTGTTCGCGATCGTGTTCCTGTGGACGCCCCCGCACACGTGGGCGCTGGCGTTCCGCTACAAGGAGGACTACGCCGCCGCCGACGTGCCGATGCTGCCGGTCGTGCGCCCCGCGCCGAAGGTCTCCAACCAGATTCTGGTCTACACGGTCGCCACCGTGCTCGTCTCGCTCGCGCTGTGGCCGCTGACCCCGACCGGCCTGCTGTACCCGATCGCCGCCGCCGTGCTCGGCGCGGTGTTCATCTGGGAGGCCGTCGCGCTGTGGCGCCGCGCGCACCGTGGCCTCGAGGGCGCCCAACTCAAGGCGATGCGCCTGTTCCACTGGTCCAACACCTACCTGGCGCTGCTGTTCCTCGCCGTTGCGATCGACCCGCTGGTCTTCTGACTGGTCCTGTCACTGGCGGTGGCGCCGGGCGGGACGCAGCTGGGGGCTTTGCAGGTTCTGAGCTCTGGGATGGTCAGGCTCGGCGGCGTCGATGACCGCGGCGACGCTCGTGCGGGACACTCCCTGCGCGGCGATCTGCCGACCCGTCAGAGCTTCCGCGCGCAACCGAAGCACGAGCTTCGCCTTGATCTTGCGCACCATCCGAATTACTCCTTCTGCCGCGTGCCTATCACGCGGCAGAAGGAGCCTAGGAAGGTGCCCCCGAACACGAATACTCACTGGCCCACACCGACACGATCACATCGAACGGCGAGTGGCCCTGAACCCCAATATCAGTGGCACTCAGAAGAGCGAATACTCAGTTGGGACGGTCCCCGGTGCTGGCCCAACCCTAGTGGTGAACAAAAAAATACGACGATCAGGTCACGGCAGGTCGGTCCATCGAGAGAACTTGAGAAGCGAGCCCGCCTAGCAGCTGCTACGCGGCTAGGCGGGGTCGTCTACATCAACGCCTGGAACAACCGTCAGAGAACTAACGCACGCAACCCACGAGCGGTGTAGTTCAGCGGGGCCTTCTTCGGAACAGAAGATAACCTCCGGCCACAAATGTGGCGACGACGAACAGAAGGCTGGAGGGGGCGTAGCTTGGGCCGCAATATGCCTCGGAGCAGCTGAATGTCGTGGTTACGGTGAGGAATACCAGGCCGAGTAAAATCAAGGCCAGCCCTGGAACTATACGCCGCACCTTCTTCACTGGTTCACCCTACCTTCTCCGAGGCGCATCTACCTGAACTTGAGAAGCGTTGCCAAATTGCTATAAGTCGAGGTGGTGTGGGGTCGGAGCTTGTTCGCCATGCTGTGATCGTTGAGGATCTGCATACGGCCTGTGGCTCCGCCATGCGGATGCTAGGGTCAAAACCACCTGCGAGAAGGAGTGTGAAGGCAATGAAGTTTTCAGCTAGAGCCGTGGGCAGGAGCTGTCGCGGCGCTCGTTATGACCGGAGTAGCGAGTGTTGCACCGGCTGGAAGCTCTAGCTGGAACGACTGGGTGTACTTCCGAGCGTAGGTTCCTTGTGAAGTTCCACGGGCGAGCCCTTTTGTGCGTGTTGACGACCGTCATCGCGGGCGTCGGGTGTTCGGGTCCAGCCCCAGCGACCAATCCCTACGCGGAGGATTTTCGGCAGGCGAAAGAGTTCGCTACGTCGGATTTCGAGCGCGCCGTCCTGGAGGATGGGGAGATCACGCGGGCGGAGTACGAGGAGGCAATGCAGCGTTATGTCTCCTGCATTCGTGATGGTGGCGGCAACGTCGAGCTGAAGGATCAGAGCGGCTACTACGTCTATCAAGTCTCTGGAGACATCGACGCCTACGACCGCATGAGTGATGGGTGTGCACGAGGTACGACGGCGCTGATTGAGCCGCTGTACGTGGATGTCCTGATGAACCCTGACAAGCTCGATCCGGACGAGGCGCTCGCGCGCTGCTTTGTCGCGGCGGGTCTGGTGAAGGCACCGTTCGGTGCTCAGGATCTTCGTGATCTGATGACGGCGGCTGGCGCGGATGGCGACTCTTCGGGGACGCCGGTAGATCCGGCGGCTCAGGAGTTGGTGAACTCCGAAAAGTCGATCAAGTGCATGGAGAACCCGAGCAGCATGGGAAAGGGGCTCTTCATACCTGCGGTG
The DNA here is from genome assembly GCA_027658995.1 of Propionibacteriaceae bacterium AM104-82. GTDB lineage: Bacteria > Actinomycetota > Actinomycetes > Propionibacteriales > Propionibacteriaceae > Arachnia. Next base: position 39,712 of record JAQDQK010000029.1, read on the forward strand.
GGTCGAGGTTGAGTCCGCCGCCGATGAGGAGCATG
>JAQDQK010000003.1 GCA_027658995.1 Propionibacteriaceae bacterium AM104-82
GATGCCTACTCGACGCGGGCGGGTTCAGACCCCGAATCCACTCACTTCTGTGAAGAGCCGATGAACGTGCCGCGGTCCTTGCCCTGCAGCGAGGTGACCCAACCCAGGTCGACGCCCGCGGCCTCGTAGATCGTGGCCTCCTGCTCGGTGGTGATGGTGAAGGCGACCTCGCCCGACTCGAACGCCTTGCGCGCGGTGTCGACGGTGATGCCGGTGGTGGCGTCGGGGAGGATGCCGTCGGTCTTGAGGCTGAGCAGGTACTTGGCGGCCTCGATCACCTCGGGGGTGTTGAACTGCGTCTTGGTGCCGTCCTCGGTGAACAGGTCACCGCCGGCCTGCCACACGAAGGGGAAGAACTGGCCGTTCATGATGCCGCGGCTCGGGTCGCCCCAGGGCGCGGTCATCGGCTGGATGCCCTTGGCCTTGACGGCCTTGGCGGCCGTCGCGAACTCGTCCCACGTCGTGGGCGGCTCGACGCCTGCCTCGGCGAGCAGCGTCTTGTTGTACATCAGCACGCGAGCGCCGCCCACCACGAAGGGGAGCGTGTACTGCTTGCCGTTGATGACGCCCTTGTCGAGGAAGTACAGGTTGTCCTTCTGCTCGTCGGTGACCTTTCCGTCGAGCGAGATCAGCTGGTCCTTCTTGATGTAGTCGCCGATCATCTCGGAGTACATGTAGCCGACATCGGGACCGGCGCCCGACGAGATGCCGGTCAGGTACTTGGTCTCGTAGGAGTCCCAGGGCACGACGGTCACGTTGACGTCGACGCCCTTCTCCTTCTCGAACGGGGCGACGATGGCGTCCCAGAGTTCCTTGTCCAGGTTGTCGGCGGCCAGCGGCGGCATCCAGAGGTCGATCGACTTGGGGGTCGACGCCGAGGTGCCCCCGCCGCATGCCGTGAGAAGCGCGCTGGAGAGGATCAGGCCAGCGAACACACCCAGGGATTTCTTCATGTTGCCACTTCCTTGTTGGCGGTCGGGGCCGCGGATTCTCCCGCGGCTGCCCCACAGTATGCAGATTCGTAATGGGGTTGCGCAAGTCCCTTATTAAAAAGGGTTACAGTGTTGTAACATTTGCGTCGTGAGCACGCATTCGTCCTTGGCCGAGATCAGGTATGTGAACCAGCGCGCGGCGCTGGACGCCTGCTACGCGCTGGGCGACACGTTCACGCTGAAAGACCTTGTCGAGGCGACAGGGCTGTCCCGCCCGACGCTGACGCAGTCGCTGCGCGCCATGGAACAGGCGGGCCTCGTCCGCTCCGAGACCACCAGGCCTGCGTCGGGGCTGGGCCGCCCGATGGCCGTGTTCCACCCGGTTGCCGAGCAGCACCGGCTGCTGGTGGTGATCATCGGCTACGAGTCGTGCGACATCACGATGGTCGACGCGACGGGCGCCGTGATCGCCACCGACCACGCGCTGATGTCCCCGTCTCCGGTCGACGACATCGTCGCGGCGGTCGACCGGGTCGTCGAGGAGGGGGACTCGCCGGTGCTCGGCGGCGTGATCGCTGTGATGGGCATCGTCCAGGGCGAGAACAGCGTCCGCTCGAACAGGTACCCGTGGCTGGGGGAGCCCGAGTCTCTCGCGGCGATCAAGGCCCCGGTGCTCGACCGCTGGCCCGACGCGGACATCGTGGTCCGCAACGACGCGAAGCTCGCCGCTGGCTTCCTGATGTCGGCGCTCGCCGAGTCGGGGCACCCGGCCCGCTCGGCCGTCGCGCTGCACATGACGGAGGCGGTCGGCTGCGGCCTCGTCATCGCCGGCGAGGTGCTGGAGGGCGCGCACGGCGCGGCGGGCGAGATCGGCCTTGACCCGAACGGCGCGTTCGGCTCGGCGGAGATCGCGCTGCGCGAGGGCGCGCAGAAGCTCGGCATCACGCGACTCGAGGTGTTCAGGGAGGCGGCCCGCGACAACCCCCGGGCGCTCAAGATCGCCCGCGAGATCGGGCGCTGGCTCGCGCTGGGCGTCCGCTCCACCACGCTTGCCCTCGACCCGGAGGTCGTCGTGCTCGGCGGTCCGGTCAGCGCGTGCGGCGAGGCGTTGCGCAGCGTCTTCGTCGAGGCGCTGGGTGACGTGTCGCTCACGCCGCCGGAGGTCGTCCTGGTGGCGTCCTCGGGCGATGCGGTGCACCGCGGGGCGCTGTTGGTGGCAAGCGACAGGGCCCGCACGAGGCTCGTCGAGGCGCTCCCGCAGGCCTGAGCCCCGAGGCCTCAGTAGGTCCCGTCGAGGTAGTACCAGCGGTCCTCGAAGAGGAAGCGGCTGACCTCGCGCAGTTGCCCCGGCCCCTCGGGTGAGCGGAAGTCGGCGGTGAAGGTGACCGTCCCCTCGGTGTCCCACGCCTTGCCTCCCGAGGTCGCGTCGACGCGCAGCCCCGTCCAAGTCGTGTCCGCGTCCAGGTCGAGGCGCTCGGGGCGGGTGTCGGGATGCCACGTCTCCAGCAGGTAGTCGGCGTCGCGCAGCGCGAAGGCGCTGTAGCGCGACCGCATCAGGGCGACCGCGGTGGGAGCGGGTCGCCCGGCGTGGAACCGTCCGCAGCACGCGGCGTACGGCTTGCCCGTGTCGCAGGGGCAGGGCAGGGCGTCGGTCATGCGAGGAGTCTAGGTCGTCGGCCAGGTGAGCGTCAGGGTCGCGTCGCGCTCCGCGGCGTACTCCCCGCCGAGTTGCATGCACTCGCTTGACACGTCGACGGCGGCCTCGCCCGCGTGCAGCACGAGTCGCTGCGCGCCCCGCTCGCAGCGACCGTTGGTCCGCCAGTCGAGCGTCAAGCCGGTCCACTCACCGGGTGCGAGCACCGGAGCGTCGCCCAGCACCTCAAGGCTCAGTTCGCCGCCCGAGCCGTCGGCATCGAGGCCCGTGAAGTGGACCTCATCGAGGGGGAGCGGTTCGGCGCCGCAGTTGCCGATCTCGAGGAACAGGTGTCGCGCCCCGAGCGCCGCGTCGATGGGCGAGAGCCGCCGTGCGAGGCCGCCCGCCTCGGCGTCGGCGTCGGAGCACTGTGTGGGGCCGCCGATCGGCTCGACCGGGTCGTCGAGGCTCGGCTCGGGCTCCTCGACGGTCGTCACGACAGGCGACGGCTCGACGGGCGTGAAGGGGACGCTCGGGAAGCCGAACAGGAGCACGAACAGGGCCAGGGCCGCGGCGATCAACCACATGGCGGCCAACCTACGGCGTCGTCGTCGGTGGCGCGTCCCGCCGCGGTCGCGACCCGGCTGCGACCCTGGTGTCGGGCTGGGCAGGTGCGACGGTGAGTCGCCCGTCGTCGCGGCGATAGGATGACGCCCATGAGTCGTATTCTTGCCGCGGTCGCCTGGCCGTACGCCAACGGTCCCCGTCACATCGGGCACGTCTCCGGTTTCGGGGTGCCCTCCGACGTGTTCGCCCGGTACATGCGCATGGCAGGCCACGACGTGCTGATGGTCTCCGGCTCCGACGAGCACGGCACCGCGATCCAGGTGAAGGCGGACTCCGAGGGCCTGACCGCCCGGGAAACGGCAGACAAGTACCACTCGCGGATCGTCGCCGACCTGCAGGGTCTCGGGCTCAGCTACGACCTGTACACGCGCACCACCACCCCGAACCACTACCACGTGGTGCAGGAGATGTTCACGGCGCTGTACGAGAACGGCTACGTGTTCGCCAAGACGCAGATGGGCGCCATCTCGCCGTCGACGGGCCGCACGCTTCCCGACCGCTTCATCGAGGGCACCTGCCCGATCTGCGGCTACGACAACGCGCGCGGCGACCAGTGCGACAACTGCGGCAACCAACTCGACCCCGCCGACCTGATCAACCCGAAGTCGAAGATCAACGGTGAGACCCCCGAGTTCGTCGAGACCGAGCACTTCTTCCTCGACCTCCCCAAGGTCGCACCGCAGCTCGGCGCCTGGCTCGACAGCCGCGAGGACTGGCGCCCCAACGTGCTGAAGTTCTCGCACAACCTGCTCAAGGAGATCCGCGAGCGCGCCATCACCCGCGACCTCGACTGGGGCGTGCCGATCCCGCTCGACGGGTGGCGCGACGCACCCATGAAGCGCATCTATGTCTGGTTCGACGCCGTGATCGGCTACCTGTCCGCCGCCGTGGAGTGGGCGAAGCGCTCCGGCGACCCCGAGGCGTGGCGCGCGTTCTGGAACGACCCGGAGGCCAGGTCGTACTACTTCATGGGCAAGGACAACATCGTCTTCCACTCCGTGATCTGGCCCGGCATCCTGCTCGGCGCCAACGGCCAGGGAGAGCTGGGCGGCACCGTCCGCCCCGAGCTCGGCGAGTTGCAGCTTCCGACCGAGGTCGTCAGCTCCGAGTTCATGACCATGAAGGGCTCGAAGGTGTCGTCCTCGCGCGGCGCCTCGATCTTCGTGGGCGACTTCCTCGCCGAGTTCGGCCCCGACGCGCTGCGCTACTACATCGCGGTCGCAGGGCCTGAGAACCAGGACACCGACTTCACGTGGGACGAGTTCGTCCGGCGGACCAACTTCGAGTTGGCCAACGAGTGGGGCAACCTCGTCAACCGCTCGATCGCGATGGCGCACAAGAACAACGGCGGCATCCCCGCGGCCGGCGAGTTCACCGACGAGGACCGCGCGCTGCTCGACGCGTCGGCCGGCGCGTTCGACACCGTCGGCGAGCACATCGCGGCGCGGCGCTTCAAGGCGGGCATCACCGAGGCCATGCGGATCGTCGGGCTCGCGAACAAGTACCTCTCCGACATGGAGCCGTGGAAGCTGAAGGACGACCCGGCGCGCCGCGACACCGTGCTGCACGTCGCGCTGCAGGTCGTCTCCGACGCGAACACGCTGCTGACGCCCTACCTGCCGCACTCGGCGCAGCGGGTCTTCGAGGCCCTCGGCGGCGAGGGAATCTGGGCGGCCCAGCCCGCGATCATCGAGGTCACCGACGGCGACCTCAGCTACCCGACGCTGCAGGGCGACTACGCCGCTCAGCAGGCGACCTGGGCCTCGCGCCCGATCCAGCCGGGCACCCCGCTCGCGAAGCCCAGCCCGCTGTTCGCAAAGCTGGACGAGAAGCTCGGCGAGACCGGCCCCTCCTGGGCCCCGATCGCCGACTGACGGGCCCCAAGGAACTGGCCTCTGTCCGCGACGGGACAGCAAGGCCCCTTGTCGGGTAGCCTTCACCGGTGATTATCTGGCGTGGCTGGGGCATCCTGGCGGTTGGTTTCTTCCTGGCGGCGGGCATTCTCGGCATCGCCATCCCGTTCAGCATCTGGGGCGAGGCCGCCAAGTGGGCGATGATCCCCGCCGCGATCGCCGCAGGCGCCGGCTGCTGGTTCACGGGCGTCCACCTCAACCAGACCAAGCCGCGCCGCTACCTCGAGGAGCAGTTGCCGCTGTTCCAGCAGCAGATCGCCGCCTCGGTCGCGGCCGGCACGTTCCGGCTGCCGAACCAGCCGCCGCCCACCTCGCTCGAGGAGGCCCGCGGCCAGGCCGCCGGCTACCTGACCTTCCTGAGCCAGAGCGGCACCGCGCAGACCAACCGCAACACGCTCTTCTTCGTCCCGCTGCAGTACTGGGGCATCGTCATCGCGATCTGGGGGATCGTGATGCCGTTCCTGCTGAACTAGGCCTCAGCCCGACAGGCGGGCCAGCGCGGCGCGCATCGACGTGGGGGCGAAGCCCTGGCGCATCGCCTCGCGGCGCAGGCCGGGCTCCGCGCGGTACAGCGCGGCGCCGCGGCGCAGCAGCACCGGGGGAGTCTTGCGCTTCTCACGCAGGTCGCGGGTCAACCGGCGGGTGAAGTTGGCCGCCCTGCGGCGGTCCAGCCACCAGCCCTCCGCATTGATCCCCGCCTCGCGGGCGGGATTGAGCGCGTCGATCGCGAAGATCCCCTCGGCGACCACCAGCGACGCGTCGCCCAGGTCGATCACCTTGGAGCCGACCCGACGCGACAGCGAAATGTCATACTCGGGCACCTCACACGATCCGGTGCTGAGCAGCGTCGAAATCGACGCCAGCGCCAGGTCGAGGTCCCACGTCTCCACCCGGTCCCAGTCGGGGATGCCCATCGGCGTCATCGGGAGGCCTGGGTGGTCGGCGTCGTGGTAGAAGTCGTCGAGGCTGAGTGGGAACGCTGTCGATGCCTCGGCCGCGAGCCGGGTGAGCCTGGATTTGCCGCTGCCCGAAGGCCCGGCGACGAGCAGCAGGGTCCGAGTCATGCGGGCTAGCCTAGCGATTCCCGACGCGGTGCCGCGCGAGCCAGGCGCGCCGGGCCTCGTCAGGGGCGGGGCTCACCAGGAACTGCCGCCGCTTCCACCGAAGCCGCCGCCGCCACTCGAGCCGGAACCGCCGCTCGAGCCTCCGCTGGCGACACCGACGCCCGAGGCGACCGCCATCTGCGTGACCGTCGTCATGGCGGACGACACCGACCCGAGCGTCGAGGTCAGCCCAGCGGCCTGGCTCAACTGCACCCCGTGCAGCCAGGATGTGTCACCCATGTAGACGCCGTCGCGGGCCAGGTCGGCGAACAGCGACGACCAGTGCTCGGCGACGCCGAAGACCATCGCGTATGGCAGGTACCTGGAGAAGATGTCGACGCCCTCCTCGAAGCGCAGCGTGTCGCGCTCCGCGGTCGAGAGGTACAGCTTGAAACCCTCCGCCTGCGCAAGCACCGCCGAACCCTTCGCGGTGCGTCGGAACGTCTTGAACGACACCACGAACAGGCCGATGCCGAAGAGTGCCACGGGGATGCCGACCAGCCCGAATCCGAACAGCATGCCGAGCATGGCGCACATCGCCACGCCGATGAAGGTCAGGAAGAAGCCGACGATGCGCATGGCCTGTAGCCGTCCGTGCGAGTGCTTCTCGAGCCAGCCCCTGCCCTTGACGGCGCCGTCGAGGGCCTTGACGACCCGCCTGCCCAGCTTGCGGTTGGCGCGCAGGTCCTTGGCGGTGACCCGGGCCGACTGCTTGAACATCACCGCGAGCAGCGACTGCTCGTGGCCGAGCAGCCTGCCCGTCGGCGCCGGGTCGACCCGGGTGAGCACGACCCCGCTCCCGGTGGACTCGATCGTCAGGTAGCCGCGGGCGGCGAGGTCGACGAGGGTCGCGGAGGCGGCGATCTTGTCGACGCTGCCCTTGAGCAGCACCCGCAGTTCGCCGGGGGAGCCGGGCGGCGGGTTGAACTGGACGGCGACCGGCGGCCGGCCCCGCCTGGACGCCCGTGCGACGGTGGCCTCGCCGCCCTTGGGGATCACGCCGGGCGGCACCCCCACGAAGACCTCGTCGCGGGAGGCGTTGCGCCACAGCGCCCACAGGATGCCAGCGGCCGCCACCAGCAGCCCGCCGGAGACGGCGCCGGTGGTCGCGTTGAGCGTGAAGGGCCGCTCGCTGGCGGGCTTTTCGACCAGTTCCTGTTCGGCGCCGACGAAGGTGCCCGCCGGGAAGCTGGCCGTGACCTGGAAGCGTTCGTGCGGGTCGAGGTGGTCGACGGAGAAGTCCGCGCCGGTCCCGTCGTGGGAGGCCTCGCAGGTCCGTTCGCCGCGCGCGCCGAAGTGGCAGTAGGAGGCCGCCACGTCCACGGGTCCGGTCACCGTCGCGGTGGCGTCGGAGAAGGGCAGGTCCCAGCCGGTGCCGATCGCGTCCCAGTTGAACTCGTCGAGGCCGCTCTCGGGGTGGTCGGGAGCGATCAGGCCGCGCACCGTGTAGGTGAGCCGGTACTGCTGCGGGCTGGTGTAGAACGTGTCGGCGTCGCCGACCTGCATCGTCATCGTCTTGGGCGAGGCGGTGCGCCGCACGTCGGTGTTGGCGCCGCTCGGCGAGGACCACTCGACAGGTCCGTAGGAGAACCGGTAGTCCTTGCCGTTGCCGGCGTCCTGCCTGGTCGGGAGCACATAGATCGGCCCGCGGCCGCGCTTGGCGGAGAAGTCCATCGTGAAGTCGATGGTGACCTCTGCGAGGCCGTCCTCGGCAAGCCTGACCTCCGCGTGGAATCGCGTGATCGGAGCGCCGCCGTCGGCGTTGGCGCTGGGGGTCGCGAGCACCGAGAGGAGCAGCGCGATCGCCAGGGCGGTCGTCAATCGAAGGGCCTTGGTCATCCCACGAGGCTAGGCGCCGCCCGGCTCACCAGGATCCGCCCCCGCCGCCACCGAAGCCCCCGCCACCGCTGAAGCCGGAGCTTCCAGAGCTACCGGAGGTGGATGACGAGTAACTCGACGACGAGGAACTGCTCTGCACGCCTCCCATGGAGCGGGAAACGGCAGCGAAGCTCGACGCGAAGGCCGCGGTGCTGAGGAGGTTGCCTCCCGAGACCCACGAGTCGTCGAAGCGGTAGCGGCCCTGCTCGCCAAGCGTCGTGAACAGCTTGGTCCAGCGGTCGTCGAGGTCGAACACCACCGCGTGGGGCAGGTACTTGGAGAAGACGTCCACGCCCTCCTCCAGGCGCAGCGTGTCTGCCTCTGCGGTGGCGAGGTAGAGCTTGAAGCCCTTCGCCTGCTCCAGGTAGGCCTTACCGACCCGGGAGAGCTTCTTCCTGCGGATCGACGAGGCGAACAGGATGATGCCGAAGACCAGCACCGGCAGACCGACGAGCCCCCATCGCATCATGGCCCCGAGCAGGATGGTTCCGATGGCCCCGAACACGATGAGGTTGATGCCAAGGGTGAAGGCACCAACGCCACCCCAGCCGTCTTCGTGGAACCAGCCCCTGTCCTTGACGTTGTCCCTGAGCTTGGTCTCGAACCGCGAGGGGATGTCGCCGTACGGGGGAGTGCGCAGTTCCTCGGAGGTCACCGCGTCGTCGCGGTGGAACAGCCTGCCGAGCAGGAAGTCCTCGAAGGGCTCGAGCGAGATGGGGTCGGACCTGAGGCGCACCAGCGCGAACTCCTTGCCGACGCCCTGGTTGATCCGCAGGTAGCCGCGGACGGCGAGGTCGAGGACCGTTGCGGTCAGCGCGGTGCGCCCCGTCTTCCTGGTCAGCAGCAGCCCGAGTTCGGCGGGCGTGGTGTCGCGGGGCGGCGCGAAGGCGACGGTAGTCACCTTGGAGGCGGGCCGCTGCATCGCGGCGAGGGCCTCCGCGTTCGGCTTCCGCTTGGGAGGCTTCTCCTTCTTCCTGAGCCGGCGGAACTGTGCGACGCCGCCGAGGATCGCGGCCAGCATCCCGACCCCGAAGATGGTGCCCGTGACCGGGGTGAAGGTGAAGGCCGTGAGCAGGGTCAGCTTTGCCCGGTGGTGCTGTTGGACGCCGCCGAAGGTGCCTGCGGGGAAGCCGACGACGGTCTGGACGGGGTTGGACGGCGGAAGTTCCGAGAGGTAGAAGCTTGCGGAGGCGCCGTCGGTCCAGCCGTCGCACGGACGCTGATTCTGGTAGTCCCCGACGAAGCACGCGACCTTTGTCACGTCGGTCGGCCCCGTGACGGTGATGTCGATGTCGCTGATCGTGGAGGTCCATCCGGTGCCGAGCGCGTTCCAGTTGAACTCGTCGAGTCCGCTGTCCTTCTGGTCGGAGACGATGAAGCCGGTCACGTCGTAGGTGATGGTGTAGTCCTGGGGCGTGGTGTAGACGGTGCCCTCGCGGCCGATCTTGAGGGTCTGCACGCCGCCGGAGTCGGTGCTGTCCGCGACGTCCGCCGCGGCCCGCTCGGGGAGCTGACCTGCACGTCGGAGTACTCGAAGGTGTACTCCATCGACGGGTCCGCGCCGTCGTCCTGGGCGGTCGCGAGCGCGATGTAGGGGCCGTGGCCGGACCTGGCGCCGAAGTCGAGCGTGAGGTCGATCCTCACCTCGGCGACGCCCTCGGGTGTCAGGTTGACTGCGACGTCGTAGTTGGTGATCGGCACCCCGGCCTCAGCGCGGGCGGGCAGGGCGCCCGTGGCCGTCACGATCAGGCCGACGGCAACTGCCACGAGCATTCGCCAGAAGATCCGCATGGGCGCCAGCGTAAGCCCGCACGGGTTTACCAGGAGCCGCCGCCACCGCCGCCGAAGCCGCCGCCGCCGCTGAACCCGGAGAATCCGGAGGAGCTGCCGGTGGAGGCCGTCATGCCCGCGGCGCGGGCCGCGTCGAAGGAGCTCGACATGGTCGAGGTGAGGTTGTTCATGGCGTTGGCGAACGCGAACCCGTGGTAGAGGTCGGCGCCGACGTACCAGGACGTGTCGGCGCGGTAGATGCCGTCGGCGCCCAGTTGGGCGAACAGCTTCGACCAGCGGTCGGCGACGCCGAAGACCATCGCGTAGGGCAGGTACTTGGAGAAGATGTCCTCGCCCTCCTCGAAGCGCAGCGTGTCCTTCTCCGCGGTCCGCAGGTACAGCTCGAAGCCCTTGGCCTGCGCGAGGTTGGCCGACCCGAGCGCGGTGCGCTTGCGGAACTTGCCCGACATCACGATCAGCCCGATGCCGAAGATCGCGAGCGGGATCGCGATCAGGCTCCACCCGGACATCGACAGCCCGATGGCAGCGACGCCCGCGATGATGATGCAGGCGCCGCCCAGCGTCATGGGGACCGCCTGCGCCGTGCTCGGGTTGGCCTTGAACCAGCCCTTGTTGACCACGGAGTTGTAGAGGCCGGTGCGGGCCGTCGACAGGTCGTGCTGGTGGTCGACGCCGCGCAGTTCGCCGGAGCTGACCGCGGGTTGGCCCTGGAACACGTCGGCGAGCAGCTTCGACTCGAAGGGCAGCAGTTCGTCGCGCTGGCGCGGGTTGGTGGCGTACAGGACGAACTGGTCGCCGCCGTTCGACTCGATCCGCAGGTAGCCGCGCACCGCGAGGTCGACGAGGGTCGCCGACACGTCGACGTTGTCGGCGGTGGTGTCGAAGAGGGTGCCGATCTCGCCGGGGGTGGAGCCCTTCGGCGGGTTGAACTGCACGGTGACCGGCGCCTTGCCGGAGGCCTGACCGATGTTGCCCGGTTCGCCCTTGCCCGGCGTCAGGCCGGGGGTGAGCCCGAGGTAGACGTCGTCGCGGGCGTGCCTGCGACGGATCGCTGCCAGGCCGCCCAGTGCCGCGACGAGGCCCGCGCCTGCGACACCGCCGGTGACGGGGGTCAGCGCGAACGCGTTGCCGAGCGAGGGCTTCTTACGCTTGTGCTGCTCGACGCCGCCGAACGTGCCTGCCGGGAAGCCCGCGACGATCTGCATGGGCTCCCGCGGCGAGAGGGCGCCGACCGAGAAGCTGGCCGAGGTGCCGGACTGCGACGCGTCGCACGGTGTGGTGTAGCCGCGCCCGTAGAAGCAGGCCGTCTTCTGCACGTCTGCCGGGCCGGTGACCTCGACGGTGACGTTGCTGATCCGCGACTCCCACGCCGGGCCGATCGCGTTCCAGCTGAACTCGTCGAGCCCGCTGTCCTTCTGGTCGGAGACGATGAAGCCGGTCACCTCGTAGGTGAGGGTGTAGTCCTCCGGACCGTTGTTGAAGATGTCCGCGTCGCCGATCCGCAGCGCGATGCCGTCGCTCTCCGACTCCTTCGACACCGTGGTGTTGGCGCCCGAAGACGAGGTCACGTTGAAGTTGGAGTACTTGAAGACGTACTGCTCCTCGGGGTTGGCGCCGTCGTCCTGCACGGTCGGCAGGACGACGATCGGCCCGCGGCCGCGCACCACGGAGAAGTCCATGGTGAAGTCCACCTTCATCTCCGCGACACCCTCTGGCGTGAGGTTGACGGCCACGTCGTAACGCGTGATGGGGGCGTCCGTGTCCGCCTTCGCAGGCATGGCCACGAACCAGACCGAGACGAGGGCGAGTAACAGTGCGGCGAGTCCAGCTCGAAGCTTCGTCATGGTTTCCAGGGTAGCCCGCCAGCGGGCCTCGCCTCAGGCGTCGGGCAGAAGCTCCCGCACGGGCGCGGCGCGAGTTCGGGCCGGGACGGCGAAGACCCCTGAGGACGGATCCCCAGGGGTCTTCGAGCGGGTCGGGACGTCAGGCGTCGACTCCCAGGGCCGCCGCCATCTCGGAGCGCAGCCGCTCGAGGCTTGCCGCGTTCGTCTCACGCGCAGACGCAACGTCCTGGGACCGGTCGGCGGGGAGGCGCACCTCCAGGTAGCACTTGAGCTTCGGCTCGGTGCCGGACGGGCGGGCCACCACGTGCAGGCTCGGGCCGGTCAACTCGATGGCGTCGGTCGGCGGCAGCGCGTCGGAGCCCTCCGACAGGTCGGCCACCGTGACGTCCTCGCCGAGCAGTTGCGCAGGTGGGTTGGCGCGGAGCCGGGCCATCGCGTCGGCGATCAGCGACAGGTCGGCCACTCGGACCGACAGTTGCGAGGTTGACGTCAGGCCGTGGGTGCGGGCGATCTCGTCGAGCCGGTCGGCGATCGTGAGGCCCTTCGCCTTCAATTCGGCGGTGATCCGCAGCACGTTGACGGCCGCGGTGATGCCGTCCTTGTCGGGGACCGCGTGCGAGTCGCAGCAGTAGCCGATGGCCTCCTCGTAGCCGAAGGCGAGGTCGGGCACCCGGCCGATCCACTTGAAGCCGGTCAGCGTCGTGGTGTGCGAGCGGCCCGCGGCCTCCGCCATCCTGGCGAGCAGCGTCGAGGACACCACCGAGTTCGCGAACGTGCCAGGCACCCCGCGCCGGATCGCGTCCTCACCGAGCAGCGAGCCCAACTCGTCGCCGGTCAGCATCCGCCACCGGCCGTCGACCACCGCGGCGACCGCGCACCGGTCGGCGTCCGGGTCGTTGGCGATCACCACGTCGGCGCCCTCCTCCTCGGCGAGCTTCAGGGCGAGGTCGATCGCGCCCTTCTCCTCCGGGTTGGGGAACGAAACGGTGGGGAAGTCGGGGTTCGGCTCCGCCTGTTCGGCGACCTCGCGCCCGGCGGGCAGGCCGATGGCCTGGGCGACGTCACGCATCGTGGCGGCGCCGACGCCGTGCATGGCCGTGTGCACCCAGACGATCTCCTTGGGAGCGTCTGCGGGGTACAGGGAGGCGGCGCGCGCGACGTAGGCGCCGAGCAGGTCGGCCGTCACGTCGCTGCGGGCCTCACCGCGCGGCAGGTGCGCCCAGTCGCCCGCGGCGACCGTCGCGATCTCGGCGGCGATCTCCGCGTCGGTGGGCGGCACGATCTGGGACCCGTCGCCAAGGTAGACCTTGTAGCCATTGTCCTGGGGCGGGTTGTGCGACGCCGTGACGACGATGCCGGCGACGCAGCCGAAGTGCTGGATCCCGAACGCCACCACAGGGGTCGGGATCGGCTCGTTGGTCCACAGCACCTCGAAGCCCGCGCCCGCCATCACCTGGGCGGTGTCCTCGGCGAACGCCTCGGAGTTGTGCCTGGCGTCGTGGCCGACGATCACCTTGCCGCCAGCGTGGCCCTTGGCCTTCAGCCAGGCGGCGAAGCCCGCGGCGGCCTGCGTCACAACGACCCGGTTCATCCGGGCGGGGCCGGGGCCGAGCGCGCCGCGCAGCCCAGCGGTGCCGAACTCGAGCGGCCCCGCGAAGGCGGAGGCGAGTTCCGCCTCGGCCGCGGCGCGTAGCGTCTCGTCGTTGGCCTGGGCCTGGACGATCAGGTGGTCCAGTTCGGTGCGGGTGTCGGGATCAGGGTCGGCGTCGCGCCACGCGGTCGCCGCGGAGATCAGGTCGCTCATCACAGCGCCCCCACGATCCCGGAGAGCAGCGAGGCGAGCCTCGGGCCCGCGTCCTTGCCCGCCTGCAGCACCTCGGCGTGGTCGAGGTTGGACTCGCTCAGGCCCGCAGCGGCGTTGGTGACGAGGGAGAGGCCGAGCACCTCCAGGCCCGCCTCGCGGGCCGCGATGGTCTCGAGCGTGGTCGACATGCCCACCAGGTCGCCGCCCAGGATGCCAGCCATCCGCACCTCGGCGGGGGTCTCGTACTGCGGGCCGCGGAACTGCACGTAGACGCCCTCGGGAAGCGAGGCGTCGACGGAGTGCGCCACGTCGCGCAGGCGCTTGGCGTAGGCCTCGGACAGGTCGACGAAGCTCGCGCCGAGCAGCGGGGTGTCGCCGGTCAGGTTGATGTGGTCGTTCAGGACGACGACGGTGCCCGGCGCCCAGTCGGGGTTCAGCCCGCCGCAGCCGTTGGTCAGCACGATCGTGTCGGCGCCCCACGCGGCGGCGGTGCGCACGCCGTGCACGACAGGGGCGACCCCGCGGCCCTCGTAGTAGTGGGTGCGACCGGTGAAGATGGCGGCCACCTTGCCGCCCGCCGTGCGCACCAACTTCAGTGCGCCTCCGTGGCCGCTGACCACCGGCTTGCTGAATCCGGGGGCATCACCCAGTTCGATCTCGCCGATCGGGTCGCCCAACTGGTCCGCGCCGGAGGCCCAGCCCGAACCGAGCACCAGCGCGACGTCGATGCGGTCAACGTCGAAGTGGGAGCGGAAGAAATCGGCCGCTTCGGCCGCCAACTGATAAGGGTCCTGGTTCACAGGCCTCAGCATACTTGCGGCCACCCGGGCTGGTTGGGGGTGTGGAAGGATGGCACCCGTGACCAAGGTAGTGATCATCGGTGGCGGGCCTGGCGGCTACGAGGCGGCGCTCGTCGCGACCCAACTGGGCGGCGACGTGACGCTCATCGAACGCGACGGCCTCGGCGGGGCGGCGGTGCTGACCGACTGCGTCCCGTCCAAGACCCTGATCGCCACCGCAGAGGTGATGGTGCGCATCGAGAACGCCCGCCAACTGGGCCTGCACCTGCCCGGTGACGCCGTCACCGACGTGGTGCGCGTCGACCTCGCCGAGGTCAACCAGCGCGTCCTCGACCTCGCCCTGGCCCAGTCGGGCGACATCCGCCAGCGCCTGCTGCAGGAGGGCGTCGCGATCGTGATCGGACAGGCCCGCCTCGAGGGCGCCAACGCGGTCGTCGCCGACACCGAACACGGCCAGGAACGCTTCGAGGCCGACATCGTGCTTGTCGCCACCGGCACCACGCCCCGCGAACTGCCCGACGCCCCGTGCGATGGCGAGCGGATCCTCAACTGGAAGCAGGTCTACAACCTCACCGAACTGCCCGAGCGGCTCATCGTGGTCGGCTCCGGCGTCACCGGCGCCGAGTTCGCCTCCGCGTTCGACGGCCTCGGCTGCGACGTGGTGCTCGTCAGCTCCCGCAAGCAGGTGCTTCCTGGCGAGGACCAGGACGCGGCGGCTGTGCTGCAGAAGGCCTTCGAGCGGCGCGGCATGACGATCATGAGCGAGCGACGCGCCGTCGCGGCCCGACGCGAGGGCGACGGCGTCGTCGTGACGCTGGCCGACGGCGAGGAGATCACGGGGTCGCACTGCCTGATGGCCGTCGGCGCGATCCCCAACTCTGCCGGCCTCGGCCTCGAGGAGGCGGGGGTCGAACTGACGCCGTCGGGCCACATCAAGGTCGACCGCGTCTCGCGCACCTCCAACCGGCACGTCTACGCGGCAGGCGACGTCACGGGCGTGTTCGCGCTCGCCTCGGTCGCGGCCATGCAGGGTCGGGTCGCCATGTGGCACTCGCTCGGCGACGCCGTCACCCCACTCGACCTGCGGCTCGTCTCGTCCAACGTGTTCACGACCCCCGAGGTGGCAACCGTCGGCATCACGCAGAAGGAGGTCGACGCGGGCCTGGTGCGCGTCTCGTCCGTGCTGCTTCCGCTGGGGCCCAACGCCCGCTCCAAGATGCAGGGCTTCACGGAGGGCTTCGTGAAGCTGTTCTGCCTGCCGACCACCGGCATCATCGTCGGCGGCGTCGTGGTGGCGCCCCGCGCCTCTGAACTGATCCACGCGGTGTCGATCGCCGTGTCGCAGCAGGTCAACGTGGACGACTTCAGCCACGCGTTCACCGTCTACCCGTCGATGTCGGGCTCGCTCGCCGAGGCGGCGCGCAGGCTGCATAAGCGCGACGCCGCGGTCCTGACGAACTGAGCGAACGACCCGTCAGCCGCGCAACTGCGGGTAGTCCTCGTAGCGGAAGTCGTTGACCTCGACCGACGGGTCGTGTTCGCGGGCGCGCAGCACCACGCGGCGCACCTTCCCGCTGATCGTCTTGGGCAGCTCGGCGAACTCGATGCGCCGCACCCGCAGGTAGGGGGCCAGGTTCTCCTTGGCGTGCCGAAGGATCGACACGGCCGTCTCCTCCGTCGGCTCGAAGCCGGGAGCAAGCGCGATGTAGGCCTTCGGCACCGCGAGCCGCAGCGGGTCGGGCGCAGGCACGATCGCCGCCTCCATGACGGCGGGATGCTCGATCAGCACCGACTCCAGTTCGAAAGGCGAGATCTTGTAGTCGGAGGCCTTGAACACGTCGTCGGTGCGACCGACGTAGGTCAGGTAGCCGTCCTCGGAGACGGTGACCAGGTCGCCGGAGTGGTACCTGCCGTCGGCCTGCGCCGTGGGGGAGCCGTCGAGGTAGCCGGGCGTCAGGTTGAACGGCCACGGCTCGAGCGGCAGCGTGATCTCGCCGGTGCTCGACTCCTCGCCGGTGTCGGGGTCGATGATCTCGAGGCGGACCCCCGGCATCGGCTTGCCCATCGAGCCGGGTCGCACCTGCTCGCCGGGCGCGTTGCCGACGGTGCAGGTCGTCTCGGTCTGCCCGTAGCCGTCGCGGATGGTCAGACCCCAGGCCCGCTCGACCGCGGAGATCACCTCGGGGTTGAGCGGTTCGCCCGCGCCGACCACCTCGCGCAGCGCCGAAGGGCGCCCGCCAAGGTCGGCCTTGATCATCATCCGCCACACCGTCGGCGGCCCGCACAGCGTCGTGACCTGGCACTCCTCGAGCGTCCTCAGCAGTTCGGACGCGTCGAAGCGGTCGTAGGCGTAGCTGAACACGGTCGCCCCGGCCAGCCATGGGGAGAAGAAGCTCGACCAGGCGTGCTTGCCCCAGCCAGGCGATGAGATGTTCAGGTGCACGTCGCCGGGCCGCACGCCGATGAAGTACATGGTCGACAGGTGCCCGACGGGGTAGCTGAGGTGCGTGTGCACCACCAGTTTCGGGTCCTTGGTGGTGCCGGAGGTGAAGTAGTAGAGGCACGGGTCGCCCGCGTCCGTGACGACCTCGTGGGGCTCGGCGGGCAGCAGTTGGGCGTCGGCCATCGCGCGCCAGCGCCCGTGCGCCGCGCCGGTGGTGACCGTGACGATGTTCGAGATGTCGCCGAACTTGGCCTCGTCCTCGGGGTTGGCGATCACGGCCTTGACGCCCGCGCGGGGCACCCGCAGTTCCAGGTCGAAGGACTGCAGCGCCTGCGCGGTCGGCAGCACGATGGCGCCGAGTTTCATGACGGCAAGCATCGCGTCCCACAGTTCGACCTGGTTGCCGAGCACGACCATCACCGCGTCGCCCTTGCCGACGCCCTCCGCCGCCAGCCAGGTGGCGAGCCGGTCGGAGCGCTCCGCCATTTCGGCGAAGCTGAACACGTGGTCGACGCCCTCAAGGTCGCGCAGCCACAGCGCGGGGGAGTCGTTGCCGCGGGCCATCGCATCGAACCAGTCGATCGCCCAGTTGAACCGCCCGGAGATGCGCGGCCACTCGAACTCGGCGCGCGCCCGATCCCCCTCGCCTCTGAGCCCGAGCAGCAGATCTCGGGCCTCGCGGATGGATGCAGCGGCGGTGTTCAATGGCACTCCTCAGGCGTAACCTACGCGACCGTAGGTTGTTTCCAACGCTACCTTCTGCGGCATCGATGCTTATCACGCGTCCATCCGAAGATCGCGGCCCTCGATTGTGGGATTCCCACAGCCCCGGTTCGGGAGCCCGCCCGGTGCTATCGTCCACGGGTTCCAGCATGGAGGGGAGCGAGCATGGCGCCCAACGTTCCGCCGACCCGGGGCTATCCCGGGCCGATGCCGCCACACGGCGCGCCTCCGCCACGGCCCGCTCGACGGGACGGCAGGACGCTCCCGCTTGTCCTGATCGCGGTGCTCGGCGCGCTGCTCATCTTCGCGGTCGTGACGAGGCTGCTGCCCTCAGCGGGCGGTAAGAGCGCCTCCGACGACTCCTCGCCGAGGTTGCCCGACGGGATCGTTTGCGCAGGACCTCGCAGATGAGTTTGGGCGTGCGCGTCTTGGCTCCAACAGTCGACATTGCTGCAAGCGGGAGAGGGAATACCTTGACGATCTTTGATGGAGGTGTATGGCGATGGTTTACCCCCGGAGGCTGATCCTGATCGGCTATTGGGATGGGCCGCAGAACGATAGCTCATGGCCGCGTCCGGAGGACTTTGTCGATAACAATTGGGACTCCGAGGAACGCGACCTGGTTGTCTCATACCTGAAAACTGGGCTCATCGCACGCGCGTATATGGGGTACTCGAGGTGTCGGGTATGCGGGAAAGAGAACGGCGACTTGGAGCTGAGCGACGGGGTGTTCGTTTGGCCCGATGGCCTGGCGCACTATGTCGAGATGCATGACGTCAGGCCGCCGACACGATTTGTTCAACATGTCCTGGACATGATGGACGGTATCGAAGGCGCTGAACGCGACGAGCTATGGTGGCGGCAGTACTCCTCAGCTCCGCAAGAGCCAAGGTCCCCTTGGTGATCGCGCCCGAGCGACTCGCGGAGCTGACCCGGGAGCTCTACGCCGCCGTCTGATCAGTCGTCGAGCAGGCCCATCAGGAGCGAGAAGCCGCCGATCATCAGCGCGCCGTGCGTGATGGTGCGAAGCGCCGGGTCGCCGCCGTAGCGGCCGTAGTAGCCCTGCGCCCATGCCGCGTGCTGCTGGTCCTCCCAGTAGGGGACCTGGCGCTGCCCGGCGTAGACCATCCGGATCGACGGGTCGTTGCCGGTGCGGATCCGCTGCGCGTCTGCCGCGCAGGCGGGCACGTCGCGGGCAGCGCCGCCGGGCGGCGCCCAGGAGACGTTGGCGACGGAGACGCCGTGCGAGGGGTCGAAGAAGCATGGCGGCCGATGTTCGGGCACGGCCTCGCCCTTCACCCGGGCGCGGACGCAGGCCACCGAGTAGCGGCCGCCCTCCATGATCTCGGCGATCCGCTTGACGTCGGCGTTGGACTGGGCCGTGGCCAACTGCTGCTTGGCGCCGTCGTAGGCGTCGAGGGCGGAGGTGTAGTCGGCCTGCGTCGCCTCATCGAGGGGCATCCCGACGACCTCGAGGTCGAGGTCGCGCAGTTCCTCGCCGAAGCTGGTGATGTCGCGGTCGATCGCCTCGCGGGAACCCTGAGACATCGGCTGCCTGGCCGCGGGGTCGCCGTAGGGCTGGCCCATCATCGGGAACGCCTGCTGCCCGTAGGGCTGCTGCGCGTAGGGGCCGCCGAGGCCGCCCCATTGGTTGATCTGCGGGCGAGGGCGGGGATCAAGCGGCTGGGGTGGGTAACCGCTGTCGCCGAGGCGCGGGCGATTGCCCCGCGTGACGCTCAGGATCACCGAGATCATCACGAAGATGAACATCATCGTGATCAATCCGCTGAACATCTCAATCCACCTCTACTTCCAGCAGCCCTGCTATCCAGGATATTCGGGCGCACAAGGACGGCCGCGGGCGGGGGTTGCGTCCTCTGAGAGCACCCGCTCGTCAGGCCGGGCGTTCGCATGCCTGGCTCAGGATGGAGGCGCAGCATGCCCCACAGCCGTCAGGTATACGGCAAGCACCGAACCTCTCATGAAGCGGCAGCCGGCAGCGAGGTCTGCGGAGAGCCAGACCTGTTCCGGCCGCCGTGCCAACCACCCGGGCGCACATTTTCGCCCTTTCTGGTTGACGTCGGCCCATTGGCGGGCGTAGGTTCGGTGAAAACGATTACTCAGGTTTTCCCTGGGTGTGACGGTCCAGAAACCCAACGAAGGGTAGACACATCGATGACCAGTTACGGAAGCTACGGTTCCAGCTTGCGGGATCTTCCCCGGCTGCGTGCCACCAGGCGGCGGAGGGTGTCCTCGTACGACGCTTCGGGGGGCAATGAGGATCGCCTGACATTGCGCCCGGGGGAGACCTTGCAACTCGCCGAGATAGCTGGCGCCGGCGATATCAACCACATCTGGATGACCGTCGCGCCTGCCGGTCCAACCGACCCCGAGACCCCGGACAACGACTTCCTGCGCAAGCTCGTCCTGCGCGCCTACTGGGACGGTTCCGACAAGCCGAGCATCCTGGTGCCACTTGGCGACTTCTTCGGCGTGGGCCACGCGAAGACCACCAACTTCGCCTCGCTCCCGCTGCAGATGAGCCCGCAGGACGGCAAGGCGTTCAACAGCTTCTTCCACATGCCCTTCGCGGACGGGGCCCGCTTCGAGATCACCAGCGAGTGCGAAGAACTGGTGCTCTGGTTCTACTACTACATCGACTACGAGGCCTTCGAAGAGCTCGAGGACGGCATCGGCCGGTTCCACGCCTCCTGGCACCGGGAGAACCCGACCGACGGCATCGAGCAGGGGGAGCTGACCAACGGCGAGTTCCTGTTCGGCGGCGACAACACCACGGGCGAGGGCAACTACACCATCCTCGAGACCAAGGGTCGCGGACACTACGTCGGCTGCACCTTCAACGTCACCAACCTGCGCCACACGGAAGCCTGGAACTGGTACGGCGAGGGCGACGACATGATCTTCGTCGACGGCGAGTCCTGGCCCCCCAACATCCACGGCACCGGCACCGAGGACTACTTCAACACCGCCTGGTGCCCGTCCGAGCCCTTCAACGGTCCGTACCACGGCATCACGATGCCCGGTGGACCGAACTGGTCGGGTCAGATCTCGATGTACCGCTTCCACATCGAGGATCCGGTCACCTTCAGCGAGTCGGTCCGGGTCACGATCGAGCACGGCCACAACAACCAGCGGTGCGACGACATCTCGTCGGTCGCGTACTGGTATCTGGACCGCGTCGACGAGACGCTGACCCTCCCGCCCGTCGAGCAGCGGATGCCGAGGCTCGGCTGATGGATCTGACGCGACGGGGGCTCTTGACGGCGGGGACTGTAGCGTCGCTCGCGACGGCCTGTTCCGGCGGCCGCGGTGGCCCCGTCGCGTCACCGCTTCCAGGTGGGTTCGTGCTCGGTTCGGTCGAAGGCGTGACCCGCGTCGCGCAACTCACCGGACATGGCGCGGTCAACGACACCGCAGGGGTGCTGCTCGCGGGAGCCGACCTGGGACACATGACGACCGTAGGCGAGCGCACCTGGTTCGTCTTCGGCGACAACTTCGGCATCCGTGACGCCGACGCGTTCGGCGGAACCGGCGAGGTCTGGAAGTCCAACTGCCTCGCCTGGACGACCGACGACGACCCCACCGACGGCATCACCTTCGACGGTTGGGTTCTCGACGACCTGGAACAGGTCAAGGAGGTGCTGCCGGGCGACCACAAGCCCAACGACCAGGTCGGCGAGGTGACCAAGATCCCGACCCAACTCTTC
This sequence comes from Propionibacteriaceae bacterium AM104-82, assembly GCA_027658995.1. GTDB lineage: Bacteria > Actinomycetota > Actinomycetes > Propionibacteriales > Propionibacteriaceae > Arachnia. The sequence goes on from JAQDQK010000003.1 coordinate 21,220, forward strand.
GCCGTCGACGAGACGATGTACCTCGCGTACATGTCGGTGTCGCACTGGGGCGAGCCGGGTGTCTGGGAGGCCGATCATGCCGGGCTCGCGAGGTCGAGCGACGACGGGCAGACGTGGGAGATCCTCGACAAGGTCACCTGGCCGGGGGAGTCAGGCTTCGTACAACTCGCGCAGGTGCCACTCAGGGTGGACGACGTCGACTGGATCTACCTCTGGGGGATCCCGGCCGGGCGCTTCGGCGCGGTGTCCCTGATGCGCGTGCGCGCCGAGATCGCCTCCGTCGAGGAACTGGCCTCCTACGAGTACTTCGCAGGCGAGGTCGACGGCGGGGCGACCTGGAGCACGGAGCTGAGCGATGCCGTCGTGATCCTCGACCGCGGCACGGCGGAACTCTCCGTGCTGTGGTCCAGCCACCTCAAGAGATGGCTGCTCAGCAGCATGCTCGACAACGGGTCGGCGGTCCTCTACGAGGGCCTCTCTCCATGGGGCCCGTGGAGCGAACCCCACGAGATCCTCACCCAAGCGGACACACCGGGACTCTACGCCCCGTACCTGTGCCCTCGTTACGTCGCCGACGACGGGCGGCGGCTCTACTTCACGCTCTCCATCTGGGGGCCCTACCAGGTCTATTGGTACTCAATGGACCTCCGTCGAACTGGCGCGGACTGAGGTCCTGCCGACAACACACCGCCTGCCGCAGGCAGGACGAGACAAAGGAGTCAATGATGACGAACAACATTTCGAGGAGGAAGCTCCTCGGAGCGACCGGGGGCGTCGCAGCAGTCAGCCTGCTGGCGGCCTGCGGGTCCGGAACCCCTGGGGAGCCGGCGCCGACAGACGACGGAGGCGGCGGAACCGGAGGCAGCGCGGCCGCAGCAACCACGATCCAGTTCTGGCACCGGACGTTCACCCCGGTCGAGAACAAGTGGTACGAGTCGATCATCGAACAGTTCAACAAGGCGCAGACCGCAGTGAAGGTGGTGGGCACCGAGGTGCCTGCGGATGCCTGGGACCAGAAGATGAAGTCGGCGCAGGCCGCGGGCAAGGCACCCGACGTCTACACCCACCCGGGCGCCATCCAGGACGCGGTCAACGCGGGCCAGCTCTTCAAGCTCAACGACGTGATGTCGGCCGAGGCGCTCGGCGAAATCATGGACTCGGCCAAACCGGTGTCCGCCGTGGGCGAGGACTACTACGCATACCCGCTGCTCCTCGAGCCGCAGGCGGTCCTCTTCTGGAACAAGGACATGCTCACCGCGGCCGGGCTCGACCCCGAGAAGGGACCCGAGACCTGGGACGACCTGTTCGGTATGTGCGAGAAGATCAAGCCCACCCTCAAGAAGGGCCAGTACTGCATCTCGCCCGCTGGTGACGCCCCCGACGTTCGCCTGGTCGAGCGTGGGCCAGCAGTTCAACTTCAACAACCACCTGGCGCTGAACGACGACTGGACGGCTGCCGCGGTCCAGGAGCCCGGCTACAAGGCGCTGATCGAGGTCTACAAGACGCTCTGGGACAACGACTACATGCCCAAGCAGATCCTGGCCGCGTACGTCGAGGGAAAGGACTTCGGCGAGCAGAAGTGTGCGTTCAAGGTGTCCGGCTCCTGGATGATGTCCGAGATCGGCTCCGACTACCCGGATCTGCTCACCAAGACCGGCATCGGCAAGGTGCCCAGCTCGCCCGACGCGGGCGGCAGGACCGCGACCACGCTCGGCAACTTCAAGTGGGTCATCGACGCCAAGACCAAGAACTCCCAGGCCGCAGGCGACTTCCTTTCCTGGGCGATTGCAGGCGATCCCGCCAACCTGGTGCCGTTCTTCGTCGACACCCAGTTCACCAAGGTGCCCGTGCGCAAGTCGGTGCAGGAGGCCGTCGCAAAGGACGAGAAGGCCGCCGACGCTCCATGGTCCGAGATCGTCACCAACGAGATCGCACCGGACGCGATCCCTGAGCCGACCTACCCGTGGGACGTGTCTCTGGCCGTCGGCACGGCGATGGAGGCAGGCATGAAGGGCGCCTCGTCGATCGATGATGCGCTCGCCACCGCCACGGCCGCCATCAAGACGGTGATCGATCGCGAGAAGCTGCCGGAGAAGGCGCCCAAGCAGTAGCCGTCACCGGGCCGGTTGGCGACGGCGGGTGCGCCCCGCCGACCGGCCTCGTCCAAGGGAGACACCAATGACCACCGCCTCCGCGCGGCCAGAGCGTGACGCCAGAAGGCGCCAGGCCAGATACCAGTACCGCGACTCGAAGGTCGCCTACCTGCTGCTGTTGCCTGTCGTGATCCTGCTCGGCATCTTCGTGATCTGGCCGGCCGTCTACGCCGGCTACCTGTCGTTCCAGAACTGGAGCTTCTACAAGGCCCCTGAGTTCGTGGGCTTCGACAACTTCCTCGCGGTCCTGAAAGATCCGCTGTTCTGGGCCACGATCCGCCGCGGCTTCCTTTTCGTCCTGATGACCGTCCCCGTCATGCTGGTGCTCGCTTTCTTCTTCGCGAGCCTCGTGGTGGCAGTCTCGCGGCGGTTCGCGACGGTGCTGAAGGTCAGCATCTACATCCCGACCATCATCTCGACAGTGATCGCGTCGATCGTGTTCGTGCTGATCTACGACTACTCCGGCGGCCTGCTCAACTGGTTCCTGGGGTACTTCGGCATCGACCCCATCGCCTGGATCGGAGACCCGGCCTGGGCGCTGCTGGCGGTGGCGGTGCCCGCCATCTGGCTCGGCCTCGGCCTGACCTCCCTGATCATGGTTGCTGCGATGGTCGACATCCCCATCGAGTTCTACGAGGCGGCCGCGATGGAGGGGGCCGGGTGGTGGCAGAAGACGCTGTACATCACGATCCCCCAGATGAAGAACGTCCTGCTGTACCTGCTGATCACGGGGTTCGTGGCAGCCATTCAGCAGTTTGAGCTTCCGCTGATCATGACCGGAGGCGGCCCGCTCGACTCGACGACACTGCCGAACCTCTTCATCTTCAACCACTTCCGCAACGACATCAACGTCGGCTACTCGATCGCCGCGGCGCTGCTGCTGTTCGTGGTGCTCGGCACCGTCTCCGCGTTGGTGTTCAAGGTGCTCAACTCGGAAAAGTTGGTGGACTGACATGAATGAGATCGACGAGATCCGCCGGCCACACCGCACCGCCGGATGGTGGATCCGAGGCGTCCTGAAGGGCATCGTCGGGGCCGTGTACATCGCGGCGGCGCTGTTCCCGCTCGCCTGGATGATCATCGCCGGGTTCAAGGCGAAGACCGAGGTCATCCAGACCCCCTTCCAGTTCTTCCCCGAGGTCTGGAAGTGGGAGAACTACGCCCAGATCCTGGCCGACCCGACGTTCACCCGCACCCTCCTGTGGACCCTGCTCGGCGCGCTGCTGTTCACGGTCCTGAGCCTGACCGTCAACTCCCTGGCCGCCTACGCCTTCGCGCGCCTCGAGTTCCGGTTCAAGAAGACGCTATGGGTGCTGGTGATCACCACCATGTTCATCCCGGGCATGACCATCCTGCTGACCAGCTTCATCGTGGTCACGAAACTCCACATGCTCGACACCCTCGCAGTGCTCGTCGTACCCGGTGCCGCCAGCGCCGCGAGTGTCTTCTTCATCCGCCAGTTCTACCTCAACATCCCCTCCTCCCTCGAGGAGGCGGCGATGCTCGACGGCTGCGGCCGGATCCGCATCTTCGTCAGCCTGTTCCTGCCCCTGTCGAAGCCCCCGTTCGTGGTGATGGGCATCACGGCCTTCCTGGCCTACTGGAACTCCTATGTCTGGCCCATCCTGACCATCACGTCCCCTGACAAGTACGTGCTGCAGCAGTACCTGGCGACCTTCCGGTCCGAGCGCAACACCGAACTGGGGCTCCTGATGGCAGGCTCGACGCTCGCGGCCCTCCCCGTCGTCGTCCTGTTCCTGATCTTCCAGCGCCAGATCATCGGCAACATCAAGATGGCGGGCCTGAAGTGACGACGTGGAACCCGAACGACCACCCGGCCGTCGCCATGCCGCTCGGCGGGGTCGGGACAGGCTCCATCGCGTTGGGCTCCGACGGCGGCTGGCGGCAGGCGCAGTTGATGAACGTCGGGACGCACCATGGTGACCTGCCCGGGACGTTCATGGCGCTCCGGGTCCAGCAGTTGGAGCCGATCCTGAACCAGACGATGGTGCTCCAGGCCGAGCGCCACGACCCCGGCGCCCAGGGGCGCCCCGCGACCCCGATGGCCAACGACGACCTGGTCCCTGCCTGGCAGCGTGACCTGATCGCCGCCCATGGGGGAACCAGCACGTCGATGACCGGGACCTATCCGGTCGCGGAAGTCACCCACGACACCGGCGGCCCGATCGTGGTCAGGGTCAAGGTCGTCTCGCCGCTGGTCCCCGGCGATGCCGACGCCTCGGGGCTGCCAGCCGTCCTCGTCGACGTCGAACTCGTCAACACCTCGGAGGTGACGGCCTGGACGTGGCTCGCGTTCTCGGCGCACAACGCGGTAGGACTCGACCCCCACCTGAACCCGCGCGGGGTCCGTGCCCCCGGGTACGGCGGGAACGTGAACCGCTTCCGCCGCTCCGGGACGAGAGCCGACCTGGTGATGGACAACCCCAGCGTGGCGCCGTCATCACCGTGGTCCGGCCAGCAGGTCATCTCCTGCGAAGCGGACCGGGTGGTTTCTCTGCCCTGCTTCGAGGAGCCGGACGAGTTGTTCGACTTCCTCCGGCTGCTCGCCCCCTGGGGAGACCAGACGGTGCTCGGCGTCGCGCCGTGGGCGCAGGTCGGGCAGCAGAGTGGGCCCGAGCCACGGTTCGGGCCCAGCCCGCAGGGGTCGACCTGGCTTGGCGCGCTCGTCGCCCACAACGAGATCCCGGGGAACTCAAGCGTCACGGTGCGCTTCGTCCTCGCCTGGCACTTCCCCAACCGCTACGTCGACTTCGTCCAGTACGGTCCCGACCGACCAGAGGTCGGCCCCACGAGGTTCTGGATCGGCAACCACTACGCGACCCGGTTCCCCGATGCCCTGGCCGTCGCGGACGATGCGCTCGGCAACTGGGACGCCCACTGGGCGGACACCGGTCGTTGGGTCGACGCCGTGAACGCCGTCGACCTCCCTGAGCGGTGGCGCACCCACCTGGCGGCCCAGCCCATGCCGCTGCGCACGCCGACCACATTCAGGACCCACGACGAACTTCTACGGCCACGAGGGGCTGCTGGGGGAGTCGACGCTGATGTGGTCGGGTGACGTCGGGGGTGCCTGCCCGCTGAACTGCACACACGTGTGGAACTACGCCCAGGCCGGGGCCGCTCTCTTCCCTGCCCTCGAGAGGTCGATGCGCGAGACAGAGTTCGACCTGATGCAGGCGCATTCTGGGGCGCTGCCGCATCGGGTCCACCTACCCCGATACCTGAGGCAGCACGGCGATGGCCCAGTGGGCGCCCCCGACCAGCCGGCCCTCGACGGTATGTGCGGCGCGGTCCTCAAGACCTACCGAGAGCTTCGCCGCGGCGCTGTTGACCTTGACTGGGTCCGATCGCGCTGGGCGGGGATCGAAAGGTTGATGGGGCATATCGCCAGTACGTGGGATCCAGACGGGACGGGCCTGCTGCACGGGATCCAGCCGAGCACCTACGACATCGGCTTGCACGGTGCCAACACGTACATGGGCACCTACTGGCTCGCGGCGCTCAGAGCTGCTGAGGAGTTGGCGCTCCTGATCGGACACGATGTCCTTGGCCAGCGTTGGCGGTCACGCTTCGAGCGCTCGTCGGTCGCCCTCGATGAGGCGTGCTTCGCGGGCGGCTACTACGTTCAGGTGCCGGATCCGGACCTGCCCGACACGCATCAGTGGGGTAATGGTTGCCTGGCCGACCAGCTGATCGGTCAGTGGTGGGCGCACGAACTGGAACTCGGGTACCTCTTGCCGGAGGACCACGTCCGCGAAGCCCTTGCAAGTGTGGTTCGCCACAACCTCCTCGATGACGCAGGGACCGGAACGCAGCGGCCCTATGCGATGCGGGGGGAGCGCGGATTGGTGCTGTGCACGTGGCCGGACGGAGGCCGCCCGGAGGTTCCGACGCTGTACTGTGACGAGGTGTGGACCGGGGTGGAATACCAGGTCGCGGCACACTGCGTGCGGGAGGGTCTTCTGGGTGAGGCCGAGGCCATCGCGGACGCGGTGTGGACTCGGCACGACGGTCGGCGTCGGAATCCCTTCAACGAGATCGAATGCGGCGACCACTACGTCAGGGCCATGTCTGGCTGGAGCCTGTTCGAAGCATCCCTCGGACTCAGCTGGAATCAGATCGACGGGACGCTTCGGGTCGGGCGCGACGGTAGCTACCCGATCCTGACTGGAGAGGGATGGGGAACTGCAGTGGTTCGTCAGGATTCGGTTGAACTGCGCTGCCACCGGGGCCGGCTCAAGGTGCGTGCCGTTGTGCGTGGCGACGACGGCGCGCGCTTCCGGGTTTCCTCAGATCTCGGCGTCGATGATGGCCCGCTCGTGGTGGAGCGTTGATGTCACACCAGCGCGAGAAGGATCCCACGATCACCGACGTCGCCCGTGCCTCAGGGGTGTCCACGGCGACCGTGTCCCGGGTGCTGAACGGCCATCCCCGCGTCGCACCTGCACTCGTTGAGCGCGTACTGGCGGCGACCAAGGAGATCAACTACCGGCCCAACGGCGCGGGCCGTGCGTTGCGCCGTCAACGCTCCGACCTGCTCGCCGCGATCGTGCCGGACGTGCGCAATCCATTCTTCGTCCGCCTCCTTGAAGCATTCGAGACGGTTGCCAACGCCGAGGGGTACTCGGTGGTGCTGTGCAACACACGTGAAGAGCCAGCCCGGGAGCGGGCCTCGATAGAGACGGTGATTGCGCATCGGGTCTCGGGCGTGCTGATCGCGGCCGCCTCACCGAAGCCGAGCCATCTGCGGCCGTTCGACCAGGCGGGCATCCCTGTGATCACCGTCGACCGTACCGTCGCAGGCTTCGGAGGCGACACCATCGTCGTCGACAACCGCATGATCGGTCGTCTCGCCGCAGAGCACCTGCTGGAACAGGGGCGGATGTCGCCGATGGTGCTGAACCATACGACGGACATCTCTCCGATGCGTGAGCGTGAGGAGGGCTTCCGTGCGGCGATGGCGGCCGCCGGACACCCCGTCCCGGATGCACGGGTCTTCTCACTCCCGTTCCACGAGGACCGGCCCGCTGAGGTCGCCCGGCTGATCGCCGCGACGGACGCCGACGCCATCTTCGCCGCGACCAACACCCTGACCGGTGAGGCCTTTTCCGCGCTGCGGAGCCAAGGGAAGGCGATCGGGCCTGAGGTCGGCCTGGTCGGCGTCGACGACGACCGCTGGAACCTGATGGTCGAACCACAGGTCACGGTGGTGGAGCAGCCGTCTGAGGAGTTGGGCCGCTGGGCGGGGCAGTTGTTGGCGACGAGGGCGCGCGGTGGCCAGATGACCAACGCGAGGATCATCCTCGACCCGGTGCTGAGGCCGAGGGCCAGTTCGCTGCGGACCTGACGGAGAGGTCGTCGTCAGCGCTCCGCTCAGATGGCAGCTGCCTGCGCATCTCCGGCGCTTAACGACGCGCCTCCCGGCAGGAGGTCGCCACGAACGGGCCCCGCCGCCGAACGACCACCGCAGGGTCGCGCTGAGCCTCAGGCGCAGCTCAGTCGGCGTCGACGATCTCGCAGAGCAGTTGACCCGCGGTGACGGCGTCGCCCGGGGCGACCGACAGCGACGCGATGACTCCGTCGCGGTGCGCGTTGAGCGGCTGCTCCATCTTCATGGCCTCGATCACGACGATCGCGTCGCCCTCGGAGACGCTCTGCCCCTCCTCGACGTTGACCTTGACGATGGTGCCCTGCATCGGCGTGGTGAGCGAGTTGCCGCTGGGCGCGGAGACCTTGCTCCCGCCGCGGTCGCGCCGGGTGGGGCGCTTGGCCTGCTTGGGCGACTTGGCCCGCGCGCCCAGCCCGCCGGGCAGCTTGACCTCGACCCGCTTGCCGTTGACCTCGACCGTGATGATCTCCGGCTCCAACCGGTCCTCGTCCTCGCCGAGTTCCCCGCTGTAGGGCGCCAGTTGGCCCGTGAAGTCCGTCTCGATCCAGCGCGTGTGCACGTCGAACGAGCCGCCCTCAGCCGTGTATGCGGGGTCGGTGAGGACCGCGACGTGGAACGGGACAACCGTGGGCATCCCCTCGATCTTCAGCTCGGCCAGCGCCCGACGGGAGCGCTCGATGGCCTGCTCGCGGCTCGCGCCCGTCACGATCACCTTGGCGACCAGCGAGTCGAAAGCGCCGGGCACCGTCATGCCAGCGTGGTAGCCCTCGTCGACGCGGACGCCGGGGCCGCTCGGGGCGTGCCATTTGGTGAGCGTCCCGGGGGCTGGCATGAAGTTGCGGCCCGGGTCCTCCGCGTTGATGCGGAACTCGATGGAGTGGCCGCGGATCTCGGGGTCGTCGTAGCCGAGTTCCTCGCCGGCGGCGATCCGGAACATCTCGCGCACCAGGTCGAGCCCGGTGACCTCCTCGGAGACGGGGTGCTCGACCTGCAGGCGGGTGTTGACCTCGAGGAAGGAGATCGTGCCGTCGAGGCCGACGAGGAACTCGCAGGTGCCTGCGCCGACGTAGCCGGCCTCCTTGAGGATCGCCTTGCTCGACTCATACAGCCGGGACATCTGGTCGTCGGTGAGGAACGGCGCCGGCGCCTCCTCGACCAGCTTCTGGTGGCGGCGCTGCAGGGAGCAGTCGCGCGTCGAGACGACCACCACGTTGCCGTGCGAGTCGGCGAGGCACTGCGTCTCGACGTGGCGCGGCTTGTCCAGGTAGCGCTCCACGAAGCACTCGCCCCTGCCGAACGCCGTGACGGCCTCGCGGGTGGCCGACTCGAACATGTCGGGCACCTCCTCGAGCGTGCGGGCCACCTTCAGGCCTCGCCCGCCGCCGCCGAAGGCCGCCTTGATGGCGATCGGCAGCCCGTGCTGCTCCGCGAAGGCGACGACCTCGTCCGCGTTGGCGACCGGGTCGGCAGTGCCTGGCACCAGCGGCGCGCCGACCTTCTGAGCGATGTGGCGCGCACGGACCTTGTCGCCGAGCGCCTCGATGGCCTCGGGCGGCGGGCCGATCCAGGTCAGGCCCGCCCCGATCACGGCGCGCGCGAAGTCGGCGTTCTCAGCCAGGAAGCCGTAGCCGGGATGCACGGCGTCCGCGCCGGAGCGCTCCGCGACGCTGAGCAGCTTGTCGATGTTGAGGTAGGTGTCGGCCGGGGTGGCGCCGTTGAGCGCGAAGGCCTCGTCGGCCAGCGGCACGAACAGCGAGTCGGCGTCCGAGTCGGCGTAGACCGCCACCGACCCGATTCCCGCGTCCCGGGCTGCGCGGATCACCCGCACGGCGATCTCTCCGCGGTTTGCGATCAGAACCTTCTGGATGGCCTCGTTGCCCACTGTGATCCTCCTGGCTTCGGACTAGGGGCGAGTCTAGTAGCCGCCCCGCCGTGTCGCGCGGCTTGGTCCAAAGGTTGTGCCAGTGTGGGGCGCATGCCTACGCCGCCCTTCATCGTCGACCTCCGCGCCTCGATCGGCCACGCGCCGCTGTGGCTGATGGGAGCCAATGCGCTGGTGATCCGCGGCGCAGAGGTGCTGCTTGTGAGGCGCTCGGACACCGGGGAGTGGGCGCCGATCAGCGGCATCGTCGACCCCGGCGAGCACCCTTCAGAGACGGCGGTGCGGGAGGCCCTTGAGGAGGCGGGCGTCGTCATCGAGGTCGAGCGGTTGCTGTGGACGGTCGTGATGGAGGAGATCACCTACGCCAACGGCGACCGCTGCCGCTTCCTCGACCACGGCTTCCGGGCCCGCTGGGTCTCCGGAGAGCCCTATGCCGCAGACGAGGAGTCGACCGAGGTGGCGTGGTTCCCGGTCGATGCGCTGCCCAGCCCGCGCCAGGAGCGCCTCGACGCGATGCTGCGGGTGGTCGCAGAGGACCCGCGCGATGTGGTCTTCGCCCTCTGAGTCCGCCCGAAGCGCCTACCGGCGGTTAGGGCGAGTCGTCGGGATTGTCGATCTTCGGCAGGATCCGGGTCTCGGTGAGGCGCTCGCGGGGGCGTTCGGGATGCTCGAGCGCCGACGCGCTGCCTGGGGCCGCGGCCTCCTCGGTGCCGCCCTCGGATCGGCCGGACGCGGTGCCCTCGTGGTCGACGGCGGGCTGTTCCCCGGTGCGTAGCTTCCGCTCGGCGGTCTTCTCCCGCTCCGCCATGTCTGCTGCGCTCGGCCCCGACATCTGCCGGTTGCGTTCCTCGGCCTCGGGGGAGCCGGAGTACAGCCGCGCCTCGGGGCTCTTCGACGACAGCGTGGTCTCGGCGGGGCTCTCCTGCTCTGGTCGCGTCTCCGGTTCGTCGCCCTTGCGGCGCTGCACCAGCCAGGAGGCGAGCCACTTCGGCAGCGCGCCGTCATCCTCGACGTCTGAGTCGTCCGGTTCGGCCGCGGGCATCAGTTGGGTCTGCTCGTCGGCCTGCTCCTTCTCCCACTCGTCGACGACCTTCTCGACGAAGTCCTCGCGCTCCTCGAACGTGGGTGCGGTGGTGGTCTCGGGTTCCAGCCTGGTGCGGGGCAGCGCGTACACGGCGTGCTGCTGCAGCCAGTTGATCATCTCCTCGCGCACGTAGCAGCGCAGGTCCCACAGGTCGCCCGAGGTGGCAGCGGAGACGACGGCGCGCACCTTGACGTAGCCGCCCGTCGAGTCGGTGACCTGCAGGTTGGCACTGCGGCCGTCCCAGAGGTCGCTGGCGCGCACCAACCGGATCAGTTCGACGCGCATCGCCTCGACGGGTGCGAGCCAGTCGAGGTCGAACTCGACGGTGCCGAGCAGGCGTGGCTCGCGACGGGTCCAGTTCTCGAACGCCTCGCTTGTGAAGTGTGAGCTCGGCACGATCCAGCGCCGGTCGTCCCAGGTGCGCACCACGACGTAGGTGAGCGTGATCTCCTCGACCGATCCCATCTGCTCGTTGAACACCACCAGGTCGCCGACGCGCAACGCGTCGGAGAAGGCGATCTGCATGCCGGCGAAGATGTTCGACAGCGACGACTGCGCCGCGAGGCCGGCCACGATCGACAGCAGGCCGGCAGAGGCGATCAGCGACGTGCCGACGGCACGGAAGGCGGGGAAGGTCAGCAGCGCGCCCGCGAGCGCACACAGCCACACCAGCGCGATCAGCACCCGGTCGATGACCTGCATCTGGGTGCGGACGCGGCGGTAGTGCGGGGTCTCCTCTGCCGTCTCCTCGGAGTCGCGGTGCAGTATCGAGCCCTCGACGGCGCGGATCAGGCTGGTCAGCAGCAGCGCGCTCGCGAAGATCATCACGATGGTGAAGATCTGGACGAACACCGGCCGCCACTCGGGCGACGGCGCGTAGGCCGACGGGGCGGTGGCGATCAGCGCCGCGACTCCGCCACCGAGCAGCATCATGAACACCCGCACGGCGATCCGCATGTGCCGGATGACGAGTCGAAGCCGCTCGCGCCGCCGGATGATGAGGCGGGTCAGCAGCGAGATCACGATCGAGACGGCGCCGCCGATCACCACGCCGAGCGCGCCCCAGCCGATGACGGTCAGCGTGTCGAGCGCACTTTCCTCAGGCATGCTGCCGAGCCTAGTCCGATCGGATCAGCGATCGGTGCGAAGCGTGAGGGCCGCGTACCCCTTCGATGCCGTGAAGGCGCCCTGCCAGCCGCCTCCCTCGAAGACCAGCGAGTTCTGCGCGTCGCCCGTGATGGTGAAGCCGAGCGTCGGGAGGGTGCGGCGTAGATAGTCGGCGACCTCAAGGGCGTCGGGGGCCGTCATCACGACGGTGACGTTGTTGGCGGAGTCGACGCGGTCAGAGATCTCCGCGCCGCGCGGGACCGACAGCCCCTCGGGGGCGTTGCCGAAGCCGAGGTCGCGCAGCGCCTGTCCGTCCTCGGGGACCGCCGCGGCGGTCAGGGTCGACGGAGGGGGCGTGACCGGGTCGACGGCGGCGGCCGCGCAGCCAGTCAGGGCGAGGGCGGCGGTCAGGCCGATCAGGATCCGGTGCACGCCGCAACTCTACAGATGGAACCCGAACGCGCGGTGCCGGACATTTCCGGGTATCAGCGACGAAAGGGATGAGGAATGCATGCACAGGCACGTCCGCCCCGAGGCGACGACATGATGGTCCTCATGGACGACGACACCCTCTGGGAGGATCTCCGCTCGGGAGACGAGGCCGCGTTCCGGCGGCTCTTCGAGCGGCACTCCCGCGCCGTCTACAACGTCGCCTTCCGGCACGCCGCCTCCTGGGCGACGGCCGAGGAGGCCACCCAACTCTGCTTCGCGGGCGTCTGGCGCCGCGCCAGCGCAGGCACGCTGTCCCGAGTGCATCCGGGCGCCGTGCGGGCCTGGCTGTGCGCCGTCGGCCGCAACGAGGCCCGCAACCTCGTCCGCTCCGCGGGAAGGCGGCTCCGGCTCGTCGAGCGGATCGAGGCCCAGCCTGCGGCGACCGCCGCGGACAACGTCGGCCAATGGGTCGCGCACGAGGAGTCGATGCGCCGCATCAACCACGTGCTCGACCGGCTGCCCGACGCGCAGCGCCAGGTCGTCGAACTGGTCGCCTGGAGCGGCTGCACGATGGCCGAGGTGGGCGAGGCCCTCGGGGTGCCTGTCGGCACCGTCAAGTCCAGGCTCGCCCGGGCACGCGCAACACTCGCGACCACCGAGGTCGCCCATCTGCTTGGTGAGGAGAACTGAGATGACCATGCTTCCCCCAGAACGTGACCTGCCCGGCGCCGACCGGATGGTCGAGGAGATCATCGCAGGCGTCGAACCTGTGCACACCGAGGCCCCCAGCCGCCGCCCGTGGGTGATCCTGGGCGCCGCGGCCGCGGTCGCACTCGTCGTCGGAGGGGTGTTCGCGGTGCAGGGCCTGCGCGGCGGCACCTCACCGGCAGAGCCTGCGCCCCCGACCGTCACCACGGCGCCGACCGGCGCGCCCAGCCCCGCGCCGTCGGCCGATCCGACCGGGACGGCCACGCCCCAGTCGAGCGGAACGGCAACGCCCCAGCCCAGCGAGACGGCCAGCCCGGACCCGGAGCCGACGATGACCGCAACGCCCGTGGAGCCAACCGATCGGCCGAGCGGCCCCGTCACCCTGACGGCGAAGCTGGGGGAGACCGTCAAGACGCGCTACTTCGACGTCACCGTCACGGAACTCACCTCCGACGGCGAGGGCATGGCATGGGCCGCCGACGTCACGGTCTGCTACGCCGCGCCGCACCCCGACGCGAACGCAGACGGGACGACCCGCACCAGCACCGATCCGTGGTTCTTCGAGGTCACCGACGGCGAGACGGGCAAGGCCCACGGGTTCCGCGGCGTCGGCGAGTTCCCGCCGTCGGAGCAGTGGTCGCCCAAGTATCAGGAGCGGCTGCTGAAGGTCGGCGAGTGCAACTCCGGATGGATCTCCGTCGCGCCGGGCAACCCGGACCTGCTGCTGCCGACGCTGCGCTACTCGCCCGCCGACTTCGGCGACGAGATCCTGTGGAAGTTCCCGGGCTGAGCCGGGCACACCGGGGTCAGCCGAGCGTCGGGGCCCACAGCGACTGCCATGGCACGCCGAGGTCGATGACCATCTGGCGTGCCATCGGCAGCGAGAGGCCGATCACGTTGTACGGGTCGCCGACGATCGACGTCACGAAGGCGGCGCCCCTTCCGTCGATCGTGAAGCCGCCCGCGACGCGCTGCGGTTCCCCGGTCGCGGCGTAGGCGGCGATCTCCTCGTCAGAGATGTCGGCGAAGCTCACCTTCGTCGAGCCGACGGCGCAGGCGGAGCGCAGGTCGTCGCCGGTGCGGACGGCGACGTAGTGGCCCGAGTGCAGCAGGCCCTCCCGGCCCCGCATGATCTGCCAGCGGGCGATGGCCGCCTCCAAGGTGCCCGGCTTGCCGTGCGCCTTGCCCTCGAACTCGAGCACCGAGTCGCAGGCGAACAGCACGAAGTCGCCCTCCAGTTGAGGCACGACCGTCTCGCCCTTCGCGGCGGCGAGTCGCTGCGCGAGGCTGGTGGGGATCGGGTCGCGGACCTGGTGCTCGTCGAATCCGGAGACGATGACCTCCGGGTCGAGCCCTGCGCGCTGCAGGACCGCGAGCCGGCCGGGCGACTTCGAGGCGAGGATCACCCGCATGTCAGAGGCGGTGGTAGGTGCGCCAGGCGTCGCGCCCGCCCACCAGCGGTCGGCGCAGCACGCGGTAGTAGGACTTCCAGCCGCCCGCGAGAGGGCGGTCGTCCGCGGAGCGCAGCCTTTCCTCACGGGTCGAGGCCATCAGCGCGGCCGCGACCGCGGCGATCTCCTCCTCGGTGAGGTTCGCCTTCGAGAAGCTGAGCGTCGGCTCGATCTCCTCCGTCATAGCGGGATGTTCCCGTGCTTCTTCGGCGGGATGGTGGCCCGCTTGGTGCGCAGCAGCCTGAGCGCCCGGATCACCTGGGCGCGCGTCTCGTGCGGGTAGATGACCTGGTCGACGTAGCCGCGGTCGGCCGCCACGTACGGGTTGGTCAGTTCGTCGTCATACTCCTGGACGAGGCGGGCGCGCTCCGCGTCGGGGTCGGCGGCCTCCGCCAACTGCTTGCGGTAGAGGATGTTGACGGCGCCCTGCGCGCCCATCACCGCGATCTGCGCCGTCGGCCATGCGAAGTTGATGTCGGCGCCGAGCGACTTGGAGCCCATCACCAGGTAGGCGCCGCCGTAGGCCTTGCGGGTCACCACGGTCAGCAGGGGGACGGTCGCCTCCGAGTAGGCGTAGATCAGCTTCGCGCCGCGCCGGATGATGCCGTTGTGCTCCTGATCGACGCCGGGCAGGAAGCCGGGCACGTCGACGAAGGTGAGCACCGGGATGTTGAACGCGTCGCAGGTCCGCACGAACCGGGCGGCCTTCTCGGCCGAGTCGATGTCGAGGCAGCCCGCCAGCACCGTCGGCTGGTTCGCCACGATGCCGATCGAGCGGCCCTCGATGCGGCCGAAGCCGACGATGATCGACCCGGCGAACAGCGGCATCACCTCGAGGAACTCGTCATCATCGAGCACGTTGCGGATCAGGTCGCGCATGTCGTAGGGCTGGTTGGCCGCGTCGGGGATCAACTGGTCGAGGCGACGGTCGTGGTCGGTGATCGTCAGGTCGACCTCCTCCTCGTCGTAGATCGGCGGATCCTCCAGGTTGTTCTGCGGCAGGTAGCTGAGCAGTTCGCGCACGTACTCGATGGCGTCGGCCTCGTCGGCGGCCAGGTAGTGCGCGTTGCCCGACTTGGTGTTGTGGGTGCGGCCGCCGCCCAACTCCTCCATGGAGACGTCCTCGCCGGTGACGGTCTTGATCACCTCCGGGCCCGTGATGAACATCTGCGAGGTCTTGTCGACCATCACGACGAAGTCGGTCAGCGCCGGCCCGTACACGTGGCCACCCGCTGCCGCGCCCATGATCAGCGAGATCTGCGGGATGACGCCCGAGGCGAGCGTGTTGCGGCGGAAGATCTCGCCGTAGAGCGCGAGCGAGACGACACCCTCCTGGATGCGGGCGCCGCCGCCCTCGTTGATGCCGATCAGCGGCACGCCCGTCTTGAGCGCGAAGTCCTGGATCTTGACGATCTTCTCGCCGTAGACCTGGCCGAGGGCGCCGCCGAAGATGGTGACGTCCTGGCTGAAGATGCACACCGGGCGACCGTGGATCGAGCCGGTGCCCGTGATCACGCCGTCGCCGAACGGCCGCTTGGCGTCCATCCCGAACGCCGTCGAGCGGTGCCGGGAGAACTGGTCGAACTCGGCGAAGCTTCCCTCGTCGAGCAGCGCCATGACGCGCTCGCGCGCGGTCATCTTGCCCTTGGCGTGCTGCTTCTCGACGGCCGCGGCGGAACCCGCGTGGATGGCCTCGTCGATGCGCACCCCGAGATTGGCGATCCGACCGGCGGTGGTGTGGATGTCGATCTCCATGCGTGTCACCTTAGCGCCGGGGAGCCTGACCACGACCGATGCTCCGCGAATTGGTTTCCTACTATGAACCCATGAATGCGACCCTTCCGAGCGCCCGCGACATCCACCGGGCGGTGACCCGCGACGGCGCGCGCGACACGTTGTTCGACCGGATCGAGGTGACCGCCTCGACGGGGTCCACCAACGCGGACCTCGCGGCGCTGGCGCGCAACGGTGAGGATCGCACGATCGCGCTGGTCGCCATGGAGCAGACGGCGGGCCGGGGACGCCTCGACCGGCAGTGGGTCAGCCCGCCCGGCGCGTCGATCTCGCTGTCCCTGCTGCTCAGGCCGAGGCCCGAGTTCCCGCAGTGGGGCTGGCTGTCGATCCTCGCGGGGCTTGCGGTGTCGTCCGCGCTCGCCGACCTGGCCCCTGATCCCGCCTGCGTAACCCTGAAGTGGCCCAACGACGTGCTGATCGGCGGGGCGAAGGTGTGCGGCATCCTCTCGGAGCGCATCGAACGCCCCGACGGTGCCCGCGCGGTCGTCGGGATGGGCATCAACGTGTCCCTGACCCGCGAGCAACTTCCTGTCCCGAACGCGACCTCGCTCGCGCTGGAGGGCCTGCCCACCGATCCCGAGCCCATCATCGCGGGCGTGCTGCGCCACTTCGAGGACTACTACGCCACCTGGTCCCTCAGCGGCGACCTGCGCGATCTCTATGAGGCCCGCTGCGCCTCGATCGGCGCGCACTTGACGGTCGTCGTCGACGCCGCGACGAGCGTGGAGGGCGTCGGCCGGGGAGTGGACGCGTTCGGGCGGCTCCAAGTCGCCACCGATGCAGGCATGCAGACCTTCGCCGTCGGTGACGTGGTGCACGCCCGCCTCGGGCGTTAGGCGTGCCAGACTGTCCCCATGGCGATCAGCAAGGACCAACTCGGTCAGGACGAGAACATCGTGCTCAGCGTGCGAACCCACGGCAAGGCGCTCATCGTGCCCGCCATCATCCTCATCGTGCTTGGGGCGTTGCTCGGGCTGGCCATCGCGTTCTTCCCGGCAAGCATGCAGCCGTGGGCGACCTACGCGTCGATCGGCGTCGCGCTGATCCTGTTCGTGTGGCTGGTGCTGCTCCCGTTCCTGCGCTGGGTGACGTCGACCTACACCATCACCGACCGGCGCATCATCACGCGGCGCGGCATCATCAACAAGACGGGCCACGACCTTCCGCTGCGCCGGATCAACAACGTCAACTACGAGCGCTCGCTGCTCGACCGGATGCTCGGCTGCGGCACGCTGGTGCTCGAGACGGCCGCCGGGCAGCCGCTGGTGCTGCCCGACGTGCCCGGCGTCGAGCGGGTACACGTGACCATCACGGAACTGCTGTTCGCCGTCCACGAGGACAGCGACGACTGAGGCCCACCTCCGGCGGCCCTGTTAGGCTGCCCGGGTGACCCGCCGCTACACAGTCGCCATCGCAGGGGGCGGGCAACTCGCCCGCATGATGCAGCAGGCCGCCATCCCGCTCGGGATCGACGTGCGGCTGCTCGCCGAGGGGCCGGACGTGTCCGCTGCCCAGGTCGTCCCGCACACCACCGTCGGCGACTACCGCGACCTCGACACGCTGCTCGCCTTCGTCGACGGCGCCGACGCGCTCACCTTCGACCACGAGCACGTGCCCACCGCCCACCTCGAACGGCTCGCTCAACTGTGCGCCGTCCGGCCGGGGGCCGAGGCGCTGGTCTTCGCGCAGGACAAGGCCCGGATGCGCGCCCGGATGACCGAGTTGGGCGTCGCGTGCCCCGGCTACGCCATCTGCGACACCCCCGCCGACCTTGCGGCGTTCGGTGACGAGTTCGGCTGGCCCATCATCGCCAAGACCTCGCGCGGCGGCTACGACGGCAAGGGCGTCTGGAAGCTTGACGACGCCACCCAGGCGGGCGAGCCGTTCGAGGGCCTCGCGGAGACCTCCGCGGGGGAGAAGGTGCTGATCGTCGCCGAGGAGTTCATCGACTTCAGCCGCGAGTTGAGCGCCATCGTGGTGCGCAGCCCCTCCGGGCAGGTCGTGGCCTACCCGATCAGCGAGACGCGCCAGGCCGACGGCATCTGCGTCGAGACCATCACCCCGGCGCCCGGCCTCGACGACGACGAGGCGAGCAGGCTGCAGGAGATGGCGATCCGGATCGCGACCGAGTTGGGCGTGGTCGGCGTGCTCGCCGTCGAACTGATGCAGTCCCGCGACGGCCGCATCGTCGTCAACGAACTGGCCATGCGACCCCACAACACCGGCCACTGGAGCATCGACGGCGCCCGCACCAGCCAGTTCGAGAACCACATCCGCGCCGTGCTCGACCTGCCGCTCGGTTCGCCCGAACTGCGCGACCCTGTCGTGGTGATGGCCAATGTGCTCGGCGGGGCCGAGGAGGACCTCACCGGCGCGCTGCAGCACGTCTTCGCCCGCGACCGCGCGGCCCGCGTCCACCTGTACGGCAAGGAGGTCAAGGCGGGCCGTAAGGTCGGCCACGTGACCTGCTCCGGCACCGACCTCGACGACGTGCGTCGCCGCGCCTGGCACGCAGCCAACTATCTGATGGGAGACCCCAATGCCTGATCCGCTCGTCTCGATCGTGATGGGGTCGGACTCCGACTGGCCGACCATGAGCGCCGCCGCGGACGCGCTGGCCGAGTTCGGCATCGAGTACGAGGCCGACGTGATCTCCGCGCACCGGATGCCCGAGGACATGGTGCGCTACGGCCGCGAGGCCCACGAGCGGGGCCTCAAGGTGATCATCGCCGGAGCCGGGGGAGCGGCCCACCTGCCGGGCATGCTCGCCGCCCTGACCCCGCTGCCCGTGATCGGCGTCCCGGTCGCGCTGAAGTACCTCGACGGCATGGACTCGCTGCTGTCGATCGTGCAGATGCCCGCGGGGGTCCCCGTCGCGACAGTCGCGATCGGCAACGCCCGCAACGCCGGGCTGCTTGCCGCCCGGATGCTCGCCACCTCGGACGAGGCGCTGCTTGAGCGGATGCTCGACTTCCAGGAGACGCTGCGCGACGCCGCCCACGCCAAGGGACGCATCGTGCGCGACTCGGTGAACTGACCCCGGAACGAGACGGTGCCCGGTGGCTCACAGCCACCGGGCACCGTCTTCGTTCTCAGCCGCGCCGCGTCACTTGAACGTGACCTGCAGCGCGCCCTCCTGGTAGTGGTCGGCGGACGGGTTGGCGACCATTCCGATCGCGGTGATCGGGTCGAGCACCTCGGAGAACTCGTCTCCCACCGAGCCGATCATGTCCTCGTAGAACGGCTGCGACTTCAGGCCCTCGATGTTGATGTAGAGCAGCCCCGCCGCCTTGCCGTCGACGACCTGCTTGAAGCCGTCGAGGTCGCCCAGCTTCGAGCCGGGGTTGGTGATCGCGTCGGTGTCCTGGCCGAACGCCACCAGGCCGTTGTCGCCGTCCTGGCCGACGGTCAGCGGGAACTCAGGGCTGCTGCCGACGGCCTCGGCGATCTTGTCGAGGATCTGCTTCTGCTTGGCTGCGTCCTCGGTCTCGAGCTTCGCGCCGACCACGGGGCTCTCACCGTCGACGCCGACCGTCAGGCCGACCTTCTTGCCGATCAGGGCCTTGAGGTCCTGCGGGCCGGTGATGCCGAACTGGGCGAGCGACTCGGCGGCGTCCTGGGACTCGGCGAGCTTCCAGTACTGCTCGAACATGTCGTCGTTGGTGCCGAGCGCGGCCACCAGCAACGCGTCGCCCGACAGGTCCTTGGCGAAGGCCGCCACGTCGTCGGAGCTCGCCTCGGGGGCGTTGGGCGTCTGGACGGCGTACTGCATCGACAGCTTGTTCTCGCTCACCTTGAGGCCCATCGCCCCGTGGGTGCCCTTCATCGTCTGGGTGTCGATGCCGCTGGCGTCGAAACCGCTGGTGTCCTCGGCCTGCTCGATCGCCGCGTCGATCATCGCCGGGCCGAACCACGCGCTCGCCAGGCTGCTGTCGCCGATCTTGGCCATGTCGGCCTTGTACTGATCGGAGTCGGCAAGGGACGCCTTCTTGATGTCGGCCACGTCGATGGTCGAGCTCGCCTCGGTGACGACCATCAGGTTGTCGATGAACTGGACCTTCATGTCCTCGGCCTCGGCCTTGATGAAGGCCTCCGCCTTGCCCTTGTCCGTGGTCTCGACGGCCATCACGTAGTTGTTCTCGTCGTTCATGTCCTCGGAGGTGGTGCCGACGATGCCCATTGCGAAGGAGTCGCCGAGCCACGGCTCGACCTCGGAGTAGTCCGGCATGTCCGGGGACTCCTTGGCGAGCACGTTCCACAGCGCCTGCTTGTAGTCGCCGCCGAAGTCCTCATCGGTCTTCAGCGACGGGTACTTGTCGATGATGCCCTTGAGCGCCAGCTTGTCCGCATTGGCGGGGGCGAGGTTGACCTCGAAGGCAAACGCGACGTCGGCGGGAAGGCCCTTGGCAGCCGCGGGCGTCGAACCCTTGAAGAAGAACATGCCGACGCCGATGCCTGCCGCGATCAGCGCGAGCGCCACGACTCCGGCGATGATGTACTTCGCCTTCGACTTCTGCTGGGTCGGCGCGCCGCCCTGCTGGCCGAAGTCCTGCTGGCCGTAGCTCTGGGGGCCGTTCTGCTGGCCGAAGTTCTGCGGGCCCTGCTGCGGACCGTTCTGCTGGCCGAAGCCCTGCTGGGGCCCATTCTGGCCGAAGCCCTGCTGGGGCCCATTCTGGCCGAAGCCCTGCTGCGGGCCCTGCTGGCCGAAGCCCTGCTGGGGACCGGACTGCTGGCCGAAGCCCTGGCCCTGCGGGGGACGCTGGCCGAAGTTCTGCTGGGGGCCGTTCTGGCCGAAGTTCTGCTGGGGGCCGTTCTGGCCGAAGCCCTGCTGGGGCTGCCCGCCCTGGTACCCGGGCTGCTGGCCCTGCTGGGGGCCGTTCCACGGCTGGCCGGGGCCCTGGGGGCCGCCCTGCCATCCGGAATTCGGAGGGGTCTGGCTCACGTTCGTCTCCTCTAAGAGGGCGGATTGATCTTGTCAATAGTAGGGACGACGTAGCTCAGGACCAGTGGCCGAAGGTGCGTTCCGAGTCACACCAGGGTCTATTTCTGGCTACCTGCGGTACTTCTCGAGCGAGGTGGTGTCACCGGAGGCGATCGCGGAGAAGACCTGCGAGCTCGCGTCCTTGTCCCAGCGCATCACGGAACCCAGCCCGCTCACCCTCGCATTGGGATCGGAGACCGGGACGGTCATCGAGATGCCCTTGCCCGTCATGATCGACAGGAAGCCGCTGCCCGCCGCGCCCATCGCGCCGAGGCCCGTGTCGTCACCGCGGGCGAGCGACTTTGAGGCCGCCATGTTCAGTTGCCAGTACCGCACCGGGTTCAGCACGCTCATCGGGCTCAGCACCTTCTTGCCGATCGCGCCGATCACCTCGCGCTGCCGCTCCATGCGGCCCAGGTCGCCGCGGGGGTCGGCCTTGCGCATCCGGACGTAGCCGAGCGCGGTGACCCCGTCGACCGTCTGGCAGCCCTTGGACAGCTTCAGGTGGGAGTCCCTGTCGTCGATGTCGAACGTGGGGCAGACCTCGATGCCACCGACGGCGTCGACCATGTCGACGACGCCGAGGAAACCGACCTCCAGGTAGCCGTCCACGCGGATGCCCGTGTTGTGTTCGACGGTCTCGACGAGCAGCGGGGCGCCGCCGAAGGCGTAGGCGGCGTTGAGCTTGTTCTGCTTGCGGCCGGGGATCTCGACGAGCGAGTCGCGTGGCAGCGACAGCAGCACCGGCTCACCCTTGGTCGGCACGTGCAGCAGCATCATGGTGTCGGTGCGCCGACCCTCGGTGCTTCCGGTGCCCAGTTCCTTGCGTTCCTCGTCCGTGAGGTTCTCGCGGGCGTCCGAGCCGACAAGCAGCAGGGTGGTGCCTGGCTGCTCGGCGGGCCGCTGGCCCGCGGGGGCGCTCTCGACCTTCGTGCCGATGGTCCAGGCGTAGATGGGGGTGCCGATCAGGAACAGCAACCAGGCGAGCACCAGGAAGCCGATGGTCTTGAGCACCGGGCGACGGCGGCGCCGACGCTTCCGCGGTGGGGGGCCGGCGGGGGCCGGCTGCGACGGCGGGGGACCGGTCGGCGGCTGCTGCGAGCCGCCGGTCGCGGTGGCCGGGGCGCCCGGGTAGCCGCCCTGCGCCTCCTGCTGTCCCTGCGCCCGGCGGGAGTCGGCTCGCCTGATCCCCTCGATCTCGTCGGGGCGCATGACGGCGGTGTGCTCCGGCTCCTCGCTGCGGTACAGCCAGTCCATGTCCTCTTCGCGTGGCGTCATCTCGCCTCCCTCCGATGGACAACCCTACTGAAGGGTTGAAACCGGGCCCGCCTCGGCGTGGCGGCCCCGCGCGCCGCGAGGGTTGGGGTGAGACTGGGTCAGCACCCTTCCCCGAGGAGCCGACACGTGTCCACCACCATGCCGACCGAGGCCCAGCGCGTCCAAGCGCGCCGGGCGTTCGGTTTCGTCCTGATGTCTGCGGTCCTTCCCGGATCCGTGCAGAGTTTCGCAGGCAACCAGCGCATCGGACGGATCGCCACCCGCGTCTACGGGGCGGTGGCCATCGTTGTGGTGATCGCCGTGCTCGGGCTGCTGTTCGCCCGCGGGTTCACCGTCGGGCTTCTCCTCACGCCCGCCGTCGCGACCGTCGCGAAGGTCGCGCTGTGGGTGTTGTTCGCCGGCTGGGTGCTGCTGCTCCTCGACGCGTGGCGGCTGTCCAAGCCGCTTCGGCTCGCACAGCGCGGGCGCCTCGGCCTGACCATCACCGCCGTCGTCCTGATCCTTGGCCTCGGCGGAGTAACCGGGCTGGCCGCAAGCGCCATGACGGGCGCAGCCAACGTCGGCGAGGTGTTCCAGGGCGGTGGCGAGACCGACGAGAAGGCCGGCCGCTACAACATCCTGCTGCTGGGCGCCGACGCGTCCGCCAAGCGTGAGGGCCTTCGCCCCGACTCCATCAACGTCGCCTCCATCGACGCCGCCACCGGCAGGACGGTGCTGTTCGGGCTGCCCCGCAACATGCAGCGCGTGCCGTTCCCCGAGTCCTCACCGCTGCACGAGAAGTACCCGCAGGGCTTCGTCTGCGAGGACGGCGGCTGCATGCTCAACGGCGTCTGGACCCTCGGCGAGGACAACAAGGACCTGTACCCCGGCAAGAACGCGGGCCTGGAGGCCACCAAGGAGGCCGTCAGCGAGATCCTCGGCCTCGACCTGAACTACTACGCAATGGTCGACATGGGCGGCTTCAAGTCGCTGATCGACGCCATGGGCGGCATCCGGCTCGACATCTCCAAGCCGATCCCCGTCGGCGGCGTCAGCACCAAGATCTCCCGCTACATCGAGCCGGGCAAGAACCGGCTTCTCAACGGCAACGACGCCCTCTGGTTCGCCCGCTCCCGCGCCGAGAGCAACGACTACGAGCGGATGGTGCGGCAGAAGTGCGTCATGACGGCCATGGTGCGCCAACTCGACCCAGGGACGGTCGCCACCAAGTTCGTCGACCTTTCGCAGGCGAGCAAGGACATCCTGAGCACCGACGTGCCCTCCGGTGAGGTCGTCAAGCTGGCGGAACTGGCGCTGAAGGTCAAGGACCAGAAGATCGCATCGGTGAACTTCACCCCGCCGATGATCGTCTCGGCCCACCCCGACTTCCCGCTGATCCGCAGCACCGTCAAGGAGAAGATCGAGGCCTCCGAGAAGCTCGGCGACGACAAGGACGGTGGCAAGACCAGCGCCAAGCCCACGCCGACCGCGAAGCCGACCACCAGCGCCGATCCGGGCGAGAAGAAGAGCGAACAGCCCGCCGACAAGGCCAGCGCCAAGCCGACCAGGAAGGCCAGCGCCAAGCCCACCGCCGATCCGACCGCGTCGGCCACCGACGAGGCCCCCTACACCGAGACCTCTGACCTCGACGCCGTCTGCTCCGTCAGCGCCTGACCAGATAGAGTTGCCGCGATCCGAGGGAGGTCCACCGTGCCGTCGAGCGTCAGCGTCGTCATGCCAGTGCGTGACGAGGAACGACACCTCCGCGCAGCCGTCCAGGGGGTGCTCGACCAGGGCTATCCCGGGGAACTCGAACTGATCCTCTCGGTCGGCCCGAGCAAGGACCGCACGCACGAGATCGCGGAGCAGATCGCCGCGGAGGACCCGCGCGTGGTCGTGCTCGACAACCCCACCGGCTACACCCCGGCAGGCCTCAACGTCGCCCTCGCCGCCGCAAGCCACCCCATCGTGGTGCGCGTCGACGGCCACGGCGAACTCAGCGACGGCTACATCTCCACCGCCGTGCGGCTCCTCGAGGAGACAGGCGCCGCCAATGTCGGGGGCCTGATGGACGCCCGCGGCACCTCGCCGCTCTCCGAGGCCGTCGCGGCCGCCTACAACTCCAAGTTCGGCCTGGGAGGCGGGGGATTCCACCTCGCCGACACCCCGGCCGGCCCCGCCGAGACTGTGTTCCTCGGGGTGTTCCGGCGCGACGTGCTGCGCGAGATCGGCGGCTTCGACGAGTCGCTGCACCGCGCCCAGGACTGGGAACTGAACTACCGGCTGCGGCAGGCGGGCCACACCGTCTACTTCTCGCCCGATCTGCGCGTCGTCTACCGGCCGCGCGACAGCTTCGGTGCCCTGGCGCGGCAGTTCTACCGCACCGGCCAGTGGCGCAGGGAGGTCATCCGCCGCCACCCCGACACCCTCTCGCTGCGCTACCTGGCGCCGCCGCTGACCGTTGCGGGCGGTGCCGTCGGCCTGCTCGGCGGGCTGCTCGGCCTTGTCCTGCGCAGCAGGATCCTCACCGCGATGCTGCTGGCCCCCGCGCTCTACCTGGCGTTCCTGACCGCGGCGACCACGTCGATGAAGGGGCTCCGTCCCGCCGCCCGGCTCCGGCTGCCTGCCGTGCTGGCGGTGATGCACGTCGCATGGGGAAGCGGCTTCCTCAAGGGGCTCGACCACACGCCGGTTCCGGGTGGCGGTACCGCCCGGTGAGTCGGGTTGTGGTTCATGACAAGATGGGCGCATGGAACCCCAGCAGTCGAGCGTGACACCCGTGCCGGGTGGCGCGTCCGCGGCGACCGAGGTGCTGTTCCAGGCCCAGAAGTTGGCCGACCGGCTGCGTGACGAGGCGCACGCGGACGCCGCCAGGATCCGCGACGACGCGACCGGGGCGATCAAGGAACGCGACGACGCCCTCGCGGAGCTCGATTTCGCAAAGCACCGGCTGGCCGAGGCCCGCGCCGACGTGCAGCGGATGCTGTCCGAGGCGGCCGAGCAGGCGGGCACCATCACCGCCTCCGCCGAGCGCACCGCCGACGAGCTGATCGCCGACGCGCGGATGGAGGCCGACGCCATCCGGCAGCGCGCCCACGCCGAGGGCCAGCGTCTCGTCACCGAGGCCGAGGGGCACGCGGCGAGGCTGCGCGCAGAGGTGGAGTCACAGACCTCCGCGCAGCAGGGTGAGCTGCAGTCCCGGCTGCTCGAGCACGAGGCGCGGGTCGCGGGCGAGGTCGACAAGCACCGGCAGCGCCTCGACGCCGAACGGGTCGCCGCGGAGACCGAGGCCGCCGAGCTGTGGCGGGCCGCCGCGGAGCACGCCGCCCAGTCCGAGGAGGCCGTCCGGGCCGCCCGCGAGCAGGCAGAAGCCGAGGCCGCCGAACTGCACGAACGCACCCACGCGGACGCGGCCAGGGTCGAGGCCGAGTCGAAGGCCGAGGCCGAGGCCCGGCTCGCAGAGGCCGCGGAACAGTTGGAGTGGGCCCAGGCGACCGTCGTGCGACTGGTCGACGGCGCGACCGCAGACGCCGCCCGCACCCGACGCACCGCACACCTGGGCGCCGCGCAGCGCGCCAGCCGGGTCCGCGAGAAGCTGGCGAACACCCTGACGGGGGCCGTCGACGTCGCTCGGCAACGGATCCGCTCGGCCGACATCAGCGCCGCCGACGTGCGCGCCCGGGCCGACGCCGAACTGGCCGCCGCCAACGAACACTCAGCCCGCACCCGCGAGGCGAGCGAGTCGAAGGCCGCCGACGTGCTGGCCAGGGCCGAGCGCGAGGCGCAGGCGATCACGGCTCGCGCCGAGGAGCGGATCGCCGACGCCGAGGCCAACGCCACCGTGGTGCGCGAGAAGCTGGCTGCCGACCTGGAACGCTCGCAGCGCGCCTCCTTCGAGCGCACCCGCGCGACCCGCGAGGAGGCCATCGAACTGCTCGCCGAGGCGAGGGTCGAGGCCGACCTGCTCCGCACCCAGGCCCGTGAGGTGCTGGAGGAGGCGCGCGCGGAGGTCGCGGCCCTCGCGCAGCGCCGCGACAACATCACGAGCCAACTGAACTCTCTCTCCGGCGTGATCGAAGCTCTCGCCGTCCCCGGATCAACCACGTCGAATGAGGATCAATGATGGCCCCTAACTTCCGCACCGTCCTGCGCGGCTACGAGCCCGCACAGGTTGACGCCGAGCTCAGCACGCTGCAGCAGGCGCTGGACGCCGCCCGCGCAGAGCTGGGCGAGCTGACGGTCCAGTTGAAGGAGTCGCGCCAGTCGCTGACCCAGTCCGAGGCCCGCCTCGGCGAGGCCAACGCCCGCGCTGAGGAGGCCGTCCGCGCCAAGACCATGGCGTCGCGTCCGACCTTCGAGGACCTGGGGGAGCGGATCGGCCAGATGCTCAGCCTCGCGGAGGAGGAGGCCGCCGACCTGAAGCGCTCGGCCCAGGATGAGGCCGCCCGGCTGCTCGACGACACCACCCGCAGGGCGGAGGCGGTGGTCACCGAGGCCGACAGGTACGCCATCGACACCCGCAGCTCCGCCGATGCCGACGCAGAGGCGAGGCTGGCAGGCGCGCAGCGCCGAGCCGACGAGCTGATCGACCACGCCGACCGCGAGGCCGCCGCCCGCCGCGAGGAGGCCGAGGCGGTCTACGAGTCGCAGCAGGCAAGGGCCGCGCAGGCCGCCGCCGACTTCGAGCGGACCCTCGCCGAGCGTCGCGACGCCGCGGCCGCCGACTTCGCCGTCGCGATGGGCCAGCGCGAGGACCAGTTGAAGGCAGCCGAGGAGAACCTGCGCGCCGCCGAGAACGAGGCGCAGCGCGTCATCTCCGACGCGAGCAGCCAGGCCGAGGGACTCAAGTCGAAGGCGCAGCGCGAGGCAGACGAACTGGTCGGCGACGCCCGCACCAAGGCCGAGCGGGTGCGCCGCGACTCCGAGCGCGAACTCGCCGCCGTCTCGCAGCGCCGCGACTCGATCACGGCCCAGCTCTCCAACGTGCGCCAGATGCTCGCCACCCTCGGCGGCGGCGCCGCCCTTGTCGGGGCGGTCGACGCCGTGCCTGCCGCCGCGGACGAGCCGGTCGTCGCCGACGAGGACCTCGACACCCCCGACGACGTCGAGGCCGCCTCGGCCGAACTCGTCGAGGACGAGGACCTCGCCGTCGAGGACGTGGAGCCCGAGGGCACCGAGGAAGAGGCCTGAGCGGCCTACTCCTCGAGCGTCGCGTGCTCGGCGGTCGCCACGGCGATCAGCGCCTCCTGCTCGTAGCCGACGGCGATCACGCTTGACCCGTCGCCCTCCACGGGGGCGACCAGCGCGTCGAGCAGCCAGTCGACGCCCACTTCCGGGGCGGTGAACAGAAGTCGCGTGTCGCGGGCGGCAACGGGCGGCAGCGGCTCGCCGTCGAGCACATCCTCCTGCGCCCACACCGACGAGTCGTGCACGTCGGGTTGGGCGAACACCTCCACGTAGTCGACGGCGTCGACCGGCGCAACATCGAAGCCGCGGCCGAGCGGATGCAGCGAACAGGCGACGCTCAGTGCGGCCCTCCGGTCGTCGCCGGGGCCGACCACGATCAGGTCGGCGCCGGTGTCGGTGGTGTTGACGGGGCAACCGCGCTGCCAGGCCGCCGCGATCCACACCAGCGACACCCAGTGACCCGGATGGGTCCCTGCCAGCGCCACGTCGATGGGCTCCCCGTCGTCGTGGCCGAGGTCGGCGATCAGGTTGGCGGTCTTGTCGACCCAGTTCGCAAACGTGGTGGCGCTCAACTCGGTGCGGGTGTCGGCCGCGCCGTCGTAGTGGGTGATCAGGGGGCGTGCGCCGGAGGCGGCGACGCGGCGTCGCAGGGCGGGGGTAAGCATCCATCGATCGTAACCGGGTAGCCTCGGCGCATGCATTACGTCGTGATCATGGCGGGCGGTTCAGGCACCAGGCTGTGGCCGCTGTCCAGGCAGGGCAGGCCGAAGCAACTGCTGGAGATCTTCGAGGGCCGCTCGCTGCTGCGGATGGCCTACGAGCGGCTGATCGGCGTCGTGCCTGCCGAAAACATCCTGGTGTGCACCGGCCGCGCCTATGCCGACGACGTCGCGCGGCAGTTGCCGGAACTCGGCCACGACAACATCCTCGGCGAGCCGGAGGGCCGCGACTCCCTCAACGCCGTCGCCTGGTCCGCGGCCGAGATCGCCCGCCGCGACCCGGACGCCGTGGTGGCGATGGTGACAGCCGACCAGGTGATCACGCCCGTCGACGAGTTCCAGCGCGCGCTGCGGACGGCCTTCGAGGTCGCCGAGAGCGTGCCTGGCGCCCTTGTCACGCTCGGCGTGGTGCCGACCTCCCCGCACGTCGGCTACGGCTATCTGCACCGCGCCGAGGAGATCGAAGGATTCCCCGGCGTGCACCGCGTCGCCGAGTTCAAGGAGAAGCCGACCCTCGAGGTCGCGGAGCAGTACCTGGCGAGCGGCCGCTACTGGTGGAACGCGGGCATGTTCGTGTGGCGGGCCGGGACGCTGCTGAACCAACTCGACCAACTGCTGCCCGAGACCGCGGCCACCGTCCGCGAGATCGCGGCGCACCCCGAGCGGCTCGACGAACTGTTCCCGACGCTGCGCAGGATCTCGGTGGACTACGCCGTGATGGAGCCGGCATCCGTCGGCGCGACCGACGCGCAGGTGATCAGCGTGCCGCTGGCGGTCGACTGGAAGGACGTCGGGGGATTCCTCTCACTCGCGGAACTGTTCGGCACCGACGAGCACGGCAACGCCGTCGACGGTCGCCACGTCAGCATCGACTCCTCCGGATGCGTGATCGTCAACTCGATGGGGCCCGACCACCTGGTCGCGACCATGGGGCTGAGCGACTGCCTCGTCGTGGCGACCCCGTCGG
Organism: Propionibacteriaceae bacterium AM104-82; assembly: GCA_027658995.1. Classification (GTDB taxonomy): domain Bacteria; phylum Actinomycetota; class Actinomycetes; order Propionibacteriales; family Propionibacteriaceae; genus Arachnia. The sequence continues at coordinate 50,353 of JAQDQK010000003.1, forward strand.
CGACCCTGGTGGCGCGACTCGCCGACGCGGAAAGGGTCAAGGAACTGGTGACGCTCGTGCGAACCCATGTTGGGGCAGAATTCGCATAAACCGGAACCCGAGAGGAATCACATGGGTGGCCTAACCGACCGCGCCAGGAGCACGGCGAGCGCCGTGCTTGTCGGCGTCCTGCTCGTTGCGGGCACCGTCGAGATCGTCGCCTCGGTGATCCACCTCGGGGACGCGGGCGCCGCGGCACTTGCCGCGCATGGTGCGCCCTCCTCGCTGCTGCCGTTCACGCTGGCGGCGGTCGCGGCCGCCTTCTGCGGGCGGCGCGCCCGGATCCTGGCGTTCTTCGGCTCCGCGGCGGCCCTGATCGCGCGCGTCGTGATGATGTCGCTGCTCGTCGTGCCCGGCTGGAACCTCGGCCTCGGCGACGCGCTCGGCATGACCGCGGGCCTGCTGACCGGCATCGCGGCGCTCGGCTGGACCCTCTTCCTGGTGGTCGGTCACCGCGACCTCGCCGACTCCGACGAGGGCGCCGCACCTCCCGCGATCACGCAGCCGAGGTGGAGCGGCCCCGCGGTCGACCCCGTCACCCCGAACTCGGCAGCCGACCGGCCCGCCGAGTCGCCCTCGACCCCGGTCGCCCGGCCGCAGCACGCGCAGACCGACTCCCGTGCAGGCAGTTGGGCCACCGCGTCGACGCCGTGGCCGCGTGCAGTCGAGGACGACCCGAATGGAACTTTGATCAGGCCCCCGCGTCGTTAGCAGCAGAAAGCCCACGGGTTTCCCGTTTCCACTTGACCGATCAAAATCACTCGTGTGTAATTCAGGCCAGGAAGGAGGGCCCATGGACGACGAACTGTTTGCGTTGCTTGATGATTCGCAATACGCCTGGCAGGCGGATGCTCTGTGCGCCCAGACCGACCCCGAGGCCTTCTTCCCTGAGAAGGGCGGATCGACCCGCGACGCCAAGCGCGTCTGTCAGAGCTGCACCGTGCGCACCGAGTGCCTTGAGTACGCGCTTGCCCACGACGAGCGGTTCGGCATCTGGGGCGGCCTGTCCGAGCGCGAGCGACGCAAGCTGAAGCGCGCGGCAGGCTGAGCCGCTGGTAGCCTCGGTGCTCATCCATCGGCAGCGGGAGGACTCGTGACGGACGAACCGCAGCGCGGTCAAGAGGTCGACGACCTCTGGGCCTGGATCGACCAGGACGACCCCGCGCCCGACGTGCCGGAGGTCGCACCCGACGCAGTCACGGCCGTGATGGTCGTCCACGACGCCGCCGAATGGCTGCCACGCCAACTGCTCTCCCTCGCGCGGCTCGAGCCGCGCCCCGGCCTCATCATCGCCGTCGACACCGGCTCCGAGGACGGCTCCGGGGAACTCCTCGCAAGCGCCCGCGACGAGGGCGTCATCCACGAGGTCATCACGCTCGGTCGCGACGTCGGCTTCGCGGACGCGATAGCGGCCGCGCTCGAGGGCCGCGAGCCGGAATGGATCTGGCTGCTGCACGACGACTCGTCCCCGCACCGCGACGCGCTCGCAAGGCTGCTCGACGGCGCCCGGCACTGCGACGTGGTCGTCCCGAAACTGCTCGAGCCGAAGCGCCGCAACTATCCCGAGACCATCTCCGAGGTCGGTCAGGCCATCACCGCGGGCGGCCTGCGCGTGGACCTCGTCGAAGAGGGCGACATCGACCAGCACCAGAGCGAGTCGCGCGACGTGCTCGGCGCCTCGACGGCCGGCCTGCTGGTGCGCGGCGACACCTGGCGCGAGATCGGCGGACTCGCCCCCGAGGTGGGGCGGCACCGCGACGGCGTCGACCTCGGCTGGCGCGCCAACGCCGTCGGCTACCGGGTGCTCACCTGGCCCGAGGCGGCCCTGAACCACCTGCGCGCTGGTCGCACCGGGCAACGACCCGGCGACGAACACCCACACCTGGCGGACCGGCTCGCGGCGCTGCGCATCGCGGGCTCGCGGGGAGCCTCCGGTATCGGCCTCGGGGCCGCGTCGCTGCTGCGCTCGCTCGGCTTCCTGCTGGCGAAGTCGCCCGGCCACGCGTCGGCCGAACTGGCCGCCTGGTCCCGCTACCGTCGCACCCCCGACCAGACGAAGGCCCTCGCGGCGCGGCTGCCCGAGGAAGACCTGACGCCCGAGGACCTGCTGCCCGACCGGTTCTGGCCGATCCGCCACGCCGTCGACCGCTTCGGCTCCGGCCTGAGCGACAGGTACCGCAGCCTCACTGACACCACGTCGGACACCTCGATCGACGAACTGACAAGCGACGACTACGCAGGCCCCGCGCGCCGCCGTCGGCTGCTGTCCCCGGCGACGCTGCTGATCCTGGTGCTGCTCGTCGCGGCGGGCGCCGCGGCCCGCACGCTGCTGGGCGGCGGCCCCGTCTCCGGAGGCGGGCTGCTCGCGGCACCCGCGTCGCTCGGCGCCGCCTGGGAGGCCTACCTGAACGGGCAGGCCCCGTGGCTCGGGCTCGCGGCGGTCTCCTCGCTCGCAGGGCTTGGCAGCCCCGGCTGGTTCGCCTTCCTCGCCATCGTTCTCACCCCGCTGCTCGCGGCCCTCTCCGCCCTCGCGCTGCTGCGCAGGCTCGGCGTCGAGGCCCCGCTCGCCTGCGCCGCGAGCGCCGCCTGGGCCGGCGGCACCGTGCTTCTCGGCCTCGTCACCGCAGGCGACGTCACGGGCATGGTGCTCGCCGTCACCGGACCGCTGCTGGCCCGCGCCATCCACGCCATGGTCGTCAACGAGGCGGCGGGAGCCGAGCGGCTCCGCGCTCCCGCGGGCGTCGCCTTCTGGCTGCTGGTGGTCGCAAGCGTGTGGCCCGCCGCGCTGCCCATCCTGACGATCGCGGGGGTGGTGTGGGCGGTGCGCAACCGCTCCCGGATCACCGAGACCGCCGTCGCGCTGCTGCCCGCCTGGATCTACTTCATCCCGTGGCTGCCCAGCCTGGTGCGCCACCCCGGGAGGCTGCTGACGGGTGTCGACCCGCTCGCCTGGCCCGACTATCCGCCCGCGTCCTACGCGATGGTGGTCGGCCGGATCCTGCCCTCCGGCCTCCCGCTGTGGACCAACCTCGCGTTCTTCGGCGTGCTGGCCCTCGTCGCCGTCGTCTCGATGGCGGGCCTTCGGCGCACCGCCTGGCTCTGGTCCGTTGTCGCGCTCGCCACCCCGCTGCTGATCGGAACGCTGCTGTCGCGGCTCACCGTCGGCGTCGAGGGCGGCGTCGCCCGGCCGCTGCTGTCGCCCTGGGCGCTGCTCGTCCTCGCAGCGCTGATCGCGCCCGCCGTGCTGGAGAAGGCCCAACCCGCCGCGCTGCTGCGCTCCCGGCTGGCCGCGCTCGCCGTCGCGGGCGCGCTGGCCATCGGGACGTGGGCCGTCGTCGCCTTCAACGGCCCCGTGCGCTCCATCAGCACCGTGCTGCCCGGCTACGTCCGCGACGTGATCTCCTCGGGGCGTGACTCCCGCGCCCTCGCGGTGCAGATGGACGCCGACGACCGCGTCACCTGGAACGTCATCGACGCCCGGCAACCGCAGTGGGGGGTCGGCGAGCGCAACCCGGTCGGCTCATTCGACCGGCAGTTCAACTCGCTGGCCTACTCGATCGCCGCGGGCGACCCGCCGGTCGACCTCGCGGAGCGGTTCCGCCTGATGGGCGTCTCGCACCTCTACGTCGGCGGCGTCGAGGACCAGCAACGCGCGGCGCTCGACAACCTTGAGGGCATGATCAGCAACCCGGCCGACGACCGCTCCACCGTGTGGACCGTCGGGGGCCTCGTCTCGCGTGCCTCGATCGAGGGCGACGAACCGTTCATCGTCGACGGCCAGGTGAGCGCAGGCGCCGCGGACCGCACGCTGTTCCTCGCCGAGTCGGCAGGGGCCGACTGGCAGGCGAGCATCGACGGCGTCCGCCTCGACAAGGGCGCCACGGAGCGCCCGCTGATCGCCGACTCGGTGGTCTCCTTCTCGCCCGTGCCTGCAGAGGGCGGCACCCTGCACCTCGAACCGACCCGGCACTGGTGGCACTTCTGGCTGCAGGCGGCAGTGATGCTCGGCATCGCGCTGCTCGCGGCCCCGACCCTCGGCGGCGCCGCCGTCGCCCGAAGGGGGCAGTGATGCTGCGCAAGATTGCCTTGTCATTCGCCGCGATCGTCGTGGCCGTCGGGCTCGCCGTCGGAGCCTCGCTGCTCACCCCGGCGCGCAAGCCCCCCGCCCAGACGGTCGACCTGGTGCGGGCCACCAAGCTGACCTGCGTCGGTGAGGGCCGCGCGCTCGTGCTCGGGGATGCCGACATCTCCGCCACCCCGCTAGGCGAACCGCTCGTCGCCGGGACCCGCGGGCCCCTCGACGCGACCATCGACGCGCCAACCGTCGTGTCGGCCAACTCGCTGATCGTCGGCGGCGTGCTGACGGGCAGCCCCGTCGCCGGGTACACGCCGTGCACCGCGCCGATGCCCTCGGGCGTCTTCCAGGTCGCCGACCCGGCAAGCACCGAACTGGTGCTCGCCAACCCCGACGCCAACGAGGCCGCCGTCGACCTGACCCTGATGGGGCCGGACGGAGAGATCACCGCTGTCGGCTCGCGGGGCATCGCCATCGCCCCAGGCGTGACCCGAACCATCGCCTTGTCGGTGCTCGCGCCGCAGGGGCCGGTCGGCGTCGCCTACAGCACAAGCCAGGGCCGCGTGTCGGTGCTCGCCCGCTCCGTGCAGGGCCGCACCGTGCCGTCGATCTCCGCGCGCCCCGCCGCCGAGCAGAGCGTCATCTCGGGCATCCCGCCGGGCGCCCAGGGCATCCAGTTGCTGCTCAGTAACCCGTCCGAGGACCGGCTCGACGTGTCGGTGGTCGCGTTCGGGGCCACGTCGACGTACGAGCCCGCGCCAGCCGCCGACATCACGCTGCCGCCGCTGAGCGTCCTGACGGTCGACCTCGGCACGTCGCTGGCGGGTGAGGCGAGCGGGCTGCGGATCGACGCGAGCCAGCCCATCGGCGCGACGCTGCTCGTCGGCCAGGCGGGCGCGCAGAATGCGCTGTCGGCGGGTGAGCCCGAACGCTCGCTCGGCGTGCTGGTCGCAGACGCGTCGACGGTGCAGGTCACCAACCCTGGCGTCGCGCCGGTCACCGCGACCCTGACAGTCGGCGACGCCGAGCAGCAGGTCAGCGTGCCTGCTGGGACCACCGTCAGCGTGCCTGCGGCAGCCTCGGGGGTCGCGGCCATCACGGTCGCCGCGGACGGCCCGGTGCTCGCCGACGCGATCTCGGCCGACGGCAAGGTGGTCTACCCGCTCGCGCCGACCGTCGAGGACGCGACCGTCGCGGGCGTGGTCGTTGCGGACCCGAGCCTTCGCTAGTCGTCCCAGCCGGGCACGCCGCCCAGTTCCTCGATGCTGCGCCCCGTGAGAGCGCTGAGTTGCTCGACGATCGTCTGGTGCACCAGGTCGCGCAGTTGCGTCCTGGAGCCTGCCCGGTGCTCGAGGGGGCGCTCGAAGATCACGATCTGGGCCTTGCGTCCCCTACCCGGCTCGAGGGCGGCCGACAGCGGCACCCGGTCGCCCGACCATGCGACGTTGAGGTGGGGGACCTCCTCGACGCCGACGATCACGTCGCGCAGCGCGTCGGGGGCGACGGCGGCGATGTCGGCCATCGCGGAGGTCACGCAGTCGTTGAAGAATGCGGTCCTGGTGGGCCGCGCGAGGGGTACGGGTCGCTTCGTCAGCGCGTTCGGGGAGGCGAGTGGCCCCCGGATTCCGCGCCCATGGCGATCTCGTCTGCGTGGCATGCCGCCACTTTAGTGGCCCGTGAGTTAGGTTGCTTCGGTGCGTACCTGTTCCCGTACCGCCTGCACCGCCCCGGCGGTCGCGACGATGACCTATGTGTACGCCGACTCCACTGCGGTGCTCGGCCCCCTGTCGCTCAGCGCGGAACCGGGCGCCTACGACCTGTGCATCCGCCACGTCGAGCGCACCAGCGCCCCGAAGGGCTGGGACGTGATCAGGCTGCCGCTCGACGGCGCCGCGCCCCAGCCGAGCGCCCCGTCCGACGACCTGATGGCCCTTGCCGACGCGGTGCGGGCCATCGGGATGCGCGACGACGACCCGGCGATGCGCCCCGCCCCGCAACTGCACGACCCCGAGCCGACCTCCAGGGGCGGCCACCTGCGCCTCGTCCCGGTGGACTGAGGCCAGCCACGCCGCGACGAGCGGCGTTGTGCTGGTTGAGCCATGAGGCGGCGCGGAGCGTCGTTTCACCGGTCGAAACCTCTGGCGCCCGGTGCTGGGTCCGCCTCGCATCCTCCATGGCCACGCGACGAGCGGCGTTGTGCTGGTTGAGCCATGAAGCGGCGCGGAGCGTCGTTTCATCGGTCGAAACCCCTGGCGCCCGGTGCTGGGTCCGCCTCGCTTCCTCCATGTCCACGCGACGAGCGGTGGGACCGATACTGTTGGTCCGTGCTCGACCCCGTGATCTTCAAGGCCAACGACATCCGCGGCGTGGTCAGCGGCGACCGGCCCGAATGGGATCTTGACGGGGCCCGCGCCCTCGGTGCCGCCTACGTCTCCCTGCTCGACGTCGACGAGTTCGTGCTCGGCCGCGACATGCGCGGCCTCGGCCGCGAACTGTCGCTGGCCTTCGCGGACGGGGCCCGCAGGGCAGGTGCCTCCGTGATCGACATCGACCTCGCCTCGACCGACGAACTCTGGTTCGCCTCCGGCTGGCTCGGCCTGCCGGGCGTCCAGTTCACCGCAAGCCACAACCCGGCCGACTACAACGGCATCAAGTTCTGCCTCGCCGACGCGCGCCCCGTGCCGGGAGACTTCACCGCACGGCTCCGCGACCGCGCCGCCGACGTCGCCATCGGCGAGGAGGTCACCGGCGGCTACCGCACGCTCGACGCGCTCGGGCCCTACGCCGAGCGCCTCTCCGACCTCGTCCCGCAGCGCGGCGACCGCACCCTCAAGGTCGTCGTCGACGCGGGCAACGGCATGGCCGGCCACACGGCGGTCTCCGTGCTCGGCGGCAGGTCCCTTGACCTGGTCGGCCTGTTCCTCGACCTGGACGGCACCTTCCCGAACCATCCCGCCAACCCGCTGGAGCCCGAGAACCTCGTCGACGCCCAGCGGGCCGTCCGCGACAGCGGCGCCGACCTGGCGCTTGTCTTCGACGGCGACGCCGACCGCTGCTTCATCATCGACGAGCGCGGCGAGGTCGTCGACCCCTCCGTGGTGACGGCCATGATCGCCGTCGCTGAACTCGCGAAGCACCCGGGCGCCACCATCGTCACCAACACCATCACGTCGTGGTGCGTCGACGAGGCCGTCGAGGCCGCGGGCGGCACCGTCGTGGTGTCCAACGTCGGCCACACCTACGTCAAGGCCATGATGGCCGAGACAGGGGCGGTGTTCGGGGGCGAGCACTCCGCGCACTACTACTTCCGCGACTTCTGGTCGGCGGACACCGGCATGCTCGCCGCGCTGCACATCCTCGAACTGGTCCGCGAGTCCGACCGGCCGCTTTCGGAGTTGGCGGCCGTCTACGACGGGTACGCCCGTTCCGGCGAGATCAACTCCACCGTCGAGGACGCGGCGCACAGCATGGAGACGGTGGCCGCCGCCTTCGCGGGCCGCGGCGAGGTCATCGTCGGCGACGGGCTGACGGTGCGCAACGAGGCCGAGCGCTGGTGGGTGAACCTGCGACCGAGCAACACCGAACCGCTGCTGCGACTCAACGTCGAGGCGGCAGACGCCGAGACGATGCGGGCGCTCCGCGACGAGGTGCTCGCGCTGGTGCGAGCCTGAGGACCTCCTTGCGCACAAGCGATAGGCTCGGACACGTCCACACCACAGGAGGAAACATGGCAGAAGATCAGATGGCGCTCTCGCCCGAGTTTCTGGCCATCGCCGCTTGCCCGGCGTGCCACGCCAAGTTCGCGGTGGACTACGACGAGCACGAACTCGTCTGCACCAACCAGGCATGCGGCCTCGCGTACCCGGTGCGCGACCAGATCCCCGTGCTGCTGATCGACCAGGCGCGCAGCACATTGTGAGCACGCCACTGTTCGACGACTCCAGGCTCGAGGCCGCCGAACTCGAGGCCCACGAGGGGCTCAGGTGGCTCGCGTTGGCAGGGGCACGGATCCGTCGGGCGGCGCTGACCCGGCCCCACGGCCACCTGCCAAGCGCAGAGCGGCCCCGCGGGATCCTGGTGCTCGGCTCCGAGGCGCGGCTCGTGCGCGCCGTGCTTGAACCCGCCTGCCCCGTCCCGTTCATGGCATGGCCAGGGCCGGGCCTTCCCGCGTGGGTCGGCCCGCTCGACCTCGCCGTCATCCTCGGCGGCTACGACTCTCCCGAGTGGGTGCTGCAGTGCGCCGCCGAGGCCGCCAGGCGCGGTGCCTCGCTGATCCTGGCCGCCCCCGAGGACTCGGAACTGGCCGCAGCAGGCTCGTCCGGCAACACCAGCCTGATCCCGACCTTCGAGGACGACCCGATGGCCGCGGCCGTCGCGGTGCTCGCCCAACTCGGCCAACTCGGCCTGGGGCCCTCTGTGCATCCCGAGCACGTCGCAGACGCGGCCGACCTCGTCGCGGAGGCCTGCGCGCCCCGCCGCGACCTGTCCGACAACCGCGGCAAGGAGTTGGCGCTGGAACTGGCAGACGGCCTGCCGCTGATCTGGGGCGGAACCGTGCTGGCGGGCCGCGCCTCCCGCAGGATCGCCGAGTCGCTGCGCCGCGCCTGCGGCCGCCCGGCGCTCGCCGCCGACGCCTCAGAGTTGGACACGCTGCTCTCCGCGGTGCCACGCCGCGACCCGTTCGCCGACCCCTTCGAGGGCGGGGGAGAGGTGCGCCCCGTCATCGTGCTGCTCGACGACGACAAGTTGCACGACCGGATGCGCGGCACCGCGATCTCGCTGCTTGCCCGCGCTGAGGCCGTCGGCATCAGGGTCGCCCGGATCTCCTCGGGAGACGCGGAACTGCGCGCCACCGACGTCGAGCGCTACGTGACGCTGCTGCAGCAGGGCCGCTACGGCGCGACCTACCTGGAGATCGGCCTCGGTGGCGTCGGGGGCGTCGACCGCGTGGGGCTGGCAGACTGAGCCCATGACCACGGTCCTCGTCCTCAACGGCCCCAACCTCGGACGGCTCGGCTCGCGCCAGCCCGACGTGTACGGCGCCACGACCCACGCGCAACTCGCCGAGCATCTCGTCGAGACGGGCCGCGGCCTCGGCCTCGACGTCGAGGTGCGTCAGAGCGACTCCGAGGGCGAGTTCATCGGCTGGCTGCACGAGGCCGCCGACCTTGACGCCGACGTCGTCATCAACGCGGGCGCCTGGACGCACTACTCGCACGCGGTCGCCGACGCGGCGGCGCTGGTGCCCCGCTACGTCGAGGTGCACATCTCCAACGTGCACGCCCGCGAGGAGTTCCGCCACACCAGCGTGCTGTCGGCGAAGGCAGCGGGCATCATCGTCGGATGCGGCGTCGGCGGCTACGACCTCGCCCTCGCACACCTGGCCGCGACCCCCCGCTGAACTCCCGGGCGCGAATGCGCCCAAAGGGGCCGTCACCGGTAGCATGGCGGCGTGGATTTCCGTGTAGCTGACCCGACCCTTGCCGACTTCGGACGCAAGGAGATCACCCTTGCCGAGCACGAGATGCCCGGCCTCATGGCGATGCGGGAGCGCTTCGGCGACTCCAAGCCGCTGAAGGGCGCCCGGATCGCGGGCTCGCTGCACATGACGGTGCAGACCGCTGTGCTCATCGAGACCCTCGTCGCGCTCGGCGCGGAGGTCCGCTGGGCCTCTTGCAACATCTTCTCCACGCAGGACCACGCTGCTGCCGCCATCGCAGCGGCGGGGATCCCCGTGTTCGCGTGGAAGGGCGAGACGCTCGAGGAGTACTGGTGGTGCACCCGCCAGATCCTGCAGTGGCCCGACGGCGCGCAGCCCAACATGATCCTCGACGACGGCGGCGACGCGACGCTGCTCGTCCACCAGGGCGTCGCGGCCCAGGAGGCGGGCGAGGTGCCCGCCGACGCCGACGACGACTCGCACGAGTTCCGCGTCGTGAAGGCGACGCTGCGTGACGCGCACGGCGTCGTCGACTGGAAGGCGCTCGCCGACAGCGTGCAGGGCGTCACCGAGGAGACCACCACCGGCGTGCACCGCCTGTACGAGATGGCCCGCGACGGCTCGCTGCTTTTCCCCGCCATCAACGTCAACGACTCGGTCACCAAGTCCAAGTTCGACAACAAGTACGGCTGCCGCCACTCGCTCGTCGACGGCATCAACCGCGCCACCGACGTGCTGATCGGCGGAAAGGTGGCCGTGGTGTGCGGCTACGGCGACGTCGGGAAGGGCTGCGCCGAGTCGCTGCGCGGCCAGGGCGCCCGCGTCATCGTCACGGAGATCGACCCGATCTGCGCGCTGCAGGCCGCCATGGACGGCTACCAGGTCGCCGAACTCGACTCGGTCGTCGACACGGCCGACATCTTCGTCACCGCCACCGGGTGCTGCGATGTGATCAGCAACGAGCAGATGGCCCGCATGAAGCACCAGGCCATCGTCGGAAACATCGGCCACTTCGACAACGAGATCGACATGGCGGGCCTCGAGGCCCGCGGCGACGTCACGAAGGTCGAGATCAAGCCGCAGGTCCACGAGTGGCGCTTCGACGACGGCCACTCCATCCTCGTGCTTTCCGAGGGACGCCTGCTGAACCTCGGCAACGCCACCGGTCACCCGTCGTTCGTGATGAGCAACTCGTTCACCAATCAGGTGCTGGCGCAGATCGAACTGTTCACCAAGCCGGACGAGTACCCGGTCGGCGTCTACGTGCTGCCCAAGCACCTGGACGAGGAGGTCGCGCGGTTGCACCTCGCCTCGCTCGGGGTCGAGCTGTCCACGCTGTCGCAGAAGCAGGCCGACTACCTGGGAGTCGACCCGGCCGGCCCGTACAAGGCCGACAGCTACCGCTACTGACCGGGCGTCACTTGCCCGGGTTCAGGGACTCCCAGATGTCCTTGCACTCGGGGCAGACGGGGAACTTGTCCGGGTTCTTGGTCGGAACCCACACCTTCCCGCACAGGGCGACGACGGGGGTGCCGTTGACCATGGCGGCCATCAGCTTGTCCTTGGGCACGTAGTGGGAGAACCGGTCCTGGTCGCCGTCCTCGAAGAGCTCTGTTCGTTCGTCAACGACGGTCTGGGATCCGGGGGCCAATTCAGTCATGGGCCGATTGTACGCGTGGACGGGGTGCGGGAGGATGGGACGCTGAGTGGCTAGGAGGGACATGCAGGGCACCGGGAACCGCGTCGTGCTGATCGTCGGCATCATGTTGTCGGTCTTCACCGTCGCCTTCCAGTCGATCGGCCTGGCCACCGCGCTGCCGACGCTGATGTCGTCCTTCGATGCCTCGCACCTCTACCCGTGGGCGTTCACGACGATGATCTCGGGCATGCTGCTCGCGACCATCTTCGCGGGCAGGCTGGCCGACCAACGTGGGCCCGCGCTGCCGATGTACCTCGGCTTCGCGCTGTTCGGCGTCGGCCTGGTGCTCGGCTGGCTCGCCCCCAACGTGTGGGTGGTGCTCGCCGCGCGGCTCGTGCAGGGCCTCGGCGCCGGCGCGCTCAACCTGACCCTCTCCGTCGTCGTCGCGCACGGCTTCCCGCCCAAGGAGCGGCCGCGGGCGATGGCGCTTGTCTCCTTCTGCTGGCTGCTCCCCGCCTTCATCGGCCCGCCGTTCGCGGCGTGGCTGACGCACTACTCGTGGCGACTCGTGTTCGCGACGATGATCCCGCTCGTCGTGGTGGCCTTCCTGATCACGCTGCCGGGACTCCGCCAGGTGCAGGCCGGCTTCACCCCGGGCGAGGACGAGGTCGGTCCGGTCGCTGTGCTTCCGACGGCGGCGGTCACCGTCGCGCCGTCCCTGATCCTGCTTGCGGGGCAGGGGCTCGGGGTGTGGAGCGTCGCCTCGGCCGTCGTCGGCGTCGGAGCCCTGGTGTGGGGGCTGCCGAAGATCCTGGCTCCGGCGGCGCGTGGTTTCCGGCCGGGCGTGCCGAGCGTCGTGCTCACCCGGGCGATCCAGGCTGGCTCGTTCTTCGCGGCCGAGACCATCCTGCTCGTCACGCTGCAGGACCTGCGCGGCTACACCCCGTTCCAGGTCGGCTGGGCGTTGACCGTCGGCTCGCTCGGCTGGACGCTCGGCTCCTGGCTGCAGGCGCAGTCCTGGGTGCGCCTCGACCGCAACACGTTCATCACGCTCGGCGCGGCGCTCTCCAGCGCTGGCATCGCGGGCCTGACGGCGTTCGCCTACCTTCCCGCCCTGCCGATCTACGCAGGCCTCGACGCCTGGATCGTGGCGGGCGTCGGCATGGGGTTGACGATGCCGTCCTCGGCCGTCGCGGTGATGAGCCTCTCCTCGTCGTTCGAGCAGGGTCGCAACCAGTCGTCGATGCAGGTGGCCGAGTCCGTCGGCAACTCGATCGTGACGGCGGTGGCGGGCGGCATCTACACCGCCCTGCTCGCCGCCCAGCCGCAGAAGCTGAGCTATGTTGCGGGCCTTGGGGCGGCGATGCTCGTCTCGGCGCTCGCGATCGTGGCGAGCAGGCGGATCGGACGGATCCGCAACGAGCTCAGTTCGTGAGCACGTAGATCGTCAGGAAGATCGTCAGGCACAGCAGCAGGATCGCCGAGGCGGTCACCCACGCGTAGAACCACGGTGAGTGCGACTCCTTCGACTTCTTCGGCTGGTAGCGGCCCTTTCCGATGTAGTTCTCCAACATCGACACTGGCGTCTCGCTGCGCGGGGTCAGGCTCGAACCCTGCCTGCCTCCGCTGATCAGCGCGCCGATCGGGTTTGGGGCCGACGGGAGGGAATGCAGCGACGTGGGAGTCGCCGACGAGGAGATGGGCCGCGGCTGGTAGGAGTCGCCGCCGGGCAGCGCGTCTGCGAGCCGGTCGAGCACCTCCGCGAACTGGGCCGCGGTCTGGGGGCGCCGGTTCGGGTCGGGAGACAGCGCGGAGGCCATCACCTGGTCGAGCAGTTCCGGGGCACCGATCTGCGCCGCGATGGGTGCCGGGCCGATCGCGTGGTTGCGGCTGAGCAGTTCGGCGAGGGTCTTGACCGGGAACGGCGGGCGGCCCGTCAGCAGCGCGTAGGTGACACAGGCGAGCGAGTAGATGTCGGAGCGCTGGTCCAGTTGCGACGAGTTGGCCTGCTCAAGCGCCATGTAGGCGGGGGTGCCAGCGGTCATGGTGTCGCGGTACTCGTCGAGCAGCGACTTCGCGACGCCCAGGTCGGCGAGCATCACGCGGACGCCCTGCGGCGTGTTGGTGAGCAGGATGTTGCCTGGGGTCACGTCGCGGTGCACCAACTGGTTGCGGTGCAGCACCTCGAGCGCGCGGGCGGCCTCTGCGGCGAGGCGCAGCGCGAGCCCCGGGGCGACCATCCGCTTGCGCAACTGCTCAAGCGAGCCGCCGTTGGCGAGGTCCATCACGAAGTAGGGCTGCCCGCGGTCGGTGGTTCCGATGTCGTAGACCCGCACCACCCGCTCGTCGGAGAGGCGGCGCAGCAGCCTTGCCTCTGCGAGGAACCTGGCGCGCACGTCGTCGTTGGTCGCCCAGTTGTCTGCGAGCACCTTGACGGCCACCGGCACGTCGAGCGTGTCGTCCTGACCGCGGTAAACGGTCGCAAAGGAGCCGGAACCGATGCGTCCCGTGATCCTGTAGCGTCCGATCATCTCCATTTGCGTGACATTGTTGCCGATAACTACCCGATCCGGGAATCCTGAGCGTCTCTGGCATCCTTGAAACCATGACGCATGCACCCCAACAGCCACCCGCCGGTTGGTATCCCGACCCTGCCGGAACCGACGGCGAACGCTACTGGGACGGGATCGCGTGGTCGCAGGCGACCCGTGACAAGGTCGTCCTCGCGCCGCCGCCGGAGGCCCCCAACGCCTCCTACGGGCAGCCCGCCGCGGGCTACGGGAGGCCGATGTCGGGCGCCGGTGTGCGGACGGGTGCCCCCTTCGGGTGGCGGTTCCTCGGCTTCGCGATCGACTTCATCCTGTTCAACGTGGTCGGCGGCCTCGTCCTCAGCGCGACGGGGGTCAGCCAACGCCTCGACGGCGAACTCGACCGCTGGATGAAGGCCTTCCTGCTGTGGGCCGACACCGGCGCGACCGGGGACGTGCCGATGCCTTCGCCCGAGTTCTGGAACGTTGCACTGCTGAGCACCGTGATCAGCATCGCGGTGTTCGCGCTCTACCGCACCGTGATGCTCGGCCTGTTCAGCGCGACCGTCGGGCAGTTGGCCGTCGGCCTGCGCACCGTCCGCTTGGGAGCGGAGCCCACCTCCAAGCTAGGGTGGGGCGTCGCCGCACTGCGCGGTGTCATCGGCGCAATCCTCTACCAGCATTTCCTGGTTGGCTTCGTCAATGGCATCTTCGCGGCGTTCACGAAGAACAGGCAGACCCTGTCCGACATGCTGTCCAAGACCCAAGTTCTCAAGATCCGCTAAGGCCCACCCGTGAGTGATGTGTTTCCCGGCCTCGCCCGCCTCGCCGACAAGTTCGGCATCGCCCAGGAATTCTGGGACTGGAAGGGCCGCCACGTGGCGATCCCGGCCGAGACCATCGTCGAGGTGCTGCGCGCCTTCGACGTCGACGCCGCCACCCCCGAACTGGCGGACGCGGCGCTGACCCGCCTCGAGGACGACCGCTGGCTGCGCACCGTTCCCGCCTGCACCGTCGTCGAGGAGAACACCGGGGTGCACGTCGACATCCACGTGCCCGCGGGCACCGAGGTGCGCGTGCACGTGCAACTGGAGTCCGGCGAGACCCGACCCGCCTGGCAGTCGGAGAACAACACCCCCGACCGCGACGTCGACGGCACCACCATCGGCGAGGCCACCTTCTGGCTCGGCGCCGACCTGCCCACCGGCTACCACAAGGTCGTCGCACGCACCGTCGAGGGCGTCTCGCACGGCTCGCTGATCGTCACCCCGTCCTTCGTCGGCTTCCCGGCCTCGATGCGCGACCAGCGCGTCTGGGGCTACGGCACCCAGTTGTACTCCGTCACCTCCGACGAGTCCTGGGGCATCGGCGACCTGGGCGACCTGGCCGACCTGATCACCTGGTCGGGCACCCGCCAGTTCGCGGGCTACGTGCTGATCAACCCGTTGCACGCTGCGGAGCCGGTCACGCCGCTCGAGCCCTCGCCGTACCTGCCCGCGTCGCGCCGCTTCGTCAACCCCATCTACATCCGCCCCGAGGCGATCCAGGAGTTCGCGACGCTCGGCAAGTCGCACCGCAACGACGTCCACGCGCTGCAGAAGAAGGCCCGGGCCGCCGCAGAGGCGAGCGGCATCGTCGACCGCAACGCCGTGTGGCCGCTGAAGCTTGAGGCGCTGCGGACCATCTACCGCACCGGGATGCGCCCCGCCCGCCGGATCGCCTTCGACGACTTCCGCCGCCGCGAGGGCGTCGGGCTGCGCAACTTCGCCGTCTGGTCCGCGCTGTGCGTCGCGCACGGCCAGCGCTGGAACGAATGGCCCGAGGACCTGCAGCGACCCAGCTCACCCGAGGTCGCCCGGTTCGCCGAGGAGCACGCCGAGGAGGTCGACTTCTTCGAGTGGCTGCAGTGGATCGCCCAGGGCCAGGTCGCCGACGCGCAGGCCACGGCCACCCAGGTCGGGATGCCCGTCGGGATCGTCTCCGACCTGGCGGTCGGAGTGCACCGCCTCGGCGCCGAGACCTGGATGATGCCCGACGTGTTCGCCTCCGGGATGAGCGTCGGCGCGCCCCCGGACCAGTACAACCAGGCAGGCCAGGACTGGGGCCAGCCCCCGTGGCGCCCCGACAAGCTGCGCGAACTGTCCTACGCGCCCTTCCGGGCAATGGTCTCGGCCGCGCTGCGCGGGGTCGGCGGCCTGCGCGTGGACCACATCATCGGCCTGTTCCGGTTGTGGTGGGTCCCGGAGGGCGGCGGCCCGACGGTCGGCACCTACGTCCGCAACAACCACGAGGCAATGGTCGGCATCCTCGCGCTCGAGGCGCAGCGCGCCCAGGCGCTGATCGTCGGCGAGGACCTCGGCACCGTCGAGCCGTGGGTGCGTGACTACCTGTCGCGCCGCGGCATCCTCGGCACCTCCGTGCTGTGGTTCGAGGCCGACGAGCACGGCCAGCCGCTGGCCGCCGACCGCTGGCGCGAGTACTGCATGGCCTCTGTCACCACGCACGACCTGCCCCCGACGCTCGGCTACCTCGCAGGCGACCACGTCCGCCTGCGCGAGGACCTCGGCCTGCTCACCGAGCCGCTGGAGGCCGAACTGGCCCACGCCAAGCACGAGCAGGCCGAATGGCTCGGCACCCTGATGCGCTACGGGCTGCTCACCCCGGAGCGGGCCGACGACCCCGTCGAGGTGATGCTGGCGCTGCACCGCTACCTGCTGCTGACCCCGTCGAAGGTGCTGCTCGCCAACCTCACCGACGCCGTCGGGGAGCGCCGCACGCAGAACCAGCCGGGCACCGTCGACGAGTACCCCAACTGGCGGATCCCGCTCGGCGACCTCGACGGCACCCGGATCCAGTTGGAGGACGTCTTCACCGCCGAACTGCCCAAGCGCCTCGCCGCCGTCATGAACGGCCTCGACGAGCAGCCAGAGTCGCGCTGGGAGGCATGACGGACTCGTCGCCTCGACGGCCTAGACCGGCTTAGATCAGGCCCTTCGCGACCAGCGAGTCGCGGTACCTGGGGTCCTCGTCCTCGAAGATCTCGTCGCCCTCGAGCATGTAGGCGCTCAGCAGCGCGTCGGTCGCCTGCTTGTCCATGCCCAACTCGAAGGCCGCCTGGCCGAGCCGCAGCCACACGAACGGGTTGCCCGTGCCGCCGATCTTGAGGGCCTCCTGCTCGGAGGCGTACGCCTCGGAGAACTGGCCAAGCTGGAACTGGGCGTCGCCGATGCTGGCGTGCAGCCAGAACAGCGTGTCCGCGTCGCCCGGGTCGGCCACGGCGACGGCGCGCTGCCAGACGTCGACGGCCTTGGCGAACTCGCCCGCGTCGGAGAGTTCCTCGCCGCGCTCGGCAAGCGTGGTCGCGTCCTCCCCACCCGCGGCGGTGTGGGCCTTTGCGTCGCCCTCGTAGAAGGCCAGGTACTTCGGGTCCTCGTCGTCGAAGGCGCGGGGGCCGGTGACGGCGACAGCCTTGTCGAAGAACGCGCGGGCCTCGTCGAGGCGGCCCTCCTCGAAGGCGATGCGCCCTGCCACGAAGTCGCACATGGCGGTGCCGCCCGCGCTGTCTGCCCCGTAGGCCTCGCGGGCCCGCTGCAGCCACACGCCTGCGGCCGCCGGGTCGACGGGGACGGCGCTGCGGGCGACGAGCAGCGACAACTGCGCCGCGAGGCGCTCGCCGTCGGTCTGCGGCGGCTGCGGCACCTCCGCCCAGAACGCCTCACCTGCGGCCTTGGCGGATTGGGTATCCCCGGAGCGGTAGTCGGCGATCGCCTGCTCCGCCATCGGGGTCAGCCGGTCGAGCGTTTCCATACCTGTCAGCATCAACTGCAGCCCTTCTACGGCGTCGGGTCGTTGTATCGGGCGCCGAGCTTAGCGCCCTCGGATCTGTTGTACCACGATGGTTGGAGCTCATAGTTCTTCGAGTTGAGCATCCAGTCGCGGACCTCCTGGGACTTGGGTCCGTGCTTGATGCCGGTGGTATTCCAGTAGGTGACGGCGTCGACGGGGTAGTGGCCCATGTCGGTGTCCTTCAGCGGGTACATCTCGGTCTTGCCTGTGCGTGGGTTGGTCCAGATGAGCTGGTCCTCGCCCCCGATCTTGCGGATCTTGCCCTCGCGGCGCATCCGCTCGATGACCTCCCTGCCGGTGCGCGACGCCTTGCCGGGGGTGCTGCCCAGGTACTTCAGCCGCTTCGAGACGCGGCGGACCTTCTGGACCACCTCGTCGCTCGACTTCTTGAGTTGGTTCTTCGCCCCCTTCGCGAAGTCGCCCGCGTTCAGCTTGTCGCCGACCAGCCTTCCGATCCTGCCCGCGGCAGGACCCATCAGGTGCTTCTTCTTGCCCATCAGCCCATCAGCTCCTGCATCGCCAACTCAAGCGCCGCGTTGATGGCGCGCCGGGCGGCCTCCCGTGCCAGGACCGCGGCCCCGGAGGCGAGCCCGAAGGACGCCACGGCTGCCGCGATGGCTGCGGCGAGGATCACCAGTTGGGCGATCACGGCGGACTTGAACGCCACCACGAGGCCGGAGGCGACGTCGAAGCCGCCCGCGATGATCGTCGACGCGTCGGAGAAGTCGCGAAGCGACGAAAGGTTCGAGTCCTCGCCGCGCATGTAGCCGAGGAACGCCCCCGACGCCTCGCCCGAGTTGTTGGACTGGATGTGGGCCATCGCCGCCTCGATGTCGCCGATGATGCTGTCGGCCTCCCGGCCCGCGTCCCGGAAGGCCTGGGCGTTGGCGTGCAGGATGTCCTCGTTGCTGCTTGGCCAGTTGTATCCGAGGTACTGGAGGGCCTCCGTCAGCCACCCGGGCAACATCATTGCCATCAGAATCCCTCGTTCATGTGTCCGGCGACCTCCGCCGCGGCCTCCTCGACGGCCGCGTACGCGTTGCCCGTCTCCACCAGCGCGGCGCCCTCGTCGCGCAGCCCCGTCGACATGTCGGCCAGGGCCCCGTTGACGGCGTCCATCACGGCGGGCACGATGCCGGCGACCAACTCGTCGAGCAGCGTCAGGCCCTCCTGGCCGGTGATCTGCACGGAGCCGAGGCGCGACACCAGGCGCGAGGTCACGTCGCCGCCCGCATCGTCGACGGCGCCGCCCGCGCTGCGCCAGGACTCGGGAGAGAAGATCCTCTCGCTCATGGCCGCAGCCTCGCCACGTCTTCGCGGTAGGCGGCGTGGATGTCGGCCTGGAGGCCACCCAGTTGCCGCATCACGGCGCCGAAGTCGGCGTTGACCCGCTCCATCTGGGCGAGGTTGGCGCGCTCGTACGCCTCGAGCGCCCCGTTGATGGCCGCCTGCACGTCGAGGCCTGCGTCCTCCGCGCGGAGGTCGCGGACGGTGGGATCGAACTCGATGGCCCGGACGCGGCCGTCCTCGACGGTCACGGTGACGCCGCCTGCGGAATAGTCCGCGACGATCCCGGTCGGTGGCTCAGGCGTGCGCTCCGCGTCGTCGACGAGGCGCTGCACCCCGCCCATCGACGCGACGATCCGGTCGAAGACCTGGGGGAGTGACTCTCCGGCGTGTTGGCCCTGTGTCATGGCTGACCTTCCTGTGTCGGACGGTTTCAGCCTAAGAGCGGGCGTGGGTCAGTTGCCCTGGTGCCGGATGCTCACAAATTCGTGACGATGGGCGCGGCCTGGTACGGATTTGTCGTCTCGTCGCCCGCCTCGTCGAGGATCAGCGTCTCCAGCGCCGGGTCGCCCTTCGAGATCCGGAGAGCCGCGAGCGGCAGTTCCGCGAGCGACTCGGCGTGCCTGCGGCGCGCGTCGTCCAGGGTCGCCTCGTAGACGCGGCGGCCGTCCTGGAAGATCGGCACGAGCAGGTCGCGGTCGTTGCCGTCGTTGACCGGGGCAGCGCCGAGGCCGATCACCTCGGACTCGGCCCTTCCGTCCTCGCCGCGGCGGCGCATCGCGAACTTCCGGCCGCCGAGGGTGTTCTTGCCCTTGGACTTCTTGCCGACGGAGACCCACTCGGCGTCGGGGGCGTCGGAGGCGGCGCGGGCCACCAGCTTGTAGACGAAACCGCAGGTCGGGTGCCCGGAGCCGGTCACCAGCGAGGTGCCGACGCCGTAGCCGTCGACGGGGGCGCCCTGGAGCAGCGCGATCTGCCACTCGTCGAGGTCGGAGGTGACCATGATCTTCGTCTTGGTCGCGCCAAGGTCATCGAGCAGGTCGCGGGCCTGGCGGGCCATGATGGCGAGGTCGCCGGAGTCGAGGCGGATCGAGCCGAGCCGACCCCCGGTCAGCTCGACGCCCTTGCGGATCGCCGCCTCCACGTCGTAGGTGTCGACAAGCAGCGTGGTGTCCTCGCCGAGCGAGCCCAACTGGGCGCGGAAGGCGTCCTCCTCGGTGTCGTGCAGCAGCGTGAACGAGTGCGCCGCCGTCCCGATCGTCGGGATCCCGAAGGAGCGGCCCGCCTCCAGGTTCGACGTCGACGCGAAGCCCGCGATGTAGGCGGCGCGCGCGGCGGCGGCAGCGGCCCACTCGTGCGTGCGGCGCGAGCCCATCTCGGCGCAGCGGCGCTCGCCCGCCATCGCCGTCATCCGCGACCCGGCGGCGGCGATGGCCGAGTCGTGGTTGTAGATGCTCAGCAGCACCGTCTCCAGGATGCAGGCCTCCGCGAAGGTGCCCTCCACGGACAGCACGGGGGAGCCGGGGAAGTAGACCTCGCCCTCGGCGTAGCCCCAGATGTCGCCGTTGAAGCGGTAGTTCGCGAGCCACTCCGCGAGGTTCTCGCGGATCACGCCCCGCTCGATCAGGAAGCTCAGCTCCGCCTCACCGAAGCGGAAGTTCTCGATGGCGTCGATCGCGCGACCGAGGCCCGCCGCGACCCCGTAGCGGCGACCCTCCGGCAGCCTGCGGGTGAACAGGTCGAACAGGCTGCGGCGGTTGGCGGTTCCCGCGTCCATCGCCGCCTGCACCATCGTCAACTCGTAATGGTCCGTCAAGAGCGCTGTCGTCATGGCGGAACTCTAGTGCCGCCGCGGGCTCAGCGGGCGCTGGCATCGTTTGGCCGGACGCGGCAGAGTAGGGCCATGACCACGACACCGGCAGGCGGCACCGAGACCATCGAGGCCCCCGCGTCCGTGCCCGCCGCCGTGCACCAGTGGGTCACGATCGTGTGGGACGACCCGGTCAACCTGATGAGCTACGTCACCTACGTCTTCCAGGAGTACTTCAAGTACCCGCAGGCGAAGGCCGAGGAACTGATGCTGCGGGTCCACCACGACGGGAAGGCCGTCGTGTCGACCGGCAACCGCGAGGAGATGGAGCGGGACGTGCTCGCCATGCAGGGCTACAACCTCTGGTCGACGATGGAGCAGTCGTGAGCCTGGAGGGCGCCGACCTGGTCTGGGCCTTCGACGGCCGCGACGGCCGCGAGAACGGGCTGCGCGCCATGGTGGGCTTCTACGTCTCCCACCTGCGCGAACTGCTGCCCGAGGGCGGCGAGTCGGACGACCCGTTCACCCAGATCGTCGCCGACCTGGCCGACGACCCCACCGAGCGGATGCTGGGCAACCAGCGCCTTTCGCGGCTGTTCCCGCCCGCCCTTGCCGACGGGGAACAGGCCGGCGAGTTCTGGCGCGACTCGATCCACAATCAGACGCGGGCAAGGATCGCCGACGCGGAGGTCGTCGGCGCCGACCTGGGGGCCTTCGACGGGTTCGTCCCCGTCCGGCTCGACCACGTCGACGCATGGGCCAAGACGCTCGGCGCGCTCCGCCTGTTCTGGTACTCGGAGTTGGCGGGCACCGAGAGGCTCGCCGAACCGGTCGCCGCGATGGTCGAGGCCAACCCCGGCCTCGCCGACCTGATCGACTGGCTGGGGTACCTGCTGGAGGACCTGATGGAGTCGCGTGCCGCCTGCCTCGGCGCAGACGCGAGCCTCGACCCGGAACAGTTCACGGCAACCGACCAGTGACGCGGGCCTACAATGGCGCGTTGTGACCAACAAGCTTGACGCTCCCATCGGGGTGTTCGACTCGGGCTTCGGCGGCCTCACTGTGCTGCGCTCGCTCGTCGAGCAGCTCCCCAACGAGGACTTCCTGTACCTGGGCGACACCGCCCGCGCGCCCTATGGGCCCCGCTCGATCGCGGAGGTCCGCAAGTTCGCGCTGCAGGGCCTCGACTACCTTGTGGAGCGCGGCGTCAAGGCGCTGGTGATCGCATGCAACTCGGCCTCGTCCGCGGTGCTGCGCGACGCGCGGGAGCGCTACGACGTGCCGATCACCGAGGTGATCCTTCCCGCGGCGAGCCGCGCCGTCGCCGCGACCCGCAACGGACGCGTCGGGGTCGTCGCCACCGAGTCCACCGTCAACTCGCGCTCCTACGACGACGCTTTCGCGATCGCCCCGCACATCACGTTGACGGCGCAGGCCTGCCCCCGCTTCGTCGAGTTCGTGGAGGCGGGCATCACCGGCGGCGACGAGTTGCTCGAGGTCGCCGAGGAGTACCTGGCGCCCATCAAGAAGTCCCAGGACGACACGCTGATCCTCGGCTGCACGCACTACCCGCTGCTTGCCGGCGTGATCGGCTACGTGCTCGGCAACGGCGTCACGCTCGTCTCCTCCGCGGAGGCGTGCGCGCAGTCCACCTACTCGCAACTGACGCAGGCTGGGCTGCTGCGCCACCAGCCACGCGAGGCCAGCAGGACGTTCCTCACCACCGGGGACGCCACCGATTTCCAGGGCATTGGACGTAGATTGTTGGGTGGGTTCGTCAGCAACGCGACGACCGTAGTGATCGACCGGGAGGAGAACGCAGATGTGCAAGAAGGTGACCTGTGACAGGTGCGGCAAGCCGACGTGGGCGGGCTGCGGGGAACACATCGAGGAGGCCCTCGTCGGCGTCCCCGTAGAGCAACGGTGCACCTGTCCGCGGTGACGGGTACCTTAGGGGCCATGACTTCGACCCGCATCGACGGACGCCAACCAGACCAGCTTCGTCAGGTGCGGATAACCCGCAACTGGCTCGACCACGCCGAGGGCTCGGTGCTTGTCGAGTTCGGGCGCACCAGGGTGCTGGTCGCGGCCTCCGTCACCACGGGGGTGCCGCGCTGGCGCACCGGCTCGGGCCTCGGCTGGGTGACCGCCGAGTACGCGATGCTGCCGCGCGCCACCCACACCCGCTCCGACCGTGAGTCGATCAAGGGCCGCGTCGGCGGCCGCACGCACGAGATCTCCCGCCTGATCGGCCGCTCGCTGCGCGCCGTCATCGACTACAAGGCCCTGGGTGAGAACACCATCGTGCTCGACTGCGACGTGCTGCAGGCAGACGGGGGCACCCGCACCGCGGCCATCACCGGCGCCTACGTGGCGCTTGCCGACGCCGTCGAACACCTCCGCGGCCTCGGGGCGCTCGCGGGCGAGCCGTTGAAGGACTCGGTCGCCGCGGTCTCGGTCGGCTTCAACAGCGAGGGCGTCGCGCTGCTCGACCTGCAGTACGAGGAGGACTCCGCAGCCGAGACCGACATGAACGTCGTGATGACGGGTTCGGGTTCCTTCATCGAGGTGCAGGGCACCGCGGAGGGCACGCCATTCAGCCGCGAGGAACTCGGCACTCTGCTCGACCTCGGCACCCTCGGCTGCGCCGAACTGACGCGTCTGCAGCGCGAGGCGCTGGCGTGAGCCTCCCCACCCGGGTCGTGCTCGCCACGAACAACCCCAAGAAGCTCGCCGAACTGCGCCGCATCGTCGAGGCGGCGGGTCTGAGCGTCGACGTGCTCGGCCTGACGGACTTCCCCGGCTACCCCGAGCCCGAGGAGACGGAGCGCACCTTCGAGGGCAACGCGTTCCTGAAGGCCTCCGCCGCGGCCCGCGAGACGGGCCTGACGGCGATCGCGGACGACTCGGGCCTCGAGGTCGACGAGCTGAACGCGATGCCCGGCGTGCGCTCGGCCCGCTGGTCCGGCCCCGCCTGCGATGACGAGGAGAACAACGCGCTGCTGCTCGCCCAACTGGACGGGGTGCCCCGCGAGCGCCGCCGGGCCAGGTTCGTCTGCGCGCTCGCCATGGTCGCACCGGACGGGGAGCGGCGCGTCTGGCACGGCTACATGCCGGGCCACATCACCGACGCGGCGCCTGCGGGCGTCAACGGCTTCGGCTACGACCCGCTGTTCGTGCCGCTCGGCCTCGACGTCACCTCCGCCGAGTTGAGCGCGGAGGAGAAGGACTCCATCTCGCACCGCGGCGCGGCCGTGCGCGAGTTCGTCGACTACCTGAGGAGCCTCGCGTGAAGCAGTACACCGACCTGCTGCGCCACATCATGGACACCGGCGTCGACAAGTCCGACCGGACGGGCACCGGCACCCGGTCGGTGTTCGGCTACCAGATGCGCTTCGACCTGCGCGAGGGCTTCCCGTTGCTGACCACCAAGAAGGTCCACACCCGCTCGGTGTTCGGCGAACTGCTGTGGTTCCTGCGCGGCGACACCAACATCGGCTGGCTGCACGAGAACAACATCACCATCTGGGACGAGTGGGCAGACGCCGACGGCAACCTCGGCCCGGTCTACGGCTACCAGTGGCGCTCCTGGCCGACCCCGGATGGCGGCCACGTCGACCAGATCGCCAAGGTGATCGAGTCGCTTCGCACCTCCCCGGACTCCCGACGCCACATCGTCTCGGCCTGGAACGTTGCCGATGTCGACGACATGGCGCTGCCCCCGTGCCACACCATGTTCCAGTTCTACGTCGCGCCTGCCGACGACGGCGGCCCGGGCATCCTGAGCTGCCAGCTCTACCAGCGCTCCGCCGACGTGTTCCTCGGCGTGCCGTTCAACATCGCCTCCTACGCGTTGCTGGTGCATCTGGTCGCCCAGGTGACAGGGCTCAGGGTGGGGGAGTTCGTCCACACGCTCGGCGACGCGCACATCTACTCGAACCACTTCGAGCAGGTCGCGCTGCAACTCGGCCGCGAGCCCAGGCCCCTGCCGACGCTCCGCCTGAACCCCGCCGTCACCAGGATCGACGAGTTCCAGCTCGGCGACATCCAGGTTGAGGGCTACGACCCGCACCCCGTCATCAAGGCGCCGATCGCCGTCTGATAGCAGCCCTGGGCCGGTCCCAGGGCGGCAGATCCACCCCCGCGGGTGAGGCCTTGGGCTGTCGGAGTGGCGCAGTAGGGTTACCCAATGCTTCCAGCCAGATCCCGCCCCTACGCGCTGGCTGCACCGGCACCCAGGCGCCCGGCCGTGCTGCGTTTCGTGCCCTACATCAAGCCGTACACGTGGCAGTTCCTGATGTCATTCACGCTCGCCCCGATCGGCGTGCTCGTCAGCGTCGCGATGCCGCTGCTGCTCGGCGCGGTCGTCGACGGGCCCATCGCGCACGGCGACATCCCCGGCCTGCTCTGGTACGCGCTCGCGCTGCTCGCCCTCGGAGCGGCCGACGCCGGCCTGTCGTTCATCCGGCGCTGGGTGATGTCGCGTGCCACCTCGCACATCGAGGCCAACATCCGGCTCGACCTGTTCGACAAGCTGCAGCGCCTCCCGATGGGATTCCACAAGTCGTGGGAGTCCGGCCAGTTGCTCTCCCGCATGATGAGCGACCTGGGGCTGCTGCGCCGCTTCATGTCGTTCGGGCTCGTAATGCTGTTCATGAACTCGATCCACATCGTCGTGGTGGTCGTCATCATGGTGGTCAAGCTGTGGCAGGTGGGGCTTGCGGTGCTGATCGCCGTCATCCCCGTCGTGATCGCCACCTTCGCGCTGATGGGTCGCTTCGGCACCCTGTCGCGCAGGCTGCAGGACGAGACCGGTGACGTCGCGAGCTCCGCGGAGGAGTCGCTGCACGGCGTCCGCGTGATCCGCTCCTTCGGCCGCTCCCGCTACGTGTTCAAGGGCTACGACGAGCGCTCCAGGAAGCTGCGCGACACGGGCGTCCAGCGGATGAACCTCGCCTCGATCCTGTGGACGCTGCTCGAGGTCTTCCCGAACGTGCTTCTCCTCGTGGTGCTTGTCGGCATCGGGCTGGCCGTGCCCGGCGGCGGCATCAGCATCGGCGACGCCGTCGCGTTCGTGACGCTGCTGCTCTCGCTCGCCTGGCCCGTCGGCAGCCTCGGCTTCCTGCTGTCCTTCGCCCGCGAGGCCGCCACCGCCGCGGACCGCATCGTCGAGGTCTTCGACGCGCCCGTCTCGATCGCCTCGGGGGAGGCCCGGATCGCCGAGCCGCGGGGCAGGCTGGAACTGCGCGACGTCGGCTACCAGTTCGACGACGCGGACGAGCCGACCCTGACCGGGCTGAACCTGACCCTCGAGCCGGGCGAGACGGTCGCCCTGGTCGGCGGCACCGGCTCGGGGAAGTCGACGCTCGTCTCGCTGATCCCCAGGCTCGCCGACGTCACCTCCGGGCAGATCCTGCTCGACGGCGTCGACCTGCGCGACCTGGACCTGACGCAGTTGCGCAGCCTGGTCGGTGCCGCCTTCGAGGACCCCATCCTGTTCTCGATGTCGGCCCGCGAGAACCTGACTCTCGGTCGGACGGACGCGAGCGAGGAGGACATCGCCGAGGCGGTCAGGGTCGCACGCGCCGAGTTCGTCTACGACCTGCCGTGGGGCCTCGACACGCGCCTCGGGGAGCAGGGCCTCAGCCTGTCCGGCGGCCAGCGGCAGCGCCTCGCCCTCGCGCGCGCCATCCTGGTCCGCCCCCGGATCCTGGTGCTCGACGACACCCTCAGCGCGCTGGACATCCACACCGAGGCGGAGGTCGAGGAGGCGCTGAAGTCGACCCTGGTGGGCGTCACGGGCATCGTCGTGGCGCACCGCGCCTCGACCGTGCTGCTCGCCGACCGGGTCGCCGTGCTCGTCGAGGGACGGATCGCCCACGTCGGCACGCACCAGGACCTGCTGGCCACCGTCCCCGAGTACCGGGAACTGCTGGCAGCCGACTACTCGATCGCCATGGGAGGTGACGAAAGGTGAGCACCGACACCGAGAAGGAGCAGGCCGACCCGACGGCGGCCTGGCGCGGCGTCAAGCAGGACATCGAGGAGGAGCGCGCAGCGGGCGTCGGCCTCCGCGGGCCGTCCAGGAAGCTCCTCGCCGACCTGATCCGCCCCTACCGCTGGTGGCTGCTGATCCTCGTCGGCGTGGTGGTCGTCGAGGCCGCGGCGCGGCTGTCGATCCCCGTGTTCGTGCAGCGCATCCTCGACAAGGGGCTCACGGGAGACGCCGGGGTGCTGTGGGGCTCGATCGCGCTCATGGCGGTCGCGATCGTCGCGCAGATCGTGGGTCGAGCGACCTTCCTGCGCCGCTCCGGCCGGATCGGCAACGCCATCCTGCTCGACCTGCGCCGCAGGCTCTTCACGAAGTTCCAGCGCCTCGACATCGGCTTCCACGACCGCTACACCTCGGGCCGCGCCGTCTCCCGCATGACAAGCGACGTCGACGCCGTCGCCGAGTTGGTGCTGCAGGGCATCGACGTGGTGATCATCGCCATCCTGACGATCGTCGGCGCGACGCTGATCATGTTCTCCCTCGACTGGCGCCTCGCGCTGGTCGCGTTCCTCACCTACCCGCTGCTGTGGCTGGTGATGCGCTGGTTCGTGAAGGCCTCGACGCGCGCCTTCCGCGCCGTGCGGACCTACTCGGCCATCGTCATCGTGCAGTTCATCGAGACCATGACCGGCATCAAGGCCGTGCAGGCCTTCCGCCGGGAGCCCCGCTCCGCGGAGATCTTCGAGGACGTTGCGCTGCAGTACCGCGATCGCAACGTCACCGCGATGCGGACCTTCGCGCGCGCCATGCCGAGCATCCAGGCGATCGGCAACCTCGGCATCGTGCTCGTAGTGCTTGCGGGCGGCTACCTCGCCGTCGGCGGGGACGTCAGCGTCGGAACGCTCGCCGCGTTCGTGCTGTACCTGCGGATGTTCTTCGACCCGATCGCCGACCTCGGCCAGTTCATCTCGACGCTGCAGTCGGCATTCACGGCGCTGGAGAAGATCTCGAGCGTGATGGCGGAGGAGTCGCAGGTCGACGACCCCGCCGAGCCGCGGGAGATCGAACGGCCCGTCGGCCGCGTCGAGTTCGACGGCGTCCGGTTCGGCTACCTGGCGGACACGACGGTGCTCCCCGGGCTCGACCTCGACCTGGCGGCCGGCTCGACCGTCGCGCTGGTCGGCACCACGGGAGCGGGCAAGACGACCATCGCGAAGCTGATCGCCCGGTTCTACGACCCGCAGGAGGGCGCGATCCGTCTCGACGGCGTCGACCTGCGCGACCTGAGCGACGACCGGCTGCGCGAACACGTGACGCTGCTGACGCAGGAGAACTTCATCTTCTCCGGATCGGTGGCCGACAACATCGCCTTCGGCCGGCCTGGGGCCTCGCGAGAGGAGATCGAGCACGCGGCGCGCACGGTCGGCGCGGACACCTTCATCCGGCAGTTGCCAGAGGGCTACGACACCGACACGGGCAAGCGTGGCTCGCGGCTCTCCGCCGGGCAGCGCCAGTTGGTGGCCTTCGCGCGGGTCGTGCTCGCGGACCCGCGGGTGCTGATCCTCGACGAGGCGACCAGTTCGCTGGACATCCCCACCGAGCGCCTCGTGCAGCGCGCGCTCGCCACGATCCTCGCCGACCGGACGGCGATCATCATCGCCCACCGCCTGTCGACGGTGGAGATCGCCGACCGGGTGCTTGTGCTGCAGCACGGCGAGGTCGTCGAGGACGGCGACCCGGCCACCCTCGTCGCGGGGGAGGGCCGCTACGCGGACCTGCACCGCGCCTGGATGGCCTCCCTGGCGTGAGGGTTGGTTGAGCCATGAAACGACGCTGGCGCGGACCTCATGGCTCAACCAAGGGCACGAAGCGATATGCCCCGCTGCGGGTGACCTCCGCGTCGTCGCCGACCCTCCGGCACGTCCACAACTGGCCGTCGACCGGGATCACCATCACCCCGCCGTCGGTGAGTTGCCCGACGAGCGTCCACGGCAGCCTGGCAGATATCGCCGAGACCAGGATCCGGTCGTACGGCCCCTCCGACGGCCTACCCAGCACCGTCGGATCGGCCGCCTCGAGGCGCGCCCAGCCGCGCCCGTGGCGGGCCAGTCGCTCGGCGCCCCAGCGGGCCAGTTCCCCGTCCAGTTCCAGCCCGAGCACCTCGCCGTCGGTGCCGACCAGCCAGGCGAGCAGCGCCGTCGTCCACCCCGACCCCGCGCCTACGTCGAGCACCCGGTGACCGCGATGCACGTCGAGCGCGACCAGCATGGTCGCGACGGTCGAGGGCTGCGAGTTCGTGGCGCCGCCGAAGAGGGGAAGCGGGACGTCGAGGCGCGCGTTGGGCACCTCACGGTCAGGCAGATGGGTCGCCCTCGGCGTGTGGCTCATCGCCCGGGCTACCCGCTGGGTCGCGTCCATGCCCCAGTGTCTCTCACCGGTGCGCCCGGCTCACGGGGGCCGGTTCGACTCGCGCCGAGAAACCGCCTATAGTTGTGGAGCACCGGTAATTGTTGCCAAGGTCGAAGCGTGCTCAAAAGCCCGCTATCAGCCCTGGTGGTTCCGGTAAAGGGTAGTAGCTCAACTGGCAGAGCAGCGGTCTCCAAAACCGCAGGTTGGGGGTTCGAGTCCCTCCTGCCCTGCTAGGTGGCCGACGATTTTTTCGGCGGTTACCTCGCACGCCTGCCGGCCTTGCCGGTGAGGCATTTTGTTTGTCGAGCGAAGGGAAGCAGCGTGAGCGACAAGTCACGCGACGCCGAGCCAGGACGCGAGGATCTCGTGACCGGTGCAAGCGACGCTGCCGAAGAGTCGGAAAACGACACGCTCAGCATCTTCGACATCGACGATCCGGAGGCGCTCGAGGAGGCCGAAGAGGCCGTCGAGCACGACCCGGACGCCATCGAGGTCGTTCCCCCGTCCGATGACGTCGACCCTGAGGCCGACGACGAGACGATCGCGGAACTCGAAGAGAACTTCACCCCG
This sequence comes from Propionibacteriaceae bacterium AM104-82, assembly GCA_027658995.1. Taxonomy (GTDB): domain Bacteria; phylum Actinomycetota; class Actinomycetes; order Propionibacteriales; family Propionibacteriaceae; genus Arachnia. Next base: position 79,988 of record JAQDQK010000003.1, read on the forward strand.
GAGGAGCGTGCCGCCGCGGCAGCCGTTCCGATCGCCCGCAAGACCGCCAAGGCCCCCGTCCGCAAGAAGGACACCGCCACGCGCAAGCGCAGCGCGTCCACCGTCGAGCACGACGACCCGTACAAGGCCCACAATCCCGCCGAGTTCGTGGCCCAGTCGGCCGCTGAGCTCAAGCGCGTTGTGTGGCCGACCTGGCCCCAGACGGTCTCCATGTTCAGCGCAGTGCTGATCTTCGTGTTGATCATGATCCTGATCGTCGGTGCGCTGGACTTCGCGTTCACGTGGGGCCTGCTGAAGATGCTAGGGAGCAAGTGATGACCGAATCCGATAACACTGAGAACACCGACTTCGAGATCGACCTCGGTGCCCTCGAGGCAGAGGCCCCCGTCGAGGACGACATCGAGATCGACCTTGGCGCCTTCGGTGCCGAGGACGAGGACTCCGACGGCGAGACCCTTTCGCTGACCGAGGACGACGAGCCTGAAGAGGACGAGGACGACCTCGACAAGGATGACGCCGTCGCAAAGGCCGTCGCCGAACTCCGCGAGGAGCTCGAGAGCAAGTGGGGCGAGTGGTACGTCATCCACACCTACTCGGGCATGGAGAACCGCGTCAAGCAGAACGTCGACTCCCGCGCGCAGAGCCTCAACATGGAGGACTACATCTTCGAGACGATCGTCCCCACCGAGGAGGTCGTCGAGGTCCGCAACAACGCGCGCAAGACGGTGACCCGCTCGGTGACGCCCGGCTACGTGCTGATCCGCATGGAGCTGACAGACGATTCCTGGAGCCTCGTGCGCCAGACCCCGTCGGTGACCGGCATCGTCGGCCACGGCCAGCAGCCGGTCGCGCTGTCGATCGACGAGGTCATCCACATGCTCACTCCTTCCGTGATCGCCAAGGTGAACGCCGCTCAGGCGGGTGCCGCGGTGCAGCGGAAGAAGAAGGTCGAGGTCGTCGACTTCGCGGTCGGCGACTCCGTCATGGTGACCGACGGCCCCTTCACCGGGGTGCACGCCACGATCACCGAAATCAACGCCAACAGTCAGCGGCTCCGCGCTCTCGTCGAGATCCTCGGCCGCGAGACGCCCGTCGATCTCGAATTTAAGCAAGTCGAGAAGGTCGTCTAAGATTGTGCGTTGCGCCGGTTTCCGCCGGCGCATCCATCCATACAGGTAAAGGACCCACCCATGCCTCCCAAGAAGAAGGTTGCGGCCCTCGTTAAGGTCGCACTGCAGGCTGGCGCTGCCACTCCTGCGCCGCCGGTCGGTACCGCTCTCGGTCCGCACGGCGTCAACATCATGGAATTCGTGAAGGCGTACAACGCCCAGACCGAGTCCCAGCGCGGAAACGTCATCCCCGTCGAGATCACCATCTACGAGGACCGCACGTTCACCTTCATCACCAAGACGCCCCCGGCGGCCGAGCTGATCAAGAAGGCGGCGGGCGTGCCCTCCGGCTCCGCGAACCCGCTCGCCACCAAGGTCGGCAAGATCACCAAGGACCAGGTCCGCGAGATCGCCACCACCAAGCTGCCCGACCTCAACGCAAACGACGTCGAGGCCGCCATGAAGATCATCGAGGGCACCGCGCGCTCGATGGGCGTCACGGTCGACTGACCACACAGAACACACGTGGCAGGGGAGTGCTCCCCACACCACAACTGGTGACCGGGCCAAGCGTCCGGCCAAACTCTTAAGGAACCAGCATGAAGCACAGCAAGGGCTACCGCTCCGCCGCTGACAAGCGCGACGAGCAGCAGCAGTACACCCCCGAGGAGGCGCTCCGCCTCCTCAAGGAGATGGCGACCGCCAAGTTCGACGAGACCGTCGACGTCGCCATCCGCCTGGGCGTCGATCCCCGCAAGGCCGACCAGATGGTCCGCGGCACGGTCAACCTTCCTCACGGCACTGGCAAGACGGCACGGGTCCTCGTCTTCGCCGCCGGTGACAAGGCTGAGGCCGCCCGCGAGGCAGGGGCCGACGAGATCGGCACCGACGAGCTGATCGAGAAGGTGGCCGGCGGCTACCTCGACTTCGACGCCGTCGTCGCCACCCCGGACATGATGGGCAAGGTCGGCCGCCTCGGCCGCGTGCTCGGCCCCCGTGGCCTGATGCCGAACCCCAAGACCGGCACCGTCACCATGGATACGGCCAAGGCCGTCTCCGACATCAAGGGCGGCAAGATCGAGTTCCGTGTCGACCGTCACGCGAACCTGCAGTTCATCATCGGCAAGGCCTCCTTCACGGCCCAGCAGTTGGTGGACAACTACTACGCCGTCCTCGACGAGATCCTGCGCCTCAAGCCGGCCTCCTCGAAGGGCCGCTACCTCCGCAAGATCGCCGTCTCGTCCACGATGAGCCCGAGCGTGCTCGTCGACACCACCGTGTCGAAGCCCGCCGAGTGATCCTCGGATAAGCAACCGCAAACGGGCGGGCACCCTCGGGTGCCCGCCCGTTGTGCATTTCCCGGAAGGAAACCCCACCATGCTGGTGCTCGTGACGGGCTTTGAGCCCTTCGGCGGCGACACGTCCAACGCAAGCGGCGACGCCGTCTCCCTGCTGGGGGAGCGCGGGGTGCCGGGCGTCGACCTGGTCACGGCGATCCTGCCCGTCGGCTTCGAGTCGGGCCCGGCGGCCCTTCGCGCCCTGATCGCCCGGCACCGCCCCGACGCCGTCGTCGCGGTCGGCGAGGCGGGAGGACGCGCAGCGGTCACCCCGGAGGCGTGGGCCGTCAACGCCCAGGTCGCCCGGATCGCAGACAACGACGGCAGGCGCCCCTCCGGACCCATCGACGACGGCCCCGAGCGTCTCGCGACCCGCCTCGACGTGCCGGGGTTGGTCGCAGCGATCCGCGCGGCAGGCGTGCCCGCGGAGGCGTCGGAGGACGCGGGTGCCTTCGTCTGCAACGCGGTGTTCCGCGCCGCGCTGACGGGCTTCGACGGCCCGGCGGGCTTCGTGCACGTCCCCGCCGTCCGGGAGGGCGCCACGCCCACCGTGGGCGCCGAGACCGACGCTGCGGCCCCCGTCGCGGCCGACCTCACCGTCGACGATCTGGCGACGGCCCTGGCCGCGGTGCTACGCGCCCTCGCGTAGGCCGCTAGGCCGAGCCCCGGATCACCAACTCCCACGGCACGTCGACGGCGGTGGGACCGAGCGACGGGTCCTCGACGCGCGTGAGCAGGTGGTCGATCGCCGCCCGGTAGTCGGGGGAGCGGACGCCGAGAGTCGTCAGCGCAGGCGTGGAGACCTCGCCCTCGACGATGTTGCCCATCCCCGAGATCCGCAACTGGTCGGGCACCGAGACGCCCCGCGACAGCGAGGCCCACAGCAGCGGGATCGCCGTCCGGTCCGAGGCGCACACCAGCGCGTTGGAGCCGTCCGTGGCGACCGTGTCCATCACCGCCGCCACCTCGGACGGGGTCGGCAGCGCCGTGATGTGGTGCAGCACCGGCTCGAAGCCGAGTGCCTGGGCCGCCTCCGTCACCCATCCGGTGCGCCGCGCCCGGACCCGACGGTGGATGTGGGAGGCCTCGGCGACGTAGTGGAAGGTGGTCACGCCGCGCGCGGCGAGGTGCGCGAACAGGTCGACGATGGCGCCCTTCTCCCGCTGACGCACCAGCGAGATCTGCTTCGGGCCGTCGTTGGCGATCGCGAGCACCGGCACGGGTAGCCCGGCGAGCCGCGCCTGGATGTTCTCCGGCATGTCCTCCAGCCCGAGCACCAGCACCGCGTCGGCGAGCCCGCCGCGGATCAGCTTCACCTGGCGGGCGAGGTGCTCGTCGTCGGTGTAGCGCAGGATCACCGTCTCGGTCGCCCTGCCCGCCGCGCGCTCCTGGACCTGGTTGAGCAGTTCCTCGGCCCACGGGTTCAGCGGGGCGTAGGTGAGCACCGCGAGCAGACCGGTGCGCTGCCTGCGCAGCGCTCTAGCGGCCCACTGGGGGCGGTAGCCGAGCTCCTCCATCGCGGCAAGCACCCGCTCCTGGGTCTCGGGCGAGGCGGGCTTCGACCTGCTCGTCCTGCCGCTGGCCACGTAGCTGACGGTGGCGACCGACACTCCTGCGAGGCGGGCGACGTCGGCCTGGGTCGGCCTGGCTGGCTTGCTCATGGGGAAAGGGTACTGAGCGCCCAAGGGCACCCGCTCGGGGTCCGGAATCTCATTTTTCGCATACCTCTTGACAACAGAAACTCGATGGTCAATCGTATAACCACCTTCCATACGATGTGCAAAGGAGCGCTCGATGCAGATCTTCTCGTCCACGTTCGGCCGCCGGTCCCTTCTCCTGGGCGGCGCCGCGATGGCCACCGCGGCCGCCGGCTGCTCCATCGACACGGGCACCCCCTCGGCCAAGCCCACCGCGACAGGCAGTGAGGCGGCCGCCGAGTTCGTCTTCGACACCACCGGGGTCAAGCTGCCGACGGACAAGGTCGCGTTCCGCTGGCTCGACTCCGGCGACCTCAAGGCCAAGTACCTCGACCCCGTGATCGCCTCGTTCGGCGAGCAGCACGACAACGTCACCGTCACCTACGACGGCGCGGGCTGGGACCAGGTCAACCAGGTCGTCCCACTCGGCATCCGCAACGGATCTGCCCCTGACGTGTTCGCCCTCCCGCAGAACGTGCCGCCGCAGACGGCGATCGCCGAGGGCTGGGTCCAGCCCCTCGACACCGTCATCCCGAACTTCGACACGTGGCGCGCCGCCTTCCCCGACACCGCGCTGATCCCCGGCATCCACGTCTTCGACGGCAAGGTCTACTCCTGGCCGCTGAACTCCACCCGCCGCCTCGAGAAGATGCTGTTCACCAGCAACGACCTCGCCGACAAGGCGGGCGTCGACCCCGACGCGATCAAGACCTGGGACGACTTCCGCGATGCCGCGAAGAAGCTCACCGGCGCTGGCAAGCCCGGCTACCTCGTCACCGGCGACCACCTCTGGGTCGTCGCGATGTACCTCGCCAACACCGCAGGCTGGCGCGGCGTCATGAACGACGGCCTCGACATGCTGACCGGCAAGTACTCCTTCGCCTCCGACGAGTTCATCTCCGCCGTCGAGTTCCTCAAGTCGCTGGTTGCCGACGGCTCCGTCGTCCCCGGCTACCTGACCCTGAAGGACGCCGACGCGCGCGCCCAGTTCCCCGCAGGCATCGCCGGGTCGATGTTCAACGGCCCGTGGGACCTGCGCGCCTGGAAGGAGAAGAGCCCCGACTTCAAGTTCACGCTCAACCCCCTCCCGTCGCCCGAGGGAAAGGCGTACCACATCCCGTTCGCCGAGCGCGGCGCCAACCAGACCTGGCTGTACGCGAAGACCCCCATCCCCGAGGTCGCGGGCGTCATCCTCAACTACCTCGGCTCCGTCGAGGGGCAGACCAAGATGGTCGAGCTGACTCAGGGCACCCTCGTCTCGATGATCCCCGAGGCCAACGAGTCCGTCGACGACGCGCTGCTCGACCCGAACGCCAAGAAGGCGGCCGAGTTGGCCCGCGAGTTGATGCGCGCGGCGCCTCAGCTTGAGCTCCGCACCCCCGACGCGGGCAAGATCAAGATGGAGCTGAAGCCGGTCGAGCCTGGCCTGCAGAACGTGATGCAGGGCATCATGTCCGGGCAGATCCCCGACGCCAAGAAGGCGCTCGCCGAGCTCGACGGCAAGCTGCAGGCCGCGCTCGAGGGAGCGTTCACCGCGGCAAAGGCGGCAGGCGCCGACGCTGACTTCCAGCAGACGGTCTTCCCGAACTGGGACCCGAGCAAGGAGTACACGCAGGCCGACTACGACGCGCTCGGCTGAGCCCATGGGACGCGCCTCATCGACCTACCCGAAGTGGTACGGCAAGTCGACCCTCGGCTGGGTCTACCTGTTCCTGCTTCCGGGCCTCATCCTGTCCTGCCTGTTCGTCTTCTATCCCATGGTGGCGTCCTGGGTGTTCTCCACCATGGAATGGTCGGGGTTCACCTCGTCGATGAAGTTCATCGGCCTCGGCAACTACGTCGAATTGGTCAAGGACCCGCTGTTCTGGGGGGCGTTCGGCCGCTCCATGCTGTTCGTGCTTGTCGGCGTGCCCGTCCGGGTGATCCTCGCCCTGATGGTCGCCATCCTGCTCAACAACGTGATCCGCGGCCGCACGTCGGTGGTCTTCCGGACCGTCTTCTTCATGCCCGTGATGGCGGCCGCGTCGGTGATCGGCGTCGTGCTGACCTTCGTGCTCTCGCCCAACTCGGGACCCGTCAACACGCTCCTGACGTCGACGGGCCTCGCGGGCCAGCCCATCGAGTTCCTCTCCGACCCGAGCATCGCCTTCTGGGTGACGCTGGGGGCGCACACGTGGAAGAACTTCGGCATGACGTTGATCTACTGGATGGCCGCGCTGCAGACGGTACCGGAGGAGTACTACGAGGCCGCAAAGGTCGATGGGGCGACGTCGCTGCGCCAACTGATCCACATCACGATGCCGCTGCTGCTGCCGTTCACCATCGTGATCCTGGTGCTGACCGCCAACGAGAACCTGCACGCGTTCGCGCTGATCCAGGCCATGACCGGCGGCGGCCCCTACTACACGACCCAGGTGATGGAGGTCTTCATCTACCAGACGGCGTTCGCGCCGTCGGCCCAGGGCGGCATCCCCCGCCTCGGCTACGCGTCGGCCGCCGGCTGCTTCTTCGGGCTGGCGACGCTGATCCTCGCGGTGCTGCAGGCGTGGGCCGCCCGTGGACTATCGCGACGCAAGTCGCAGATGGGAGCCTGACATGCACAAGGGCAAGCTCAGGAAGAAGGAACTGCGCGAACTGCAGGGCAAGCGACGCTTCACCCGCGCGGACAAGATCGCGGTGCTCGTCACCATCGTGGTGATGCTTCCGTTGGCCGTGATCTTCGCCTACCCGTTCTTCTGGATGGTCACCTCGTCGGTGAAGAGCAACGTGGAGATCTTCGGGTCGCTCAACCCGTTCACGCCGACGCTGCGGGTCAGCAACTACATCAACGCGTGGAACGACGCGAACATGGGGCAGTACTTCTTCAACAGCGTCTTCGTGACGGTGTTCTCCATCATCATCGCTGTGTTCAGCAACGCCTTCATGGGCTACGCGCTCGGCCGCTACAAGTTCCCGGGCAAGGCGATCATCTTCGTGCTGCTCGGCATGGTGATCTTCCTGCCCCAGGGCTTCACGGTGATCCCGATCTTCGACCTGATCAACAAGTTGGGTCTCGGCGGCAGCCTGTGGGGCGTCACGCTCGCCGAGTCCGGCGGCGTCAGCGTCGTGATCGTGCTGCTGTTCGCCGGCTTCTTCGCCCAGATGCCCAAGGAACTCGAGGAGGCGGCCCGCATCGACGGCGCCGGCTTCTGGAGGGTGTTCTGGACGGTCTACCTACCCCTGGCGAAGCCGGTCATCGCCACGGGTGTCATCCTGCAGTTCATGCACAGTTGGAACGACTTCCTGCTGCCGCTGGTGTTGACCCTGACCCGGCCGGAGTTGCGCACCCTCTCGGTGGGCATCTACGACCTGCAGAACCAGTTCAACGCCGACTGGGGTCTCATGACCGCAGCCGCATCGATCGCCCTGCTGCCGATCATCGTGCTGTTCATCTTCCTGCAGCGGTACTTCGTAGAGAGCTTCTCAGGAGCGGTAAAGGGATGAACGACAAACCCAACATCATCCTGGTCTGTGTGGACCAGATGCGCGGCGATGCCATGTCCGGCGCAGGCAACCCGATCGTCAAGACGCCGTACCTCGACCAGTTGGCCGCCACCGGCACCACCTTCGACAACGCCTACAGCGCCACGCCGACCTGCGTGCCCGCCCGGGTCGCGCTGTTCACCGGCATGGGGCAGGAGTCGCACGGCCGCTACGGCTACCGCGACGGCGTCCCCTTCTCGAAGGCGTACCCGACGACGCTGCCTGGCGTGCTGCGTGACAACGGCTACCAGACCCAGGCGATCGGCAAGATGCACGTCTACCCGGAGCGCGACCGGATCGGCTTCGAGGACGTCAAACTGCACGACGGGTTCCTGCACTTCGCGCGACGGATGAACGGCCGCAACCTGGCCGCCATCGACGACTACCTCACCTGGCTGCGCAGGCAGCCCGGCATGGCGGCAGCCGCGGAGACCGACCACGGCGTCGGCTGCAACTCGATGATGGCCCGGCCGTGGGACAAGCCGGAGGCCTACCACCCGACCAGTTGGATCGGCTCGGAGGCCGTCGACTGGCTGTACCGCCGCGACCCCACCGTCCCGTTCTTCCTGTACCTGTCGTTCCACCGCCCGCACGCGCCGTACGACCCTCCGCAGTGGGCGATGGACCAGTACCTCGACGAGGACCTCCCAGAGCCTCCCGTGGGGGAGTGGACGAAGGCCTTCGAGGCGTTCCGGATCGATTTCCTCGCCGAGCCGATGCACGGCAAGCAGAAGCCGGAGGTCAGGCGCAGGGCGCTCGCCGCCTACTACGGCCTGATCACCCAGATCGACTACCAACTCAACCGCCTCGTCGAGGCGCTCAGCGACTTCAACCTGGTCGACAACACGGCATTCGTGTTCGTCTCCGACCACGGCGACATGATGGGGGACCACAACTTCTACCGCAAGACGGTCGGCTACGAGGGCAGCGCGCACGTGCCGTTCATCGTGCGACTGCCCGGCGGCAGGTACGTCTCGCCGCGCGTCGATCAGGTCGTCGAGTTGCGCGACATCATGCCGACCATCCTGGACATCGCGGGCGTCGAGATCCCCGACACCGTCGACGGCGCGAGCGTGCTTCCGCTGATGCGCGGCGAGGATGTCGAGTGGCGCAGCGACATCCACGGCGAACACACCTATGAGATGAACGGGTGGGAGTCGATGCACTGGGTCACCGACGGCCACCGCAAGTTCTGCTGGTGGACCGGCTCGGGCATCCAGCAGTTCTTCGACCTCGACGAGGACCCACAGGAACTGGTCAACCTCGTCGACGACGAAGGGCGGGCCGAGGAGGTCGCCGACTGGCGAGGCAGGCTGATCGGGCACCTGCGCGACCGCGAGGAGGGCTTCGTGGTCGACGGCGAACTGGTGTCCGGGCGACCGGTGGTCAACGAGGCGGCGTGGATCCGGGAACTCTGCGAGGGGTAGCCGGGCTCACCGCGACCTTGACTTGAGCGTCTCCAGGGCATCCTCGTAGTCGTTGTCGCTGCCGGCGCCGATGTGGCTGCGGTAGAGGCTGTCGATCCCGACGTAGTAGCTCATGGTCGACTCCGTCGGCAGGATGAACCACTCCTCCTCGTAGCGCACGAAGTCGAGCGCCACGATGCGCTTGCCGTCCTCGCTGTCGAGCATCGCGATCGCCGATGCACATTCCTCGCCGCCCCAGGGGTCGCAGTTCTCGGCGACGGCGTCCTTGGCGTAGCGGCTCTTGGGCTGGAAGAGGTCGAAGCGTACGACCCGGACGTCGGCAGGGGCATCGACCTGCTCGATGAACTCCTTCTCGTCCGGTTCCCAGTCGTAGTCGAAGATGTCGAGGTCCGACGGCACGGTGATGCCCCACGCGAGTTCGCGCATCAGGGCGATGCATTCGGCCTCGGCGGTCGCCTTGTTGACGGCGAGCCAGTCCTCGGTGGGTGGGCTCCAGCGCAGGGTGTCGCGATAGGACGGCATGTATCGTGCGCGGCGGTAGGCGTCGAAGTCGAAGCCCTCGGCGCGGGCGTCGATAGCGCAGTGGCTCGCGGCGCCCACCGTGTCGCCCTTGCCGATCAGTTCGATCGCGGCCCTGAGGCTGTCCTCCGCCTTCGCGCTGCCGACCTGGGGGAAGGACGCCGGTTCCCCCGGCCGGATGAAGTTGAACACGAGGCTCGTGACGAGGCCGACGGCGAGCGCCGCGATGACGATGCCAGCCACAAGCCGTGACCTGCCAGGCGACGCGGGAGCGGGGGCCTGCTGCGGATAGCCGGGCGGCGGCGCCGACCACTGCTGCGCCGGTCCGGGACCCTGTGGCGGCCCCGGCTGGGCCTGCCGCTGAGGGCCCTGCCGAGTCCCGTGCTGCTGGCCCTGGGGGCCGGCCTGGTAGCCCTGCGGCGCCCCGAAGGTGAACTGCGGGCCGCGTGGCCCCTCGGGTGGTGGCTGCGTCATGTCGTTTCCCCTCGCTGTCAAGGCCAAAACGGTATCGGCCGGAGGGGTCGCGCCCCGCTACAGCACCTTCGCGAAGAAGTCCCGGGTGCGCTGGTTCTGCGGGTTGTCGATCAGTTCTGCTGGCGTGCCGCGCTCGACGATCACGCCGTCGTCCATGAAGACGACCTGGTCGGCGACCTCGCGCGCGAAGCCGATCTCGTGGGTCACGACGATCATGGTCATGCCGTCGGCGGCGAGCGACTTCATGACGCTCAGCACCTCGCCGACCAGTTCGGGGTCGAGCGCGGAGGTCGGCTCGTCGAAGAGCATCAACTCGGGCCGCATCGCAAGCGCCCGCGCGATCGCGACGCGCTGCTGCTGGCCGCCGGAGAGTTGGGACGGGTAGTGCTCGGCCCTGTCGCCGAGCCCGACGCGTTCCAACTGTTCGCGCGCGTCGCGCTCCGCCTCTGCCTTGCTGAGCTTCAGCACCTGGCGGGGCGCCTCCATCACGTTGCCGAGCGCCGTCATGTGCGGGAAGAGGTTGAACCGCTGGAAGACCATGCCGATCCGGGAGCGCTGGGCCGCGATCTGCTGGTCGCTCAGCCGGTGCAGGACGCCGCGGGCGCCCTCGCGAAGGCCCATCAGTTCGCCCGCGACGCGGAGCCGCCCGGCGCTGATCTGCTCCAACTCGTTGATGCAGCGGATCAGCGTCGACTTGCCTGACCCGGAGGGGCCGAGCAGCACGCACACCTCGCCGGGCTGCACGGTCAGGTCGACGCCCTTCAGGACGTGCAATTCGCCGAAGAGTTTGTGGACGCCTTGCGCCTCGACCATGGGGGTCACGGGGTCACCTCCAGGGTGGGGTCGTCCTTGACGGTGCCCGCGGCAAGGATGGACTGCTGACGGCGCGACATCCCGCGGCCCGGCTTCGTGGCGCGTTCGCCGTCGAAGCCCTTGCCGTAGTAGGCCTCGAGCCGGGTCTGCCCGACCATCAGGATCGAGGTGATCACCAGGTAGTACAACGCCGCAACGATGAGCAGCGGGATCGGCAGGAAGATCTTGTTGCCGAGGGCGTTGGAGACGAAGTTCAGTTCGAGGGAGAACGGCACCGCGATCACGAGCGAGGTGGTCTTCAGCATCGAGATGGTCTCGTTGCCGGTGGGCGGCACGATGACCCGCATCGCCTGCGGGATCACGATGCGGCGCAGCGTCGTCGAGCGCTTCATGCCGAGCGCGTTCGCCGCCTCCCACTGGCCCTTGTCGACCGACTGCAGGCCGCCGCGGACGATCTCGGCCAGGTAGGCGCCCTCGTTGAGGCCGAGGCCGAGGATCGCCCCGTAGGCGGCGAGCCACACGTCGGTCGTCGTGACCGACCAGTCCGAGAAGGGGATCGACAGCTTGGGGTAGAGCACCGGGACGAGGCCCCAGAAGATCAACTGGGTGTAGATGGGGGTGCCGCGGAAGAACCAGATGTAGACCCACGACACGCCCCGCAGCACCGGATTGGTGCCCATCCGCATGATGGCCATGGTGACGGCCATCACGATGCCGAGCGCCATGGCGGCGACGGTCAGGATCAGCGTCCAGCCGACGCCGGAGAGGATCCGCGGATCGAACAGATACTGCCGGACGATGTCCCAGCGGTAGTTCGGGTTGGTGATGAGCCCCACCACGAACAGCGCGGCGAGAAGCCCGACGACGACCGCCCACAGCCAGACGCTCGGCCTGGGGTGGGGGCGGGCCCTGATCAGCTCCGGGATCGGCTCCGACATCTCCGGCTCAGCCCTGCGGGTTGAGCTCGGCGGTCTTGAGCGCCGCGTCGCCCTCGATGCCCCATGCGTCGAGGATCTTGCCCCAGGTGCCGTCGTCCATCAGGTGTTGCATGGCCTTCTGCACCGCCTCGGTCATGGCGGCGTCGTCCTGCTTGACGACGATGCCCTGCGGGGCCGCGTCGCGGATCCCGCCGACGACCTCCATCTGGCCGCTGGTCAGGGCCGCGGCGTAGCTGGCGACCGTCGAGTCGGCGTAGAACGCGATGGCCTTGCCTCCGACGACGTTGGTGGTGGCGTCGGACTGGCGACCGTACTGCAGGATGTCGATCTTCTCCTTGCCCTCATCGGTGCACGTCTTCGAGAAGCCGGCCAGCTCCTCGTCCTGGTAGGTCCCGGTCTGCACGGCGATCGACTTGCCGCACACGTCGTCGGGGTTGAAGCCCTCGGGGTTGCCGGTCTTGACCGCGTAGCTGGAGCCGACCGTGATGTAGCTGACCATGTTGTAGCTGGCCGTGCGCTCGGGCGTGATGGTGAATGACGAGATGCCGATGTCGTACTTGGTGCCGATGCCGGGCAGCAGCGAGGCGAACTCGCCGTCGACGACCTCGGCCTTGAGGCCGAGCACGTTGCCGAGCGCCTTGGAGAGGTCCACGTCGTAGCCGATCGCGGTCTTGAGGTCGTCGGCGCGGAACTCGGCCGGGGCGTAGTCGGTGGAGGCACCGACGGTCAGCGTCCCCTTGTCCTTGACGGCCTGGGGGAGCAGGGCTGCGATGTCGTCGACCTTCTTCACGCCGGACACGTCGTAGCTGCGGTCGGTGCTGTCGCCAGGGCCGGCGGTGCCTGCGCTGCCGGGATCGGTGGCGGCGCCGCCACAGGCGGTCAGTGCGAGCGTGGCCAGCAGGCCGACGGCGAAGATGCGACGCATCGGGTTCCTCTTTCACGAAGGGAGGGGTTTTCCAACGCACGAGTTTAAGGCACCTGCGCAGGTTTGCCTTCCTCCGACGCAGGCAGCGGACGATACTGGTGGAAGAAGGGGAGGTCAGCGATGAGGGATGCACCGAGGATCGGCCTGATGCTCGGCCTTGCCGGGGCCCTGGCGGGGTTCGGCCTTGTCGCCCGGATCTGGATGTTCGCCGCCTCGCCGTTTGACGGGATCCTGGAGTGGCTCGCGTCGGTCGCGGTGGTGCTCAGCGCGGTGCTTGTGGGCTTCGTGGTCGCGCATGCCTGCGGCATTCACGGGCTCGACCGGCGGCCGTCACGACGGGCAGCCACGATCACCATCGCGGTGGGTCTGGGGCTGTCGTTCGTGGGGTGGCTCGTGCCTGCTCTGCTGTTGCAGGTGCTCAGCCACGACTCATCCCCGGTGGCATGGGCGGTCGTGAGCATCGTCGGCGGACTAGGAACGTGCGGCACCTTCCTAGTCGCCCTCACGACCGCGGCGATCGTGTTCACCGCGAGGCGATCGGAGGCGCGGTGGTATCCGGACGAACCCGCGGGGAACGTCGAGGTTGACCACGACTTCCAGGCTCCCTGCCCGGCGACTTCGAAGCCGACCCAGTCGCAAACGATCCAGGGGAACGCGCCGTCTTCTGGCCGCCCAGTTCCTGAGGCTCACCGCCCCCGGAGCTGAACCTCGTGCGGTGCGTGCCCCACATACTTGCGAAACACCTTCACGAAGTACTTGTAGTCAGGGATTCCGACGCGTTCGGCGACGACGTAGACCTTCGTCCCTTCGGAGGTCAGCAGCTGCACCGCCTGCTGGATCCGGTATCGGTTGAGGTAGTCGTTGAAGGTGGTGCCTATTTCCTGCTTGAACTGCGTATTCAAGTATCCGGAGGTGACGTTTATGTGGGCGGCGAGATCGCGAAGATGGATCTTGCGCGCGTACTTGGCGTGGGCGAAGTCGAGCATCTGCTGGACGTAGTCCGAATGCTGGCCAGTGATGTCCGGCACAGTCGCCAGGAATCCCTGCGCCGCACGCAGAGCCTCCGCTTCTGTTCGTTCGAACTCGTTTCTTCGCCACGTATCGAGCCTCGATTTCGCGAGTTCGACGCTTTGCCTCAGCTCGTCGGGGGAGACGGGTTTGAGTAGATAATCGATGACGCCGAGCCGCAGTGCCTGCTTGACGAGGTCGAACTCGTCGTAGCCAGTGAGAACCAATGCTTCGTAGCCCTCGCCCGGCGGGCTCTGCCGCAGCATGTCGAGCCCGTCGATCACCGGCATCTTGATGTCGGTGATCAGGATGTCGGGGCTTAGCTCATCGAGCAGTTCGAGACCGGCGGCTCCATCGGCAGCCTCACCGACGACAACACAGTCCATCGCCTCCCAATCGGTGGAGAAGATGAGGCCCTTCCTGATTTGCGCCACGTCCTCCACTACTACAACCCTGTACCTCACGACACTGATCACACCTCGTAGGGAATCCGCACCCGTGAAATGGTGCCTGACGCTTCCGACTTCAAGCGAAGCCCATAGCCAGCGTCGGCGCCATAGATCAGTTGGACCACGCGGTTCACCAAGAAGATGCCAAGGTGGGCTTGGGGCTGATCGGCGCTCTCCAAGCTGCGCCTAATGTCAGCGACCTCTTCGGGTGACAGCGGTTCGCCGTTGTCCTCGACGCAGACGGTGAGCACATCGTCATCGACGGCGGCTCTGACGGTGACGATCAGCGGCACGCCGCTTGGAGGCCTGGCATGGACCAGGGCGTTCTCAACCAGCGGCTGGATGAGGAGACGTGGGATGAGCCCGTCCAGGGCATCGGATGAGCAGTCGAAGCGATACTCCATTGCCGACCCGAGCCGGAGCTTGTGCAATTCCAGGTAATTGTCGAGATAGGCGATGTCCTCGCTGAGTCGCACCGAGTTGCCGCGTTCCCGGATCGAGTAACGCATTAGGCCGGCCAGGTCGAGCACGATCCGGCTGGCCACATCTGGGTTGATGGGTATCTCGTAGCGAAGCATCTCCATCGTGTTGAACACGAAGTGTGGGTTGAACTGCGTCTCCAGTTGTCGGATCTCGAGGGCCGTGTGCGAGTGCTCCAACGCGATGTTGTCGCGCACCTGCGTGTCGAGTTCCCCGACTAGGTGGTTGAAAGAGCCGTAGATCCCCGAGAACTCGGCGTATGAGGGCTCCTCGAGACGGAAGTCGAGATTGCCTGCGAACCACTCGTCGATGCCCCGATCCAGGCTCGCGAGCGCTGCGGCTGACCGGCGTGATCGTCGCAGCGTCAGGGCCCGTGCCAGCACGACCATCGCCACCGCGACCACAGCCAGCACGATGAGGCTCGTCCCGGCGAACTTCCAGAAGAACCGCTGGGGCGCCAGGACGGTGATCTTCACCCCAGTGGTTGGATCGACCCGGCTTGCATGGAAGTAGTCAACCCCGTTGGCCGTGAGGGTGAGGAAGTTGGGCTCCGAGTACACGAACTTACCGCTGCCGATCGTGCTCGCGTCGGAGCTGTTTCCCGACGCCGTGTCGAGGAAGGTGGTGTCGAACTGGTCGGTGACGACGATCCGCTCGATGCTTTGGGCGTGGACCTGATCGATCAGGCCACTTTCGCCCAGAATTCCGATGATCAGCCAATCTTCGTGGGAGCCGGTAGGGGCAGGCAACCGGGTTGCCGTGACATAGGTGCCGGTATGGGGAGGTGCAAGCCTGGTCCACAGCGACTGGCGCGCCAGGCCGTCCACGGAGTGCGCGGCGTCGGAGCGCAGCGAGGCGACCATGCCCGGGTCGGCTACCTTGGCCTGGTTCTCGCGGTAAAGATTGCTTGCCAACACTCTCCCCGCGGCGTCCGTGACGACGACCGACGACCCGTCCGCCCATGAGTTGACTTCGGCGTAGAGGCACGCGTAGGCCTCTGCCAGCTCCTGTTCCGTCGCCCCAACCCGCAGGCCATCCGATACCGCAGACTCGTTCGCCAACGCCAGCACCCCTCGGTCGATTCGTTCCACACTCTCACCCCAGTAGCGGGAGAGTCGCGCGGCGCCGTCCTTGAGCACCCCGACGGTCGACGACTGGAGGTTCACGACGACTCCGATCGTGAAGAGTAGAAACAAGAGCACCGAGATGGTGAGGGCGTAGCGGAAAAGCTCGCGGCTCAGATGGTCTACGTAGTGTTTCACCCTTGGTCCTTAGATGCTGACGTCTTCCCTGCCAGACAACTTAAAGAAGATCAGGAGCGAAAGGATGGACGTCACCGTTAGAACGGTCGAATACGCCGCGGCGTTGCCGAAGTTGGAACGAATCACCTCCGTGTAGATCGCCACAGTCAGGGTCTTGGTGCCCGAGGTGTACAAGATGATCGACGACGACAGCTCCGAGATCACTGTGATCCAGGACATGATTGCGCCTGCAACGACGCCCGGCAGCATCATCGGCAGAGTCACCCGCCAGAAGGTTCGAAGCTCAGAGGCTCCGAGCGACAGCGCCGCTTCCTCCATGCTTGGGCTGATCTGGCCGACGATCGCGGTGGCCGACCGGATGGTGTACGGCATCCGGCGAATCGCGAGGGAGACGATCATGATGAACGCCGTGCCCGACAGCAGCACCGGGGGCGAGCTGAACCCGTAGAGGAACGAGATCGCTAGCACGGAGCCGGGAACAATGTAGGGAAGCATCGACAGCACGTCGAGCACGACGGTGGGGATGGACTTGTGCCGTACCGACAGGTACGACACAAGCGTGCCGATGATCACCACGACTGCGATCGCACAGATGCCGAACAGGTAGGTGTTCAGGATCGGCTCATTTCCCTTAGTGAGCAGCGTGTTCTGATAGTTCCTCAGCGTGAAGGTACCGTCGTAGATCACGCCGCCGATCGTCCCCATGAACGACGTGGCGATGACGGTGATTTGCGGAAGCATCGCAACGGCCAGCACCCCGTAGATGAAGACGTAGGCGAGTACCGCTCGCAGGCCGTTCGGCTTCTTCTGCGCCATTGGCTTGAGCGCCGTCATCGCGTAGGAGAACCGGTTGGAGAGCCAGCGCTGCAGGAAAAAGAGGATCAGCGCAACCACGATTACCACGACACACAAAGCGGCCGCGAAATGGGAGTTCGTGGAGACCTCGCCCATGAACTCGTTGTAGATCAGCACGGGCATGGTCTGGTAACCCTCGCCGATCAGCATCGGGGTGCCGAAGTCGGAGAACACCCGCATGAACACCAGCAGCAGTGCGGCCAATAGAGAAGGAGTGACCAGTGGAACGACGATCTTGACCATGCGTCGCAGCGCCGACGAGCCCAGCGACTCGGCCGCCTCGATCAGCGAACCGTCGAGATTCTTCAGGGCCCCGGAGATGTACATGTAGACCAACGGGAACGACTGCAGGGTGAAGACCAACACGATGCCCGAGAAGCCATAGATGCCAGGCAGTTCGACGCCGAAGATCGTGTTGATGGCCTTGGTGATGAAGCCGTTACGGCCGAGCAGTTGGACCCAGGCGTAGGCGCCGATGAACGGGGGAGAAAGGTACGAGATCACGATGAGGACGTTGATCCATTTGGCCCCAGCGATCTTGGTCGCCCGAAGCACGTAGGCGACGGGGGTGCCCAGCACCGCCGACAGCGCGGTGGCCACGATCGTCACTTTGAAGCTGTTGACCAGCGTGCCCCAGTGGTACTGCTTCTCGAAGAACCTCGCGAAATACGCCAGTGACAGACCGCCTCCGTCGGCGTCGAGCACCGACTTGTAGAGAACCAATGCCAACGGGTAGGCGACGAACAGGATGAAGAATGTGAGCAGGATCCAGGACAGCCAGCCCCACAGGCCGGCCTTCTTTTTCAGTTTCATGGTTACCTCGAGACCAGGTTCAGGTCGCCGGCCACGTTGAACACGTTGACCCGATCCGGCAACACGCGGAGCCGGATCCGGGTCCCTCCTGGTAGTTCGGCCAGATCGGTGTCGTCCTGGATCACCTCGATCTCTTGGCCGGAGTCAGTCGTCAGGAAGTAGTGCGTCGAAGTCCCGAGGAACACTGACGACTGGACAGTCGCAGGCATGCCCTCGTCGCCGTCGGGATCGATGACGAACTCCTCAGGCCTGACCGACACGATCACGGGAACCGGCTCCGTGATGCCGAGCGGGGCCGAGAACGAGTACCCGCCAGGCAGTCTCACCATTGGGTTGTCGCCGTCTACCGAGGCCGAGCCCTCGATGAGGTTGGAGAGCCCGATGAAGGTGGCAACGAACGTGTTGGCCGGGTGACGGTAGATCTCGCGAGGCGTTCCCACCTGCTGAATCACTCCGTGGTTCATCACGGCGATCCGGTCGGAGACGGCGAGCGCCTCCTCCTGGTCGTGGGTGACGTAGACGGTGGTGATGTCGACTTCCTGCTGGATCTGCTTGATCACATTGCGCATCTCCACGCGCAGCTTCGCGTCGAGATTGGACAGCGGCTCGTCCATCAGCAGCACGCGCGGCTCGATGACCAGCGCCCGCGCCAACGCGACTCGCTGCTGTTGGCCGCCGGAGAGCTTCGCAGGCATCCGGTCGCCGAGGTGGTCGATCTTGACCGTGGCCAAGATGTTGTCGACCTTCTGCTTGATCGTCGCCTTCGGTAGCTTGCGCAGGTTGAGACCGAAAGCGACGTTTTCACTCACGGACATGTTGGGGAAGATCGCGTAGTTCTGGAAGACCATCCCCATGTTGCGCTGGTTGACGGGGACGGCGTTGATCAACTGATCGGCGACGCGGAACTCGCCGCCCTCGATGCTGTTGAACCCGATGATCATGCGCAGCAGGGTGGTCTTGCCGCAGCCTGACGGGCCGAGCAACGTGAAGAACTCTCCTGGGGCGATCTCGAGGCTGAGCCCGTTGATAATCGTGTCGTCGCCGAATTTCTTGACGGCGTTCGAGATGTGGATGGGCACGCTCATGGTGCACCTCTTTCTGGGGTCGGTCGACCGGGGCGCGCTTCTGCGTCGAGGCGCGCCCCGGTCGAACCCGTTTCTTGGGGGGCTTACTTCACGCTCGTGCGGTGTTCCTGGTACTTCTGCGTGATCGTCTCCTTGTTCTCGGAAACCCAGGCTTCGTCATAGGAACCGAACAGCTTGATGTCATCGGTGGGCGTCATGTAGTCGGCAAGCGTCACGCCCTCGCGTAGCGGTCGGATCGTCGTGGTCTGCCCGACCTTCTCCTGCACGTCCTTGGACAGCATGAAGTCGACGAACCTCTTCGCGTTGTCGAGGTTCTTGGCGCCCTTGATGATCTGGACCGATTCGCCGGGGAAGATGGCACCCTCTTGCGGGAAGACCACCTTGACCGGCGCGCCTTCCTTCTCCAGGTTCGCTGCAGGGTCCTCCCATGTGAGGCCGACGACATACTCTCCGCCCGCGACGCCGGTGTAGACCTGCGAAGAAGAGTTGACGATCTTGCCGTCCAAGTTCCCCAAGAACGAGTCGACGTAGGCCCACGCCTCATCCGACATTGGGTCCTCGTCGGCTCCCATCCCGTACAGCATGGCCATGAGTGATTGGAAGGCCGAGGATGAGTTGACCGGATCCCCGAAGGCGATCTTGCCCTTGAGTTCGGGGTTGAGCAGGTCCTCGAAGCCGTTGATCTCCATGTCACCCTGGAGGTTGGTGTTGACGATCATCACCGTCGGATCAGCGAAGGCAGGTGTGAAGTAGCCGCTCTTGTTGCGGAACGCCTCCTGCATGTTCGCATCCTCGCTTGAGACGTACTCTTCGAAGAGATCCTGGGAGCCAGACAGCATGGTCTCATCGGCCGCCCAGAGCACGTCCCCCAGGGGGTTCGACCCCTCGGATTGGACACGCTGCACGAGTTCGCCCGTGCCAGCAGTTACTACGTCGACCTTGATGCCGGTTGCCTCCTCGAAGGCAGGGATGACGGTGTTGTTGAGCGCCTCGCTACGGGCCGTGTAGACCACCAGCGAGTTGCTGGCCTCGGTCCCGTCAGCTGTGTCGGACGAACACGCCGCCAGCGCTAGCGGGGCGGCGACGGCGAGCGCGATGAGCCCGGTGAGTGATCGTTTCATAGTTCCTCCTTGAACCTACGGTGATGCGATGCCCTCACGCTAGGAATCTGGGGCTGGTGGGCGATACCCACGATCGGTGACAGGGGGTGGAAAATACACCGATGGTTCCTCGAGTGGCTCTGGTGCTGCGCCGGGCGGAAGGAGGTGACCGGCTGATTTGGCTCAGCAGGTGCCCACGAGGTAAGCTCGCCAATGCCGAAGACCGCAGGTGACATCAGTCATAAAGCCGAAAGGCACCCGCGCAGGTGAACGTACGAGCTTGATTCCTTCATGGAGCCAGCCCCGCGCCACCGGCACGGGGCTTTTTTGTGGTCTGAGGTCCTTGGAGTTCCCGCCGGGAACCCCGAGGTTGCTAATCGGAAGGAGACCACATGGCGAGGCCGGACAAGGCTGCCAAGGTCGCGGAGCTGACGGAAGCGTTCAGCACCTCCGCGGCGGCAGTGCTTACCGAGTACCGCGGTCTCACCGTCAAGGATCTGAAGGAACTCCGTCGATCCCTCGGTGAGAACGCCACCTACGCCGTTGCGAAGAACACCCTGACGACGATCGCGGCAAAGGAAGCCGGCATCGAGGGCATCGAAGATGCGCTCGCCGGTCCCACCGCAATCGCTTTCGTCTCCGGTGACATCGCCGCCGCCACCAAGGGGCTGCGTGACTTCGCAAAGGCCAATCCGTCCCTGGCGATCAAGGGTGGCGTCCTCGAGGGCAAGTTCCTCGACGCCAAGGCTGTGCTGAAGCTCGCCGACCTCGAATCCCGCGAGGTTCTGCTTGCCAAGCTTGCCGGCGCAATGCAGGCCAACCTGGCCAAGGCCGCCTACATGCTGGCTGCCCCGCTTGCGAAGGGCGCCCGCGCCCTTGGCGCGCTGCAGACCGCTGCAGAGGCCAACCCCTCCCTGATCGGTGGCGCAGGCTCCGCGCCGGCCGCCGACGCCTCGGATGAGACCCCCGCCGCGGATGCGGCAACTGAAGCAGCACCTGCTTCGGAGTGATCCGTTGCAGCGACCGCTGCGATCACAAACTTTTTTCTGAAAGGAAACGCCCAACATGGCGAAGCTCACCAACGACGAGCTCCTTGACGCTTTCAAGGAGATGACCCTGATCGAGCTCTCTGAGTTCGTCAAGCTCTTCGAAGACACCTTCGATGTCACCGCTGCCGCTCCGGTCGCGGTTGCCGCTGCCGCTGCCCCCGCCGCTGGCGGCGACGACGCCGGTGCCGCTGAGGAGGGCTCCGACAAGGTCGACGTCATCCTGACCTCGGGTGGCGACAAGAAGATCGCAGTCATCAAGGAGGTGCGCGCTCTGACCTCCCTCGGCCTGAAGGAGGCCAAGGACCTCGTTGAGGGCGCTCCGAAGCCGGTGCTCGAGGGCGTCGACAAGGAGACCGCTGCCAAGGCCAAGGAGGCCCTCGAGGCCGCCGGTGGCTCCGTCGAGGTCAAGTGACCCGACGCGCCTAGCGCAACCCGTGAGCGGCCCGTCCCCGGTGGGGGCGGGCCGCTTCGCATGCCTGGAGCGAAGGCCTGGACTAGGGGACACGCCCCTTTTCGGGGTGCGGCGCTTGCGTCCCTGCGGCGAGTCGCTATCATCTTCGGCAAGGTCAACGTCGACCTGCCTTCTGAGCCGTAGCCCCCTTGGGGATGGGGCACTTGTGTGCTATGCCCATTTGGTATATAGTGGTCATTTGCCCAGCTATGCGCCCTGCCCGTTATTTGACACGGGTCGTTCGCCGTGCACGGAAAATTTGCTTCAAGCGTTCTTGGAAGGACCGAATCTTGGCCGCCTCGCGCTCTGCGTTGAAGAACACCAATGTCGTCTCGTCCACCGGCCGTATCTCGTTCGCGAAGATTCACGAGCCACTGGAGGTTCCCAACCTCCTGGATTTGCAGATCGACGCTTACAACTGGCTGATCGGTAATGAAACTTGGCGTGGCCAGGTGGAGGCGCAGCTCGCCGCTGGTCGCACCGACGTCAACACCCGTTCCGGTCTGGAGGAGATCTTCGCTGAGATCTCCCCGATCGAGGACTTCAACGAGACGATGTCGCTTTCGTTCCGCGACCATCGCTTCGAGGAGCCCAAGTACAGCATCGAGGAGTGCAAGGACCGCGACGTCACCTACGCCGCGCCGCTCTTCGTGACCGCCGAGTTCGTGAACAACGACACCGGCGAGATCAAGTCGCAGACCGTCTTCATCGGCGATTTCCCGCTGATGACCGACCGCGGCACCTTCATCATCAACGGCACCGAGCGTGTCGTCGTCTCGCAGCTCGTCCGCTCGCCGGGCGTCTACTTCGAGCAGACCCCGGACAAGACCTCCGACAAGGACATCTTCTCCTGCAAGGTGATCCCGTCGCGCGGTGCGTGGCTGGAGTTCGAGATCGACAAGCGCGACATGGTGTTCGTGCGCCTCGACCGCAAGCGCAAGCAGAACGTCACCGTGCTGCTCAAGGCGCTCGGCTGGAGCGAGGACAAGATCCTCGAGGAGTTCGGCGACTACGAGTCGATGCGACTCACCCTGGAGAAGGACTCCGTCAAGACCCAGGACGAGGCGCTGCTCGACATCTACCGCAAGCTGCGTCCGGGCGAGCCCCCGGCACGCGACGCCGCGCAGCAGTTGCTGGAGAACTACTACTTCAACCCGAAGCGCTACGACCTCGCCAAGGTCGGCCGCTACAAGATCAACAAGAAGCTCGGCCTCGAGCTGCCGTTCGATCAGCAGACCCTCACCATCGAGGACATCGTCGCCGCCATCAAGTACGTGGTCGCTCTGCACGAGCACCAGGAGATGCTGGGCGATGTCATCGTCGAGGCGGACGACATCGACCACTTCGGTAACCGTCGTCTCCGCACCGTCGGTGAGCTGATCCAGAACCAGCTCCGCACCGGCCTCGGCCGCATGGAGCGCGTCGTCCGCGACCGCATGACCACGCAGGACATCGAGGCCATCACGCCTCAGACGCTGATCAACATCCGCCCGGTGACCGCGGCTCTCAAGGAGTTCTTCGGCACCTCGCAGCTGTCGCAGTTCATGGATCAGAACAACCCGCTCGCGGGCCTGACCCACAAGCGTCGCCTGTCCGCGCTCGGCCCCGGCGGTCTCTCCCGTGACCGCGCGGGCATGGAGGTCCGTGACGTCCACCCGTCGCACTACGGCCGCATGTGCCCCATCGAGACCCCTGAAGGCCCCAACATCGGCCTGATCGGCTCGCTGGCCTCGTTCGCCCGCGTCAACGCGTTCGGCTTCATCGAGACGCCGTACCGCAAGGTCGTTGACGGCCTGGTCACCGACCAGATCGACTACCTGACCGCCGACGAGGAGGACCGCTACTCCATCGCGCAGGCAAACGCCGCCGTCGACTCGACCGGCCACCTGTCCGAGGAGCGCGTGCTCGTCCGCCTGAAGCACGGCGACGCCGACGAGGTCCCCGTTGCCGAGGTCGAGTACATGGACGTGTCCCCGCGTCAGATGGTCTCCATCGCGACCGCGCTGATCCCGTTCCTCGAGCACGACGACGCGTCGCGCGCCCTGATGGGTGCCAACATGCAGCGTCAGGCCGTCCCGCTGATCCGCAACGAGTCCCCGTTCGTTGGCACCGGCATGGAGTACCGCGCCGCTGTCGACGTCGGCGACGTCACGCTCGCGAAGAAGGGTGGCGTCGTCACCTCGGTCGCGGCCGACATCATCGAGATCACCAACGACGACGGCACCTACTCCAGCTTCAAGCTGGACAAGTTCGTCCGTTCGAACGCGGGCACCTGCATCAACCAGCGCCCGCTGGTCGCCCCCGGTGACCGGGTCGAGATCGGCACTCCGCTTGCCGACGGCCCATGCACCGACCAGGGCGAGCTTGCGCTCGGCCGCAACCTGCTCGTGGCGTTCATGCCGTGGGAGGGCCTCAACTACGAGGACGCGATCATCCTGTCGCAGCGCATCGTGCAGGACGACGTCCTCACCTCGATCCACATCGAGGAACACGAAGTCGACGCCCGCGACACGAAGCTGGGCGCCGAGGAGATCACCCGCGAGATCCCCAACGTCTCCGACGAGATGCTGGCCGACCTCGACGAGCGCGGCATCGTGCGCATCGGCGCAGAGGTCGGCGCCGGCGACATCCTGGTCGGCAAGGTCACGCCCAAGGGCGAGACCGAGCTCACCCCCGAGGAGCGCCTGCTGCGCGCCATCTTCGGTGAGAAGGCCCGCGAGGTCCGCGACACGTCGCTGAAGGTGCCCCACGGCGAGACCGGAACGGTCATCGGCGTGCGCGTCTTCAACCGCGAGGACGACGACGAGCTGCTGCCCGGCGTCAACCAGTTGGTCCGCGTGCACGTCGCCCAGAAGCGCAAGATCTCCGACGGCGACAAGCTCGCCGGCCGCCACGGTAACAAGGGCGTCATCTCGAAGATCCTGCCCGTCGAGGACATGCCGTTCCTCGAGGACGGCACCCCCGTCGACATCGTGCTGAACCCGCTCGGCGTCCCGTCCCGCATGAACGTGGGCCAGGTGCTGGAGAACCACCTCGGGTGGATCGCCAAGACCGGCTGGGACATCACCGAGGTGCAGGCCGAGTGGGCCGAGCGTCTCCGCGAGGTCGGCCTCGGCCGGGTCGAGGGTGACGCGAAGGTCGCCACCCCCGTCTTCGACGGCGCCAACGAGGAGGAGATCTCGGGCCTGCTCGACAACTCCCTCCCGACGCGCGACGGCGACCGCCTGATCAACTCGTCCGGCAAGGCGTACCTGTTCGACGGTCGCACGGGGGAGAAGTACCCCGAGAAGATCGGCGTCGGCTACATGTACATGCTGAAGCTGCACCACCTGGTCGACGACAAGATCCACGCCCGCTCGACCGGCCCGTACTCGATGATCACCCAGCAGCCGCTCGGCGGTAAGGCCCAGTTCGGTGGCCAGCGCTTCGGTGAGATGGAGGTGTGGGCCCTCGAGGCGTACGGCGCGGCTTGGGCTCTGCAGGAGCTGCTGACCATCAAGTCCGATGACGTGCCTGGCCGCGTCAAGGTCTACGAAGCCATCGTGAAGGGCGAGAACATCCCCGAGCCGGGCATCCCGGAGTCGTTCAAGGTTCTCGTCAAGGAAATGAAGTCGCTGTGTCTGAACGTGGAGGTGCTCTCCGACGACGGCCGGGTCATTGACCTGCGCGAGTCCGAGGACGACATCCGCTCCGCCGAGGACTTCGGCATCGACCTCGGTCGTCGTCCCGGATCTGACAACTTCCTGGACGTCGGCGAAGTCTGAGCCTGAACTCAGTCCCAAATCAACTCAGACTTTTCCAAAGGCACCTACTGCCACGAAGTAGGGGAAAGAGAAGCAAAACGTGCTGGACGTGAACTTCTACGATGAACTGCGAATCGGTCTCGCTAGCGCCGACCAGATTCGTGAGTGGTCGCACGGCGAGGTGAAGAAGCCCGAGACCATCAACTACCGCACGCTCAAGCCGGAGCGCGACGGCCTCTTCTGCGAGAAGATCTTCGGTCCCACCCGGGACTGGGAGTGCTACTGCGGCAAGTACAAGCGGGTCCGCTTCAAGGGCATCATCTGTGAGCGCTGTGGCGTCGAGGTGACCCGCAGCAACGTGCGTCGTGAGCGGATGGGCCACATCGAGCTCGCCGCGCCCGTGACCCACATCTGGTACTTCAAGGGCGTCCCGAGCCGGCTGGGATACCTGCTCGACATCGCTCCGAAGGACCTCGAGAAGGTCATCTACTTCGCCGCGCACATGATCACCTCGGTCGACGACGAGGCCCGCCACCGCGACCTCTCGTCGCTGCAGGCCAAGGTCGAGGTCGAGTCGAAGCAGGTCGCCGCCAAGCGCGACGCCGACATCGAGGCGCGCATGCGCAAGCTCGAAGAGGACCTGGCCCAGCTTGAGGAAGAGGGCGCGAAGGCCGACGTCAAGCGCAAGGTCCGCGAGGCCGCTGAGAAGGAGGCGGGCCTGCTCCGCACCCGCACGCAGCGCCAGCTCGACCGCATCGACGAGGTGTGGAACCGCTTCAAGACCCTCAAGGTCCAGGACCTGGAGGGCGACGAGACGCTCTACCGCGAGATGAAGAAGCGCTTCGGTAAGTACTTCGAGGGCTCGATGGGCGCCGAGGCGATCCAGAAGCGCCTGCAGGACTTCGACCTGAAGGCCGAGTCCCTGAACCTGCGCGAGATCATCGCCACCGGCAAGGGCCAGCGCAAGACCCGCGCGCTCAAGCGCCTCAAGGTCGTCAACGCGTTCCTCACCGGCCAGAACGATCCCGCCGCGATGGTGCTCGACGCCGTCCCGGTCATCCCGCCGGACCTGCGTCCGATGGTGCAGCTCGACGGTGGCCGCTTCGCGACCTCCGACCTCAACGACCTGTACCGCCGCGTCATCAACCGCAACAACCGCCTGAAGCGCCTGCTCGACCTCGGTGCCCCCGAGATCATCGTGAACAACGAGAAGCGCATGCTGCAGGAGGCCGTCGACTCGCTGTTCGACAACGGTCGCCGCGGTCGCCCGGTCACCGGTCCCGGCAACCGTCCCCTGAAGTCGATCTCCGACATGCTCAAGGGCAAGCAGGGCCGCTTCCGTCAGAACCTCCTCGGCAAGCGCGTCGACTACTCGGGCCGTTCGGTCATCGTGGTCGGCCCGCAGCTCAAGCTGCACCAGTGCGGCCTGCCGAAGGCCATGGCGCTGGAGCTGTTCAAGCCGTTCGTGATGAAGCGTCTCGACGACCTCAACCACGCGCAGAACATCAAGGCCGCCAAGCGGATGGTCGAGCGTCAGCGCCCGGTCGTGTGGGACGTCCTCGAAGAGGTCATCGCCGAGCACCCCGTGCTGCTGAACCGTGCACCTACGCTGCACCGTCTCGGCATCCAGGCGTTCGAGCCGCAGCTCATCGAGGGCAAGGCCATCCAGATCCACCCGCTCGTCTGCACGGCGTTCAACGCCGACTTCGACGGTGACCAGATGGCCGTGCACCTCCCGCTGTCCGCCGAGGCCCAGGCCGAGGCACGCGTGCTGATGCTGTCGACCAACAACATCCTGAAGCCGGCCGACGGTCGACCCGTCACCATGCCGACCCAGGACATGATCATCGGCCACTACTTCCTGACGCTCGAGCGTCCGGGCAAGGGCGAGGGCAATGCCTACTCGTCGCTGGCCGAGGCGATCATGGCCTACGACGCAGGCGACCTGGACCTCGGTTCGAAGATCAAGGTGCGTCTCGTCGACGTCAACGTGCCAGGTGTCGCTCAGCGCGCCGACGGCTCGTACCTCGTCGACACGACGCTCGGCCGCGCCCTCTTCAACGAGGCGCTGCCCGCCGACTTCGAGTACGTCAACACGGTCGTGGGCAAGAAGGTCCTCGGACAGATCATCAACGAACTGGCCGAGCGTTACCCGAAGGTCACCGTCGCGACCGCACTGGACGCGCTGAAGGACATGGGCTTCCGTTGGGCCTCGCGCTCCGGCGTGACCGTGTCGATCTCCGACGTGCAGACGCCGCCGCAGAAGGCCGACATCCTGGAGGGCTACGAGAAGCGCGCCACCAAGATCGACAAGCTCTACGAGCGCGGTTCCGTGACCGAGGACGAGCGCCGTCAGGAGCTCATCGCGATCTGGACCGACGCGACCGCCGAGCTGACCGAGGCGATGAAGAACAACTTCACCGAGGACAACCCCATCTTCATGATGGTCGACTCGGGTGCTCGAGGAAACATGACGCAGATGCGTCAGATCGCCGCCATGCGTGGCCTCGTGGCCAACCCGAAGGGCGACATCATCGCCCGGCCCATCAAGTCGAACTTCCGTGAGGGACTCTCCGTTCTGGAGTACTTCATCTCGACGCACGGTGGCCGTAAGGGACAGGCAGACACGGCGCTCCGCACGGCCGACTCGGGTTACCTGACCCGTCGTCTGGTCGACGTCTCGCAGGATGTCATCATCCGCGAGGAGGACTGTGGCACCCAGCGCGGCCTGAACAAGGTCATCGCGACATGGACCACGACCGGCGCCGACGAGACGGGTCGCCCCGTGCAGATCCCGGCCGAGCCGTTCGCCAAGGACGCAGCGGTCGAGACCTCCGCCGATGTCGAGACCGCCGTCTACGCCCGCACCCTCGCGGTCGACGCGGTGGACAAGGACGGCAAGGTCCTCGTCGCTGCTGGCACCGACCTGGGCGACGCCGAGATCCGCACGCTGGTCGACGCGGGCGTGACCGAGGTCAAGGTCCGCTCCGTGCTCACCTGTGAGTCCTCGGTCGGCACCTGCGCCATGTGCTACGGCCGCTCGCTTGCCTCCGGCAAGACGGTGGACGTCGGCGAGGCCGTCGGCATCGTCGCGGCCCAGTCGATCGGCGAGCCCGGCACCCAGCTCACGATGCGTACCTTCCACACCGGTGGTGTGGCAGGCGACGACATCACGCAGGGTCTGCCGCGTGTCACCGAGCTGTTCGAGGCGCGCCAGCCCAAGGGCAAGGCGCCGATCTCGGAGGCCGACGGTGTCGTGCGCATCGAGGACGGCGACCGTTCCCGCAAGATCGTGCTCGTCCGTGATGACGGTGGCGAGGACCTGGAGTACCCGGTCGGCCGCCGCACCCGCCTCGAGTTCGAGGACCACACCGGCCAGCGGATCTCGATCCGTGACGGCGTGCACGTCGGCATCGGTCAGCAGCTCACCGCCGGCCAGGTCGACCCGCAGGACGTGCTCCGGATCCGCGGTCTCCGCAAGGTGCAGGAGCACCTCGTGGAGGAGGTCCAGCGCGTGTACCGCACGCAGGGCGCCCCGATCCACGACAAACACATCGAGATCATCATCCGCCAGATGCTGCGACGCATCACCGTGATCGACTCTGGCGACACCTCGATGATGCCCGGCGAGCTCGTCGACCGCGCGAACTACGAGGCGGCCAACCGTCAGGCCCTGGCCGAGGGCGGCAAGCCCGCCGAGGGTCGCCCGGTGCTGATGGGTATCACGAAGGCGTCGCTCGCGACCGACTCGTGGCTGTCGGCCGCCTCCTTCCAGGAGACGACCAAGGTCCTCACGGATGCCGCGATCCAGGGCAAGAGCGACTCGCTCGTCGGCCTGAAGGAGAACGTCATCCTCGGCAAGCTGATCCCGGCTGGTACCGGTCTCGACCGTTACCGCAACATCCGGGTGGAGCCCACCGAAGAGGCCCGCGCGTCGGCGTTCACCATGAGCTACGACCCGTACGACTACTCGTTCGGTTCCGACGTGGTCGGCCCTGCCGTCCCGCTCGACGAGATGGACTTCGGCGAGATCCGCTGAATCTGACCCGTGAGGGGCCCGCGACTACGGTCGCGGGCCCCTCTTTTTTGTTGCCGGGGGCGGCCGGGGGTGGTCCGACCTCCGGGCTACGATCGCCAGTGTGACGTTCAAGGAAGGCGCTGGTCAGCGCCGCAATGCAGGCAACCTCCGCAGGCCGCTGGGGGCCGCGGCCGCATCCCTCGTGCTGGTGGGGCTCGCCGCGTGCGCGCCGGCCTCTGTCCAGCCGAGCGGGGGAGGGCCATCGGCCCCTCCGACGAGCGCCAGTCCGTCCCCGTCGCCGAGCCCGGAGCCGGTCGAGCCGAAGATCGTCGAGGTCCCGGCAAGCACCGTCGGTAAGGTCACCGAGTTGTCCCTGAACGCGCCCGACCAGGGCGTCACCGCGGAGGTACCGCGCTTCGACGACGCCCGGAACCTTTCGGTGGCCGTGGAGGTCGTCCGCGGGCGGATGCTGCGGCAGGCCTCCTGGGACAAGGCCGACAGCGCCGCCATCACCGCGCGCGTGACGGCCGCGGGCGCTGACGTCGTCGGCGTCGAACTGACGAGCACCGTCACGGCGGGCGCCGTCACCACGGTGACACCCTCCGCCATCTGGTACGACGCCAACTCCGGCCTGAGCTACGCGCCGGCCGCCCTGATCGACCCGACGGCGTGGAGCGGTTTCGTCACCGCGGTCAGCGGCGCTGCCACGGAGGCGGGCGGTGACGCCGCCAAGGCCACCGAGTCCCTCAACGACCAGGCGGCGCCCTACGGAACCGGCCCCGCCATCGGGCTCTCGCCGGAGGGGGCGCTCGTCGTCAGCTTCGCGTCGGGGATCCTCGGCCCCGAACGGGTCGACCTGACGGTGCCCGCCGACCAGGCCGAGCCGATGCTGTCGGCGTTCGGGAAGCAGGCGTTGACCGCGGTCGCGAAGCCCGCAGCGCTGGCCGCCACGGCGGCAGGCGCCCCGGACCCGACGCTCGCGGACGCGGGCGGGCGCGCCCCCATCAAGATCGGCCCCGACTGCATGGTGCTCAAGTGCGTCGCCCTGACCTTCGACGACGGCCCAGGCGGGGGCACCCCGGATGTGCAGGACGCCCTGGCAAAGGGCAAGGCGGGCGCCACGTTCTTCGTGCTCGGCGAGAACACCGAGTCCAACCCGAAGACGGTGCTGCGGGGCGCGGCGCTCGGCATGGAACTGGCGAGCCATTCGATGAAGCACCCCGACCTGGCTCGGCAGTCGGCGGCCCGCCTCGACAAGGAGATCGTCGGCACCAACGACGTGCTGAGGCAGACCATCGGCGAATCGCCGCTCCTGATGCGCCCGCCGTACGGATCGCACAACCCGGCGGTCGACAAGGTGGCCGCCGCCAACGGCCTTGCGATCGTGCAGTGGAGCGTCGACACCCTGGACTGGAAGACCCGCAGCACCTCCGCCACGATTTCGGCCGCCACCAGCCTCGGCGGCTACAACCTGCCCATCGTGCTCATGCACGACATCCACGACTCGACGGTCAACGCGGTCCCGTCGATCGTCTCCGACCTCACCGATGCGGGCTACACGCTGGTCACCGTCAGCGAGCAGTCGCTGAACGAGGGCACGCTGCTCGCCGGGCACGCCTACTGCCACGGCCTGGGCGTCAGCCAGGCAGGTTTCAACTGCAAGGGGTGAGCGGCGGGAGCGACGCTTTTGGATTCTCCCCGCTGCGTGGAGTAATCTTGACGGGCGTGCCCGGTTGCTCGGGCCGATTTGTGCGTGCCCTGGCATGGTGGATCGCTCTCTGACGTTGCAGGAGAGCGTGGATGTGCTGAGTCCGCACGGCAGTGATCTGCCTCGTGGTCATACGGTGACTTGATCTCGGAGTGGAAAAGCTGCGCCAGGGAAGATAAACGTACGTCCACCAATAACGAAAGTGATACCAGCAGGTGCCAACAATCCAGCAGCTGGTCCGTAAGGGCCGCACAGACAAGATCTCGAAGAACAAGACGCCCGCGCTCAAGGGTTCGCCCCAGCGTCGCGGCGTGTGCACTCGTGTTTACACCACGACGCCGAGGAAGCCGAACTCCGCGCTCCGTAAGGTCGCGCGCGTGCGTTTGAGCTCCGGCATCGAGGTCACCGCTTACATCCCGGGTGTGGGCCACAACCTGCAGGAGCACTCGATGGTGCTCGTCCGCGGCGGTCATGTGAAGGACCTCCCCGGCGTGCGCTACAAGATCATCCGCGGCGCGCTTGACACCCAGGGTGTCAAGGGCCGCAAGCAGGCTCGCAGCCGCTACGGCGCGAAGAAGGAGAAGTAATGCCTCGCAAGGGTCCCGCGCCGAAGCGCCCCGTGGTCGCCGATCCGGTTTACGGTTCGCAGATCGTTACCCAGCTCGTCAGCAAGATCCTGCTCGACGGCAAGAAGACTGTTGCCCAGTCCATCGTCTACGACGCGATGGAAGGCACCCGCGAGAAGACCGGTGTTGATCCGGTCCAGACGCTGAAGAAGGCGCTCGACAACATCCGCCCCTCCATCGAGGTCAAGTCGCGTCGCGTCGGTGGCGCGACCTACCAGGTCCCGATCGAGGTCAAGCCGGCCCGTCAGACCACGCTCGCCATGCGCTGGCTCGTCTCCTTCTCCCGCGCCCGTCGCGAGAAGACGATGACCGAGCGTCTGATGAACGAGATCCTCGACGCCTCCAACGGCCTCGGCGCTTCCGTGAAGCGTCGCGAGGACACGCACAAGATGGCTGAGGCCAACCGCGCCTTCGCGCACTACCGCTGGTGAGTCGATGCCCCCGAGCCGAAAGGCCGGGGGCGCTCTCGCGTTTTTTTGAAGACTTCATAAGAAGGAATGCACTGTGACCGACCTGAATAAGGTTCGCAACATTGGCATCATGGCCCACATCGATGCCGGTAAGACCACCACCACCGAGCGCATCTTGTTCTACACGGGCAAGAACCACAAGATCGGTGAGACCCACGATGGCGCAGCCACCATGGACTGGATGGAGCAGGAGCAGGAGCGCGGCATCACGATCACGTCCGCCGCGACGACCTGTTTCTGGCACGACAACCTCATCAACATCATCGACACCCCCGGGCACGTCGACTTCACCGTCGAGGTGGAGCGTTCGCTCCGCGTCCTCGACGGCGCCGTCGCGGTGTTCGACGGTGTCGCTGGCGTCGAGCCCCAGTCGATGACGGTGTGGCGTCAGGCCACCAAGTACGGTGTCCCGCGCATCTGCTACATCAACAAGCTCGACCGCACCGGCGCCTCCTTCGACCACGTCGTCAAGACGATCCGCGAGCGCCTCAACACCGACCCGGTGCTGCTGCAGCTGCCGATCGGTGCCGAGGGCGACTTCCTCGGCGTCGTCGACGTCGTGCAGATGCGGGCCCTGACCTGGCGCGGCGAGACCGTGATGGGTGAGGACTACGAGGTCGAGGAGATCCCCGAGGAGCTCAAGGCCGCGGCCGAGGAGGCCCACGCCACCCTGATCGAGCGCGTCTCCGACGTGGACGACGAGATCATGGAGATGTTCCTCGAGGGCCAGGAGCCCTCCGTTGAGCAGATCAAGGCAGCGATCCGCAAGGGTGTCATCTCGAACACCTTCACCGCGGTCGTGTGTGGCACCTCGTTCAAGAACAAGGGCGTCCAGCCCCTGCTCGACGCGGTCATCGACTACCTGCCCTCGCCGCTCGACGTTCCCGCCATCGACGGCTTCAAGCCCGGTGACGAGTCCGTCGTCCTCGAGCGTCAGCCCTCCGACGACGAGCCGCTGTCGATCCTGGCGTTCAAGGTCGCCGCTGATCCGCACCTGGGCAAGCTGACCTTCGTGCGCGTCTACTCCGGTGTGCTCACCGCTGGCTCGCAGGTGCTCAACTCGACCAAGGGTCGCAAGGAGCGCATCGGCAAGATCTACCAGATGCACGCCAACAAGCGCGAGGAGATCCCCCAGATCGGCGCAGGCATGATCTGTGCGGTGATGGGTCTGAAGGACACCACCACGGGCGAGACCCTGTGTGATCCGAACAACCCCATCGTGCTCGAGTCGATGACCTTCCCGGCCCCCGTGATCGAGCAGGCCATCGAGCCCAAGACCAAGTCCGACCAGGAGAAGCTGGGCACCGCGATCCAGCGCCTTGCCGAAGAGGATCCGACCTTCCGCGTCCACACGGACGAGGAGACCGGTCAGACGATCATCGCCGGCATGGGCGAGCTCCACCTGGACGTGCTCATCGACCGCATGCGTCGTGAGTTCAAGGTCGAGGCCAACATCGGCAAGCCGCAGGTGGCCTACCGCGAGACCCTGCGTCGCAAGGTCGAGAAGATCGAGTACACGCACAAGAAGCAGACCGGTGGTTCCGGCCAGTTCGCGCGCGTCATCATCGACCTCGAGCCGACCGAGCCGGGCTCGGGCTACGAGTTCGTCAACGCCGTCACCGGTGGCCGCGTTCCCCGCGAGTACATCCCCGCGGTGGACCAGGGCATCCGTGAGGCCATGCAGTTCGGCGTGCTCGCCGGCTACCCGGTCGACAACATCAAGGCGACCCTGACCGACGGTGCGTACCACGACGTCGACTCCTCGGAGCTGGCGTTCAAGCTCGCAGGCGCTCAGGCCTTCAAGGAGGCCGCCCGCAAGGCCGACCCGGCCATCCTCGAGCCGATGATGGCCGTCGAGGTGACCACGCCCGAGGATTACCTCGGCACGGTCATCGGCGACCTGAACTCGCGTCGCGGCCAGGTCCGTTCGATGGACGAGCAGCACGGCAACCGCGTCGTGAACGCGCTCGTGCCGCTGTCGGAGATGTTCGGCTACGTCGGCGACCTGCGGTCGAAGACCTCGGGCCAGGCGTCGTACTCCATGGAGTTCGATTCCTACGCCGAGACGCCGAAGAACATCGCCGAGGAGATCATCGCCAAGGCGAAGGGCGAGTGAGCCTGACGGCGCACTGAAGCCAGCAGAAGCCGGCCGGGAGGGTTCCTCCCGGCCGGCTTTTTTGCTGCCCGAACCGCGTCGGGGGAGTGGCTCCGCCCCGGTTTGGCGTCACGGGGCAGGATCGCTAGGATGTGGTAGGTATGGCGTTCGGCTGTGTGCTCGTTCGTCGACACTCTTAGGGGAAACACCCAACGCCGCGCAATCCCGTGCGGCGATATCCAAGAAGGAGCCCTCGTGGCAAAGGCCAAGTTTGAGCGGACTAAGCCGCACGTAAACATCGGCACCATCGGACACGTCGACCACGGCAAGACCACTCTCACCGCGGCGATCACGAAGGTGCTTCACGACCGCTACCCGGAGTGGAACGCCGTCTCCGCGTTCGACCAGATCGACAAGGCTCCCGAGGAGCGCCAGCGCGGCATCACGATCTCGATCTCGCACGTCGAGTACCAGACCGAGAAGCGCCACTACGCGCACGTTGACTGCCCCGGCCACGCCGACTACGTCAAGAACATGATCACCGGTGCCGCCCAGATGGACGGCGCGATCCTCGTCGTTGCCGCCACCGACGGCCCGATGGCTCAGACCCACGAGCACATCCTCCTGGCCCGCCAGGTTGGCGTGCCCGCGATCGTCGTCGCCCTCAACAAGTGCGACATGATCGACGACGCTGACGCCGACCTGATCGACCTGGTCGAGATGGAGCTCCGCGAGATCCTCTCGGCGCAGGAGTTCGACGGCGACGAGCTGCCGATCGTCCGCGTTGCCGCCTTCCCCGCCCTCCAGGGCGACGAGAAGTGGGCCGACTCGATCATCGAGCTGATGAACGCTGTCGACGACTACATCCCGCAGCCGGAGCGCGACACCGACAAGCCCTTCCTGATGCCCGTTGAGGACGTCTTCACGATCACCGGTCGTGGCACCGTCATCACCGGCCGCATCGAGCGCGGCATCGTCCGCACGGGCGACACCGTCGACCTGGTTGGTATCCGCGACGACAAGCAGACCTCCACCGTCACCGGTGTTGAGATGTTCCGCAAGATCCTCGACGAGGGTCGCGCTGGCGAGAACGTCGGTCTGCTGCTCCGCGGCACCAAGAAGGAAGACGTCGAGCGCGGCATGGTCGTGATCGCCCCCGGGTCGACCACGCCTCACACCGACTTCGAGGCCAACGTCTACGTGCTGACCAAGGAAGAGGGCGGCCGTCACAAGCCGTTCTTCTCGAACTACTCGCCTCAGTTCTACTTCCGTACGACTGACGTGACCGGCGTTGTCCAGCTCCCCGCTGGCACCGAGATGGTCATGCCCGGCGACAACACCGAGATGACCGTTCACCTGAACAAGCCCATCGCGATGGAGGAGAACCTCAAGTTCGCCATCCGCGAAGGCGGCCGCACCGTCGGTGCAGGTAACGTCGTCAAGATCATCAAGTGATCATCTGACTCATTGAGTCTCTGAAGGGCCGCGTGGGAGACCACGCGGCCCTTCTGCATTTCGTGGGCCTGCTGGTTGAGCCGACGTAGTCGCCTGCTGCCGTGTCGAAGCCTCCTGTGGGGTTCCGGGTCCTGGGCTCTGCTGGTTGAGCCGGCTCGCGGCGACGTAGTCGCCCGCTGCCGTGTCGAAACCCTCTGCTGCGTCCCGGGTTCCTGGGCTCTGCTGGTTGAGCCGGCGCGCGGCGACGTAGTCGCCTGCTGCCGTGTCGAAGCCTCTGTGGGGTTCCGGGGTCCTGGGCTCTGCTGGTTGAGCCGGCCCGCGGCGACGCAGTCGCTGCTGCCGCGTCGAAACCCTCTGCTGCGTCCCGGGTTCCTGGGATGAGCCTGCCTGCGGTCAGCCGGGGCCGGGAGCCGGGCGGCGTTCTCGGCGGCCTGGGTGCTTGGCCTCGGCAGGTCGGTGGTCGGGTCGTTGAGGCCGCCCGGCGTCCCGTCCCCGTCTGACCTGACGCTCGGCTCTGGTGGGGCGTGTGAACCGTGCCCTCGGTTGGCGCGACCCCGCCGCGCGCCCCGGGTCGCCCCGCTCGGGTCGGGTCCTTCTAGGCGTGTGTCGTTGGGCTGGTGGTGGGGTCGGGCGTGCTGCGCGGAGGGGCGACGTGGGGGCTCACGGCCGTCACTTGTAGCACGTCGCGTTTCGCTCGGTGCGGGGCGTTCCGTTCTGGTCGGGGAAGGCGGCGTAGTTGCCGTCTGCTGCGTCCCGCTGGTTGAGCCGGCCGCGGCGACGTAGTCGCCTGCTGCCGTGTCGAAACCCTCCCCGGCGTTCTGGGTTCCTGGGTGAGCCTGCCTGCGGTCAGCCGGGGTCGGGAGCCGGGCGGCGTTGTCGGCGGCCTGGGTGCTTGGCCTCGGCAGGTCGGTGGTCGGGTTGTTGAGGCCGCCCGGCGTCCCGTCCCCGTCTGACCTGGTGTCCGGCTCTGGTGGGGCGTGTGAACCGTGCCCTCGATTGGTGCGACCCCGCCGCGCGCCCCGGGTCGCCCCGCTCGGGTCGGGTCGTTCTAGGCGTGTGTCGTTGGGCTGCTGGTCGGGTCGGGCGTGCTGCGCGGAGGGGCGACGTGGGGGCTCACGGCCGTCACTTCCGGCACGTCGCGTTTCGCTCGGCGCGGGGCGTTCTGCTCTGGTCGGGGAAGGCGGCGTAGTTGCCGTCTGCCGTGGCCCGCTGGTTGAGCCGGCCGCGGCGACGCAGTCGCCTGCTGCCGCGTCGAAACCCTCCGTGGCGATGCCGGGGCCTGGGGGTCTGCTGGTTGAGCCGGCTCGCGGCGGCGTAGTCGCCTGCTGCCGCGTCGAAACCCTCTGCTTCGTTGCCGGGCTCCTGGGGTGAGGCTGCCTGCGGTCAGCCGGGGCCGGGAGCCGGGCGGCGTCGTCGGCGGCCTGGGTGTTGGCCTCGGAAGGTCGGTAGTCGGGTTGTTGAGGCCGCCCGGCGTCCCGTCCCCGTCTGCCCTGATGTCCGGCTCTCTGCGTACGCAACGCCTGCGGTTGGCGGGCATGACGATGAGCATGTTTGGTTGCTCGTTGCGCAAAGAGCCACGATTCCTCGGCGTGTCGCCGATCGAGCAACCAAACATGCTCAAGTTCCTCCCCGCACCGCGCCTCGGGAGGTCGCCAGGCGCGCCTCGACAGCCGCAAGGGCCAGCGACCTCGTCGGTGCTGGGTCTGCTTGTGGGTGTGGGTGGTTTCGACCGATGAAGTCCGCTGCGCGTCCTTCATGGCTCAACCAACGGTCGCCCGCTGGCGCGTCATCAACCAATGAGGGCCGCCCGCTGGTGCGTCCTCGTGGCTCACGCAGCGGTAGGGGAGTCGGTTCGCGACATGAATGAAGCCGAGGCGAGGGCGCCGTTGCCTCCGTCTCGGCATGGGCAAGACACTACTGGCCCGAGTGGGCCGCGTCGCGGGCGACGGGCGAACTGTTATCGACTTGTGATGGGACCGGCGCCACATGCGGCCACTTGGGGCTTTGGCCGAAATCGCTCACTCATATTGAGCGGTTATTTTGTCGAACCCATTCAATGTTAACGCTAGCATAAGGTGATCCCCGTCCCGATCAATGCCGATCCCTGATGGAGTCCCATGCGACGACAACATCCACGCGCGAGCATCCGCGCACTGGCCGCGGGTGCTCTTGCGCTCACCCTGACCGCCGGCGCAGGAGCCCGGTAGCGCCTTCGCCAGCCCCACCGACGCGCTCGACGTGTCCTTCGGCGGGTCGCTGGTCGGCACCACCCAGTACACGACCCAGGGCGACGAGGCACAGCGCGGCGTCCTGCACCGCATCGCCGGAGGAGAGGAGCAGGTGCCCGAGGGCGTCCGGCTCGCCGGAGGCACCCAGGGCCTCCGCTTCGACGCCGCCGACCTTGACCTCGCCGCAGGCAGTCAGAGCTACGTGATGGAGGCCCGCCTCACCGCGACCGCCGCCCCAGAGCTCAGCACCTACCTGTCGGCGGGCGGCAACGTCTTCGTCCGCGCCCAGAACGGTAAGCTCCGCTACGGCTACTCCAGCAACGCCACCGGCAAGTGGGTCGACTCCTTCAAGGAGGCGCCGCTGCCCGCGCTCGACAAGGAGCATGCGCTGTCGCTGCACTACCGCGCCACCGACGCGGGCGTCACCGTCGACCTCTCGCTCGACGGCGAGGCGCTGCCCGCCGTGACCGGGACCAGCCCAGCCAACGTCTCGACCGGGTTGTCCAAGGCCTTCGGCTTCGGCAACGAGGTCAACCCGCAGGGCGGCAACCGCGGCTTCGTCGGCGCGATCCACCAGGTGCGCGTCAACGCCACCGACGGAACGGGCGACCGGTTCGAACTGCAGCCCCGACCCGCAGCGACCGAGACCCTGCTGCTCGGCTTCGACGGCACCGTCGACGCGGGCACCTACACCCCGGCCGCCGGCGAACTCGCCCCGGGCTCCGTCAAGGTGCTCGGCGGTGCGACCGTGGCAGGCTCCGCGCTGACCCTGACGGGCGGCGCACAGGCCCTGACGTTCACGCCGACCAGCAACCCGATGCCCGACCCCGACATCGCAACGGGCTTCGTCGCGGAGGCGGAGTTCACGCCGACCGGCGCCCAGTCCGAACTCGGCACCCTGATCGGAGTCGGAGGCAACTTCTACGTCCGCTTCAGCGGCGGCGCCCTGCAGTACGGCTACTCCGGCAACAACGGCAAGTGGGTCGAGTACCGCTCCGCAGCCGGCGAGCTGACCGCCGGGGAGAAGCACGTCGTCTCCGTCGCCTACATCCCGGAGGCCGCAGTAGGAGCCCGCGTGCTGCTCTGGGTCGACGGCTACGCCCAACCCGAGCTGAAGGGCGCCCTGCTCAGCAGGCAGTCCGCCAGCCGCGGCGTGGTGGCCTTCGGTAACGAGGCCAACCCCGGCGCACAGACCCGAGGCTTCAAGGGGTCGATCGACCGCGCCCGCTTCGCGCTGCTCAACGGCGAGTTCAAGGACGCCGCGTTCACCTTCCAGAGCCTCAAGCCGCCGGTCTCCTGCGACCCCGTCGAGATCGTGCCAGGCAACTACGTGCCCGTCAGCCGCACCGACTGCGACGACAACATCATCAAGAAGGCCAGCGCAGTGCGCCCCACCGAGGGTCAGCTCGACTGGCAGGAACTGCAGCTCACCGGCTTCATGCACTTTGGCATCAACACCTTCTACAACCAGGAGTGGGGCAACGGCAAGGAAGATCCCAGCCGCTTCAACCCGACCGGCACCGTCGACGTCGACGCCTGGGCCAAGACCCTGCGCGACGAGGGCTTCAAGATGGGCATCCTCACCCTGAAGCACCACGACGGCTTCCAGCTCTGGCCCTCGCGTTACTCCTCCTTCACCGTCGCCAACACCCCGTGGCTCGACGGCAAGGGCGACATCATGGCCGACTACGCGAAGGCCGCGAAGAAGTACGGCCTGAAGGTCGGCGTCTACCTGTCCCCGGCCGACTCGTGGGCCGAGCACGCGGGCATCTTCGCCAACGGCTCGCCCAAGTCGAAGCGGACCATCCCGACCCTCGTCGAGGGCGATGACCGCGCGGGCAAGGACCTGCCGACGTTCGAGTACGAGGCCACCGACTACGGCCAGTACTTCCTCAACCAGCTCTACGAGGTACTCACCGAGTACGGGCCCATCGACGAGGTCTGGTTCGACGGCGCGGGAGGCAACACCTCCGGCTCCGAGAAGTTCGACTACATCGCCTACTACGACCTGATCCACAAGCTGCAGCCGGGCGCCCAGATCGCGGTCGGCGGCCCCGACATCCGCTGGGTCGGCAACGAGGCGGGCTACGCCCGTGACGCCGAATGGGGCGCGGTGCCGATCAAGATGACCACCATCGGAGACAGGATCAGCGGCGTGCTTCCCGCGATGCCGAAGGCAGCCGACGACGCGTGGGTGGTCAACGCCGTCAAGTCCGGCGGGGCCAACGCGCTGCACTGGTGGCCCGCCGAGGCCGACATGAAGCTCACCGGCGGCTGGTTCGCCCATCCGGGCGACAGCCCCAAGAGCGGCACCGCGCTGCTGAACTCGCACTGGGACCGCACCGTCGGCCAGAGCGCAGTGATGCTGCTCAACGTCCCGCCGACGACAACCGGCAGCTTCGCTCCCTCCTCGGTCGCCGCGCTGGAGAGCTTCTCGAGCCTCCGCCGCCAGGCCTACGGGGACAACGCGGCCCTCGGCGCGACCGCCACCGCAGGCCAGGCCGACGCGGCCGCCGTCACCGACGGCAACCTGCGCAGTTCCTGGCTGTCGGCAGACGGCGAGGACCGCACGCCGATCACGGTCGACCTCGGGCAGCCCACCACCGTCTCGCGGATGAGCCTCGCAGAGGACACCCTCGACCACGGCCAGCAGGTGCGCTCCTTCACGGTCGAGTACCTCAACGGCGACGCCTGGGTGCAGGCGGCGACCGGCACGACGATCGGCGTCAGCCGGATCGTCAAGCTGGCCACCCCCGTCACCGCGCAGCAGTGGCGGATCACCGTCACCTCTGCCCGCGGCCAGTACGCCATCGCCGACTGGTCGCTGTACCGGCAGGCGGCAACCGACCCGGGCAAGCCGACCGAGCTGTGGATCGACTGCTCGGCTTCCACGGCCGGCCCCGGCACCAAGGACCGTCCGATGAACTCGCTCGAGCAGCTCCGCCAGCTCGACCTGGCACCGGGCGCCGACCTGCACTTCAGGTCGGGCACGGCATGCGAGGCGTCGACGGCGAACCTGTGGGCCTACGGCACCGCAGAGAACCCCGTCGTCATCGACACCTACGACGGCTTCGAGCTGCCCACCATCGGCGGACGGCCCGCCACCGAATGGTTCGACGGCCGCGGAGGCGAACACGTCGAGGCGTTCCTGCGGATCACCACGAACGAGGCACCCGTCATCGGGGCGATCGCCGACGCGACCGTCACGGCGGGCGCCGAGGTCAGCATCGCCGTGCTGGCGAGCGACCCCGACGGGCCGCTCGGCTACGCCGCGACCGGACTGCCGGAGGGCGTCACCATCGACGCCGCCACCGGTGCGATCTCCGGCGCGAGCCAGGCGGTCGGGGAGCATAGGATCACCGTCACGGTGACCGACGCGATCGGCGCGGCAAGCACCGCAGAGTTCACGCTCACGGTGACGCCACAGGCCCAGGAGGAGGGGCCGGTCATCTCGCCGGTCGCCGACCAGACCGCGACCAAGGGCTCGCCGTTCAGCTTGAAGGTCAAGGCCTCCGGGCAGCCGCGACCGCTGGAGCACACGGCGACCGGCCTCCCCGCAGGCCTGTCGATGCACCCGCGCTCCGGGGTGATCACCGGCAAGCCGAGCGTCGCAGGCACCTTCGACGTCGTCGTGACAGTCGCCAACGCGGCGGGTGATGCGTCGACGGCCACGTTCACGATCCGCGTCGCGGGCTGAGCCTCTAGCAACACCACCGTGCCCCCGTCGCTGCTGCGGCGGGGGCACGGTCGTGTCCTGATGCGCCGGATCGCGGAACGGCCGCGCCGGGTCGGCCGCTGTGCTGTGCTTTCCCCAGGATCGCGAGGGAGGAACGGCCATGGCCGCACGCGTACGGGTACACAACTTCTCCATCTCGCTCGACGGCTTCGGCGTCGGGGAGGGACAACGGCTCGAGGAGCCCTTCGGGCACGCCGGGCATCGGCTGATGGACTGGGCGCTGCCGACCCGCACCTTCCAACGGATGGGCTTCCACGGCTCCGACGCGGGCTCGGTCGGCGTCGACGAGGCCTTCGCGGGACAGTGGGCCGAGGGCATCGGCGTCGAGATCATGGGGCGCAACAAGTTCGGCCCGCAGCGCGGCCCCTGGGCCGACCACGACTGGAAGGGCTGGTGGGGCGAGGACCCGCCGTTCCACACGCCCGTGATCGTGCTGACCCACCACGTGCGCCCACCCGAGCCGATGGCGGGAGGCACCACCTTCTACTTCCTGGACGCGACCCCGCAGGAGGCGCTCGAGAAGGCCCGCACGCTCGCCGACGGCCGCGACATCAGGATCGGTGGCGGCACCACCACGGTGCGCGAGTTCCTGGTCGCCGACCTGATCGACGAGTTGCACCTCGTGATCGTGCCCATCCTGCTCGGCCGCGGCGAGCGGCTCTGGGACGGCCTCGAGGGCATGGAGGAACGCTTCACGATCGAGGCGGTCGGCTCACCCAGCGGCGTCGTCCACCTCACCCTCGCGCGCCGCGAGCCCAGGTAGCGGCCTCAGCCGCGCTTCTGGATCGAGGCCCACTCGTCGCGCAGCCCCACCGTCCGGTGGAAGTGCATCGGGGTGTCCGGGTCTGCCGCGAAGTAGCCCAGCCGCTCGAACTGGACGACCTCGCCCGGTGCCGCGCCGGTCAGCGCCGACTCGACCTTGACGCCGTCGAGCAGTTCACGGGAGTCGGGGTTGAGGTCGTCAAGGGCCTCGCCGGTGCGTTCGCCGGGTGCCTCCGCCGTGAACAGCCGGTCGTACAGCGCGACGGTCGCGTCCTCGGCGTGGGGCGCCGAGACCCAGTGCATCGTCGACTTCACCCTGCGACCGTCGGGGGCGTTGCCGCCCTTCGTCTCGGGATCGTAGGTCGCGAGCACCTCGACGACGTTGCCCTCATCGTCCTTGACCGCCTCGGTGGCCGTCACGAAGTAGGCGCCGCGCAGCCGCACCTCGCGGCCGGGGGAGAGGCGGAAGTACTTCGGAGGCGGGACCTCCTGGAAGTCGTCCTGCTCGATCCACAGTTCGCCCGTGAACGCCACCATCCGGGTGCCGTCCTCCGGCCGCTCCGGGTTGTTGGTGATCTCGAAGTGCTCGACGACGGGGTTGCCCTCGGCGTCCGTTGGCCAGTTGGTCAGGCGCAGCTTCAGGGGGCGAAGCACCGCCATCCGGCGCTGCGCCGAGGCGTTCAGGTCGCGACGCACATAGCTCTCGAGGTACTCGATCGACTGGCGCGAGTTGGTGCGCGTGGTGCCGACCTCGCGGCAGAACGCGCGGATCGCGCTCGCCGGGTAGCCGCGACGCCGCAGGCCGCGCAGCGTCGGCATCCTGGCGTCGTCCCAGCCGTCGACGACGCCGTCGTTGACGAGCTTGGCGAGCCGCCGCTTCGACGTGACGGTGTAGGTCAGCTCCAGCCGGGCGAACTCGTACTGGCGCGGCGGGTCGACCACCTTCAACTGCTCAAGGAACCAGTCGTAGAGAGGGCGGTGCGACTCGAACTCCAGCGTGCAGATCGAGTGCGTGACGCCCTCGATCGCGTCGGACTGGCCGTGCGCCCAGTCGTAGGTGGGGTAGATGACCCAGTCGTTGGCGGTGCGGTGGTGGTGCGAGTGGCGGATCCGGTACATGATCGGGTCGCGCAGTTGCATGTTCTCGTGCGACATGTCGATCTTGGCGCGCAGCACCTTGCTGCCGTCGGGGAACTCCTCGGCCCGCATCCTGCGGAACAGGTCGAGGTTCTCCTCCGGCGTGCGGTCACGGTAGGGGGAGTTGACGCCCGGCTTGCCGAAGCCGCCGCGGCCTGCGGAGATCTCCTCGCCGGTCTGGTCGTCGACATAGGCCAGCCCGGCCTCGATGAGCTGCTCGGCCCACGAGTAGAGCTGTTCGAAGTAGTCGGACGCGAACCGCTCGTAGGCAGGTTCGTAGCCGAGCCAACGGATGTCGGACATGATCGACTCGACGAAGGACACGTCCTCGGTCTCGGGGTTGGTGTCGTCGAGGCGCAGCACACAGGTGCCGCCGAAGTCGTCTGCGACGCCGAAGTCGACGACGATCGCCTTGGCGTGCCCGATGTGCAGGTAGCCGTTGGGCTCGGGTGGGAACCGGGTCTGGACCCGCCCGCCGCGCACACCCTGCTCGACGTCGTCGGAGACGGCGTCGTAAATGAAGTTGGAGGGCATGGCGGGATCGGTCATGGCGACATGTTAGCCGGTCGGGGCAGGCGTCAACCCCGGGTCACCAGTAGCGTGATGAGCACGATCGGCACCAGCAGGATCAGCGCGAACATCGCCACGATGATGCCCGCGACGGCGATCCAGTAGCCGACGGAGGCGTCGCGCACCTGGCCCCGGTCCGCGATGGTGCGGTTGAGCAGCTTCAGGTTCTTGTTGTTCGAGCGCCACGCGAAGTCGAGCAGCGCCCCCGCGTAGGGGATCAGGCCCACGAGCCAGTCGATGATCCAGTTCAGGAACATCCGGGCGAGCACGGGAAGTGGCATCTTCAACCGGACGGCGTCGAACATCAGCGCCGTCCCGAAGATCGCGCCCGTTGCGGTGCCCGCCCACGGGATCAGGCTCAGCAGCGGGTCGATCCCCACCCGGTACTTGGTGCCGGGGATCGGGACCAGATCCTCCAACAGGTAGGTGAGCATCCTGGTCGCCTTGGCGGGGCGGTCGGGCTCCAACGCCTTCTCCGCCTGCCTGCGGGCCGCCTCGAGCGCGCCCGGATCCTCAGTGCTCATGCGTCCAAGTGTGCCGCACCCTGGCTCCCCTGCGGCGGTCATTTCCGGCGCGGTCCTCTAGAGTTGGAGCCACTATGACCACTGACGCGCCCGCCCGCACCCGAGTCGCCCCGTCGCCCACCGGCGACCCACACGTCGGCACCGCCTTCATGGCGCTGTTCGACCTGGCATGGGCACGGAAGACCGGCGGACAGTTCGTGCTGCGCATCGAGGACACCGACCAGAACCGGCTGGTGGCGGGCTCTGAGCAGCAGATCTACGACTCGCTCGACTGGCTCGGCCTCTCCCCGGAC
Source organism: Propionibacteriaceae bacterium AM104-82 (assembly GCA_027658995.1). Lineage (GTDB taxonomy): Bacteria > Actinomycetota > Actinomycetes > Propionibacteriales > Propionibacteriaceae > Arachnia. The sequence continues at coordinate 124,666 of JAQDQK010000003.1, forward strand.
GAGAGCCCCGCCAAGGGCGGCCCCTACGCGCCGTACAAGCAGTCGCAGCGCCTCGAGACCTACCGCCCCTTCGTCGATCAGTTGGTCGCCGACGGCCACGCCTACTACTGCTGGTGCTCCTCGGAGCGCCTCGCCGAACTGCGCGAGGAGCAGAACAGGCAGAAGCTGTCGACCACCGGCTACGACCGGCTCTGCTACGGCAAGACGCGCGAGGAGCGCGCGGCGCTGCCGGGCTTCTCCGAGACGCCCGTGGTGCGGATGCTGATCCCCGACGACGCACCGCTGGAGTTCGAGGACATCATCCGCGGCACCGTCAAGGCGCCACGGCCCGACGACCAGGTGATCCTCAAGGCCGACGGTTTCCCGACCTACCACCTCGCGGTCGTCGTCGACGACCACCTGATGGGCATCAACACGGTGGTGCGCGGCGAAGAGTGGATCTCCTCGACGCCCAAGCACGTCCTGCTGTACCGCTGGCTCGGGTGGGAGTTGCCCGCGTTCGCGCACATGCCGCTGCTGCGCAACACCGACAAGTCGAAGATCTCCAAGCGCAAGAACCCGGCCGCCCGGCTGATGTGGTTCAAGGAGCAGGGCTACCTGCCGGAGGCGGTGCGCAACTTCCTCCAGTTGCTCGGCTACGCCGGCGACGAGGAGAACGAGGTCTCAACCTTCGAGGAGTTCGTCGAGAACTTCGCATGGTCGAAGGTCAACACCGTCGGCCCGATCTTCGACCTGAAGAAGCTCGACTGGCTCAATGGCGCCTACATCCGCTCGCTGAGCGCCGACGACCTGGCGGACCAGATCGCGGCATTCGCAAGCGACACCGGGCAGTGGGTCGACCCGAACGACGAGCAGTTGGCGGTGCTGCGCCAGGCCGTCCCGATCATCCAGGAGCGGTTGGTGCTGCTCAAGGACGCGCTGCCGCAACTTGACTACCTGCTGGAGTCCGACGCGAACCTCGTCATCGAGCCGACCACCGTCAGCGAGCTTCCCGACAACGCCGCCGAGATCCTCGACGCGGCCATCGAGGTCGCCGGGTCCGTCGAGTTCGACGCGGCCAGCATCCAGGCGGGCCTGCGGGAGAAGATCGTCGACGGCATGGGCATCAAGCCCAAGTTCGCCTTCGGGCCGGTCCGGATCGCGATCTCCGGCCGCAAGGTGTCCCCGCCGCTGTTTGAGTCGATGGAGATCCTCGGCCGCGAGTCGTCCCTGACCCGGCTGCGCTCGCTGCGCGCCCAGCTCTAGCCAGCCTCCACCTGGCGCGGCGCCCCGATCAGCCTGGGGAGACGTCGTCGAAACCGTCCGCCACTCAGTCCTCGATGATCAGTTCGGGGTAGGCCGCGATCCACATCGCGTCGAACATCTGGTCGACCGGGTTGGTCAGCGGGCGCGCCGCGACCCCGTCGGCCTCGGCCGCGGCCGCGACGCCGAGCGCGACGGTCCCCGACACCCGGCGCAGGTCCTCAACGCTCGGCAGCAGCGAATCGCCAGGCTTGTGCACCACCGACAGCGAGGCGACGGCCTCCGCGGAGGCGGCGATCATCGCGTCGGTGACCCGGCCCGCGCGGCACAACCCGACGCCAAGCCCGATGCCGGGGAACACGAGGGCGTTGTTGGCCTGCGCGATCGTGTACGCCACGCCGTGGTAGCTGACGGGCGCGAACGGGGAGCCGGTGGCGATCATGGCCCGACCGTCGGTCCAGGCGATCAGGTCCGACGGCACGGCCTCGGCCAGCGACGTCGGGTTCGACAGCGGCAGGATCAGCGGGCGCTCGACGTGCGCGGCCATGTCCTTGACGATCGCCTCCGTGAACGATCCGGGCTGCCCGGAGGTGCCGACGAGCACCGTCGGGTGCACGTTGCGCACGATGTCGGCCAGCATGTAGTGCCCGGGCCGGTCGACCTCCCAGTCGGCCAGTTCCCCGATGCCTCGGGCGTAGGGCCGCTGGAAGTCGCGGAACTTCTGGGTGGCATCGTCGGTGACCAGCCCGCGGCTGCTCGTCACCCAGAACCGGGCGCGGGCCTCCTCGCGGGTCAGGCCCTCTTTCATCATCAGGTCGATCAGCAGGTCGGCGATGCCGACCCCTGCGGTCCCGCCGCCGTGGATCACGAAGCGCTGGTCGGCGAGCCGCTCGTGATTGGCCTTCACGCCAGCGAGGATCGCGCTCGCCACCACCGCCGCGGTGCCCTGGATGTCGTCGTTGAAGGTGCAGATGTCGCCGCGGTACTTCTGCAGCAGGCGGTGCGCGTTGTTGGCCCCGAAGTCCTCCCAGTGCAGCATCGCGTGCGGGAACACCTTGACGGCGATGCGCACGAAGTGGTCGACGAACTCGTCGTAGCGCTCGCCGCGGACGCGGCCGTGCCGCTCGCCCATGTACAACTCGTCGTTGAGGAGGCGCAGGTTGTCGGTTCCGACGTCGAGCACGATGGGCAGGATCCGATCCGGGTCGATTCCGGCCGCCGCCGTGTAGACCGACTTCTTCCCCGTGCAGATCTGGATGCCGCCGACGCCCTGGTCGCCGATCCCGAGGATGCCCTCGGAGTCGGTGACGATCAGCAGGTCGATCTCCTCCGGGTCGAGGCCGCAGTTGAGGAGCGCCTCCTCGACGTGGTCGGGCTGGTCGATGGAGAGGAAGATGCCGTTGACGGCCTGGTACCACAGCGAGAAGCCCTTGATGGCCTCTCCGATGGTCGGGGTGTAGACGATCGGCATCATCTCGGCGAGGTGGTCGCTGAGCAGTCGGTAGAACAGGATGGTGTTGCGCTCGCGCAGCGCCTGCAGGTAGGCGAAGCGCTCGAGGGGGGTCTCCGCGGTGCGGAAACGTTCGTAGGCGCGCCGCAACTGGGCCTCGAGCGGTGTCACGTTGGTGGGCAGCAGGCCGACGAGGTCGAGCCGCTGCCGCTCCTCGAGCGAGAAGGCCGTGCCACGGTTGATGCGGGGGTTGCGCAGCACCGCGCGCCCCCGCGCATGGATCTTGATCCGTGAACCGTGTCCGCCGGGAAGGACCTCGTACTGGCGCTTGGGCATGGCGTCAGCCTATCGACGGGCGGGCGCGCCCGGTGGCAAATCGACCGCGGGTACCCCTTGGACCCACCGGTTGCCCTGGTTGCGGGGCGGGGTTGCAGGGAGCGCGTTAGGGTGGGAGACGTGGCAACGACTCCCCAGGCAGAAGAGTGGACGCTATCGCAGGCGGCCATGTTCATCACGGCGACCTTGAACGAGGGCGGGGAAGAGGCGGCCTACGACGCCATCACCAACCTGACGGGGCTGCACCGCTCGGTGAGCTTCCGTGACCCGTCGCGCGACCTGATCCTGCAGGTCGGCATCGGCTCCGACGCGTGGGACCGGCTTTTCGCCGGTCCGCGTCCCGCCGGGCTGCACCCGTTCATCGCCCTCGACGGGGGCGCCCACCAGGCACCCTCCACTCCGGGCGACATCTTCCTGCACCTCCGGGCCGGGACGCTCGACATGTGCTTCGAGTTGGCGGGCCGGATCCTTGACAGCTTCGAGGGCAACCTGACGGTCGTCGACGAGGTGCACGGGTTCCGCTTCTTCGACAGCAGGGACCTGCTCGGCTTCGTCGACGGCTCCGAGAACCCCAGCGGCGCCGCCGCGGACTTCTGGACGACCGTGGGCGACGAGGACCCCCGGTTCGCAGGCGGCAACTACGTGATCATCCAGAAGTATGTGCACGACATGGCGGCCTGGAACGCGTTGAGCGTCGAGCAGCAGGAGTTGGTGATCGGCCGCAGGAAGACAGACAACATCGAACTGCCCGACGACCAGAAGCCGGCCGACGCGCACATCGTCGTCAACACCGTCGAGGACGCCGCGGGGGAGCAGCAGCAGATCGTGCGGCTCAACATGCCCTTCGGCGAGCTCGGCAAGGGCGAGTTCGGCACCTTCTTCATCGGGTACTCCCGCACCCCCGACATCACCGAGACCATGCTGGAGCGGATGTTCATCGGCGATCCGCCTGGCAACACCGACCGGCTGCTCGACTTCTCGACGGCCGAGACCGGCTGCCTGTTCTACACCCCGACCGACGAGTTTCTCGACGATCCCTTCCCGTTCGTCGGGCCGAGCCTCACCATGGCCGACGAACCCACCCCCACCGCGCCTGCCGCAACCGGCGACGGGTCGCTCACCATCGGCAGCCTGAAAGGAATGAACTGATGAACAACCTGTACCGCGAGCTCGCGCCCGTCACCTCGTCCGCTTGGGCGCAGATCGAGGAGGAGGCCGCGCGCACGTTCAAGCGGCACATCGCCGGGCGTCGCGTCGTCGACGTCAACGGCCCCTTCGGCCCGGAGACGGCCTCGACCAACACCGGCCACCTGAACCCCACCGATCCCCCCTCGGACGGCATCGAGGCGAACCTGCGTGACACGCAGCCCATGGTGCGGCTGCGGGTGCCGTTCACCGTCACCCGCGAGGACATCGACAACTGCGAGCGTGGCGGCCAGGACTCTGACTGGGATCCGGTCAAGGAGGCGGCCAAGAAGCTGGCCTTCGCCGAGGATCGCGCCATCTTCGAGGGCTACGAGGCGGCAGGCATCGAGGGGATCAGGGCGAGCTGCTCCAACACGCCCCTCAAGCTGCCAAAGGAGGCCAACGACATCCCCGACGTGGTTGCACGGGCGATCACGGAACTGCGGCTCGCGGGGGTGCAGGGCCCTTACAGCGTGCTGCTGTCGGCAGACATCTACACCCTGGTCGCCGAGGCCTCCGACCACGGATACCCGATCCTCGAGCACATCCAGCGCCTCGTGGACGGCTCGATCATCTGGGCGCCCGCCATCGACGGCGCGTTCGTGCTGACCACCCGCGGCGGCGACTTCGACCTGCAACTGGGCAGCGACGTCGAGATCGGCTACCTGACCCACGACCTGGCGAGCGTCACGCTGTACCTGCAGGAGACGTTCACGTTCCTCGACTACACGTCAGAGGCGGCCGTCTCGCTCGACTGATCGGGACCAGTCGTCAACTGGCGACGGGCGGTCGCTGGCGCGGGCAGATAGTGCAGCGCCAGCGACTCCAGGATCCTGACGACCTGGGCGAGTGCGGCCTCGCGCTCGCCGTCCGAGGTGGCGCGGCGGGCAAGGCGCGCGGCCTTCGACGCGCGCCGCGCATCCTCGACGGCGCCCTCCGGCAGGTGGCCCATCCCGAGCGTCTCTGCGTTGTCCCTGGCGACGGCGTACGCGATCTCAAGGTCGGCGGCCAGCGCGTCGTACTCGTCGATCGTCAGCGAGCCGGGGTCGACGTCGGCGCGCACCAAAGTCACCTCGAAGGCGTTTGTGGCGGGTGAGGCCGCGTCGAAGAGTGCCGGGTTCTCGATCCGGTAGACGATGTCGTCGCGCAGATCGACGTAGCCGGTGCGCACTGCGTCGATGCGCGCCGCGATCGTCTCCCTGCGCTGCGTCTCGGTGCGCGCGTCGGGCCGCTCGCCCAGGCTGCGGGCGGTGGCGTACTCGACGACATTGCTGCCGTCGATCCTCAGGTCGCCCGCGGTGAGGATCCTGGTCGGCTGCCTACGGCGCAGCAGGTGCCAGGTGAGCGCACCCGCCACGGCTCCAAGTGGGATCGCGAGGGCCGCGAACACCGTCATCCCGGTGAGCAGCGCAAGGGTGATCACCAGGAGCACGACGACCGCGGTGATGGGTCCACGAGCGCCAAGGCCGTGCCCCGACCTCGCCCACTCGACGGGCGGCAGGATGATGAGGTCCTTGCGCACCTCGCCGAGCCTCTTGCTGAGCGACTGGGTGAGTTGGCCGTCCCCGATGGTGACGGTGCGGACGGCGTCGAGGTTGCTGACGGAGGCGAGGCGCACCGTGCTGTAGGTGCCTTCGAAGACCGTCAGCGACAACACGACCGCGGGCCGGTCTTCGGGGATCGCGAGCAGCGACATCCCCGCCACCGCGCGGGCCTGCACCGTGGCAGGCATGGTCGCGAAGAACCTGGTCACTGCCGCTCCTCCGTCGACAGGCGTCCCGGCAGCGCGAGGATCCGGCGCCCCTCTACCATCTGGGCGGCCTCCTTGGGACTTGGCAGGTAGTACAGCGCCAGGTCGGACAGGATGGCGGCGACCTGCCGCAGCGCGGTGCCGCGCTCCGCGGGTGACTTCGTCGACGTGGCGAGCCTGGCCGCCTTCAGCGCGCGCTGCGCGTCGGGGACCGCCGCCTCCGGCAGGTGGCGCATGCCCACTGCCTCCGCGTTGGCCTTCGCGGTGTCGAACGCCACCCGCACCTCACCGGCGAGGGCGCCGATCTCCGACGCGTCGAGGTCGTCGCCGCGCCCGTCCCACCGGATCAGCGCCATGGTGAGCCGCTTCGCTGCGGCGTCGGCGGGGTCGAACAGCGCCGGGTTGGCGATCCGGTAGCAGATGTCCGACAGCAGCGCGCCGTACTCCTCCTTGACCGCATCGACGCTCGCGGCCGCAGCAACCGCGGCGGGGCGGGCGCTGAGCAGCGCGTCGAGCGGGTATACGCCCTGATCCGTCCGGTACGACAGTTTCACGGAGGGGCGCAGCCGCGCCCTGACGATGGGGCCGGCGACCGCGGCCGTGACGAGCGCGACGACGAGGAACGCCTTGGCGGTGTCGGGCAGCCCGCTGACAAGCACGAGCGTGACCAGGCCGAGCGCGACCAGCCCGACCAGCGCGGTCAGCGCCATCACGCGCAGCAGGTGCCTGGTCTGTGTCGAGCCGCGCGGCAGCGCGTAGGCGCGGACGGGCCGGGACTTCAGGTGCGTCAGGGCGAAGTCGCCCAACTCCAGGTCGAGCGGCGCCGCCTGCACATAGTCCGGGTCGACCCGGTCCCCGCGGCTGAGGCGCACCTTCGTGGTGGCCTCGTCGCGGGCGAGCAGTTCGAGCACCGTCACGCTGCCGTCCTCCGACTCGAGGACGACGGGCGAGTCGAGCCCCGACAGCGGCGTCTGGAACCGGACCGGGGCAAGGCTGAGCGGGGGAGGAGGTGGCGTGGGCATCGTCGGAAAGGATACGACGCCGCGGTCTCAGCCCCTTCCCGACGGGGTCGTCCAGCCGCTCAGGTCGGGTCCCTTCGGCACGATCCCCAGCGGGTTCAGGTCGGTGTGGACCTTGTAGTAGTGGTCCTTGATCTGCTCGAAGTTGACGTTGTTACCGAAGCCGGGGGTCTGGAACAGGTCGCGGGCATAGCCCCACAGGTTGGGCAGCTCCGTCAGCTTGTTCCTGTTGCACTTGAAGTGGCCGTGGTAGACGGGGTCGAAGCGCACCAGCGTCGTGAACAGCCGCACGTCGGCCTCCGTGATGGCATCGCCCATCAGGAAGCGGCTGCCGTCGAGGCGCTCCTCGAGCCAGTCGAGCGCGGTGAACAGCCGGTCGTAGGCCGCGTCGTAGGACTCCTGGGAGCCGGCGAAGCCGCACCGGTAGACGCCGTTGTTGACCTCGGTGTAGATCCGCTTCATCACCGCCTCCATCTCCTCAAGCTTGTCGGCGGGCCACAGGTCGGGGGCACCCTCCTTGTGGAAGTCCTTCCACTCGTAGAAGAGGTCCTTGGTGATCTGCGGGAAGTCGTTGGTGACGACCTCACCCGTGCGCTCATCGACCAGCGCGGGCACCGTGATGCCGCGAGGGTAGTCGGGGTAGCGCTTGAGGTAGGCGTCCTTCAGCTTGGGGATGCCGAGCACCGGGTCGACGCCGCCCGGATCGAGGTCGAAGGTCCACGAGTCGGCGTCGTGCGTCGGGCCGGGGTTGCCCATCGAGATGACGTCCTGCAGGCCGAGCAGGTCGCGGTCGATGATGGCGCGGTTGGCCCACGGGCAGGCGTAGGCGGCGATCAGCCGGTAGCGTCCCGGCTCCACCGGGTAGTCCCCGCTGCCCTCTGCCGGGTCCTTGACGATGCGGGTCTCGATGTAGCGGGAGTCGCGGTTGTACTCCTGGCCCTTGACGGAGTAGATGCCGCCCTTGCCGTGTTCTTCGGAATCGCTCATGCCGCCACGCTACCCGCCCGCGCGCAACCGGCGGGGAACTAGGGTGAGGCCATGTCGGTTGGCAGGATGGGTGGCGGAGGCCACGGGTTCAGAGGCGTCGACGAGGACGCCCAGCGCAAGCTCAACGCGGAGGCGCCTCGGATCGCCAACCTGCGGGGGCGGATCGTCGCCCTGTTCCGGCCATATCTCGGCAAGATCGTCATCACCGGGCTGATCGTGATCGTCGGCGCGGCGCTGGCCGTCATCCCCCCGCTGATCGTGCAGCGGGTCTTCGACGACGCGCTGTTCCCGCCTGCTGGCGGCCCGAACCTCGGCCTGCTCGGGAGGCTGGTGGCGGCCATGATCGGGCTGTACCTGACGTCCTCGGCGCTCGGCGTGCTGCAGACCTGGCTGACCAGTTCCGTCGGCAACCGCGTCACGGGCGACCTGCGCGTCAGGCTGTTCGAGCACCTGCAGGCCATGGAACTCGGCTTCTTCACCCGCACCAAGACCGGCGTCATCCAGTCGCGGCTGCAGAACGACGTCGGCGCCGTCTCCGGGGTGCTGACCAACACCGTCACCAGCATCCTCGGCAACGTCGTCACCGTCGCCTCCGCGCTGGTGGCGATGGTCCTGATCGACTGGCGCCTCACCCTGATCGCCGTGGTGCTGATGCCGATCCTGGTGTTCATCCAGCGCCGCGTCGGCCAGGTCCGCGCGAAGATCGCGGCCCAGACGCAGGAGTCGCTGTCGGAGCTCACCTCCATCACGCAGGAGACCCTGAGCGTGTCGGGCATCCTCCTGTCGAAGGCGTTCAACAGGCAGCGCACCGAGTCGGCCAGGTACCAGAAGGAGAACGGCAACCAGATCGCGCTGCAGGTGAAGCGTGCCATGAGCGGCCAGGGCTTCTTCGCGGTCGTGCAGGTCATCATGGCGAGCATCCCCGCCGTCATCTACCTCGTCGCCGGCTACCTGATCGACGGAGGCGTCGACAGCATCACTGCAGGCACCATCGTCGCCTTCACGACGGTGCAGGCCCGGCTGCTGCAACCGCTGATGGGCCTGATGCGGGTCGCGCTCGACCTGCAGACCTCCGGCGCGATCTTCGCCCGCATCTTCGAGTACCTCGACATGACCCCGGCGATCGCCGACGCGCCCGACGCCATCGACGTGACCGATGGGCCCGGTCCGATGGGGCGCATCGAGTTCCGCGACGTCTGCTTCCGCTATCCCGACGCCGCCCCCGACACCCGCCCGACGCTCACAGACGTCACCTTCGCGGCCGAGCCGGGGCAGCACGTCGCGTTCGTCGGCCCGTCCGGCGCAGGCAAGTCGACAGTGCTCTACCTCGCGCCCAGGCTGTACGAGACGACTGAGGGGGCGGTGCTGTTCGCTGGCACCGACGTGCGGCGGCTCACGCAGGAATCGATCATCGACCACGTCGGCATCGTGTCCCAGGAGACCTACCTGTTCCACGCCACCATCAAGGAGAACCTGCTCTACGCCAAGCCCGACGCGACGCAGGCCGAGATCGAGGAGGCCTGCACGGCCGCGAACATCCACCACATCATCACCGGCTTTGAGCACGGCTACGACACGGTGGTCGGCGAGCGCGGCTACCGGCTCTCGGGCGGCGAGAAGCAGCGGATCGCGATCGCCCGGGTGCTGCTGAAGGACCCGCCCGTGCTGCTGCTCGACGAGGCGACCAGCGCGCTCGACACCGTCTCGGAGCGGGTCGTGCAGGAGGCCCTCGACAACGTCGCGGAGGGCCGCACCACCTTGACGATCGCCCACCGGCTCTCGACGGTGGTCGGCGCCGACGTCATCCACGTGCTGGAGGCGGGGCGGATCGTCGAGACAGGGACGCACCAGGAACTGCTCGCCCTCGGCGGGCTGTACGCCTCGCTCGCTGCGCAGCAGATGGAGGCCGCCAAGATCGAGGGCATCGAACCGAAGGCCTACCCGGAGCGCCGCGCGGACAAGGCGCCAAGCCCCGAGTCGCGCGACGTGTTCGCCGGGTCGGCGGGCTTCGCGATGGTCGCCCAGCAGCAGGACGCGCCCTGGCCGCCGATGGGCTGAGCCGTCAGCGCCCCAACTGGCCTCGGTCGACGTCGGGCAGGTAGTAGAGCGCGAGCGAGGACAGGATCCTGTTGACCTGTTCCCAGGCCGCGTCCCGCTCGCCGGGGGTGCCTGCGTTGGACGCCAACCGGGCGGCGCTGGCGGCCCTCCGCCCCTCCGACCTGACTGCCTCCGGCAGGTGCCCCAGGCCGGTGGTCTCGGCGTGGGCGCGGGCCGTGTCGAAGGTCACCTTGACGGCGGCCGCCAACCGGACGACCTCGGGCGCGGGAGTCGCGTCGGTGACGTCGGCCCAGATCGCAAGCGCACGCTCGAACTGGTCGGTGGTGGGCACGGCGGGGTCGAAGAGCGCCGAGTTCTCGATCCGGTAGGCCACGTCGCTCAGCATCCGGCCGTACATGGCGCGCACGTCGGCGACCCGGGCGACCGCTGCATCGCGCGCCGCGTCGGCAGAGGGCAGCAGGTCGACGACCTGCCTTGGCCGCAACCGCGCGTCGTCGATCAGGATCAGCGGTTCGTTCTGGACGGGCTTGGCCTCCTCGGTCAGGAACGCCCTGGAGAGCCGCAGGCCGCGCTCAAGGCCGAGCGAGCCGATCGTGGCGAACCCCGCGACGGTGCGCACCCGGTAGCGGAAGTAGGGGCCCGAGTCGCGCCAGGTCGCCGCGAGCCACCGGGGACGCTCGGCGTTGCCCTCCCGCCACGTCCTGAGCGTGAAGATGTCGTCGCCCGCAAGCGCGAGCACCAGTCGGTCGGTGAGGTGACGCACCTCCGCGTCGAGGCCGACTGGGCGCAGCCCGGGCAGCGAGCGCAGGCTCTCAGGCTGGGAGGGGGTGAGGTCGAGGTTCACGGCGCGGGCTCGATCTCCTTGGGCGCGGCCAGCAGTTGCGGCGCGGCGGGGTCGACGCTCGGCAGGTAGTACAGCGCGAGCGAGCGCAGCAGGTCGGCGGCCTTGGTCGCGGCGGCAAGCCGCTCCGCGGGGTTGGTCGCGGCCATCGCCATCGTGGTGGCGCCGTGCGCGCGGCGGGCAGTGTCGCGCGCCGGGTCCGGCAGGTGCGCGAAGCCCTCCGCCTCCGCGGCCTCGCGCGCGGCGTCGAAGGACTCCTCGACCTCGGTCGCAAGGTCGGCTGCGTCGGGGCTCTCCGGGTCCCAGGCGATCAGCGCGATCTCGAAGCGCTGCGTCGCGGGGGCGGCCCCGTCGAACAGGGCCGAGTTCTCGATCCGGTAGGCGATGTCGGTCCTGAGCTTGCCGTAGGCCTCCCGCACCAGGGTCACCCGGTCGGTCGGCGTCAGCGTCTCCGCCTCGGGGTCCACGGCGGAGGGCGGCAGCATGGCGAACACCTCGGCAGGCGGGATGGTGCGCCCGCCGTCCACGACATCGGCCTGGCCGACGGCCTTACGGTCGCGCTTCTTGCGGCCCTGGAGTTTGAGTCCGACGAAGCCCGCGATCAGCGGGAAGGTCCACTGGGCGAAGACGAACTGCCGCGAGACGACGGCCATCACGAGAGCCGCGACGATCAGCAGCACCCAGACGAAGTTCCACTGCGGGTGGGTGCCGAACTTCCACTTCAGCCCCGGCACCTCCGCTGCGGTCCAGGGCCGGACGTCGGCGTGGGCAAGGATGACCTCTCCGAGCGTCATGCCCGGCTCGACGGTGGGAGAGGCGGCCCCGGCGACGCTTGAGCGCTTGATGGTGTCGGTGATGGCGACCTTGACGCCGAACGGGCGGCGCAGCAACTGCGCGTAGACGACGGTGCTTGTCCCGTCGGGGCCGAGCCCGCCCACGGCGACCTTCTTGCCCACGAGCGAGCCGACGGGTGCGTTCAACGCGACGCGCGGCCAGGACTCCATGGTTTCGAGGCTACCCTTCGGGTCAGTCGCGCCCGAGGCCGGGACGCCCGAGGTCCGGGAGGTAGTACAGCGACAGGGAGCCGAGGATCCGCACGACCTGGTCCTGCGCTGCGGCCCGCTCCGCCTCGGTCGCACCGTCGCTTGCCAGCCGGGCGGCTCCCGCGGCCCTCCTGGCGGCGTCTCGGGCAGTTGCGGGCAGGTGCGCCAACCCTAGGGTCTCGGCGTTGGCGCGGGCGGCGTCGAAGGTGACGCGCACCAGCGAGGCCGCGGCGACCGCCTCCGCCTCCGGGGTGTCGTCGGTCACCTCCGCCCAGGCGGCAAGCGCGGCCTCGAACCGGGCCGTGAGCGGGACGGCCGCGTCGAACAGGGCCGCGTTCTCGATCCGGTACGCGACGTCGGTGAGCATCCGGCCGTACTTGGCGCGCACGTCGGCGACCCTGGCGAGGGCGGCATCGCGCGCGGCGTCGGCGGGCGGCAGCATGCCCGCGACCTGGGTGGGGGAGAGTTGCTGCCCCTCGACCGCGAACCGTGGGCCGCGCAGGCCCCACGACCACGCGTCGGCGAGGTAGGACCGCGTCAGCCGAAGGTCGCGCTGCAGACCCAGCGAGGCGACGGTCGCGAACTCGGGGACGCGGCGCATCCTGCGGCGCGGGATGGGGCCGGAGTCGCGCCAGGTGACCGACACGACCCGCTGCTCGCGGGCGCCGAAGATCAGCACCTCCTGGCGCTGCAGCGCGCCGACCAGCAGGTCGTCGGCATCGGTGAGCCCGAGCAGCAGCCCGCCGAGGATGTCGCCGACCGCGGCGTCCAGGCCAATCGGTCGCAGCCCCTCGACGTGCAGGTCGGGGGTCATCTGCGGGGCTCGATCTGGCGAGGGGGAGCGATCAGCCCAGGGGTTTCCGGGTCGACGCTTGGCAGGTAGTACAGGGCGATCGAGCCGAGCAGGTCGGCGACCTTGCGTCCCGCAGCGACCCGTTCGGCGGGCGTGCCAGCCGCGAGCGCCGTCCGGGCGAGCGTGTGCGCCCGGCGGGCCGTGCTGCGCGCCGTCTCCGGGAGGTGGTCGAAGCCGAGCGCCTCCGCCTGCTCGCGCGCCTCGGCGAAGGAGCGCTCCACCTCGTCGGCGAGCGAGTCCGCCGCGGCGGAGGCTGGGTTCCAGTTGAGCAGCGCGACCTCGAGTCGCTCCGTGGCGGGGAAGGCGGCGTCGAACAGGGCCGAGTTCTCGATCCGGTAGGCGATGTCGTCGCGCAGCCGCTCGTAGCTGCCGCGGACGAGCCGCACCCGGTCGGCGGCCGAGACGACCCTGCCCCCGTCCACCTCGGGGGGCGCGATCTGTGGACGCACCTGGCTGGGCAGCAGGTCGCGGCGCTCGGCGTCGAGGGCGACGGCAGGCAGACCCGCGGTGGCGCTCGCCGCGCCGCGCAGCAGGCGGACCACCGCGTAGACGATGGCAACAAGCAGGGCGACCGTGAACGCCGCCCAGTCGCGCAGGAACAACACGATGGACACGGCGAGGAGGGCGACGAGCCAACCGGTGGTCGTCATGAACGGGCGGCTGCCGATGGGCCACCGGATGCCAGCGAGTCGCCCGGCGCTTGCCGCCGCGATGCCCGTGTGGGCAAGCAGCACCTCGCGAAGCGTGAGGTCGCCCTTCACCCGCACCGCGACGATGCCGGGCATCTCCGCCCTGGTCGCGGTGTCGCTGATGGTGGCGCGGACCGCGCCGCGGGACCGCGTGAGCCAGACATAGGCGACGGTGCCGCGGCCGTCCGGCCCGGTTCCCAGCACCGCGATCGACTGCCCTACTAGCGACGTGACGGGCACGTCGAGCGGGACCGCGGGCAGGTGTGACATGGGGCGATGCTAGCCGCGCATCCAGCCACGGATCGCCTTGACCCGCTCGTCGACTTCTCTCTGGCTTGCCTGCAGGGGAGCGACGTCGGTTGCGAGGCAGAGGGGGTTGATCACAGAGACAGCGAACACAGCGAGCGCACTTCATCGCTCATCTGGTCGCGTGGGAAGAAGCGGCGAAACCCGTGCGCCAGCCCAAATCTGCGGGATACAATCGATGTTGGAGTCACGCGGAAGGGCAGAACTAGTACTTTGGTGGAGATAGTGGGTCAGGCCGCCGGCCTTGGCATCGGAATCTTGGTTTCGATCATTGCATGGATCGTCCTTTGGTACGTATTTCGCATACGAGGGACATTCTCGCCGGAACTGTCAAGGTTGGAGGAGTTACCTGAGGCCCCTATCAGGCTCAAGTTCGTCAATGGATCCGTCAGGGCGATTGTGGATGCGCAATTCACCGCACAGGTATCAGTTCCTCAAGAGGTCTCCGGTGGCGCTAGATTCAGAGTTCTGACCATCCCATTTGAGATCTCAAGCTACCCGCATATCGGTGGCCGGTGTAGGCGAAAGCAGACGCCGCCCATGCATCGTGTTCTTGTCCTGCGCCCCGATAAGGCAATGGCTCGGGAAACGCTTGGCGCGACCTCTCAGTTCAGTGAGTTTGAAACACTGGACATACCCAAAGTTCTCCAGAGTGGGGGGTATCTAGTGGTTACCTGTGTCGGAACGGACTCTTTGACGGGGGCGACGAGAGCCATCACTCAGATCTATGATAGGCGGACGCTAGTCCGGATTGCTCCAGTTTCCGCCGGTCCCCGGCACAGCCTGAACTGAGTCGCTTTGGATGTATCGCTAAACGAGTTGGTTCAGGCTTACGCCAGAGCTAAAGCGGATGTCGCTATGGATGCCCACCAAGACACGCCAAAGTGGATCGAGTATGAAAAACGACTCGGTGCCAACTTGGCGCGCCTCAGGGATGAGCTACGTTCGTCTCCGCAACAGCTAGTTGGTAGCACCCGCTTCCAAGGGAAACTGGGACTGCAGCCGAAAGGATTCACCAATCCTGCTGCCGAACGAGACCCGAAATTCAGTACCTCCTGGGAACTGCGTTGGAACAGTGCAATTAGGGCCGGAAATGAAATGACGATGAGTTATCGTGTCGTTGCTCATCTTAGTATCGATTTCCATGTACTTGGAGCACTCTGGTTGATGCGCATCGGAGTCAAGATTGATAGGTGCCTTTCGGGCTCGGCCATGGGTAATCGAATGCGACAGGGAGGGGGTGACGCCTTCAGGTTGCGATCGTTCCGGCGGTATCAGCCCGCTTGGCAAAGATGGCGAGAATCAAGCTCGAGGGCTATTGAGAAGGAGTTGCTGAAGGAGGGGTGTATCGCAGTTGCTACGGGTGATGTCCAGTCGTTTTACCCTAGCTTGAAGCCAGATTTCATGCTGCATGAGAGTTTCCTCTCCGAAGAGACAGAGTTCTCTTCTGGTGACCTCGAACTTCACCGCCTGTTCGCCTTTGCTCTCCAATCCTGGTCCGAAATGGCTGGGTCTTTCTTTCGTCTCCCGCATTACGGGATACCGATAGGCTTGCCGGCCAGTAGTGCAGTGGCAAATGCTGCACTCATGTTCCTTGATCGGGACTTGAGTGAAGTCGCGGATGTTTATTATGGACGCTACGTTGATGATCTCATCATTGCGTATCGGATACCTGCAGATCCCAAATCCGACTATGCGTCGCACTTGATGCAGGATCCGTGGAGGTATCTCTGTGAAAGGATCAAGTCGCTAGCGCAGGTGGACGATCAAATCGTCCACACATTGCCCGATGGTCAGCAGTTG
The DNA here is from genome assembly GCA_027658995.1 of Propionibacteriaceae bacterium AM104-82. Taxonomy (GTDB): domain Bacteria; phylum Actinomycetota; class Actinomycetes; order Propionibacteriales; family Propionibacteriaceae; genus Arachnia. The sequence continues at coordinate 140,228 of JAQDQK010000003.1, forward strand.
GTTTTTGCGATGGAGAAGACACGGTCTTTCATCCTTGAAGGTGATGATGGTCTCGCGCTGTTGGAGGAGCTTGATGCTGCTCGTCGGGAGACCTCAAGCGAGTGGAGGTCCATCGGTCAGCTTAACGCCCATGCCCCTGGCGACCTGCCGAGCGTCCTGGTGACGGATCCGCAGGGAGGCAATTCTGCCGACTTTCGTCATGCAGAGCGCGTCGGTGTCAGTCGAGCAAGGTTCGCCATCCGGCTGTCTGAAGCGGAAAAGGCTCAGTCGCTGTTCGGCAAGGGTGAAACTCGTGGCTTCTTGGTGTCCTTTGTGGAATCTGCAATGGATACAGTCATCGCCCCAGACCGCTTGGCTGAATTCGCGCCGTACCTTTTGAGGGTTACGTCCCTAGTTCTTGCGGTTGGAGCCATTGATCAATCCGATGCTTTTCTGCGAACGTTCCTCGATCACCTCTTGAGAGTGACGAGGGCCATCGATGATGGCACGAAGAGCCGCCTCTGGCCTGGTGAAGTGACTGAGTCGAAGGCTCGTCGTCTCTGGCACATTTGGGTTACCAAAGTGATCCTGGAGTCGTGGGTGCGCCAATCGTGGGACGGGGGAGCGCGGGCCATAGGTGAGTTTTGTCGCGATGTCGGCGTGCCGAAATGGCACTCCGGTCCCTATTTTCGGGATGACGGCCAGAGTCAAGCCTTCATTCGTGATCTCGCAACAGTTCCGTATAAGTCGAGGTTGCTGCAGTCGAGTCTTGCGCCCGCAATAGAGGATCCGCGCGTGCCGCAAGTTCGGAAGGCATTGCTGCCTCATGATTCGGTCGTGCGGGCAGCGAAGATACTCAGTGGCATGGCGCCCGAGTCGATCAGGGCGCGTGATGTGGGAATCATGTTTCCAACTCGAGTTATGAACCGGGTCGAGATGGCTCGAATGTTCTGTGTGGAGCGTGATGCTGAGTCGAGTCGTGACATTACGGCAAATATGGATGAAGTTGCTGAATTCTATCTCGGGTTTCGTCCTCGCCAAGGTGTGATTCACTTCTCGGATGCTACCAACGGAATGCGCATCTCTGCGAATGCTGGGCGCTCCTTCAGCCCATCTGGTCAGCGTAAACAGATTCTCGCCATGGTGCCGGTGTCGATAGATAAGGGGAGTATCCGTCAGTCGATTGAAGGTGGCGTGTCAGGGTCGCTGTCTGAGTACAATGCTATCGCGAATGTGCTTGGAACTGTAACAGCTCACAACCAGAGGAGGCCTAATCTGCTCTTGATGCCAGAGTGGGCACTGCCGGTGGAATGGTTCCTTCATTTCGCGCAGAAATTGGCGGAATATGGGGTGGTCCTCGTTTCGGGGGTCCATCCGCGCGTGAGTGTCAATGTCGGCGAAGCGAGGATGGCAGAGAGGTCCGCATCCAATCAGACTCTGATTGCCTTGCCGTTCAGTTCGCGTGACTTCTCGAGTTTCGTCTTGTTGTCCAGTCGCAAGGAACATGCCGCGGAGGCGGAGTTGGTGCTCCTTCAAGAGCTAGATGTTGACTTTCGTCCCGGGTCGAGTGGGTCCGTAGTCTATTCCCATAGAGGTTTGGACTTTGCCATCCTCACGTGTCGGGACTTTCTTGATATTCGGAAACGGATGCACTATCGCGGAGAGATTGATCTTCTGCTGGTTCCCTCCTGGAATCGGGATATTGACACATTTGCGAATGTGGCGAAGGCGGCGAGCCTTGATCTTCACTGCTATGTCGCCGTCTGTAATGAGGCCAGCGCTGGTGAGTCACGTGTCCGCACTCCCGCAAAGGAGCGGTTCCGTCGAGACGTGCTCAGGCTTCGAGGAGGGGGCAGCCCGATTCTGGTCTCGGAAGAACTCAATGTCGGCTGTCTCAGGAGGGCTCACTCTCAACTGTGCGAGAGGTTCAAGCCGTTGCCTCCCGGGTTCGTGCCGGGCGAAGGACGCCCCGATTTTCTGGGCGACACTGAATGTGATGAGTGTGGTGTGCCTGGGAGTGATCAGAATGATTTAGCTGAGGAGTGTGGGAAACCAGATCTGGGCTGTTAGCCGCGCATCCAGCCACGGATCGCCTTGACCCGCTCGTCGACTTCCTTCTGGCTCGCCTGCGCAAGCTTCGGGCCGCCGCACTCGCGGCGCAGGTCTGCGTGCACGTGGCTGTGCGGGATGCCCTTGATCCTGGCGTACTGCGCCACCAGCGAGTTGAGTTCCTTGCGCTTCGACGCGAGCGCCCGGTGCAGCGCCACCTCGGGCTCGGCCTTGCGGTCGTCGCGCTCCCGTCGGCGCAACTGGCGGCGCTGCCGCTCGGCGAGCAGCACGCTCACCTGCGCTGGCTCCAGCAGGCCGGGGAGGCCGAGGTAGTCCGACTCGTCCTGCGAACTCGGCTCCGCATGCATCCCGAAGGCCTGCGAGTCGAACAGGACGTGGTCGAAGGTGGCCTGCGACTCGAGCGCCTCGTACTCGCCGAACAGGTCGTCCGAGGCGGACTCGTCCCGGTTGGCCTGCTCGATCAGTGCCTCGGTCTCTGCCCAGATGTCGTCGGGGTTCTTCGGCTTGCCGAGCACGTGGTCGCGCTGCTTCTCCAGCGTCGCGGCGTGCGCGAGCAGCACCGGGACGGTGGGCAGGAAGACGGTGGCGACCTCGCCCCTGCGGCGGCTGCGCACGAAACGCCCGACGGCCTGCGCGAAGAACAGCGGGGTGGAGGTGGCCGTCGCGTAGACCCCGACGGCGAGCCGGGGCACGTCGACGCCCTCGGAGACCATCCGCACCGCGACCATCCAGCGTTCCTCGGAGGCGGAGAACTCGTCGATCCTTGCCGAGGCCTTGGAGTCGTCGGAGAGCACCACGCACGGCTTGGTGCCGGTCAGTTCGGTCAGCAGTCGCGCGTAGGCGCGCGCCGTCGTCTGGTTGGTGGCGATCACCAGGCCGCCCGCGTCGGGTACGTGGCGGCGGACCTCTGTCAGGCGCCGGTCCGCTGCCCGCAGCACCGCGGAGACCCATTCGCCCTGCGGGGCCAGCGCGGTGCGCCAGGCGGCGGAGGTGAGGTCCTTCGTCATGGGCACGCCGAGGTCTGCGGCCAGTTCCTCGCCCGACTTGGTCCGCCACCGCATCGGGCCGCCGTAGTTCATGAACAGCACGGGGCGCACGACGTGATCGGCGAGTGCCTCCGCGTAGCCGTAGGTGTAGTCGGCGCGGGACTGCGAGACGCCGGGCGCGAGTTCGTCGTAGGCGACGAACGGGATGGGGTGGTCGTCCGAGCGGAACGGCGTGCCCGTCAGGGCGAGTCGACGCTTGGCGTTGCCGAAGGCGTAGAGCACGGCCTCGCCCCAACTCTTGGAGTCGCCCGCATGGTGGATCTCGTCGAAGATCACCAGCACGTCCTTCGAGACGCACAGCGCCTCGTAGACGTAGGAGCGGGCGGCGACGCCGGCGTAGGTGACGGCCGAGCCGTCGTACTCCCTGGAGCGGCCCCGCCGCGATGATCCGCCGGTGCCCGGGTCGAGTTGGATGCCGACGCGGGCGGCGGCGTCGGCCCACTGCACCTTCAGGTGCTCCGTGGGGGTCACCACCACGATCCGCCTGATCTCGCGGGTCTGCAGCAGCATCAGCGCCACGCGCAGCGCAAACGTCGTCTTCCCAGCGCCCGGGGTCGCGACGCAGAGGAAGTCGCGGGGTTGGTCGCGTTCGTACTGGCTGATGGCCTCCTGCTGCCAGGCGCGCAGGGACGACGCGGTGCCCCAGGCGGCGCGTTGGGGGAATGCGGGGGAGAGGTTTTCCAGAGCGGAGGACGACATACGGCTGGCCACTTTAGCCACCGACCCCGTCAAATCCCAATGGTGTCATTTCGTGGGACGGGGCGCCGGGCCGGGCGCCTCACCAGCGCTGCGGCTGGCCGTACGGAGGGGCAACGGGCGTAGCAGCGGGGGCGACGGAGCGACGGGAGGCGAGGGTCGCGCCGAGCGAACAGCCGATCAGCGCCGCCCCGATCACCAGCGGAATGCCGTACACGCCCTGCGCGCCGAGACTCTGGTAGATGCCGGGCCAGGCCCGCATCTGCGTGACCGGGGGGATCAGGGCGAGCAGCAGGCCCGCCACCGTGAGGATGCCGCCGGCGACGAATCCGCCGACGGCCGAGAACCGGTGGGTGATCAGCGACGCCGCAAGTGCCAGCGTCGCGGCGATCACGAGGAGCCCGGGCACGATCTCCGGGCTCATCAACCTCAGTCGCGACTCGTAGAGTCGGAGACCGGCCGCGCTGGTGAGCCACACGCATCCCACGGTGATCAGGCCGGTGAGCACGGACGGGAGCGTCGCCCGGCTAGAGGCGGGGCGGCCCCTGCGCGTCAGGAGTCCCATCGTGATCAGGATGGCGCCGAGCGCCGTGAGCAGGCCCATCGAGGCGGTCGTGACGAGGCCGAGGGCCGGGCTCCCGGGGGTCGCGGAGAGCGCGAAGAGTCCCTGGATCAGCGGGGAGATGGGGCGCAACGGCGCGAACATGATGACCAGGCCCAACAGCAGCAGCAGGGCGCCGGTGACGACGACCCCCAGCCGGGAGAACGCGAGCGACGCCCCCGCCGCGACGATCAGGACGGCACCGACCACGAGCAGCGCCCAGTCCGCGATCGACGGCACGTTGTCGAACCTCGCGAGCTTCAGGTACAGGCGCGCCCCGCCCGTCCACGCCAGCAACAGCCCGGCGGTCGTGGCGCCGAGCGCCAGGAGGAGGCTCAGGACCCTTCTCACGAAACTGGACATCGGTGCTCCTCACGAAGGTGTCCGGGAAGCGTATCCGCGCGCCCGGGTCACGCTCCTGAGTCGGCGTCACCCGCGGGCGGCGGCGCCGAGCGTCGTGAGGCGCAGCTCCTGGGCGAGCGCCAGATACAGCTCGGCGCAGGCGAGGGCGTCGGTGAGCGCGTCGTGGCCCCGGTAGCTCGGCAGACCCGCCCGTGCCCGCAGCCGCCACAGCCGCGCCGCGTCGCGCGGCAGGTCCTCCGCGTCGCCGAGGGCGCGCAGACCGAGCGCCATGGTGTCGACGCTGGGGATCGTGACGTCGATCCCGTACAACCGGCGCACCGCGGCCCGCAGGAAGCCCTCCTCGACGGCGACGTGGTGCGCGAGCAGCACGCGGCCCGCCAACGCGCCGAAGACCCGGTCGAGCGCCTGCTCGATCGGGACACCCGTCGAGCGCACCTCGTCGTCTGTCAGTTGGTGGATCACGGCGGACTGGCCGACGTCGACGCCCTGGTCGACCAGGTAGCTCTCCGCGGTGCCGAATGGGATGCGCGTCCCGTCGACGGCGAGGGTCCCGACCGAGAGGATGTGGTCGGTGCGGGCGTCCAGGCCGGTGGTCTCGAGGTCGACGGCGAGCAGTCGCGCGTCCTCCAGCCTGGTGCCGGGCGGCGCGACCGGCGCCTCCAGGAAGCGGCGCAGGCCGCCCTCGGGGACGCTGGCGGCCAGCGCGGCATTGGAGCGGCGCCGGAAGAACCTCATGACATGAACTGGGTCTGGAACGACACCGCCACGCCCTGCTGGGCGCGACGCACGATCGCGAACGCCTCGCGCAGGTGCCGCCGCTCGAAGTCGGACAGGTCGTCGGGGTCGATGAAGTTGTTGGGCTCCTCGCCCGCCGCGACGAGTCGACCCTGGTGCCGGAGCCGGGTGTAGCCAAGGAACTCGTGCGCGTCCAACAGGTTGGCGACCTCGGCGCCGTGCTCGGCCGCTGCGGCCAACCGCGCCCTGGTGCCGACCTGCGGAAGGCCCCAGCGCAGCGCGTACAGCCGGGCGACGTCGACGACCGGGGTGATGCCGCCCAGCTTGATGTCGAGCCGGTCGCGATGCTCACCCTGCTTCTCGACCACGAAGCCGCGCAGGAAGCCGATGGGCACCTCAATGTCGTTGGCATGGCTGGCGAGGTGCCCCAGGAACCGGGTCGACCCGGGCGCCGCCGCCAGCACGCGGCGGTGCAGCGCCGTGAACAGCGTCTGGTCGCCGTGGATGGGGCGCATGTCGAAGAAGATCGACGAGTTCAGCACGGCCTCGGCGGTCGGCGAGGAGAGCCAGGCGCCGAACTCCTGTCCCCATCTCGTGACGCTCTGCCGCCACCTCGGGTTGGTCGCCATCGCGTCCCCGTCGCAGCGCGGGAAGCCGCACGCCTCCAGCGCGGCCGTGACCTCCTCCGCCAGGTCGGCGAAGTAGTCCTCGTGCTCGGGCAGCACCGCGTCGGAGATCAGGAAGGCGTGGTCCTGGTCGGAGCCGAGCGCCTGCTCCTGGCGGGCGAGTGACCCGAGCGCCACCCAGCAGTAGGGGACCGGTGGCGGGCCGAGACGCTCCTCGGCGAGCGTCGCGATCCGCTGCCAGAGCGCGCCGGTGGTGCGCGAGACGAGCTTGGTGATGTCCTCGGCGGTGGCGTCCTGGCGCAGCAGTCGGGTGACAAGGCTCGGCATCCTGCCCATCACCTCGGCCAGACCGGCGACGTCGTGCTGCCGGGCGAGGTCGCCCGCCAGGTACAGCGGGCTGGAGCGCTCCAGCCGCATCAGGTCGCCGGAGGTGATCATCCCCACGACCCGCTCTCCGTCGAGCACCGGCAGGTGGTGGATGGTGTTCTCGACGAGGCTGAGCAGCGCGTCCAGGGCAAGCGCGCCCGCGTCGATCGTGTGCGGTGCAGACGTCATCACCTCGGCGAGCGGCGTGTCGACTGGCTGGGCGCGCGCGACGACCCTGCGCAGGTCGCGGTCGGTGAGGATGCCCGCGAGCCGGTCGCCCGAGGTGACGATGATCGCCGAGATCTTCTCCCGGTCCATGGCCCGGGCGGCGTCCCCGACCGTCGCCGACGCGTCGATCGTGACGGGGTCGCGGGTCAGCATCTCCGCGACGGGCACCTGCAGCACGGGCCCGTCGTCGGGCATCGTCTTGACGGCGTCGGAGAGTCGCGACTGCGTGAAGAACCGCAGCACCTCGGGGACCTGCACCAGTTCGGCGACCACGTCGGCGTCGAAGGACCACAGCAGCGTGTCCTCGATGGCCGTGAAGGTGAAGCGCGAGGGTCGCTGCTCGATGATCGAGGCCTGCCCGAAGCAGGCACCCGCCTCCTCGTGCGTGATCAGTTCGCCGTCGGTGTCGAGGACCTCGACGGCGCCTGAGCGGATCACGTGCAGCCGCGAGGGCGACGACCCGGCGGCCAGGATCACGGTGCCGCGCCGCACGTAGCTGCCGGAGGCGCGCCGCGCGAAGGCGGCGAGCCGGCCGGGCGGCAACAGCGACCAGGGTTCGCGGCCGGCCAGAAACTGCGTCGTCTCTGCGAGCTCGGACATGCCCGGAGCCTACCCGGCGCGCCCTGGGTAGCATCGGCGCCGTGACGGAACTCGGGCCGGAATGGACGGTGGGCGACGACGGCGTGCCCTGGCGGCGCGCCGCCCGCGTGCTGGTGCTCGCCCCCGGGCCGAGGGCCCTGCTCGCCACCTCCCACGACGTCGACGACCCGGGTCGCGCGTGGTGGTTCACCGTTGGCGGCGGCATCGAGCCGGGGGAGTCGGCCCGCGAGGCCGCCGTCCGCGAGGTGCGGGAGGAATCCGGCATCGAGCTTTCCCCCGAGGATCTCATCGGGCCGGTCGCGACCCGCAGCGCCGTGCTCGACTTCGCGTCGGGCGATGTGCGCCAGGAGGAGGAGTACTACCTCGCGCGGCTCGGCTGGGAGCCCCCTGTCGCGCACACGGGCTGGACGGAACTGGAGCGCGCCTCGATGGATCTGGTCTGCTGGGTCGACCCGGTGGTGCTGCGCTCGGGCGTCGAGGTGTTCCCGCCCGCTCTCGCGGACCTGATCGAGCGGTTGGCCTCGGGCTGGGACGGCTCCGTCGAGCCGCTCCACTGAGAGTGGTTTAACGTATAGCCACATCCCGGGAACGCTCGGTAGGATGGCCGTGTTCCAACGTCCGGGCCCGTGAAGGCGCTCATCAAGGAGGATCCACCAGTGTCCGAAATCACCTCGTTCTCCCCTGGGGCCGGGCGTCGCGTCGCTCCCCGCTCGCGGCTCGCCTCGGACGCCGCAGAGCTCGACCTGAGCGGCACCTGGCGGTTCCGGTTCTCAGAGCGCCCAGACCTCGCGCCCGCCGACGGGGCCGCCGTCGACCTCGACGACTCCGGCTGGGACGAGATCCAGGTGCCGAGCCATTGGGTGCTCCAGGGCCGCGAGGAGTGGGGCAGGCCGATCTACACCAACATCCACTACCCCTTCCCCGTCGAGCCGCCCTTCGTGCCCGACGAGAACCCCACCGGCGACTACCGGATCGCCTTCGACGTGCCGGAGGAGCGCGGCGAGCGGGTGCTGCTGCGCTTCGACGGCGTCGAGTCGCTCGCGATCGTCACGCTCAACGGCACCCAGGTCGGCGTGGTGCGCGGCAGCCGCCTCGCGCAGGAACTCGACGTCACCGAGGAGATCCGCACGGGCCGCAACGTGCTGCACGTGCGCGTCCACCAGTGGTCGGCCGCGACCTACCTTGAGGACCAGGACCAGTGGTGGCTACCCGGCATCTTCCGCGAGGTGACGCTGCTGTTCCGCCCCGCCGACGGCATCGAGGACGTGTGGCTGCGCGCCGACTACGACCCGGCCACCGGGCAGGGCGCGCTGCTGCCGGAACTGCGCGCCGAGGCGTCGGCCTACCCGATCACCGTCTCGGTGCCCGAACTGGGCGTCGAGACCACCTTCGGCTCCCCGGCCGAGGTCGCCGCGATCCCAGTCGGTGAGGTCGCGCCCTGGAGCGCCGACCGCCCCAACCGCTACGAGGCCACCGTCAGCAACGCGGCCGAGACCCGCAGCCTGCAGGTCGGCTTCCGTCGCATCGAGGTCGTCGGCCACGAGTGGCGCGTCAACGGCCGCAAGCTCCGGCTGCGCGGCGTCAACCGCCACGAGTACGACCCCGACAACGGAAGGGTCTTCGACGCCGCCGCCGTGCGCGAGCAACTGCTGCTGATGAAGCGGGCCAACATCAACGCGATCCGCACCTCGCACTACCCGCCGCACCCCACGTTCTTCGACCTGACCGACGAGCTCGGCTTCTGGGTGATCGACGAGTGCGACCTGGAGACGCACGGCTTCCAGCGCGAGGGCGGCTGGACCGAGAACCCGACCGACGACCCCCGCTGGCGCGAGGCGCTCATCGACCGCATCGAGCGCACCGTCGAGCGCGACAAGAACCACCCGTCGATCGTGTCCTGGTCGCTCGGCAACGAGGCGGGCACCGGCCAGAACGCCGCAGCGATGGCCGCGTGGGTGCACCGCCGCGACCCGGAGCGCCCCGTGCACTACGAGCCGGACTACGACGGCCTCTACACAGACATCGTCTCCCGGATGTACCCGCCCGTCGAGCAGATGGAGGACATGGCGGCGGGAACCGGAACGCACCCGCACGCCGTCGCCGGGCGCAACGCAGAGCTCGCCAAGCGGCCCATGATGCTCTGCGAGTACGAGCACGCGATGGGCAACGGAGCAGGGGCGCTCGCCGAGTACGAGCGCGTCTTCGACACGCTTCCCCAGTGGCACGGCGGCTTCATCTGGGAGTGGCGCGACCATGGGCTGCGCACCACCACCGCCGACGGCACCGAGTTCTTCGGCTACGGGGGCGACTTCGGTGAGGAGATCCACGACGGATCGTTCGTCTGCGACGGGCTGCTGCTCTCCGACGGCACCCCCACCCCGATGCTCGCCGAGTTCGCGGCCGTCACCACTCCCATCAAGGTCACCATCGACGGCGGCTCGGTCACCATCGAGAACCGCCGCCACGACGGCGACACCTCCGACCTGCGCTTCGTGTGGCGCGACGAACTCGACGGACGCCAGATCGGCACCGGCGAGCTGTCGGTGCCCGTCGTCGCGCCGGGGGAGAGCGTCACGGTCGCGCTGCCCGGCTTCGAGCCCCACGGCGGGGAACTGTGGCGCACGGTCGAGGCCGTCACCGCCTCCGACGCCGAATGGGCCGCGGCCGGCCACGTCGTGACCCGCTCCCAGACGCAGCTCGCCAAGCAGGCGCCCGCGCTGGCCGTGCCCGCAGACGACGCGACCCCGGTCGTCACGGACGGGGCCATCACCTTCGGTCCCGCCACGTTCGACGCGTTCAGCGGCGACCTGCTGAGCATCGCGGGCGCCGAGGTGAAGGGCCCGCGCCTCGAACTGTGGCGCGCCCCGACCGAGAACGACTCGCTGAGCTCGTTCGCCTCCTACGTCGACGTCGAGGCCGTCGCCTCGCGCGGCATGGGATCGCACACCCCGTCGTCTGCCGAGCTGTGGCGCGCCGCCGGGCTCGACCGGCTCCGCCGCCGGGTCCAGGCCGTCGAGGTCGAGCCGGGACGGCTGGTCGTCAGGCACCGCTACGCGCCGTCCGCGGCACAGCAGGGAGTCGTCGTCGACCTGATCTGGACGCTGCGCGCAGGCCGCCTGCACCTGGACGCCTCCGCGACCCCCTCGCGCGGCTGGACGGGCACCTGGCCAAGGATCGGCCTGCACTTCGAACTGCAGGAAGGCCTGGCGGAGGCGCGCTGGTTCGGCACCGGACCCGACGAGAACTACGTCGACTCGCACGCGGCGGCCCACGTCGGCCGCTTCGAGGCGCGCATCGACGAGTTGAGCGTCAACTACGCCGTCCCGCAGGAGAGCGGACACCGCGCAGGGCTCCGGGAACTGCACCTGCCCGACGTAGGCCTCACCATCACCGCGACCCCGGTCGCGGGCGAGCTGCCCGGCTTCTCGCTGCGCGCCCACGACGCGGCGGAGGTGACGGCCGCCGCGCACCCGCACGAGCTGCCCGCCTCCTCGGCGACGCACCTGTACCTGGACGTGCAGCAGCACGGCCTCGGGTCGCGCTCCTGCGGCCCGGACGTGCGCCCCGAGTACCAGTTGCGGCCCCGTGCCGCGGCCTGGTCGCTCACTTTCGACGAGCGATGAGCTCCCGGCGGTGAGCGCCGACGCCCCTCGACGCCGTCACACTGCGCATTTCGCGCAGGACCGGTGATCGGAGCGGCCTCGGCGCCCACCCCAGCGACCATTGCCACAACCCTGTGGTAAATAAAGCCTCCTACGGGAGGTAGTATTAGCGGCACAGCGCCGTACCGTCCCCCTCGGGTCCGATCCAACCGGGTTTCGGGTGGCGCTGCGGTGCGCTCTGAACCAAACACGTGTCTCACAGGAGCGATATGACGGCCTCGGCCCCCACCCGCGAAGAATCCCTCGTCCCCGAGAATGCCTGGGGAGGGTTCGTTCCCGGAGCGTGGCAGGACAGCATCGACGTGCGCGACTTCATCCTCGCCAACTTCACGCCCTACACCGGCGACGCCGCGTTCCTCTCCGGCCCGACCGACAAGACGCTCAACGTGTGGGACACGCTGCAGCGCGACTTCCTGAGCATCGAGCGCGCCAAGCGCGTCTACGACGTCGAGACCCACATCCCCGCCGACGTCGACGCGTTCCCGGCCGGCTACATCTGCGCTGACGACGACGTCATCGTCGGCCTGCAGACCGACACCCCGCTGAAGCGGCCCATGATGCCGGCGGGCGGCTGGCGGATGGTCGAGACCGCGACCCGAGAGGCCGGCCTCGAGCCGGACGAGCGGATCAAGGAGATCTTCACCCGCTACCGCAAGACGCACAACGAGGCCGTCTTCGACATCTACACCCCGCGCATCCGCGCCGCCCGCAGTTCGCACCTGATCACCGGCCTGCCGGACGCCTACGGCCGCGGCCGCATCATCGGCGACTACCGTCGCGTCGCGCTGTACGGCGTCGACCGGCTGATCCAGGCCAAGCAAGCCGACAAGGACTCCATCGCCGACGAGCCGTTCAGCGAGAACTGGGCCCGCTACCGCGAGGAGCACTCCGAGCAGATCAAGGCGCTGAAGAAGCTCAAGAACCTCGGCGACAGCTACGGCTTCGACCTCTCCCGCCCCGCAGCCACCTTCCACGAGGCCGTGCAGTGGACCTACCTGGCCTACCTCGCCTCCGTGAAGAGCCAGGACGGCGCCGCCATGAGCATCGGCCGGCTCTCCGGCTTCTTCGACGTCTACGCCGAGCGCGACCTGGCCTCCGGCCTGATCACCGAGTCCGACGCGCAGGAGATCATCGACGCGCTCGTCACGAAGCTGCGCATCGTGCGCTTCCTGCGCACCATCGACTACGACCAGATCTTCTCCGGCGACCCCTACTGGGCGACCTGGTCCGACGGCGGCTTCGCAGACGACGGCCGCACGCTCGTCACCAAGACGTCGTTCCGGCTGCTCCAGACGCTGCGCAACCTCGGCCCCGCGCCCGAGCCGAACATCACCATCTACTGGGACGCCGCGCTGCCCGACGGCTACAAGGCCTTCTGCTCGCTGATCTCCATCGAGACCTCCGCGATCCAGTACGAGTCCGACGCCGAGATCCGCAGCCACTGGGGCGACGACACCGCCATCGCCTGCTGCGTCTCCCCGATGGCGATCGGCAAGCAGATGCAGTTCTTCGGCGCCCGCCTCAACACCGCCAAGGCGCTGCTCTACGCCATCAACGGCGGCCGCGACGAGATGACGGGCAAGCAGGTCGTGGCGGGCTACGACCCGCTCGCGGGCGACCAGCCCCTCGACTTCGACACCGTCTGGGCCAAGTACGACGCGATGCTTGACTGGGCGGTGCAGACCTACGTCGAGGCGCTCAACATCATCCACTACTGCCACGACAAGTACGCCTACGAGGCCATGGAGATGGCGCTGCACGACGACGAGATCGTGCGCACCATGGGCTGCGGAATGGCGGGCCTCTCGATCGTGGCCGACTCGCTCTCGGCCATCAAGTTCGCCACCGTCACCCCCGTGCGTGACGAGTCCGGCCTGGTGGTCGACTACATCACCGAGGGCGACTTCCCCAAGTACGGCAACGACGACGACCGCGCCGACGACCTCGCCAAGCTCGTCGTCTCGACCGTGATGGAGAAGATCCGCGGCATCAAGCTCTACCGCGACGCCATCGCGACCCAGTCGGTCCTGACGATCACCTCCAACGTCGTCTACGGCAAGGCCACCGGCGCCTTCCCGTCGGGCCACGCCGCGGGCACCCCCTTCGCGCCCGGCGCGAACCCCGCCAACGGTGCAGACACCCACGGCATGCTCGCCTCCATGATGAGCGTCGGCAAGCTGTCCTACGACGACGCGCTCGACGGCATCTCGCTGACCAACACCATCACCCCGACCGCGCTCGGTCGCACCGAGCAGGAGCGGATCGACAACCTGGTCGGCATCCTCGACGCAGGCATGGGGGAGGGGCTCTACCACGCCAACATCAACGTGCTGAACCGCGAGACGCTGCTCGACGCGATGGAGAACCCGGAGAACTACCCGCAGTTGACCATCCGCGTCTCCGGATACGCCGTCAACTTCGTGAAGCTGACCCGCGAGCAGCAGCTCGACGTGCTCTCACGCACCTTCCACGAGGCGCTCTGAGCATGAGCGAGGTCCTGCTGGACGCCCCGGGTTGCGGGGCGCCCAGCGCGCCCGCGCAACCGGCGATGGTGGGCGGCATCCCCGTCGCCAACGACCTGTCGCGCTCCGAACTGCTCCTCGCCCAACGGGTCGGGGAGGTCGGCTCGGTGCACTCCTGGGAGCTGGTCACCGCCGTCGACGGCCCCGGCACCAGGATGACGACCTTCCTGGCGGGCTGCCCGCTGCGCTGCCTCTACTGCCACAACCCCGACACCATGACCGCCAACCGCGGCATGCCGGTGCGGGCCGAGGACCTGCTCGCGCGCATCCGGCGCTACCGGGGCGTGTTCCGGGCGACCAGGGGCGGCATCACGCTCTCCGGCGGCGAGGTCCTGCAGCAGCCGGCCTTCGCGGGCCGGATCCTGCGCGGGGCCAAGGAGATGGGCATCCACACCGCCATCGACACGTCGGGCTTCCTGGGGGCCAACGCCTCCGACGAACTGCTCGCCGACGTCGACCTGGTGCTGCTCGACGTCAAGTCCGGCGACGAGGCGACCTACCGTCGGGTGACGGGCCGCGACCTCGCCCCCACCCTCGACTTCGGCCGCCGACTCGACGCCCTCGGCATCGCGACCTGGATCCGCTTCGTGCTCGTGCCCGGGCTCACCGACGACCCCGACAACATCGCGCCGATCGCCGACTACGCGGCGAGCCTCGGCAGCGTCGAACGGGTCGAGGTGCTGCCCTTCCACCAGATGGGCCGCGCCAAGTGGGAGGAGTTGGGGCTGCAGTACGAACTGGGGGAGACCCAGCCGCCCAGCGCCGACCAGGTCGCGGCCGCGAGGGCAGTGTTCGAGGCCAGGGGCCTGCTCACCTACTGATCGGGACCCGGTTCCCACTAGCATGTCTGGGGCAGCGTCACGCAAGGAGGCCCCCATGTCCTATCCGCAGAACCCAGGCGGCTACAACGCACCCGGCAACCAGGGCGGCGGCTACCCCCAGCAGGGCGGCCAGGGCTTCGGACAGCAGTACCCCGGCGGCTACCAGCAACAGAACCCCGGCGGCTACCAGCAACAGAACCCCGGCGGCTACCAGCAACAGGGCTTCGGGCAGCAGCAGTTCAACCAGGCCCCGCAGAAGAGCAACCTCGGGCTCTGGATCGGCGTCGGGGTGCTCGGCGTCGCGGTGCTCGCGGTGCTGCTGTGGCTCTTCCTCGGCACCGGCGGCCAGTACGTCGGCAAGAAGATGCCCTCGCTGCCGTCGAGTTTCGCCGGCTGGACCAAGGTCGAAGACACCGGCCTCGGCATCTCCTTCGGCGAGAACTACGAGAAGGGCGGCAAGCACGTGATGGCCCTTTCCGTCCCGATCGACGACGAGGACAAGCCCGACCCGACGGCCCCGCCGAGCGGGTTCGGCGACGTCGACGTGCCGGAGCCGCGCAAGATCGGCACCGGCATGTTCTGCTCCGACTACGACTCGATGGGCGTGAAGAACACCTCCTGCTACGGGGTGTGGGAGGACGGCGTGACCATGTTCATCTCCGAATCGGACTCCGCCGCCGAGGAAGCCCTCAAGGACTTCGTCAAGAGCGGGAAGTAGGGGAGGACCCCCGATTTGGTCCATCCGGCGAGCCGTGCCAGAATGGACCGGTTGCTCCGCGAGGGGTGCCAGGTGTGGAAGCGCCAGGCGCTCTACGAGTGAGGTCTACAACGCCCAAGCGCGAGATGTGACCTTCGGAAGGCGAAAGCCGGAGGAAGGGGTGTCTTACCTTGCGGCAACGGGCGCGACACTCCCGACCTCGGGGGTCGGGGCGACAAGGGGTTTTACCCCGTAGGAACTTGAAATTTCCAAAGGGACGAGAAGAAGGAACGACTGTGGCTGGACAAAAGATCCGCATCAGGCTGCGGGCGTATGACCATGAGGTCATCGACAGCTCGGCGCGCAAGATCGTCGACACCGTGACTCGCACGGGTGCGAAGGTGGCCGGCCCTGTGCCGCTGCCGACGGAGAAGAACGTGTTCTGCGTTATCCGTTCGCCCCACAAGTACAAGGACAGCCGCGAGCACTTCGAAATGCGCACGCACAAGCGTCTGATCGACATCCTCGATCCGACGCCGAAGACCGTCGATTCGCTCATGCGTCTCGACCTGCCTGCTGGCGTTGACATCGAGATCAAGCTCCCGTGAGGTCTGCTGAAATGAGTGAACGAATCGTGAAGGGCATCCTGGGCACCAAGCTCGGCATGACCCAGTTGTGGGACGAGAACAACAAGGTCGTCCCCGTGACTGTCATCCAGGCGGGACCGTGCGTCGTGACGCAGGTCCGCACCCCCGAGACCGACGGCTACAACGCCGTGCAGCTCGGCTTCGGCGCCGTCAAGGCGAAGAAGGTCACCAAGCCTGAGGCCGGGCACTTCGCCAAGGCCGACGTCACCCCCCGCAAGCACCTGGTTGAGCTCCGCACCGCTGACGCGTCCGAGTTCGAACTGGGCCAGGAGCTGACCGCCGAGGTCTTCGCCGACGGCGAGATCGTCGACGTGACCGGCACCTCCAAGGGCAAGGGCACCGCCGGTGTCATGAAGCGCCACGGCTTCAAGGGCCTGCGCGCCTCGCACGGTGTGCACCGCAAGCACCGCTCGCCCGGCTCCATCGGTGGCTGCGCCACCCCCGGCAGGGTCTTCAAGGGCCTTCGCATGGCGGGTCGCATGGGCAATGACAAGGTCACCGTCCAGAACCTGAAGATTCACGCCGTCGACGCTGAGCGTGGCCTGCTGCTTGTCCGCGGCGCCATCCCCGGAAACAATGGCTCCCTCGTCGTCGTCCGCAGCGCAGCTAAGAAGGGTGACGCAGCATGAGCGATCTGACCGTTGACGTGATCGACGCCAAGGGCAAGAAGGCTGGCAAGGCCGACCTTCCCGCCGCGCTGTTCGACACGCAGACCAACATCCCCCTGATCCACCAGGTCGTCGTGGCCCAGCTGGCCGCCGCCCGCCAGGGCACGCACGACACCAAGACCCGCGCCGAGGTGCGCGGCGGTGGCATCAAGCCGTGGCGCCAGAAGGGCACCGGCCGTGCACGTCACGGTTCGCGTCGCTCGCCGATCTGGACCGGCGGTGGCGTCGTCCACGGCCCGACCCCGCGTGACTACTCGCAGCGCACCCCCAAGAAGATGGTCGCCGCCGCTCTGCGTGGCGCCCTCTCTGACCGCGCTCGTGACGGCCAGGTGTTCGTGATCTCCGAGATCGTCTCGGGCGACAAGCCCTCGACGAAGGGTGCGATCGCGACGCTGACCAAGGTCGCAGGCGACATCTCCAAGGTGCTCGTCGTGCTCGACCGCTTCGAGGACATCGCCTGGCTGAGCCTGCGCAACGTCCCGACGGTGCACGCGCTCGCCGTCGACCAGCTCAACACCTACGACGTGCTGGTCAACGACAAGGTGGTCTTCACCTCCGCAGCGCTGGCCGCTTTCGTCGCGGGCCCCGCAACCGGCAAGTCGGTCAAGGCCGTCGCCACCGAGTCCGAGGCCGCAGCCGAGGCTCCCGTCGCCAAGGCCGCTCCGGCCAAGGCGGCTCCCGCCAAGGAAGCCCCCGCCAAGGAGGCCCCGGCCGACGAGGCTGAGGTCAACGACGGTGGCTACCGCGGCGACAACCCGCCCGCCGGGTTCGACATCAAGGGCAACGCCGATTCCGGCAAGTACCACACGCCCGAGTCGCCCTGGTACGGCCGCACCAAGGCTGAGGTCTGGTTCGACAGTGCCGAGGCAGCAGAGGCCGCCGGGTTCGTCCCGGCAGTCGCCAACAACAACGAGGAGAAGGACAAGTGATGACTGCGCTGAAGATCCGCGATCACCGCGACGTCATCCTGCGTCCCGTGGTGAGCGAGAAGAGCTACAACCTGCTCGATGACGGCAAGTACACCTTCGTCGTCGCTCCCGATGCCAACAAGACCGAGATCAAGATCGCCATCGAGACGATCTTCGGTGTCAAGGTGGCCTCGGTGAACACCCTCAACCGCCAGGGCAAGCGCCGTCGCACCCGCTACGGGTACGGCAAGAAGGTCGACACCAAGCGTGCGATCATCACCCTCGCTGAGGGCGAGAGCATCGACATCTTCGGGGGCCCGGTCGGCTGACCGGCGTGCCTCTTACAGAAGAAGGAATTTGACTCATGGGTATCCGTAAGTACAAGCCGACTACGCCGGGCCGTCGCGGCTCGAGCGTGTCCGACTTCGTCGAGCTCACTCGCTCCACTCCGGAGAAGTCGCTGCTCGCGCCGAAGCCGAAGACCGGCGGTCGTAACAACACCGGCCGCATCACCACGCGCCACATCGGCGGCGGCCACAAGCAGGCCTACCGCATCATCGATTTCAAGCGCTACGACAAGGACGGCGTGCCGGCGAAGGTCGCTCACATCGAGTACGACCCCAACCGCACCGCCCGCATCGCGCTGCTGCACTACGCGGACGGCGAGAAGCGCTACATCATCGCCCCCAACGGGCTGGCACAGGGCACCGTCATCTCGGCGGGCGAGGGTTCGGACATCAAGCCGGGCAACAACCTCGAACTGCGCCAGATCCCCGTCGGCACCACGGTGCACGCCGTGGAACTGCGCCCCGGCGGTGGCGCGAAGCTCGGCCGTTCGGCCGGCTCCGCGATCCAGCTGGTCGCCCGCGAAGGCAAGTACGCCACGCTGCGTCTTCCCTCCGGCGAAATGCGCATGGTCGACGTCCGCTGCCGCGCCACGATCGGCACGGTCGGCAACGCCGAGCAGTCGAACATTAACTGGGGCAAGGCCGGCCGTAACCGCTGGAAGGGCATCCGCCCGACCGTCCGCGGTGTCGTGATGAACCCCGTCGACCACCCGCACGGTGGTGGCGAGGGCCGCACGTCGGGTGGCCGTCACCCCGTGTCCCCGTGGGGCAAGCCTGAGGGCCGTACCCGCGACAAGAACAAGGCGAGCAACCGTCTTATCGTCCGTCGTCGCAAGACCGGCAAGAAGCGCTGATAGGGAGCCTGAGGAACAATGCCACGCAGCCTTAAGAAGGGCCCCTTCGTCGACGACCACCTGCTCAAGAAGGTGGAAGTTCAGAACGAAAAGGGCACCAAGAACGTCATCCGCACCTGGTCGCGCCGCTCGATGATCATTCCCGACATGCTCGGGCACACCATCGCGGTGCACGACGGTCGCAAGCACGTCCCGGTGTTCGTCACCGAGTCCATGATCGGTCACAAGCTGGGCGAGTTCGCTCCGACGCGTACCTTCAAGGGTCACGTGAAGGACGACAAGAAGGCCCGCCGCCGCTGAGGCGCGAGATAAGGAACTGATTCAACTATGAGCAACGAGAACGGCAACAGCCGTCGTCGCGAGGCCCTGCTGGGCGATCGCGACGGCTCGTACGCCATCGCGCGTCACGTCCGCATGAGCCCCACCAAGGTTCGTCGCGTCATCGATCTGGTCCGCGGCATGGACGTCAAGGACGCCCTGGTCGCCCTCAAGTTCGCCCCGCAGGCCGCTTCCGAGCCGGTCTACAAGGTCGTCGCCTCGGCGGTCGCCAACGCGGAGACCGCGGAGGGCATGCGCGCCGATGACCTGTACATCTCCAAGGCGTTCGTCGACGAGGGTGTCACCCTCCGCCGCATCCGCCCGCGGGCCAAGGGGTCGGCCAGCCGCATCCTGAAGCGCGGCTCGCACATCACCGTGGTCGTCGAACCCCGCGAGACGAAGGGAGCCTGATAATGGGCCAGAAGATCAACCCGAACGGCTTCCGCCTCGGCATCACCACCGACCACACCTCCCGTTGGTACAGCGACAAGCAGTACTCGGAGTTCGTCGGTGAGGACGTCAAGATCCGTGAGTACCTGACCAAGACGCTCGAGCGCGCAGGCATCTCGTCCATCGAGATCGAGCGCCGCTCCGAGCGGGTGACCATCTTCCTGCACGCCGCCCGCCCGGGCATCGTCATCGGCCGTAACGGCGCCGAGGCGGAGCGCGTCCGCGCCGAGCTGGAGAAGCTCACCGGCAAGCAGGTCCAGCTGAACATCCTCGAGGTCAAGAACCCCGAGATCGACGCTCAGCTGGTCGCCCAGGGCATCGCCGAGCAGCTCGGCGCCCGTGTCGCCTTCCGTCGCGCCATGCGCAAGGCCCAGCAGACCGCCATGCGTGCGGGCGCCAAGGGTATCCGCATCAAGTGCTCCGGTCGTCTCGGCGGCGCCGAGATGTCGCGCTCCGAGGGTTACCGCGACGGCCAGGTGCCGCTGCACACCCTCCGCGCCGACATCGACTACGGCTTCTACGAGGCCCGCACCACGTTCGGCCGCATCGGCGTCAAGGTGTGGATCTACAAGGGCGACGTCGCAGGCACCCGCGCCGAGCGCGCAGCCCAGAAGGCCGCCCGCAACAACGCGCCGTCCGGTCGTCAGCGTCCGGGCCGTCGTCCGGCCCGCGGTGACCGTGGAGATCGTCCCGAGCGTGGCGGTCGCCGCCGCGCCGACGCAGCTCAGGCTGACGCCCCCGCTGCGCCCGCAACTGAGAACGCAGGAGCATAAGCATGCTGATTCCTCGTCGAGTTAAGTTCCGTAAGCAGCACCACCCCAAGCGGGACGGTGCGGCCAAGGGCGGCACCAAGCTCGCCTTCGGTGACTTCGGAATCCAGGCGCTCGAGTCGTCCTACCTGACCAACCGTCAGATCGAGGCCGCTCGTATCGCCATGACCCGTCACATCAAGCGTGGCGGTAAGGTCTGGATCAACGTGTACCCGGACCGCCCCCTGACCAAGAAGCCTGCCGAGACCCGCATGGGTTCCGGTAAGGGCTCGCCCGAGTGGTGGGTTGCCAACATCAAGCCCGGACGCGTGCTGTTCGAGCTCTCCGGTGTTCCGGAGGAGGTGGCCCGTGAGGCCATGCGTCTGGCCATCCACAAGCTGCCGTTCAAGGCACGCTTCATCAAGCGCGAAGCAGGTGACATCTGATGAGCAAGAACCTCGCCGCACACGACCTGCGTGGTCTGTCGCGTGATCAGCTCAACGCCAAGGTTGTTGAGCTGAAGGAAGAAGCGTTCGGTCTTCGCTTCCAGGCGGCCACCGGCCAGCTGGAGTCGAGCAGCCGGCTGCGCAGCGTCCGCAAGGACATCGCCCGCATCTACACCGTGCTGCAGGAGCGCAACCTCGGCATCGTGGACGAGCCCGCTGTTGAGGAGAAGTGAACATGAGCGAAGAGAGCACCACGGCTGAGCGCAGCCGCCGCAAGGTCCTTCAGGGCGTCGTCGTCTCGGACAAGATGGACAAGACCATCGTCGTCCTGGTCGAGGACCGTGTGAAGCACCCGCTGTACGGCAAGGTCATGACCAAGTCCGAGCGGCTCAAGGCCCACGACGAGAACAACGAAGCCGGCCTCGGCGACCGCGTCCGCGTCATGGAGACCCGCCCGCTGTCGGCGACGAAGCGCTGGCGCCTGGTCGAGATCATCGAGCGCGCCAAGTAAGCACAAAGTGACGGCCCGTCCCTCTTTGAGGGGCGGGCCGTTTCTCATTGCCTAGGCTTTGATTGGCTAAGCCTTCGGGGGAGGGGCGACCGAGCCGCGCCTGGCCATCTCGACGCTGAGGCGCACCTCCGCGCCGCGCTCCTGGCTCTCCATCAGGGCGAGCAGCGCCTCGACCGCGGCCTTCGCCTTCGCGGGGATGTCCTGGCGGACGGTGCTGAGGGCGGGGGAGACGTAGCGGGCCTCCGGCAGGTCGTCGAAGCCGATGATCGACGCCTCGTCGGGCACCGCGACCCCCGACTCGACAAGCCCCTTCAGCAGGCCGATCGCGATGATGTCTGCCGTGGCGAAGATCCCGGTGGGCCGTTCGGGCGAGGCGGCCAACTCCTGGCCGAGCGCCAGCGCATCGTCGAAGAACGGGGCGCTGTCGAGCAGCGTGACGGCCTCGCGGTCGAGGCCCGCCTCCGAGACGGCGGCCATGAAGCCGAGGAAGCGTTGGTGGATGACGCCTGGGCGGTCGACGCCCGGTGCGACCAGCGCGAGGCGACGGTGCCCCGCGGAGATCAGTTCGCGGCCAGCGAGCAGCCCGCCGTGGAAGTCGTCGAGGCCGACCCTGCTGATCCTGCTCGACGTGGAGTAGTTGTCCACGAACACCAGGGGGAGCCCCAGTTTGCTCTGCACCTCGTCGGCCTCGGAGGTGAAGGCGCCGAGGATGATGGCCCCGTCGACGCGCCAACTGCGCAGTTCCTTGGCGGTGACCGCGACGTCGTCGGCGGAGCGGATCATCAGGTACCTGCCCGCCTTCGTCATGCCGCGCTCCACCTCGTCGAGGAAGATCGAGTCGTGGGGGCTGGGCTGCGGGCGCTCGCCGCTGGCGGCGTGCACAAGGGCCACGATGTTGGAGCGCTTGGTCGCCAGCGCCGTCGCTGGGCCGTTGGGGACGTAGCCGGTGCGCTCCATGATCTCGCGGATCCGCTCGGCGGTTGCGGCCGAGACCTTGTCGGTGCGGCCGTTGATCACATTGGACACGGTCATCGCGCTGACCCCTGCCTCCGCGGCGATGTCTCTGACCGTGATCACGGGGCTCCCTTCGTTCCGGCGCATCGCTGGGGCGAGATCACATTCGGATAACGCCGCTTGACCAGGGGTGCGGACCGAGTCTAGCATTCACGTTGACCGGTAAACGTGTACCGGTAAACTTTGTGGAGGTGAATGCGTCGTGACGGATCGAGCCGCGGAGAGTGTCGACTGGTGGCGGACGGCGGTAATCTACGAGATCTACCCGCGAAGCTTCGTCGACGGCAACGGCGACGGCGTCGGTGACCTCGCGGGCGTCCGCTCCGCGCTGCCCTACCTGCACGACCTGGGCGTCGACGCGATCTGGTTCACCCCCTGGTACGCCTCGCCGCTGATCGACGGCGGCTACGACGTCGCCGACTACCGGGCGATCCACCCCGAACTCGGCACGCTCGCCGACGCGGAGGCGCTGATCGCGGAGGCCGCCGAGCTTGGCATCCGCACCATCGTCGACGTGGTGCCCAACCACATCTCCTCCGAGCACCCGTGGTTCGTCGAGGCCCTCGCCTCCGAGCCCGGCTCCGCGGCCCGCGACCGGTTCTGGTTCCGCGACGGCCGGGGCGAGGCGGGGGAGCAGCCCCCGACGCACTGGCCCTCCAACTTCCACGGCGCCACCTGGACGCGGGTGCCCGAGGCCGACGGCACGCCCGGCCAGTGGTACCTGCACCTGTTCACGCCCGAGCAGCCCGACCTCAACTGGGACAACCCGGACGTGATCGCCGAACACGAGGCGGTGCTGCGCTTCTGGTTCGACCGTGGCGTGGCCGGCATCCGCGTCGACTCCGCGGCCCTGCTCGTCAAGGACCGCGACCTGCCAGAGGTCGGCGACCACCACGAGCCGGGGCGGCACCCCACCACCGACCGCGACGACGTGCACGACGTCTACCGCGCCTGGCGCCGGGTGACGGACGAATACGAGGGCCGGGTCCTGGTCGGCGAGGTCTGGCTGCCGGACCCGGCACGGTTTGCCGCCTATCTCCGCCCCGATGAGATGCACACCGCGTTCAACTTCGACTTCATGGTCCGCCCGTGGGACGCGTGGCAGTTGCGCCAGTCGATCGATACGACGCTCGACGCGCACCGGCCCGTCGGCGCCCCCACCACCTGGGTGCTCTCCAACCACGACATCACCCGCCCCGTGACCCGCTACGGGCGCGAGGACTCGGGCTTCAACATGGCCGAGAAGCGCTTCGGCATCCCCAGCGACCTGGCGCTCGGCACCCGCCGCGCCCGCGCCGCCGCGCTGCTGACCGCCGCGCTTCCCGGCGTCCTCTACATCTACCAGGGCGACGAACTTGGCCTGCCGGAGGTCGAGGACATCCCCGACGACGCGCGCCGCGACCCCATGTACCTCTCCGGCGGGGGAGTCGACCCCGGCCGCGACGGCTGCCGGGTGCCACTGCCCTGGGACGCCGACGCCCCCAACCGCGGCTTCTCGCCGACGCCCGTGCCCACCTGGCTGCCACAGCCCGAGTGGTGGGGCGACTACGCGGCCGCGACCCAGGCCGCCGATCCGGACTCGATGCTGTCGCTGTACCGTGCAGCCATCGCGCTGCGCAGGAGTCACCCGGCCCTGAGCGGCACCGAGTTCGGCTGGATCGACGGATACGACGCCGACGTGCTCGCCTTCCGGCGCGGCGCCGACGCCCAACTGACCTGCCTGGTCAACCTCGGCCGCGACGCCGTCGCGCTGCCCCCCAACGCCCACATCCTGCTGTCGAGCGCCCCACTGCCCGACGGCCGCCTCGAACCCGATAACGCCGTCTGGCTCGAGAACAACCACCTCTAAGGAGTACGGAGAAATGTCAACCAACCGTCGACCTCTCGCGGCCCTCGTGGCTGCCCTCGTTGGCGCCGGCGCCCTCGTCGGCTGCTCCGGTGGCACGCCCGCCGGATCCCCCTCGCCCCAGTCCACCGGCGGCGGCGAGGCTGCCGGCCCCGTCACGCTGCGCGTGGTGTCCCTGCTGCCCGGCTCGGAGCAGGCAGCCATCGACGCCTTCAACGCCCAGGTCAAGGAGTTCGAGGACGCCAACCCCGGCATCGACATCCAGCCTGAGGAATACGAATGGAAGGCGACCACGTTCGCCGCCCAGCTCGCGGGAGGCACGCTCCCGCAGGTCTTCGAGATCCCGTTCACCGATGCCAAGACCCTCATCGAGAACAAGCAGATCGCCGACCTCGACAAGCAGTTCCAGACGCTGCCCTACGCGTCCAAGTTCAACCCCGCCATCCTCGACGCGGGCAAGGGCCCCGACGGCAAGGTCTACGCCATCCCCGGCAAGAACGTCTACGGCGTCGGCCTGCACTACAACCGTGACCTGTTCACGTCCGCCGGTCTCGACCCCGACAACCCGCCCAAGACGTGGGACGAGGTCCGTGAGGCCGCCAAGAAGATCGCCGAGAAGAACCCCGGCGTCGCGGGCTACGCGCAGATGACGCAGAACAACACCGGCGGCTGGCAGCTCGTGGCCAACACCTTCGCCCACGGCGGCCGCGTTCAGGAGGTCAACGCCGACGGCTCCGCCACCTCGACGCTGACCAACGACGGCACGAAGGCCGCGCTGCAGATGCTGAAGGACATGCGCTGGGGCGACAACTCGATGGGCGCGAACTTCATGTTCGACTGGGGCTCCATCAACCAGGCCTTCGCCGCAGGCCAGGTCGCGATGTACACCTCGGGCGCCGACGTCTACACCTCCCTGATCCAGACCAACGGCGTCAAGCCCGAGAGCTACGGCCTGACCGCCATGCCGCTGCAGGGCGACGACGCGGGCGTGCTGACCGGTGGCACCATGGTCGCGATGCCCGCCTCGGCGACCGACGCCGAGAAGGACGCCGCCATCAAGTGGATCGACTTCTTCTACCTCGCGAAGCTGGTCGACAAGGACCGCGCCGTGGCTGACGCCAAGACGCTCGCCGCCAACAACCAGCCCGTCGGCACCCCCGTGCTCCCGATGTTCAACCGGGCGCAGTGGGAGGAGAACCAGTCGTGGATCAAGGACTACATCAACGTCCCGCTCGATCAGATGAAGGGCTACACCGAGACGATGTTCGACCTGCCGCTGGTGGGTGAGCCGAGCCAGAAGACGCAGGAGATCTACGCCCTTCTCGACCCGGTCCTGCAGGCGGTCCTCACGGACAAGAACGCCGACATCGACGCCCTCCTGAACGACGCGAACACCCAGGCCCAGGCCCTGCTGGACCAGAAGTGAGACCGGCGGGCGCGCCGTGACCCCCCTGCGGCGCGCCCGCCCACAACCTTGAGGAGAATCACCACGTGAGCAGCACCAACATCCCAGCCCGACGCCTCGGCATCGGGGCACGACTCAGGAACTGGGTCCGCGGCGGGGGAATCAGCACGCTGGTCTTCGCCCTGCCGCTGCTGCTCATCTTCGGGCTCTTCTCGTGGCTGCCGATCGTGAAGTCGGTGATCATGAGCTTCCAGAAGACGAACCTGGTGGCCCCGCCCGAGTTCGTCGCCCTGGACAACTTCGCGTTCGTGCTTTCGGACCCGCTGCTCGGCATCGCGGTGCGCAACACGCTGTACTTCGCGTTCCTCGCCCTGCTGATCGGCTTCCCGATCCCGCTGGTGGTCGCGGTGCTGATGAGCGAGGTCCGCAAGGCGAAGGGGCTGTACTCGGCGCTGGCCTACCTGCCCGTCGTGGTGCCGCCCGTGGTGTCGGTGCTGCTGTGGAAGTTCTTCTACGACGCGAGCCCGACGGGCCTGTTCAACACGATCCTCGGCTGGGTCGGGCTCGGCCCGTTCCCGTGGCTGCAGGACTCGACGTGGGCGATGCCTTCCCTGGTGCTCGCCGCGACCTGGGCGGGCGCGGGCGGCACCATCATCATCTACCTCGCCGCCCTGACCGGCGTGCCCCCCGAGTTGTACGAGGCCGCCGAGATGGACGGCGCGGGCATCTGGCGCAAGATCTGGCACGTCACGCTCCCGCAGTTGCGCGGCGTGATCTACATCACCTTGATCCTGCAGATCATCGCGACGGCGCAGGTCTTCCTCGAGCCCTACCTGTTCACGGGGGGCGGCCCCGCTCACGCCACCATCACGGTGCTGCTGCTGATCTACAACTACGCCTTCGCCAACAGCCTCGGCGGCAACTACGGCGCAGCGACCGCGCTCTCGCTGATGCTGGCAGGCTTCCTCGCCGTGTTCTCGCTGATCTACTTCCGCCTCACCAGTTCCTGGAGCAAGTCGTGACAGACACCGTGACCGTGCGCCGCAGGCGCGACAAGAAGGCCCAGGACCAGCGGGGCATCACCTCGCCCGCCGACTGGCGCAAGCCGTCGGTGCGGTTCTCGCTCGGCACCGTGCAGGTGCTGCTGCTGGTTGCGCTGTTCGTCGCGGGGCTCGGCCCGATGCTGCTGCTCGCGAAGTTCGCGGTCACCCCGACGCAGGACATCCTGCGCACCCCGATGGCGATCTTCCACAACGGCGTGAAACTGGAAAACCTCGACCAGGCCTGGAACCGCGTCCAGATCTCGCGCTACTTCATGAACACCGTGTGGCTCGCGCTCGGCTCCTGGGCGAGCCAACTGATCGTCGCCACCACCGGAGGCTACGTGCTCTCGGTGCTGCGCCCCCGCTACGGCAAGGTGATCAACGCGCTGGTGCTGGCGACGCTTTTCGTGCCCGCCGTGGTGCTGCTGGTGCCGCTGTACCTGACCATCCTGAACCCGCCGCTGCTCGGCCAGTCGCTGATCAACTCGTTCTGGGCCGTGTGGCTGCCCGCTGGCGCAAGCGCGTTCAACGTGGTGCTCGTGGCGCGCTTCTTCGACAGCCTGCCG
The DNA here is from genome assembly GCA_027658995.1 of Propionibacteriaceae bacterium AM104-82. GTDB lineage: Bacteria > Actinomycetota > Actinomycetes > Propionibacteriales > Propionibacteriaceae > Arachnia. The sequence goes on from JAQDQK010000003.1 coordinate 167,012, forward strand.
CGCGAGGTGTTCGAGGCGGCGAGGGTCGACGGGGCGGGCAACTTCCGGCTGTTCTGGTCGATCGTGCTTCCGATGTCGAAGCCGATCCTCGGCGTGGTCAGCGTGTTCGCGATCATCGCCAGTTGGAAGGACTTCCTCTGGCCGCTGCTCGTGCTGAAGGACCCCAAGATCCAGCCCCTCTCGGTGCGCCTGCCCGCCATCGCGGGGGCGACCGACCTCGGGGTGTTCCTCGCGGCGCTCGCGATCGCGACGCTGATCCCCGTGGCGCTGTTCCTCGCGTTCCAGCGCCTGTTCCTCGGGGGAGCGGGCCTGGGAGGAGCCGTCAAGGGCTGAGGCTCAGCGCTGCGAATCCTGCTTCTTCCCGGAGCCGAGCAGGCCACCGAGGATCGCGCCGACCACCGAGATGATGATCGAGCCGAACAGGGCCGCCCAGAAGCCGTCGACGTGGAAGCCGATCCCGAACTGGGTGCCGATCCACGACGTCAGCATCAGCATCAGGGCGTTGACGACAAGCATGAACAGCCCGAGCGTCAGCACGATCAGGCAGGTGCTCATCACGCTGACGATCGGCTTGATGACGGCGTTGACCACGCCGAAGATGAGCGCGACGATCAGCAGCGTGACGACCTTGTCCGTGGTGTCCGAGGCGGTCAGGCTGATGCCAGGGACCAGCCAGACGGCGGCCGCGGTGGCGAGGGCGGTGACGATGAGACGCATCAGGAACTGCATACCTCCACAATGCCAGCCGACCGGCGCCGCGTCTGTGGGGGACCTCCCTGAGCGTTCCCCGGTGTTGGGCGCGACGTAGTATTGCCGGAGTTTGGGCCGACGACCGGGGAGGGAGGAACCGATGCTGCAACTCGATCAGGTGCGCAAGTCCTACACCACGGGCGACTTCACGCAGGTCGCGCTCGACGACGTCAGCATCGCGTTCCGCGACAACGAGTTCGTCGCGATCCTCGGCCCCTCCGGTTCCGGCAAGACGACCCTGCTCAACGTGGTCGGCGGGCTCGACCACTACGACTCGGGCAACCTGATCATCGACGGCGTCGCGACGTCGAAGTACAAGGACCGCGACTGGGACACCTACCGCAACAACCGGATCGGGTTCGTCTTCCAGAGCTACAACCTGATCCCGCACCAGAGCGTGCTCGCCAACGTCGAACTGGCCCTGACGCTCGCGGGGGTCTCGCCGGCCGAGCGGAGGCAGCGCGCCATCGCGGCCCTCGACGAGGTGGGCCTCGTCGACCACATCCACAAGCGCCCCAACCAACTCTCCGGCGGCCAGATGCAGCGCGTCGCCATCGCGCGCGCCCTCATCAACGACCCCGAGATCCTGCTCGCCGACGAGCCGACCGGCGCCCTCGACTCGCACACCAGCGTCCAGATCATGGCCCTGCTGACCAGCATCGCCAAGGACCGCCTCGTCATCATGGTCACGCACAACCCGGAGTTGGCCGAGGAGTACGCCACCCGGATCGTGTCGCTGCGCGACGGCGTGATCTCCGAGGACTCCGACCCGTACACGCCGGACATGGGGGAGGTGAGCGGCCACTCGCGGGCCAAGCGCACCAGCATGTCCTTCCTGACGGCGATCGCGCTGTCCTTCAACAACCTGATGACCAAGAAGGGCCGCACGCTGATGACCGCCTTCGCGGGCAGCATCGGCATCATCGGCATCGCCGCGATCCTTGCGCTCGCCAACGGCGTCAACGCCTACATCAAGGGCGTCGAGGAGGACACCCTCTCGATGTACCCGCTCTCCATCGAGCGGCAGGGCTTCGACATGGGCTCGATGCTTGCCGCCTCGGCCGGCCTGATGGACGAGATGAGCGGAGACAAGAAGGGCGAGGAGGGCACCGCGCACGAGGTGCACCTGCTCTCCAGCATGTTCGGCGGGATCGGCACCAACGACCTGCGCTCGCTGAAGTCCTACCTGGAGGGCGACGGCAGCGCCATCCGGGACTCGGTCAACTCCATCCAGTACTCCTACGACGTCACCCCGCAGATCTTCGCCTCCGACACCACCGACGGGCCACGCCAGGTCAACCCCGACTCGACCTTCAGCAAGCTGGGCTTCGGCACCGGCGGGGCCATGATGGGCTCGGCGGGCAGCACCAACGTCTTCTCCGAACTGGTCGACGACCTGTCCCTGGTCGACACGCAGTACGACGTGGTCGAGGGCCGCTGGCCGACGGCCTTCGACGAGACGGTGCTCGTGCTCAGCCCCAGCGGAGGGATCAGCGACCTTGCGCTCTACGCCATGGGCCTGCGCGACCCGGCGGAGCTCGACGCCATGGTGCGCCAGGTGATCGCCGAGGAGAAGGTCACCGTCCCCGAGGACTCGCTCAGCGTCAGCTACGACGAGTTGATGGACGTCACGTTCCGGCTGATCAACGCCACCGACAGGTACAAGTTCGACTCGGCCTACGACGTGTGGACCGACCGCGGCGGCGACGAGGCGTTCATGCGCCAGCTCGTCGACGGGGGAGAGACCCTCAAGATCGTCGGCATCGTCAAGGCCAACGGCGACAACTCGGTGCTGCGGCCAGGCATCTACTACACCTCCGCGCTGACCCGCCACGTCATCGAGGCCTCCGAGGACACCGCGATCGTGCAGAGCCAACTGGCCCACCGCGACGTCAACGTCTTCTCCGGGCGCAGCTTCGCCGACGACACCAGCCAGCCGGAGGGGCTCGACCTCGCCTCGCTGATCACCGTCGACGAGGACGCCATCGCCAAGGCCTTCACCTTCGACCAGTCCAAGCTGCAACTCGACCTCGGCGGGCTGGAGGACCTGTCGATGCCCGACCTGCAACTCGACCCGGCCGCGCTGCCCGAACTCGACGTCGCGGCCCTGCTCGGCGACCTCGACCTGACGACCCTCGTCCGGCCGCCGGACGACCTCGACCAGGACATCGGCCAGACCACCGCCATGGTGCAGGGGCTCGCCGAGGGGTTCGTCGCCTACGCGGCCGCCAACGCGCTCGACCCGGCCGACCCCGCAAGCTTCCCGACGTTCCTGGCCTCCGACGAGGCGAAGGCGCTGCTCGCGGGCGAGCCTGGCGCGACCCCCGGCATGATCACCCAACTGGTCACCGGCTACCTGGGCTACGCCACCAGCCAGCAGGCCGACCTCGCCGACGTCGCCACGACGCTTCCCGCGTTCCTCGCCACGCCGGAGGGCCAGGCCATCCAGGGCGAGGCCATGGGCCTGATCGACACGGCCGCGCTGCAGACCCAGTTGCAGGGCGCCATCGGCGGCTACCTGCAGGAGGTCATGTCGACCTACATGGCGGAGGCGTCGAGCCAGATCGGCGACGCGCTGCGCACCCAGATCACCTCCGCGATGGAGGGGGCCATGGATCAGCTCGCCTCCCAGATGAGCGACGCCATGAGCATCGACCAGGACGCGTTCACCAAGGCGTTCAGCCTGAACAAGAACCAGGAGGAACTCACCCAACTCCTGATGTCGATGGCCACCACCGAGGTGAAGAGCTTCGAGTCGAACATGCGCACGCTCGGCTACGCCGACCTTGCCGACCCGTCGGGCATCGAGATCTTCCCCAAGGACTTCGAGTCCAAGGGGAAGGTCATCGAGACCCTCGACGCGTACAACGAACGCGCCCGCGCCGATGGCCACGAGGACCAGGTGATCACCTACACCGACCTGGTCGGCGCCCTGATGGGCTCGGTGACCGACATCGTCAACATGGTCAGCTACGTGCTCGTCGCGTTCGTGGCGATCTCGCTGATCGTCAGTTCCATCATGATCGGCGTGATCACCTACATCTCGGTGCTCGAGCGCAAGAAGGAGATCGGCATCCTCCGCTCGATCGGCGCCTCCAAGCGCGACATCCGCCGCGTCTTCAACGCCGAGACGCTGCTCGTCGGGTTCGTGGCCGGCGCCCTCGGCGTCGGCATCACGTTCCTGCTCACCATCCCGGCCAACGCGATCGTCTACAACAACTTCGACGTCGCCAACGTCGCCCAGTTGCCGTGGCAGGCCGCCCTGATCCTGGTGGCCATCAGCATGGCCCTGACGGCGCTCGCGGGCCTCATCCCGGCCACCGCAGCCTCCCGCAAGGATCCGGTCGAGGCACTGCGCAGCGAGTAGGCCCGCGACCGATTTTTACGCTCAGGTCCGCTGCGATAGACTGTTCCAGTTGTCTTGGGTCTGTGCCCCTTCGGGGGGACCTTTCCCGGGCACACACCATGGCCCCCTCTCTCTCGAGCTGGGGGTTGCCTCCTGGCAAAATCCAGGGGGTCCATTTCTAGTTCCACAAGGCCTGATACCGGAACCGGTGGAGCAAGGAGCAGTAATGATCCAGCAGGAGTCGCGACTGAAGGTCGCCGACAACACTGGTGCGAAGGAAATCCTCTGCATCCGTGTTCTCGGTGGCTCGAAGCGCCGCTATGCCTACCTGGGCGACACCATTGTCGCCACCGTCAAGGATGCGATCCCTGGCGGCAACGTCAAGAAGGGTGACGTGGTCAAGGCCGTCGTCGTCCGCGCAAAGAAGGAGCGTCGCCGCGCCGACGGTTCCTACATCAAGTTCGATGAGAACGCAGCCGTGATCCTGAAGAACGACGGGGAGCCCCGCGGCACCCGCATCTTCGGCCCCGTGGCCCGCGAACTCCGCGAGAAGAAGTTCATGCGCATCGTCTCGCTGGCACCGGAGGTGATCTGATCATGGCGAAGCTCAACATCAAGAAGGGCGACCGCGTGATGGTCATCTCGGGCAAGGACAAGGGTGTGACCGCCGAGGTCATCGCCGTTGATCCCGCCACCGAGCGTGTCACCGTCCAGGGCGTGAACCTCGTCAAGAAGCACCGTCGTGAGTCGCAGACCGCCAACGGTCGTCGCGTCGAGGGCGGCATCATCAACGTCGAGGCCCCGATCCACGTGAGCAACGTGCAGCTCGTGGTCAAGGTCGACGGCAAGGAAGTCCCCACGCGCGTCGGACACAAGCGCGTCGAGGTGACCAAGCGTCGTCCCGACGGTTCCGAGTACAAGGCCGAGCGCTCCGTGCGTATCGCCCGCAAGACCGGTGAGGAGATCTGATGAGCGAGACCTCGACCACCACGATGCCCCGTCTCAAGGCCAAGTACCGCGAGAGCATCGTTCCTGCGCTGCAGGAAGAGTTCAACTTCGACAACGTCATGCAGATCCCCGGTCTCACCAAGATCGTGGTCAACATGGGCGTCGGCGAGGCCGCGCGCGACTCGAAGATCATCGACGGCGCCATCAAGGACCTCACCGCGATCACCGGCCAGAAGCCGTCCGTGACCAAGGCCCGCAAGTCGATCGCACAGTTCAAGCTGCGTGAGGGTCAGCCCATCGGCTGCCACGTCACGCTGCGTGGCGACCGCATGTGGGAGTTCGCCGACCGTCTCCTGACGCTCGCGCTGCCCCGTATCCGCGACTTCCGTGGCCTCAACGGCCGCCAGTTCGACGGCAACGGCAACTACACGTTCGGTCTCAACGAGCAGGTCATGTTCCTCGAGATCGATCAGGACAAGATCGACCGCGTCCGCGGCATGGACATCACGTTCGTGACCTCCGCTGACAACGACGAGGAAGGCCGCGCGCTGCTGAAGCACCTGGGCTTCCCCTTCAAGGCCGTCGACGACCCGAAGAAGCAGGAGGCCAAGCGCGGCCCCGCTTACTACGCCAAGAAGAAGAAGTGAACTGATGGCTAAGACAGCACTCAAGGTCAAGCAGGCGCGCAAGCCCAAGTTCGGCGTGCGTGCGTACACCCGTTGCCAGAAGTGCGGCCGGCCCCACTCGGTCTACCGCAAGTTCGGCCTGTGCCGCATCTGCCTGCGCGACATGGCGCACGCGGGGGAGCTCCCCGGCGTGACCAAGTCGTCCTGGTGACCCAGACCCACATTCCATTCAAACCACACCAGGTCCGGGTCGCCCGGAAACCGGTGTAGATAAGAGGCAACTAGTCATGACGATGACTGATCCGATCGCAGACATGCTGACGCGTCTGCGTAACGCCAACCAGGCGTACCAGGATTCCACGTCGATGCCGAGCTCGAAGATCAAGGTGGGAATCGCCGAGATCCTCAAGAAGAACGGCTACATCGCCGACTACGAACTGACCGAGGTCGAGGGCCAGGTCGGCAAGGTTCTGAAGGTGACGCTGAAGTACGGCGAGTCGCGCGAGCGCTCCATCGCTGGCCTGCGGCGCATCTCGAAGCCGGGTCTTCGCGTGTACGCGAAGTCCACCGAGCTCCCCAAGGTGCTCGGCGGTCTCGGCATCGCGATCATCTCGACGTCGCAGGGTCTGCTGACCGACCGCGACGCCAAGTCCAAGTCCGTGGGCGGCGAAGTACTCGCCTACGTCTGGTGATCCGGCGAAGGTAAGGAGAAAACACAAATGTCACGAATTGGCAGGCTCCCCATCGCCATTCCGTCCGGTGTGGACGTCAAGCTCGACGGCCAGCAGGTCGACGTCAAGGGCCCGAAGGGCACCCTGACCCTGACCGTCGCCGAGCCGATCACCATCGCCAAGGGCGAAGACGGCCAGCTGCAGGTTTCCCGTCCCAACGATGCGCGCGAGTCGCGTTCGCTGCACGGCCTGACCCGCACCCTGGTCAACAACATGATGCTCGGCGTCACCGAGGGCTACGAAAAGAAGCTCGAGATCGTCGGCGTCGGCTACCGCGTGATCTCCAAGGGTCCGAAGCAGCTCGAGTTCGCGCTCGGCTTCTCGCACCCGGTGATCGTGGACGCGCCTGAGGGCATCGAGTTCATTGTCGAGACCCCCACCCGTTTCTCGGTCAAGGGCATCGACAAGCAGCTCGTCGGCGAGACCGCGGCCAACATCCGCAAGATTCGCAAGCCCGAGCCCTACAAGGGCAAGGGTGTCCGCTACGCGGGCGAGCACGTCCGCCGCAAGGCTGGAAAGGCTGGTAAGTAATGGCCATCTCGATCAAGCACAACAAGTCGCTTGCTCCGAAGAGCGCGTCTCGTGCGCGTCGTCAGCTGCGTGCCCGCAAGAAGATCAACGGCTCCGTCGACCGTCCCCGCATGGTCGTCACCCGCTCGTCGCGCCACCTGTTCGTTCAGGTGATCGACGACACCGCTGGCAAGACGCTCGCGTCCGCCTCCACCATGGAGGCCGACCTTCGTTCGGTCGACGGTGACAAGTCGGAGAAGGCCCGCAAGGTCGGCTCCCTGATCGCCGAGCGCGCCAAGGCCGCAGGCGTCGAGCAGGTCGTCTTCGACCGTGCAGGTAACAAGTACCACGGACGGATCGCGGCCCTGGCCGACGCCGCCCGCGAGGCCGGGCTCGGCTTCTAACACGACGAAAGGAATTCACGATGAGTGAAACCCAGCAGCGCCGTTCCGGCGCGGGTGAGCGTCGTGGCCGTGACGATCGTCGTGGCCAGGCTCAGAAGGAAGAAAGCAAGTACCTCGAGCGCGTTGTCACCATCAACCGCGTCGCCAAGGTCGTTCAGGGTGGTCGTCGCTTCAGCTTCACCGCACTGGTCGTCGTCGGCGACGGTGAGGGCATGGTCGGCGTCGGCTACGGCAAGGCGAAGGAGGTGCCGGCCGCGATCGCCAAGGGCGTTGAAGAGGCCAAGAAGCACTTCTTCCGCGTGCCGCTGATCCAGCGCACCATCCCGCACCCCGTCCAGGGTGAGAAGGCCGGCGGCGTCGTGCTGCTGCGCCCCGCCTCGCCCGGTACCGGTGTGATCGCCGGTGGCTCCGCCCGTGCGGTGCTCGAGTGCGCCGGTGTGCACGATGTGCTCTCCAAGTCGCTCGGCTCCTCCAACGCGATCAACGTCGTGCACGCGACCGTTGAGGCGCTCAAGCAGCTCGAGACCCCCGAGGCCGTGGCTCACCGCCGCGGGCTCCCGGTCGAGGACGTGGCCCCGGCCGCACTGCTTCGCGCCGCCAAGGAAGGGGCGTCGAAGTAATGGCAGAGCTCAAGATCACCCAGTCCAAGTCCGCGGTGGGCGGCAAGCAGTACCAGCGCGACACGCTTCGCACCCTGGGCCTCAAGCGGATCGGTGACACCGTGACGCGCGAGGATCGCCCCGAGGTGCTCGGCATGCTCCGCACGGTCGCCCACCTGGTTACCGTAGAAGAGGTGAAGTGACCATGTCGCTCAAGCTGCATCATCTGCGTCCCGCCCCCGGCGCCAAGACCGAGAAGACTCGTGTCGGCCGTGGTGAGGGTTCGAAGGGTAAGACCGCAGGTCGTGGTACCAAGGGCACCGGCGCGCGCAAGAACGTTCCTCAGAACTTCGAGGGCGGCCAGATGCCGATCCACATGCGTCTGCCGAAGCTCAAGGGCTTCAAGAACCCGTTCCGTGTCGAGTTCCAGGTCGTCAACGTCGGCCGCATCGCCGAGCTGTTCCCGAAGGGTGGCGACGTCACCGTCGCCGACCTCGTGTCGGCCGGTGCTGTGCGCGACGGCGCCCTGGTGAAGGTGCTCGGCAACGGCGACGTCCCCGTGGCCCTGAAGGTGAGCGCCAACGCGTTCTCCGGCTCGGCCAAGGCGAAGCTGGAGGCCGCTGGCGGTTCCGCCACCGAGCTCTGACGCACAGCTGAACCCAGATAGGGGTGGGTCCGGATCGCTTCCGGACCCACCCCTTTCGCATCCCCCTGCAAGGGTTGGGCGAGGTTTGTGGGGGGCGGGAGTTTTGGTGGGCGGTCGCGCCTTGATAGGCTGCCCTGGTTGCCGTGCTATCGGCGCGCGCTGAAATCTGTTTGTTCGTCGAAAGTAGATCTGGATGCTCTCCGCTCTCGCAAATGCGTTGAAGACACCGGACCTTCGCAAGAAGCTCCTCTTCACGCTGGGCATCATCGCCGTGTTCCGCCTGGGGTCGACGATCCCCAGCCCGAACGTCAACATGGCCCGCATCGACGAATGTCTGGCGATCGCCACCTCCGGCGAGGCCGCAGGCATCTACAACATCGTCAACCTGTTCTCCGGCGGCGCGCTGCTGAGACTGACGATCTTCGCGCTGGGCATCATGCCCTACATCACCAGCTCCATCATCCTGCAGCTTCTCACCGTGGTGATCCCGCGGCTCGAGGCGCTGAAGAAGGAGGGGGCCTCCGGTCAGGCGAAGATCACCGAGTACACCCGTTACCTGACGCTCGTGCTGGCTGTGCTCAACGCGAGCGCCTTCGTGACGATGGCGCGCACCGGCCAGTTGCTGCCCGGCTGCACGAACGTCCTCTACTCCGACGAGCTGTTCCCGCTCATCGTGATGATCCTGATCATGACCGCGGGCACCGCCGTCATCATGTGGATGGGTGAGCTGATCACCGAGCGCGGCGTCGGCAACGGCATGTCCATCATGATCTTCACCCAGATCGCCGCCAGCTTCCCCGCCGGCCTGTGGGCCATCAAGCAGAGCCACCAGGGCGTCACCGGATGGGTGCTGTTCTTCGTGGTGATCGGCATCGGCCTGCTCGTGATGCTCGGCATCATCTGGGTCGAGCAGGGCCAGCGCCGCATCCCGGTGCAGTACGCCAAGCGGATGGTCGGGCGTCGCCTGGTGGGCGGCTCCACCACCTACATCCCGCTGAAGGTCAACCAGTCCGGCGTCATCCCCGTCATCTTCGCCTCGTCGATCATGTACCTGCCGGTGCTGTACGCCACCTTCCGCCCCGAGGGCGCCGTCTCGCAGTGGATCACCGCGAACTTCACGGGCAACGGGATCCACTCGTGGGTCTACTCGCTGCTCCAGTTCGTCCTGATCATCGCCTTCTGCTACTTCTACGTGTCGATCACCTTCAACCCTGAAGAGGTCTCCGACAACATGAAGAAGTACGGCGGCTTCATCCCGGGCATCCGGGCGGGCAAGCCGACCGAGCGGTACCTGGCCTACGTGCTGTCGCGCCTGACGGCCCCCGGCTCGCTGTACCTCGCCGTGATCGCACTGATCCCGACCATCGCCTTCATGGCGGTCGGCGCGGCCCAGAACTTCCCCTTCGGCGGCACCTCGATCCTGATCATCGTCGGCGTCGGTCTCGACACCGTCAAGAAGATCGAGAGCCAACTCCAGCAGCGCAACTACGAGGGTTTCCTGAAGTGAAGCTTCTGATCATGGGAGCGCCGGGTGCAGGCAAAGGCACCCAGGCGACGGCCTTGGCCGAGCGCTACGGCGTACCGGCGATCTCCACCGGCGACATCTTCCGGTACAACATCAAGAACCAGACGCCGCTCGGCGTGAAGGTCAAGGCGATCATCGACGCGGGGGAGTACGTCCCCGACGACGTGACCGAGGAGATCGTCGCCTCCCGGCTGGCCGAGCCCGACTGCGAGCCGGGCTTCCTGCTCGACGGCTTCCCCCGCACCATGCACCAGGTGCACTTCCTCGACCGCTACCTCGCGGAGCGCTCCGATCAGCTCGACGCCGTCGTGTCGCTGATGGTGCAGCCCGAGGCCCTCGTGCAGCGGCTGCTCGGCCGCGCCGAGCTTGAGGGAAGGGCCGACGACAACGAGGACACCATCCGCCGCCGGATGGAGGTCTACGCGGGCCAGACCGCCCCGCTGCTCTTCCACTACGAGAACAAGGGCCTGCTCGTCGACGTCGACGGCACCGGCACCGTCGACGAGGTCCGCCAGCGCATGTTCGACATGGTCGACGCGCACGTCGAGGCCTGAGCGTGAGCCACATCGAGATCAAGTCCCTTGACGAACTGCGCCTGATGCGCAGGGCGGGCCTTGTGGTCTCCGAGGGGCTCCAGGCGATGTGCGGCGCGGCCGCCGTCGGCGTCACCACCGGCGAGCTCGACCAGATCGGCCGCGACGTGCTCGCCCGCAACGACGCCACCTCCTCGTTCCTCGGCTACGGCGCCGAGTACGGGGCGCCGTTCCCCGGGGTGGCATGCATCTCGGTCAACGACGAACTCGTGCACGGCATCCCTGGCGACCGCGCGCTGGTCGACGGCGACGTCGCGTCCATCGACTTCGGTGCCATCGTCGAGGGCTGGCACGGCGACGCGGCGCGCACCATCATCGTCGGCACCCCCGACCCCGCCGACGTGGCCCTGATCGAGGCGACCCGCGAGGCCTTCTGGGCAGGCGCGCTCGCCGTCCGCGACGGCAACCGCATCGGTGACGTCTCGAAGGCCATCGAGGGCTACGTGAAGCGCCTCCCGACCCGCTACGGGACGCTGCGCGAGTACACCGGTCACGGCATCGGCAGCGAGATGCACATGAGCCCGGACGTGCCCAACTGGTACCGCCCGCGCCCCACGCCGCGGCTGCGGGTCGGCATGGCCATCGCCATCGAGCCGATGCTGACCACCGGGACACACCAGACCCTCGAACTCGACGACGAATGGACCGTCGTCAGCAGGGACGGCTCCCGCGGCTCCCACTGGGAGAACACGGTCGCCGTCACCCCCGGCGGCGCCTGGGTGCTCACCGAGGAAGACGGCGGCGCGGCACGGCTCGGCGACGCGTTCGCCCCGCTCGCCGATTGAGGCCTGTCCTATGATGGGGGCCATGGCGCTGCCCCCGAGTTCGAAGTACCTTCAGCGATCCGGCGACCCCGTTGACGACGTCGAACGCGAGTCCCTGACGCAACGCCTCAACGCCGCCTTCGCGGACGGACGGATCACCCACGACGAGTACGCCGAGGGGATGGACACCATTTACGCCGCGGGCAAGCTCGGCGACCTGGTGCCCGTGATCGAACGGCTGCCCGCAGCCGCGGACAACACCCCGGCGATCGTGCAGCAGGGCGGCGTGCCTGCAGGCAACGTCAGCCAGCCGCGCGACCTGGCCCCGTTCGCCGTGGCCGTCGGGGTCGTCGGCATCGCGCTGATCGCGGTCATCGCCGTACTCGTGGCCGTGCTGCTGTTCTGAGCCAGGCCCGTCGTAGGCTGGGCCCCGCCGCGAGGGGAGGAGGTGGGAACTAGCGATGCAGAACTGGTCGCACGAGGCCGACGACGCCCCACCCCCCGCCGCACCCGGTCCGGCCCTTGACCGACCCCCGCCGCCCCAGGCCCCGCCGCCCCGGCTCTCCCAGGACGCCTGGCGCCAGGTGCCGACCCAGCAGGCCCAGCAGCGGCCGCTCGCCTGGCAGGCGGCTCCGCCGGAGCCCGGCCCAGGGGCACTCACCCGGATCGGCATCGCCGCGACCTCCCTGCTCGTCGCGGGCGCCTTCGTGGTCGTGGGCATGTACCTCGCGGAGCGGCGCACCAGCACCACGGTCGACTCGCCGCCGCCGGTCGCCGCCCCCACGCCGACGCCCAGCCGCGTCGTCACCCCCTCGCCGACGAGCCCCAGCCCCACGCCGAGCCTCGCGCCGAGCCCCACCTCGACGCCGTCGGTCACGGTGAGCGCCGACCCCGGCGGCAGGTCCTGGACGTTGCCGGAGCGGGCCTGGGAGCCGCTGCCTGCCGCCGACCCCGAATCGCCGTTGTACGCCCTGCAGGCCACGCCGCTCGACGACCTGCCGCCCGTCACCCTGACCGGCTGCCCGGAGCCGGGACGCACCGGCAGCCAGGACGAGTGGAAGGAGGCCGTGCGCGGCCAGTGGTCGTGCGTGCACGCCGCCTGGATGCCCGTCTTCGAGCAGCTCGGCTGGTCAGTCGTCGAGCCCGAGGTGCAGTTCTACCCGGGCGCGGGCTCCAAGAGCGAGTGCGGCTACCTCTCGGCTCCCGCCTTCTACTGCTCCTCCGGCGACGGGACCGTCTACTTCGGCCAGGAGCACTTCGAGATGGCCGCCACCTGGGACCTGTCGGTCAACGAGATGGTCAACCACGAGTACGGCCACCACATCCAGAAGCTTGCGGGCATCACGGCGGCGAAGCTTGCGATGCCGCCGCGCAACGAGTTGGAGCGCCGCTCAGAACTGCAGGCCACCTGCTGGTCGGCCATGATGACCTATCACAACCGTTCGTTCGGGTTCAACGCCGATGACCTTGCCTCCTGGAACGAGCGGCTCGACACCATGCTGATCGACTCGGTGCACGGCACCCGCGAGTCGCTGACCTACTGGGGCACCCGGGGCCTCTACGCGGCGACTGTGGCAGACTGCAACACCTGGGTAGTGGACGCGGATCAGGTCACGTGAGGAGGCGCCGGTGACGCAGGGCAACTGGCCCCAACCCCCTGGACACCCCGGCTGGAACAGGCCAGGGTCGCTCCAATCGGGGTGGCAGCAGCCGCAGCAACCGCAGCGCGCGTTCCAGCAGCCCCAGTGGGGGCCGCCGCCGAACCAGTGGCAGGGCGGCTACCGTCCGCCCCCGCCGCCGCCGCCGCGCCGCTCCGGGGGGTTCGGCAAGACGATCTTCGTGCTCGTCGGGGTCGCGATCGTCCTGGTGCTCGCCGTCAACGTGTTCCGCGCCGTCGCGGATGTGCTGCAGCCTCTTGTGCCAGGCATCAGCCCCAGCCCCTCTGCCTCCGAGCCGCGTGAGCCGGAGCCGGTCGTCGAGCCAGCAGAGCCGGGGGAGACCAACCCTGGGCTGCCGCCGCGCACCTGGGAGGAACTGCCTGCTCCCGACTCGAGCGACCCGGACTGGATGACGCTGCAGCAGAGCGCGATCTACGCTCAGCCGGTGCCGCTGCTCGAGGGCTGCCCCGAGCCGGAACAGGCCTACGACATGGGCGACCTCGAGCGCATCGCGACCGGCCAGATGGAATGCATCCAGGCCGCGTTCAAGCCGATGCAGGCCGCGCTCGGCTACTCAACAGACGACATCCCCATCTACTTCTACGAGGGCCGCACCGTCGACACTCCGTGCGGCCAGGTCTCGGCGCCCGCGCTGTACTGCTCGACGCAGGGCGGCGCCATCTACTTCGGCGAGGACAGCCTCAACGGGGCCAGTTGGATGGACTTCGGGGTCAAGGACGTCACGGGCCACGAGTACGGACACCACCTGCAGGCGCAGGCGGGCATGTTCCAGGCCGAGTACGCCGTCGGGCAGGGCAACGAGTCGGCCCGCCGGATCGAGTTGCAGGCCACCTGCTGGGGCTACGCCATGATGGCCCACGACCCGACGCAGTCGGTCGGTGAGGCGTCCCTGGTGGAGTTCGAGCAGTACCTGCGCGCCACCATCGAGGACGGCATCCACGGGTCGAAGGACTCGATGGCCTACTGGGGCATCCGCGGCCTGTACTCGGCCGACATGGGCAACTGCAACACCTGGACCGCCGCGTCGGAGGACGTCGACTAGGCGCTGAAGCCCGCCGGGAACAGCGGATCGTCGAAGCCGACCTGATCCTCCGGATGCCTGCGCACCGAGGCCATCGAGCGGGGCAGGTCGAACGGAAGCCTTCCCACCGGCGCCACCTCGCCGAGCAGCGCGTCGACGAGGGCGTCCCCGCTGGTGCCGTAGTCGGCAACCAGAACAGAGGCCACGTCGAGCAGCGGCGTCAGCACGGCCGGCCGGTCGAGGAACACGTCGATCACGACGGGGCAGTGCCGGGCGATCCGCTCGAGTCGCACCCGCAGGCCGGGCTGGAAGTCGAGCGAGCCCTGATGGAACCAGCTCTCGAGGAAGAGGTCGTCGCGCGGCTCAAACGGGGCGGCGAGGCGCACGAGGGCGATGCTCGCCTCCTCCGGGCTGTCGACGACGGTGCCGAGCCGGGCGGCGGCCTCGCGGGAGATGCCCTCGGCGTAGACCCGCTGGTCCGCGGCGAGGGGAAGCAGGTCGCGGCCGGTCAGCACCGTCACGGAGGCCGACTGTGCCCGCCTCCCGTCGCGCACGAAGTCCTCGCGCCCGACGATGCCGGTCGCGGCCTCCTCGTCGACGTAGGGGTCGTCGAAGAGCCCCAACTGGAACTTCACGCGCAGCAGCCTGCGCGCCGACTCGTCGACGCGCGACTCCGGGATGCGTCCGGTCGCCACGAGGCCGGCGAGCAGGTCGACGCATTCCTCGCCTCCGAACTGGTCGCAGCCCGCGTTCAGCAGCGCCTCCATCCGGCCGGGCGGGTCGAGGTGCTCCACGCCCCACGCACGGGCGGGCAGCACCTGGTCGCCGACGTGGTTGTCGTTGATGAGTTCCCAGTCGGAGAGCACGACACCGTCGAAGCCGAGCACGCCGCGCAGCAGGTCGGTGACGATGGCGCGGTTGTAGCCGAAGCCGACCTCGTCTGCCTCGATGCCGCGCAGCGTCAGGCCGATCGGCTTGGAGTAGTAGGGCATCACCGCGCTGACGCCCGCGTCGATCGCGGCGGGGAAGGGCTGCAGGTGCGACTCCTGCGAGCCGCTCGGGTAGACCTGGGCGGCGCCGTAGGGGAAGTGGGAGTCCTCGCCTCCCTTGACGGTGCCGCCGCCCGGGAAGTGCTTGGCGGTGCAGGCGACGCTTCCGGGGGCGAGGCGTTCGCCCTGCATCCCCGCGAGATAGGCCACGCCGAGCCGGGTGACGACGTCGGGGTCCTGGCCGTAGGTCTGTGCCTGGCGCGCCCAGCGGGGCTCGGTCGCCAGGTCGAGGGTCGGGTGCAGCGCCGCCCGGATCCCGACGGCGGTGTACTCCTGCCGGGCGATGTCTGCGAAGTGGCGCACCAGCGACTCGTCGCGAAGCGCGGCGAGCCCGAGCATCTCGGGCCACTGCGAGAAGGCGCCCGCAGAGAAGGAGGCGCCCGCGTTCTCCGCGAACGAGTGGCGCGGGTCGCTCGAGATGGTGACGGGGATGCCGTGCGGGGTCTGCTCGGCGATCTCCTGCACCGCGTTGTGCCACCGGGCCGCGGCGGCCGCCTCGCCCAGGTGGTGCACGTTGAAGTGGTTGAGCAGTTTGCCCGTGACCACCTCGGCGGTGCCCGACTTGCTGATGGCACCCGCCCCCTCCAGCACCGTCCCGTCCGGCCCCGCCTCGATGACGGTGTGGAACATCAGGCCGATCTTCTCGGCAAGCGTGAGCCTCCCGAGCAGGTCGTCGACGCGTTCCTCGACGTCGCGGCGGGGGTCCTCGTACGGGTCGAGGACGCCGTTGCGGTTCAGGTCGCGGTACCGCTGGCCTGACGGGTCGGTGCTGAAGGTGGCGGGCATGGTTCTATCTCCTCAGTCGAGCGGTGCGAAGACCTCTGGCGCGATCACTGGACGCAGCGTGCGGGCCACCTCACCCTCGGTGAAGTAGCGGCGCAGCGCCCCGTCGGTGAGCACGTTGCCGAGCGCGCCCATGATCATGGCCTGGTCGAGAGACAGGTGGCGGCGCGCGACCTGCCCGGACTTCGTGGCGATGGCGTCGAAGAATCCGCCGGGGCCGTAGGAGTCGAAGTCGGCCTCGATCCGTGCCAGGTTCTCGTAGGCCTCGCGCGGCTCGTGCATCATCGCCAGGAACGCGGCGTGCGGGGTGACGACGCCGTCGCCGTAGGTGGGCTCCGGCTCGTCGCGCACATGGTCGGTGTGCTCGATGTCGGAGAAGTAGCCGTCGGGACGCATCCCGAGCGCCTCGACGCCCCACTCGCTGTACCCGCCCGCGGGGTGGCTTGCGGGGGAGAAGCCCCAGTAGCCGTAGTTGTCCATGCCGTGGATGCGCTGCACCGCGACGTGGCGGGGGTGGTTCTTGCCCCAGGAGTTCGGCGCCCAGGTCTCCTCGGGCACGAACACGTTGGGCATCAGTTCCTCGAACATCGAGCCGCCCCAGCCGGGCACCGTCTGGTGGCCCAGATAGTCGTAGGCGCCCTCATAGACGTCGACGCCCTCATAGGTGTGCCACTCTCCGACGGGGATGATCTCCTGCCAGTCCCAGTCCGGCGGGAAGGTCCGCCACGCCTGGTAGTAGGCCTGCGCGGGGACCTGCCCCTTCGCGATGCCCAGGTAGGTGGTGATCCTGGTCTCGGAGACGATCGTGTCGTAGTGGTGGTCGCGGGTGTACCAGACGCCGCGGCCCTCACCGATCAGGTCCCGCTCGATCGTGGGCGGAGGGGAGGGCAGCCTGGTCGGCTCGGACAGGTAGTAGCCGCCGTAGTTGAGGTAGGGCCGCGAGTTGGTCGGGTCGGCGAACACGTCGAAGCGCATCGCGTCGAACAGTTCTCCCGCCACCTTGCGGTTGCCCTTGTCGCCGTTGCGCACCACGAGCAGGGCGGCGCCGAGCCAGGCGGCGTCGATGCTCGAGACGAACGGCTCGACGGCGTTGCCGTCCTCGGGCCAGTTGAGCACCACCGAGCCGTCGCGCGGGTCGTACCAGTTGAAGTACATGCCGGCCGCGTCGTGGTGGGTCATCTTCTTCAGCGTGCGCAGCGTCTGGCGGATCCGGTTGTTCGCCTCGCCCGGCGTGATGATCCGCAGGTCGCGGGCGACGAGCGTGCTCCACAGGTAGCCGCCGATGTTGGTCGGCGAGGTGTAGTGCGCGTTGGTGGCGAGGTCTCCCGAGATGTTGTCGGAGATCAGCCCTGTCCTGCGGTCGGTCATAGCGACCATCGAGGCCCACGTGTCGCGCGCCCAGCGCAGCAGCGTGTCCCGGTCGGTCCCCTCGGGGGTGGGTAGTGGTTTCCTCGCGTCGGCGAGTGCGACCGAGGGGAGGCTCGCAAGGGCCGCGGCCGTGAGGCCTCCTGCGAGCGCGGTGCGTCTGCTGATCGGGGTCGGGTCAGGTCGGTTCATGACTGCTCCTTCTTGTCCTTCTGGCAGGGGGTGTTACTTGATCCCAGTGGTGGCGATTCCCTGAATGAAATGCCGCTGGAAAATCAGGAAGACGACGAGCACGGGCAGCACGACGACGGTTGCGCCCGCCATCAGCAGGCCGTACTCGGTCTGGTTCTGGCCCGTGGAGTAGAGCGCGAGCGCGACGGGCAGCGTGTAGGAGTTGTTCGTCTGGGCCACCACGAGCGGCCACAGGAAGTTGTTCCAGCTTCCGAGGAAGGTCAGGATGCCGAGCGTTGCCATCGCGGGGCCGAGCAACGGGAGGATGATCCTCAGGAAGATCTTCATCTCGCCTGCCCCGTCGATGCGGGCCGCCTCGACCAGGTCCTTCGGGAGCCCCATGATGAACTGGCGCATCAGGAAGACGCCGAACGGGCCCACCAGGAACGGCAGGATCAGCCCGGGAAGCGTGTTGACAAGCCCCATGTTGGCGACAAGCACGAACAGCGGGACGAACGTCACCACTCCGGGGATCATCAGGGTGCCGAGGATCAGCGCGAAGATGACCTTCTTGCCGCGGAAGTTCAGCATCGCGAGCGCGTAGCCGACCATCGAGCAGAACAGCAGGTTGCCGACGGTGACCGCGACCGCGACAAGGGTCGAGTTCGCGAAGTAGGTGCCGAACGAGAGCCTGCTGAACAGCGAAGAGAAGTTGTCGAGCGTCGGGTTCTCCGGCAGCCACGTCGGCGGGACCTGACGCAGTTCGGAACTGGTCTTGAACGAGCCGAGCACCATCCACACGAACGGCGTGACCACGACGAGCAGCGCAACGGTCAGCAGGAGGTAGAGCCACCAGCGACGGCGGAATCCGGTGTCCTGGGTCATGCTCAGTCTCCCTTCTCGGACAGGAACTTGAACTGGACCGCCGTGATGATGGCGATCACCACGAAGATCAGGTAGCTCAGCGCCGCGGCGAAGCCGTAGTTGCCGAAGCTGAACTGCTGGTAGGTGTACATCGAGGCCGAGATGGTGCTGTTGAGCGGGCCGCCCTTCGTCATCACGAACGGCTCCTCGAAGAACTGCAGGTAGCCGATGGTGGTGGTCACCATCACGAACAGCACGGTCGGGCGGATGATCGGCAGCACCACGTTGCGGAACCGCTGCCACGCGCCCGCCCCGTCGATGGAGGCGGCCTCGAGCAGTTGGGTGGGCACGGCCTGCAGGCCTGCCAGGAAGATGATCATGCCGGTGCCGAAGTTGCGCCACACGGCCATCGCGATCAGCGAGGGCATCGCCCAGGTCGTCGACCCGAGCCAGTTGGGTCCGTCGATGCCGATCCAGCCGAGCACGGTGTTGACCAGGCCGCTGTCGGGGTGGAGCAGGAAGCGCCACACGACGGCGACCGCCACGATCGAGGTGATCACGGGGGTGTAGAAGCCAAGCCGGAAGAAGGCCCGGAACCTCGAGATGCCGTTGTTGAGCGCGATGGCGGCGGCCAGCGCGACGATGATGGTCAGCGGCACCCCGACCACCACGAAGTAGATGGTGTTGAACGCGGCCTGCTGGAAGACGGGGTCCGCGAACGCCTTCGCGTACTGCTCGAACCAGACGAAGTCCACCGCGAAGGGCGTGCGCAGGTCCTTGTTCCTGATGTCGGTGAACGAGAAGAACACCGACTGGATCACCGGCCACGCGGTGAACACCAGGAACAGCAGCAGGAACGGGAGGGTGAGCAGCCAGCCCGCCCGTTCCTCCAGCCGGGCGCCGCCGGATCTGGAGGAACGGGAGCGGGGGACTGCCTTCCGCGGCGTTGCCGCAGTCGGCGCGGACATGGTTACTCTCCGGTGCCGATCGAGTCGGCCTGCGCCTGCGCGGCCTTCATGGCGTCCGCGCCCGAGAGGCCCTGCTTGGCGACCTTCTCGATCTCGTTGTCGAAGGACTCGATGACCTGCTCGAAGCTGGGGAACGTCGGCGGCACCTTGGCCGTCTTGAGGGCCTCACCGAACTTGGCGAGCTTCTCGTCCTTGGCCAGGGTGTCGTCGTCCCAGGCGGACTGCAGCGAGGGCAGGTCGCTCGTCAGGCCGTACCACTTGATCTGGGTCTCCGGCTGGCTCAGCCACTCGACAAGCGTCCAGGCGGCGTCGCGGCTCTTGGTCGCCTTGAAGACGGCCAGGTTGGAGCCGCCGATGAACGAGGAGGACTGGCCGCCGTCGGCGGTCGGGATCGGGGCGACATCGTACTTGTCCGCGAACGCGTCGTCGCCGTCCTGCTTGGCGAGGTCCTCGACGAGGCTCATCATCCAGGGGCCGGAGATGAACATCGGCACGGCGCCGCTGACGAAGTCGGCCTCGGTCTGGCCCTCCGGCGGGTTCGGGTCGGAGATGCCGTCCTTGAAGTAGGAGCCGTAGTAGTCGACGGTGGAGACCATCTCCGGGGTATCGAAGGTGTAGCCCTTGTCGTCGGCGATCTCGGCGCCGCGCGACCAGGCGAGCGGGAGAACGGTCTGCCAGGATCCGGTGCGGCCCGGCTGGAGGCTGATGCCCCACTTCACGCCGTCCTGCTCCTTCATCTTGGCGGCCATCTGCTTGAACTCGTCCTGGCCGGTGGGCACCTCGGTGACGCCCGCCTTCTCGGCGATGTCGGTGCGGTAGTAGGCCATCCGCGTCTCGACGTACCACGGCACCGCATAGGAGGTGCCGCCCACCTTCGTGGTGTCGACGGCGCCAGGGAAGAAGCCGTTGAGGTCGATCGAGCTGGGGGTGGGATCGAGGGCGTCCATGCCGACGAACTCGCCCATCCACGTCGTGCCGACCATCGCGACGTCAGGGGTGGTGCCTGCCGTGATGGAGTTGACGAACTTGTCGTGCGCCGAGTCCCAGGGGACCGGCGTGACGTTGACCTTGATGTCGGGGTGGGCGTCGGTGAACTCCTTGACGAGCTCGGGCAGCTTCTCGCCCTCGGCGCCCATCGCCCACACCTCGAGGGTGCCGGACGCCTTTGAGGTGTCGACGGCCTGCGCGGTGGGGGTGTCACCGCCGCCCCCGTTGTTGCCCTCGTCGCGGCCGCAGCCGGTCAGTGCGAGGGCGGTTCCGGCCGCGAGTGCGACCACCTTGAGGCTCAGACGCATGGTTCCTCCTGAAGTCTGATGGCCTGGGCCGGCGACTACCTCGGGCGACTGCCGTGTCTTGAGGGACGTCGTTGAGCCTCAGCCTGTCATGGATGCGCTTACCGTAAGCGCTTACATTGGACGCTACACCGTCTCGGGGTGAGTCGCAAGTGTTTGGCGGAAGATCCCCCGGTCAGGGGCAGCCGCAGGACTGGCGCAGCACCACCGTCGTCGGGAGTCGGCGCCCGGGTTCGGCGGCGGAGTGCCCCGCGAGAAGTTGTCCGATGCGGTCGGCGACCAGGCGTCCCAGTTCGCGTACGGGTTGGCGCACCGTCGTCAACCCTGGCGCGATGTAGCGGGCGGCCATCATGTCGTCCCAGCCGGTCACCGAGACCTGTCCCGGCACGTCGATGGGGCCGCCGCGCAGCGCCCGCATGATGGCGAGTGCGAGTTCGTCGTTCGCGCAGACCAGCGCGTCCGCCTCGAGTTCGCCGACGAGCATCGCCCGGGCGACGCCCGCCCCCTCGGACTCGACCGCGTGGCACGGCACCGGCGGGCGGGGGGTCAGGCCGCGTTCGAGGTGTGCCTCGACGAAGCCCCGGTGCCTGCCCTCGATGTCGGGGGCCAGCGCCGGGTTGCCGACGAACAGCAGCGAGGTCCTGCCGTGCACGTCGATCAGGTGGCCCGTCAGGTCGCGCGCGCTGGCCAGGTTCTCGGTCGAGAAGGAGTCCGCGGCGGCGTCGCCTGCGATCATCACGACGGGTATCTTGCGGCGGACCGCATCGAGGGTGACCTGCGCCACGTCGGCGCCTGCCTGGACCGCGAGGGCGTCGACGCGGCCTGCCAGCCTGCGCACCGCCTGGTCGACGTGGGTGCGGTCCTTCGTCAGGGTGACCACGACGCTGGCCTCGCGTGCCGCGGCCGCCGCCTCGAAGCCGCTGAGCAGTTCGGCGTAGTACGGGCCGCGCAGTTCGTAGAGAACAAGGCCGAAGGCCTCGTTGGTGCGGGCCGCCAGCGAGCGGGCCGCTCCCGTGGGGACGTAGTTGAGCGCCTCGACCGCCGTCATGACGCGTTCGCGGGTGGCGGGGGAGACCACGTCGGGCTTGCTGAGCACGCGGGAGACGGTCGCGATCGACACGCCTGCCGCCGCGGCGACCTCGTAGATCGTGTGCCTGCCCATCTCTGCCATGTCGCTCTCGTTTCACGCTCAAGGCCCCGTTCGGCGGGGCCGGTCAGAGCCTATTGCCTGATGACTACCGATCATTGCACCACCGGGGCGTAAGCGCTTACAGTTTGGGTCATGAGCACTCCAACGGCGTTGTTGCATCCGGCCACCCAGCTCGAGGACAAGGTCGCGGGCCTGTGGCTCCGCGAGCGCGCGGATGGCTCCTGGCTTCCCCATTCGCTGACCGGAGGGGGTGAGGGGCAGGCGGGGCCGCTGCACTGGCGCGCCACCCGCACCGCCCTCGAGGGGCGCGAAGGCTGGTCCCGGCAGGTCGAGGTCGTCAACACCGGCGACCGGGAGGTCCGGTTCGACCTGGTCGCCGTGGAGGACCCCTCGCTCTCGCCTGCGGCGGTGCTGGACGCCAACCGGTTGTACCCCTCCCAGTACCTCGACCTCACCCCGGTCGACCTGGGCGAGCGCGGGACCGCCGTCGCGATCCGGCAGAACATGCCAGGCCCGCGCGCGCCGTGGGCCCTGATCGGCTCCTGGACCTCCGCGGTCGGCTGGGCCAGCGACGTCACGCAGTTGACGGGCCGCGGCCTCCCGGAGGGCGCCCCATGGCCGGGCCTCAACGCCGACCTGCCGAGCAGCAGGCTGCAACAGGAACACTCCGCCGTTGCGCTGCAGAGCGCGCCCGTCACGCTCGCGCCGGGGGAGCGCTGGGAGGGCGGCATCTTCGTGCTGCTCGTCGACGACCACCCCGCGGCGACCTCGCCCGCCGACGCGGCCCGTGCCGAGGGTCTGCGGCCCGGCCGGGCGCTGCCCGAGGTGCGCGAGTCCGCCGCCTCGCTCGTCGGCCGCGACACCCCGGGCCTGTCGGCGGACGACCCGAGCCCCGAGGTGCTCGCCGCCCTCTCCCCAGGGGAGCGGCGACACGTCGAGGACCTCGACGGCCGCGAGGTCAGTTGGTTCACACCCGAGGGCGACCACGTCGTCACCGCCGCGAAGCAGCGCGCGGTGCCACGGCCCCACGGCCAGATCCTCCGGCCGCTGACGGGCCTGCTTCCCGACCCGACCGACGTGACCTGCACCGTCTGGATGGACGGCGGCTTCTGCTCCCACCTGACGCTCGGTCACGCCGCGCTCGGCCGGATCCTCGCCGCCAAGGAGACGCCGCTTCCGATCGGCAGGATCCACGGCGTCCGGATCGCCGTCAACGAGGGCGACGGGTGGCGACTGCTCGGCACGCCGTCGGCCTGGCGCTCCGGCCTCGACCACGCCACCTGGATCTACGCATCAGGCGAGCGCGTCATCCGCGTCGAGACCCGCGGCCCGGGCGCCGACGGCGCGGTCGCCGTCTCGGTGCACACGAGCGGGGGAGAACCGCTCCCGGCGCTCGTCATCCTCGCGCTCAACTGGGTGGGCGCACCCGGCGCGACCGGCGGCGTCTCCGTGACGGGCGAGACCCTCACCGTCGCCGCTCCCGAAGGCGCCCTGCTCGCCGACGCCTCCCTGACCGTCGACTTGCCCGCCGACGCGCAGGTCGGCGGGGATGAGGCGCTGTTCTCCGACGGCGTCGGCCGCGGCGAGCCCGTCGTGACCGCCCGCGTCCCGGCGCTCGCCGACTGGTCGCTGCTGCTGCGCCCCGGGGTACCAGGCGGAACCGAGCGCGGGGGGTCCGAGGGCTGGGCCGACGTGCACGACCGGATCGCCATCTCCGCCGAGGGCGGGGCGGCGGCCACCGACGAGGTCGCGCGGATCGACCAGGCGTGCGGGTGGTTCGCCCATGACGCGCTGGTGCACTACCTGTCGCCGCGCGGCCTCGAGCAGCACACCGGCGGGGCGTGGGGCACCAGGGACGTCTCGCAGGGGCCTGTCGGGCTGCTGCGCGCCTGGGGCGAGCACGCCGCCTGGCGCGACCTGCTCCTGATCGTCTTCCGCGCCCAGCACGAGCGGGGCGACTGGCCGCAGGCCTTCGACTTCCTGCCCGACTACCGCCGCGACGAGGTCGCCGACTCACACGGCGACGTCGTCTACTGGCCCCTGCTCGCGCTCGGGCAGTATCTCGTCGCCACCGGCGACGCGGGCATCCTCGCCGAACCGGTCGCGTTCACCGGCGACGGCGCACCGGGCGGCGAGGCTACCCTCGCCGACCACCTCCGTCGCGCGCTCGACGCCGTCGAGGCGACCTTCGTGACGGGCACCGCGCTGCCCGCCTACGGCCACGGCGACTGGAACGACTCCCTGCAGCCCGCCAGCCCTGACCTGGCGCGCGCGATGGTCTCCACCTGGACCGTCGTGCTGCAGGCCGAGGCCCTCACCGTCCTCGCGCAGGGCGTCGGGGCGGCTGCCCCCGACATCGCCGAACGCGCCGCAGGCATCGCCGAGCGCGGCACCGCCGACCTGCGCCGCGAACTCCTCGTCGACGGGGTGCTCGCGGGCTACGGAGTGCGGGAGGACTCGGGGCTGCGCCCGCTGATCCACCCGCGCGACACCGGGACGGGGCTGACCTACTCGGTGCTCGCCATGATCCACGCCATCGCGGGCGATCTCCTGACGCCGGAGGAGGCCTCGCGCCACCTCGACCTGATCGCCGAACACCTGACAGGACCCGACGGTGTGCGACTGTTCGACCGCCCCGTCGCCTACCGCGGCGGGCCCATGGAGGTCTTCCAGCGGGCCGAGGCGAGCACCTTCTTCGGCCGCGAGATCGGCCTGATGTACATGCACGCGCACCTGCGCTACGCCGAGGCCCTCGCCCGCGTCGGCGACGGCAGGGGACTGCTGCGCGCCCTCGCGCAGGCGGTCCCGATCGGGATCCGCGACCAGGTCGCCACCGCGACCCCGCGACAGGCCAACACCTACGCCTCCAGCTCGGACGCCGCCTTCGCCGACCGCTACGAGGCGGCCGCCGACTACCACCGCGTCGCGGCGGGGGAGGTCGCGCTCGACGGCGGGTGGCGCGTCTACTCGTCCGGGCCCGGGCTGTTCCTGGAGGTGCTGACCCAGCGGATGCTCGGCGTCCGGCACGCGGGGGCCGAGGTGGAACTCGACCCGGTCATCGACCCCGACCTGCGCGGCCTCGACGCAGCCCTTCCGCTGCTCGGCGGTGCCGTCCGGGTCGAGATCGTGGCGGGCCCGCTCGGGCACGGCGTCGCCTCGGTGCACGCCGACGGAAGGCCGCTCGCCACCCGGGCGCTCACCAACCCCTACCGCGCGCCCGGCGTCGCGGTCGCGGCCGAGGAACTGCGCGGCGCCGGGGTGCTGCGGATCGTCACCGGCTGACGGGCCAGGCTCAGGCCAGAGAGCCGATCACCGGGTTCCAGGGCTGGATGCGGCGCTCTGCGATGAGGCCCTCCTGCCAGAACGGATCCGCGTTGAGTTGGGAGTGGACCAGGTCCTCGCTGTCGGCGGAGAAGATCAGCAGCGCCCCCGGCGGGACAGAGCCGGGGTAGGGGCCGCTGGCCACCAGCGTGTCGCCGACCAGCGACGAGAGGTAGGCCCGGTGCCGCGGGCGGACCAGGTCGAGCGCATCGGAGTCCGTGACATAGGTGTAGTGCACCGCGAAGTAGCTCATGGCGGTAAGGCTATCCCCGGGTCGGGTATTTGTTTGCGGGCGCTCACGAGCGTAAACTCACCTGTTGGAGTATCATCCGGCGCCGCCGGAGCGAGAAGAATGAGAGTACATGGCGAAGAAAGAAGGAGCCCTCGAACTCGAGGGCACCGTGGTCGAGGCCCTGCCCAACGCGATGTTCCGCGTCGAGCTGGCCAACGGTCACAAGGTTCTCACCACCATCAGCGGCAAGATGCGCCAGCACTACATCCGCATCCTGCCCGCCGACCGCGTCGTCGTCGAGCTGTCGCCCTACGACCTGACGCGAGGCCGCATCGTCTACCGGCACAAGTGAGCTGCGACGCAGCCTGTGTCACTGCGCGCCCACCCCGAACCAGGGGAGGGGCGCGCTTTTGTTTGCCCGGATTTGGGAAGTCGTTGCCGCTGGCGTAAGCTGTCTCGTCGGTCGTCTATGCCCGGACACGCGCGCGTGCCCAGAGTCTAGGTGCCCGATTCACCATCCGATTGGGGCGCACAACTGTGCTCCCAGTCGCCGATTGAAAGGTTGCTCGAATGAAGGTTCAGCCGAGCGTCAAGACGATCTGCGACAAGTGCAAGGTCATCCGCCGGCACGGTCGTGTGATGGTGATCTGCGAGAACCCGCGGCACAAGCAGCGCCAGGGCTGAGCCCAGGCCTGCCACCCCACGGGGACGCAGATCATTGCGGAAAGGGTCGATCGCCCGCCCCGCCGACACAACTGAAGCAACGTGATCGCAAGGCTCCCTCACGGGAGTTCCACCCTTGGACGAAGGCCAAGGCCCCGTCGGCACCCCAAGCGGTGCCACAGGCGGCGGGGACGCGTCACGCCACACACCTTCGCGGTCCGCGACCGGGTTCAGACGAACCAGGACCGAAACAATGAGAAAGGTACCGCCTGATGGCACGCCTCGTTGGTGTTGACCTCCCGCGCGACAAGCGCCTTGAGGTTGCACTCACCTACATCTTCGGCATGGGCAAGACCCGCGCCGCCGAGACCCTCGCCGCCACTGGGATCAGTGGCGATCTGCGAGTCCACCAGCTCACCGACGACCAGCTCGTCGCGCTGCGCGACCACATCGAAGGCAACTACGAGATCGAGGGCGACCTCCGCCGCTCGGTTGCCGCCGACATCCGCCGCAAGGTCGAGATCGGTAACTACCAGGGCCGCCGTCACCGCAGTGGTCTGCCGGTCCGTGGTCAGCGCACCCGGACGAACGCGCGCACCCGCAAGGGTAAGAAGAAGGCCGTCGCTGGCAAGAAGAAGGCACGCTGACCCCCCGGGGTGAGCGCCTCTTACAGGACTCAAGGAGAAAGACTTAATGGCTACTGCAAGCCGCAAGGCGGCCGCCAAGACCAAGGTGCGCCGCAAGGAGAAGAAGAATGTGCTCGCCGGCCAGGCGCACATCAAGAGCACCTTCAACAACACCATCATCTCGATCACCGATCCCACCGGTGCAGTGATCTCGTGGGCCTCTGCCGGCACCGTCGGTTTCAAGGGCTCCCGCAAGTCGACCCCGTTCGCCGCCCAGATGGCTGCGGAGGCCGCTGGCCGCCGCGCCATGGAGCACGGCATGAAGCGTGTCGACGTGTTCGTCAAGGGTCCCGGCTCCGGCCGTGAGACCGCGATCCGCTCGCTCGGCGCCGTCGGGCTCGAGGTCGGTGCCATCTCGGATGTCACCCCCGTGCCCCACAACGGAACCCGCCCGCCCAAGCGTCGTCGCGTCTGATCGCCCGAGACAAGGAAAGGACCTAAGAACCCATGGCTCGTTACACCGGCCCAATGACCAAGAAGTCCCGTCGTCTCGGGACCGACCTCGTCGGCAACGACAAGGCATTCGAGCGTCGTCCGTACCCCCCGGGTGTGCACGGACGCGGTCGCACCAAGGACTCCGAGTACTCGCTGCAGCTCAAGGAGAAGCAGAAGGCTCGCTACTCGTACGGCGTGCTGGAGAAGCAGTTCCGCCGCTACTACGAAGAGGCCGACCGTTACCCCGGCAAGACCGGTGACCGTCTGCTGCAGATCCTCGAGTCCCGTCTCGACAACGTGGTCTACCGCGCAGGCTTCGCCTCGACGCGTCGTCAGGCCCGTCAGCTCGTCGTGCACGGCCACTTCCTCGTGAACGGTCAGCGCGTCAACATCCCGTCCTACCGGGTGCGTGCGCACGACATCATCGACGTCGCCGAGAAGTCGCTGAACCTGACCCCCTTCGTGATCGCCCGTGAGACCCACGGCGAGCGCTCGGTTCCGGCGTGGCTCGAGGCCCGTCCGAACCGGATGCGGATCCTCGTTCACCAACTCCCCGTCCGCGAGCAGATCGTGATTGACGTCCAGGAGCAGATGATCGTCGAGCTCTACTCGAAGTAGTCGCCCCACCGGTTGCGGTGGCCACCCGGCCACCGCACCACCTGTGGTCGCAGTCAGCGGCCACGCCTCATGTCGCGTCATCAAATAGTGGTTGACGCGGGAAGGAACAGTTCATGCTCATCGCACAGCGCCCCACCCTCTCCGAAGAGGTCGTCTCCGACTTCCGTTCGCGGTTCATCATCGAGCCGCTGGAGCCGGGCTTCGGCTACACGCTTGGCAACTCGCTGCGTCGCACCCTGCTGTCGTCCATTCCGGGCGCGGCCGTGACCAGCATCAAGATCGAGGGCAACCAGCACGAGTTCTCCACCCTGGAGGGCGTCGTCGAGGACGTCACCGAGATCATCCTCAACCTCAAGGGCCTCGTGCTCTCGTCCGAGGAGGACGAGCCCGTGGTCATGTACCTGCGTAAGGCCGGCGCCGGCGCCGTCACCGCTGGCGACATTCAGCCCCCGGCCGGTGTGGAGATCCACAACCCGGAGCTGCACATCGCCACGCTCAACGACAACGGCAAGCTGGAGATGGAACTGGTGGTCGAGCGCGGCCGCGGTTACGTGTCGAGCGTTCAGAACAAGAACCCCGACGCCGAGATCGGCCGGATCCCGGTCGACTCGATCTACTCGCCCGTGCTGAAGGTCACCTACAAGGTTGAGGCCACCCGTGTCGCCCAGCGCACCGACTTCGATCGTCTGATCATCGACGTCGAGACCAAGCCGTCGATCGCGCCGCGCGACGCCGTCGCCTCGGCAGGCCGCACGCTCGTTGAGCTCTTCGGCCTCGCCCGTGAGCTGAACGTCGACGCCGAGGGCATCGAGATCGGCCCGTCCCCCGTGGACGAGCAGATCGCCGAGTCGCTGAACCTTCCCGTTGAGGACCTCGAGCTGTCGGTCCGCTCCTACAACTGCCTCAAGCGCGAGGGCATCCACACCGTTGGTGAGCTCGTCGCCCGCAGCGAAGAGGATCTGCTCGACATCCGCAACTTCGGCTCCAAGTCGATCGACGAGGTCAAGGAGACCCTCGCGGGCCTCGGCCTCGCGCTGCGCGACTCGCACCCGGGCTTCGACCCGATGCAGGCGATCGAGCGCTACGACGAGGACGCCGACGACGCGGACTTCGCCGAGACCGAGCAGTACTGACCGCCCACCGCCTAAAAACACTCACGGAGATCTAAACCAATGCCCAAGCCAACCAAGGGCGCCCGTCTGGGCGGCAGCCCCACGCACGAGCGCATGATCCTGCGCAACATGACCAGCCAGCTCATCGAGCACGGCCGGATCACCACCACGGAGACGAAGGCCCGCCGCGTGCAGCCCTTCGCCGAGAAGATCCTCACCAAGGCCAAGCGCGGAGACCTGCACTCCCGCCGCCAGGTGCTCGCCACCCTGTTCGAGAAGAAGCAGGTCATGGGCGAGCCCGTCAAGGCCAAGGACAAGCTCGTCAAGAAGCTCTTCGACGAGGTCGCCCCGACGCTCGAGGGTCGCGAGGGTGGCTACACCCGCATCACGAAGATCGGCCCCCGCAAGGGCGACAACGCGCCGATGGCCGTGATCGAGATCATCACCGAGGCTGTTGCTCCCAAGGCCAAGCCGGCCAAGGCCAAGGCCGCCAAGGCCGAGGCCCCCAAGGCTGAGGCCAAGGAAGAGGAGACCAAGGTCGAGGAAGAGACCGTCGAGGCCGAGGTCGAGGAGAACGCCGTTCCCGCCGACGAGGCCGCGATCGAGGAGACCGAGGAGGCCGCGGCCTCCGAGGAGAAGTAAGCCTCACGAGTTCGTGACAAGAGGGGTCCCTTGTGGGGCCCCTCTTGTTGCATATCGGCATGGCCCGTCCAAAGGGGTGTTCTACCCGTGGACGCGGGCCGCCCCGGAGGCGGGAAGAATCTAGGCTGTCACCCGCCAAACCTGTTCCAAGGAGACCCCATGAAGCTCAAGGCCGCCGCCCTCGGCATCCTGGCCGCCACGCTGCTTTCCGCATGCGGTGGTACCACCCCGACCTCGACGCCCTCGGCCGACGCACCCGCCTCGGAGGGCGCCAAGAAGGCCGTGAAGATCGGCATCGCCCAGATCGTCACGCACCCCGCCCTCGACGCCGTCGCCGCCGGGTTCAAGGAGGCGCTGAACGAGGCAGGCTACGAGGTCACCTACGCCGAGGAGAACGCGCAGGGCGACCAGGCGACGCTGAGCAGCATCGCCTCGACCTTCGCGTCCTCCGACAACGACGGCTACCTGGCCATCGCCACCCCGACGGCGCAGGCGCTCGCCAACGCCATCACCGACAAGCCGATCGTCTTCGCGGCCGTCACCGACCCGGTCGCCGCAGGCCTCATGAAGGACTGGGACAAGCCGGACGCGAACCTGACGGGCGTCTCCGACCTGAACCCGATGAAGGAGCAGTTGGAGCTGATCAAGGAGGCGCTGCCCGAGGCGAAGACCGTCGGCATCGTGTACTCCTCCGGCGAGGTGAACTCCGAGGTGCAGGTCGCCGAGGCCGAGAAGGCCGCGGGTGACCTCGGTCTCGAGATCAAGAAGGCCACCGTCACCAACTCCTCCGAGGTGCAGCAGGCCGCCGACTCGCTCGACGTCGACGCGTTCCTGGTCCCGACAGACAACACGGTCGTCTCGGCCGCCGAGTCCGTCATCCAGATCGGCGAGCAGAAGCAGATCCCCGTCTTCGCCTCCGACGAGTCCACCGTCGAGCGCGGCGCCGCCGCAGGGCTCTCGGTGAACTACACCCAGCAGGGCAAGGACGCCGCGGCGATCATGATCAAGCTCCTCGACGGCACGGCCGCCTCGGAGATCCCCGTCGAGACCCAGAAGGAGTTCGACCTGTTCGTCAACGCCGAGATGGGCAAGAAGCAGGGCCTCGAACTGCCCGAGGCCATCGTCTCGCGCGCCACGAAGCAGTTCTGAGCCTGAGATGTACATCGCCCTGGAACTCGGCTTCCTGTACGCCGTCATGGCGTTGGGGGTCTACCTCACGTATCGGGTGCTCGACTTTCCCGACCTGACGGTGGATGGCTCGTTCACGACCGGCGCGGCCACCTGCGCCATGATGATCGTGGGCGGGCTGCCGGTTCCGGTGGCGATGGCGGGCGGCGTCGTGGCGGGCATGCTCGCCGGCGCCATCACAGGTGCGCTGCACGTCTGGGGCAGGATCAACCCGCTGCTCGCGGGCATCCTGACCCAGATCGCGCTGTACTCCATCAACCTGCGCATCATGGGCAACAAGGCCAACGTCCCGCTGCTGCGCGAGACCACGGCCTTCACGTGGCTCAAGGACCACTCGCTGATGCGCTCCTGGGTGTCGGTGGCCATTCTCGCGGGCGTCGCGCTGATCGTCGCCGCGCTGCTCTACTGGTTCCTCGGCACCAGTTACGGCGTCGCGCTGCGCGCCACCGGAGACAACGAACTGATGGCCCGATCCCAGGGCATCAACACCGGCGCGTCAAAGATCGTCGGCCTGATGATCTCCAACGGCATCGTCGGGCTCTGCGGCACGCTCGTGGTCCAGCACCAGGGCTTCGCCGACATCTCGATGGGCATCGGCATCATCGTCGCTGGCCTCGCCTCCGTGATCGTCGGGCAGGCCATCTTCGGCATGACGGCGGTCTGGCAGGCGATCCTTGCGGTCGTGGCAGGCTCGGTCATCTACCGCGTGGTGATCCAGTTGGCGCTCGGCGCCGAATGGTTCACCGCCAACGACATGAAGCTGATCTCCGCGGTGCTCGTGGTGCTCGCGCTGGTGCTGCCCCAGTGGGGCCCGCTGAAGCGGCTGAGGATTAAGCGCAGGCGCGACAAGGCCGTCGCGGAAGGGGCGAGCTGATGCTGAAACTCGACAACGTCACCAAGCGCTTCTTCCCCGGCACCGTCAACGAGCGGGTCGCCCTCGACGGGCTCAGCCTGACGCTGAACGAGGGCGACTTCGTCACCGTGATCGGCTCCAACGGCGCGGGCAAGTCGACCATGCTCAACGTCATCTCCGGGCGCTACCCCGTCGACGGGGGCAAGGTGCTGATCGGCGACCGCGACGTCACCAAGCTTGGCGAGCACAAGCGGGCGACCTGGGTCGCCCGGGTGTTCCAGGACCCGATGGCGGGCACCGCGCCGCACCTGACCATCGAGGAGAACCTCGCCATCGCCTTCGAGCGCGGCCGCACCCGCGGCCTCGGGATGGCGGTCACCGCGGCCAAGCGGGCCGAGTACCGGGTCGCGCTCGCAACGCTCGAACTCGGCCTGGAGGACCGGCTGCAGATGCGCGTCGGGATGCTGTCGGGCGGACAGCGGCAGGCCCTCAGCCTGCTGATGGCGACCTACGTGCACCCCGACATCCTGTTGCTCGACGAGCACACCGCCGCGCTGGACCCGTCGCGTGCCGAGCTGATCACCCGCCTGACCGGGGAGGCCGTCGAGCGCAACAACCTGACGGCCCTGATGGTCACGCACAACATGGACCAGGCCATCACGCTCGGCAACCGGCTGATCATGATGCACGAGGGCCGCGTGGTGCTTGAGGTAGACGAGGAGGCCAAGCGGACCATCACCGCCGACGCGCTGCTCGCGGAGTTCTCCAAGATCAAGGGCGCCGCCCTTTCGGACCGCATGCTGCTCGACTGAGCCTCCCCGCGGCCAGCGCTATGCTTCGCGTGGAGGTAGGCGAAGGTGACTGACAACCCGACACCCGCCCGCCCGAACATTCGCCATGTTGCGTCGGCGGCCGGGGTATCGCACATGACGGTCTCGCGCGTCCTCAACAACCACCCGAGCATCCGGCCAGGCACCAGGCAGCGGGTGCTCGACGCCATCGAGGAACTCAACTTCCGGCCCAACAGCGCCGCGCGGGCGCTCGCGACGCAACGCAACCGACGGATCGGGGTGCTGGTCGACGCGTCAAGCGCCTACGGGCCCAGCAGCACGCTGCGCGGCATCGAACTGGCCGCGGGCGAGGACGACTACTCGGTCACCTCCGTCAGCGTGCCCTCCGAGGAGCAGGGCGGCATGCAGTCCGCCGTCGACCAGTTGACCGCCCAGGGCGTCGACGCGCTGTGCGTGATCGCGCCGCGCTCCTCGTCGCTCGCCACGCTCCGCCAACTCGACATCGGGCTGCCGGTGCTCGCCATCAAGGCCGAGGGCGACCCGAACTTCCTCACCACCGCCGTCGACCAGCAGCAGGGGGCGATCCTGGTGGTCGACCACCTCGCCGAGCTGGGGCACCGCGACATCCTGCACCTGGCGGGCCCGCTCGACTGGTTCGACGCCCGCGCCCGCGAGCGCGCCTTCCACGCCCGGATCCGGGAATGGAAGCTCCGGGAACGCCCCATCGTGGTGGGGGACTGGTCGGCCGACTTCGCCTACGACTACGCGGCCTCCCTGAAGCGCCGCCCCGAGTACACCGCCATCTTCGCCGCCAACGACGAGATGGCGCTCGGCCTGATCCACGGCTTCGCGGAGCGCGGCATCGCCGTGCCCGAGGAACTCAGCATCGTCGGCTTCGACGACCTGCCCCTGACGGCGCACTTCCTGCCTCCGCTGACCACCGTCCGACAGGACTTCCACCTGCTCGGCTCCAAGGTGGTCGCGGCGCTGATCTCCGCCGCTGAGGGACGCGAGGTGCCGCGCCGCACCAAGCTCCCCGTCGAGCTCAAGGTGCGCGAGTCGAGCGCACCTCCGCGGGCAGCGTCGTGACGGCGCTCGTCGAATTGCGCGACGTCACGGTCGCCTTCCCCGGGGTGACCGCGCTCGACCGCGTCAGCCTGTCGCTGTACCCGGGAGAGGTGCACGCGCTGATGGGGGAGAACGGGGCGGGCAAGTCGACCGTCGTGAAGGCCCTCAACGGCGTCTGCCCCATCGACGGGGGAGAGATCCTGCTCGACGGCCAGCCCGTCTCGCTGACCGGCCCCGCCGACGCGCACGCCGCGGGCATCGCCACCGTCTTCCAGGACATCCACCTCGGCCCGAAGCTCAACGTCGTCGAGAACGTGATGCTCGGCCACGAGGTGCGCGGCCGGTTTGGGATCAACTGGTCGGCGACACGGGCCCGCGCCGCGGAGGTGCTGGCCGACCTCGGCCTCGACGATCTCGACGTGAACCGCGGCCTCGACACGCTCCCGCCGTCGGTGCAGCAACTGGTGGCGATCGCGCGGGCGATGGTCGACCGGCCAAGGGTGCTGCTGCTCGACGAGCCCACCTCCAGCCTCGAGGCCCCCGACGTGCAGCGGCTGTTCCGGATCATCAGGGCGCTGCGCGACCGCGGCGTCGCCATCGTGTTCGTGTCCCACTTCCTTGAGCAGGTCTATGCGATCAGCGACAGGATGACCGTGCTGCGCGACGGCCGCGTCCAGGGCGAGTTCATGACCCGCGAGATCGACCGCGTCGAGCTGATCTCCAGGATGCTCGGCCGCGACATCGAGGCGCTGCGCCAGATCGGCTCGCAGCGCCGCGCGCACCACCAGGAGCCAGAGGGCACCCCCGTCATCGAGGCGCGGGGCATCACGCAGCGCGAGGAGGTCGAGCCAACCGACCTGGAGGTGCACCGCGGCGAGATCGTCGGCCTCGCGGGCCTGCGCGGCTCGGGTCGCACGGAACTGGCCGCGCTGCTGACCGGCATCACCCGCCCAGACGGGGGAACGCTGCTCGTGGAGGGGAGCGAGGTCCGGTTCCGCAACCCGGGCGACGCGCTGGCCAGGCACATCGTCGCCTCCGTCGAGCGGCGCGCCGACCTCGGCATCATCGGGGAACTGTCGGTGGCCGACAACATCCTGATCGGGCTGCAGGCGCTGCGCGGATGGCGCCACAAGGTCTCCAAGCGGGAGCGCGCGGAGGTGCTCGCCTGGTCCGTCGACAACTTCGGCCTCGAGTCGGTGCCGATGGACAGGCAGGCCAAGTTCCTGTCCGGGGGTGAGCAGCAGCGCGTGCTGCTTGCCCGGCTGTTCGCCACCCGTCCGATCGTGATGGTGCTCGATGAGCCGACGCGGGGCATCGACATCGCGGCGAAGGTCGAACTGCAGTCGCGGATCGCAACGCTGGTCGACAAGGGCATGGGCATCGTGTTCATCTCCTCGGAGTTCAGCGAGGTGGTCCGGATGAGCGACCGCATCGTGGTGCTGAAGGACAGGGGAAAGATCGGCGAGCTCAGCAACGGCCCCGGCGTGACCGTCGACACCATCGTCGAGATGATCGCGGCCGATGGCGCAGACGACGACGGGGACTGAGCCCGCGGCGCTTCTGGTTCAATAGGGCAATGCGCATCGCCCAGTTGGCCAACTTCGTGGGCCCAACCTCGGGCGGCATGAAGGTCGTCATCGAGACCCTCGGGCAGGGCTATGTCGACGCGGGCCACACCCGCATCTTCGTCTCCCCGGGGGCGCGCGACGAGGTCGTCGAGACCGAGGCGGGCATCCTGGTATCGGTGCGGGCGCCGAAGGTCTCGGAGCAGTACCGGATGATCTTCCAGCCGTGGCGCGTGCTCGATGTCCTCGACCGGTTCCGGCCCACCAACATCGAGGTCTCCGACAAGTGGACGCTGTCGCCCGCCGCGCGGTGGGCCGCGAAGCGCAGCGTCGGCTCGGTGCTGTTCAGCCACGAGCGGCTCTCCGACATGCTTGCGATGTGGGCGCGCCGCTCCTTCGGGGTCGAGACGACCGTCGGCGCGCTCAACCGGCGGCTGTCGAAGGTCTTCGACTCGGTGGTGGTGACAAGCCAGTTCGCCGCAGACGAGTTCGACAACACCGGAGCGAGCCTCAGCCTGATCCCGCTCGGCGTCGACCTCGAGACGTTCACCCCGGACGCGGGATCGCCTGCCGACGACGGCGTCGCCAAGTTCTGCTACGTTGGCCGACTCTCGCACGAGAAGAGCCCCCAGTTGGCCGTCGAGACCGTCGTCGAACTGCACCGACGCGGCCACAAGGTCCGCCTCGACCTATACGGCACCGGCCCCGACAAGGCCGAACTGCAGCGCGTCGCAGGCGATGCGCCGGTCTTCTTCCAGGGCTTCGTCGCTGGCCGCGACCAGGTCGCGGCCAGGATCGCGGCCGCGGACATCTCGCTCTCGGTGTGCCCTGCGGAGACCTTCGGGCTCGCGGTGCTCGAGGCGCTCGCCTGCGGCACCCCGGTCGTCACCTCCAACCGTGGGGGAGCGCACGAACTGGTCGACGCGACCTCCGGCGCCGCGGGCGACCCCAACGGCCCGTCGCTCGCCGACGCCGTCGAGTCGCTGCTGCCACGGCTCGGGCCCGACCTGCGCCGCGCGGCACGCGCCCGCGCCGAGCGCTACCCCTGGCAGGCCACCATCGACGCCATGCTCGCGCTGCACGCCGAGCTGGCCGACGAGGTGCCCTACCGCTCCCTGAAGGGATTCGCCCGCCGCAGGAAGGACGACAGATGAAGCTGCGCTGGGGCCTGCCCGTGCTACTCGCGGCCGCGCTGATCCCCGTGTGGGTGATGGCGCCGCCCGCCGTGAAGACCGACGCGCCTGACACCGTCGACGGCCTGATCGCCCGTGCCAAGGCGAGCGGGGCGACCGGCCGTGCCCTGGCCGACGAGGCCATCCGGCTCGTCGCGGAGGCCTTCCCCGCGCACTCGCTGTGGCACCTGACCGAGTCGCCCGCGCGGGCGCTGCGCGCGCACCGCGGCTGGTCGCACCAGTACAACACCGTGCTGTTCGAGGTGCTGCGCGGCCTCGGCTTCCAGACCAGCCTGGTGCACGCCGCGCGGGTCCGCGGCTTCGGCTACCCCTGGTGGCTGAGCGGCCACAGTTGGGTCAAGGTGATGGTCGAGGACCGCGCCCTCGACGCCTGCGCCTCCGACCCGTCCTCGACGGTCGGCAACCCGCCCTTCGTGCCGGTGACCGCCGAACTGCCGCTGCGGATCGTGACCCGCTGGGCGGTCGGCGCCGCGCTGGTGCCGTTCGTGGTCGCCGAGGTGTGGCGCGCCTGGCTCACCGGGCGCCCGGTCGCGCCGTGGGTCTACGGCGACAAGGACTGCTCCCGCCCCTAGCCATTGGGCCTGAACCCACGAAAGGCGTAGGGTCGAGCGGGTGACTTCTCCGGCCTCGACGTATGTTCCCAGCCTCGACGGGCTGCGCACCATCGCCGTGGGGCTGGTGATCGCCTTCCATCTGAGCGTCCCAGGGCTCGCGCCCGGCTTCGCGGGCGTCGACGTGTTCTTCGTGCTGTCGGGCTACCTGATCACCGCGGGTCTGCTCGCCGACACCACCGAGCACGGCAGGCCACGGTTCGCGCGGTTCTGGCAGCGCCGCTTCCTGCGACTGCTCCCCGCCGCCACCCTCGTCCTGATCGCGGTGCTGACCTACGCCACGTTCCTGATGCCCATCTACCGGCGGACGGCTGCCGCGGAGGACGTCGGCTGGACCGCCGTCTACGTGGCCAACTGGCACTTCATGGAGGCCAACTCCTATTTCTCCTCCGACGGGTCGGCGGCGCTGCTGCTGCACATGTGGTCCCTTGCCGTGGAGGAGCAGTTCTACTTCCTGTGGCCCATCGCGATCGGGCTGATCGCCTGGCTGGCGGGCAAGGCCCGGCTCCGCACCGCCCTGATCGCCGTCACGGCCGTCCTCACCCTCGCCTCGATCGCGCGGCTGACCCACCTGTACCTGACGGCGTCGGTGGACAGGGCCTACATGGGCACCGACTCGAAGGCGTTCGAGCCGCTGCTCGGCGCGCTGCTCGCGATCCTCGTCTCCGACGACCGGGTGCGGGCCGCGCTCGGCAGGCACCACAAGGCCCTCACCGCGGTCGGCCTCGTGACGATCGCGGCGGTGCTTCCCTTCCTGGGCGGGCCGAGCCCGTTCTACTTCTTCGGGGGAGCGCTGCTGCTGAGCCTTGGCGTCGTCGCACTGATGGCGGCGCTCGTCTGCGGCCCAGGAACCCCCGTCGAACGCCTGCTCGCGTGGGGCCCGATGGCCTACCTGGGCCGGATCTCCTACGGGCTGTACCTGTGGCACTGGCCGTGGGCGGTGTGGATGGGGATCGCGCACGTCGAGGAGTTCCAGCCGGCCCGTGCCGCCGTCGCGCTCGCCGGGACGGTCGTGACGTCTGTCGCCTCCTACCACCTCGTCGAGCAGCCGATCCGGCGCGGTAGGCTGACGGCCTGGTTCACGCCGCGCAGGCTGGCCGCCACGGTCGCCGTCGTGATGGCCGTGATCCTCGGCTGGTCCGCGACCCTGCGCGCCACGCTCGGGGTCGTGCCCGCCAAGCAGTGGATCGTCGTGACGGGCGACTCGGTGCCGTTGAAGCTGATGGGCTCCCTCGACGCCGCGGCAACCGAGCGAGGCTGGGCGGTCGACAGCGCCGCGCGTGGAGGCTGCACGCCGCTCGCCGTGGAACTGCAGGAGTACAATCAGCCGCCCCACGAGGGTCCGGGCGACTGCCGGGTGCTCGCGCAACTCCAGGACTCGCTGATCGACAGGCACCATCCCGACATCGTGTTCTGGTGGTCGCGCTACGAGACTCACCAGCGCTGGTACGAAGACCGCCTGATCCGCCCCGAGGACCCCGAGTTCTGGGAGGTGCTCGAGGAGGAGACCCGCACCACGATCGACCGGCTGACCCGCGACGGCGCGACGCTCGTGATCGCGCAGCCAGAGCGCCCCGGCCCGGGCCTGCTGAAGAAGTGCCCCGTCGGCGACACCGACTGCTTCCCGCTGGACGACTACGCGCTGAACCACGACGAGTACCGGATGCGCTGGAACGAGATCGTGCAACGGATCGCCGCGCAGGACCCTCGGGTCCGCACCTTCCAGATGGATCCGCTGTTCTGCAACGACCCCGAGCCGAGCCGCGCGCA
Source organism: Propionibacteriaceae bacterium AM104-82 (assembly GCA_027658995.1). Lineage (GTDB taxonomy): Bacteria > Actinomycetota > Actinomycetes > Propionibacteriales > Propionibacteriaceae > Arachnia. The sequence goes on from JAQDQK010000003.1 coordinate 205,544, forward strand.
GTCCCCGTCCGCATGCGACGACACCCAGCCCGACGGCGGCTCGCTGCGCGACGACGGCATCCACGTCACGATCCCGGCGTACGGGAAGCAGACGGCGGGGCGGGTCCTCGACGCGGTCCTGGAGGCCGCCGCCTCCTGAGACGGGGAACGGGCCCCGAGGATCATCCTCGGGGCCCGTCCTTTTCGGTCAATCAGTAGCTGACGCCTGCTGCCTTCGCGGCGGCGAGGCGCTGCGCCACGTCGTCCCAGTTGACGACGTCCCACCAGGCGTTGACGTAGTCGCCCTTCACGTTCTTGTACTGCAGGTAGAAGGCGTGCTCCCACATGTCGAGCTGCAGGATCGGGAGCTGGCCGACGGGCAGGTTGCCCTGCTGGTCGAACAGCTGGTTGATGTTGAGGCGCTGGCCGAGGGTGTCCCAGACGAGCATCGACCAGCCGGAGCCCTGGATGCCGTTGGCGACCGCGTTGAACTGCTTCTTGAAGCCGTCGAACGAGCCGAAGAACTCGCCGATCGCCTCGGCGACGTCACCGGTGGGCTCGCCGCCGCCGTCGGGCGACATGTTCTTCCAGAACACCGAGTGGTTGATGTGGCCGCCCAGGTGGAAGGCCAGGTCCTTCTCCAGCTTGTTCACCGCGCCCAGGTCGCCGGCCTCGCGGGCCGCCTGAAGCTGCTCGAGGGCGTCGTTGGCGCCCTTCACGTAGGCCGCATGGTGCTTGTCGTGGTGCAGCTCCATGATCTCGGGGGCGATGGACGGGGCGAGCGCGTTGTAGTCGTAGGGGAGATCGGGGAGGGTGTAGGTCATTGCTGACTCCTTCACATGAGTTCCGCGCCGTCAGGGCGCGCTGGCACACCCCATCCTATGCCCGGAAAGTAGTCACCGCTTCAACTTTCCACGGGTGCGCGGCGGCAGGCGCGCAGCACCCGGAAGCCCTTCGCCGAGGCGAGCCGCTCGGTCGGGTAGCCCTTGTCGATCAGCCAGCGCTGCAGCGAGTCGCCGCCCAGGTTCCTGCCGACCACCAGGTACGCCGCGCCGCCCTCGCGCAGCCGGGCGAGCCAGGTGAGCAGCAGGTCGTGCAGCGCCTCCTTGCCGATCCGGATCGGCGGGTTCGACCAGATCTCGTCGTAGCGGGTCTCGGGGGAGACCTCCGACGGCGTCATGGCGCGCACCCGGTCGGCGACCTTGTGCCGCCCGGCGTTCAGCCTTGTCAGCTCGACGGCCCGCTCGTTGACGTCGACCGCGTCGACGGTGACCTCGGGCGAGGCGAGCGCAAGGCCGACGGCGATGGTGCCGACGCCGCAGCCGAGGTCGAGCACGTGTCCTGCCACCGGCGGGTCGACCTCGCGCAGCAGCACCGAGGTGCCGAGGTCGAGGCGGGAACCGGAGAAGACCCCCGGCGCCGACGCGAACGTCAACTCCCTGCCGAAGATGGTTGCCGTGAAGTCGTGCGCGACGAACGGCTCCTCCGGAGTCTCGAAATAGTGGCTCACGCTTCCTCCAAGGTGCGAACTGTTCTCGCCTGTTCGGCGCGCAGCGCCAGGTCTTCGTCGGCCGGGTAGCCGACCCCCTCGAGCGTCAGGCCGTTCGCTGGCATCACCGGCACCTCGGAGTGCCTGCGCGGGCTGGCCGCGACCTCTTCCAGCCAGGCGAGCGTGCGGCGACCCCCGCCGACCGCGGTCAGGGCGCCGACCAGCGAGCGGACCATGGAGTGGCAGAACGCGTCGGCCTGCAGCCAGATCTCCACGACGCCGTCCTCGCGGCGCAGCGCGCTGACCTCGCGCAGTTCGCGGATCGTGGTCGCGCCCTCGCGGGGCTTGCAGAAGGCGGCGAAGTCGCGCAGGCCGAGCACCGTCGCGGCGGCGGAGTTCAGGGCGCCGACGTCGAGCGGGAACGGGAGCCGCGCGACGTGGCCGCGCAGCAGAGGGTCGTGGAAGGTGCCCTCGTCGCTGACCCGGTAGCAGTAGCGCCGCCAGGTGGCGGAGAAGCGCGCGTCGAAGCCGTCGGGCGCGGGGCCGACGGACCTGACGGCGATGTCATGGGGGAGCACCCGCTGCAGGCGGCGCAGCAGGTCGGCGGAGGGGTCGGCCTCGACGTCAAGGTCGACGTGGCAGACCTGCGCCCGGGCGTGCACCCCGGCGTCGGTGCGACCCGCGACCACGAGCGTCGGTTGGGACGGAAGCCGCAGCACCTGCGCGATCCACGGCTCGAGCACGCCCTGCACGGTGCGCTGCCCGGGTTGGGCCGCCCAGCCGTGGAAGTCGGTGCCGTCGTAGCCGAGGTCAAGCCTGAGCCGCATCGCGCCTCCGATACGTCAGGTCGTAGACGGTGCGGCCCGCCTCGAGGCCCTTGCGTTCGTACTTGGTGACGGGGCGCTCCTCAAGCCGCGGGGCCCAGCCGTCGTGCACGTTGACGAACAGTGGGTGCGCGTCGAGGTGCTCGCGCATCCACAGCGCGTAGTCCTCCCAGTCGGTGGCGAGCCGCCACACGCCGCCGGGGACCAGTTTCGCGGCGACCACGTCGGCGAAGTCGGTGCCGACCAGGCGGCGCTTGTGGTGGCGCTTCTTGTGCCACGGGTCGGCGAAGAACGTCCACAGTTCGCTCACGGACGCGTCGTCGAACAGCACGGCGAGGCCCTGCGCGCCGTCCGCGACGACCATCCGGACATTGTCGACCTCCTCGCGCGCGATCCGGCTGAGCGTCGACGCGACCGCGGGCTCGAACACCTCGAAGGCGACCACGTTCGACTCGGGCCTGCCCTTGGCCATCGGGACCAGCGAGTCGCCGCCCCCGGAGCCGATCTCGACGATCAACGGGGCCTCGCGCCCGAACTGCTCCGCCCAGTCGACCCTGGCCTCAGGTGCGACCGAGGTCGACAGGTCGCCGTGCAGGACGGCCACCACGTATTGCTGCTTGTAGCGGAACCAGGCCCGCTCCTGCGACTCGTTCATGCGGGTGCTGCGGCGCACGAAACTGACGACGTCGCGGTGCAGTCGGGGAGGCAGCGGATCCATCCCCTCAGGGTAGTGGTGGGGGACAGACCCGGACCAACCCGGACCCAACGGGGGGGTGTCCCTATGTTGCGTGTCAAGCCGCGAGGGACTGTTTCGAGGGTTCGGAGGC
>JAQDQK010000030.1 GCA_027658995.1 Propionibacteriaceae bacterium AM104-82
GAATGCTCCTCATCGGCGGTGGTCTCCGACTATGACCCCACGCTCAAGTCAGAAGAGCCCGTAATGGCCTTCCATCACGTGGCAGTTGGCGCAGGTCGCCGGGTCGTTGCCGAGGTACGAGATGCCCCTGGCGTAGATGAAGGTGAAGAGGCCGACGCCGATGAGCGAACCCACGACGAATACCCCCGCCGCGATGAGAAGGTTCTTCTTCGATATGCGGGACAACATGCGCTTGAGCCGTGCCATCTCTCCTCCTACGACGAATAGTAGTAGAGAGGTTTACGGCGGGTCAGGCGGCCCCGTGATTAGCCGGGAAATTCGGCCAAAGGGTCAGTCAGACGCTGCTGAAGCGCTCGACATTGCGCACCAGGATGCGGGTGGCGAGGTCGCCGTCCCAGACCACCTCGACGCCGTGGCGCTCCAGCACCGGGATCGCCTCGCGCATCAACTCGACGGTGAGGCGCTCGTAGGTCGCATCCTTCTCGGCGTCGCTCAACGCTTCCCATTCCTCGAAGGGGATGTAGGCATCGAGGAAGGTGCCGTAGTTGAGGTGGGTCGTCCCCGACATGGCGATGACGTCGGTGTCCTGCTGGTGGTAGGCGAGGTAGCCGCGCCAGGTGCGCGACTCGTCGCGCTCGTCGAAGATCTCGACGCTCAGGCAGGTCCCGCAGCAGGTGAAGTCCTCCCGCCCGAGGATGCCGATCCCTGCCAACTCCTCGAAGGCCTCCGAGAGCGCCGAGGTCGGCGTCTCCCCCAGTTCGGCCTGCTGCTCGCGGCGCCTGGCAAGGACGTCGGAAACGAAGGCCTCCACCTGGTCCTCTGTGATGCCGCCCTGTTCGGGGCGCTCTTCGCTGACGAGGTGGTCCTCGAGGCGCCAGAGGTAGGAGTCGACGTCGGTCTCGCCGCGCAGCACCGTCTGCCACACGATCCCCTCGACCTCGGCCCTTTCCTCCTCGCCGAGGTTCCAGTCGGCGGGGGCGGCGTAGCCATCGAAGGGCACGTTCCAGGGATGCGTCATGGCGGAAGCCTGTCAGTTGGCAGGGGCATCCCGGGCCGGCGACCGCGGTGGGTAACGGGTCGGTCGCCGGGCCCGCGATTCTCGGCTCAGTACAGCGCCGCCAATGCCTCGGCGAAGAGTTCCTCGGCATCCACCCGGGCCCGATGGGCGGCGAACCAGGAGGTGACGTTGACGATGTCCCTTCGCAGGTAGTCGAAGCCGTCGGGGTTGACCACGACGTCAACGAGTTGCGGCAGGTCGATCACGACGAGTTGACCGTGAGGCCCGCCGTCGGCACCTGGGGCCACCAGCAGGTTGTACGGCGACAGATCTCCGTGGGTGTGACCGGTGGCAGCAAGCGCCAGGACGATCTCGCGGAACTGCCGCCACAGCAGGGTCAGCGCCTCGGGGTCGGGGCGGACCTGCGCCAGGCGCGGCGCCGCGTTGCCCTCACCGTCGTCGATGAACTCCATCAGCAGTTCGTTGGAGTCGAAGCTGACCGGGTACGGGACCCGGACCGAGGAGGTCTGCAACTGCACGAGCGCCGCCCACTCGGCGCGTGCCCACATCCCGGCGACGACCGTGCGGCCGAACGCGGTCCGGTTCGTGATCGCCCGCTGTTCGCGTGACTTCTTGTGGCGGCGCCCCGCCTGGTAGCCGTCGTCGCGGCGGAACAACCGGTGCTCGCTCGATCGGTAGCGCTTCGCGGCCAGCAGGCAGGATCTGCCATCGGGGCCGACCCGTTCGATGAGGTGGACGTCTGCCTCCTTCCCCGTCTTGAGGACGCCAAGATCGGTGTCGAACGCGTCGCCGCTGGTGATCAGCCAGTCCGGCCACGGTTCCGGGCCGCGGGCGAGGCCAAGCTCGTCCCAGGTCGTCCACCGGTCGCCGCCGGGCGGGGGCGCGACGGACACGTCCCAGATGGGGTGACTGCGGAAGGTGTTGTGGTTGTGGTTCTCGGGTTCAGGCCACTGTGCCTGAGAGTGTGTCGAGGACACGGAAACTCCAGAAGGTCGAAGAGGATGCCGCCTCGAAGCGGCAGGTAAGGAAACGCGCACGGGCGTTGACAGGGATCATCACTCGACCTCCTCTCCGGTAACTCTCGGTGGACCTCAGCGTCCACATCGCGATGCTATCAGCAGGCGTAGGCGCCGAGGAAGCGCCGGTACTGGTCGAAGACCCTCGCCCGCACCTCGGGGCGCGACAGCACCAGGTCGTGCAACCCGTCCTCGATCCGGGCCAGGACGACCAGGTTGCCGAGCCGTGTGGTGCGCTCGGCGATCCGGTCGACGTCCAGAACGGTGTCGGCGCTCAGCATCTCGTCCTCCCAACTCCGGTGGAAGTTGGTGCGGACCGAGATGGCAACGAGGACGGGGCAGTCGATGTGCAGCCCGGCCGCGACGCGTCCGTGGCCCTGCAGGATGGCCGAGAGCCAGCCGATCCGCACGTGGAACGCCGGATCGCCCTTCAGGTTGTGGTTGTAGTCCCACTCCCCGTCCTCGGCAGCGGAGATGGAGCGGCGGTAGAAGCCGTTGTCCGCCATCGGGACGACCGTCGTCGGTGCGACCGCGCCCGCCGCGGTGAACATCGGCTGCGCCGTCGGACGCAGCATCGGGTTGGCCTGCAGTTCGAGCCACGGCGAGTTGAGGATCACCGCCGCGAACGTCCCGGGGCGCTCGTTGGCGTACAGCGCGCCGATCAGCCCGCCCGTCGAGTGCGCCATCAGCACGATCTCGTCGTGCCCGTCCGCCCGGATCGCCTCGATCGCCGCGTCGATCTCGACGAAGTAGTCGTCGAGCTTCGACACGTAGCCCGCCAGTTGCTTCGGACGCAGCGACCGGCCGTAGCGGCGCAGGTCGATGGCGTAGAAGTCGTAGCCGAGGGCGTCCATCTCGTCGCCGAGGTGCGACTGGAAGAAGTAGTCGCTCCACCCGTGCACGTAGAACACGGCCCGAGACCTGCCCGGCGAGGCGCGACGCACCAGCGTCGCCACCAGCGAGTGTTCGGGTTCGAGTGCGTAGGTCGGTTCTTCGGGCAGTTCGATGGTGAACTGCTCGTATCCGTCAAGCTCCGAGTCGGGCGCCCAGTCAGGCACGTGCGTCACGGGTCACGAAGAGCGGCGCTCGTCGTCCGCGTCGTCGTAGTCGTCGTAGTCCGCGTATTCCTCGGCCATGTCGGCATAGGAATCGGGGATCTCACCGACGTCCGTGACACTGTCAGCGCCTCGGAGCTCCCGCTCCAATGACGCGAAATCGGTGTCTACCGAGCGATACTTCAGATCGCGAGCCACCTTGGTCTGCTTCGCCTTTGCACGGCCGCGCCCCATATCGGGTCGACCCCCTTGCCTTGTCCCTCGCGGACTTGCCGCGGAATCTGTCACTAACTCGTGGGTACAGGCTACCCAATCCGGCGGGTTAGTCCAAAGACCGCACGCCGTGGCGCGGCGTGCGTTCGCTCACAACCGAACCCACGTCGCCGTCGGCGTATCGGGCGGGACCCACGAGCCCGCAGCCACAGCCTATCGGCCCCCGCCGTCCGCCTAGCGGGACCCTGATTGGCGAGTCTGCGGGGCACCTGGCACGCCGGTAAGCTGTGCCGCAATCCAACACTCAGGAGTCGAAAACGAAAATGGGCAAGATCATCTACACCCTCACCGATGAGGCCCCCCTGCTCGCCACCTTCTCGTTCCTTCCGATCATCAACGCGTTCGCCGGCCAGGCGGGCGTCGAGGTCGAGACCCGCGACATCTCGCTGGCGGGCCGGATCCTGGCCCAGTTCGCGGATGTGCTCCCCGAGGAGCAGCGCGTCCCCGATGCGCTGACCGAGCTGGGTGAGCTCGCAAAGACCCCCGAGGCCAACATCATCAAGCTGCCCAACATCTCGGCCTCGGTGCCGCAGCTCAAGGCTGCCGTCGCCGAACTGCAGGCGCAGGGCTTCGCGATCCCGGACTACCCGGAGGACCCGTCCACCGACGAGGAGCGCGAGACCCGCGCCCGCTACGACCGCGTCAAGGGCTCGGCCGTCAACCCGGTGCTGCGCGAGGGCAACTCCGACCGCCGCGCGCCCGAGTCGGTCAAGAGCTACGCGCGCAAGAACCCGCACCGGATGGGCGCCTGGACGGGCGGGTCGAAGACCTCGGTCGCCACGATGGCCTCCGATGACTTCCGCCACAACGAGCAGTCGGTCGTGCTGCCCTCCGACGACGTGCTGAGCATCGTCTTCACGGGCGCCGACGGTACGGAGCGGGTCCTCAAGGAGTCGCTCCCGGTCAAGCAGGGCGAGGTCGTCGACGCGACCGTGCTGCGCGCAGCGGCGCTCGACGCGTTCCTCGCCGAGCAGGTCCGCGCTGCCAGGGAATCGGGCGTGCTGTTCTCGGTCCACCTGAAGGCCACCATGATGAAGGTCTCCGACCCGATCATCTTCGGCCACGTCATCAAGGCGTTCTTCCCCGAGGTCTTCGCGACCTACGGCGACGACCTGGCCGCCGCCGGGCTTTCCGCCAACGACGGCCTCGGCGCGATCCTCGCGGGCCTCGACGCGCTGCCCCGCGGCGCCGAGATCCGCGCCGCCTTCGACAAGGGACTGGCCGACGGCCCCGCACTCGCGATGGTCAACTCGGACAAGGGCATCACAAACCTGCACGTCCCCTCCGACGTGATCGTCGACGCCTCGATGCCCGCCATGATCCGCCAGTCGGGCCACATGTGGGGCCCCGACGGCGAGGAGGCCGACACGCTCGCCGTGATCCCCGACTCGTCCTACGCGGGCGTCTACCAGGCCGTCATCGAGGACTGCATCGCCAACGGCGCGTTCGATCCCCGCACGATGGGCACCGTCCCCAACGTCGGCCTGATGGCCCAGAAGGCCGAGGAGTACGGCTCGCACGACAAGACCTTCGAACTGGACGCCGACGGCGTCGTCGAGGTCCGCAACGCCGCTGGCGAGGTCCTGATGAGCCACGACGTGCACGCGGGCGACATCTGGCGCGCCTGCCAGACAAAGGACGCCCCGATCCAGGACTGGGTCAAGCTCGCCGTCGGCCGCGCCCGGGCGACCGGATGGCCGACCGTGTTCTGGCTCGACCCGGAGCGCGCGCACGACCGCAACCTGATCGAGAAGGTGCGCACCTACCTGGCCGACCACGACACCGAGGGCCTCGACATCCAGATCCTGAGCCCCGTCGAGGCGACCAGGCTGTCGGTCGAGCGGATCCGTCGCGGGGAGAACACCATCTCCGTGACGGGCAATGTGCTGCGCGACTACCTCACGGACCTGTTCCCGATCCTGGAACTGGGCACCTCCGCCAAGATGCTGTCGATCGTCCCCCTGATGGCGGGCGGCGGCCTGTTCGAGACGGGCGCGGGCGGCTCGGCCCCCAAGCACGTCCAGCAGTTGGTGGAGGAGGACTACCTGCGCTGGGACTCGCTCGGCGAGTTCCTGGCGCTTGCCGCGTCGTTCGAGCACCTGGCGCAGACGGAGGGCAACGACCGCGCGGCGATCCTGGCCTCGACGCTTGACCGCGCCAACGGCACGTTCCTCGACACGGACAAGTCCCCCACCCGCAGGCTCGGCGGCATCGACAACCGCGGCTCGCACTACTACCTCGCCAAGTACTGGGCGCAGGAGTTGGCGGCGCAGACCGAGGATACGGAACTCGCGGCGATCTTCGCGCCGGTCGCAGAGGCGCTCGCGACCAACGAGGACGCCATCGTCGCGGAACTGCTCGGTGTGCAGGGCAAGCCTGCCGACATCGGCGGCTACTTCCGCCCCGACCAGGCCAAGACGGCGGCCGTGATGCGTCCGTCGGCGACACTGAACCAGATCGTCGACGCGCTCGCCTGATCGAGACTGGAAGGCCCGGCGACCCACGCGGACGCCGGGCCTTTCGCCTGCCCACGACCCGAAGGCCAGACCATGACCCAGCCGCCCGTGACTCAGCCGACCGTGGCTCAGCCGCCCGCTCCCCCACCCTCGGCCCGCACGCTCTGGTACGACGCCCCGGCCGGGACCTGGGACTCCCAGGCGCTCCCGATCGGCAACGGAAGGCTTGGCGCGATGCTGTTCGGCGGCGTCGGCGTCGAGACGATCCAGTTCAACGAGCAGAGCCTCTGGACCGGGGTCGCCGACTACGACAACGCCTCCGCTGGCCTGCCAGACGACGGCTACGACACCGGCGAACTCGGCTTCGGCTCGTACCAGAACTTCGGGACGCTCACCCTCACGTTCGACGGCGACGCGGACACCGTCGACTACCGCCGCTCGCTCGACCTGGACACCGGCCTGCACTCCACCTACGCCGTCGTCTCCGGGGCCGCGCGCCTCGGCGAGGCATTCACCTCAAGGGACGCGGACGTCGTGGCGGTGCGGTACCGCTCCGCGGCACCCTTCACCGTCACGCTGCGCCTCGACTCGGCGCAGGACGGCGCCCCGACGTCGGCGACCCCGGGTCGGTTGACCTTCCACGGGGCGCTCGCCAACGGGATGCGGCACGCGTCAGCACCGACGGCACGATCGAGGTCGACGGCGACCTGCTGATCGTCGCCGAGGCGACCGACCTGGTGCTGCTGCTCGACGCCCGCACCGACTATGCGATGAGCCGCGCTGCCGGGTGGCGCGGGGCCGACCCGCAGCCCGGGCTGGCGGCCTCGCTCGACGCGGCGACGGCCCGAGGCTGGGACGACCTCCTCGCTGCGGGCACCGCCGACCTGGCGGCGCTGCTCGGGACGGTCGCCGTCGACTGGGGATCCTCCTCCGCCGAGGCACACGACCTGCCCACCGACCGCAGGCTCGCCAGGTACCGCGACGGCGACGCCGACCCCGAACTGGAGCAGGTCCTGTTCCACTACGGCCGCTACCTGCTGGCGTCCTCGTCCCGGCTCGGCGGACTGCCCGCGAACCTGCAGGGGCTGTGGAACGACTCCAACACCCCGACCTGGGCGAGCGACTACCACACCAACATCAACATCCAGATGAACTACTGGGGCGCCGAGGTCACCGGCCTCCCGGACAGCCACCGCGGCCTCGTCGACTTCGTGGCCGCGATGGCGCCGTCGTGCCGCGACGCGACGCTTGCCGCGTTCGGGCCGGTGCGCGGTTGGACGGCCCGCACCTCGCAGAGCCCGCTGGGCGGCAACGCGTGGGAGTGGAACACCATCTCCAGCGCCTGGTACATGAGCCACGTCTACGAGCACTGGGCCTTCGGCCGCGACGACGCTTACCTGCGCGAGGTCGCCCTGCCGATGGTGCGCGAGGTCTGCCAGTTCTGGGAGGACCGCCTGTTGGCGCTTCCCGACGGCACCTTGGTCGCACCGGATGGCTGGTCGCCCGAGCACGGGCCCCGCGAGGACGGCGTGATGCACGACCAGCAGATCGTCTGGGACCTGTTCCAGAACTACCTGGAACTTTCGGAGGCGGCAGGCGACGGCGACCCGTACCGGGAGCGCGTCGCCGACCTGCAGGCGCGGCTCGCCCCGAACCGGATCGGCAGGTGGGGGCAGTTGCAGGAGTGGCAGGACGACCGCGACGATCCGGCCGACCTGCACCGGCACACCTCGCACCTGTTCGCCGTCTACCCCGGTCGCCAGATCACCCCGGCGACCGCCGACCTCGCGGGGGCGGCGTGGACGTCGCTGGTGGCCCGCTGCGGCGCGCCCGACGGGTCGGTCACGGAGCACACCGTGGCGGGCGACTCGCGCCGGTCGTGGACGTGGCCGTGGCGGGCCGCGCTGTTCGCGCGCCTCGGCGACGGCGAGCGGGCCCACGCAATGCTGCGGGGCCTGCTGAAGTTCTCCACGTTCGAGAACCTGTGGGCCGTGCATCCGCCGTTCCAACTGGACGGCAACTTCGGGATCACGGGCGCGCTGGCCGAGATGCTGCTGCAGAGCCACGACGGCGTCGTCCGCCTGCTCCCGGCACTGCCCGAGGCGTGGGCCGAGGCGGGGTCGTTCAGTGGCCTCCGCGCGCGCGGCGGGCTGCGGGTCAGTGCGCGCTGGCGCGACGGCGTCGTCGAGTGGTTCGAGGTGGTGGCCGACCGGCCCGGCTCGCTCGCCGAGGTCGACGTGATCGTCAACGGCGAGCGGCGACGCGTCAGCCCTTGAGGGACTCCAGTTCCTCGAAGAGTGCCTGGTTGCAGCGGAAGGCGACGATGGCCTCCTCGACGGCCGCGTCGGACTCCTCGTCGCTCAGCGGCGCCCCGTCGAGCAGTTCGCGGTAGCGGTCCTTGTAGGGCTTGACCTTCTCGATGCCCTGGAACTGGTAGAAGGAGATGCCCGGCTGCCCGGCCTCGAGGCCGAGCGCGCGCCCGAAGATCGACCCGAGCGCCTGGCCGCCGGACAGGTCGCCGAGGTAGCGGGTGTAGCGGTGGGCCAGCAGGCGCGCGGGCTGGTCGGCGACGTCGCGGATCCGCTCGGCGTAGGCGGTGGCGGCGGGAAGCAGCGGCACCTCTGGCTCGCCCTCGGCGCTCAGCGCGGCAAGATCGGCGCGCAGCGCGTCGAGGCGCTCCAACTCCGGGGCGTGGACGCCCGCGAAGCGCGGCTCATCGGCCAGCGCGCGAGAGGCCCCCTCGAGCGCCTCGTAGACGGTGACCAACTGCCGGGTCAGGCCGCGCAGGTCGTCGCGGTCGACGTCACCCTTGATGAGCCGCGCCATCAGCGGGGTCTGCTCCGCCTCCTCGTGGACGGTGCGGGTCTCCTCGCGCAGCCGTGCTGCGAGTGCTGTGCGGTTCTGAACGCCGGCGGTCATCACGACCACGTCCTCTCGTCATATATTTAGTAAGGAATGCCTCACCTAATTGAGTCCCAGTGTGACACACAGAGGGACACCCTGTCTCCTTGATGGGGTGCAGGGTGTCGCTATCTGAGACCGGGGTGCCGGATAGCCTCTCCCCATGACCCGTAAGCAGCCCCCCGACCTCGACGGCAAGGTCGTGGTCGTGACGGGCGCCAGTTCGGGGATCGGCCGCGCGTTCGTGGAGCGCGCCGCCTGCCCTGGGTCCAGGTTCGCGCTCCTGGCCCGGCGCGGCGATCTGCTGGAGTCGCTTGCCGATGCGGTCCGGGGTCGCGGCGGGGAGGCCCTCGTCCAACCGGTCGATCTGCGCGACGCCGACGCGGCGCGGACGGCGGCCGAGGAAGCCCTGGCGGAGTTCGGCCCGCCGGACGTCGTGGTCGCCAACGCGGGGCTGTCGATCGCCAGGTCTGTCGCGGCGACCGCCGCTCGACCCGACTCGATCACGCGCAGCGTCGCCACCAACTTCACCGGCCCGGTCGCACACGCCCTGCCGCTCCTCGAGGCGATGCGAGGGCGCGGCACCGGGCACCTGATCGGCTCCTCGACGGCGAACGCCCGCCTGACGATCCCCGGATGGGGCCCCTACGTCGCGTCGAAGTCGGCGTGGGACGCCTGGCTGCGCACTGCGGCCGCCGAACTGGCGCCGCACGGGATCGCCGTGACGATCCTCGCCTTCCCGCTCGTCGCCACCGAGATGTCGCGACCCACGCTGACAGGCCGCCGCGCGATGAGCGCGGAGGACGCGGCCGACTGGATCTCGGAGGCGATCGGTTCGAGGCGCCCCCGGATCGCGCCGTGGTGGCTGCGGGCCGCCGAGGTCGCCAACGCCGTCGCCCCGACCGCGCTCGCTCGGGCGATCGGGCGGTCCTCACAGCGCCTGTCGCAGCCATGAGCGAGGTGCGCGGACGCTGGTCGCCCGCCCTGCTGGCCGCCGCCCGGATCGCCGTCGGCACCGCCACCGCACGGCCCTCGAGCCCCGCCTGGACCGACGCGCGCGGCACTCTGACCCGCGACGACCTCGCGCGAACCGTGCTGGCAACGGCGCGCGAGCTTCCCCCCGGGCCCGTCGTGGTGCACTCCGAGGACCAGCGCGCGGTCGCCGTCGAGTCCCTCGCCGGACTGGTTGCCCGCCGCTCGGTGCGGATCGTGCCGCCGTCGGCCGGAGCGACGGCCCTGGAGTCGGCCAGGCGGTCGAGCGCCGGCCGCGGCGTCTCGTTCTTCACCTCCGGTTCGACGGGCGACCCGACGCTGCGCCACACCAGGCGCGGCCCGCTCGCCACGGCCCAACTGATCTCACCGCTCGGCCTGCTGCCGATCCCCCGTCATCCGAGCGTCGGCTGCCTGTCCCCCGTCGACCACGGCCACGGCTGGAGCGTGCTGCTGCTGACCCTGCTGCTCGGCGGCCACTTCATCTCGGCCACCCGCGACGCCCGGCCGATCCGGGCGGCGGGCCGCGTCGACCTGCTCACCGGGTTGCCGCTCCTGCTGCGCGAGTTCGCCTCGGCCGCGACGCGACCACGGATCGGGCTGGTGCTGAGCGGCTCCGACCGCCTCGAGGACGCCGACGACCTGGCCACCAGGCTCGGCGCGCCCGTCTACGACGCCTACGGCTCGACCGAGGCGGGCACCCTCTGCCTGGCGTCGCCCGAGGACCGGCTGCGCTCCCCCGGCACCGTCGGCAGGCCGCTGTCCGGCGTGCGGATCCGCGAGCGCGAGGGCGTCCTGGAGGCCCGCTCCCCGATGCTCGGCGGCGCCGCGTTCCGGGGCGACCGGGGCCACATCAGCGACGGCCTCGTGCACGTCTCGGGGCGCGCCGACAGCAGCGTCGTCACCGGCGGCGTCGTCACGGACCCGGCCCGGCTGCGCCAGTCCCTGCTGGCGATCGAAGGGGTCGAGTCGGTCGACCTGGAGGTCGTCGGCGACCCGCGCTTCGGAACCCGGCAGGCGGCGACGCTCCACGCGCGCCACCCCCTCGATCCCGAAGATGTCCGCGCGCGGATCCGGGCCGAACTCGGCGCAGCGGCCACCCCGGCCAGGGTCAGGATCGTCCGGATCGGCCCCTGAGACCACGGCTCGCCGCGCGACAAATACCTCGGATCGAACAACCCTCGCCGATGCCCCCTTCGACAAGGCCCGATCCCCTTTCGGAGACAACCCACTGGACACCCTTCTCAACAGAACGATCGATTGCTAACGTTAACTGCTAGCGCTAACAATTGCCGTCGACGCCGTCGGCGGTCCCCCAGAGTGAGCAGAGTCGCCCCACCAAGGAGGAGCCCCCATGCAGGGTCCAACACTTTCCCGACGCCACGCACTGCAGTTCGGCGGTGCCGCAGCCGCGGCCACCACGCTGCCCCAGTTCCTTGCCGCCCGGCCGGCCTCGGCCGACCAGTCGACGCCCACCCCCGCGCCGCACCCGACGGGCTCGATCGCCCGCCCCGACGTCTCCCCCAGGTCGCTGTGGTACGCGACCCCCGCCTCCGACTGGGAGAAGCAGGCGCTGCCCATCGGCAATGGACGCCTGGGCGCCATGCTGTTCGGGCACCCCGATCAGGAGGTGGTGCAGTTCAACGAGCAGAGCCTGTGGGGCGGCCTCAACAACTGGGACGGCGCCTACGACACGGGTATCACGGGCTTCGGGTCGTACCGCAACTTCGGATCGCTGACGCTGTCCTTCAAGGGACGCGCTGAGGTCACCTCCCCCGGCGGCCCGTACCAGGTCTCCGGCAACGAGACCGTCGAACGCTCCTACGACGGCTCCTCCAGCACCAAGTGGTGCCTGATCGGCCCGCCCGCGCACGTCTTCTGGCAGGCCAAGCTGCCCTCGCCCACGGTCGTCACGTCGTACTCCATCACGTCGGCAAACGACGTGCCCGCCCGCGACCCGCAGGACTGGGTCTTCGAGGGCTCCAACGACGGCACCACCTGGACCAGGCTCGACGCGCGCTCCATCGCCCCCTTCGAGCAGCGCTTCCAGACAAAGACCTTCGAGTTCTCCAACTCGACCGCCTACAACCACTACCGCTTCGACATCTCGACCAAGCCGGGCGTGAGCCACTTCCAGCTTTCCGAGATCTCACTCGGTGGCGTCAACCTCGCCGACGGTGACACGCTGTTCGTCTCGTCCCCGTCGGGGCACGCCGACTCGCTGGTCGGCAGCATCGACAACTCGACCGACACGGTGTGGTCGGCCGCTGGCCGGCCAGTGTGGCAGGTGCAGTTCGGCGCGGCCCGCCGGATCACCGGCTACTCCGTCACGAGCGGCGCAGGCTCTGCCGCCAAGGATCCGTCGGCCTGGACCTTCTCGGGCTCGAACGACGCCCTCACCTGGACCGAACTCGACACCGCGAGCGGCGCGTCCTTCCCCGGACGGGGTGCCGAGTTGGTGCGCAACCTTGGCTCGCCCGCGCAGTTCGCCTACTACCGCCTCACCTTCCAGGCCGACGCCGGGATCGAGGTCGGCGGCATCGCGCTGCTGGCCCCCGGCTACAGCACGCGCTCGCAGTCCATCGTCGTGGACTACCGGCGCGCGCTCGACCTGCCGACGGGCGTGCACACCACCCACTTCGCGACCTCCAACGGCACCGTGCTGCGCGAGTCCTTCGCCTCCCGCGACGCCGACGTCATCGCGCTGCGCTACACGACCGACCGGCCCGGCGGCATGACGACCACGCTGCGGTTCACGTCCGCGCAGGACAACGCGCCGACGGTGGCCGACGCCGCCAAGGGGCGGATCAGCTTCGCGGGCACCATGGCCAACAAGCTGAGCCACGCCGCGGCCATCGACGTCGACACCGACGGCACCATCACCGAGAGCGGCGGCGCGCTCGTCATCACCGGCGCCACCCGCATCGCGCTGCTGCTCGATGCCCGGACCGACTACAAGCTCTCCGCGGCTGACGGGTGGCGCGGGGAGGCCCCGAAGCCACGGGTCGAGACGACGCTGCAGGCCGCGTCCGCCGTCGACTTCGCCAAGCTCCGCTCCGACCACATCGCGCGGGTCGGCTCGATCATGAACCGGGTCTCGGTCGACTGGGGATCGAGCGACGACGACGTGCAGGCGCTGCCGACCGACCAGCGCCTCGCCCGCTATGCCAAGGGCAAGCCGGACCTGGTGCTGGAGCAGATCCTGTTCGACTTCGGCCGCTACCTGCTGAGCGGATCATCGCGCCCCGGCGGCCTTCCCGCCAACCTGCAGGGCCTGTGGAACAACTCCAACAGCCCCGCCTGGGGCGCGGACTACCACACCAACATCAACGTCCAGATGAACTACTGGGCGGCAGAGGTGACCGACCTGGGCGACTCGCACACGGCGCTCGTCGACTTCATCCGCGAGGTCGCCGTCCCCAGTCGGGTCGCGACGCGCAAGGCCTTCGGCGACGTCCGTGGCTGGACGGCGCGCACGTCGCAGTCGATCTTCGGCGGCAACGGCTGGGAATGGAACACCGTCTCCAGCGCCTGGTACATGAGTCACGTCTACGAGCACTGGGCCTTCACTCAGGACAAGGCCTACCTGAGGGACGTGGCGCTGCCCATGATCCGGGAGATCTGCGAGTTCTGGGAGGACCGGCTGAAGGAACTGCCCGACGGCACCCTGGTCGCACCGGACGGCTGGTCACCCGAGCACGGGCCCCGCGAGGACGGCGTCATGCACGACCAGCAGATCGTCTGGGACCTGTTCCAGAACTACCTGGACTGCTCCGACGCCCTCGGCGTGGCCGACCCGTACCGCGCCACGGTCGCGGACCTGCAGCAGCGCCTCGCCCCGAACAAGATCGGCAAGTGGGGCCAGTTGCAGGAGTGGCAGACCGACCGCGACAACCCCAACGATCTGCACCGCCACACCTCGCACCTGTACGCCGTCTACCCGGGGCGCGAGATCACGACGCAGACGCCGGAGTTCGCGGCGGCCGCGCTGGTGTCGCTGAAGGCGCGCTGCGGTGAGAAGGAGGGCGTGCCGTTCACGGAGGAGACCGTCTCGGGCGACTCGCGCCGCTCCTGGACGTGGCTGTGGCGGGCCGCGCTGTTCGCCCGCCTCGGTGAGGCCGAGCGGGCCAGGATGATGGTGCGAGGCCTGCTGCGCTTCAACACGTTGAAGAACCTGTTCGCCAACCATCCGCCCTTCCAGATGGACGGCAACTTCGGCATCACGGGCGCCGTGTCCGAGATGCTGCTGCAGAGCCACGACGGCGCGATCCGCCTGCTTCCGGCGCTGCCGGAGGACTGGGCGCCGAGCGGTTCGTTCAGCAACCTGCGGGCGCGCGGCAGCTACCGCGTGAGCGTCCGCTGGGAGAAGGGCAAGGTCGTCTGGTACGACGTGGTCGCCGACCGCGCCCCGAACATGAGCAACGTGGTGGTCGTCGTCAACGGGCAGCGCCGCAAGGTCAAGCCCGCCAACGTGAAGGCGAGCAACCCGATGCGTGACCTCGGACCGGCCAAGTAGCAATTGCACGACCCATCTGGGCCCCGGCACCGGCGACGGTGTCGGGGCCTTGTCGCGCGGCACCGGCGACGGTGTCGGGGCCTTGTCGCGCGCGCAAACCGCCGGGATCGGCGCGGCGCCTGACGAGCGCGCCTAGTGTGGAGACATGGCAGGACAGGTACTGACCCCGCAGGGCGAGGACTTCCCTCGCTGGTATCAAGACGTCGTCGCGAGGGCCGAACTCGCCGAGAACGGCCCGGTGCGCGGCACGATGGTGATCCGCCCCACCGGGTACGCCGTCTGGGAGCGCATCCAGGCCGAACTCGACGAGCGGATCAAGGCGGCTGGCGTCGACAACGCCTACTTCCCACTGTTCCTGCCGCAGTCCTACCTTGCGAAGGAGGCCGAGCACGTCGAGGGCTTCAGCCCGGAGTTGGCCGTCGTCACGCACGCGGGCGGCAAGGAGTTGGAGGAGCCCGTCGTGGTGCGACCCACCTCCGAGACGATCATCGGCGAGTACATGGCCAAGTGGATCAACTCCTACCGCGACCTGCCGCTGCTGCTGAACCAGTGGTCGAACGTGGTGCGGTGGGAGATGCGTCCGAGGGTGTTCCTGCGCACCAGCGAGTTCCTGTGGCAGGAGGGCCACACGGCGCACCGAACGCAGCAGGAGGCGGCCGCGTTCGCGGAGAGGATCCACCGCGAGGTCTACGAGGACTTCATGACGCAGGTGCTGGCGATCCCCGTCATCCGGGGCAGGAAGACGGCGGCCGAGCGGTTCGCTGGCGCCGTCAACACCCTGACGCTCGAGGCGATGATGCGCGATGGCAAGGCGCTGCAGATGGGCACCTCGCACGAACTCGGCCAGAACTTCGCGCGCGCCTTCAACATCGTCTACCTGTCCGACCAGGGGCAACAGGAGTTGGCCTGGACGACGTCGTGGGGCAGTTCGACCCGGATGATCGGCGCCCTGATCATGTCGCACGGAGACGACAACGGGCTGCGCCTCCCGCCGCGGCTCGCGCCCGTGCAGGCGCTCGTGATGATCGTCAAGGACGGCGAGGGCGTGCACGAGGCCGCGCACCGCCTGGTCGACGAACTGCGCCACACGGGCATCCGGGCCAGGCTGGACGACCGGACCGAAGTCGCCTTCGGGCGAAGGGCCGTCGACGCCGAACTCAAGGGCATCCCGCTTCGCCTGGAGATCGGGCCCCGCGAACTCGCCGAGGGCAAGGTCACGCTGGTGCGCCGGATCATGGGCGGCAAGGACGTCGTGGCGCTCGACCAGGCCGCGGCGCTGTCGGCAGAGGCGCTGCTCGTCGACCACCAGGCGCTGTTCGATGAGGCGGAGGTGCGCCTCGACCTGCGCACCGAAGACGTCGAGACGGTCGACGACGCGGTCGCGGCGGCCCAGAAGGGGCTCGCCCGCATCCCGTGGGCCAAGTTGGGCGTGGAGGGCGAACGCCACCTGGCGGCGTCGTCGATCACGGTGCGCTGCCTGGTCCGCGACGACGAGACCATGCCTGTCAGCGACGACGACCCCGAGGCCTACGCCATCGTCGGCCGCGCCTACTGACGCGGGCACGCGAGGAGGGCCAGGCCACCCGCACCGGTGGCCTGGCCCTCCCGTCTTGTCAGCCCTTGACCGCGCCCGAGGTCATGCCGCGGACGAAGAACCGCTGCATGCTGAAGAAGATCAGCATCGGGACGATCATCGAGACGAACGCCCCAGCGGTGAGCAGTTCCCAGCCCTGGCCCTGGGTGCCCATGATCGACGACAGCGACACGATCACCGTCGAGTTCGCAGGCTTCAGGAACATCAGGGCGATCAGCAGGTCGTTCCACACCCACAGGAACTGCAGGATCGCGAAGCCCGCCACCGCTGGCATCGACATCGGAAGCACCAGCCTCCAGAAGGTCTGGAAGTGCGAGGCCCCGTCGACCTTCGCCGACTCGATGATCGAGCGCGGCAGGGTCGTCATGTAGTTGCGCAGCGTGTAGATCGCCAGCGGCATGCCGAATCCCGTGTGCAGCAGCCACACCGCAAGGAACTGCCCCGAGATGTTGATCCCGCGGGGCCCGAACAGGTCGAGCATCGGCTGCAGCGCCACCTGCAGCGGGACGACCATCACGGCCACGATCGTGATGAACAGGAAGTCACGACCGCGGAAGTCCAGGAAGGTGAACGCGTAGGCCGCGAACGCGGCGAGCAGGATCGGCAGCACCGTCGCGGGGATCGCCACCGCGAACGAGTTGATGAACGAGGCGCCCATGTCGGTCTTCTCGAACACGCCCGCGTAGTTCTCCGCCGTGAACGGACCGAGCAGGCCGGTCCACCATCCGGTGGTGTTGATCAGGTCGATGTTGCGGAAGCTGGTGACCAGCAGGCCGATGGTGGGGATCAGCCACATGATGCACAGCAGGATCATCACGATGATGGAGACCCAACTGCGCCTGTATTCGGTGTCTGGTTGCTTGCTCATCGCTCAGCCTCCTCACGACGGAAGTGCCGCACCTGGAAGATCAGCACCGGAAGGACCGCAATCAGCAGGATGACGACGATGGCCGAGGCCTTACCTGCGTTGCGTTGGACGAACAACTCCTGGAAGAACAGGTTGGCGATCACGTTGGTCTTGAAGTTGCCGTTGGTCATCACGTAGACGATGTCAAAGATCTTCATCACCATGATGAAGACGGTGACGAAGACCGTGATGATGGTGCCGAGCATCTGCGGAAGGATGATCAGGAAGAAGATCTTGAACTCGCTCGCCCCGTCGATGCGGGCGGCCTCGAGGGTCTCGTCCGGCACGTTCTTGATCGCCGTCGAGAGAAGCACCATCGCGTAGCCGACCTGCAGCCACACGACGATCACCATCAGCAGAAGGCTGTTGAGCGCCCACTTGTCGATGGTGAGCCAGGACTGCGGCTCGCCGCCGAGCGACTTGACGATGGCGTTCAGGAGGCCGATCTGGGTGTCACCCGACTTGTAGTCATAGATGAAGCCCCAGATGGTGGAGGCGCCGACGAACGAGATCGCCATCGGCATGAAGATCAACGCCTTGGAGACCGCCTCGCCCTTCGGCGCCAGCCGATCGGCGAGCACCGCGACGAGCAGTCCGATGACCACCGTCGTGGCAGGCACGATCAGCAGCCACAGCACGTTGTTGCCGATGGTCCGCAGGAACTCCTGCGACCCGAGCACGTCCGCGTAGTTCTGGTACCACGGGGAGGCGTAGGCGGTGGAGTCCTTGTTGGCGAACGAGTAGTTGACGGTCTGGATCGTCGGGTAGAGAAGCAGCAGCCCGATGGTGAAGTAGCCGGGCAGGATCCAGGCGTACGGCATCAGGAACTGCCCGATCCGGCCGGGCAGCCCCTCGACGAACACGTTCATGCAGTAGAAGAACAGGAAGGCCCCGCCGATGCCGAGCACCATCGCCAGCAGCGCCTGGACGATCTTGTCGAGCACCGGGACACCCATCGCGAACCACTGTGGGTAGTAGGCAAGCGCCAGGAACCCGTTGCCGACGAACCAGCCGACCACGATCATCGACACCGCGCCGATCAGGATCTTCTTCGGATCGGCGGGGCTTTGAGCCTTGTCGGGCGGCGCCACCGCCGCAGACTCGACGGCGACGCTCATGATGTCGGCCACGACTGCTCGATGTCGTCGGCGACCTGCTGCGCCGTCTTCTCACCGGAGGTGAACGACACCATCCCGCTCCAGAAGCTGCCGCCGCCGACTGCGTTGGGCATCAGGTCAGAGCCGTCGTAGCGGAACACGTCGGCATTGGAGGCCATCTCGGCGATCCGTCTGGTCGTCTCGTCCGGGTAGTTGGCCTGGTCGAAGGTCTTGTGCGGAGACAGCCAGCCACCCGCCTTCGCCCACTCGGCGCCGAACTTGTCGCTCGTGAGGTACTTCATGACGGCGATCGCGTCGGGATCGTCACCGTTGAACAGCGCGGCGATGTCGCCGCCGCCGAGGATCGGCTGCCCCGCGTAGCCACCCTCATAGGGAGGGAACACGGCCGTTCCGACGGCGGTGTCGAGTTCCGCGGTGACAGCCTGCGGCAGCATGCTCGAGACGAAGTTGCCCTGCCTCATCCAGTAGCACTTGGGCGGCGACTCGAAAGCGGGATTCATGGCGTCGCCGAACCCGGTCGCGAGGATGCCGGTCCGCCCTCCGTAACTGTTGCCGTCGGTGAGGAGCAGTTTGTCCATCTCCTCGAACGACTTGACGATCCGCTCGTCGTTGAAGGGGATCTGGTGCTTGGTCCACTGGTCGTAGACGTCGGGGCCCCACATCCGCAGCACCAGTTCCTCGATCCAGTCGGTTCCTGGCCAGCCCGTCGCGGGGCCGGACTCGAACCCGACGCACCAGGGCGCGGTTCCTGAACTCTTGATCGTGTCGCCGATCTGCTGCATCTGCTGGATCGACTCGAACTCCGTCGGGTTACCCGCGGCCTTGTACGACTCGGGGTACCAGACGATGGACTTGACGGCCATCCGCATCGGGGCGCCGTAGTAGCGGCCGTTGACCCGCGCCGCGTCGAGGAAGCCGGGGATGAGGGTGGCGTTGATCGCGTCGAAGTCGAGGTAGGTGTCGATCGGCTGGATCTGTTGCGCCTCCACCTGCTCGATCAGGCCGCCCGGTTGCGGGAACATCGCGATGTCGGGGGTGTCCCCGGAGCGTGCCTTTGCCTTGATCAGGGTCGTGAAGTCCTGCGAACTCGAGTACTCGATCGTGATCCCGGACTCGCTCTCGAACTGCTTGAGCGACTCCTCGAAGGCCTTGGCCTCGTCGCCGCCGAACGCCCCGAAGAGCGTGACGACCTTGTCACCGTCCGCGGAGCCCCCCGGGGCGATGAAGTCTCCCCCGCCTCCTCCTGCCGCGCGCGGGTTCGGATCCTGCAGACAGCCAGCCAGTAGGACAGTGACGGCGATCGCCGCTCCCACCAGTGCCGTGCGTCGTTGTCGGCCCATCGTTACCCCTCTCCCACTCCCCGTCGTTGGGGCGTGTGACCCGGTCTTGAGATGTGCCGACGCTAACAGCCTTGTCCGCGCCATGTGCCGATTCTTCGCACTTGTCAGCGGCGCGTGGCCGGGCGTCGGTGTCTGCGCGATGGAACGCACCGTCCGACGACATCCGGGATCGGCGTGACCGCATCCTGACCAGGGGTTTCGCCACGGGCGACGACAGGGTCACCCATCAGGGTGGTGGGCTGGTCGTTTCGCCTGGCGCAGGTCGGGAGAGTCAGACGAGGCGCGCGGAGCCCGGTCCCTCGGCCGCCTCGATCACGCCGAGCTGCCAGGACCACACGTCGCGGGCCTGCAGCGCCGCCATCGCGGCGGGGACCTGGTCCTGCGGAAGGATCGCGACCATGCCGACGCCCATGTTGAGCGTGGCGTCGATGTCGGCCTGAGAGACGCCGCCGACCTGCTGCACCAGCTGGAAGATCGCGGGAGGGGTCCAGCTCGACCGGTCGAGCACCGCGGCCATGCCGTCGGGGATCACGCGGGCCAGGTTGTTTGCGAGGCCGCCACCGGTGATGTGGCTCATGGCGTGCACCTTCGCCTTGGAGATCAGGTCGAGCACGTCGAGCGCGTACACCTTGGTCGGCTCGAGGAGTTCCTCGCCGAGCGTGCGACCCAACTCGTCGACGTGCCGGTCCAGCGACCACCCGGCCTCGTTGAGCAGCACGTGGCGCACCAGCGAGTAGCCGTTGGAGTGTAGCCCGGAGGCCTTCATGGCGATCACGGCGTCGCCGACCTCGACCAGGTGCGCGCCGAGGATCATGTCCTTCTCGACGACGCCGGTCGTGGCGCCCGCGATGTCGTACTCGTCGGGGCCGAGCAGGCCCGGGTGCTCCGCGGTCTCGCCGCCGACAAGCGAGCAGCCCGCCGCGACGCAGGCGTCGGCGATGCCGGAGACGATGGCCGCGATCCGCTCCGGAACGACCTTGCCGGTGGCGATGTAGTCGGTCACGAACAGCGGTTCGGCGCCGCTGACGACCAGGTCGTCGACCAGCATCCCGATCAGGTCGAAGCCGATCGTGTCGTGCTTGTCCATCGCCTGCGCGATGGCGACCTTGGTGCCGACGCCGTCGGTGGACGAGGCGAGCACCGGGTGGCGGTAACCCTTGAGGGCGGCGGCGTCGAAGAATCCTGCGAATCCGCCGAGGCCACCGAGCACCTCGGGTCGGCGGGTCTTTGCGACGGAGGCCTTCATGAGTTCGACGGCGCGGTCGCCCGCCTCGATGTCGACGCCTGCCGCGGCGTAGGCACTCTGATTCACTTTGCTTCCTCCAGGTTCAAGAGTTCGGCTTGGGCCGGCGGGATCGAGTTGGGGTACTTGCCGTCGAAGCAGGCGCGGCACAGTTGGTCGGCGGGCACCTGGGTCGCCTCGGTGAGGCCGTCGAGCGAGATGTAGCCGAGCGAGTCGGCGCCGAGCGAGCGGCGGATCTCGTCGACGGTGAGGCCGGGCGCGATCAACTCGGCGCGGGTGGCGAAGTCGATGCCGTAGAAGCAGGGCCACTCGACAGGCGGAGACGAGATCCGGATGTGGACCTCCTTCGCGCCGGCCTCGCGCAGCATCCGCACCAGCGCCCGCTGCGTGTTGCCGCGAACGATCGAGTCGTCGACCACCACGAGGCGCTTGCCCTCGATCACCTCGCGGAGCGGGTTGAGCTTCAGCCGGATGCCGAGTTGGCGGATCGTCTGGCTCGGCTGGATGAACGTCCGGCCGACGTAGGCGTTCTTGACGAGGCCCTGCCCGTAGGGGATGCCGGAGCCCTGCGCGTAGCCGATCGCCGACGGCGTGCCCGACTCGGGCACCGGGATCACCAGGTCGGCGTCGACCGGGTACTCCTCGGCGAGCTTGCGGCCGATCCGCACCCGCACCGAGTGCACACCGTGCCCGGCGATGGTGGTGTCGGGCCGGGCAAGGTAGACGTACTCGAAGATGCAGCCCTTCGGCTTGGCCTCCGCGAAGCGCTGCGTCCTGAGGCCCCGCTCGTCGATGGCGATGAACTCACCCGGCTCGACCTCGCGGACGAAGGAGGCGCCGACGATGTCGAGGGCAGCGGTCTCCGACGCGACGACCCACCCGTTCGACAGCCTGCCGAGCACCAGCGGGCGGAAGCCCTGCGGGTCGCGGGCCGCGTACAGGGTGCGCTCCGTCATGAACGTCAGGCAGAAGGCGCCCTTGAGGCGGGGAAGCACCTGCATGGCGACCGACTCGAGCGGCTCATCTCCGAAGGTTGCCATGATGGCGGTGACCAGCGACGTGTCGTTGGTCGAGTCCATGGTCTTCTTCTCGGGCACCCGCTCCGACGGCGCAAGCTCGGCAAGCCAGGCCTCGAGTTCGTGGGTGTTGGTGAGATTGCCGTTGTGGGCAAGCGCCAGGCCGCCCTGCTGGGTCGCCTTGAACGTCGGCTGCGCGTTGTGCCACACGCTCGCGCCGGTCGTCGAGTAGCGGGTGTGGCCGATCGCGAGCCGGCCCGGGAGGGACTTCAGCGTCGCCTCGTCGAAGACCTGGCTGACAAGGCCCATGTCCTTGTAGACCATGATCCGGTGGAGGTTGCTGACGGCGATGCCTGCGGACTCCTGGCCGCGGTGCTGCAGCGCGAAGAGCCCGAAGAAGGTCAGTTGGGCGACGTCCTCCTCGGGGGCCCAGACACCGAATACGCCACACTCTTCCTTCGGTCCCTCGAAGCTCTGCACGCGGTAACCCTACCTCCCCTAAGCTGTCGTCACATGACGACGTGGTGGGCCTGGGCAGGCCGCCGCCTGCGTGCAGGTCGCACCCTCGTCGCCGTTCTCTTCGCGGTTGTGGTGCTCACGACGGCGATCCTGGCGGGATCGCTCGGCAACTCCGGCCTGCTCGCCACCCGCGCCGCCCAGGCGGCCCTCGCGAACCCCGCCACCGGCGACGCCGGCATCCAACTGCAGACCAGGATGGGCGAGAACGCCCAACAGCAGGACACCCTGGTGCGAGACACGCTCACCCGCGGCTTCTCCCCCATCCCCATCGACGTGTGGACATCACTTGTCTCCGAGCCGCGCAGCGCGAGCCTCGACGGCACCGCTCTGCCTGGGCGGGTCGTGATGTGGTCGGCGCAGCAGTTGGCGGAGCCGAACCTCACCCTCACGGACGGCGCCTGGGCGAAGGGGCCCGGCGAGGCGACGCTCTCCGCGGCGGCCGCGGGGCTGCGCGACATCGCGGTCGGCGCGACCATCGACGTCGGCGGCCAGTTCCTGGTGATCTCCGGCCTGTGGCGCCCGACGGACCCGTCCGACGCCATGTGGCTCGGCGACCCCCTGCTGCGCACCGGCGCCTCCGGCGACGACATCGGGCCCCTCGTCGTGACGCCCGAGGTGCTCGCCGCGAGCGGGTCACCGTTCATCAGGTGGGTCGTCGTCCCCGACGGCGCCACCATCAAGCCCGCGCAGTTGCCGATGCTCGCCGAGCGTGCGCAGAGCGCCGCGAAGGCGGTCAAGGACGCTGACGTGTCGGGCCGCGGCCTCGTCGTCACCGGCGACCTGGCACCGACGGCCGAGCAGGCCGCCCGCGACTCGGCCAGCGGTGACGCGTTCGGGTTCCTGCCCGTCTCGGTGCTGATCCTGATCGCCGTCGTCGGCCTCACCCAGGTCGCCGGGCTGCTGTCCGCCTCCCGCGAACCAGAGGAGTCGCTGCTGGTGGCCCGCGGTGCGAGCCTGCGTCAGATCCTCGGCGTCGCCGCCGGCGAGTCCCTGCTGGTGGCGCTGCTCGGCTCCGTGGTCGGCACCGGCCTCGCGCTGCTTGTGCTGCGACTCGCCGCCGGCGACTGGAGCCAGACCCGCACCGTCGTGCTCGGCGGCCTTGCTGGCCTTGTGATCGCCGCGCTGTGCCTGATCGGCATCAACCTCGCCTCGGCCATCCGCAGCGCACGGGGCTTCCTCCCCGGCCGCGACCGGGTCCGCAACGTCGCCGGCGCCGCCCTGCTGGTGCTGGCCGTGGCGCTCGCCGTGATCGCCACCTGGCAGTTGCGCAGCGCCCAGAGCTTCGTCAGGGTCGACGACGACGGGAGGGTCCGCCTCGACGTCATCTCCGCGCTGTCCCCCGCGCTGCTGCTCGCCGTGTCTGCGGTCGCGGTCCTGGTGGTGCTCGCGCCGCTCACGCGCCTGGTCGAGGTCGTCACGCACGCCACCCGGGCGACCGGGGCGTGGTTGGCCTCGGCACAGGTCGCCAGGGGCCTGGTGCTGCAGGCCGTCGCGGTCGTGCTGACGGTGCTGGCCGTCGGCACCGCCACCTTCGCGGCCGTCTTCGGTGGCACCGCGACCGCGCTGCTCGACGACATCGCGGACCTGCGGCAGGCCGCGCCGCTGCGTGTCGCCGTCGACGAGAGCGCCGACCGGGACCCGAACTCGCTGCCTCCCATCGGGAAGGTCGCCGGGGTCACCGACACGACGCCGGTGTGGCGGGCCGACGCGGCCCAGATCGGCGACCAGTCGCTTCCCCTGGTGGTGGCCTCCGTCGAGCAACTGGACCGCATCGCGCTGCTCCCGGCGGGCACCGCGCTTCCCTCGGCGGACGCGATGAAGGTCGGTGCCACCGGGCCGGCCGCGCTGCCGATCCCCTCCGGTGCAGGGACCCTCCAGGTCACCCTTGGTGCCCGCGCCTTCCTCGACCCGTGGCAGGCCGCGCAACTGGCCAGCTCCCCGCGGCAGTGGGCGCTCAACGGCGAGTCCGAGGTCACCGCCGCCGAGGGAGCCGAACTCCTGCA
Organism: Propionibacteriaceae bacterium AM104-82; assembly: GCA_027658995.1. GTDB lineage: Bacteria > Actinomycetota > Actinomycetes > Propionibacteriales > Propionibacteriaceae > Arachnia. The sequence continues at coordinate 23,966 of JAQDQK010000030.1, forward strand.
GGACTACCTCGCCCCCGCCAGCGCCTCGGCAACGCTCCTGCTTCGCGACACCGTCACGGGTCTCAGCTACCAACTGTCCACCGGGTCGGTCACCGTCACCCCAGGCCCGATCACGCTCGACGACCCGGTGACCACCGCCGTGCTGCCGGACGCCTCCGCCAGCGCCACCTTCGACCTCGAACTGCCTGGCAACGTCGGCCTGGTGCTCGACGGCGTCCGGTTCGACGTGTCGGCCACCGCCTGGGTGCTCCGTTCGGTCGACTACACGCTCTCGGTCGCCGCCGACGGCACCCCGCTGCTCGGCGCCGCGACGGCCAACTGGTCCTCGGGCACCGCCTATCCTGCCGACCAGTTCCAGGCGTACGACGCCCTCATGGAGGGTGCGCTCCCGCCGACCTTCCGCGAGATCATGGTCGACGGCACCGACGGCGTGCAGGGCACCTACCTCGAGGTTGAGGCGCCGCCGCTGCCCCGATCCGTGATCGACCCCTCGTCGGCGACCTGGAACCTCACGACCCGACTGGTCCCCGGGGAGAGCGAAGAGAGCTCCGAGAGCATCTGGGTCGGGCCGGGGCTCGCGTTCACCGGGTTCGACCCGGCAGGCGGCTTCCAGGCTCCCGCGCTGCCGCGACCGAGGGTCCCTGTCGCCATCACCAGCGGCACGTCCGAGGCGACGACGCTCACCGTGGGCGACGAGGTGGAGATCGACGCGTTCGGGGGCCGCATCCCGGGCGTGATCGCGGCAGTCACCGACGTGATCCCCGGGGTGCCGGGCAAGCAGGGCGCGCTGATCGACGCGTCCGCGCTCGCTCAGACCTACAGGGCGAAGGGGCAGACGATGCCCTGGCCCGATGAGCTGTGGGCGGGCATCGACGGGGACCCGCACGCGGTCCGCGCCGCCGTCGCCGACCTCCCCTCCGTCAACTCCGTCTCTATCGTCAGCGACCGTGCTGGGGGTGGAACTGCGGAGGTGGCGGCCAGCGCCCTCTGGGTCGCCGCCGCCTGCGCGTTGGCGCTGGCGCTCGCGGGCCTCGCGGCGTCGTCGGCCACCACCACAAGCACCCGCCGACCCGAGGTCGCGGTGCTGCGCGCCCTCGGCATGACGCCGTCCGCGCAGGCCCGCAGCAGGGCCATCGAGAGCGGAGGGGTGCTGGTGCTCGCCACCGCGCTCGGTGTTGCATCCGGGTGGGCGGTCGGGTGGCTCGTGGTGCGCCCGGTCGCGCTGTCCGCCATCCAGCAGGATCCGAGCTTCCAGGTCGCGCTGCGCTACGACTGGGTGCCCTGGCTGGTCCTGCTCGCCGCCGGGGCGCTCGGCGCGGCGTGCATCGTCGCCTGGCAGGCCGTCACGGTGCGGCGCCAGGCGCTCGAGACCGCCTACCGGGAGGAGGTCCGATGATCGCCCTCCTGGTGCGCCAGTTCCGCGCGAGCCCGTGGCCGACGCTCCTGCTTGCCTTCACCGTCGCGGTGCTTTCGCTGATCGCCACGATCATCCCGCGGATGAGCACCCAACTCGACGACCGGCAACTGACCAGCAGCCTGCGCGATGTCTCTGCGGTGCAGGGCGACGTGTCGGGAACCTGGACGACCTACTCGGTCGGCCCACTCGCGGCGGGAGACCCATGGCAGGGTCCGCGGGAGGCGGCGGAGACGACCCGGCTCGCCCAGCCGGAGCCGCTGCGTTCCCTGCTGAGGCCGGCGCAGTTCCTGGGCACGCAACCGGTCCGCGCGGAATGGGTCCCTCCGACGGAGACCGGCTACTACCGCGTCGATGCCAACCTGCTGATCGACCCCGACCTACCCGACTGGACGAGCCTTGTCGAGGGTGCGTGGCCGGAGATCGGCAGCGACTCGGCACCGTTCCAGGTCGCCATGTTGCAGGCCTTCGCAGAGAAGGCCAACCTCAAGGTCGGCGACCGGCCCACCCCGAACCTGCAGATCACCGGCATCTTCACGGCCAACCACCCTGAGGACACCCGCTGGGACCACAACCCGTACGCGGCGCGCATCTCGGAGGAGGTGTCACCGGCCGAGGGGACAAAGCTCGTCGGGGGGCTGTTCATGGCCCCGGACATGGCGGCGGGCGACCCGTCGATGCGGCTGCAGGACCCGTTCCGCTACGACGTCTACTTCGGGTTGAACGCCGATGCCGTCGCGGCCCAGGGCACCGACATCGCCGCGCTCAGCGCCCAACTGACGGGCATGCTCGCCAAGCGCTGGTCGCCGGTGCCCACCCCTGTCGGCGACGAACCCGTCGGCGCCGACAACAACCCGATGGCGTTCCACTCGGACCTCAACTCCCTCCTTGAGCGGCAACTGGCCCAGCAGCGCACCACCCACACGCTGATCGCCGTCAGCGCCATCGGCCCGCTCGGGGTGGGCATCGCGCTGGTGACGCTCTGCGCCCAACTGGTCCTCTACCGCAGGAGGACCGCCATCACGCTGCTGTCGGCGCGCGGCATGTCGCCCGCCCAACTGCGCGGGCTCGTCGCGATCGAGGGCGTCGTCGCGGGCGTGCCAGCGGCGGTGCTCGGCCACCTCGTCGGGTGGGCCCTTGTCGACGCGCCGACCCCCTGGTGGTCGTGGCCGCTCACCCTGGCAATCGGCCTCGTGCCTGCCGCGGCGCTTGCCTGGGTGGCGCGCGACACCTCGCACCTTGGCCGACGCGAGGTCGCCTCGAGCAGCAGCAGGTGGCGGACGGTCGCCGAGATCCTCATCGCCCTCGCCGCGGGCGGCGCGACGTGGCGACTGCTGACCACCAAGGGCACCCAGGGCGTCGGCACCGACCTGCTCGGGGCCGCCGCACCCGTCCTGTTGACGCTGCTTGCCTGCCTGCTGGTGCTGCGCGTCTATCCGGTGCCGCTGCGACTGCTGGTGCACGCCTTCAAGCGTGGTCGGGGCTTCACGGGTTTCATGGGCTCGGCCCGCGCCCTGCGCGAGCCCGCCGGCGGCGTCGCACCGGTCGTCACCATCGTGCTCGGCACCACGATCGCCGTGACCGCAGCCTCGCTGCTCGGCACCATCACCGCGGGCACCGAGCGGGCCGTGTGGAACGAGAACGGCTCATCGGTGCACGTCAGCGGCCCCCGGATGACGGAGGAGACGGCCGAGCAGTTGCGCGCCATCGACGGCGTCGACGCGGTCGCGCTGGTGCGACTCGGCTCGGACAACTCGGCGCTGCGGATCGGCGACAAGGAAGTCCGGGCGCGGGTCTGGCTCGCCGACGCCAACCTGGCCGAGACCTACCTCGCCAGCCGGGACGGGTCGCCGCTGCCCGCCGCGGTGTTCCAGGAGGGCTCCCCCGTGCCGGTCGTGGTGGGCGGCGCGCTGATCCCCGCCGGCGGCAAGGCCACCCTGCAGGGCCTCGGCGACGTCGACGTCGTCGGCCGCCTCCAACTGCTGCCCGGTGTGACCTCCGCCGACGCGTGGGTGCTCGTCTCCACCGACAACTGGCCGGAGAAGAACCTGACAAGCGCCAAGACGGCCATCATCTCCGCCGCGCCGGGTGCCGACCTGGAGGCCGTGACGGCCGCCGTCAAGGAACTGATCCCGCTGGCCCACGTCACGACCACCGACACCCAACTGCAGGCGCTGCGCGACTCGCCGACCGTCGATGGGCTCTCCAGGATCTTCATCCTGCTGACCCTGATCACCGGCGTCCTGATGGTGCTTGCCATCTTCACAGCGCAGATCATGACGGCCAACGACCGGCGAAGCGCCGCCGCGGTGCTGCGCACCCTCGGCCTCAAGCCGGGGCAGTTGCGCGCCCTGACCGCCTGGGAACTCGGCCCCGTCGTGCTCGTGGCGCTGATCCTCGGCGCGCTCGTCGGGATCGGCGTCGCGGCCCTGATGCTGGCCACCGTCGACTTCACGGCCCTCACCGGCGGCGTGTTCACACCCTCGCTGTATCTCGACCCGCGCTGGGTCGGCGGGGTGTGTCTCGCGCTGCTCGCGGCCACCACCCTCGCGGTCGGGTTCAGCGCCTGGCTGGCCGGTCGCACCAACATTGCCCACGAACTTCGCCTCGGGGAGGAACGATGACTGACGCTGCACGTCGCGGCATCCAGGGGGCGCACCGCTCCCATGGCGGGCCCGACATCTGGTGCGAGGACCTGGTGCGCATCCACACCACTGAGGGGATCGAGGTGCAGGCCCTCCAGGGGTTGAGCCTCACCGTCGAACCGGGCGAGGTGGTCGCCATCGTCGGCGCCTCTGGTTCCGGCAAGTCGACGCTGCTCAACATCCTCTCCGGCCTCGACAAGCCCACCGGCGGCAAGGCGCGCGTGGCGGGCGAGGACCTGTCCGGCATGTCCCCCAGGCAGCGCACCGAGTTCCGGCGCGGCGCCGTCGGGTTCGTGTTCCAGCAGACCTCCCGGAACCTGCTCCCCTTCCTCTCCGCGGTCGAGAACGTCGCGATGCCGATGGTGATCAGCAACCGGGGCGAGCGTCGCGAGCGGGCTCTGGAGTTGCTTGGGCTGCTCGGGGTCGCCGACCTGGCCGACCGCAGGCCCGCAGAAATGTCGGGTGGGCAGCAGCAACGGGTCGCGATCGCCACCGCGCTCGCCAACGCCCCCGCCGTCCTGCTCGCCGACGAGCCCACCGGAGAACTCGACGAGGTGAACTCGGCGCAGGTGCTCGACGCGATGCGCGACGCCGCGGAGCAGTTGGGCACCACGGTGCTGATCGTGACGCACGACCCGATGGTCAGCGACCACGTGGCCCGCACCATTCAGATCCGCGACGGTCGCACCTCCACCGAGGTGCTGCGCCGCACCGTCACCGACGAGCAGGGCACCCGCGAGGTCGCCGACGAGTACACCGTCATCGACCGCAACGGGCGCATCCAGTTGCCCGCCGGGCATGTGCGCTCGCTGGGCCTGCACGAGCGGGTCCGGCTCGAACTGGAGCCCGACCATGTCGGGATCTGGCCGGGCGCCGACTTCGAGGCCACCGCGGCGAGCAGGCACGCCGCCCCCGAGGCTGACGACGACGATGCTCCCGGCTCCGCCTCGGCCCCCAGCCGCGCGGCCTTGGCCGCCGACGATGAGGAGGACCCGTCATGACCCAGCCACCAAGACTCGCGGGCCGCGACCTACGCCGCACGTTCGGGACGGGGCAGGCGGAGGTGCACGCGCTCGTCGGGGTCGACATCGAGGTGCTCGGCGGCCAACTGACCGCGGTCACGGGGCCGTCCGGCTCGGGAAAGACGACGCTGCTGAACCTGCTCGGCGGCCTGGACCGGCCGACGTCGGGAGAGGTGGTGCTCGACGGCGCCGAGGTGCTGTCGGCGATGACCGAGTCCGAGGTGCTGGCCACCCGCCGCAGCCGGATCGGCTACGTGTTCCAGACCTTCGGGCTGATCCCGGTGCTGTCGGCCGCGGAGAACGTGGAGGTGCCGCTGCGGTTGGCCAACGTCGACCCTGCGGAGCGGACGGAACGCGTCGCGACGATCCTGGAGCGCGTCGGCCTCGCCCAGCACGCGCGCCAGCGCCCGCACGAGCTTTCCGGCGGTCAGCAGCAGCGCGTCGGCGTTGCCCGCGCGCTGGTGGCGGAGCCGGACATCCTGATCGCCGACGAGCCGACAGGCCAACTCGACTCGGACACGGCGGCCACCATCATGGACCTGATCGTGGAACTGACCCACGAGCGCGGCCTCGCCTCGGTCATCTCGACCCACGACCCGCTGCTGATCGCCCGGGCCGACCGCACCGTCCACCTGATCGACGGCGCCGTCGAGGTACTGGGCTCCGCTGGTTGAGCCTGAAGCGGCGCGCAGCGTCGCCTCATCGGTCCAAACCCCTTGCCCCCGCTGGTTGAGCCATGAGGCGGCGCGGAGCGTCGCCTCATCGGTCGAAACCTCTGTCGCCCGCTGCTGGGACCCGCTCGTCGAGACGGCGAAGAACCTCGCCTCATCGGTCGAAACCTCTGGCGCCGGATGCCGGGTCCCGCTGGTTGAGCCATGAGACGGCGCGGAGCGTCGCCTCATCGGTCGAAACCCCTTACCCCCGCTGGTTGAGCCATGAGACGGCGCGCAGCGTCGCCTCATCGGTCGAAACCTCTGGCGCCGGTACTGGGTCTGCTGTCGGTTCGGCCCGCTCAGGCCGCGGAGTCGCGCTTCCCGCCGCCGAACAGCACCAGCGCGAGGCCGCCGACGATCGCCGCGTTCTTGAGGAACTGGGTGAGCTGCCCCTTGCGCGCGGCCGGGTCCTTCTCCTCCCAGAACGCGTGACCGGTCAGCGTGGTGGGCACAAGCGAGCCGATCAGCGCGGCCGCCGAGACCCGCGGCAGGATGCCAAGCGCGAAGGTCGCGCCGGCGCCCGCCATCACGGCGCCGTTCAGCTTCACCAGCGTTGCCGCCTCGGTCTCGTCCAACTCGATGCCGACGGTGCGACCCGCCTTCTCGACCATCGCGGTGCGACCGCCCGGTTCGCGCATCGCGGCCTGCCCGCCGAAGACGAAGATCGAGCTGATCGCTGAGCGGGCGAGGAACGTGAGCATGGGTCTCTCCTTGCGGGTTGCGGGTGTCGCGGCCGAGTCTAGGGGCAGCCCACAAGGCCCGCCGCCGTCAGGCGACCGGGTGCAGCGCGACCTGGGTGGCCTTCACGACGGCGACCACCCGGTCGCCCGGCGCAAGGCCGAGGTCGCGCATCGCCGACGGGGTGACGTCGGCCTGGATCCGCTGCCCGGCGACCTCCAGGCTGACGCGCTGCACCAGCCCACGGTCCTCCACGGCGACGACCCGCGCGGGCAGTTCGTTGCGGGGGCTGCCGTGTGGGGCGACGCGGAAGATGCTCACCGCAGCGGGCGGGAACACCGCGCGGGCCTCCGGCGCCGCCAGGCCCGACTCGGCAAGTCCCGCCACGGCCGAACCGTCGGCCAGGTGCACGGCGCCCTCCTCGACGCGGCCGTGCAGCAGGTTCAGCCCGACGAAGTCCGCGAGGAACCGCGTCGAGGGGTTCTGGAGGACGGGGTCGACGTCACCCTCCAGCACGACGCGGCCGCCGTCGAGGTGGGCGACCCGGTCCGCGAGCGCGAGCACGTCGAGCGGGTCGTGCGTGACGAGCACCGTCGTGATGCCGCGCAACCGGTCGCGCAACAGGCGGCGCAGTTCGGGGGTGGCGGCGGCGTCGAGGGCCGCGAAGGGCTCGTCGAGCAGCACGACGGCGGGGTCGATGGCCAGCGCGCGGGCGATGGCGACTCGCTGGGCCTGTCCCCCGGACAGCTCACGGGTGCGCCGGTCACCGAAGCCCTCGAGCCCCACCGCCTCCAGTTCCTGCTCAGCACGACGACGCGCGTCAGCGTTCGCGACGCCCCGGGAGCGCGGTCCGAAGGCCACGTTGTCGGCGACGCTGAGGTGCGGGAACAGCAGCGGGCGCTGCTCGAGGTAGCCGACCCGACGACGGTGCGCCGGGACGACGCGCCGCGCGTCGGCGACCACCTCCCCACCGACCTCGACCGTCCCGTCGTCCGGCCCCAGGGCACCAGCGAGGAGTTGGATGCACGTGGACTTGCCCGCCCCGTTCGGGCCGACCAGCGCGAGCAGCCTGCCCGCCTCGAGCGCGAGCCGGGCGTCGACGCCGCGGTCGACGACTCGGGCGTCGATCCGCAGTGCCTCAGTCATGACTCCCCCATGCCCTGAGCTGGGTGGCGACGCCGACCACCAGCGCCGCCACGGCGAGCAGCACGACGGCGAGCGCCAGGGCAAGGTCGCTGTCGGACTCGCGCAGCAGGTAGATCTCGAGCGGCAGCGTCCGGGTGACGCCCTGCAGGGAGCCGGCGAAGGTGAGGGTCGCGCCGAACTCTCCGAGCGCGCGGGCGAAGGCGAGCGCGGTCCCCGATGCCAACGCCGGCGCGGCCATCGGGAGGGTGACCCGCCAGAACGCCCGCGACGGCGAGGCGCCGAGGTAGCCGGCGGCCTGCTCGTAGTCGGAGCCAGCAGCGCGGAGCGCCCCCTCGAGCGAGATGACGAGGAAGGGCAGCGACACGAAGGTCTGGGCGATCACGACCGCGACGGTGGTGAACCCGATCTCGATGCCGAGCGCCGACAGCGGAGCGCCGACGATGCCGCGACGACCCAGCGTGGTCAGGAGCGCGAGGCCCGCAACGACGGGCGGCAGCACCATGGGGATGGTGACGATGGTGCGCGCGACGCTGGACCATCGGCCACGCGTCCTCGCAAGGACCAGCGCCGTCGGCACGCCGAGGATCAGCACAAGCACCGTCGAGACCGCGCACGTCGCGAGGCTGAGGCGCAGCGCGTCGAGGGAACGGTCACTGACCAGCAGCCCGGGAAGCTCTGCCCAGTTGGCGCGCCACAGCAGGCCGATCAGCGGCAGGCCGAGCAGGCCCAGCGCCACGACGGTCGGTGCGAGCGCCCACCTCGGGTAGGTCACTGGGGCGCGCCGAACCCGAACGCCGCGAGCTTCTGCAGGCCCTGCGCGCCCGTGATCGTCTCGACGAACGCCTTGGCGCCCGCCGGGTTGGGGGCGTCCTTGACGACGGCGATCCAGTAGGTGTTGGGGTCGGCCATCGCGCCGGGGATCTCGAGGGTGTCGACCTTGTCGCCCGCCTGCTTGGCGTCGGTGGCGTAGACCAGTCCCGCGTCGGCCTCGCCGGAGGTGACCTTGCCGAGCACGTCGGTGACGCTGGACTCCTCGGAGACGGGCGTCAGCGTCAGCCCTTCGGCCTCAGCGAGTCGCCCGGTCGCCGCGCCGCACGGCACCTCCGCCGCGCACACCACGAGTTTCTTCCCGTCGAGCGACGCGTCGAAGCCGGTGACCCCCGCCGGGTTGCCTGCGGGGGTGACGACGACGAGGTAGTTGGTGGCGAACTGCTTCGGCTCGCCGTCAAGCAGCCCAGCCTCGGCGGCCTTGTCCATGTTCTTCCTGTCGGCCGAGGCGAACACGTCGGCCGGGGCGCCGCCCTTGATCTGGTCGACGAGGCCCGAGGACCCGTCGAACGAATAGGAGACGTCCATGTCCCCGGAGATGTCAGGGAAGACCTTGTTCAGCGACGCCGCCGCGAACACGTTCACCTTGCCCGCGTCGACCGGGACGCCCGCCACCGGGGTGGACGCGTCGGCGCTGGGCACCGTGCCCGGCCCTGTCGAGACCTCCGCCTCGGGGGTGGCGCCCGCCTGGCCGCAGGCGGCGAGGAGAAAGGTGGCGGCAAGGACGGCGAGGCGCCTCATGCGCGGTTCCTTTCGATGGTGACGTTGGTCGCCTTGATGACGGCGGTGGCGACCACGCCGGGCTCGAGGCCGAGTTCCTCGACCGCCTCGGTCGAGATGAGGGAGACGATCCGGAACCGGCCGCACTGCAACTCGACCTGGCTCATCACCTTGTCGGAGACGACCCGGGTGACGAGCCCCGTCAGGTGATTGCGGGCCGAGCGGGCGCCCTCCCCGAGCTTGTCGCCGTCGGCGATCTCCTGCGCGAGGGCGGCCAGTTCGGCGCCGTCGACGCCCTGCCTGCCAGCGTCGTCGGTTGCCCCGGTGAGGCGCCCGAGTTCCACCCAGCGGCGGACGGTGTCGTCGCTCACTCCGAGCAGGTCGGCGGCCGTCGAGATCCGTATCTGCGTCATATCGGAACCCTATCAGCCGCATTTGCGGTTAAACCAATCCGCTTGTTTCAACGCCCGGGCGATGCCCTAGTCTGTCGCCATGAGCTATCGCGCCGCAGTGATCACCTGCTCGGACCGGGCAGCCGCCGACGTCTACGAGGACCGCTCAGGCAAGGTGCTGCGCGACGGCCTTGCAGCGCTCGGCTTCGACGTCTCGGACCCTGTGGTGCTGCCCGACGAGGCGGAGCAGATCTCGCTCGCGATCGGCCAGGCCATCGACGAGGGCGCCCGGATCGTGCTGACGACCGGCGGCACCGGGATCGGCCCGCGCGACGTCACTGTCGAGGCGACCGCGCCGCTGCTCTCCTACCAGGTGCCCGGGGTCGCCGAGGCGGTCAGGTCGGCAGGCCAGGCCGTCACGCCGCTGTCGTGCCTGTCGCGCGGACTGGCGGGCGTCGTCGAGTCGGGGCCGCAGCGCGCGTTCGTGTTCAACGCCCCCGGCTCACGCGGTGGGGCACGGGACGCGCTTGCCGTGCTCGGGCCGATCCTGACCCACATCGTCGAGCAACTCGACGGCGCGGACCACGACCAGACCCCGAGTTAGCCGCCTGTCCACTGCTTAGCCGTCGGCGGGCGACTCAACGTCGGGCTGTGGCTCAGCCGTCCGCCCGCGAGAGCCAGGCGATCAGCAACTTCTTCTTCGCGGGCGACAGCAGCCGTCCCGGGCTTCCACTCACCGACAGCTTCGCGTAGTCGTAGCGAAGTTCCGAGTGCGCGGCCTCCAGGTCGGCGAGCACCCGCGGAAACTCGGAAGGGCTCTGCGGCGGGACGACGGCGCCCGCGATGCGCTCGTAGGGCGCGCGGTCCTCGCGGTCGTAGGTGCCGACCGGCACGCCGCGCTCTTGGGGAGCCGCCCTGTCCCAGCCGAGCATGTCACGGTTGGTCGTACCGATGCGGATGCTCCAGGTGGTGTGGTCGCCCGGGTAGTTGGTGATGTCGGCCAGGATGATGGCCTCGAACCACCGTCGACGGCGCCTTCGAGTCTCCTCCGTGTCGGCTTCAACCGGGTCCAGACCAAGTGAGATCGACCAGTACTCGTTGGGCAGGTCCAGTCCGAGTTCGCGCGCCCACGCCTCCCCCGCCGTCTCCGGGAACTGGGCGAGCACGCACTTGGCCGCGGCGTGCAGTCGGTTGGCGGCCTCGACCTCCGGGAACTGCTTGGCGAGGTGGTGGATGTGCTCGGCCTGCTTGGCGCTCATCCTGGGCAGCAGGGCCACCACCTGGTCGACGCCGCGCAGCGCCACGGCCTCCAGGGCAGGGTCGGCCGCGCCGATCAGGAGCGCCGCGAAGGCGTGGTCTGCCTGCCGGAAGTCGGGGCCGAGCAGCGGGAGAGGGTTGTCGAGCTCGTGGGTCCGCACCGCGATGAACGCATCCCCGAGCGCCTCGACGACGGCGGGAGTCAGGACGCTCGTGACCCGCTCGGCGTCCTTACGATTGCCGGGGGCGCGGGAGTAGGACCCGATCTTCTTGGCGGCCTTCTCGAGTTCCCGCGCGGTATCTGCGGGCGACGCCTGCGCCCGGTCGGTGAGAATGCTGACGATCGTGGGGGTCTCTGCCATGCGCGAAACCCTAGTCGATACCTCGCCCACTAGGCCTTCCATCGGCATTTCGGCCATGTGAACCCACCGCTCCCCGAGCCTTTCGAGGGGTCCGCAACCAAACGATCCCCGAGCTCGTCGAGGGGTCTGAAACCACACCCCGAAGGACGCGGCGACAAGCTCAGCAATCGACCCCGAGCCCGTCGGGGGGGCAACCGCCGAGATCACCGAGCGGGCAAACGGGGCCGCAGCCAACGATGCCCGAGCTCGACGAGCGGTCCGCAGCCCCGCACAGAATCGGACGCTTCGACAAGCTCAGCGAACGAACCCCGAGCCAGCCGAGTGGCCGCAACCAACGATCCCCGAGCTCGTCGAGGGGTCCGAAACCGCGCAGCAAATCGGATACTCCGACAGACTCAGCAAACGATGCTCGATCCCATCGAGGGGTCCGCAACCACACACCGAGTCGGACACTCGACAGGCTCAGCGAACGAACCCGAGCCAGCCGAGTGGCCGCAACCAACGATCCCCGAGCTCGTCGAGGGGTCCGAAGCCACACACCAAGTGGACGCTCCGACAAGCTCAGCGAACAACCCCCGACCAACCGAGGGACCCAGCCATCGACCCTCGAGCCCGTCGAGGGGTCCGCAACCCCGCACGAAGATCGGACGCTTCGACAAGCTCAACGAACGGCCCTCGAGCCACTCGAGGGGTCCGCACCCTCCGCACCACAACCGGACGCTTCAACAAGCTCAGCGAAGGATGCTCGATCCCATCGAGGGGTCCGCAACCACGCGATCCCCGAACTACTCGCGGGCGCAACCCCGCACAAGAATCGGACGCTTCGACAAGCTCAGCGAGCGACCGCCGAGGCCGCCGAGGAAGCCCGATTGCTTACTCTCGGTGCCCCTCGAGGCGCGGTCATGAAGGTAGGGACTCCGACACCATAAACCGTTATCAAACCGTTATTCACATCCTTCCGGAGTGCCCCACGTGGCGGCGGAAACTGTCAGATCCTGACGGAATAATGAGTTCTATGTTCGATTCGTTGCAGCGGGGCAGCCAGGAGTTGATGGCAGCGCTCTGGCACGCCGCGACGACGCTCTCGGAGCACGACGAACGCGCGGCCAGGCTGGCCTCGGTCCTGGAGGCGCTCGAAGAGATCCAGGCCCAGGCAGAGGGACTCAAGCTGCACCTGCTCCACGAGGCGAACCTCGACGGCCTGGCCTCGGTGATCGACCAGCACCGTTCGACTCCGCGCCACGACAGTTCCCGCACCTCAGCCGACCTGCGGCTCGCCGACGACCTGTCGGAGCGGTTCACCATGATCAAGGCGGCCCTCACCGACGGAGCGATCTCCGCTCCCCAGGCCTCCGCGATGGTGTTCGGGCTGAAGAAGCTTCCCACCAGCATCACCGGCCGCGTGCTGGAGGTCTGCCAGGCCGAGCTGATCCACCTGGCCGGCTCCTACTCCCCTCACGAACTGCGGCACGCCGCTCTGGAGGTGTGGGCGCTGCTCGATCCCGAGGCCGCGGAGCACGAGGAAGGCGAGCGACTGGACCGCGAACGGCGCCGCGCCGAGGCGATCCGGTCGGTGCGGCTGATCGACTCCTGCCACGGGTACATGACGCTGACGGGCAGGCTCCCCCTCGCCGACGGCGCGCTGCTGCAGGCCCAACTCGACGCGCTCACGCCACCGCTGTCCTCGTACTCTTCGGAGGCGGTGCCCTCGCGCGACGCCAGGCGAGCCGACGCGCTGATGAGCCTCGCTCACCATGCCGCGGCCGCCGGCTCGCTCCCAAGGCTCGGGTTGGACAGGCCGCACGTGAGTGTCACCGTCTCGCTCGAGGCGCTGCGCGACGGGATCGGCTCCGCCAGCCTGATCGGCATCGACGCCTCATCCCTCACGGCCTCCGAGGCGCGTCGCCTCGCCTGCGACGCGAACCTGATCCCCGTCGTGCTCGGCGGACGATCCGAACCCCTCGACGTCGGGCGAAGGCGCCGCCTGGTCACCACAGGCATTCGGGCGGCACTCACCCGCCGCGACGCCGGCTGTGCGTTCCCGCACTGCACCATGCCACCCACGGTCTGCGAGGCCCACCACATCCAGCCCTGGCACGACGGCGGCGTCACTTCCCTGGACAACCTCGTGCTGCTGTGCCCGAGGCATCACCGCCTGGTCGAGCCCGACCCGCTCCAGTCGGAGGCAAGCCAGTGGCAGGTCTGGATCGACCCAGACTCGGGAGAGCCCTGGTTCCGCCCTCCCAGGCACATCGACCCGAACCGGGCCCCTCGACAGCACCGAAGACACCGCCTGGCGCGACTCGAGTCCCACCTCGCGAACGAGTTTGAGATAGAGGATGCCGAGGCTCCTGGGGAGGACTCTGCCCACACCCCGACTATCCGATTCCCGGAGCCACACGAAGACCCGTGGCACCCGGACTATCGGGCACCAAGGACGCAGCTATCGCGGTCTGGCTAGGCTGCACACACGCCGACGCTGAACACCTTCACTCGCCGACGCCGCGGGCCTCCTATGGATCCGCGGCGACGCTGCCCTCGCGCGGCGCCAGGCGAGCAGACGCGCTGATGAGCCTCGCCCACCACGCGGCGGCCGACTCGCTCCCAAGGCTCGGGCTGGACAGGCCGCACGTGAGTGTCACCGTCTCGCTCGAGGCGTTGCGCGGGATAGGCTCCGCGAGCCTGATCGGCGTCGACGCCTCCTCCCTCACAGCATCCGAGGCGGGACGCCTCGCCCGTGACGCGAACCTGATGCCCCTCGTGCTCGGCGGACGTTCCGACCCCCTCGAAGTCGGGCGCGAGCGGCATCTGGTCACCGGCGGCATCCTGGCGGCCCTGGCTTGCCGAGACGCCGACTTCGCTTCCCTCACTGCACCGAGTCTCCCGCGGTCTGCGAGGCCCACTGCATCCAGCCGTGGCACGACGGCGGTGGCCCTTCCCTTGAGAACCTCGTCAACTGTGAAGTCACCACTCCGCCCGAGCCAGTCGCCCGCCCACCTGTAGCATTTGAGAATGGAACTCCACGGGTTTTGGTCGTACACCCACGCCGATGACGATCTGGAACAAGGCCGAATAACACGCCTAGCAAAAGACGTCGTTGGCCACTACGAAGCAAACAGGGCAGAGGAGCTGCAACTCTGGCTCGATTCGGATCGGATCAAGTGGGGCGATAACTGGCGGGGGGCAATAGATAAGGGGCTCTTCACAGAAGTGAGTGGATTCGGGGTCTGAACCCGCCCGCGTCGAGTAGGCA